>NZ_JBZTYL010000031.1:0-40351 GCF_058536225.1 Mycolicibacterium arcueilense
CAAAATCCACCGGCACCCGCACCCTCACCCGATGGTGCGACTCCTCCACCCAACAAATCACCACCGTCCTCATCGAGTCGGACATGCGATTCCCCTCAAGCCGCTGGGATCGAACACAGCACCGTCCTCCTCGCGCAAGAGCGCAGTTGGCTCAACCTCGGGGACCGTGCCACCGAACACACCCCGCAACGCAGCAACACCCTGAACCAGCACACCCCGCATAGTGGGCGACTGCGCCAGGTAACGGATCGACACCAGTGCCGAGCACTCATCGTTGCCACCCTCCCACTGCAGCTCATCACGCGAATCGGTCACGTCACCGATCGCCTCGGCTGAGGCCCCAGTACACAGGGCGGTGAGATGCCACCAGTCAGGGCGCGGGCCAGCCATCACCGGACCCGCCGCTTGTCCAGCGACCCGAAGAAGTGCATCGAGTCGACAGGTTTATCCAGAATGAATGTCATCACAGTTCCCTCCCAGGAATCCAATGGGCCTGCCGGAATGGCCTGCCCTACACCCACGATCCTACCGCCCGACACCGACAAACTCAGTGCTAAACCCCCACTACAACAACACTTTTCGACAGCACCACCTCCCCACCCCATGACGGGTGGGGAGGTGGTGCTGGAGTGTTGGAGTAGCTCAGCGTGGTGGTTCGCAGGTCCAGAGAAACCTGCGAACCACCACCGCTATCAGAGTTGTGCTCCCCCGCTGTCGGAACCTTCGTCGTCCAGGTCGTCCTCGAGGCTGCCGAACGCGACAGCCACTCCGAATACAGACGCATTCTCGGGACGGCTCGAGTACTTGTCCGTCGCCGCGAAGTCGGGCACGGTGCGGATGTGCTCGATGACGGTCTCCGCGATCTGGTCACCGTCGTGGCGAGCCGCAACGTACAGACGGCACACCCGCATCTTCTGCGCACTGGAGTCAGTGGGCACCGACACCACATCGGCAGGATCGACCAGCACCACCAACATCTGCTGTGAAAAGTGCTCGGCGTAGCCGTAGGTACCCACGTGTAGGCCAACTGAGCACGACGAGTTGCGGTCGTCGTTCACGAGATCACGGGCCATCCACACGGTTGCCCCGACCGGGTAGGGCACATGGCCGACCACCGTCTCAACAGATCCGTCCTGCGCCTCCACGGTCACCAGTTCGTGCCCCGCGTGTGCAGAACGTCCGTCCGCGCGCACCGACTTGTAGCCGACAATGAGACCCTCGGTGGTCAGCGTGAATCCACCGGCCTTGAGCCAGCCGAACAGCTGCGAACGCGAGGCCTGCGACGGATTGCGTTCCAAGCGGCGAAGGAACGCCCCCAGCGGGGCCAGATCGGCATCGCTGTTGGTCAGCCGGATGGCAGCAGCCAGCACGACTTCCTCCACCGGGTCGCCGTGAGTGATCCGGTACGGCTCAGCCTCGGCCTGGTCGCTGTCGCCGTCCACGACCGCCACGGCCTCGATGGTTGCCTGTTTCACCCCCGTGCGGAACCTGTCCACCAGGTCGCGCACGGTTGCAAAGTCCTCACCTCGCTCATCCATCAGGTAGCGCCGAACCGGCCCGTAGGTGGGGTCGGACGCGGCAATGAGAAGGCTGGCCGATCCCTCAACAACGATGATTGATTGCTGATCCATGAGTGCATGCATGTTCGTAGGTTCCATTTCTCTTGCGTTAGTTAATGTTTGGGAGGTCAGGCGGCTTTTCGCGCGGCCTGGGGCGGGGTGTGAGCCACGTACTCGATGTAGTGGCCTCGGGTCTCGGTGTTGTCCCAGTGGCGCAGGTGATTCAGCAGCGGGTAGGCCTGCCGCAACTCGGAATACAGCTTCCCGACCTTGTCCTGCTGCGCTTGGGCTGTGGGGCATCCGCGCAGCTCCTCCACCATCGAGGATTGGGCTTCGGTGACCTTCCCTGCGGCCTGGACTAGTGCAGCGATCCGGACCAGCAAGTCGCGGTGCGGGTGCTCGGCGGAACTGGCGGCCAGCGCTGCCGACGCGACAGCGAATGCAGCCTCGTAGTAGGTCGTCAGCTGGCGATGCGCGGCGTAGGAAGCAGCCAGCAACTCAGCCGGTGACCATCCGGCCGTCTCGGCAGTGAACCGACGCTCAATCCACGCATTACGGGTCATCGCCTCGGGGGCCGCTGCTAGCAGTGGCCCGCTCTTGCGCTTGCCCAGATACACCGTCACCGACGCTGGGTGCCCGCTACGCGCTCGGTAGGCCGCGTCGTCGGTATAGACGACCGGCAGCCCCAGCGCGGCGATCTCCGGGCCGCTCAGCACGGCGTCACGACCGGCACCGCCGTCGCGGTCAATGATCTGGCAGTCGTAGCCTTTCGACGGCCCGCGCGTGACGCGCCTGCCCGCCATCGCGGCGTGCCACTGCTCGAAGGTGTACCGCACTGCGATCCCGTCAGTGTCCGCGCCCACCTGCCAGCTCTGTCCGGTCAACTGATTCCCCGGTGCGAAGACGTTCAGTGCCACCGTCGAGCTGCCTTCCGGCACAGCGATCAGTCGCCGAATCTCGGGATGCTTCTCGGCCAGGAACGTGGCGAACCGCGACAACACCCGCCCTGCAGGAACACCTGTCACTACCAGCGTGCTGCTCATTTCAGCACGGGCGGTCACCGCCTCGAACACATCGTCGCGAGAATCCGCAACGCGCTCCCACCGCGAACGCCCACCGTAAGCACGCACGTACCAGGCACCTGCGCCGACCGGAACGCCCACCCGAAACGGAATCGGCAGCGTGGCCACAGTGCCCACACTGCCCAGCGTGTCGGCCCGCAGCTTCACCGCAGCGGCCACATCGGTGACGGCCAGCCGTGAAATCCTCTGCGCCAGTGCCTCATAGGCCACCCGGAACTTATCTAGGGCAGCGTCAACAGCAGCCAGGGTCCGATCGGTGGCGATCACCGACTCCCGGCTAGGAGTGTGGTCGAACGAACCAATGGGCAACTCGATCACGCACGCTGGCAACCTGGTGGCCTCCGACACCTTCCGGGTGACCTCGGCCACCGACGAGAACAACGTGCCACCACTGCGCACCATCACCGCACTACTGCGGTCTGCTCGATCAACACGGCGGCACGACACCGGCCCGATCCACGTCGGACCACCAGCAAGGCTGTCCACGGGCAGACCGTCCACCAGCACCGCGCCCGCATCGTGCGCAGAGGCGACCTCGCGCACCGCGCGATGCCATGCCTCCACATGTCCGGCGACCTCGACAGGAACGATGACCGTGGTCCCGTCCGGCAGGTCGCTGGGCACACCAGCCAACAACACCTGGTGCTCCAGGTTGCGCGCGGCGCGCACCGTCGTACGCAGCCCGCCTTTCACCGTGTCCACCAGAAACGACTCCGCCAGCGTCCACGCCGATTTCGCGCCGACACCCAGCCCGCCGATCATCTCGTTGCTGTCCCGCTTGCTCGACGCGGCGAACGCCAGAAACGTCGCCTCCACCTCGGCAACCGACATCCCCGTACCCCGATCGGTCACGATCAGATTCGGTTCGATCAGCGTCGGCGTGGTGACCGCCACCGGCTCGGTACCCCCGGCCGCGCGGGTGGCATCGACGGCATTCGACACATACTCACGCGCCACCGCCAACCGCCGGTCGGCATACAGGTTGACCAACATCTCCATCATCCGGCGCGCACCCTCCGGGTCCACCCGACTCGTCATCATGGGCAACCCGGCAGCCGCAGTACCAACCAACGTCGAAACCGGCTCGACAATACGCATGTGATTTCCCCTCCGGGACTCTGTGGGCCTGCCGGAATGGCCTGCCCTACAACCACGATTCTACCGCCCAACACCGACAGTTTTCGAGCTAAAAGCGCACTACAACAGCACTTTTCAACAACACCACCTCCCCACCCCATACCGGGTGGGGAGGTGGTGTTGTGTGCAGGACTCCGAAATCTCTTTGGCGATCCGACCCGGCGCCGGCCGCTGCAGGTGACCGAAGGATGATCCTGGCCCAGGGCGTCTCTTACTGGACGGACTTGTTGCAGCAACAGCGCGACACCATCTGACACCTGCGACGAACGGTGAGTCCTCGCCTTCAAGGTCGGTGCCTTGGTTTGCTACGTCTAGAGTGTGGTCGCATGTTGCTGAGGCTGGTGTTGATGCCGTGGTGGTTGCGATGGCTGGCGTATTCGGCGTTAGCGCTTCCATTCATTGCGGGACTGGTGCTGCTCGGCGATTACCCCGGCGGATCATCGACAGTGCCCTGGGCGTCACCGTCGTCATGGGTCTGGATTGGAACGCTCACGCTGGCCACGGGGTTGCTGCTAGCGGTCGCCTCACCGCGTAATCGCGCCTTGATCCGTACATGTCTGGAAAGCGTTTCCCCCCAGGACTATCGGAGCGTCGTGAGGGCGGCCGGAATGGGACCGGTTCCCGATGATCCAGCGATTCGAGAGGCGGCAGCGCAGTTGGCCGGAGTCCAGTCGCGCGGCCTTAAGGGCCTCAGTCGCGTGATGCCGTGGCTTTGCGGCTTTTTGCTCGTTAACCAGGTAGCACAGGTGTGTATCACGACCCGTCCGGTAGTACTACGGGAAGTCGTCTTGATAGCGATCTGGTCGGGACTCACGGTCTACTGGCGGCTGTATCCTCGCCTAATCAACGCGCGCCACGAACTACTCAGCACACACAAGGGCCGCGACGTCATTGCCTGAGTCGGGCTCGGATTCAATACTCCGAAGTCTTGACACCTGCGGGGAAGGCGAACCACGGCATCACCGCCACGAGCCCAGAAGCCTCACCGATGGCCGGCGACACGGGTTCTGCTTCGAATCCGACATCGCGGTCACCTGGGTTGGAGTTTTGGCCGTTCCACCATGATGTAGTCGGACTTGATGATGCGCTGGGAATCTAACTGGCGCGCAAGCTGTTCACTAATCTTCGGTACCTCGAAGATTGGTCGATCGGCGGTTTCCAGCTTGCCCGATAAGTTGCGCGTCCATCCCGCCTGCCGCTGGTCGCGGAAGTAGACATCGAGTGCAACTGGTACGAGCTCGTGTTCCGTTCCTGCGCATCGGACGGTGATGTCCCACTGTCCCGGCGGGAGCACCGGCAAGTAGGCACGCGCAGGGTAGGGGCCGATCGGCACATCGGGCATTATCCGCGCTTGGGGGACCTGGGCGATTTCGGTTTCGAGGTCGATGTGGACTTCCACGTCGTACACCACGCTCGTCGACGAGTTGGTAAGCGCCACCGTAACAACGGCATGCTCATGGGAGTAGCTCGAGAACCATGCTGTAACAAGGTCGGCTTGAGCGCGCCGTTCCGCTTCGATCCTGGCCTGCTCGTCTGCACGACGCACGGCAACCTCATGTTGCCAACCGCGGACCGCGATCAACAGTGCGCCGACGGTACCGACCGCGGCGACGAGCCCTGCCGTCGCTGCGAACCCATCCGCGACGCTGCCCCACTCGATGACTGGGTATGCACGACGGACTGCGAAGGCCTGGATGGCCACAATGGCCGCCAGGACCGCCGTCGCGACGGCGAATCCAACGGCTAGGAAGCCCTTGCTGGCAGCCCACGCTGTGCGCCACCGCGGTGTGGGCTTGAGGTCATCCTCCATGCGGGGAATCTAACGCACTAGAGTCCGAGGCCGGGTTCGACGCTAAGACTGCGGTCGTTCGATGACCACATCGCGTAACCAATGTCATTGAAAAGCGCAGTTAGTCATTGGTCTGGTCGGCCCAGCTGATACGCGAGACACGAGTGGCAGCAGTCAGTGTGGCATCCCACCGGTCGGACGTCGAGGTGGACATTTCCGGGGAACGAGCGCGTCTCACCATGGATTCGAATCAGTCCACCACCATCGGCGGTGCTTTTGGAGCCCACGTGCACGCGGCGCCACGGGCACTTCATCGAACCTCACCGGTGGGCCAGTGGCCATCACCGCATTCTCGTAGTCGCGCTCGTCCTGCGCAGCCAACACACACTCCACCATCGGCTCAGCCCATTCGCCCTGGTCCACTTCTACAACGGGGACCCGTCGCCTTCCCTCTAGGAATTCCTTCCACTGACGACGTTCGGTGCGGTAGGTCTCGATTCGTCGTGCCCGTTCCTCCGAAACCCTCCACTGGCGGCCGATGTCATCGAGGGTGACCTCACCAAGCATGAAGCCGTCACCCCGCTTGATCACCAGACCTCTCCGGCACAGTTCTGCCAACGACTCGTAGGTCGCGCTCACCGACATACGCGCTGCAACGGCGAGATCCCGGACCCGCGCCGTACCAAGAGAGTCCAGCAGTTCATAGACGCGGCGGTGGTGTGCACCAACCACCCACCACGCGTCGTGCACCTCGACCAGTGCCGGACGCCCCGGTCCCCCGGGATCTGGGTCCACCACATCGGGTTTCACCAGGGCGTAGCCGTCCGGCAGCACACCGTTGGATTCCTGCACGTGCAGCACCGGAGATCCCGGACACTCGCGCAGCAACTGCAGGACCCCGGCGACAGTTTCTTTGCTGAGCAGCCCGCTGGCCAGCGACAGTGCCCGCACGCCCACTGAGACCACCGCAGTGCCGTTGATTGTCTCGCCGGCCCGGACCCCGTGCACAGCAAGCGATTGCAGGACCGCCGCAGCCGACCACCGCCGGGGGTCACTGCGGAGCGTGGTGTCGCACCACCGGAGCGCGTGGGTCAGCCAGAGCGTGTGCGGGGTGGAGTGTAGGGCTACCCCTGTGTGCAGTGTCTTGTGTGTACCCCCGTGGAAACTGTGGCACCGCGCAACGTGCAGGGAGCAGGCTTTGCTCCAATCCCTTACCAAGGCTTTGTGTGTGGCGTGATCGTGTACGTACCGCCGGTACGCAGCTCCCAGCCCGTGCTCCCACTGCCCTCCTCGCGCGATGCGGCGTTGAACGTCCGCGAGGGACAACCCCCGCCCGGCGGCGTGATAGAGGACCGACTGGCGAGCTTCCGAAGGTGAGGGCCACCGATTATCAGAAGGGATCGACCCATCGAGGGCGAAAGCCTCGACGGCTGTGGGCATATCCGACGTCAGACGGAAAACCTGGACCAGTCGACGATGATCACCGGCGCCGGAAAAAAGGGCGTGAGTGTTGTTGGGAGGCTCATCGTGAGCCGGTCGGGATGAGGCGGAGTCAACCAGGACTTCGCCGGCGCCGATCTCGGCGCCGAGACGGTGGAGCACGCTGGGGGGGTTCGGTCTGCGGAATGCTTCGCCTGCGCGGGCCAGTGAGCCGACGAGAACCCGGAAGCCGCCTTCACGGCAGCGCGATCCGGGCACACTGATGCACCCTGACCCGGAATCGTTCTGCATAGGACTCAGATCCAGCGTGCGGTACCGGATCGCTAGCGCGGCCAACAGCGGGATGAGCTCGTTCTTGGTCACCGCGATTTCCAGAGGGACCAGCACATGCGCGCCGCCACTGGTGGACAAATCCACTACGACAGCTGCCCCGCAATCGCGTAGCAAGGCCTGAAGTCCGGCGAGGTCATCCAGAACGGCCTGCCGCCCATAGTGTTTGGCGTCCAGATCCAGCACAAGAAGGCGGGTCCGGTTCCTCCAGAACACCGGTACCGCGGCGGGCTTCGCCGGCAGTGCCTTGGTCAAGTCGGCGGCCTCGTTGAACCGCATCCCTGGGTTCCACAACCGCATCGTCGGTCGGGCGGCCATCAACGGCGCCAACACTTTCCACGTCGTCGAGGCCAGAATTTCGGCACCGTGGAGACTCGCCGCGCGGACTACAACAGCGTCGACGACGCGCGTTGGCTTTGGTTCTAGACCCGTATCTTGGGTAGCAGGTAGCATTAGGTCTGTCATTGCGACAGCACGTCCCTTCAACCCTCATGTGAAGTGACAGCACAACAACACCGAGTGGCAAAACTCGGTGGAACGCCGAAGCCCCTGGGTGCAACCGGGGGCTTCGTGGTTTGTTGAGCACAATGAAAACGCCTTACACGAGAGGCGTTTACGAAGACGGCGCCACGTTAGGGCGCAAAACGCGGTGAATAGACAACCGCAACAGGTTTACAGGATGGCCGATGCCATGCGAACTCCTCTCAGCCGTTCTTAGCCACTCGGATATTCGCACGAGGAGACAACGATTCGGCGCCGACACGCGGGGTCGACGCCGAAGGCAAGTGAAAACTGAGCCTCCTGGGACTTCATCCGCACGGAAGCTACCGAGGTCGAACAAGCAAGATGTGGCGGTGAGGGCGCGATCGGCACGCCCTCACCGCCACATCCAGAGCCTTGGGGGCTCCGTCAGAACGCGGTCGCGGGAGGAGTATTCGGCTAAGAACGCCGCGACCGTGTTCCTTTCAGCTCGCAGGCGCTCGGTTCGATGCGCCTTGTGACCTGCTTATTTGTTGCTATTAGCAACATGGGGCAATCATAACGGCGCCACGGCATGTCCGGTCACACATTTTCTCCGCGTGTCGCAGTTTCCAACGAACAACATTCACGCCGGTCAAACTGTCGCTAATACCATCAAAACCCCAGGTCTAAACGATGGTGGCGTAGGATGCTGCAGAAGCAAGAAACGAGCTGGAGGACCCTCCCTATGCCACTGGACAGAGAGCGGCAGCCTGGCCGCCCAGCTGTCCAACCGAAGGAAGCCACACAACTTCCCGGCGCCCCTCACGACGCCCGCACGATCATCGCTCGGCTCAAAAAGCCCGGTCACGACCCCCGCAGCTACCACGGATACGTGACCTTCGATGGGGCCTCCGGCGCCATTCCCCGCTACTACGTCTACCTCGATCAATTCGAGCATCCAAACGGGTCGCCTCGGCGTCGTGGACACCGAGGCGACGGCCACGACGCTCACACTGAATTGCGCGCCCAGCTCGATGACGCGGCGGCCACCAACACTGAACTGCGCGCCGCCAATGCTGACCTGCAAGCCCGACTCGCGGTTGCCGAAAACGAAGCTGAGCGCCTACGCGCGGAGCTCGCCCGCGCCGACGCTGGTCGCGCCCGCGATCAAGAAGTCATCCGCATGTTGGCAGCGACAAACGCCTTGATGGCCGACGCCGCCGAGACGATCCAAGAGAGCGCCAAAGGATTCCAGCGCGCTGGAGAGAAAGCGCTGGAAGGTGCAGGCAAATATCTCAAGGTCACTCAACTGCAACGCGACGTGGTCGCCCAATACATCACGCCCGACGACCTAAGCGACCTTCCCCTGGCATGACACGGAGTATCTCCTCCCGCGCCGGCTCGACGAGCCTCGACTTCAACACGCGCTGACGCCCCAATTGAGGCGGTTTACGCCGCGACGGCCGGCCAGCGGTCGAGGACGCACTCGATCGAACTCGACGCACCGCTCGCTTGCGAGGTTGTTCTATGGCTACCGATCAGATCGTCAGTGCCTCATTCTGGCGCCCGGGCCCAACCCCGATCTGGTCGGCCAGGGATCCCAAGGGCACCGCCGGGGAATCAGCCATCCATACCTGGGTGCCGCCTTTGGCGAGCTGCTCGGCGCTGGGGTGCACACGCCATGCTTGCTGCCGGATCATCACGGCGTGGGTGAGGACCTGGGCATGAAACCGGGTAGGGAGGGTGAGGCTGGTGACGATGACAGATCGCCGGCGGATTTCGGTGAGGGCTCGGTGGTTGGCCTTGGTGATTACCACCTGTCGCCACGGTTTGTTGTTGACTTCGACGATGACCACAGCGTGCTCGTCGAGCCAGCCGCTTTTTCGCCATGCGGGCAGGATGTAGGTGTCGTCGTCGAGATTGGCCAGGATCAACTGTGCGCGTTCGAAGGCTCCTTGGCTGCGGTTTTCGATGTCTTGGGGTCCGCGTTGTAGTTGGGTGATACGGGCCGGCGGGGCGGCGGTGTGGCGGCTGTTTGGGGCACTGTGACTGCCGATCCAGCGGTGCACGGTCACTGGTGTGACGCCGGCATATTCGGCGACCGCGTCGACGTCGATGCCACCTGCGGCGTCGGTGCCGTAGCAGTCGGCCAGCATCGTGTTGAACCGCTTGCGTGTCCACCGCGGCCCCGGCACGGGCTGCACCGGCAGTGGGTCGGTCACCGCCTGTCACCGATCCAGAAGTCGCTGATGGTTGCGAATTCCCACGGACTGCCGTGCATGTACCACGGATTCATGATGTCAGTGAGGTAAGCGAGCAGACCCTTGTCCCCACCGTCCTCGTAGGCGCGCAACAGTTCTTCGATCACAGCGCCGGGGACTGGATCACTGCTGACGTCGCGGTCGCGTTCCCATGCGTAGTTTTCTGGGCCCTGATAGCCGCTGATGTGAATTCTCTTCCCGCCGGCCAGGGCTTTGCGGCCTCGTTCACTATTGCGGAAGACCTGGGTCGCGGCGCGGCGTCCGGCTTTGGTGCTCGCGGCTCGTCGCGCGGCTGTTTTGATCGCCGTGAGGTGATCGGGGGATGGTTGTTGGCTCCCGTTGGCCCACCGACGGACTGTCGCCGGCGAGACGCCGAGTGCGTCGGCGGCGGCTTTCGCGTTGACTTTCGATCCGCGAGGCCCGTACCCGTAGACGGCTTGAAGCATGCCCATGACGTTGGTCAGTTCCCCGACATCAGCATCGCGACGCCCGGTGATACCGCGGTAGATGACGCTGCGCAGGTTGACGACTTCTTGTCTCATCGCTTTGCGGACAGCGGTTTTCGAAACCCGCAGCGCCCTGGATGCGTCGTCGATGTTGACGTCCCGGTTGACTGGGGAGCCGTAGTCGACGAGGTGACTGCCCTCGATCTTGCGTGGCCGACGAGGTGCCATCACTGGCCTCCATTGGTCAGGGTCGGGAGCAGTTCGCGCCACCGGTCAGGCGAGGTCAGGTGCTTCTTGCCGCGGTAGGTGTTGCCGTCGAGGAACTCGAGCTGATCGGCCAGCAGAGCCGACCCTTCGTGCTTGTACTTGCCGAACGAGCGGCCCCACGTCGCTGGCCCGCCTGGCCACGCCGTCTCGGGGTTGGGGTCATTGGAGACGTACAGCACGGAGTCATGGTCAACGGCCACTGGCCAGCGGCCGGTCTTTTGGCCGATCTCGTTGATGCGGTAGGCGATGACGGCGCCCGCTTTGCCGACACCCATGTACCACCGTGCTGGGAAGAAGCTCTGCTTGTCTTTCATGTACGTGGCCGATTGCATGGCCCCGAATCCCCTGTTGCGGACGTTTTTCGACTGGTTGCGGGCGGCCTGGGCGTCGGGAGCGTCGGTGTCGAGGACAACACTGGCATGGGAGAACCGCTCGACCCACAGGCGCAGCACTCGACTGTGGTGCGGCCACACGATGGCTTCCTGGATGTCGACGTCATACCCGAGTTGGAAAGCCATTTCGAGGCGGTCAGTGGTCACCCACTTGGGCTCGGTGAAGTGGTGCCCGCCGGGATTGAGCAGATGAGGCATGAACCGGTTGGCGTTCTCCGGGATGTTCACCAACCAGAACCCAGGCAAGCTGGAGTCGAACTTCGTCCCGCCTGGGTAGTGAACCGGGTCACCGATTGGCATCTCCACCGAGCCCAGGGCCGCAAAGTACGAGCCGCTGCGGTCGTAGGAATGCACATACTGGCACTGCTGTTCTTCGGCGGTGGGCACCCGGCACCACACGGTGTAGTCACGTTCCACGTCGCCGAGGCTGTAGGGCAGTTCGGTGGTCGAGGGTGCCAGAACGATACTCTTCCAGTCCTTGACGGTCCAGCCCTTGCCGTCCTTCTTCGACGGTCGCGGGCGGGCTTGCTCCAGGATGTCCAACCCGGTCACGCGGTCGCTAATCTTGTACGGGAAGCCCAGCGTCTCAGCGAACAGTTGTAGGCGCCGAGCCACCTGCGACGGGCTTGGCCGGCCCCTCAGGATCGGCATGCCTTTCCTCGCGTCGAGGTCCTCTTCAGGATCGTCGTCATCGATCGGCTCGTCGTCGACAGTCAGCGCCGTGTCCAAACCGGGGATCAGCACGACGTGCACAGCAGTCTTGTCTGAGTCGTCGCGGAACACCCGTGTCCAAGCCCCCAGTCGGGCAACGTCTTTATCACCGCCAAGACGCCAACCGTCAGCCACGGCATCGGTGACAAACGGGATATTCTCGGTCATCTCGTGCAGCAGACTCACCCGGTTTTTCGGCCGCGCTTCGGCCAGCTCTGTCACATCGATTCCGAACTGTCGGCAGGCCGCCTCGGTCACCCAGATCTGGCCGGCCTCAGCGTAATCCGCCGACAACGGGTATCCGATGTTGTATGTGTAGGCCAGGTTGGCGACGTGACCGACGTGGGTCAGCTCGCCCAGCTGTGAGGTGCCAATGCAGGTGCCTTCTGGCAGCCACAGCCCGTCGGTGTGCAGGACAGCGGCAGCCGGAGCACTGCGTTTGACGGCCGGGGCCCCGCTCTTGCGTTGCGCGGCGGATCCACGCTTCTTCGCCGTGGACGTGGTCGGTTCAGTTGCGGCCGGGGTATCGGTGACCGTCTCGGCCGGCTCCGCACTGGCGCTGGTGTCGGTCTCTGGCTTATCGGACGGATCTTCGTCGACGCTCTGGGTGGTGTCGTCGGCGCAGGCTGCCGGAGCAGCAAGTTCGTCGTGGATGGCAGGTACATCCAAGGCAGCCGTGAGGACGTCAGCGACCTGGCCGGGTGTTTCGGCCAGCACGACCGCCAGAACCGTGTCATCAGCGAGCTCGACGCGGCGGGTGATCTCGACCCGGCCAAGCTGAGTGTGTTTGTCGGACAGGTCAACCGGTTGCTTGGTTTCCTCATCGAGGCCGAGCGCATAAATCGAGCAAGCATCGTGCACGTAGAGCGGCATGGCGCGGTATTCGCGGGAAAGCCGCATCGCCACCCGCCGGCCGCGGAATCGAATATGGGTAGCGAAGGACGCGGCATGAACCGGTTGATAGTGATGCCGCCACTCTTCGTGCGTCCAGGCGTCCGGATCACCCATCGCTGTGGTGTATTCGCGGGCGACCTCTTCGACGAGGGCGCACAACGCGGGATTGCCCGCGAAGGCCACGAGCGCATCGTCACGCAGCCGCTTCGTCCAGGCCTCCAGGAGCCGGACCTGGTATGGCCACACGACAGCGGCGTCGATGTCGAGACGGTCCACACTCAGGTTGGCGCCGCCGTACATGACGTCCTTGGCCAAGTTGTCCAGATCCTCGGTGCTGACCCACGTCCGCGTCGCTTCCCCTGGCCGAATCTGGGGGTGGGGGGCCGGAAGCCACTGAGGTTGTTTGATCGTCTCAGCGGCCGGCAACAACACCCGCCACGATCCGAAAGGCCGCTTGGCAGCCGCGGCCGCATCGGCGGCCCGATGTCCTCGCAGCCGCTGCGGACGACCGAATCCCAGGCTGATCATGCCCGCCGAGCCCAGGTGCGGGTACTGCTGTTCCAACAGAACCAGGTCAACAGCGTGATCGAGCTGCTGCTGTTGCACGACTCCAGGCGTACCAGCCCAGGCTGGCTGGATCCGCAGGTCGGCGTCCACCCCCGAGAGAAGTTCACCGGATTCGGTCAACACCGCGGGGGGCGTCTTCTCCCCCGACTTGTCACTCTTGGCAGGATGTCTGGCGAGCCGGGCGGCCCGGATGTCATCGAGCAGCACCGCTCCGGAGCCGTGGGCGCTGCTCGCTGGCAGCACGCCCAGCGCTGTGTGCCACGCGGTCAGCCGGCGGCCGAGCTCGACCTGATCGTCGATGATGGTGCCGCCGCCTATCCATGGCCGGGCCTCGACAACCACTTCCACGGAGACGTGTTGCGGGCCGGCTTCAGGGTGCGCGACGCTGCCGGCGAGAACGAAGCGCCCCTCAGGGGCACCCTTGAGTTCCCAGCCCCGATTGATCAGCGATGCCAAGGTCGGGCCGAGTTGCGCTGCGACGTCCTCGTCCGACGTGTCCTCGGTGGCGCCGACGAGCAACCGGCCACCGTCGCCGACGAACCATAGCCGCGCCGGGGCCGGGTCGGCACCGACGGCGGCAGGGAAGGTCCGCAGCAGGTTCTTGCTGATGAGGTAGGTGATCAGCGTTTCCAGCTTGTCCAGTGAGGTCACCGGGCCGGTGAGGCGGAATCCGTTGGTGGTGAACGTTCCTGCCGCGTTGAGGATCACGACGTGCCGATCGAGCGACACGGAGGCCTTCGTGGTCACGACGGCCCACCCGGGTGCGTCCCGTCGGCGCTGCGGTCCCGGTAGGCACGGACCTTCAGTCCCACACCCTGAGGGGAGATTCCGAGTACTGCGCCGATCTCGGCGTAGGTGGCTCCCGCTGTCGCTGCGGCGGCGGCCGCAGGGCCCTCGTCGAGGCCTACTGCGCGCAGCAACGCCGCCCTGGTCAGTTGGATCTCCACGGTTTCGGCCGCGGTGCCACGATCTACGGCTTTGAGCAGCCTGGCTCGCTGAGCCGGCGTGTACTTGCGCTGAGCGATTCGTTTCACCCACACGTCGATAGCGGCGTCCAATGAGGAATTGGCCATTCTTGTGGCGAACGATTCGGCGCCCAATTCGGCGGCGGATTGGATCCGGGACACAACGGGATCGATCGCCGTCATGTCCTCACCTCGAACACTTTTCGCACATCAGAACCCTATCCCGGTCCGCCGTAGAAAACAAGTATAACTTTCCAATATGTGAAAGTAATACTTTCCGATGTTGGCAAGTGTTACTTTCATGGCCAGCTTCTGCTGTGGCGGTCATCTGCACAATGCTGCTCTGCTGCTGCTGCTATCGAGCGCGCGCCATGTTGGTATGGCGGCAATAATGAAGTTGGTGGGCAACCGTTATCGTCGCTGTCGGCCCGTTGCGGTGTTTGCCGAGGATGATGTCCGCTTCACCACCGCGGGGATCGTCACGGTCGAATGCATCGGGTCGATGTAGCAGCATCACTACGTCGCTATCCTGTTCCAAGCTGCCGCTTTCGCGCAGATCAGAGACTTGCGGGCGCTTGTCGGTGCGTTGTTCAGGACCTCGATTGAGCTGGCTTATCGCCACTACAGGTACGTCGAGTTCCTTGGCCATCAGTTTGATGCTGCGGGAAAAGTCTGAGACTTCTTGCTGGCGTGACTCGTACTTCTTCCCTGAACTCATCAGCTGGAGATAGTCCACGACAATCAGCTTCAGGTCAGTTTTCTGTTTGAGCCGACGGGCTTTGGCGCGGATCTCCATCATGGTCAAGTTTGGCGAGTCGTCGATATACAGGGGTGATTCGCTGATCTCGCCCATCCGTCTTGCCATCCGGGTCCAGTCATCGTCGCTCATCCGACCCGACCGCATGTCGGCGAGCTTGATCCTCGCCTCAGCCGACAACAACCTCATCACGATCTCGGACTTGCTCATTTCCAGTGAGAACATGACGCTGGCCATCCGATGCTTTATCGAGCATGAGCGCAAAAAATCCAGTGCCAGAGTCGATTTCCCAACCCCAGGTCTGGCCGCGATGATGATCATCTGCCCGCCCTGCAGCCCACTGGTGATCTCATCGAGCTCAACGAACCCGGTCGGAACCCCTTGGGATAGGCCGGCGCCGGACTGGATCGCGTCGATCTCGTCCATGGTGGTCTGCAGCAGGTCATCGAGCACGACGAAGTCCTCCGAGGCGCGGCGCTCGGTGACGCCATAGACCTCGGCCTGGGCGCGGTCGACCACCTCTGCAACATCGGCGCCACCAGCCCCTGCGTAGCCGTACTGCACGATCCGGGTGCCTGCGGCCACCAGGCGCCGCATCAGAGCTTTCTCAGCGACGATGCTCGCGTAATAGCCGGCGTTGGCGGCGGTGGGCACCGTGGCGATCAGAGTGTGCAGGTAGGGCGCTCCGCCGACGCGGGTCAACAGCCCGCGCCGGTCAAGCTCGGCGGCAACGGTTACAGCGTCGGCGGGCTCCCCCTGTCCGTAGAGGTGCAGGATCGCTTCGTACACGTCGGTGTGGTTGGGCCGGTAGAAGTCATCGGGCCGCAGCTTGGCCAGCACGTCGGCTATCGCATCCTTGCTCAGCAGCATGCCGCCAAGTACGGCCTGTTCGGCGCTGAGGTCTTGCGGCGGCTGCCGGTAGTCGGCCGCCGGCTCATCGCTCGTCGTCACGCGTTCCCGGCCCCAGGTCGGGGCTTCGTCGAGGTCGGTCACGCCAGCATCCCCTCATCGATGTCACTGGCCTCGGCGAGCTCAGCGGCGATGACCGGCCAGCATTGGTCACACACCATCGATGCCTCTTTCAAGGGCAATTGCGGCCGCTCAACAGCGGTTCCAGACCCGCACACCGCGCATCCGCATCCACCGATGGCCAGATCCATCAGCAGGTCGGTACTCAAAGAGGTCGCCGCCGGAATCGTTTCGGAGACAACATCAGTCGAAACTTCGCCCAGTACGTCGTTGGCCCACAAGCGCATACCTGCAGCAAGTTCCATCTCCGGGTACATCCACCTCGCCCGGCGGCCGGCGTTGGCTAGCGCTGCAACCGGATCGACCACTGGATGACCGAACTTCACCCGATCAGCACGTAACAACCGCTCACGTTCCTGGGCTGTGGTCACCGCGGCGACGTCGGCATACCAGCGATCGATGAGGGTCCTGGTGGCTCTGCGGCTCTCAGCAGCGATGAGGTGTCCTGCTGGGGCCGTCTTGCTGCGGTCAGCACGGGCCGCAAACACGGCACCCTGGGACGTACCTGCTGGGCGAACCGGTAGCAGCACCAACCGCGATCGCAGGAACGATGCTGGATTTTCGATGCGGTTCGGCCAGTCCCAGCCCCGGGCTTTCATGTCGGCATTCAGTGCCGCGAGCACGGCCTTCGCAGTCCAGGCAGACAGGTCCAGGCCAGAGTCGATCAGGGCGTCGCAGATGTGGCCGATGTGGCCCTGGTCCAGGCCGATGCTGCCGTCGACAACACCTGCGGCCAGGAGCTGCACATGCAGGGGCCGCGGCGCGCAGCGCCGGCCCCGCTTTGGTGACCTTTTGGAGGGATGAGAACTTGCCCGCCGCGCGCGTGTGCGCGGGTTTGGTGATTTAGATCTAACTGGACTTACCCGCCTATCCCTACGGGATGGCGGTAGCACGCAAACAGAGTTATCGGAGCGGACGTTTTCCACAGGCAGCCGGCGGGTGACCAAGTGCCAGATCGACGGCCGCCAGGCACTTCTGGGCGTGTTGGGCGAGCCGTGGCCTTGCTGGACCAGAACCGCTAAACCGGAGGTTTGAAGCACTGCTCGCGCGGTGGTGACGGTGCGCACTGAGCAGCTAGCGCCAGCGGCGACCGTGCAGTTGGTCACCGCGCAGTTGCGGCCGGTCGCATGGTCGGCATGGGCGGCGATGACAACAGCTGCCCGCAGCACACGTTCAGGCCGGATATTGCGCTGTGCACATTCAGCTAAGCCGTCATCGGTGGCCAACCAAGCCGTCACGTCGTTGAGCCACCCGTCACGGCTAGTCCACATCGGCAACTCGGCCGACACCGAACCCACACGTTCAATCCACTCGCGGCGAGCGCGACGCACGGTCCGTGACGAATAAGAAGCGCACCGGTCGCCTTTGCAGAAACTCGACGTTTCTGTAGAGATTGGGGGCCGGTTTCGTGAACTCGAACTTGACCTGTTTTCAGGGATAAACCGCAAACGCCATGATCGAGCGCGCGTGCTACCCTGAGAATGACCATCCACGGTTATTCTCCTCGTTGACACGGGGATCGAGAGATCAAAGTGACGCTTGGCTCTCACTGAGGCCTCGGAGTTGACGGCTCCGGGGCCTCGACTTTTTGGAACGTCTCCCCCGGAGCTCACCCTGGAGGTGGCTGAGCGGAACTCGCCCGGCCCTGAGGCGTTATGAAAGCTGGTCCAAGGACACCCTTTTGAGGGTCTTGACCCTTCTCGATCCCACTATCTAGTTGTTTGCGCCCCGCCTCGACGGGGACGTCAGTCGAGCTGATTAACCTCCTTGAGCAACACGTGATCTCTCCATGCGACTCCGCCACGAGTCGATGGACTTGAAGTCGGCCGGCCCAAGCAGATCGAAGTCGTCGACGTTGCTGATGCCACTTGTCGTCGGCCTGAGCTCATGCCTGGATCACCCAGATGCCGCCGTCGTCTTCATCGAATTCCTCGCCAAACGGGATCAGCCGGAACGGCGCATGCAAATGGACCGTGAGTCCATGCCACACCCACTGGCCATTGCCGCAATCCCAGTAGTGCCAGCCAGATCCACCACGGGAGTCCCGCCAAACCCAAACGGTGTCGTTGTCATCGACCCAGTGGCGATCCCGTTGGGCAATGTTGGTGAAGCTGAGCTCGGTTGCGGTTTCGCTGATCAGTTGTAGGCCAGGCATGCGCATTCACCTCTCAACGAGCGGGAGCTGATCCCAGGTGCGCGCCCATCCAGTTTCCGGCCGGCCACCGCTTTGCCAGTGTCTAAGAACACGATTCGACTCGGGCGCGGCCACTTCGGTATCGGCTCCAGCACCGACTCTTGATGGAGGTTCTCGGGACGGATGGGCATTACGCTGTCGCCTCCTTACGTCCGCCTGCTGCCTGCAGGTCTCCGAGGGCGCGCTCCAGATCGGCGAGCGCGCTCTTGGTGTTGTCGATTGGCGTGTAGTAGCGGTTGGACAGGTCGCGCAGCGCCCGGTCGATCGAGCCCGCGGCGCGCACAGCCTCGGCGATGAGCTTGAGCTCGGACAGCCTGATCCATTCGGTGCCGGACCTGATGAAGCCGCGCGACTCTGCGCCCCAGTCGATTTGGCCGCCGAGCGCGGTCTCGATGCGCTTTAGTTTGTCGGCCAAATCGGCAGCATCCGGTGTGCCGCGCTGCTGTAGGCCTCGTTCTATGCCGTCGGCGACGCGGCGGTCTAGCTCGGTCCAGGCGTCCTGTCGGGCCTTGGCGCCGGCGGCCTCGATGGCCTGGGCGCGGAGGGTGTCCTGGCGGGCCAGCACGCTGCGCACGACGTCCCACGAGGGTTGGTGCACGGCGGGGTCCTTGCGAGCGGCCTTGACGCAGATGTCCATGCGGGTCTTGGTGCGTCGCCCGGGGACCATGAGGCCCCACCCGAGGGGTAGTTCGCCGTCGTGGACGATGGTCGGGTCGTTGACGACGAGCCACCATTCGTGGCATTCGTCAGCCCAGGCGTCGGCCTTGCCGGGTTTGTTGAGTTCGTTGAGCCAGTCGGCGCGGCTGATCTTGAGTTCGTGGCCGATGAGGATTCGACCGCTGGTGCTGGTGAATCCGGCGTAGATGGCGTCGCAGCGGCTACCGGCGCCCCATCCGCCGTTCTTGCCGACCTCGGGCAGGAACACCCCGCCTGGCATGTTGAGCCCGGGTTTGATGTAGTGACGCTGGAGCAGGGCGAGCAGCGTAGCAGTTTCACCCATTGACCAGCCCCAACAGCACATCCGCATGGCGCGGAAGCATCCGGCGGCCGGTCGGGGTGTAGATCGGCTCACCGCCCGGGACGTACGGGTCGAGTACGGCGCGTGGCTGGTCGCCTTCGGTGTTGATCCAGATCAGTTGGGGTTCAGCCATTGGCGATCAGCTCGTCTCGTGAGATGCGTTTCCACGTTCGTCCGATCCCGGGAGTGGAAATGTGGCGGACGGCGCGGATCTGGTCGGGTGTGAGGATCGCGGAGTGCGCGTGCCCATCGGGCGTAGCGCCGACGGCATAGGCGGTGGCGTACACGGCATACCAGTCGTGGGCTGGGCGGCCGTTCGGTTCACGATCAGCGATGGGAGTGGGGATCCAGCCGTCGCAGTCGCAGTCGGGGTCTGGGCAGGTTGTGCCGCGGTGGCTTTCACTGATCGGGTCCCGAGCAGCGAACCGCTGCATCCGGCCGGCGATCATGGGGCATGCGTGGGATACGTAGGCGGCGCATTCGGGGTGCAGTGGTGGCTCTTCGAATTGCAGCGCGGCGAGCTGTCGGGGCCCCCCGATGAGGACGAATGGTGGTCGCTCGATGGGTGTGCTGCAGACTTGGCAGAGGCCTTCGAGGTAGCAGCGTTGCGCGCGGCTGTCGTGCTGGGCGCGGAAGTCGACTCCGCCGTCTGCGAGTTGGACGTTGATCCAGGGGATTACCAGACCACCAGTGGTGGGCCGGGCTTCGCATGTCGCGGGGATCGGAGGCCGGACCATCTCGCTCATTGCTGTGCACCTGCGGCCAGTAGGGCACAGGCGAGTTTTTGCGCCTGTTCGGGCCTATCGCGAATGAGCGCACGGAAGGCGCTCTCGATTCCGTTGTTCAGGTCGTACAGACACACGGCACCGTCCGGCGTTGTGATCGCGGGAGTGCCTGAATCATCGTCATCTTCGGCAGCGCATACGACAGCGCCGATCTGATGCAATGCCTCCTCCACGGCGTCAATGACCAATTCGATATCGGGTGAGTCATCCGGTTCGATCTGTGCAGCAGTGAGGAATTGCGACACGACAGATGAAACGTCGGCCAAACCCACAGTGGTCATCTGCTTGTACGCGACGCACGGTCGATCCTCCGACTGAGGCTCGACCTCGCCGGTCAACACGAAATGCAGCAGGTTCGCGATCAGGCTGTGAGGATCGTCGACCCAGAGTGCATCGCGGGCACTGGCGATTGCGCCACGCAGCCGAGTCAATTCCCCGTCATCCGACATCGATTGGAGCTTCCAATGCACGCGAGGGTTAGTCAGCGACTCGCCTTGGGCCCGAAGCTGCTCCACCTCGGCCACCAGGTCGTCGCGCTTCTGACCCTCGGTCACCACGTGCCAGTGGGCCACGCGCTTGTGTTGCCGTCTCGCGTACTCGATCTCAGCATTGGTGGACTCGCCGACGTAGCCCGACTCATCCGAAACAACGATCACCTCGGAGGCCAGGTCGATCTTCTGGCGGTGCAACACATCAAGGCGCTCCTTCAACTCCGCACCTTGATTCTCCGGAGCGACAACACAGAACGGCATCAGCACGATCTGGGACCGCTCGGTGAGTTCCGCTGCCACTTGCAGCATCTGCGGGAAGAACCGCATGGACCCGCAGACCGCCACCACGGGCGAGCGCTGCTCCACCCCAGTCGGCAGGGACGACAAGGTGTTGACCATCCAGCGAGCCCGCCCGGGGTCCTGGCAAGGTGCTTCATTGATCCAGTCGGCGACCATATCCGCCGCTTCGTCGAACAGGCCGGACACGCTTTCAGTCATGTTTCAGGCTCCCAGTGCTGTAGCTGAAATTGGCGAGTTCGTCGAGCACGCGGTCAGCACGCGTCACCGCCAAGGTTGAACAACGCCGGCTGCTCAGCGATCGGCCGGTTCGACCAAATCACCTCGGTACGCGCTTGATTCGTACCGTTGCTCTGACCTGTCACGGTTGGAATCTCGAGGCGAGTCCAGTCGGCCAGCGCGGTGTCATAGAGGGTCGAGGGATACCCGGACAGCACCACCGCAGCCCGGCAAGCACGCAGCTCCTGGAGCAGTTCAGCGTGATCGGCTGCATCGGGCATGTCTAGCCGGTAGCCGTTGCCTCCACCGCGGGTGCTGCGAGTGGTGCCCAAATATGGTGGATCTACGTACAGGCAGCACTTGCGATGTGCCCCATACTCTTTGATAACCGTGAGCGCGGGCCTGCTTTCCAGGCTGACCTGGCGCAGTCGTTCTGCGCCGGCAGCCATACGGTCGACGTAGGCGGCAAGGTATCCGGGCATTCCGGTCGAGTTGCTGCCCGGGCTCACGTAGTAGCGCCAGCTGCTCGATCGCATCGTGCCGCCACGCGCTTGGCTGATCTGGACCCATACAAGCCGGGCCACTTCAAGTTCATCCAGACCTGCGAGATCGGTTGCGCGCGCCGCGACAAGCTCGGCACGAGAATGGGGGGTGAGCGCGCAAACCCTGGCGAGCTGCTGCGGCTGGTTGCGAAGCACTCGCCAGAAGGTCATGAGCAGACCGTCGAGATCGTTGACGGTTTCCATCCGACTGGGCGACTTGGCCAGCAGCACTGAGAGGCCTCCGGCGAATGGTTCGACGTAGTGCTCGTGCTCGGGCAGCAGCGCGGCGATCTTGGAGGCCAGCAGAGTCTTGTCGCTGTAGTAGGCCATCAGGGGCGCGGTCACGCGACTCCCCCTAGCTCGACGCTTACGCAGTCGATGCAGATCCCGAATCCTGCGTGCGCGCAACGGGTGAACTCGATGCCGCAACGCGCGCAGCAACGGCGTGCTGAGTGCTCACTGTCGACGATCCCGTACGAGTCGCGATGGTTTCCCGGAGTCGTGGTCAGCTGCTTGGGTTCATCTGCTTGGAGTGACAAGAGGTTCAGCCAGAGCCGGTCGTCACCGGTGACCGGCTGGTACGGCGCACGCACGGGGATCATGTCGGCGGTGACGTCGAAGATGCTGACGGCGGTCATGCGGCAACCTCGCTGTGCAGGGCGTCGCGTAGCCGGCCGCTGACCCAGGAGCCGACCGGTGGAGAGACGGCGTTGCCGTAACCGTCGACCTGGTCACTCGCCGATCCCCAGACAATGAAGCTGCCGTTGTAGTCGCCGAAGTCCACGTCGAACCCGCAGCCCCTGCCCACCTCGTGCGAGGCCATCATGCGGAAATAGCAGTCCTCTAACGACAACTCGGACAGCATCGCGCGCCACTCGGCCATCAACAGGCCGGTGTTGACCTGCGAGGTTTGCGCGCCCAACGGATCGGTCAGCGGATGCGGCGCCGGGAACTGCCCAGGCGAGGTGCCATTCTGCTTGAACCACCCTGAGAACAGCAGCGACTGCGAGGGCGAACCGACGATCGTCCCGAGCGGATTGCTGACCGGATGTGCCCGATATTGCGCTTCGCCGATCGATCCGTTGTTCTTGATCAGCCCGGCCGCGGTGAACAGTCCGGGGATCTGATCGGCCGTTACTGTCGGCATGGATTCGGCGTGCGTGGTGGGCACCGTGTTCTTCCGGAACGGAACCACCCCGGCCGACAGCAGGCTCAGCGTCTCCGATCCTCCCTGGGTCGGCAGTGGTTCGTCGGCGCCGCGCGGCGCGCCCTGGTAGTTGTTGACCGCCAGTAGCACCGCCTTTTCGTGGGTGCTGGTGACGGTGTCCATCGGCAAGGTGATGTGCTTGCCGTCACCGTTGTGGCGGTGCGCAGCCATGACCTGCCCGGTTACGGCGACCGGCGGGGTGATCAGACCCATGGTGTTCGTTGCGGGCTGTGTCCACAATGGCTGGCTGAGATCCCGAGTGCGGCAATCCGATCCAGGACGCTCGAAAGTATTCCCAGCCGCGACCATCACTGCGCCGGTAGACAGGACCGCAGTCTCTTGCTGGCTGGTTTGGGTCGACATCGGCTGCCACGGATGACGCTCCGATCCGCGCTGTGCTTTCGCTGGCATCAAGACTGCCGGGAACTCGGCGAACCGCTGCCGGCACCGCTCGGCCCGCGCCATCGTCGATGCGGCCAGCGGTTTCTTCCGGTCCCCGATGCGGGTGCCAAGGTTGGAAAGGTCCAGGGCCGCCAGCGACGGCGCCGAGGGTGGGATCACGATGCGCCGGCAACGTGGGGCGATATAGAGCCTGTCTCGACTTTGAGGTACCCCGAAGAACATCGAATTCAGATACAGGACACTTATCCGGACTACCGGGGCGGGATTTGTGACCATCCACGACCGACGATGCGGGAGCAGACCCCGGTATCGGTCGATCCACACCTTGACGCACTTGCGCGATACGCCGGTGGCGGCGTGCGATGTGCGCCTGCTTCCATCCGATCTGGCGGCGTTGCACGATGAGGAGCCGACCGTGGGTGGTCAGACGTGCGCTCGGTGGGACATGAAACCTCCGAAAAGTTCAGGCGGGAAGGTGCTCTGGTCATGGCACGCCTGAGCCGGGAGCCCGTGCGGGACGCCCGGCTCTGTTTGAAATGGGTGATGTTGGTCGGTGCGCCGGTGATCAGCTGGCGGTGTGCCACGCTTTGTGGACGAACTCCAGTTGGTTTCTAGGTCCAGTTGCGTACGTCGGCGCAGTGCCGCAGGAAGCCGAGCGGAACGGTCGGCTGCAGCACGGACGGTTTCCACCCCGTCGCCTCCTGCACGAAACCGCCCTTGTCACCCCGCCCCGGCCGCCACACCTTGTCGGCGACGGGGAGACAGTTCCAGTTGATCGGGCCACCATCAGCCGTCGACGTCGGCGGATCAAAACTCGCGTCGTACCGGCTCGCGTTGTCGGCGCCGTGGTCACCAAAGGCCGGCGCACCCGTGAGGAACCCGGAGCCCTCAACGAACCAGTGGATCGCGACGAGGCCGTACTGGCTCACGCCATGCCTCTGCAGATACTTGTCCCACTCCCGGAACAGGTCGTAGGCCGAGATCTCATCGGGTGTGTACTCGTCGGAAATCGGGTGGCAGTCGGCCTCCCAACGCCACCGCAGCGGGAAGTCGGAGCGGGTGTATCCGGTGTCCAATGACACGACGTTCCAGCGGTTCTCGGCTTCGGTGTACAGGCTGCTCTCATCGCTCATGTCCACATCCTGCCGTGGTGCCATGCCGCGTAGACCGAAGTTCACTCCAAGCGCAGTCGCTCAGTCCCCCGGCTGGACCTGTGCGAGTCCGATCCAGATGCGGTACTCCCACTCCTCCGGCTCAGCGTGGCGACCGACGTACATGCTCCGGACCCGCTCGATCGTGGCATCAGCGGACAAACCCCAGTCGGGGACCTCATTCCCGTCGCCCGGCAGATCCCCGACGCTGACCAACCCCTCATCCAGCAGCGCACGCAACACCGTCGTCACCACGTCGAACCGTTCGCTGTCGCCCGCCGCGAGGCGCTGCTGCGTCACGATCTGATCGACCTCGATCATGGGCACCCAGTCGTAAGCCGCGGCGTTCAGGATCTCGCTGCGCAGCGTGTCCTGCGCACCACCCACAGGTTCCGTCATCGCTGGCTGCTCCTCATGTTCGCCATCATCTCAGTGCCCCTCGAAGTCACGGGGACTCTCATTCGGGTTGTCCTCCCCGAGGATCGGAAACGGGTGGTTGATGCTCCCCGGCGGGTGCACCGGCTGCGGCCCGAACGGCTCCGCGGACGGCCCGCCCCAGCCCCCGATACCCGGCGTGGGTTTCACCGCGGGTGCAGGCTCGACGACCGGTGCCGGTTTGGCGGCGGGACCGCCTTCCACTGCTGGCGGTGATGCCGCCCGCGGCGCTTGCGGTTCCGCCACCTTCGGCGCCTCGACCGGTGCCTTCGGAGCCGGGATGCTCGGTTCGGCGCCCTTGTCGGGGTTGATGTGCACCTTGATGTAGCCCCGTCCGGGCACGTTCACGTCCAGCGCCGACTGGCCAGTGGACCGCGCAGCGGCACGCTCGCCCACTGACGTGCCATCGGGCAGGTCCACCGAAACCCCGTTGGTGCCGCCGTACCGCCCCGGATTCTCCACCCCGTTCTGCTTCATCCACTGCCAGAGCCGATCGATATCCGCCTGTGAGCGCACCACCTTGATGTTCGGCCTGCTGTCACTGGGCAGCTGATCGAGCACCTTGGCGATGTCCTGCCCGTTCGGCCCGGGCGGCGGCGGAGGCGGGACCGGACTGTCCTGCTTGAAGCTGTAGTCCACCATCTGCGTCGCGGGATCACCGTGCTTCCCGTCCTCGGGGAACTGCAACGTCTCCAGCGGCGCGAGCGCCGATGTGATCTGCGCGGCGACCTTCTTGTCCAACGCGGCGAGGGCCTGCACTTTCGCGTGGATGTCCTGTCCGAAGGCGATCGCCTGCTGCCGCCGCGACGGAGGACCGAACACCGTCGAATCGCGGACCGACAGGTCCTGCTCGACGATGAACCCCGCGGCTTCAGCCTCCTCGATCGCGGTCAACGCCTGCTGCTTCGCCCAGGTGAGATCGCCGGCGCCCACGGTGGCGTGCCCCGCGGCGGTGTAAAGGGCGTCACCCACACCACGCACCTTCACCACGTCGCGCCAGCTGCTCTCCACGGCGGTGTCCGCCGCGGTGCCCGCCCATTCGGTGCCGCCGGGGCGCAGCATCCCGGAGTGGATCGTCGTGAACTGGCCCTCCGCTTCCCGCGCGGCGGTGGACCAGTGGGTGGCAGCGGTCTCGAGGTGGGTGAAGTCCCATGCCTCGATGTCCGAGCGGGTCAGTGCCCCGCTGCCCCACGCAGCCATCTCAGACTTGCAGCGTGCGGATCGACTGAGCCGAGTCATCGTCGGTGGCCGCATACGCGCCCGCGGCGGCCCGCAGCGTGTCACCGGTCGACGTGGCCCGGACGGCCAGCGCGGTGAGCACGCCCCGCACGGATGTGTGGCCGTGCTGAACCGCGGAGACGGTCGCCTGCGTGAGATGACCGGTAGGCGCCGGTGCCGCAGCGGCGGACAGCGCGGCGGCGGCAATATCGCACATGGCAGCGTGCGAACGGAGACCTTCCGCGTCGACCTTGATGGCTTCTGCCACGACCGATCCCCCTCCCCAGGAGATCCAAGGATAAGGCCAGATCCGGTGCGGCTCCGACGCTGATTTCGATGGAAACCGGGGCCAGGCCGGCGAAGTGGAACCGATTCGTCGGTGCGGCGCTGTAGCGTCCCGACCGTGCGCGCCGACGAAGTAACGGACCCGCTGCCCGAGCTCAGCGCTGACCAGATCGATGAGATCCGCCGCGGGGTCCGTAATGCTGCGGCCGCATCCCACACCGAACTCGCCCGCGTATGTGCGGGCTACTGCGAGCACTTCAATATCAGCTACCAGACCATTCGGAAACTCGCCGATGTGCCACTGCCGAACTACCTCGACATTGGTTCAACGACCCGCGCTCGGCAACCCGTGCAGCCGCCCACTTCGTCGCTGACCGCGGAGCAAACTGCGGCTCTACTGGACGCGTACCGCGACACCTTCTTGACGTCGAAACCGACTGCGGCCGCACGGGAGTGCATCGAAGCGTTCGCACTCCAATTCGAGGTGCCAACGGCGGCGATCAGGGAGGTACTCGCGACCGACGAGCGTGCTAACCGCCAGCAGTACGGGGCGTTGCGAGAAGCCGGGAAGCGCCAGCGTGCGGCGGCGGCCGAGAAGGAGCAGCAGCAGCGCGCCGAGGCGAAGCGTCGCGCAGCTGAGGAGGCACAGCGGAAGAAACAGCTGAAGGACATGCCCAAAGGCATGCGCGTCGAGGACTACGTGAGCAGGGCGACTCACTGCCCGGTGTGCGCCCGGGACTTCGGCACCAACCGCATCCCGCCGCACGGCAAGCCTCATGCGTGCCGAGGATCAGGACGACTCGGAGCGACTCTATGCTCGATCCACCAGGCCCGCCGCGAGAACGACAAGTCACGCCGCGCAAGCGGTAGCCGTAGCGTACGGACCGTTGGGGGCGGCCTGCCCGGCCTGGGCCACCGGGCTTAACGGCGACCCGGGAGGCCGCAGCATGACACCAACCGAGCGACTTCTGACGATCCTGCGATTTCTCGGCGAAGCGCGCGGGGCCGACGCGGCGGACGCGCAAATGATCCGCGACGAGATGGGCATGTACGACGGGATCGCCGGTGCCCGTAAGTGGCGCCGTGACATCCGCACACTCCGGGACCGCGGACTCATCGAAACCGACCTGACGAAACCGATGACTCCCAACAGAACCGGCATTCGCCTCCGTGTACCCAAGAAACCGGACCGTCTTCACCTCACCAGTGACGAGCTCATGGCGATCTGGCATGAGTGGCGAGCACGACGATCTGGAATCGGCAGCGTGTCTCCGTTCCTGACCTCGCTAGACAGCGCTACTCACGAGATCGACGACGTGGGCCGTATCCTGCGCTTCCTGGAGCACAGCGAAGACGAGATCGAACTGGTCCAACTCGCAGAATGGATGCAGGTCCCCGAAAGCCGCGCGGTCGAACTTCTCAACGTCTTGAGCATGGAGAGCGTCTTCAACGGTGGACTGGTCGTCAGTGTCGAACTCGCCTCCGGAGACGATGACGGCGATGATCCGCAGGTGACCGCCGTGCGAGTCTTCCGGGGACGTCCGTGCGCCGGGAGCCCGATACGCGGCCGCGGCATGGATGAACTCGGATTCTTCCCTTACTCGCTGTCCGAGACTGTGGAGCGCCTGGCACTCATCGAGCAAGCTCTCGCCTCGGACGACGTCGGCGAGGGGCGACGCCGCGTCCTGCGCAACGCGCAACACAAGTTGTTCGAGTGGCGCGACACCTTGACCGACAGGCCGATGTCCTAACTCTCCGGATCGTGGTGTGAGTCAGGAAATTCCACACCGAATCGAGGACCGTCATGCCTACCGAAGTCACCGCGAACATCATGATCGGCGCTGTGTCCAACAGCTCCCACCACGGCGCACCTTCTAGCGGCGCTACTGGAAAGTTGTTCTGCCCCAGCCACATTCTGGTCCTGATGGAGGGGACCCGCGCTACGTGGGTGGTTCAACGCTGCCCGTCAGTGGGCCGGCCTACCCACGGCCCGCAGACCCGGCGCATCTGCCCGTCCTCCCCCGATCATCTGCTGGCCGCCGCTGTGCTCGGGTACACCGCGATGACTCAACCCGACGCGGTGAGTGCGTCAGCCGAACTGCGGGATGCCGTCATCGAGGATGCTTCCACCGGGGACGTGCGCATCGTGCCGCTGGACCGCGATCTCGCTTCGCAGGTGTTCGACACCTGCGGCGCGTATGTGTACGCGATGGTCACCGCCCTTCCCGGCAGCTCGATCAACGATGACGAGCTGCGACTCGCCGCAGATGCAGGCATGCAGATAGCCGTGGCCGCACGTTCCGTTGACAACGCGGCGGTTATGCAGTGAAAGTCGCCGGTGCGGAACCGATCATCCGCGGCGTGCGTCTAAATGGTCATGGACGAATACGCGGAGGACCTGTCGGGACCGCGGCTACCCGACGACGTGGAGCAGTTCTTCGCACGGGAGCGGGCGTGGCACCGGCAGCTGCGCGGAACGGGCTTGGTGACGCCGGCGGAGTCGACCGCCGAACTCCTACGATGGGTAGAGCGATGACAGCTACTCGTGCTGAGGGTTGAGCCGGCACTGGTGTGTGCCCGCGAAGCAGTCGAACGGGTCGTAGGGCTTGGTGGTGACCTGTTTGAGCAGCGGAACGTGTGACTCCCAGTCCCAGCTGAGCCACCGCGCGACGCACAGCCCTGTGACACTGACGGCCCCGGCAGCCTTGAGTGCAGCGGCGGTCGACTGGATCGATGTACCCGTCGCCCACGTGTCGTCGACGAGGAGGACCCTCTTCCCTTCGACCCTGGACCGCCACTTTTCGGGTACCGCGAAGCGGTCGGCGTTGGCGACGCGCGGCAAGTTCACGGGACCGGGTTCGAGGGCCACGCGCTGGATCTCGTGCGGACCGCCAGAAGCGGGGTCATCCACCGCGAGCCGTGCCACGTTGCGCGCGATACCGGCGACCGGGTGCAGCCCCTCCCGCGGTGTTCGCGACGGAACGAACGCGGCGGCATCCCACCCGCCGTCCACGGCAAGCATGCAGGCGTCATGGATCCAAGTGACGACGAATGCGAGCTCGTGCACATGCTCCACGCAGAGCTCGGTGGGAGGGATCTCCTTGTAGAGCCGCATCGTCTGCGCGCTCTGCGACCAACCTCCGGGATTCTGTCCGTCGGCGTACGCGAGGAAGAACGTCTGATCACAGGTCGCGCCGTCCAGGGCCGCCTCAGTGGACTGGCACCGGGAGCACACGTCGGAGCCCGACGCGGGTCCGCGGCAGACACGGCAGATACCGGGACCGGCTGCGATGTTGTGGAAGTACGCGACTTTGCCCAGAGCGACGGCGATGTCGTGACGCAGCTGCACGTCGGTCTGCCGGTCGGTCACCAGGCGGTGCCCACCGGCTGACGAGCCAGGTGGGATCGCACCGTCTGATCCGCGGCGGCGATCTGTTCCAACTGCGCAACCGCTTCACCTGCGGTGCTCGCCACGAACACATCAGGCCGGTCACGGAGCTCCCTGCCCCATGTCGTGCCGGTCGCGACACTGCTGTGCAGCACCAACCTGCGACCATGGGCGACCGCCTCCGTCGCCTGGTGCTTGGTACCGGACTTCTCGGAGGCCTCGGCGATCACCGTCACGCCGGAGTAGGCGCTCATGGTCTTGTTGCGAGCAGGGAACGCCCACGGAGCGCCCCGGAATCCCGGAAGGAACTGCGTGAGCAGCAGTCCGCGTTCAGCAATGGTGGCCTGCAGCTTGGCATTCGGCGCCGGGTACGCATGGTCGATACCGGTGCCGATGACACCCACCACACGGCCGCCCAGTTCCAGCGCGGCGGTCATCGCGGCCGTGTCGATTCCCTCAGCGAGCCCGGACACCACAGTGACATCGTGAGCCGCGAGACCAAGCGCGACACCGCGGGCGAAGTCGATGCCGGCGGCTGACGCCTTGCGAGAGCCGACGATTGCAACGCTGTAGGCATCCGTAGCGAGGGTGCCCTCTGTCATCAGCAGTGCCGGCGGACGCCGTGCTGCCCGCACCCGATCCGGGTAGGCGGTATCGAGAACCGTCAGAGCTCGCCAACCGCGCGCAGTCCACTGCTCGACGTCACGGGCCGCAGCATCGCGATCCGGCTCAGTTCCCGGTACCGACACGAGGGTCGTGGCAACGTGTTCTTCCCACAGCTGATCAGCGGAGCCGACGTCGAGTAGCGCCTCTCCGATGCCGGCCAGCGTCAGCGTCTTCGGCAGATCGCGCATCAGGGCCACCACGGTGGAGGCAGCTGAATACGCCATGCTGCACCTCCGTTCCCTGATCAGCATGCTAGGGCGAGGCTATCCCGCCCTGCGGGTGACGGCACCCGACACTCCGTCTACGACCAGCAGTGTAGAGAGCAGGTCTGACAGATCGCGGTGGTCGACGAACTGCCGGGTTACGGGTATGCCATGCCTTCCGCGGCGAACAAAGCCTCGATCAGGATCCCGTTAGTCGCTCCCAACAGCCGTTCGTCGATACCGTCGATCTTCAAGTCGAGCGCCTGCAGCGCCCCACCGACCTTGATGACGGCCAAGCATCGACGGACACGATCGGAGTGGTCCTGCGCGTAGCGCGCGAGCGCCGACCACTTCGCGGAGGTGTCGGCGAGGTCGTAGCGATGCGGGTCCACGATGTCCATGACGAACTCGCCGCTCGCATCGTCGTGCCAGAACAGGAAGTCCGGGTGCATCAGCTGGTACTTGTCGCCGAACAGGTACGGCACCGCAAGCGCGTGCTGCCCCGACGACGGGTTCCGGTACCAGCCCACCAATGTCTGCGCGGAGAGCTCCGCTTTCAGCACGGCGGACTCCCACGACGACCGGGACGTGTCCACCGGGAATCCGCCGGCGTCCGGCTTGCTGTCAGGGATCACGTACAGGTGGTACGGGTATGTGGTGATCGGTTCGGTGGTCTGCCCGCGCACCTTCTCCGTCGCCGCCGGGTACACGTCGCGCACCTCGACCGTCGTCGGCAGCATCGGCATCCCTCCCAGATGCCAGAGCGGCTCGATCTGATCACGCACATGTCGCGGACGCCGCGACACCTCCGATCGGTGCTGCTCCTTCCAAGAGCTGATCAGCGCGGCGGCCTGCGTGTCGATGATCTCCTTGAAGCCCAGTTCGGCCATGGCGGTCAGGCGTGCGGCCGCGTCGACCTCATCCTCTCCGGCATCGCACAAGTCGTTGTAATACCAGTTGGCCGAGCCGTCCGGCAGGACCCGTTGGGCGCGGCGGAAATACCCATCCAAGTCGCGTTCGTTGGTCGCAGTGTCCGCCTTGCCGACGCTCTCCATGATCGTCTCGCCGTACGCGACCATGGTGGTACTTACGGTCAACGACAGGATGTCCGCGACCTTGGCGTCGATCTCGTGGCTCCGCTGGCCGTCCGCTGCGCGCATCTGGTCGACGATCCACTGCTTGGCCTTCGCCGAACCCTGAGCCACGAGGCCGTGCTCGGTAAGCGCCGCAGCGAGACGCAGAAGCTGCGCCGTGCGGGAGCTGAACGTCGCCCTCTGCCGGGTGTACGACGGCGTCGTGTCGAGCAGGTCGAACACCTCCGACGGAACCTTCGACGAGCGTCCGCACATCACCGGGGCCACGACGACATCGACCTCGACTGTCTCGTCCTCAGTGAGCGCGTTGACGACTCGCGCCACGTGCTCGGTGCGGAACCCGGGCAGGTACGCGGCCACCTCGTTCAGGCGGTCATCGCCGCCTTCGATCCGCTTGGCCAGCGGCGTCCGGACTAGTCGCCCGATCAGCTGGGCGATCTCGGTGTAGGAGTCCTTGCCCTGAAACGAGACCAGCACCTCGGCTCGTGGGCAGTCCCAGCCGGTGGTGAGTGCTGACTTGAAGAGCACCACCCGGGCACGGTCGTCGTCTGAGATCGCCTCGGGTGGCAGGTAGCGGACGGTGCGATCTCCCACCTTCAATGGGCCGTGGGGGTCGCCGAAGGCGTGCGCGACGGCGTAGTCGCTGAGCTCCGGCCACGTGGACTCGATGACGGAAAGTATCTCCGGCAGTTGACGATTCGCAGGGTCCTGTGCGACCTGAACTACCAGCAGCGGCTCCACCAGCCGGTCGCCGGTGGTCTCGTGGTGCGCCCTCCAGGCCGCGTCCGCGCTTTTCAGATCCTCCACGGCGAGCGCCAGCATTGTGTTGTTCGCCGACTGTGACTCCCCCAGGCTGCGAAGCAGAATTCGGTCCTTGAGGAGTCCGGATTCGCGCACGTCCCCGGCCTTGACCTCGACCAGTCGCATGGTGCGGTCCGCGGCCTGCATCGCGGCTTGGAACCGGTCCGGGGTGGCCGAGATTCCGAGCACCACCGGTGCGGCGGGCTGCGTGGTCCCGATGTTCGTCACGCCGCCGCCGACGATGGTGCCGGCGATCGACTTCCGCTCGGTACTTCTCGTCCCCGAACCGCGGTGCGCCTCGTCCCAAATCACAACTAAGTCTTCGCCGCGCTCCCGGACGGTGTTGGCGATCATGTCCCAGCCGCCGTACGTGCGCCGGTCGTTGTGAGTGCCGTCGGGTCGGGTTGCGTGCAAAGTCGAGTTCTTCTGCATCGCCTGGATGTGGACGAAGTAGATGAAGCCTGGAGCGAGGGTGCGGTAGTCCTCTTCACCCAGGTACCTGATCTGGGTGAGGTCGATACCACCACCGGACGCCTGATGGATCTTCTTGATCGTCTGCGCGTTGAGGGAGCGGTCGTCGGTGATCCACAGCACCGTCATGTTCGGGTTAGCCAGCCGCGTCGGGGTGCCCTTGTAGATGCCTTCCAGCACGGCGGTTGCGATGACTGTCTTGCCCGCTCCAGTAGGGGCTGTGAGGCCAACAGCTGTGCGTTCACCGTCGTCGAGGTACCCGGCTCGGGCCTTCGCCAGGTTCGAGAGCACCGACTCCACGGCCTTGGTCTGATACGGCTCCAGCGCGAATCTCACCGCGTACCGCCGACCGTGTTGATGGTGTAGTTCGACAGGTAGTCCTCGTACAGCTGGACCGTTTCGATGCCGACCGGGAGTCGTTCGGCGGCCTGCTGGTACTCGGCGGGCGAGTCGGTGATGATGAACAGCACCGACGGCGCGCAGTCGGCGATCGAGGCATCGGCCACCGCGGTAGCGAACCCGGTGAGCGCGTCGATGTCGAAGAGGACCCCGTAGTTTTCGGTCAATGCCCAGCCCTCCGCTGGAAGCTCTTCAATCCGCTGGCCCCGGGCTCCGCCTTCCAGCCAGAACAACGGAGCCACGGCGGGGAACTCCTGGCCGCGGCGCACCGAAGATGGGTCCAGGTAGGTGAGGTCGAACATCTCCACATTCGCAGCGAACCCGTCGGAGTACACCGATCCGTCCGGGCGCTTACCGGTGACCACTGTTGAGATACGCGGGCGGCAGACGTACTCGAACACGCCGCGAGCCTCCCACTCTTCATCACCCGGATGCAGACCGGCCGTTCGAAGTCTCCTGGCCTCGCCGGAGCCGACCTCGTTGTTGGTGACGAGGATCGACTGGCGAGTTCCACCGTCCTGCTCGTTGAGTCGCATAACAGCTTCGGTCGTCGTTCCAGAACCGCCGAAGAAGTCGAGCACGACCGCATCCTCGGACGCGACTATCCCGATCCACCGAGTGATGATTTCCACGTCCTTCGGGTTTGGGAACCGGCGATCACCCAGCACAGCCTCCAATCGTCGCGATCCCGGCATGCGCGGCTCGGAAAACGTCGGGTACGGCACGCGGTCTTGCTGATCAGCGAGGTACCGCTTCAGTCTCGGGGTCGTGGATTCGTCGGCGCCGAACAGGATTCGACCATCGGCGATGAGCTCCGCCATCGTGTCTTTCGCGTAGCGCCAGCCGTTCATCGGGGTGGGAACCGGGCGACGGGTTCGCGGGTGCTTGACCTTGTAGATCAGGTTGGGTCGGCGGTTAGGGCTGGTCAGGTTATCAGCTTGGAACACCCGTCCTTCCGCGTCGATCTGGTCGTAGCGGAACACCGACGGCTCCAGCTGTCCGCGCAACGGTCGGAGCGCTGCGCGGTACAGCCGGGTGGCTTCCTCCGGATCACCCGCTGCCTCGGTCCAGGCTTCCTCCGCGGCCGCAAAGGCGTCTTCGATCCCGGGCTTGCGTTCCTTCCACCGGCACTCGGTCTCCGACAATCGGGACTCATCGCGTGCGTACACGAGCATGTAGTCGACGCCGCCGGCGGTGTAGCGCGCATCGTTCTTGCCGCTGCCCTGCCAGGTGATGTTGGCGAGAAAGTTCTGGTCTCCGAAGACCTGATCCAACAGCATTCGGAGGCGATGATGCTCCTCGTCGCCAATCGCGACGAGGAGCACGCCCGTGGGCTTGAGCAGGTCTCGGGCGATGAGCAGCCTGCGTTCCAGGAACGACAGCCACTTCGACGACTTCGCACGGTCGTTCTGGTCGACGTAACGGTCGTTGTAGATCCACCCCTCGTTGCCGGTGTTGTATGGCGGGTCGATGTAGATCAGGTCGACCTTTTCGCGGTGGGTGGACCGCAGCGCCTGCAGGGCGTGGAAATTCTCTCCGTTTATCACTAGATGCCACGGAGCGTCCTCGGGACCGTTCGGGATCCGGTCTACCGAGTGCAGACCGGGGTAGATCGGCTCCCCGAACTCGCGGATGACGATCAGTTCAGACACCGGCCGCTCGCCGCCGTCACCACTGAGCACCGCGACCTCGCGGGTCCGGTCGGTGAACCGTTCCACCGTCCACGTCACTGCGGTGGATTCGTCACGTAGGGCGACACGGATGCCCTTACGGATCGGGTGGTCGGTCAGGCGCACAGACTCTGGTAGGTGACGGTCGAAAACAAGTCCGAACCGACGGGAACCGCGTAGCAGTTCAACCTCGCTGGCGAGCCGATTGCGCAGAGACCCGTCCTGGACCCGGCCGATCAATTGATCGAGGACATTGGTCTCGTCTGCCATCTAGCCGCCCCCTCCAGCGCCGTGTTCATCGATCCCCGAAGCCTATGTGGCCTTATGTTGGGGATGCCCGGCTGCTCCCGGTTTCTCGCGTTTGTCATGGTCCGGTGACCCGCCCGATGCCGAACGGCTATGGGGGCACTGTTCGGGCATGTCGATCGAGGCACCCGGCTACCGAGCGCATAGGTTCGGTGCTGTGACCTCCGTGCCTCCGTATCAGGACCTGCTCTGGCCCGCCGTCCAGGCGATACGCGACCTCGGCGACTCCGGGGCCATCGACGAGATCACCGAACGCGTCTTGGAACTCGGGGACTACTCCGACGCGCAACAGGCGGTCCTGCACGGCGACGGACCCGGGACCGAGATCGCCTATCGACTGGCCTGGGCGCGGTCGTACCTCAAGGGCATGGGCCTCGCCGACAACTCACGCCGCGGCATCTGGAGCCTCACAGAGAAGGGCCGCACGGTCACCGAACCGGAGATCGAACCCCTGCGGCAGCTGTATGTCGCCACGTCTCGCAGGGAACGCAAGCGCAAGGCAACATTGGACGAACTTGTCGAGTTGTTCGAGACGAACCCGGAGACGCCTCAGCTCGAAGCGGAGGAATCTTGGCAGGACCAGCTCCTCGAAGTCGTGATGACGATGGAGCCCGCCGCGTTCGAACGCCTCGCGCAACGGCTCCTACGCGAGGCCGGGTTCACCAACACCCGGGTCACAGGGAAGACCGGCGACGGTGGGATCGATGGCGTCGGGGTGTACCGGCTCTCCTTGGTGAGCTTCCCCGTGTTCTTCCAGTGCAAGCGTTACGTCGGCTCGGTAAGAGCCGGGGCGGTTCGCGACTTCCGCGGCGCGATGACTGGACGCGGTGACAAAGGCCTGCTGATCACGACCGGAACCTTCACGGCCGACGCCAAGGCGGAAGCCGCACGGGACGGCGCGCCACCGCTCGACCTCATCGACGGCGCCCGGCTGTGCGAGCTGCTCAAGGAGTTCGACATGGGAGTCACGACGCGGATTCGGCAAGTCGAGGACGTGTGGGTGGACGCCGCATTCTTCGAGGGGATCTAACTGGCCCGTCCGGTGCGACGACTGCGCACGCTGCTGGGAAGAGATCGACCGGCAGGTGCATGAGCACCGGCAATCACGGTAAACCGGTCGGCCACACGGACCGCGCCAGCCACGGCGTGGTAACTGCCGTCTACGCGGGTTCCGCGTCGTAGAAGTCGTCGATCGTCCACGCCTCCGTCGAGATCGGCAGCTGCTCCATCTTCGTTCGGGTACCCCGGCGGTCCATGGCACGCGCAGTCATCTCGACGTTGATCGGCTCAGCTACCGCGGGACCGGGGATGACGGTGATCGCGTAGCCGTCCGCCGATTGACCAGGTCTGAGGTCGCCGACGGTCCACGTCACCTCGTAGACGTCGCCTTTGTCCTCGACCGCGCCCCCGTGCGGAGAGAAGTCGACGGGTCGAGACCACGCTGCGTTCGCGAGGGCTCTGTTGCGCATCTCGTCCAGCGGTTCCGGCCATCGCGGCCGCGGTGGGAGATCGTCGACGCTCGGCGGGGTTGTGTAGGCCAGCAGACCCCGCTTCGGGATCCGCACAGTCAGCTGGACGCCGGACACCGGGTCCTCAGTCGCGTTGCCCACGGCGAAGTGCACGGTGTTCGAGTCATCGTCGAGAACGATTTCGCGGATGATCCGATCGAGAAGCCGGCGGCGCATCTGGGCCAGGTAGTCCGTCACCCGCTTCTCGAACTCCTCGGCGTCCTTCGGATCGGCGTACGTGCGCATCGACGCGAAGGCGCCAACCTGGCTGCTCAGCGAACCGTACGCATAGTCCGCAGCCCAACCCGGCCGAGCCGGGTTCGGTGCCGGCTTAGGCCGCGGCGCCGGACGGTCCGGCGGCTTGCCGCTGTTCGCCCTCACGTGCGTCTCGCGGCGGCGCAGCCAGTCGTCGCGGTCATCCTGTGTGATGCGCCACCGGATCAGTGGGACTGCGGCACATCGCAGATCAAGATCCAATTCCGGCTTCTGCAGGCCCTGCACGAGACGCTTGCTGAGCATGTCGATCTCGCCCGTGCCGGCCGGTTCGGACTGAGCCGTGCCGCGGTGAAACACGGTGCCCGCGGCGGCGTTGTACTTCGCACCGTCGTTGTACGTCTTCTGCAAGGTGTGGATCGGGTCCCCGGGCCGCGGTGCCTCGACGACGATCACCAGCACGGTGACCTCTTCGAACGGGACATAGAACGGAGTCCAGCGGGGACCGCCCATGTACGTCTTGATCGCCTGCCCGAGCTCGGCATGATCGACGGCACCCACACCAGCTGCGGCTCCCGGCTCAACGCCCACCACCATGTACGCGACGCCCTCGCAAGCGAGCTGTGCCTGCTCAACGGAGCGGTTGGCGAACCCGAGGATCGCTTTCGCGACGGCGAACTTGCCCGCCGCCTTCGTGAGGTCGAGGGCGTTCTTCCACTCCAGCCAGTTCGTCTCCTGGGTGCCGGCCGGTGAGCCGTGGATCGCCGCGACCAGAGTGAACAGCTCGTCGCCGGTGCGCATTGCCCGAGTCGTGTCTATGTCGCTCAGCAGGAGGGGCTCAGGATCCACCAGATCAGCGTATGCGGCAGGGATGACAGCTCCAGCGGGGCGACAAGTCGTCAGATCGGCTCGGCGACGCTCCACCAGCAGGACCTAAGCGATTCGGCCCCATAGACCTGCACCTCGTACCTGACCCCGAGCTCCTCAAGCCAGCGCAGCGTTCGCTCCCTCACCGCGTACAGGGTGCGGGCCAGCACGGCATTGTCGGCGGGTTCACCGGCAGCGGGGATCGCGGCGAACATGTCCAGTAGGTCCGGCCAGAATCCCGCCATGTAGCGATCCCACTGCTCCGGCGACGGGTTCGGGGCTGACCGGTCGTCACCGTGGTACAAGCGATAGGCGGCGTACGCGACAGCCTTGACCACTTCCTTCGCCGCGGTCAGCACAATCACGCGCGTACGAAGACCCGAGAATTTGAGGGCACGCTCAACTTCAAGGGCTCCGCGGAACTCGGAAAGATTTTGGCGAAAGCCAACGCGGAAGGAACCGCCAAGGGCGGTGTCAGGAGTGCATCCGAGTTCCAGCATGAGCCCATCGGGCATTCGCCCGCTGATTTATGTTGCGTAGCAACGACAATCGCGCTTTCAGGCAGGCGATTGGCGCTTGAAGACTTTCACTACCTTCAATGCGACCGCCACCGGGTGGCGGTCTGCGCCGCCAAACGCTCGACGGCATCGCTGCGTCCTTGTTGCAACGCCTCGTGCGGTGTGCGCCCGTGCAGCTGGTCGCTGGATGTGCGCATCCACAGTGCAATTTGCCAGCTGTCAGCGGTGCCCCGGGCCAGGGTTGCCACGATACGTCCAAGGCCGGGCAGCAAAGTGTCGTCAGCTGCTACCTGGAAGGTCGGGAAGACCAACATGCTCTCAGCTGTGGGGCAAGCCAGCAGTTCATTCCGACGGACCAGGGCTGTGACCGTATCCACCGAGACTCGCAGCCGATGTGCGATCTGCGCGGTGTCGTGGAAGGGCCCGATGAGCTCGTCGAGCGCGTTCGCATCGTCGGTTCCCTTCGAATCGGGGTCGATATCAGCCTCCTTTGCCGATCACCGGTGAGTCACCGGGGGCGGTCATCGGCCGCGCCCTCCGGTGTGTTCGTTCATTCGATTTTAGGTCGGCCTCCCGCGCTGACGGCACAGACGACTGGCGTCATGTATTGGGGTTGCGGGTGTGGCTGATCATGGTGAGGGACTGTGAACGCTGGCCGCATCCACCTCATCAGACAGCTGGTCGTAGTCGATGGCTCGATTAGCTTTGTGCTGCACGGCAGTTCGTGAAACCAGGTTGTACGGCCATTCAGGTCGCGGAACGGATGCGCGTAGTTCAACCAGTGGTACACGATGGTGGCCCGCTCGGCGACTTCACTATTGTCTGTCGTTGCTGGTAGCGCCGTTCCAGCTCTTCGCGCACTGCAACATTCGGATTACCCGCCGTATTTGACCGCGCTGAATAGTAGGTCGGCGAGTTCCCGGGCGAGCTTCATCACTCGCAGCGGCTGAGCGACCACCTACCCGCAAACGTTTACGTTGTCGGCCTTGGTGGCGTCGGGCGGCTGGTGTTCACGACCACAGCTCCCGCATGACCCCGACGAAGTCCCGCCGCGTCTCGACCATCCGCTGCTCCCACTCGGCCGTCCGCTCCCGCTGCGCGGCGTACACAGCCCGCTCGCGGTCGGTCGGCGGCCGCAGCATCGAGCGACTGCCGTCGACTCGGACCAGCCGGTCACCCGATGCAGCGAAAACCGCCCTCTCCTCGTCGGTAAAGTCCGGTGACGGCTCACTGAGCCGGTCGATCAGGTCCTGGTAGCGGGCGCGGCGTTCGCCATCGCAAAATGTGATAGCCCAGTCCTGGTGATAACGCAGCGACGCGATGGCCAGGTCGTTGAAACTGTCGTCGAACTCGTCAATGACCCAATCGAAGACCGCGTCAGTGAACCGAGGTGGCGCACCTACAGCCTCGCCGTAGGTGAGGCTGCGCCGGTAATACACGATTGCGATTGGGCCGATCGGCAACAGACTCCGCCTGTAGAGCCCGCCCCGCTCAAGCCGGTTCCATAACGGTCCGTCCCCGCTGTGGTGACGGCGCAGTTCGATCCGTCGGCGGCCAATTGTGACCGCAACACCAGGTTCCTCGTCGCGGTCCCTGCGTGCGCGCAGGGTCAGCGCAACGGTGAAGTCAAGCATCGCCGGGCTCCTCAGGGTGGAATGGGCAAAGCCTGCCAGGCTATCGGGTCAGCACATAACTGCGCCAGCGGATTCGGCAATGGCGCGGAGACAGCCGCCGAGCGTCACCGTTGCTGCCTCCTCGAACGGTGCTGGATAACAGTGTGTAAGCCGCTCGCTGGTGTCCGTGCGGGGTCGAAATACGCTCCGAACTGAGCCCGTGAGCCCTAAACCTCGATCCACCGATGAATTGCCTGTGTAGGTGGGTGTCGATATAAGGAAAGTGCCCCTTGAGCTGGGAG
>NZ_JBZTYL010000032.1:0-2749 GCF_058536225.1 Mycolicibacterium arcueilense
CCGGCATCTACGCCGAGGTGTTGGGGTTGGAGCGGGTCGGGGTGGATGACTCCTTCTTCGACCTGGGCGGGGATTCGTTGTCGGCCATTCGGTTGGTCAACGCGGTCAATGCGGGTTTGGGCTCCGCACTTGCGGTTCGGTCGGTGTTCGAGGCGCCGAGGGTGAGGGAGCTGGCTGGACGGGTCGGAGAAGGTTCGGGTGGTCGTGAGCCGCTGGTCGCCCAGGAGCGTCCGGCGGTCATTCCGTTGTCATATGCCCAACAGCGGCTGTGGTTCCTGGATCAGCTGGAGGGGCCGTCCGCGATTTACAACATGCCCACGGCGTTTCGGATAGTCGGAACGTTGGATGCGTCGGCATTGGGCGCGGCGTTCGCCGACGTGGTCGAGCGTCATGAGTCTCTGCGCACGGTGTTCACCTCGGTCGACGGCGTTCCTCGGCAGGTGGTTCTTCCTACCGAGGAAGCTGACTTCGGTTGGCAGGTGGTAGATGCCGGCGGCTGGTCGGCAGCCGAACTGGCCGAGGCGTGCGAAGAAGTGGCCGGCCGACCATTCGATCTCGCTGTCGAGATCCCCTTGCAGGCACGGCTTTTTCGCGTGCACGAGAACGAGCATGTTCTGGTGTCGGTGGTGCACCATATTGCCGCTGATGGTTGGTCGGTGACTCCGCTGGTGGCCGATGTCTGTGTGGCCTACGAAAGCCGTTGTGCGAGAAGGATGCCAGCGCAGCTGCCGTTGCCGGTGCAGTACGTGGACTACGCCCTGTGGCAACGGGCGTATCTCGGAGATCTGACCGATCCCGATAGTCGGATTTCTGGACAGCTCGCGCATTGGGAACGGGAGTTGGCCGGATTGCCCGAGCGTCTCGAATTGCCCACCGACCGGCCCTATCCGTTGGTGGCAGATCACCGGGGCGCGAGTGTGTCGGTGGAGTGGCCGGCCGAACTGCAACAGCGCGTCCGCGAAGTCGCTCGCGAACACAACGCGACGACATACATGGTGCTGCAGGCAGCGTTGACAATTCTGCTGTCGAAGCTCAGCTCCAGTTCCGATGTGGCGGTGGGAGTCCCGGTCGCGGGGCGTGGAGATGCCGTGCTCGACCAGGTGGTGGGGTTCTTCGTGAACACCTTGGTGTTGCGCGTTGATCTGACCGGCGATCCCACGCTTTCTCAGGTGCTGGGGCAGGTCCGTGCGCGCAGTCTGGCGGCACTGGAACACCAGGATGTGCCGTTTGAGATCGTGGTCGATCGGCTCAAGCCGACTCGATCGCTGGCTCATCACCCTCTGGTCCAGGTGATGTTGGCCTGGCAGAACTTCGCCGGACAGGACAACGGCACCGCGGCCGGTCCAGGCCTGGGTGATCTGCACGTGACCTCGTTACCGACAGATACCCATAGTGCTCGGATGGACCTGTCGATATACCTGGGGGAACGTTTCGACGAAACTGGCGAATCTGCCGGAATCGGCGGATCGGTGGAGTTCCGCACCGACGTGTTCGACACGGCCGGCATCCAATCCATGATCGACAGGTTGCAGCGGGTGCTGGCGGCGATCGCCACCGACCCGGAGCAGTCGCTGTCGTCGATAGAACTGCTGGATGCGCCCGATCAGACCCGCCTCGATGAGATGGGCAATCGGGGAGTGCTGACGACAGCGACGTCACCGGTGTCGATTCCGGTGATGTTCGAGCAGCAGGTGTCCCGTGACCCGGACGCAGTGGCGTTGGTGTGCGGGGATCGGTCGATGTCCTACCGCGAGGTGGATGAGGCATCGAATCGCTTGGCGCACTGTTTGATCGGCCTTGGGGCTGGGCCCGGCCGATACGTGGGTCTGCTGTTCAACCGGTGTGCCGAGGCAATCGTTTCGATCGTCGCTGTGCTCAAGTCGGGGGCAGCGTATCTGCCGATCGACCCTATGCACCCCGATGCGCGGATCACGTTCATGCTCGACGATGCCGCACCGCTCGCGGTCGTCACCACGGCGAACCTTGCCGGACGGCTCGACAACTGCGATGTCACGGTCATCGATGTCGACGACCCGCGCATCGACGCGGAGCGCGGTACTCCGTTACCCGCGCCCATTGCTGACGACATCGCCTACCTGATCTACACCTCGGGGACTACCGGCGTCCCGAAGGGTGTGGCCATCGCACACCACAACGTTACCCATCTCATGGACTCCCTCGACACCGGCGACTTGCCGCCGGCTTCAGAACAGGTGTGGTCGCAGTGGCATTCATACAGCTTCGACATCTCGGGCTGGGAAATCTTCAATGCCCTTCTGCGCGGCGGGCGCCTGGTCGTCATCCCGGAAGACACGGCGTGCTCGCCGGAAGACTTCCATGAGTTGTTGGTCTCTCAGCAAGTCAACGTCCTGGGCCTGACGCCGACGGCTGCTGCGGCGCTGTCGCCAGACGGTTTGGGATCAATTGCGTTACTGGTCGGCGGTGAGCCCTGCTCGGCCGAAGTAATGGACCGGTGGGCTCCAGGCCGCGTGATGATCAACCAGTACGGCCCGACCGAGACGACGATGTGGGTGACGCTGAGCGCCCCGTTGACGAGTGGGCGGGGGTGTCCACCGGTTGGCTCACCGGTACCGGGGGCCGCCTTGTTCGTTCTCGACCGATGGCTCCGGGAAGTACCCGCGGGTGTGGTGGGTGAGTTGTATGTCGCCGGCCGCAATGTGGGTGTGGGGTATTGGCGTCGTGGTGGGTTGACGGCGTCGCGGTTTGTGGCGTGTCCGTTTGGTGGTGT
>NZ_JBZTYL010000033.1:0-64787 GCF_058536225.1 Mycolicibacterium arcueilense
CGGCTCGGCAATCAGCTTCACCCGATCAGACCACTACCGGTCGTAGGCTCGCTGATCAGTTCCCATTAGGTGCACAAATATTGACTGTTGAGCACGCAATTCGAGGGTGGCGTGTACGACCCGGACAACACGCCTCTCAGGCCGCCGGTGGCGGTACCGCCCGGTGCAATGATGCGGTTCCAATTCGCGGGCGTGAGCACATAATGCGTGCCATAGCGCGTGATGTTGCTGCTCCACGTGTGCGAGACGGATTCGCCCATCGGCAGGTCGAATTCGAGCTTCCAATCGGATAGCGGCACCGCGCTCGGGTTGGTGATCGTGAAGTGGCCGATGAAGCCGGTCTGCCATGTCGATGACACCCATAACCTCGCCGCGGGCGCAGCCGCATGAGCTACGGGGGTGACGGCAAGCCCGGGAATGGCAACCAGCAACGCCGACACCGCTACCTGAACCGCTGTGCGCCAGCGCTTCACGTGAATGCCCAATCCCGCCATGGTGGCAAAGTTAGAGCCAAACGGGCCATGTGGGCGCGTCGCATCGCGGCCCTGCTGCAGTACCTTTGCCCAACTGAAACCATCACGAAATCTCCGGTCTCGCCTGATTCGCTGAATGAAACGTTCACGCCCGCCTCTAACCGCAGGTATAAACATCGTCAGCCGACGATGGCTGGGAACATGCGGACAGTTGTGGTGATCCGCCGGAAACGATCGGGACAGCCATGGGTCGGCACCGTGCCTCGCATATCGCAGCGCAACATCGACCTTCCACCGGACAGACCGGGCCGGGAGCAGCAATCCATCTGGGGCGCGTCGGTTTGTTGGCGCTGGGTTTGGGCATCGGTGCGGTGGTGGCGGGCAGCGCCGGAATCGCCAATGCCGAAGGCTCCCCGGACAATAACGCCGGTGGTTCCGCCGCACATTCTTCGGATCCATCGGCCGGTGCCGGCCCGGTGAAGAGGCCGCCCTCCGTCGGATCGCCTGGTGCCAAGACCCGCAAGCTCGGGGCGTCACCCACGTCAAGGATCAGACCGGCCGACAGCCGCCGGGCTCCGATCGGCGATGAGCAGGCACCCGGTGCCGGCCCGGCATCGATACCGGGGTTGTCCGTGCGTATTTCGCGGAAGATCCCGGCTCCCCTGAGCTCCGGCGCACCTGCCAGAGCGACCGGGTTGTCGACCTCATCCACGAGCGTGCGTCCCAACTCCACTTCGATCTGCTCACGCCGGGCCATCGCACCGACCGCTAGCCCGGCCCCCACCGGCTCGCCCGCGGCGGACCTGCCCGTCGCCCTGCCTTCGGCGGCGAATACCGGTGGCGCACCGGCAGTTCCGATGCCGATGGTGCAGGTGCTGCAGCTCGTCCACCGGGAAGTCGAACGCTTCACCCTCAGCGCCAACCACTTCCGGCCGGCGGCCAGCACCACCCCGATCGGCGTCAATGCCGTTCCGGCGATCGCACCTGGGGTGCCCTCCCCCGCTGATCAGGTCCCCACCGTGTACGGCGAGATCGGCAAATGGATGCTGCAGTCCAACGGGCAGATATCCAATTACGGTGGGCTGCCGTACCAGGGCAGGACGGTCCTGGAGCCGGTCAACGTCATCATCGTCGACCCGACGTCGACATCGGCAGCTGAGGCCGCCTGCAAGCTCAACACGGTGATGTTCTGGTCCGGCTACCCTGCCCAGCCCATTCACAGCACCGGGTTCCAAGGCACGATCGACGACGTGACCTACGGGCAGCAGCCCACTGGCCTGTTACTGGGCTACTCGGACAACTTCTTCCTGTTTCCCAACAACCACGGCCGAATCTTCGGGCCCGACCCGGTGGAGACCAGCGCGGGCTACGTCTGGAGTGGCTCGTTCAGCACCGAACAGTTCGTCATCTACGACCTGTTACCCCGGCACGCGTACGTCTCGTCCAACCTCGCCCGAAATGCGCTAGCGATTCGGCTGCTCGCCAGCGGCCAGGCGACCTACGGCGGCATGGTCGCGTTGGACAACTCGTACAACACCGCCACCACGACAACCGGTGACCATGACGGCTACGCCGTGGTTATCGTCCTGAAGTAGACGCGATGCACCAATCAAACGAGCAGAGGCACCGATGATCCACAGCGAGGGAACCCCTTTCGATACACACCCCGAGTACGAACCCGTCGGTGCTACCGATCCAGGCGATCTCACGCTGCCGTTGTACGGGGCGACATTCGGCCAGGCACTGTCGCGGTTCTTTCGCAGCTATGCCCGTTTCTCCGGTCGCGCCTCTCGCAGCGAGTACTGGTGGGTCATGCTCACCCTCGGAATCGTCGCCTTTGTCTGCGGAATGTTGGCCGGTGCGGCCGAAGAGGACAGCACACTTGGACTCACGTTCCTGGTGATACTGCTGATACTCACACTCGCGTGCGCGATCCCCGGCTGGGCACTGTTGGTCCGCCGACTCCACGATGCCGACCTGTCAGGTTGGCTGTCCCTGCTGACCGTGTTGCCCTACATAGGATTCGTGATCCAGATCGTCTTCGGAGTGCTTCCGTCGAAACACTTCGGGGAACGCTTCGACCGACGGTGAGACCCTCGCGGCCATCGGACCCACACCCTACGGGCGCAGAATCTCTGTTGGAGAAACGGTTTCGACGAACGCACGCGCAGCATCGGCGAGTTTCCGGTCCGCAGTGGCCAGCGCGTCCGCCTGCAGCTGGGTCAGTGCGATGTACTCGGCCTGGTAGGTGTCCGGCCAGTCCAACTGGGCGGCAATTCGCCAAGCGCGGTCCTGTAGTACCCGATCGCCCAGGAGCCGGATCCGCAGCCCGCGGATGCCGTCGAGGACCTTGCGGGCGCCCGGTTCGTCGATCTCGCCGCGTCGCACCGACTCGTACACGAGGGCGAGTGCCTGCGAACGCAACAGCGTGGGCGCCACCAGGCTGTGCTCCGGCGGAATCGTCGCCTTGTCGGCGGCGAGCTTGACGGCCACCGGGGCATCGATGACAAACGCTGTCATACCAGTAGCTTCGCACGGACACGAGCCACAGGTAGCGGGTCGCACGTTTGAAGGACCTGAGTTTGGATACCCCTCGGGTGAAGAAGAAGGTAACTAACTCCTGCAGACAACAGGAATACGGCGGAGGGAGCCCGACGTGGCATTCTCGCAGATCGCAATGAAAACGATGGCAGCTGCGGCCGGGATCGCGGCAGCTGGAATGGTGGCAGCGACTCCGGCATACGCAGATCCGGAAACGCTCCAGTTCGGCCAAACCGCAGAAGTTCCCAGTCCAAATGGCGCCATCGACTACACCGTGAGCAACTTGCAGCCCAGCGGTCATAACGACGGGATCTGGTATGCCGATGTAACGGCCGAGGCCGTGAGCGGCTCCCCGACCCCGAACATTTCCGATTTCAACGCTCGGGCCGTCAACAGCTCCACCTACGCGGACATGAAGGGCAACCAGACGGACGGTCTTGCCAACCAACCGATCGCACCGGGGTCTCAAACCACCGGGCGGCTCTACTTTGACGTACGAGGAGGCACGGCGCCCGACAGCGTGGTCTATCGGGACGCCGGTGGTACCGACAAGGTGGTTTGGAAAGACTGACCACCAATCCGTGGAATCGACGGAAAGGTGACGGCTGACGTCGTCCTGCGGTAACACTTTTGGTCATGACGATCGCAGAGGACGTCAAGGCCGAACGCGCAGCATTGACGGAGTCGTTGACCGAGTTGGGCCCGTCAGCCCCGACCGCGTGTGGCGGGTGGACCGCGCTGCACCTTGCAGCCCATCTGGCTGGTGAAGAACGCTACGGAGGTGTGACGACCTTCATTGCCCGATCCCTGGTGACGCGTGGCGTTTCGGTGTCCGGTACACCGAAGATGGTCGACATTGCGCTGCGCCGGGAACAACGACACGGCTTCGCGGCAGTGATCGGCCGGTTGCGTCGGCCGATGCCGCGGCTGCTGCTGCAACCGACGGTGGCGCCGCTGGCTCTGTTCGAATACTGGACGCATCACGAGGACCTCGTCGGCTTCGAAAACGAAGCGCACGCCGTGCCGGTGACGCTTGCGGAGGTCATTCCGCTGGTACTGCGGTATCAGGTCAAGAAGTTGCCGCTGGGAGTTCGGGTCACGGTCAGCACGAGCGACGGCGGCCGGCGGTGGTCAGTCGGGCCGACGTCGGGACCGGAAGTGATTCTCGGTGGCTCTGCCCCGGATCTGGTCCGGTGGCTGGCGGGTCGACGAGCAGCAGGTGAGATCACCATGGCCGGGCCCAGCGCAACGGTGCAGGAGCTCCGCGCATTCGGTGGACGAGTATGACTGGCGGACAATGGACTTGGGCCGGTGTGAGGCTGCGTTGACTGTCGATGACGACCTCGACTCGCTCTACGGCATGCGGCCCGAAGAGTTCACCGGCCGGCGCAATGAGCTCGCGACAGCGGCAAAGAAGCGTGGAGATGCGTCGGCGGCCAAGGCAATCGCCTCAGCCCGACGGCCGACGACGGCGGCGTGGGTGGTGAACCTGCTCGCACTGACCGACGCGACAGTCCGCCCGAAATTGACCAACCTGCACGAAGCGCTGCGCGCCGCACACGCGGCCATCGATGGACAACGCATCCGCGAGCTGTCCGCGACGCAGCGAACCCTCGTGCAGGACCTGACCCGCGCTGGATTCGCGGCCGCCGAACTGTCCGATCCGACAGCAGCATTGCGCGACGACGTCACCGGAACGCTCCAGGCAGCGATCGCCGATCCCGAAGTCGCTGCGCGTCTGGGCCGGCTGTCGAGAGCAGAAGAGTGGTCAGGATTCGGTGACTTCTGCGCATCGTCTGTTGTGACCACGCGTTCCCGTCCCGACACGGGGTCCTCGGCGAAAGTCAACCCACCGCCTCCAGAGGAACAGTCACACGAGGACGCTGCTGCGGTCGAGGAGGCCCAGCGCCGCCGTGACGCCACCACATCCGAACTGGGCGAGGCCCGCGCCGCACACGACGACGCGCTCGCAACGTTGAAGCAGCGCCGGAGCACGGTCGCAACCGCACGTCGGCGTTACGAGAAAATCCTCGAGACCCTCGCAGCCGCGCAGCGCGACCTCGAGGCAGCCGAAGCGCAACTCGACCTCGCGCAACAATCCGCCGATGAGCTGCAGAGCCGGTTGCGAACCGCCGAAGCAGCTGTGGCGCAGGCAGAATCGCAGCTGATTCGGCTAACGGACAAGTAGCGTTTGCGCGTCAGACGCCGAAGGCTTTCGCATACGCAACCTCACCGCGGGGTACCGCCGCATCAGGATCGAGAGTCAGGGCCAGGAAGTTGTCGTCCGGCGCCTCGAACGGCGCAGTGATGCCGAGCCGCGATGCCGGGCTGAACCCGAACCGCGGGTAGTAATCAGCGTGGCCCAGGACGACAACCAGGTTCTCCCCCAGTTGGCGCGCGCGCTCCAGCCCTGCGCGAATCGCTGCCGACCCAGCCCCACTTCGCTGGAGATCGGGCAGGACCGCGCAGGGCCCGAGCGCAAGTGCGGGATGACCGTCGACAGTGCATCGCGAGAGCAACGCAAAGCCCACCATTTCACCGTTCACGTCGCAACTGACGACGGAAAGTCCGTCGATCCAAGCGGTCGGGTCTTCGCGGAGCGCGTCGACGAGGTTCGCTTCCAGCTCGGTGGGAAATGCGGCCGCATTCACGGCATGGATGCGCTCGACATCCTCTGGCTGCTCAACTCGGGTACTCCACATATCCAATCTTCCACTCTCTGACGGTGTTTCATGCGACGTGAACGATGTATTCTGCCCGGTCCGTCAACCCGGCATAGTGCCGGACGAGCGTCCGAGGTGGCGGGGAAAGAACCGGGTGTCGATCCGGCCATCGGTAGGCACCGGGTGATGCCGGCCAGGGAAGGCATGCAGCACTTTGTCTTCCGAGGCGAAAGCGCCGAACAGCTCGAGGCCGAATCCGCGTGGGATCTCCTTGTCGTCCCACGGGAGGAGGTACTCGACAGGGATGGCCACCTGCTTCGCCGCCACCAGCAGCTCAGGGTGTTCGACTGCCGAGCCGAAGAGCGCAGCGGTGATCCTGGACTCGACCGCGACCAGCGGTATTCCGACCGCACTCGCCAGTGTCATGCCGGAGTAGCCGATCGGCGCTCGTGGGTCGATCTGTGGCAGGGCTTGGACGGCGTCGATGGTGGCCCGCCATTCGGGGATGGCGCGTTCGGCCACCGAGTGGCAGTAGTCCGCGAGGTGCCGACCGAACGACGGGCTGCCTTCTGCCCGCGCCTGCTGGAAAGCGTTGACCAGACGAACATCTGCTGCGCTGCGTGGCCGTTCGCCATGCCCGGGCGCGTCGATCGAGACAACGTGAAAACCATCCGTGCGCACCGAAGAGTAGGCCCGGGCGACGTGCCCCGGGGCCCTCTTGTCCAAGCCGCCGGGGTGACCGGCCAGCAGCACAGGAGCGCCGTCAGAATCGGTTTCCGGTGACCAGAGCACACCGGTGATATCGCCGAGGGTGAAGGTGCGTTCGATGACGCCGTTCGACGACGTCTCAGAGGTGAATTGCATGATGTGATGCCCTTTCGGGAGTGCCAATGTTCAGGCGCTCCCGGCGACACCTACCTCGATCGCCCGACCGTGAACACGAGTGGGAGCACCCACAGGGTTACAACGTCCATGGGTCTCACCTCCTCGCGTGCCGTCACGGTCGCAGGCACGTTATCAATGCGACGGCGACCCCGTCCAACGGTTTTCGTGCGCGTCCGTATTACGTACCATCGAGTTCGGACAATCGGCCGTCCTCTCCCGACGCGAAGGTTCTCCTATGCACGCAATTCATGGCAACCAAACTTCCGCGGTGCGCAACCGACGGAAGATCTACGGGCCCGCGGGGCTGGTCGCGGCCTCATTCACCGCGCTGGCACTGGTGAGCGCCACGGCGCCCATTGCCAACGCGGCCCCATGCCCGGACGCCGAGGTGGTGTTGGCCCGCGGGACCGGCGAGCCGCCAGGTGCCGGCGGTATCGGGCAGGCGTTCGTCGATGCCCTCCGCGCCAAGGCCGGCGCGAAGTCGGTGGCTGAGTACCCGGTGAATTACCAGGCCAGCGCCGATTTCGCCGATGGCATCCAGTTTGCTCTCACGGTCATCGACGGCATCAGGGACGCAACCACCCACATTCAGGCGGTCGCCGCCGACTGCCCCGCCACCAAGATGGTGCTCGGCGGATTCTCCCAGGGTGCAGCCGTGGCGGCATTCACCACCGCCGCCGATATCCCAGAAGGTGTCCCGGCGGCCTTCGTGCCGCCGCCGATGCCGCCGGAGATTGCCTCGCACGTGGCCGCCGTGGCGCTGTTCGGGAAACCGTCAAACCAGTTCCTCAGCGACGCCGGCGCGCCGCGAATCACCATCGGGCCGCTGTATGCGCCCAAGACCATCGATCTGTGCGCCACCGGCGACAGCGTGTGTAACGGTGCAGCGCCAGGACCGCCCACCGGCGCGCACAACTCGTACATCGCCAACGGCATGGTCGACCAGGCCGCGCAGTTTGCGGTCAGCCGCTTGTAGCGACCCCACCGCTGATCCTTTCCCGCCCGTCTGGTTGCGGATGCTCGTGCCTGGGCGAACGGCACTTGAACCATGTCTGCACACCCGCACCACCGAACGGAGTAAACGTATGGGCACCAACCGAGTCACCAACGGAACCGAGCGCACGCTCATCGAGAACACACTCGACCGAAATCGTGAAGCACTCATCGCCACCGCACGCGGGCTGACGGACGCCGACGCACGGCGACACCTCGTGACATCGCTGACGACCCCGATCTCCTTGATCAAGCATGCGGCTGCCGCGGAAAGGATTTGGTTCCAACGGTTCTGGGGCGATCTCGACGAATCCGAGTGCGACGGGTACTCGAGGCGAGACGAGGGTACGTTCGCCGTCGCCGAAGACGAGTCGGTCGCCGACGTGATCGCCGAGTTCCAGCGCGCCAGTCAACGATCCCGCGACATCGCCGCCCGCTTCGACCTCGACGCCACGATCGACATCCCCGCCGAGGGCACTGTGAGCATGCGGTGGACGCTGCTCGCCATGATCGAAGAGTTCGCCAGGCATGCCGGCCACGGCGACATCCTTCGCGAACAGATCGATCAGGCCCGCGTTGACCGCGGCACCACCGAAACTTCTTGACCTGAACCCGGCTTGGGTTCCCGCACCCGGGCCTACCTCAGTCGAGACAGAACTCGTTGCCCTCGATGTCCTGCATCACGATGCAGGACTCCTCGAAGCCGTCGGCGGGCAGCACCCGCACCTGCACGGCCCCGAGCGCCACCAAGCGTGCACACTCGGCTTCCAGGGTCGCGAGGCGTTCTGAACCCACGAGTTCGCCGCCCACCCGGACGTCGAGGTGCACTCGGTTCTTGACGGCCTTGCCTTCCGGTACGCGCTGAAAATACAGTCGCGGGCCGGTACCCGAGGGATCGATGCAGGCGAACGCGGACCCCTGGCGCTCCGGACTGAGGGATCGATCGAAGTCCGCCCAGGTGTCGAACCCCGGCGGCGGCGGAGGCAGCACATAGCCCAGCACTTCGCACCAGAAGCGACCTACGCGCTCGGGATCTGCGCAATCGAACGTGACTTGGAATTGCTTCACGGAGGCCATCAGCCGACCCTAGCCATCTGCTGCGCTCGATCGCTGGATAGTTCCGACGGCACGACGGCGTTCCCACGAGTAAGACAGGTCATTCGACGTGTCTTCAGTGCAGCCCTCAGGAGGAACAGTATGAGTTTGGACAGCAGTGCACGGGTGGGCGGTCCGGTCGACGAGTTGGTTCCGTCGCGCTACGCGGTACAGGTTGGCGACATCGAGGTTCTGGTGATCAGCGACGGAGTGCTGCCCATTACGACCTCGACGTTGGCCACCAACGCCGACCCGACCGACCTGGCGGTCTGGCTGGGTGACAACTTCCTGCCGCCCGAGGTGATCGACTGGCCGCTGAACATCGTGGTGGTCCGCAGCGGCGATCGGACCATCCTCGTCGACGCCGGGCTGGGCCTGGAATTCCCCGACTTCCCCCGGGCCGGCCAGACGGTCCAGCGCCTGGAGGCCGCCGGTGTGGACCTCGGTTCGGTGACCGACGTCGTGCTCACCCACATGCACATGGACCACGTGGGCGGACTGATCACCGAAGGAGTGAAGGAACGGCTGCGGCCCGATCTGCGGATCCACGCCGCGGCCGCCGAGGCGGAGTTCTGGGAGAAGCCTGATTTCTCCCGCACTGTCATGCCGCAGCCGATACCGGATGTACTCCGACGGGTCGCCTCGCAGTTCCTGGACGACTACCGGGGCCAGCTGCGCACATTCGAGACGGAATACGAGGTGGCGCCGGGCGTACTCGTCACCCGCACCGGTGGTCACACCCCCGGACACAGTGTGGTCCGCCTGGATTCCGGCGGCGAGAAACTGACATTCGCGGGCGATGCCGTGTTCGCCCCCGGGTTCGACAACCCCGAGTGGCAGAACGGATTCGAACACGACCCCGAAGAGGCAGCCCGCGTCCGCATCGAGCTGCTGCGCGAATTGGCCGCGACCGGAGAAGCGCTGGTGGCCACCCACCTGCCATTCCCGTCCGTATGCCACGTGGCGACCGCCGGCGACGTCTTCCGGTGTGTGCCCGCCGCCTGGGATTACTGATCGGGTTACCGGGTCACCGGTCGTGATCGGCCGGCGTTCTCCACGGAGGCCGCCGGCCATCCACGTTTCGGACGGCGGCACCGCCGCCTCTTCATTTTTGACATCCGCGTCAAACTTCAAGGCAGCGTTGGAGTTTCCGCCAGCGAAGTCGCGGTTTCCACCCGCAGCGGGCGCGGAACTGCGAGCATGGCCGTAACGGCGCAGCGTCGGCAAACGTTGATCTGCCGTGTTCAGCCGGGATGAAGGAGCGGAAGATGCGTACGATGATGACTTCTGAGGTGCGACGCCTGCTGACGAGATCGGCGCTGGCGGCAATCTCGGGGATTGCGGTGCTGGGCGCAGTCACTCCGGTGGCCGTCGCCTCGGCAGCACCCCGCATACCCGCCGCTCTCGACTCCCCCAACAGCCCAGATGATCCGGCGTGCGCCACGGAAGGATGGAATCCCGCCTGCTGGGGAGGCATGTACGACCAGACGCCAGACGACGGGATACCAGGAGACAACGCGGCGGACGGAGGCATTCCGGCCCCGGCAATGGTGCCGAATGTCGACGGGTCGATGAGCCCGCCCGGCACACCCGGAGCCATCTAGTCGCATCACACGTCGTACAACTTCCTGCGGTACGCAGCCAGTGACCGCGGTCCCAGCGATTTGACCAAAAACCGTTGTGGCAGTGGCACTCCCCCCAGGAAGGAGCGGCCCTCTTCGGGGGTGGCGTAATCCAGCACCAGACCACCGAGGACGACGCCCCACCGTGGGTTCTTGGTCAAGAACGACGCTCCCCTCTTCACAGCGGTTCCCCACTCCGTCGGGGTCAGATGCTCGACGATCACCGGCAATGCGTCACGTTCTTCCTCGTCCAGGTGGGCCAACACCAGTTCGGACAGCTGCGCGAAGGCCTCCCTCATCCGGGTTCCGATCCAACGCCCTGACCGCGACGATCGGCCAGACCAGCTCGTCCTCGGCCGCGTGGTGGTGATGCAGTGCTTCTGTCATGAATCGCAGGTGGCTACCGACTACCCGCGCACGTGAGTTGTCGCCGGGCTGCACCCTGGCGATCAGCCACGCCAGGTCGTCGAGCTCGCGACGAAACACGCGGTGGACGAGCAACATGTCCAAGTCGTTGACCGGCATCGCAAGCTCCCTTCGATGAACGGCGCCAACCATTCAGGGCCAGCATGCGCCGGACGTGGGGCCTCGCCACGAGTATGCGGCTACCCCACATTTTTAGTTCATTATTTTCTGAATTCAGAAACTGATGTACTGTCAGGCCCATGGAGACGCTGACGCAGGTCGCAGTGCTGGCCCGGTTCGGTCATGCCCTGTCGGATCAGACCCGGTCCAAGATTCTGCTCGCACTCAAGGACGCTCCGGGATATCCGGCTGACCTGGCAGAGGCGGCGGGCGTCTCTCGGCAGAGCATGTCCAATCACCTTGCCTGCCTTCGTGGTTGCGGACTGGTAGTCGCCGTCGCGGAAGGCCGACGAACCCGCTATGAACTCGCGGATCCCAAACTCGCCCACGCACTGAACGATCTGCTGCACGTGGTGCTGGCCGGCGACCCCGAGCAGTGCCCCGACTCGGCATCGGATGGCTGCTGCTGATGACACCGGATACCCCGGTTCCGTCTCCCCTGGCACCCGCGCGTCGGGCGTTGCTGCATCGGCGGATCCGATGGTTCGTCGCCGCAACCATCACCTACAACGTGATCGAGGCAATCGTCGCGATCGGCGAGGGCACCAGAGTGTCGTCGACCGCACTGATCGGCTTCGGACTCGACTCCGTGATCGAGGTGTCCTCGGCTGCCGCCGTCGCCTGGCAGTTCTCCGGCCCGGATCCGGAGGCACGCGAGAAGACCGCACTGCGGATCATCGCGGTGTCGTTCTTCGCACTCGCGGGCTACGTCACCATCGAATCGATCCGATCGCTCAGCGGAGCAGCTGAGGCCGGGCATTCGGCGATCGGCATCGGATTGACCACGGCCAGCCTGGTCATCATGCCGCTGCTGTCCTGGGCCCAGCGCCGTGCGGGCCGTGAACTCGGTTCCCGCTCAGCCGTGGCCGACTCCAAGCAGACGCTGCTGTGCACCTATCTGTCCGCGGTGGTCCTCGCCGGACTGGTGCTCAATAGCCTGCTCGGCTGGAGCTGGGCCGATCCGATTGCCGCACTCATCCTCGCCGGCGTTGCCGTCAACGAAGGACGCGAGGCGTGGCGCGGCGAAACCTGCTGTGGAGACCGATAACCGAGGAGATGAACATGGCCGTGACCGCACTGATTCTCTACCTGATCTTCGCGGTACTGGGGTTCGGTTGGCGTAGTTGGGTCCAGTACCGACAAACGGGGTCGACGGGATTTCGTGGCATCAACGGACGGCCGGGCTCGCTGGAATGGTTCGCCGGTGTCGGCTTCATCGTGTCGATCATCGTCGGCGTGGCAGCGCCCGTGTTGCAATATCTCGGGCTGACCGCACCGATCGCCTTCCTGCAGGCTCCATGGATCCAGTCGCTGGGTACGGTGCTCGCCGTTGCCGGAATCGCCGCCACCGTCTACGCCCAGCTGGACATGGGTGAATCCTGGCGTATCGGGGTCGATCCCAGCGAGACAACAACACTGGTGCGCAACGGAGTATTCGGATTGGTCCGCAACCCGATCTTCACCGCCATGCTGGTCTTCGCCGGCGGTGTCACGCTGATGACACCGAACCCGGTGGCGCTCTTGGCCTTCATCGTGTTGTCGACCACCATCGAATTGCAGGTCCGTGTCGTGGAAGAGCCCTACCTGATGCGGACCCACGGTCAGGCCTATCGTGACTACTGCGTCGCCGTCGGACGATTCGTGCCCGGTGTGGGACGCGATGGGGGCCGCCAGGAGCCGATCACACGTTCACGTTGAAACCCAGGTCGATATCGCAGGCTGCCTGTCCGCCACGAACGCCCCAGTTCTGCAGCTCGCTGTCGCGAACGAGGATGGTGACGTGGTTCGGTGGGATGCCCAGCGCCTCCAGACGATTGACTATCTGCCGGTAGAGATTTCGCTTGGCGTCGACAGACCGACCAGAAAAGCAGTCGATCGTCACCAGCGTGTACAGCTCGGGTTGCTCCACGCCCGGCGAATGAGAGAACCGGTGCGGCTCATGGGATATCAGCCGGACATGCTTGTCGCCGGCCGGGATCTGGAAGGCGACCACAAGTGCGTCGTGCACCGCGTCGATGATGGCCACCTCTTCGGACGGGCGGTAGGGCCGTCGTACCTCGATGAGTGTGCTGGGCATCCGGGAATCGTCACACACAGCCGGCGGCGCGGTCACCCGAATTTCTCGGTCCACCTTGCCGTACTGACAGCCGACACAGCGGTGGGCCCCAGCCCGGAACACCGACTGGGGCCCACTGACTGCTTCTGCGCTACGCCTGGACCTGCCCGAGGGTGACGTCGACGGTGCGCGAAGCGCCCGACGGGTCCTCGTAGGTCAGCGTCACGGTATCCCCCGGTGCCTTGGACCGCACAGCAGCGACCAGGGCATCGGCACCGTCGATCACCTGATTGTCGACCTTGGTGATCACCGCACCGTCAGGCAGACCGGCCGCGGCTGCCGGGCCCCCGGCGACCACACCGGCGACCGCTGCACCGTTCGAGTCGTTACCGGAGAGCTGGACACCCAGCGAGGCGTGCTGGACGGTTCCGGTCGAAACCAGTTCGTCGGCAATGCGTTTGGCCTGATCCACCGGGATCGCGAAGCCCAGACCGATCGAACCGGCCTGTCCACCGCCCTGCGAACCCTGGCCGCCGCCCAACGATGCGATCGCCGAGTTGACCCCGATCAGGTCACCGTTCATGTCGACCAGTGCACCGCCCGAGTTACCCGGATTGATCGCAGCGTCGGTCTGGATGGCGCTCATCACCGAGTGTTGGCCGCTCTGCTCATCGCCGGTGGCAACCGGACGATCCAGGGCGCTGATGATGCCGGTGGTCACAGTCCCCTGCAGGCCCAACGGCGAGCCCACCGCGACGACATTCTGCCCCACCTTCAGATCCTTCGAGGAACCGATCGCAATCGGCGTCAGCCCGGACACGTTCTGCGCTTTCACAACCGCGATGTCGTCGTCGGGGTCGGTCCCGACGACGGTGAACGGCACCGTGCGCCCATCCGACATGGTCACAGTCGCCCGCATTGCGCCGCCGGCCCGACCGGAATTCCTGGCCGACGGTCCGTCAGGCGAATACTGGTCGTCACCGGGGAACTGTCCACCGGGGTACATGCCACGCGGCAAGCCGGGGAACTGCCCGCCCGGTGAGTCCTCGGCGGCCAGCGGCCCCTGGCCACCCGCGCCGCGGGCGGCGGCCGCCACGACATGGTTGTTGGTGAGGATCAGCCCGTCCTCACTGAGGACGATTCCGGATCCCTCCTCACGTCCCTGCCCGGTCTTGATCTGCAGCTTCACCACACTGGGCAGTACCTTGGCCGACACCTGTTCGACCGAACCCGCGGGCGCGGATGCATTCGGCTGCACCGGCACGGATCCGGCCGCCGGGAGACGCGCGTGGTCAGCGGCCGGCGCCTGCGCGACAGTCGCGGGCTTTCCGGACTGATCCAACACCGCGACCGCTGCGACGGCACCGGTGGCCATGGCCACCGCGGCCGTGCCTGCCACCAGTACGCCGACCCGGGACTTCTTTCTCGGCGGCGAAACGTCTTGCACCGGAGGTGCATCGAACCTGTGGGTCATCTCGGGATGCAGACCATACGGCGGGGACGGTTGCTGATAACCGGTCCGACTCCACGGGCTTGAAGTTGGATTCCTTTGCTCTGCCGCCTGTTTGGCGTCCCACTGAGGGTTACTACTCTGCGGTGACATCCCAGACCATTGATTCATTCGTGATGCTTCTTCCTTTGCGACACCGACATATATGCGCCGTGCCGGCGCCTCCCTAGATGGTGCAGTGCACTACTGAGGGTTTGCTGAGAGTGGGCTCGGTGCTGCCCAAGACTTTCTCGACGCGTGAAAGCGCCAGTGCCGCAGGACGGCCCCCAGTCGAGCGGTGGCCAGCACCTGCTCGGCATTGAATTGCTCGGATACTCCGGCTCGGGCGAACCCCGGCCGGTCGGCGAGGCGAAGCGCCGCGAGGTTTGCCGCGCCCGCTGCGTTAATCGGCCTCAGCCCAGCGGATTGAGCACCAAGGTGCACAGCCGCGGCAGATTCCTCAACGGAATCCAGACCATCACCTGGCGACAGGTTCCCGTAGCCTGACCGATCGGCCCGCCGCAGACCGGCCAGGCGCCAAGGCCTTGCGTCTGCAGGACGTTGCGTGCCACCCGGATCTGTTCCTCGCGACTCGCCGCGGCAGGCGACCCCATTCCTCCGTGGGAGGACCACGTGGCGGGGGTGAACTGCAGTCCGCCGTAGAAGCCGTTGCCGGTGTCCGCCGCCCAGTTTCCGCCCGATTCGCACTGAGCCATCGCATCCCAGTTCGGTTCGGCGCCGGCGTTCGGAACTGCCACAAGTGTCTGAGCCAGGGCGATCGCACCGACGAACCCGAATACGGTGACGACCTTGCGCATGCGCATGTCGATCCCTTCATGGCGGCGTGCACTTGCGGTGCGCGCCGGTAATGGCGGGGCGACAGACCATTTTCAGCCCATCGTGATACAGAGTTTACCGATGGGGCGAAAGTAAAATACCCGTGCTAGAGAGTCTAATTATCTTCTTTGAGTTTATTTAATAGTTATGGGCCTGGTGTGGCCGTTGGGAACAGTTCGATACCGCCCTTCAACCATAAAACTGCACTTCAGGTCCATCACCGCAGGAGATCGGCAGCCAACGTGCATCCGCGTTCCGTCTCACAGAGTTCGGCGTCGGCGGTGTGAAGTTTGCAGTCTATTGTGAATTCAGTTTCCACTGCGATAGCAGTGAAAGAATTGAATTCTGTTGCAAATGTGACTGATGGGATGGATGTGGTTGTTGTTACATCACATTGCTCGCCACGGCAGCAGGCCGCAGTCGGGCGATGATTCCGTCGAGGTCGACGGCGAACATATCGGGGCGGAAGACATGGCCTCCCGGCACCTCGTGCGCTTCGTATGGGATTCCGGCGTGGTCGAGCAGCCCGCGGAACTCGCGCTGGCCGGCGAGTACCTCCGTCTCGTTGGCACTGTCGAACCAGTTGATCGGGTCGGGGCTGGTGCCCGCGACAAGGAAAACCCGCTTGTTGCGGTAGCTCTCGATCCGTTCGACCGGGTTGTCGGCACTGACCCTGGCCTGGTCCCACAGCGGCGCGCCGTACACGGTTCCACCGGCCAGATCCAGAACTGCCGACGTGATATTCGCCCAGTGCACGACGAGCCCGAAATCACGGCGCAGGCTTGCCGGGCCCGAGTGGGCACTGACCGAGGCGAAGTGCCCGTAGTACTTGGCCGCGTACTTCAGCGCACCGAAGCCGCCCATCGAGAATCCGCCGACCGCGCGGCCGTCGTACTCGGCGTACGTCCGGAAGTTCGCCTCGATCCAGGGCAACAGTTGGGCGATGTGGAACGTCTCCCAGTTTCGCGGGCCGACGAACGAGGTGACCGGGTTGGAATACCAGCCGGCATGCCCACCGTCGGGCATCACCACGATGATCGGCTTTCCGGCGGTCCAGTCGCGGATGCCCATGAAATCGAACGAGCGGAAATCGTCGTTGCCGCCGTGGAACATGTAGAGCACCGGATAGGTACGCCCGCTCGTGTGGTAATCGTCGGGAAGCAGGACGTTGACGCCGGGGTTCCAACCGATGGCCGCGGTCTGGAATCGGTAGTACCACAGGCGAGGATCATTCTCGTTGCGATCCACGATCCGCAGACCGAATCCGTCGCCGCGCCCGGTGAATATCACCAGCGTCTGCCCGGGGGTGATCGCGCCGGGGTCGGAGATGCCGTTCACGCTGGCGATCGGTGGATAGAACGTGGCGTCCCCGTAGAAGCGTGATGCCAACGCCGACAACGTATCTCCCGGGGCAACCGGGTACTTTCTGACTTCCGGGATGATCAGTTGCCGGCCAGGATCGATACCGGCATCCGGAGCGACGCCGCTTGCGGCGGCGATCAACCGCGACAGATCGGCCTGCCCATAGAAGCGTGACGCCAGACCGGGCAACGTATCCCCCGCGGCCACGGTGTATCGCGCGTAGTCAGGAAAGAGCAGCCGTTGCCCCACCTGGATGACGTTGGGATCCGGCACTCCGCTGGCCGCGGCGATCAGTCGGTACCGTTCGGCATCCCCGTAGAACCGCAATGCCAACGCTGACAGCGTTTCCCCCGGCACCACCGTATGAATCCTGACCATCGTTCCCCTCCTTCAGTCGCAACTAGCTCTGGTCCTGGCGCTTGTCGTAACGACGCCGGTTGCCCTGATGTCAACAAGTCTAGGCCTGTGGCCGACAGCGTGAAATGCTTGACTTCTAAGGCATTACGGGTCCCTGGCACGCTCACTCACGTACGCTCCCCACGTGTACGTCGACGTGATGACCGTTCCGCAGCCGCTGTCTCAAATCGGCGACCTTGCCCGCCGTACCCGGTCGGCCGGATTCTCCGGACTCCTGCTCACCGAGACCGGCCGGACCGCGTATCTCAACGCGGCGGTCGCCTCGCAGTCCGCGCCGGGTTTGGAGCTCTCGACCGGTGTCGCCGTTGCCTTTCCGCGCAGCCCGTTCGTCACCGCGGCATCGGCGTGGGAGCTCCAGGAAGCCACCGGCGGCAAATTCCGGCTCGGTATCGGTACCCAGGTCCGCACGCATGTCGTGCGCCGCTACGGAATGCCCTTCGAACAGCCGGGTCCACGCCTGCGCGACTACGTGTCGGCAGTCAAGGCATGCTTCGCTGCCTTCCGCACCGGCAAGCTCGAGCATCACGGTGATTTCTATGACCTCGACTTCATCACTCCGCAGTGGAACCCCGGACCGATCGATGCTCCCGATCCCAAAGTCGACATCGCCGCCGTGAATCCATGGATGCTTCGCATGGCCGGCGAGGTGGCCGACGGCGTGCACATCCATCCGATCGGCGAACCGGGCTACATCGCGCGGCACGTGCTGCCCAACCTGGCCGCCGGTGCGGCCAAGGCGGGCCGCTCCGCCGCCGACATCGCCCGGATCATCCCGGTCATGACGATCGTCGGCGACAGCGACGAGGAACGCGCCAACGAGCGCGAGCTCGTGCGGGTGAGCATGAGCTTCTACGGAAGCACACCGAACTACGCGTTCATCTGGGACGAGGCCGGCTTCGAGGGCACGACCGCCCGCCTTCGGGAGAAGCAGAAGGCCGGTGACATCGCCGGCATGGCAGCCCAGATCACCGATGAGCACATCGCCGCCTTCGCCACCGAATCCACGTGGGACGGACTGGCGGATGCGTTGACCGCCAAATATGGAGGAATCGCCACCCGCGTCGTGCTCTACAACGCGCTCGGCGGGCCCGAACGGCTCGAACGATACGGCGAGATCGCCAAGCAGTTGGCGGCAGGATGATGCAGGTCCGAGCCAACTCCGTTGCATTCTGCTACGCTTGTTTCAGAGTGCTACCAGGGAGGTTCTCATGACCGAGACCGCAGATCGGGTGACCCGTTTCGCCGCGGACCTCGTCGACAGTGCGGCCGCAGAAGGTGCACGTCAGAGCCGGTCGGCCAAGCAGCAACTCGACCACTGGGCGCGGGTGGGTCGTGCCGTGTCGAGCCGGCACAGCGCCGCCCGCCGGAAGGTCGAGGCCGCCCTGGCCGGCGATATCGCGCTTCGGGAGCTGACCGCCGAGGAAGGCGCGGTGTTCGACGCCGAGATCGCGGCCTCCATCGAGGAGAGTTTGGCCCGCGCCGACTACGGTGCGACGCTGGCCGCCCGCGGCATCACCACGGTCGCCCTCGACGAGCACGGCGAGATGGTGCAGTACCAGCCCGACGGCAGCACCACGGTGCTGACGCCGCAGCAGTGATCCCGCCTCACGCTGACACGGGCCGCACCGTCGCGCAGTGAAGCGTCTCGATCTCGTCGTCGGATGTAACGGCGCCGGCAAGTCCACTTTCGTCGAACTCACTCTCGCCCCTCTGCTTCCGGGCAGCCCTTTCGTCAACGCGGACGAGATCGCCAGGCGTCGCTGGCCCGCGGATCCGGCCCCGCACTCGTATGAGGCTGCGCTGGTCGCTGCCGAAACCCGGAGCAAACTCATCGAACTCGGCGAGTCCTTCATCGCCGAGACCGTGTTCTCCCATCCCTCCAAACTCGTACTCATCGACGACGCCCAGGCCGCCGGATACACCGTGATCCTGCATTGCATCCTGATTCCTGAAGAACTGGCGGTGTTACGAGTGCGCCACCGTGTGCAGGCGGGCGGCCACCATGTCCCCGAGGCGAAGATTCGTGAACGCTACCAACGCCTTTGGGATCTCGTCGCAACCGCCGCGACCCGGGTGGACTTGGCAACGTTCTACGACAACAGCACTGTCACGGGTCCGCGGATCGTCGCTCAGATCGCCGGCGGGTTCGTCGTCGGATCACCCAGGTGGCCGACATGGACGCCGGCGACGCTCGATTCCCGATGGAACCGGTAGCGACCTCAGCTCGGGTCCGCGGCTGCCAGGTGTTGTGTCGCGGAGAGTTCCAGCACCTGGCGGTTACGAAAGCGGTCATCCTCGTACAAAGTGGTGATGCTGCCGGCCTTCCCCGCGAAGTTGACGTAGCCGACTGACGCTATGGGCATCCTGATCCACGCCGCGATGACGAACGTCAGCGCGTAGCCGTGCGTGACGATCACCTGATGGCTCACGCCATTGGCGGTTATCGCCTCCATGGCCGTGTAGATCCGGCGCGCGAACACGTCTTTGGTTTCCGCACCGCGCAGGCCTTCGTCGTGGGCCAGTCGGTCGCCGCGGGCCGGGGGGAAAACGAACCGTTCGTCGAGCCAGCTTTGCGGCCGTCCTTCGGCTTCTCCGTACGACTTCTCGCGGAGGCGCGGATCCAGAACTTCGGCCGTGTGGAGGGTTTCGGCAATCACTGCGGCAGTTCGCTGCGCCCGCAGCAAGTCCGACGACACCACATTCACCGCGGCCGTCCCGGGAACTCGTGCCCGCAACGCCTCCGCGATGGTGTGAGCGTCTCGCAATCCCTTCGCGGTCAGGTCCGAGTCGTACCATCCCCCGACCAACCCATCGACATGGTGGGTGGCTTCCGGGTGGGTGACCACATAGAGCGTCCGGCCCATCCCCCGACCGTATCGAAACGATCTACCGGTCGGGTCAGGCCCCCTCGAGGCGGGTCCGGACGTCGCGCATCCGCTGGGCCAGTGTCTGTTCATCGATGACGTGCCTGGCCACCAACGAATGCGTCAGTGCGACAAGCTGATTCTCTGGATACGGCAGCGTCACATAGACCTCTTGGACCAGGCGGTCCTCATCGGTTCGACGAGTGAGCAGCGGCAGCGTGACCCCCTCGTGGTCAAGCGCGTCGCACATCCCGTCCAGACTCGACTTCCAGGGCGGAACCGGATTGGAGACGCCGTACTTCTGCGCCATGCGGGGCCACGACTGCCCCCGCCCGACCATCTGTTCCAGCGTCCTGACCCTGACTGCGGTGACGTCATCTTCGTCGGTCATCGACTGCCCCTCAGTATCCCTCGGCCGGGCGGACCGCGGGATGCACCGGTCGCGACGCGTTCGCGGTCACCCCGGGCTTGGGCAAGGCGACACCGATCATGCAGTCGCGGGTGACGATCTCGGCAAGTTGCTCCTCGGTCCAGCCCTCGGTTCCGGCGGGTCGGACCGGCAGCACCAGGAACCGACGTTTGGAATTGGAGTCCTCGACGCGGATTTCGACATCGTCGGGCAGGAAAAGCCCGAACTCACCGAGAACCTGACGCGGCCAACGCACAATTCGGCGTCGATAGTTGGGGGTCCGGTACCACTCGGGAGAATTCCCGAGCAACGGCCGCGGATAACACGAACACAAAGTGCAGACAATCACGTGGTGCAAACTCGGCGTGTTCTCCAGGACCTCCAAAGCCGTGAAATCACTGGGTGTCCCGAAGCCGGTCGGGTGCAGCCAGTCGATCCCCACTTCGCGGCTGGCGGCAATGGGATCCTGGAGTACCAGCTGCTTGTAATCCGGATCGACCCACGCCTTTGCGACGAGTCGCGAGCCCGGCGCCGGGCCGATCTGCTCGACGAACTCGGTGTAGTGCCGGTGGTCTTCGGCGGTGAAGAGGCCCTTCTCGATCGCCAATTCGCGGAGCGCGATTTCCAGGACCTCGAAATCGGTCACCTCCTCGACCATGGGTGCTGCGTGCCGTTCCGGTGCGTCGTCATGCGTGTGCGCCGCGTCGTCGTGCGTCATGTCGGGTTCCTGTTCGTTCCGTCGAATCAGCGGTCTAGCCGAGCGGCCGCAACCACAATTCGGAGATCTCGGCCTGCAGGGTGTCGCCCTCGGCGCCCGCATACGGGTCCCACACGTCGGTCATGTTGAAGCGCACGATGTAGAACCACTGAGGCTTCTGCTCTTCACGGTCGAATGCCTCGTCCTCGGGTACCAGGCTTTCGTAAGACACCTCGGCGATGGTCCCCGGCTTCCCGCGCAGATACTCCTGGGTGCGGGTGTAGAAGATGGTCGGCAGATCCCGCACCTGCACCCGATCGCCGACGGCGAATCGAGGAGCGCCGGCCTGGCCGGCGAACCGCTGGGGGTCGCCCTTGCCGAGCGCCTCGATGTGATGGCGGTTCCTGGGGACCGCCGCCGGATCGCCCACCCCGCGCGGTGCGGCCGACAGGGCGTCGGCAGCACCAGTGGTAACCCTTGCGCGCACCTCGTCGACGCGCTCGAGCAACTCGCGAAGCGTGATGTGGTCCTTCTCGACGAGGCACCGGGCGATAGCCCACACCCACCGCCCGTAATAGGGAAAGCCGTGATAGATCGTCCGGCCCACATCGACGTTTCCGAGCCGCCGTCGTTCTTCCGACGTCCAGATGCCACGCCAGCCGAGAACCTCACACGTGACGAACGTATTGAGTTCCCACGCCTCTTCTTGCTTCTCCTCGAAGATCGCCGGCGCGTCGGGATCGCCGCCGACATCATGCGGGTTCTTCATGAAGGCGCTGAAGAGCGTCCGATCGATCTGATCCGGATAGGGCCAGTCCTGCAACCGATGCAATGCCGGACGCAACTGGCTGACAAAGTCGCCCATGGAATTGTTGGCCATATTCCGTGTCCTCGGATGGATAAACGGTTTGCCTGCGGCGACGCTATCACGGGCAAACACCGGACCGGTGCCGGTCAGGCAATCTTCCCGGCCCGCTGAAGCAGGTATTTGAAATTTTTCACAATGACGAGAGGATTCAGCTGCGAAACTTTGTCCGCCCGGACCCCATCACGCGGCTATCGGCAGGCGAAACCCCGCGCCGCTGTACCGTGACGCGCATGAACTCCTTTCGCGTGCCTTCCACCGTTGCGTTCGTGGCCTGTGCCGCTTCGTTGACCATGACGCTCGCCGCATGCGGCTCCGACACGGATACCGCTGCGTCGTCGGCCTCGACGAGCACGCCCTCGGTCGCCGAGGTACTCACCCCCTCGATCGCCGAGACCGCAACCGAAGCCAGCACCTGTCCCACGGCAGCACCGCAGAACGCCGGCACCCCCGAATGGACGGTGTCCGGGTCGACCGGCAGTGTCGCGGTCACCGGGTCCACCGACACGGCTGCACCCGTGGTGCAGGTGACCGGACCGTTCAGCGTGGCCGAGACCCAGGTGCACACGCTGAAGGCCGGCGACGGGCCGGTCGTCGCGCCCTCGGCGAATGTTTCGGTCTGCTACATGGGTGTCAACGGGCGCGACGGTTCGGTGTTCGACAGCAGCTACGAACGCGGCGAACCGGTCGACTTCCCCCTCAACGGTGTTGTGCCCGGCTTCCAGAAGGCCATCTCCGGGCAGAAGGTCGGATCCACGGTGGCAGTCGCGATGACTTCTGCCGACGGTTACCCCCAGGGTCAGCCTGCCGCGGGTATCCAGCCGGGTGACTCGCTGATCTTCGCGATCAAGATCCTCGACGCCAAGGGCTGAGTCACACCGCCCGCCCGGGGCCCGGGGCAGGCTTGCGACAATGCTTCCATGGTCGAGCGCAGCATCTGGATGCAGAAGGTCGCAGCCGATCCCGGGCATTCGGATTGGTACGTCGAGCGCTTTCGTGCCATGGAGCGCGCCGGTCAGGACCTGGCCGGTGAGGCGCGTCTGGTGGACGCGATGGCATCGCGCGATGCCCGCATTCTCGACGCCGGCTGTGGCCCCGGCCGGGTGGGTGGATACCTCGCCGAGGCCGGGCATCAGGTGGTCGGCGTCGACGTCGACCCGGTACTCATCGAGGCGGCCGAGAACGACCATCCCGGTCCGCGTTGGCTCGTCGGCGATCTCGCCGAGCTCGACCTGCCGGCGCGCGGCATCGCCGATCCGTTCGACATCATCGTGTCGGCCGGCAACGTGATGACCTTCCTCGCCCCGAGCACCCGGGTTCAGGTTCTGACTCGGTTGCACGCGCATCTCGCCGACGACGGCCGCGCGGTGATCGGATTCGGGGCCGGTCGCGACTACGACTTCGGTCAGTTCTTCGACGATGCGGCCGCGGCCGGGTTCACCACCGACCTGTTGCTGTCCACCTGGGATCTGCGCCCGTTCACTGATGACTCGGACTTCCTGGTGGCCATCCTGCGCCGTGGCTAGCCGGAGCCGTTCGGGCTGAAGTTGAAATTGGCTATCGCACTGGACAATCCGGTGCCGATCGGTCCCGACGTGTCGTACAGGCACGCACTGGCGGTGGCCACGCCCTCGGCACTGGTATGGGTCACCGCCGCCATGCCGATGTAGGGACCCACCGGCAACCTGCTGAGGGCCAGTGTGTAGTCGGCATTGATGAAAGCCAAACCGGCGGAACTGAAATTGCACATCGAACTCGTGACGTCGACTGCCAGCGCCGCGCGCACGAACGGCGTGAGCTCTTCGCCATCGACCAGCTGCCGGACTTCGCGCAACCACGCGTACCGAGGCCCACACTGCTGCCACGGGAACCCCTCACCCGACCAGTCCGGGTCCGCTCCATGCGCTCGGATGAACATGGGCATGGCGTCGTCGAATTCCGCCGGTTCCTCCGGTAACGGAGGCAGCTCGATCCCGGTGGTCCAGAACTCGCCGTCAGGTTGGGCGCCGCGTCTCAGATACAGCGCCGAAGCCCGGGCCACCACGTCACCGTCCTGGGTCATCACCGCATCGACCGCTTGCATCCGCGAACCCGCTCGCACCACCGACGCAGAGACACGAACCGCAGCGCTGGCGACCCGACGCAGTATCTCCACGGTGAATCGCGCCGGTTGCAGGTCCGCGTCGCTGACGAGTTCTTCCACCGCCCGGGCCAGCAGACCGCCGACCACCTGACCGCCCAGCGTCGGCCCCCATCCTCCGTGGGCGATCTCGTTGGGCACGAACCCGTCGTCAGTGCTCACAAAGAACGGCGTCATCGCAGTGCGTTCCACACGTACACCTCTCGTCCGACCATCGGGCCGCTACGGACTCTATTACAGAGTTGGCTACAGTTGGCATGACGATATAGGTGGATGCCCGCCCCGGATGGCGCGCCTGCATCATCTTGACCCGAGCCTGTGCCTCCCAGTGGCCACTTATGACACGTAGACCAGTGATTCGCGTGCAATAAGTGGCCGCTGGCATGAGGGGCGGGCCGCGGCATAGGTGCGATTCTGCGGGTAACGTCGGCCGATGGGATTGGTGTACTCCAGCATCATCGACGCCCCGCAGGAAGAAGTCTTCGCCTGGCACGGCCGCCCCGGCGCGTTCGCCAGGCTGTCACCACCGTGGCAAGCCATGACGCTCAGATCCGAGGCGGCCTCGCTGCGTGACGGCCGTGCCGAACTCGCGCTGCCCGGCGGTTTGCGGTGGGTGGCTCAGCACCAGGCTGACGGCTACGACCCACCACGGCGCTTCGTCGACGAGATCGCCGCCGGCGGTCCGGCCTCGCTACCCGCGGCATTGGCGGTGCGCTGGAAGCACATTCATGAATTCGACGCGATCGATGCGACCCACACCCGGATGACCGATCGCGTCGAGACGCCGGTGCCCGGCCGTTTCCTTCGCCCGATGTTCGTCTACCGTCACCGCCAGCTTGCCGACGACCTCGCCGCCCACCGAAGTGCCCACGCAGGAGGCCTGCCGCCGCTGACGATCGCGGTCACCGGAGCGTCCGGACTGGTGGGGTCTGCGTTGACGGCGTTCCTGAGCACCGGCGGCCACCGGGTGATCCGGCTGGTGCGCCATGGAGCAACCAAACCTGATGAGCGGCAATGGAACCCGGACAACCCTGACCCACAACTGTTCGACGGGGTGGACGCCGTCATCCACCTGGCCGGCGCGTCGATCGCCGGCCGGTTCACCGAAGGGCACCGCCGTGCGATCCGCGACAGCCGTATCGAGCCGACCCGCCGGCTCGCGGAACTGATCGCCGGCACCGACCCCGGTCCACAAGTGGTCGTCAGCGCCTCGGCGGTCGGCTTGTACGGATACGACCGCGGCGACGAGGTTCTCACCGAGACCAGCGAGCGCGGAGACGGCTTCCTCGCCGATGTGGTGGCGGACTGGGAAGACGCGCTGGCCCCGGCGCAACGATCAGGAACCCGGGTGGTGCGCATCCGCACCGGAATCGTCCAGTCACCGAGCGGCGGCACGTTACGGCTGCTGCGTCCGCTGTTCGCCGCCGGACTCGGCGGCCGCATCGGCGACGGGCAACAGTGGTTGCCCTGGATCGGTATCGACGACCTGGTCGACATCTACCACCGCGCATTGTGGGACGAGCAGCTGTCGGGCCCGGTCAACGCGGTGGCACCGGAGCCGGTGCGCAACGCCGAATACACCGACACGCTCGGCCACGTTCTGCGCCGACCGACCATTCTGCCGGTGCCCACGCTGGGCCCAAGGCTACTGCTGGGCGACCAGGGTGCCCGCGAACTGGCGTGCGCCAGCCAGCGGGCGGTTCCCGCGATCCTGACGGCCGCCGAGCACAGCTTTCGCCATCCGCACTTGGAGCAGGCGCTGGCCCACGTATTGGGCCGCCCGGCTACGGCGTAGGAGCCCCAGGGGGTGCAGCGGGTCCCGGCGGCGCAGCAGGTTGCTGCCCCGGCGAGTTGAACTCGTATCCGGGCGGCGGCGGGCCGTTGAGCGAGTAGTACCCGGGCGGCAGCGCCGGGCCGGCGGGAGCGCTACCCGGAGCCGGCGCGGTGACCGGTGTCTCCGAGCCGGGCGCGTTGATCGATTTGTATCCGGGCGGCAGCGGAGGTGCCGGGCCGGCGCCGGGAGGCGGAGCGACACCTTCGGGTGCTCCCCCGCCGCCCTGGAAGCCGCCCGGGTCGTGGGCTTGATGCCAGAGATCCCTGAGCGTGCCGATCGGGCCGCCGCCATACTGGCCCGAGCCGTACACGGGGTTGGCGATCTCGGGCACCTGCGGCGGACCGGCCGGTGCCGGCGGCGGCGCTGCCAGTGCGGGGTCTGCCGGTGCGGGCGCCGGATCAGGCAGGACGGGGTCCGCTGCAGCCTGTCCTGCCGCGGCCAGCATGACACCGACGGCGGTCAGGCCTGCGATCGCGAGCTTGGCCCCCTTGATGGCAAGCGTGGCGCGGTGCGCTTCGGTCATCTGTCCGGCGGTCCTCTCTCGATGCATCCGCAAAACTCCTTCAGGAGTCAGGGCGGTCCGTGCATCGTCGCATACCGCCCTGGGGACGCGCTGGGTTAGAGCGCCGCCGGCAAGAACCCTTCGAGCGCGTCCGGGCGACCCGGTGTGCCTCGCGTGGCAGGCTGAAACCGTGTCTCGGGTACTGATCGTCGGATCGGGTTTCGCCGGGCTGTGGGCCGCGCTCGGGGCCGCCAGACGCATCGACGAACTCGGAGCGGCGGCCCGCGGCGTGCAGATCACCGTGGTCAGTGAGCGTCCCTTTCACGACATTCGCGTGCGCAACTACGAGACCGATCTCGACGACTGCCGAATCCCGTTGCACAAGCTGCTGGATCCCGTCGGTGTGGATCACGTTGTCGCCGAGGTCACGGCAATCGACGCCGAAGCCCGGAACGTCACCGCATTGCAGGATGGCCGAACGCGCGTCGTCGGCTACGACCGGCTGGTGCTGGCCGCCGGCAGCCGGGTCGCCCGACCGAATGTTCCGGGGCTGGCCGAATTCGGTTTCGACGTCGATACATTCGACGGTGCCAGGCGCCTCGCCGATCACCTGGACATGTTGGCCGCCAATCCGCAGATATCGGGCGCCGGCACGGTCGTTGTCGTCGGAGCCGGGCTCACCGGTATCGAGACCGCGTGCGAACTGCCCTCGCGGCTGTCCGCGCTCTTCGATGGCCGCGTTACGCCGAAGGTCGTGCTCGTCGACCACAACCCGCAGGTGGGCTCGGATATGGGCGACTCGGCACGCCCGGTGATCGAAACTGCATTGTCCGACAACGGAGTTCAGGTGATGACCGGTGTCGGTGTGACCTCCGTCGACATCGGTGCCGCTACCTTGTCGTCCGGCGCGGTGGTGCCGGCGGCAACCGTGGTGTGGTGTGCGGGGATGCGGGCCAACCCGCTGACGGCCCAACTGCCGGTGACGCTGGACCGGTTCGGTCGACTACCCGTCGACGAGTACCTCCGCGTCGAGGGTGTGCCCGCGGTGTTCGCGGCCGGCGATGTGGCCGCCGCGCCGATCGACGATACTCACCCGTCGGTGATGTCGTGTCAACACGGCAGGCCGATGGGGCGTTACGCCGGGTACAACGTGGTCGGCGACCTCCTCGACCTGCCCCTGCGCGCACTGCGAATCCCCTGGTATGTCACCGTTCTCGATCTCGGTCCGGCCGGCGCCGTCTACACCGAGGGCTGGGACCGACATGTCGTGGCCACGGGTACGGTGGCCAAGGCCACCAAGAAGACCATCAACACCGAACGGATCTACCCGCCGTTGACGGGCGATCGGCAGGCCCTGCTCGCAGCCGCCGCACCCGATCTTCAGACCAGGCCGGCCCGAGGCGGCTAACGCTCCGCCCGGCAGGTCCTAGCGGCCGTTCCCGTCCGGCGGTGTCTCGGGTGGCGGCGGTGTCAGCGCGTCCCACGTGGTCCACGTATAGCGCTGCTCGGGAAGGCCGGTCGCTCCGAGCATGAACGCACGGTGCCCGCGGTTCTCGCGGGCGATGGTGGTCAGCCAGGTGGTCACCGTGCTGGCGCGGTTGCGTACGCCGGTGAGGAATGCGATATGGATGAAACCCCAAGCCAGCCAACCGAAGAAGCCGGCGAGCTTGACCGGGCCGACCTGCAGCAGTGCCTGTCGGCGCGCGATGTACGCCGCCGAGCCGAGGTCCCGGTAGCGGAACGGCCGCCGGGGTTTCCCGGCGAGTTCCCGGCGAACGCACGAGGCCACGTGGAGCCCGCCCTGCATCGCGTTCTCGGCGACACCCGGCAGGTTCTCCCGGCCGGCCAGATCTCCGATCACGAAGATCTCTGGACGGCCGTCGATCGAAAGATCAGGCCCCACAGCGATTCTCCCGCTGCGATCGGCCTCGACTTCCAGCACCTGGGCGAGGTGGCGGGCGAACGGCACGGCTTCAACCCCCGCCGTCCACAACACGGTTCGTGCCGCGTACTGCTCATCGGGACCACCGGCTTTCGGGCTGACGGTCACCCCGTCCCGGTTGACGTCGGTCACGTGGACTCCCATGTGCAACTCGACGCCCAGTTTCTGCAGCGACTTCGTCGCCTTCTCCCCCAACTCGGAGCAGAAGGCCTTCAGCACCCGTTCCCCGCCGTCGAACAGCAGCACCCGGGCTTCCTTGGGCTCGATGCTGTGAAACTCGTGAGCCAAGGTGCGCGTGGCCATCTCACGGATCTGCCCGGCCAGCTCGACCCCGGTCGGACCGCCGCCGGCGACGGCGAACGTGAGCCAACCGTCGCGCTCCGGACCCGGTGGCAGTGTCTCGGCAATCTCGAATGCGGTGAAAACCCGCTGCCGGATGTTGAGTGCGTCGTCGAGTGTCTTCATCCCGGGCGCCCACTCCGCGAAATGTTCTTTGCCGAAGTAGGACTGCTGCATGCCCGCGGCCACGACGAGGACGTCGTAGTCGAGGGTGAACGTCGTCTCATCCGGCCGGCGGGCGGTGACCCGCCGCAACTCGGGGTCGAGGTGGATCGCGTCACCGAGCAACGTGGTGACGTTGCGGTGACGCTCGAACTCCTCGCGCAGCGGTCGGCTGATCTGGCCGAAGCCCAAGGTCCCGGTGGCGCATTGGTAGAGCAGCGGCTGGAACAGGTGTCCCGCCGCCCGATCGAGCAGGGTCACGTCGACGTCGACTCCGCCCAATCGACGGGCACAGAACAGCCCGCCGAATCCCCCACCGATGATCAACACTCTCATCCGACTGTTGCCCACAACTAGGAGGTTAACCGCCGTCGCTGGAAATGCGACCGTGCAGCGCGGATGCGCGCAAGGTGAGGTGGTTGCGCTCGGCCAGCGAATGCGCCTCGGCCGCAGCCTGCACGTACAGCCGTGCCGCCGTTGAGATGTCCCCTGCCCGCTCGTGAAGGTAGGCCGCCGCAGCGGTGTGGCGTGGCAACGCCGAGTCGAGTTCGGCGAGTGCCGCCAAACCCGCCTGCGGCCCATCGGCTTCACCCAACGCGACTGCGCGGTTGAGGCGTACCACCGGGCTGTCGGTGAGTGCGACGAGTTCGTCGTACCACTCGACGATCTGCACCCAGTCGGTCTCCTCGGCGGACTGGGCGTCGGCGTGCAGCGCCGCCACCGCCGCCTGGGCCTGATACTCCCCGAGCCGGTCGCGGGCCAGGGCGGCTTGCAGCACGTACACGCCCTCGGTGATGAGATCGCGCCGCCACAGCGCGCGGTCCTGCTCGGCGAGAGGAACCAGGGTCCCGTCGGCCCGGGTACGCGCCGGGCGCCGGGCGTGGTGCAGCAGGAACAACGCCAGCAGACCGCTGACTTCCGGATCGTCGGTGGTGCGCGCCAGCCGGCGGGCGAGCCTGATCGCCTCGGCGGCCAGGTCGACATCGCCGCTGTAGCCCTCGTTGAACACCAGATACAGCACCCGCAGCACGGTGCGCAGATCGCCGGGACGATCCAGCCGAACGGCGGCCACGGTGCGCTTGGCTCGGCTGATCCGTTGCGCCATCGTCGCTTCCGGCACCAGATAGGCCTGCGCGATCTGGCGGGTGGTCAGGCCACCGACCGCACGCAGTGTCAGCGCGACAGCTGCCGAGGAGGTCAGGTTCGGGTGCGCGCACAGGAAGTAGAGCTGCAAGGTGTCGTCGTCCGCGGGGGTCGGCCCGGCGGCCGGCTCCGCCGAAACCCGGACCTCGCGGTTGCGCCGGGCAGCATCGGACCGGGTGAGGTCGAGGAACCTGCGCCACGCCGTGGTGATCAACCAGCCCTTGGGATCGTCGGGCCGTCCGTGCGGCCAGGTCTCCCAGGCTCGGACCAAGGCCTCCTGCACGGCGTCCTCGGCTGTCGCGAAGTCGGCCCCACGGTGGACGAGGGCGGCCAGGACACCGGGAATCAGATCCCGGAGCTGGGCCTCGTCCACCGCACCGGCGTCCATCTACTCGGTGACAGTCGGTGGGGCGGTGAGGAACGGACGCACCTCCAGCCACTCGTGGATCGGCTGCCCGCCCGCACCGGGCGCCGCCGACAGTTCTCCGGCCAGTGCGACGGCGCGTTCATACGAGTCGACATCGACGAGCATCCAGCCCGCGATCAGGTCCTTGGTCTCGGCGAACGGGCCGTCGGTCACCGGTGGCTTGCCCTCGCCGCCGTACTGGACCCACGTGCCCTCCGGGGCCAGGGCCTGACTGTCGACGTACTCACCGGTGTCCTTGAGCCGATCGGCGAAATCGTTCATGTACTGGATGTGGGCCTGGATCTCGTCCGGTGTCCACTGGTCCATCGGAATGTCGTTGACCGACGCCGGGGCACCTCGGTAGTGCTTGAGAAACAGGTACTTGGCCATGAGATTCTCCCTTCAGATTCGCGACCCTAGTTGGTCGCTCACCTCAGGGACGGAGCCGTCGCCGCGTTCTCGACATCGAGAACGGAAATATTTCTCATCTCGGTGTCAGACCACGTCGCGCGGGTTCAGGATGACCAATACGCCCGTCGTCCGACCACAGGTGCACAACCGATCAGTTCGATTGGCTAAGCTTCGACTATCCAAGTTCAGATTCGAGCACCGAGGTGGCATTCATGTTCCTGAGCAAGGCAGCCGTGGCGACCTTCGCGGCCGCAGGCCTGATCGGCGCCGCACTCGGCTTCGGCGCGGCCACCGCGAGCGCCGATCCCGATCCGAGCCTCCCGCCGCCGCCGAACGCGCCGAAGAAGCCGGCCGAGACGTGGCAGGGCCACCCGATGGTCTGGTGGAACCTGCCCGCCGGCGGTCACTGGGGCGTCTGGGTCAACGGCGACTTCCTTCCGTTCACCTGATCCAGTACCGGACCTGACGGCCCGATGACGTCCGTCGAGGCCATCGCCGCCGTCCCGTTCGTCGACGGGATCGTCTACGGCGAGGGGCCGCGTTGGCACGGAGATCGCCTGTGGTTCACCGACGGCCTGGCCGGCCGGGTGTACTCGGCCGGTGCCGCAGGTGACCTCGCCGTCGAGGTCGAACTCGCGCGTGCCTCCGGACTCGGGTGGCTACCCGACGGGACGCTCGTGGTGTCGACTCTCTTCTCGGCGGAGCTGCACCATGCCGACGCGCACGGAAACGTGACGGCCGGCTACGACCTGAGCGACATCGCGTGGTCCACCAACGATCTGCTGGTCGCGCCGGACGGCCGGACGTATGTCGACCTCTATATCGCTGACGGCCGCGGCCTGACGGGCGGAATCGGACTGGTTGGCGCCGACGGCACCGTGAAGATCGTCGCCACCGGACTGTCGATGCCCAACGGCCTCGGGCTGCTGCCCGATGAGTCGACCCTCGTGGTCAGCGAGACCCACGGTTCCCGCCTGCTGGCGTTCACCGCCGGTCCCGACGGCAGTCTCGGCGCACCCACTGTGTTCGCCGACCTCGGCCCGGACCGGCATCCCGACGGACTGTGCGTCGACACCGCGGGTGGAGTGTGGGTCGGCTCGTATGACACCGGAGAGTTCCTGCGCGTCGTCGCCGGCGGCGAGATCACCCACCGCATCGAGATCGACCGCGGATGGGCGGTGGCGCCGGCACTGGGCGGTCCCGACGGGCGGACGCTCTACCTCGTGGTCAACGACACGAGCCACGAAGATCTGTTGGCGGGCAACTCGACGGGACGGATCCTGCAGGCGCGCGTCGACGTGCCCGGGGTCGGATCGCCCTGACAGCCTGACTCAGTTGTCGGGCTCTGCGCTCTCGTCGTCCTCGGGCTCCTCGGCCGGGGCCGCTTCCAACGGGACGCTTTCCGCGCGCGGGGTGCCGGCAGCCGACGTGTTGTCGGCCGGTTGCAACTGGACCACCTGCCCCACCGCCCGGCGCAGCCCCGGCGGTCCCTCTTTACGGAAGAACTCACCGATCCGTCCGGCGCGGTAGCGCAGCGGCGAACCGAGCAGCTCACCCATCACCACGCCGCTGCCGAGTGCCAGCGCCGTCGCTGCCGCGGTCAGCAGGTGCGCGAGTCCCTCACCGAAGTTCTCGTCTACGGCGAAGGCGAACACCGCCCAGAACACCGCGAGGCCGGGCAGCATCGGCATGATGCCGGCGGTCGCCGTCACCAGCGCCGGAGATTGCCGGCGAATGGAGATCAGGGTGGCCAGGAAACCGACACCGATCGCCGCGATCCCGGTGGCCGCCCACTGACCGAACCCGGCGGTCCCCAGCCCGATCAGCGTCAGCTCCGCCAGCCCGGCGGCGAGCCCGGCAGTGGGTAGCGAACGCAGCGGCGCATAGCTGGCCATGGTGAGGCACATCCCGGCCAGCGACGCGCCCAGAACCGCCAACACGATCGGCAGTGGACCTCTCGGGGTGAGGAAGGTGCCGGCCGTGTTGACATGCAGTTCGATCTGGAACCCGAGCAGCGTGGCGGCCTGCAGTGCGCCGGTGATGCCGACGACGATCCCGGCGGAAAGAAAGACCGCATCACCGAGCCGCGCGACCGCGGTGACCATGTACCCGGTCAACGCGTCCTGTACGGCACCGACCAAGGTCATGCCCGACAGCAGCAACACGATCCCGGTGGCGACCAGAGCACTGAGCCCCTGACCGGCGTAGCGGTAGGCGCCCAGGGCGATCACGGTGGCGATCGCCGCCCCGACCGCATGCTGGAAGAAGAACGGCGTGCCGATCCGATTCAGCAGGCGGCCGACACGGTCGATCAGCGCGGCCGTGAGGCTGGCCAGCAGACAGGTCAACCAGTTGCCGCCCAGCATCATTGCGATGCCCAGCGCGAAACCCGCCCAGCCGGCGGTCGCGAGCCACCGCGGGAACGGATGTGGACTCTCGGTGAGCTCGTCCATGGCCTCGTGCGCCTCGTCGACCGTGATACCGCCGGACGTGATTCGCCGCACGAGCCGGTCGAGGTGGGCGAGCCGGGTGTAGTCCGTCGACCTGGTGCGCACCGCCCGCATGATCGTGACCGGCGGGCTGTCCGCGGTGGGTAGCGCCGAGACGATGATCGTCGCCACCGTGATGTCGACGACACAGTCGGTGAGCCGGTAGGCCTGTGCGACGTCCTGGGCGGTGGCGACGACGTCGGCGGTGCCCGAGCCCGACGAGAGCATGACCTCTGCCAATCGGATGGTCAGGTCGAGGACCTTGCGGGTGTGCACGTCGCCCATCCCGGCCGACGCGCGACTGCGCCGGCCGGCCACGGGTGCCGGGTCCCGCCGCCCCCGCAGGGCGATGCGCAGCCCGCCGCGCAAGCGGTCCCTGCCGTTCAATCCTTCCTCAGCCATTTGTGTGCAGCGTAGTCATGAACCGCCGCGGGCCGGTGGAAGCCGGGCTGCCCAGTCGGTTCAGGTCACCGAGCGCGGTCGGCAGCCCGGATCACGTCGGACCCGACAAAGGTGAAGATCTGGGCGCCCGGTGTCAGCGGTTCGGGTGACCCGGTGAAGCGGTGGGCTCCGACGCCGTAACTCACATCCGGCTGCGACACCCAGACCAGATCGAAGCTGCGCTCGTCAAACCAGTTCAGGATCAACGGAACCCGGTCCGGGACGGTGCGGCCGCGAGTCCACAGCACCGTGCCGCCGGTTCTGGTCAGCTGAGGCAGGAAGCCGATGGTCCGCTCGATGTCCTCATCGGTGATGTTGCCGAAAATGCCGCAGGCCACCACGATGTCGGCGGGGATCAGGTCCTGGTATCGGTCGATCAGAGCGGCATCGCCCGTCACCACGTCGACCCCGGTCAGCCCGAACCGGTTCACCGTTTCGGCGGCGATCTCGGCGTTGCGGGGATCCAGCTCGACCAGGCGCGCCCGCACGTCGTCGCGCCGCGGATGGTCGCTCAACACTTCGAGTAGATCCCGCCCCTGCCCGGCGCACAGGCTGACCACCCGCAGCGGCCCTGCCGGAGCCTCGTCCAGCGCCTGCCCGATCAAGGTCTGCACCGCGCGAAGCCGATGTGCGAGTGCCGAATCCGGCCGGTCGTAGTCGTCGTGCCAACTGTGCCAGTCCACGACCGAACAGTAACGCCACGGCGCCATCGGTCGCGCCGCCGCGGGCCGGCACCCTCCGGACATGCTTGACTGCGGCCTGCTTCCACGCAGCGTGAATCATGCAGGTAAAGAACAGTATTCGATCCCGCGAGCGGGCGTCTTCGGAGCGCGGCGAGGGTTTACCGCGGCGTGATGAATACTGGCGGCTACCGCTGGAAACGCACAAAGCGGTCCACGACGGCCGCATCGCCTCGGGAGTAGGTGACGCTGTCCACCTGGGTGCCGTGATCATCCACCAGCAGGAGGTTTCCCCCGGAGTTGCCGAGCTGTGCGCCTGACCCGTCGAGCACGATGACCGCCGAGGCACCACCGGCCAGGTCGGCGTCCAGCTTGCTCTCCCGACCGTTGCGGTCGACCAGGCGCCAACCGTGCAGTGACACCGCCTCGGTGGCGTAGTTGCCGATCACCACCGCTTCGTGTCCGGGGTCGGGGCCGCTCGGATTGATCAGCGCCCGTTCCAGATACGCCAGGCCCGGCGTCACCTGGCCTCCGCCCGCGGTCGGCCCCACCAACTGGGACAGGGGCTGTGCACCCGGTGCCGCGTCACCCTGCGGGTCGGTGGGCACCCGTTGGGTCTGGAAGGCGAGCAGGATGCCGACGACACGATCGGGGAAGGCCAACAGGAGTCCGCCGTCGTGGAAGGCCCCGTTGTCCCCCGCGTGCGCGCCGACATTGCCCTGATTCATGTGGATGTCGTGAATACCGTGCAGACCGTCGGTGTTACCGAAGTCGGCGTCGATCGGCATGTGCATATTGCGGTCGAACTTCGCGCCGAACGCGTAGAGTTCGCCGCCCGCGGATTGGCATTGGGTCAGGTACAAACCCAGAAGGTCTTGTAGGTCATCGGCATTCGCACTGCCGCTGGGTGGCAGCGCCCGGCCGAGGGTGAAGTCGAACAACGGCGCCTTCACGTAGTCCAACGAGGACGCTGACGTGCCGGGGGTGACGGAGAAGCCGGACGCCACCGCAGCCAGTCCATTGACGACGGGGTGCCCGACCAGTGGATCCACCAACCAGAAGACGACCTCGCTGCCGTCGTTCGATTCGACGTTGACCGCGACCCGCCACGGTTGCCCCGAGTCGTCAACCGCCCGGATCTGCAGGTGCGGAGTTGACTGCCCGTCTTCCCTGACGAACCGGTCCGGTCGTGCGCGCAGAACGCCATAGGTGATCGCCATGATCGACTCCTCCGTTTCAATGCCGACACAAGGACTTTCATGTGCCTGCACCCGCAGAAACTATCGGCCCGTCGCGATGCGGACACGCGTAGCGGACTACCCGAAACGGAGAACCGCGACTATCTGCCGTGGGAGGCGAAGAACTGCCCCGAGGCATCCGAGGCGTCGAAGGCGTGGCTGGCGGCCCCGACGGACTGCACGGGAAGGATCTCGGGCACGCCAGGCCACGTGTGCCCGCCCCCGTCGACCCGCATGAACACCACCGACGTTCCGCCGGCACAGCCGTCGGAGGCGATGCGGTGGGTTTCGGTGCCGTCGCCGGTGCTGGGCAGCACCTCGTCCGACGGGGCCGGGCAGCCGTTGATCTGGCGCCACCGGTCCACCATCGCCGGCCCGGACACCACGGTGCTGCCTCCGCCCCGCCCCGTCATCGGCCCGCCGTTGAACGGTACGACCGGGTCGGCCGTCCCGTAGGTAGCCAGGACCGACACGGGTCTGGAGGGATTACAACCCACATTCGTGCCCAGCGTGCCGGCCACCGGGGCGATCGCGGCGAACAGGTCGGCGCGATCACACGCCAGCCGGTTGGCCATGAACCCACCTGCCGACAGACCCGTGGCATATACCCGGCCGCGCGGGATGCCGTTCTCGACGACGAGGCGATCGACGAGGGTCGAGATGAACCCGACATCGTCGACCCCTTGACGGTCCGGCACCGACGCGCCGCGGCCGTCGGCCCAGCTGTAATCGATGCCGTCGGGGTAGACCACGGCGAACCCGTAGGCGTCGGCCACCCCGTCGTAGTGAGTGAGCGCCGCCTGATCGGCTCCGGTCGCGCCTGCCGCGTGCAGATTGACCACCAGCCCGGAAGGTGTGCCCCCGGCCGGCAGGTGGAGCCGGTAGGTGCGCATCGTGCCGCCGAAGTCGATCTGCGCCGACGGTAAGGGCGCAGCCCACGCGGGCGGTGGCGCCGCCGCACATCCCAACAGCGCGACGAGCGCGGCGGATACCACTGTTCTGAGCCGTCCCGGCGTGAAAAGCACCGGGGCAGAGTAGATATCACGGGCGAACTCTTGGGCAACGCCAGGTGACCTACCGGAGAAAAACCTGCAGGCAACCGTCGCCATCCGCTTCCACGCCATCCCGGCCCCCACCGATTCGTCGTCCAGCAAACGAAGTCCCGACGCTACCCGGTCACTGTGACCGGCGGGGCGAGATAACCGGATTCGGCCGGTCAGATGGTCAGGACCATGCGGTAGCGCGCCTGTCCCTGCTCCATGGCGGCGTAGGCGCTCGGCGCCTCAGCGAGCGGGCGCTCCTCGATCCGGGCCCGCACGCCCGACAACACCGCGAAGTGCATCGTCTCCTCGACGTCACGTGCGGTTCCGGACGGGTGGCCGGAGATGGTCAGCGCGGGCTGGATCAGTTGCACCGGGCTGATGGGCAACGGATCGGCGGACACCCCGATCGCCACCAACTCACCGCGGGGCGCGAGTCCGCCCACTGTCTCGGCCATCGCCTGCGAATTGCCCACCGTGGCCAGGACCACCGCCGCGCCGCCCAGATCCAGCAGCGCTGCGCTGACGTCGCCTGCGGTCGAGTCGATGTAGTGCCGGGCGCCCAACGCCCGGGAATCGGCTTCCTTGCCGGGGCCGCGGGCGATCGCGACCGTCTCGAAGCCCATCGCGTGGGCGAACTGCAGACCGAGATGCCCCAGGCCACCCACACCAAGGACTGCGACCACGTCGCCGGGCAGGGCCCGGGTGTGGCGGAGCGCGTTGTAGGTCGTCACCCCGGCGCAGCCCATCGGAGCGGCCTCGGCGAAGGACAGTTCGTCGGGGATGCGGGCCAGCGCGTTGGCCGGTACCGTCACGGATTCCGCGTATCCGCCCGGATAGTGCAGGCTCGGTATCTGCCCCTTCTCACAGTGGATGAACAGGCCCTTGCGACACGGGATGCAGACTCCGCAGTGCCCGCCGAACCAGCCGATCGCCACCCGGTCCCCCACCGCGAAATCGGTGACGCCCGCGCCCACTTCGGCGATGGTGCCGGCGATCTCATGGCCCGGCGTCACCGGCCACCCGATGCCCGGGAATCCACCGTTGAGGATGGCCCGGTCGGTGCCGCAGACTCCACAGGCGGCCACCGCGACCCGGACCTGTCCCCGATCGGGCGAGAGGGTCTGAGCGTCAACGAGTTCCAGGTTGCCGCCAGCGGACTGGACGTGAACAGCTCGATGTGTGGCCATGAGAATCCTTACCGTCACCGTCGGGATGTCTCGCCATCATGGACCGTCGATGGCCCGCTTGGCCAGGGTCTGCGCTCAGCCCAGGATCAACGGCAGCTGTGCCGCCGTCTCCCCGAGAGCGGTCAGCTCCAGATCTGTCGGCGCCCGCCTGCCGGTCCCCAGCCGCAGGATGTCGTCATCGGAGAACTCCGCGGGGAACCGGACGCCCGTGATGTCCCCCAACATCGCGCGTGAGCGGGCCAGTCCCGCCGCCGGTGGGCCTGGCTCCCCCGTCAGATGCGCGACCAGATCAAGGTGGTGCAGGGTCCATTCCAGAACGTAGGCGTCGAGGTAGTCGCCGACGGTGAGAACCTGTCCCCGCGTGCCGACCCGAGCGTGCGGGTCTGCAAGGCCAGCTGCCCGTCCTGCGGCCGAGCCCACGTCATCGAGATGAAACTTGAGCAGGGCCGGATCCCCGTATGCCGCGGCCAGTCTGACGGTCAGCGCGTCCAGGGGGTCCTCGCCGTCGGGCGGCGTGCCGGACACGGCCCAGTACGTCAGCGCGTTGCGGGTCGGTTCCGCCTCGGTCGGGGTGACCAGGGTGATCAACACATCCTGGGCGTCAATGACGAGGTGGCACACCAGATCTCGAACCAGCCAACCGGCACACCCGGACGGCTGGTCGAAGTCCTCGGGATCGAGCCCGGCCACCGCGGCGCGCAGCGCCGCCCACGAATCTGAGAACTGGCCCACGACTGCAAACTAGCAGCGGACCACCCGCTCGGCCGCCGTCCAGTCGTAGGGCAGGAACTTGCCGTCGAACGTCACCACCACGCGGTCACCGGCAGGATGCGGCTTGCGCTGCACGTCGACGCTGAAGTTGATGGCGCTCATGATGCCGTCACCGAACTGTTCGTGGATGACTTCCTTGAGCGCACCGCCGTAGACCTGGAGCGCCTCGTAGAACCGGTAGATGGTGGGATCGGTGGGCACGGCTGTCGGGAGTCCACCGCGCATCGGGACGGCAGCCAGTACCGGAATCACCGACTCGTCCAATCCGAGTAGGTCCACGATGATCCTGCCCGACTCGGCCGGTACCGGGTGTTGCCCGAGCAGGGCGGACACTGTCCACACCACGGGTCTGTCGATGGCGTCGGCCAGCTCCTGCCACGTCAGGCCCTTGGTAAGGCGGGCTTCTACGATCGCGGCGGTGATCTCGTCTCTGCTCATACCAGCCAGCATGCCCGTGGCGAACGGTCACCGCACGCCCAACGTGCCCTCCAGATACTCACCGCGGCAGGCCACCCGGGCCAGCTTGCCGCTGGTGGTCCTCGGAATCGCGCCTGCCGGCAGGAATCGCAGATCGGCGACGGTTAATCCGTGCCGGTCGGCCACCGCCGCGCGGATGGCCTCACTGGCTTCCTCCGGATCGGCCCGTTTGGTGCGGGCGGCGCGTTCGGCGATCACCACCAATGTGGCGCCGTCACCGTCAGTAGGCACGGTGAAGGCCGTGACGTAGCCGCGGCGGACCAACGGCGAGGCGTCGGCCACCGTTGCCTCGATGTCCTGCGGGTAGTAACTGCGACCGTCGATCCGCACCAGGTCGGCCATCCGCCCGGTCACATAGAACTGCCCCTCGAAATACACCCCGAGGTCACCGGTCCGCAGCCAGGTGGCATCGTCGGGCAGCCCCGCGGCGTGACTACCGGAGGCGAGACGGGAATGCAGCGGCACCCCGAACACCTTGCTCGTCTCCTCGGGACGGGCCCAGTAACCTCTACCAATGTTGTTGCCGTGCAACCAGATCTCCCCGACCTCACCGTCGGGCACCTCTTCGGACGCGCCGTCGGCAGTCGCGGGGTTGACGATCACCGCCCACAAGCTGCGGGCCGGATGACCGCACGACACATGTGGGACGGCCCCCTCGGCGTGGGCGTTGACGCGGACAGCGCGCCCCAGGGTCAACTGCTCACGGTCGAAATAGACCACCGACGCCTGCTCGGCCGGGGCGATCGTCGAGATCAGCAGCGTCGCCTCGGCGATGCCGTACGACGGCTTGAACGCTGTCGGCGGCAGCCCGTACGGCGCGAACACCTCATTGAAGGAAGTAATGACCTCAGGTATTACGGGTTCGGAACCGATGATGAGCACCACGTTGCTCAGGTCGATGTCCTCTCCGTCGGCGGGAACGCCGCGCTGCGCGGTCCATTCGTAGGCGAAGTTCGGTGCGGCGGTGATCACGCGGCCGTGTTTGGAGGCGTCGGACATCGCACGGATCCATCTCTGGGGCCGCCGGATGAACGCTGTCGGTGACATCAGCGTCGAGTGCCCGCCGTAGACAGCGGGAAACCCGATCATCGACAGGCCCATATCGTGATAGAGCGGTAACCAGCTGAGGCCGTGGGTGTTTCGGTTCAACAGATCGATGGACAGGATCATCTGCAACAGGTTGGTGCCGACCGCGCGATGGGTGATCTCCACGCCGACAGGCGGGCGGGTCGAGCCCGAGGTGTACTGCAGGTGGGAGATGTCGTCGGGATCGACCGAGATCGGGGTGAAGGTGTCCCCCGCCGAATCGGGTATCTCGTCGATGAGCTCGACCCGCGGTCGCAGTGTGTCCGGCATCTTCGCGAGGAACTCCCCTACGGCGTCGGCGGCGGACGCGGTGGTGAGCACCGTGGTGGGACGGCAATCGAGCAGCGCGGTTTCGAGTCGTTCGGCGTGGCCCTGCAGTTCCGGCGCGAACAGCGGCACCGCGATGTTCCCGGCCTTGATCGCAGCGAAGAAGCCGACGACATAGTCCAGGCCCTGCGGCGCAAGAACGGCAACCCGGTCACCCCGTGCAGCGACCTGCTGCAGCCGCGCTGCGACGGCCCCCAGCCGGACGCCCAACTGCGTCCAGGTCAGCTCGAAGACTTCCTCTTCGGCGTGGCTGTGGTCGAGGTAGCGGTAGGCGACCAGATCGCCGACATGGGCGATGTTGCGATCGATCAGCGATATCAGGGTGGTGCCGGGGGGCAGCACGATGCCACCGTTTTCGTCCAGGCAGTCCTCGATGCGGAGCAGGCCTGCCGGGGCCTCGTACTGAATCTGAGAGCCGCTGTCCATGCCCGCAGTCTAGGTCGAGGCACCTTCGAGGCGGGCCGCCAGTTGCTCGAATGTGAGGGTCCACCCGCTGTGGAAGCTGTCGAATTCCTCTGGCGGCAAAAGGGAATGCTCGATCGACATCATCGTCTGCCCGTCGCCGGCCGGCTCGAATTCAACGTTGACGATGCTGACCACAGTCGGGTCCGCCCAGTCCGAGTTGCTCCAGGTGAACCGCAGCACCCGGGGCCGGTCGATCGTCAGGAACTGTCCGGTGATCAGCACGCTGGAACCGGAATCGTCGAGATCGAACCGCACGAGCCCACCGACCCGAGGCTCGACCGCCACTTCGACGCAGTACACCGGCCGCGGGCACATCCACTCCCGCAGCGACTCGGGATCGAGCCATTCGTCGAACACCACATCGGGCGCCGCGGGCATCAGCCGCCGCACGCGGACCGTTGGCGCGTCGGTCATCGGGACTGCGCCTTCCGCCGCAACCGTTCGGCCAGGGCATCCGCGCGGCTCGACCAGAAGTCCGTCTGCTCGGTCATCCACTGCTGAGCCGTGGTCAACCCGTCCTGTTTGAGTGAGACCCAGTGCTCTCGACCTCGGATCTCGCGCTGTACCAGACCCGCGGCCTCCAATACCCCGATATGGCGCGAGACACCGGCGAAGGTCATCGGCAACGGGGCGGCGAGGTCGCTGATGCGTGTCTCACCCTCACGCAGGGCCTCCAGCAACCGGCGCCGGGTCGAGTCGGCCAGAGCCGAATAGGCGCGGTCCAGAACTTGATCTTCAACCACCTTGTTGACTATAGCCGCGGGCCGTGGTTACCTCGAGGAACGTTATTCAACTGATTTGTTGAACGATTGAAGAGCGTTGCAACGGACTGACGACGGGAGCCACCATGAAGAATCCACCGATCGTGCCGGCCGCCGATTGGCAGGCCGCACTCGACGAAATGCTGGTCAAGGAAAAAGAATTCACCCGCGCACGGGACAGGCTCGCGGCGCTGCGCCGACGCATGCCCTGGACACCGGTGGACCAGGACTACGCGTTCGAAGGCCCCGAGGGCAGTGCCACCCTGCTCGATCTGTTCGCCGGGCGACGTCAGCTGATCGTGTACCGGGCGTTCCTCGATCCGGGTGTGGACGATTGGCCGGAACACGGTTGCGTCGGCTGCTCGTTGATGGCCGACCACATCGGCAACCTGGCCCATCTCAACGCCCGCGACACCACTTTGGTCTACGCCTCGCGCGGGTCCCAGACCGACATCGCCCGGATCAAGGCGCGAATGGGGTGGAGTCATCCCTGGTACACCATGGTTCCCAGGCCCGGCGCGGAGTTCGACGTGGACTTCGGCGTCGACGAGTGGCACGGCACCAACGCGTTCATCCGCGACGGTGACCGGATATTCCGCACCTATTTCATCGACAACCGGGGCGACGAGGCCTTCGTCAACACGTGGAACTTCCTGGACATGACCGCACTCGGCCGGCAGGAGACCTGGGAGGATTCCCCACCGGGATACCCGCAGACCAAGGCCTACGAGTGGTGGTCCTGGCACGACACCTATCCCGACCATCAGCCGTCGCGGTGGTTCGGCGACCCGGACCCCGAGGACCCCCACGATCCGCGCCCGCCACGTGACGGCTGCGCTTGCGGCAGTGACTGACCCACCCCGGGCAGACCCGCGCCGGCCATTGGAGAAGATGGGCGGGTGAAGCAACCCCCGCTGACCCTCCCCGCTCTGCTACGGCACAGTGTCGCCGAGTTCGGTGAGTCCGCCTACCTGGTCACCCCCACCGAACGGCTGACCTACCTCGAGGCCGACCAACGCTCCGCACGGCTGGCGCGGTGGCTGCTGCACCAAGGGGTCGGCAAGGGTAGCCGCGTGGGCCTGTTCTTCCCCAACGGCGCCGAGTGGGTGACGTGGTGGCTCGCGGTGTCGAGGATCGGGGCGGTGGCGGTGCCGCTGAGCACGCTGTACACCCCCGCCGAGATCGCAAAGGTGTTGCGCCTGGCTGATATCGGTCTGCTCATCGCCCCCGCCGCGGTGCTGAACATCGATGTCGCCGACCGGCTGGAAGCAGCGCTGCCCGAACTGGCAGACCACTCCACGAGCCGGCTGGCCCTGCGCGCCGCCCCGTACCTGCGCCGCATCGCGCTGATCGGTACCGCCAACCGGCCGTGGGCATCACCCGGGTGTGACGAGGCCGCCGACGTCGTACCGGTCGGGGTTCTCGATGCCGCGGAGGCCGAGGTCTCCCCCGCCGACCTCGCCATCATGGTGCACACGTCGGGATCCACCGCAGATCCCAAAGGGGTCCTGCACACCCACGGGACCCTGGTGCGTCAAACCTCGACGTGGCCGGCGGCCATCCGGGCGATCACCCGAACACAAGACCAGTCCCGCATCCTGTGCGCCATGCCGTTCTTCTGGATCGGCGGACTGCTCGCCGTCACCGGCGCCCTGCACGAACCGGTCACCCTGGTGGTGATGCCGAAACTCGACCCGGAGACCGCTCTGGATCTTGCCGAGCGGGAACGGATCACCGGCATCGTGGGCTGGCCGGCATTCACCCAGCGGCTGCGTGAGCACCCGTCGTTCACCGACCGCGACCTGAGCAGTGCACCGATGCTGCGCGACGGCCCACTCGACATCGCCATGACCGACGTGCCCGACGGATTTCCGGTGCACCGCACCATGTCCGAGACGGCGGGCGGGTTCGCCTTCACCGACATGGCCATCGTCGACGAAGACGGGTCCCCGGTCGCATCCGGGGAGACCGGCGAACTGCTGGTCCGAGGTATCGGGGTGATGGCCGGGTACAACAAGCGCGAACGGTCGGACACCTTCGACACCGACGGCTGGTACCACACCGGCGACAAGGTGTACCGGCGCGACGGCGACCCCCGACTGTTCTACGTCGGACGCACCACCGATCTGATCAAGGCCGCCGGGGCCAACGTCTCACCGTTGGAGGTCGAGGCCGTCATCGCCGAGTCTGCCGGCGTGGCGCAGTGTGTGGTCGTCGGCACCGACGACCCGCAGCGCGGGGAGGAGGTCTGCGCGGTCGTGGTGCCGACCACGGACCTCGATCTGGCGGACCTGGCCACCTATGCTCGCGAACAATTGTCCGCCTACAAGGTGCCTACCCGCTGGGCGCTGACCGAGAGCGAACGGATCCCCACCCTGTCCAGCGGAAAATTCGACCGGAAAACCTTGCGACAGTTGATCATCGACGAGGAAATCGCGACGATCCGCCTTCAGCCGCCGGGCCGGACCGCGAGCTGATCATGCCGCGCTGAACCGGACTGGCATCGAGTGGATACCGTTCATCAGATTCGAACGCACCCGCTCCACCGGCCCGATGACCTCAAGATCCTTCATCCGGTACAGGATCTCGGGAAAAATGGCTGCCGCCTCCACCCTGGCCAGGTTCGCGCCGAGGCAGAAATGCGTCCCACCGCCACCGAAGGCCAGGTGTGGATTCGGGTTTCGGCCGATGTCGAATCGGTCGGGATCGACGAACTGCGTCTCGTCGCGATTGGCCGACGGGAAGAACATCGCCACACGCTCCCCTTCGGCGATGCGAACACCGTGCAGTTCAGTGTCTTTCGTTGCCGTACGGGTGAAAGCGGTCACCGGACTGACATACCGGAGCATCTCCTCGACCGCCGTGGACAGCAGCCCGGGGTCGGCCGCCAGTCGAGCGAGTTCGTCCGGGTGCTCCAGTAGAGCCAAGGTGCCCGCCGACACCAGGTTTCGGGTGGTGTCTCCCCCGGCATTGAGCATCAACAGGAAGAACATGTTGAACTCGAGGTCAGTGAGGTGCCGACCGTCCACCTCGGCATCGAGCAGCGCGGTCGCGATGTCATCGCCCGGTTCTGCACGCTTGCGTTGCGCCAGTGCCGACGCGTACTCGAACATCTCGATCTGCGCTTGCATCACCGTGTCCGTCGCTTCGCCCACGTGCTCCGAGTTCATGACCTCGGTGAGGTGATACAGGCGGCGACCGTCCTCGTGAGAGATGCCCAGCAGTTCGGCGATCACATACGACGGCAACGCGCCGGCGATGTCGGACACGAATTCACACTCGCCCCGGGCCAGCACCCCGTCGACGATCTCGGTTGCCAGGCAGCCCAGCCGCTCACGCAGCTTGGCCACATGTCGTGGGGTGAAACCCTTGCTGACGAGCGTCCGCAGTGCGCTGTGCCGCGGCGGATCCATGGTCAGCATCATGAGGTCGAGATGATACGAATTCTCCGGTAGCGGAACGTCGAAGAGCACTCCGGTCCGATGCGATGACCACGTCGCGCTGTCCCGCGACACCGCGTGCACCTCGTCGTATCCGGTGAGTGCCCAGAAGCCTGCCCCGTCCGAGTACGGATGCCAGGCGACCGGTGCCCGGCGCCGAAGTTCCCGGAATGCCGCGAACGGCACACCCGCCTCGTAGACCGCCGGATCGGTCAGGTCGACACCGCTGATGCTGACCGCATCGTCGAGCATGCCGTGACGGTAGTGCACCGACGTGCCCGCAGGGTCAGAATCGGTCGATCAGCTCGCGAAATCCGGCTGCGGGCTGCACCAGCGCGCCCGCGTCGCGGACCCTCGAGGCCAGCCCGCCATCCGATGTCACCACGGTGATCTCGCCGGGTCGCGAATCCGCCTGAACCAACCGCACGATCTCGTCGTCCGCCGAGTTCGCGTGCGCCCGTGGAGCGTGCGTCACCTCGACGACCGCCGACTCGATCGTCGACGCCGACGGCCCCTCGAACACCACCGTCACAGGCAGGTTCTCGGCCGAAGCCCAGCGCTCGAGCTGCTCCACCAGACCGGCCATCGCACCGTGGCGATCCTTCCACCAACCGTCTGGCTTGGACCCGATCACGTTCATCGCATCCACGATCCACCGCACCCAACCGACCGTACGGGCACACCGCATGCAGAACCTGCCGAATCGGAGTTGACTGGAACGTCTCACCGGGCGCGGGCACGGAGGAAGGGGCACCGGACATGGTCGTCGAATCAAGTGGTGCATCCACGGAGCCGACGAAAGCCAGGCATATCCGGTTGACGTCCCACAGTGCTGTCGCAGGTACCCCGACCATTCACTGGGGTGCGCCGACCGCCGCGGAGCGTGGTCCGGTGATCGGTACCACCACCACCCGCGCGCACCGCAACGTGATCGGCACCCACAGTGGCTCCTACAGCGTGTACCGGGCTCTGGCCGTCGCCGCCGGCGCCCTCTCCCCGGAGCACCGTGCCGATCTCACCAATACCTCTCCCACCGATGCGATCGGGCCGTACCTCCAGTGGAGCCACCCCGAGACGATCGTCAGCCTGGACCCATGGGGCGCGATGGTCGCCGACGCGTTCGCCGCTGAACTGGGCGCAGGCTATGACATCCGGCCGACCGTCGCGGTGACCAAGGCCCATGTGATGGTGCCGGAGGTCGCCACCGCCATCGCCGCAGGCCGACTGCATCCCGACGGCCAGATACTCCTGGAAAACGGTGCGGCCCTGGTGACGAAGGCAGCTATCGAGCCGGTGTGGTTCCTGCCCGGTGTCGCTGCCAGGTTCGGCTGCACCGAGACCGCCCTGCGCCGGGTGCTGTTCGAGGAGACCGGAGGCATGTACCCCGAACTCGTGACCCGCGGCGACCTCGAGGTGTTCCTGCCGCCGATCGGCGGACAGACCGTGTACATCTTCGGGGCCCCATACGATTTGGCCGATCCGACCGTGGAGCTGACTGCCCGGGTGCACGACGAGTGCAACGGTTCGGACGTCTTCGGCTCCGACATCTGCACGTGCCGGCCCTATCTCACGCACGCCATCGAGGAATGTATCGCCGGCGCCCAGCGTGGCGGGGTCGGGTTGGTCGCCTATTCCCGCAAGGAGGGCCGCGCACTCGGTGAGGTGACGAAATTCCTGGTCTACAACGCACGCAAGCGCCAGGACGGCGGCGACACCGCCGACCAGTACTTCGCCCGCACCGAATGCGTAGCGGGGGTGCAGGATATGCGGTTCCAGGAGCTCATGCCCGACGTCCTGCACTGGCTGGGAATCCGCAAGATCCACCGCCTGGTGTCGATGAGCAACATGAAATACGACGCCATCACCGGTTCCGGGATCGAGGTCGGCGAGCGTGTCAACATCCCCGACGATCTGATCCCGGCCGACGCCCGGGTGGAGATCGACGCCAAGATGGCCGCCGGATACTTCACCCCCGGCCCGGTACCCGGCGCCGACGAACTCAAGATCGCCAAAGGCCGCGGACTCACGCCATGACCACGACCCCGGACGGCGCAGCCGCAGTCGCCACGCTGCGCACGACCACCGCGATCCGCGAACGGGCACAGCACCTTCTGCAGCGGGCCCGGGTCGGCAACTCCGCCTGGTTCCTGGTGGATGACGATGCTCTGGACCGGGCAGCCGCCGAGGTCGCGGACGTCACCCGCAGCCGCTACCCGACACTCGCCATCCCTTACCACGGCAGGTGGCGACATTTCGAGGCCGGAGGGGTGGATCGCCGGTCCGAGTTGGACTCGCGCACAGCCGGTTCGGATGACGCGTCGCGTGCTCGATCGATGATCGACCTGGCGGTGGTGAGCGTGTTGCTCGACGCCGGCGCCGGACCTGATTGGCACTACACCGAACCCGGTACCGGCCTTCGTCTGAACCGCTCCGAGGGGCTGGGGGTCGCGAGCTGGCACGCCTTCTGTGGTGGCTTGTTCTCCAGCGACGGAGACGATCCGCTGCGGGCAGATGCCGACGCACTGCGAGGCCTCGAGGACGAAAGCCTGGCGGCCGCATTTCAGTCGGACCTCGGAAATCCGTTGCTCGGCCTCACTGGTCGGGTGCAGCTGCTGCGCCGCCTGGGCACCCAATTGGCCGCTCGCCCTGATGTATTCGGACCGGACGGCCGTCCCGGCGGATTGTTCGACATGATGACCGGCCCGACGGTCACGGCCCACGACCTACTCTCGACGGTCTTGGACGCACTGTCGGGAGTGTGGCTCACCGACAACACCATCGGCGGTCAACCACTCGGTGACTGCTGGCGGCATCAGGCGGCGCCGGGCCCCGGTCTGTCACGCGGCTGGATGCCGTTTCACAAACTGTCCCAGTGGCTGACCTACTCCCTGCTGGAACCGTTCGAACGGGCCGGCGTCGCCGTCACCGAACTCGATGCCCTCACCGGCCTGCCCGAGTACCGGAACGGCGGTCTGCTGCTGGATACCGGAGTGCTGCGGCTACGTGATGCCGCGCTCGCCGAGAAGGACTGGGCGGTGGACGACGAACTCGTCGTCGAATGGCGGGCACTGACCGTCGCGCTGCTCGATGAGCTCGCACCGCTCATCCGTGACCATCTCGGCGCCCCACGGCTGCCGCTGGCGTGTGTGCTGGAGGGCGGAACCTGGGCGACGGGCCGAGCACTGGCTGCACGCCTGCGCGACGGCGCACCGCCGTTGTCCATCATCAGTGACGGCACGGTCTTCTAAGGAGCGACGACATGGGCAACCTGCACGTCATCGATCATCCGCTGGTGCAACACAAGCTGACCCTGATGCGGCAGAAGGACGTGTCCACCAAAGGATTTCGCCAGTTGCTGAACGAGATCTCGATGCTGATGAGCTACGAGGTGCTGCGTGACATCCCGGTTCACGACATCGACATCGAGACGCCCCTGGAATCCACGACAGGAGCCGTGATCGACGGCAAGAAACTGGTATTCGTGTCCATTCTGCGGGCCGGCAGCGGCATCCTGGACGGCATGCTCAGCGTGATGCCCAACGCCCGCGTCGGCCATATCGGCCTCTACCGGGATCCCAAGACCCGCGTGGCCGTGGAGTATTACTTCAAGCTGCCCGGTGATCTGCAGGAACGCGACGTGGTGGTCGTCGATCCGATGCTGGCCACGGGCAATTCGGCGGTCGCGGCGATCGACCGCATCAAGGAATACGGGCCCAAATCCATCAAGTTCGTCTGTCTGCTGACCTGTCCGGAAGGCGTCGCCACGATGCACCAGGCACATCCGGACGTGCCCATCTACGCCGCGGCACTGGACCGGGAACTCGACGAGCAGGGCTACATCGTCCCCGGCGTCGGCGACGCGGGTGACCGCATCTTCGGAACCAAGTGATCGCACATCGCTGGGGCCTCGGCGCCTTCATCGCCGTCGAGGCCGTCTATCTGCTGATCTCGGCCGCGTTCGGTATCTTCGCGCCCCCGGGCCCGCCGCCGCCCTGGTTGATCACCCTGGCGATCGGGGTACCGACACTCGTCGCCGCGACTCTCGCCGTTGCCATCGCGAAATGGCGCGGCAACGGCCCCCGCATCGACTTTCGATGGCATTGGTCCTGGCGTGCCGCCGGTCTCGGGTTGGCGTTCGGCATCGGCGGCCTGTTCGTCACACTGCCCGCCGCGTTGCTGTACCAGGCGATCGTCGGACCTGACGCGACCTCCGCGGTCGGCGGCGTGTACGAGGGCGTTCGGACCGGCTGGCCGCTGGCGGTGGCCGTCCTGATCCTGGTCGCCTTCATCGCACCGATCTGCGAAGAGGTGGTGTACCGCGGACTGCTGTGGGGTGCGCTCGAGCAACGTTGGGGACGCATCGTCGCGGTAATCGCGTCCACCCTGGTGTTCGCGCTGGCCCACCTGGAACCCGAACGGGTCCCGCTGCTGCTCGTGGTCGCCATCCCAATTGCGTTGGCGCGGCTCTACTCCGGAAGCTTGTGGGGCGGCATCATCGCGCACCAGGTGACCAACCTGCTGCCGGGGCTCGTGATGATGTTCGGACTGCTGGGGATGATGCCGGACCGCTGAGGTACTACCTCTTGCGGTCGCGCACCTTGTACGTCGAGGGCCACGACATGCGGGATTCATCGCCCACCAACGGCGTCGCCGATCCACCGACCCGGACGTCGTAGGCTTCCTGCCCGGCGCCGACCTCGCGATTGGCGTGCTCCTGAGCCAGGTAGTAGAGCTGGTCGATCTCGGCCTCGGAGAACGCCACGAAGGTGGTTTTGCGCACGATGTCGTTCATTCCCGCCGTCATCCGGTCGGGCAGGACCCGCGAGGCCAGTGCCGCCAGCCCGAGCAGCGTGAACGGGATGACCCAGTAGCAGATGAACGACAGCGGTGTCCTGGTGTCCAGGATCGTTGCGTCGCCCTGCACGATCGGCGGGATCGACGAGGACACCGTCATTCCGGCGAACGCACCCACCCAGATCCAGGTCAGGATCTTCACGATCTGTTGGAACAGATCGCTTTCCACGACTCCAGGGGGTTGACCTGCCGCCGCGAATTCCAGTACGAACGGCTTGCCGATGAGCAGTCCGATCAGCGCCACCAGGAAGATCCCCGCATTGCTGAGTGGCTGCATCCAGCGCTCCATGACGTCCTGGCTCAGCACCAGGGTCAAGATCGTCAACACGACGAAGGTGGCAAGTGCACCGATCTCCAGGGTCCGCCCAGGTGCCCCGGAGACCCGGCTGATCGTGAATGTCGCGATGGCAGCGGCCAGCGCCACCAGCACGGCGACCAGAAACGGCACGTTGCCGACGAGAACCCAATAGATGATCCACGGCGCGAAGCCAAACAGGATGCCCACGAGCGCCTAGTCTAGGGGCTTACCGTTGCTCCGACGGCAACTACCCACCGCTCGACTGCTCGTCACTCGGCCGGGTATTGCGGCGCCACTCGGAGATCTTGCGACCCATCGAGTCTGCCGCGCTCGTCGCGGCCTGCCCCACTCCGTCGACCACGCCGCCCAAGCCGTCCCGGATGCCCCGGATCAGCGGGTCGTTGGACTGGTCGAAACCGTCCTTGTAATGGCGTGCCGCCGCGCTGACGTCATCAGCCCAACTCGCGTTCCCATCCTCGGACCGCAGCGGATAGTTGCCTGCCATGATCGCGCCGTATCCGCCGGTATCGACCCACTTGGTCAGTGCCGCCGCCCGGAGCACCGAGAACGGATGCGTCTGCATCTCCAGGTTGAGCAGTTTGAGCACCCCGTCGCGCATGTCGCCGGTCGCGTCATAGTCACGGGCCTGGGCGAGGAACGCCTGCGAGTCGAGCTTGTCGAGGTGCCGGCCGGCCGCCAGCTTCAACTCGACCCGAATCGCCATGTCGAAGTCCTGTCCGCACAGCAGGCCGGCACGGTCCCCCGAAAGTTCGGATTTGCGTTGCCATTCCTGCAAGGCCGCGACGATCGCCCGCAGCGCCCAGCCACCGATCGGGATGAAGCCGAACGACGAGGCCAACCGCAGCAGGTGATGGAGCATCGTGCGGTAGACGGCATGGCCGCTGAGCGCATGCCCGAGCTCGTGACCGATCACGAAACGCATCTCGTCATGTGTCATCAGCTCGTACATGCCCGAGGTGATGACGATGAACGGGTCCTCCATGCCGATGCAGTACGCATTGGCTTCCGGCGACTGGATGATGAACATCTCCGGGCGTACCGGAGCGTCGAGCACCTGCACGCATTCGTCGAGCAACGCGTCGAGGTCGGCGAACTGCCGCGGACCCACCCGCGCCGAACTGGCCAGGTACAGCAGCCGGTGCTTGCGTTCGCGCAACATCCCCGACAGCACCTTGAGGACCTGATCGAATCCCTTGAGCCGACGCAGGGCGGTCAGCGCGGTCCGGTCCGCTGGATGCTCCCAGGCACGGGAACTGATACCGGGAAATACGGTCCGCGTGGTCGCAGGTGTCTGGTCAGTCAATGCTGTGCGCCTTCCTCGTCGTCAGCTCAGAGCCTACGGAGGGTTGAGCCGCCTCGGACGCACAAGATCTCAGGTGTCAGGCGATGATGCGGACCAGATAGGGCGTCATCCCCTGCGCGCGCACCGGCGTGACCGCTACGGCGGGCTCGGTGCCCTGGATCATCTGGTTGTTGCCGAGATAGAGCGCCACACTCTGGGTGCCCTCAGGACCGTAGAAGATCAGGTCACCGGGCAATGCCTGCGCCGGAAGCACCTTCTGCCCGACCTTGTACTGCTCGCCGGATGACCGCGGCATCTTCACCCCGACTCCGCCGAAGGCGTACACGATCAGACCGGAGGCATCGAACCCGACCACATTTGCCGACGGGTCGGGCGCCAAGCCGAGTCCCGGGGTCAGAACCGGAGCGACGGGAGCGGTCACCACGGGCGTCGACAGGCCCGGTGTCAGACCGCCGCCCGCAAGCGGCGGGGTGGCAGGAGCCAGGCCCGCGGCGGGCAGGGAGCGGGCGACACCACGGGTCGGCCCGTTCACATCGCCACCGCCGTAGCTGAAGGGCACACCGCGCTGTGACATCGCGCGGGCGATCACCAGATCGACATAGCGTTGGTTGCCGGTCGGGCGTTCGATCGGCGCGGCGCCGGCCAGTCCGGGAGCCGCTACCAGGAATGCCAGACCGAACAGCAGGGCAAAGGTACGTCTCATCGAACATCAACTCTCTCGACCACCGGAAGGCGACGCCGGCCGCTGGTCGCTGTCAGCCGGGTCAACCATTTGTACCGCTCGATGATCGGTTTGCCCAATTAGATTGGGGCACAGACTCGATCAGATGCAGGACCGTGACCCAACAGTTACCGGAACGGCCTTGGGCAGCCGTTGTGCAGGTGGCCTCGGCACCGCCTCGTGCGCCGCGCGCCGGGGTGACTGCCCTCCCGCTCGGCAAAGTATCGGTGGGAGATCCGGTTTGACTTCGTCCGGGGCGAAAAACGTTGTGGGGCAGGCTGGCCGAGAGGGCTCACCACGTTTGCGGATGACCTGACACCATGGTGGCATGCATTCCGACGCGCATCCTCAATCCTGGTCTTCCCGGCTCTGGGAACCGATCGAGCCGACATTCACCGCGATCCTCGCTCACCCGTTCCTGACCGGCCTGACCGACGGCAGCCTGGACGACGCGGCGTTCGCCCACTACGTGGCACAGGACGTCCACTATCTGCGCGACTATGCCCGCGCGTTGGCCATCGTCGCCGCCAAAGCCCCCACGCTGGCGGAGACCGCGATGTTCTCCCGGCACGCCGCCGAGGTCTTCGATGTCGAGTTGGGCCTACACAGCGAGCTGCTTCCCGAACTGGGCCTGGACATCGAGGCGTTGAACGCGACGCCGATCGCCCCGACCACACGCGCCTACACGAGTTATCTGCTGGCCGCTGCCTACAGCGGCACCTTCGCCGAGGGGTTGGCGGCGGTCCTGCCCTGTTACTGGATCTACGCCCGGGTCGGGGCGGCGTTGCTGGAACGCGGTTCGCCCGATCGGCGCTATCAGCGTTGGATCGACAGCTACGGGGGCGACGAGTTCGCCGCCACGGTTGCCGAGGTGCTCGAGCTGACCGATCGGCTGGGACCGACACTGGGCGGGGCGGACGAAGCCGCCGCACGAGCCCATTTCGAGGTCACCGCGAAATACGAATGGATGTTCTTCGACGCGGCATATCGCCGCGAGCAGTGGCCGATCTGAGCGCCGGCCGGTTCCTCACCGGCGCGGGGCGCGCCGGTGAGGAGTGGTGACGACGATCAGAGTGCGGCCAGCGCGGCGTCGTAGTCGGGTTCCTGAACGATCTCGGGCACCAGCTCGGTGTAGGCCACCTTGCCGTCGGCGCCGATGACGACGACGGCACGTCCCAGCAGACCGGCCATCGGGCCGTCGGACATGGTGACTCCGTAATCCTCACCGAAGCTGTCCCGGAAAGCCGACGCGGTGATGACGTTCTCGATGCCCTCGGCTCCGCAGAAACGGCTCAGCGCGAACGGGAGGTCCTTCGAGACGCACAAGACCGTGGCACCGGCGGCAGCGGCCCGTTCGTTGAAGGTGCGCACGCTGGCGGCGCAAATCCCGGTGTCCACCGACGGGAAGATGTTCAGCAGCACCGACTTGCCCGCGAACTGGTCGTTGGTGACGGCGCCGAGATCGGTACCGGTGACCGAGAAGCTCGGGGCGGAGCTACCGACTGCCGGCAGGTCGCCGACCGTGTTGATGGGGTTTCCTTTGAAGGTGATCTGTGCCATGGGGCACAGTCTGTCAAAACCGGATGCGGCGCGGGCGGGCCGGGGTGCGACGATGGTGGTGATGATCGATCTGCCCGAGCCGGTGCGCGCGATGGGCAGGCGGGGACCTCACTGGCAATCATGGGTCGATGGCCTGCCACGACTGATCCGGGCCCAGTTCGACGAATGGGGCCTGCACGCCGACGGGCCCGCCGATCACGGCTACTGCTCGATCGTCCTACCGGTACGCACCGACGAGGGTGTGCCCGCAGTCCTCAAGGCCGCGTTCCCGGATGACGAGTCCGAACACGAACACCTCGCGTTACGACGATGGGCGGGAGCCGGAGCGGTCCGGTTACTGCGGGCCGATCCGCACCGGCGGACGATGCTGCTGGAGCGATTGCACCACCGAAATCTCAATGAGCTCTGGGATATTGAGGCGTGTGAGGTCGTCGCCGGGATCTACGACCGGATCCATGTACCGGCTCTGCCGCAGCTGCGGTCGCTGGCCGACTACACGTCCCGGTCGACAGCTGACCTGGCACGTCTCCCCCGCAACGCCCCTGTTCCACGACGACTCGTGGAACAGGCGATCACCCTCGGCAAGGAGCTGGCCGCGGATCCCGTGGCCACCGGCACCCTGATCCACGGTGATCTGCACTACGAGAACGTCCTGGCCGCCGACCGCGCGCCATGGCTGGTGATCGATCCCAAGCCGATGAACGGCGATCCGCACTACGACATCGCGCCGATGCTGTGGAACCGGTGGGACGAGCTGGCGGGTTACGTTCGCGACGGGGTCCGGCGCCGGCTGTCGGCCCTGGTCGACGCCGCCGGCCTGGATGCCGACAGGGCCCGGGCCTGGGTCATCGTGCGGGTGATGCAGAACGCGATGTGGGAGCTGACCGAAACACCGGAACCCGACATCGACGAGCTGACGCGATGCGTGGCGATCGCCAAGGCCGTTCAGGACTGACGTTCAGGACTGAGTCGTCAGATCACCTTGTACGTGAGGTCGTAGAGTGCGCCCGCGCCGCTGAACTGCTGGGTGAGCTCGCCCCGACCCAACTCGTCCGAGCGGATGAATATCGAGCCCACGTCCTGCATCTCGTCGGTACGCACGTCCACCTCCCTCAACACGATCTCCAACTGGCCGTCGAACGGCAGCAGTCGGTCCAGATCCACCACATCCCCCTGGCACATCGACACAGCCTTGAACTGAAACCCGTCAGCCCTGCTGATACTGAGCTCGTCGGTCCCCGCGGAGTCCTGGGTCCGTACGGCCCGGAGTTCCGACAGCTTGGCGAACAACGACATGGCATCCTCCGTTGGATCTTCCCGCCAGCGGTAGCTGACCACGTCGATTCTCGAGTCGCCGCCACGCCGCACACATGCGTAGTGCGCTACTTGAATCTGTTCGGCGGAGGTTGCTGATCCCAGACCCGCGGCAAACCACCCGAGGTGACATCAGAGCAGTTCACGATGCGGAAATGGCACCCTGCAGGCGCTCGCGCCACCACGCCAGCCGGGCCGGGTCGGTGACCGCGTACCGCTCAAGTCGGTCGGGCTGCGGCGCGGGCGGCATCGGCGCCACCGGCAGGTAGCCATCGACAGTGACCAGAGACCGCGAATCCGCGACGACATCGCCGGCGAGGAATCCCCTGGTTCCCAATTCACACGCGAACGCCAACTCGGGTAACGCTCCCGCCAGCGCGAGCCCCGCCCCGAGTCCGATCGTCGTCTCCAGCGTTGAGGTGACCACACACGGCAACCCGCACGACTCGGCAACCCGCAACGCGCGCCTGGCCCCACCCAGCGGACCGGTGGCGAGCACGGCGATGTCGGCGGCCTCGCCCAGGCGTAGGCCCATCGGATCGTCGGATTCGCGGATCGACTCGCCGACCGCGACAGGCACCTCGACCCTTCTCCTGACCTGCGCCAACTCGTCGACCGTAGGGCACGGCTGGGTGACGAACTCCAATCCACCGGCCACCCGATCGAGTGCACCGATGGCGGCGACCGCGGTGTCCGGATCCCACCGGCCCTTGGCGTCGCACCGCAGGACACCGCCCGCCCCGAGCCCGTCGCGCACGGCACGGACCCGCTCAAGGTCCTCGGCCAATCCCCCGACACCCACTTCTACCGCCGCGGTCCGACAACCCGATGCGGCGGCAATCTCACGCGCCCGTACGGCGTCCACGGCAGGAATCGTGATCGCGATGGGAACTCGGCCACGCACCGGATCGGGCCAGCCGACGGTTCCCGGCTCGGTGGCTGACGTGAGCCAGCGGCCCAGCGCGGCCTCGTGCGGCAGCGGGCTGAACTCCCCCCACCCCTGCGGGCCTTCGATCAGCATTCCCTCGCGAACAGTGAGCCCACCGACCGGCTCGATGGTCGGGATGGCGAAAACCGGCGCACGGTCGAAGTCGATGAGGGTCTGCACAACCACGTGACGCTAGCGGACCGAACCGGGCGTAGGCAGACAACCCGCGGCTTAGACTGCGCCCGTAGGTCCGAAAGAGGTGCAGCTCATGAGGAGACAATCAATGACGAGCGCAGTGTGGCGCAGGGTGTTCACCGTGGTGTCGGCCGCGGTGCTGTCGGCCGGGTCGATGGCGGTGGCCACGATCGTGACGCCGGCCCCGAGCTCGGCCTGCCCGCCCGGGGAAACCGGCGTCACCAACGGTTGTTCGCCTTTCTGCATACCGGGCCGACAGCTCGACACCGCGACCGGGCTGTGCCTGCCGGTACCGCCCTCACCGCCGGCACCGAATGGCGTTGCGACACCGCTTTTCTAAGCCGATACGCTGGGCGACATGGCGCAGGTACTGACGGTCAACGTGGCCCATCCACGACCCAACACGGCCGAGGGCCGCGCAGTCACCGGCATCGACAAGCGTCCGGTCGACGGGGCGGTCGCGGTACGCGCGCCCGGCCCGATGCACGGCGGACTCGGCAGCGGGCTCGTCGGCGACACGATCGGCGACCAACAGTTCCACGGCGGCGACGATCAGGCGGTGTACGCCTACGCCCGCGAGGACCTCGACAGCTGGCAGACCGAGCTGGACCGGGAGATCGCCAACGGTGTGTTCGGCGAGAACCTGACGACCGCGGGCGTCGATGTCACCAACGCCGTCATCGGTGAAAGGTGGCGGGTCGGTTCTCACGGGCTCGAGCTCGAGGTGTCCCGGCCCCGCATCCCCTGCCGGACGTTCGCAAACTGGCTGCAGATCAACGGATGGGTGAAAACCTTTACCAGGACGGCGATCCCGGGTGCGTATCTGCGGCTGGTCACGCCTGGACCGGTATCTGCCGGCGACGAGATCGTGGTGACCGATCGGCCCGACCATGACATCACCGTCGGCTTCGTGTTCCGGGCACTGACCCTTGAGCCAGAGCATCTGCCCGCGATCCTGCAGGCTCCTGCCCTGCCGGAACCCCTGCGGGAACTCGCCGAACGCCGCACCGCCTCCAGCTGATCGGCCGGGGTCTGCCTGTGTGGCAGGCTATTCCGGCCACTTGTTGGCGAGGATCACCTCGACGAAGTCTTCCCGCACGAAAGTGTCGTCGAAGTGGGCCAGCACGTCGGCGTTGACGGTGCCGAAGGTCGACCCGGGACGCTGCTGTACCCCGTCGGTGAATGCCTGCAGGATGCGGTTCTTGAAGTCGGGCCGCGGATTCGCCGCGGTGACGGCACTCAGATCGTCCGGTGTCAGGTTGTCGAGGCCGATCCCGAGCACATCGGTTTCGACGCCGGCTGTCACCAGGGCGATCTCAGGCTCGAGGAACTCGGGCACCCCCGGCGTGGTGTGCAGTGCGATGCCCAGCCACACCTTGCGCGCGGCGGCCTCGTCGACCCCGCGCTGCAACAGGAAGTCCCGTGCGGCGTTGGCGCCGTCGACCTCGAAGCGCAATTGTGATGACGTGCGGTAGCCGTCGGTCAACCCGATGTCGTGGAACATCGCGCCGACGTACAGCAGCTCAAGGTCTGGCTGCAGGCCTCTGCGCAGGCCTTGCAGCGCGCCGAAGTAGAACACCCGGCGGGAGTGATGGAACAGCAGGTCGTCTTCGACATCGCGGATGTACTCGGTGGCCTCGCGCACCAACGCGGTGTCCGGCAGTTCGATCCCGGCGATGTTGCCGGTCAATGATGTGGTCATGGGTGTCTCCTTCAGACTCGAATCAATGGGTGGGCGGGTTCAGGTGATAGCGGGTCACGATGTCGTCGAACCATTCCGGCACCCCGTAGGTGAGGCCGTACCGGTTCGAGAGTTCGATGAACTCGGCGGTGGTGTGCAGGGGTGGGCTGTCCGGCCCGGGTTCACCGGCTGCGGTCAGTAGCTCACCGAGTTCGCGGAAGTAGTTCTCGAAACCGTTTCCCGGCGTGATGACTTCGATGATGCGACCAGGCGTCGAACCCGCGTTCCACATGGCGTGCATCTGCCCGCGCGGCTTCGTGATGTAACCGCCCGGTCCCAGAACCACTTCACTGTCATCCGAACGGAACCCGATCTCACCGGACAACACGATCGAGTGTTCGTCCTCGTTGGTGTGGCGGTGCGCCGCGGTGATTATGCCGACCGCGAAGGGATGCTCGACAATCGAGACCAGGCCCCCGGTGGTACGGCCGGTGAGCTTGAAAACCGCGCCGAAGCCAGGGATTTCAGCCGTATCCCCGGCCCCGGGCTGGACCACTGTGACGGTTGCACCTGCGGTGGATGACATGTGAACCTCCTTGTCGGCGTGCAACCAGTCTGCGCCGCGGCCCAGTTCCCCGAACATGTCCGATCCGCCATCTTTCCCACAAAAAGCGACACAATGGCTACATGGCACAGGTTGGGGAGCCACGGGAGATCGTGATCGCCGTCTTCGACGGGATGAAACTGCTGGATGCCGCCGGGCCCGCCGAAGTCTTCGCCGAGGCCAACCGGTTCGGCGCCGACTACCGACTGCGGTTCGCCTCGGTCGACGGCGCCGACGTCCTCACCTCGATCGGCACGAGATTCGCGGTGACCGATCGAATCGCGGAGATCGACCGCGTGGACACCGTATTGGTCTCCGGCGGAGACAATCTCGTGGGCCGACCGATCGATCCGAACCTGGTGGCAGCACTGCGAGAGGTGCCCACTCGAGCCCGGCGGCTCGCGTCGATCTGCACCGGGTCGTTCATCCTCGCCGAGGCCGGCCTGCTCGACGGCCGCCGGGCCACCACGCACTGGCGGCACGCACGGCTACTGGCGCGTGCCTATCCCACGATCTCGGTCGAACCCGACGCCATCTTTGTCCGGGACGGGGCCGTCTACACGTCGGCGGGCGTATCGGCGGGCATCGATCTGGCCTTGGCGCTGGTGGAGTCGGACTACGGTGCCGAACTGGTGCGCGACGTCGCCCGGTCACTGGTCGTGTATCTCAAGCGAGCCGGCGGCCAGTCACAGTTCTCGACGCTGGTCGAGTCCGACGCGCCGGCAGAGTCGGCGCTGCGACAGGTCACCGATGCGATCGCGGCCGACCCGACGGCCGACCACAGCGTGAAAAGCCTTGCGGCACTGGCTTCGTTGAGTACCCGACAGCTGACCCGGCTGTTTCAAGCCGAGCTGGGCACCACACCGGCGCGCTACGTCGAAACTGTGCGGATCGATGTCGCCCGAGCAGCCCTCGACGCGGGACGACAGGTGGGAGAAACCGCCCGCCTGGCCGGTTTCGGAAGCGCCGAGACCCTACGGCGAGTGTTCGTCAACCACCTCGGGGTGTCACCACGGGCTTACCGCGACCGCTTCCGCACCACCTCCCGCGGCTGAGCTCCACGCTCAGACCCAGCGCGGAAGTTCCTTGCCGATCAGCGGCGCGATCTTGTCCGCCATGTAGGCGTGGCCGGCGTCGGTCGGGTGGATGCCGTCCGCCCCGATCAGCTCCGGGTTGTCGAAGAACCAGCGCTCGGCGATCGGATCGACGAACATCGCCCCCACCTGCCGGGCCTGATCGCGCAAGATGTCGCGGACGCCGAGCAGATTCGGCGGTACATCGGCGTTCACCCATGGCGGCCCGATCACCAGCATCCGGGCGGTGGGAGCGGCCTGCCGCGCCATCGTCAGCGCATCGTGGCTCAACCGCGTCACCGCACCCAGGTCAGCATCCTTGTCGTTACGTGAGCCGAAGAAAACGATCAACGCGTCGTCAGGTTGCACCGCCCGAGGCGTCAGGTCGGCGAAGACGCTGCCACGGTTACCACGCGCCTCATAGCCTGCGCCCCCTTCGGCCACCACATCGGCGTCGACCTGCACACCGCGCTGTGCCAATTTCTGCCAGGCCAGCGGAGCCCAGTTCCTCGGCCCCATGCCACCCTCGGCGGGCATGCCAGTGGTGTAGGAGTCTCCGATCACCGCGATGTGGCTGATCTGGGGATCCAGGCCGGAGGTGACAAAGCGCCGCTGAGGGGCCTGCGCGAACAGCCCCACCAGGAGGGCGAGCGAGACGATGAAAGTGGTCAGACGACTCACTGCAACCTCCACTGCCGGCGAGACTCAATTCGTCCCGGACCGCGATACCGAGACAGCCTAAGGTGTGAACCTGGGCCGTAGATAGGCGGCTGGTGACACAGCGATAACAAGGGCATAACAACCTGTCGCGCAGCGGGTTTGGATGGTTACAACGGTCAGCCCGCGCGGGCTGGAACCTCGTCGGACCGGTCTGCGGACTCCGTGTCGATCCGGTGCAGTTTCGTGTTCGGCGGGTCGACCGGCCGGATGTCGACCATCCGGCGCATCCAGCGCCTGGCAGGCTCCTCCACGAGGTGATACAGCGCGATCGCGCCGATCACCGAGATCGCGAACAGGCCGAGCAGCGTCGCCTTACCCGAGAGCGTGGGTGTCAGGGTCAGCTCGAATTGCCGGGTGGTCCAGATCCAGGCGGTATGGACCAACTCGTGCACCATGTACAGGCCGAACGAGATCTGTCCGCCGTAGACCAGAAGTCTGGTGGACAACAATGCCGGCAGGCTGCCGACGCCGACCGCCAGAGCGACCACCTGCGGGACGAAGAGAATGTCGACCATGCCGCCGGCATCGCCGACGGTGTTCAACGGGTGCTTGTCGAAGAAGTACAGTCCGCCGACGATGGCGGCGCCCAACAGGATCGAGAGATAGCCGGCACCCTTCTGGGTCCGGTCTGTCAGATGAAGCTTGCGCACCGCCGCACATGCCAGTGCGCCGGCGGTGAACTGCATGACGATGCGGGGCAGCCAGCTCCACGGGGTGTAGAAGTGGCCGGTGGCCATCAACAGCACCACCGGTGGCACCGCCGCGGCGATGGCCAGTAGGACCAGACTCCGCGCCCGGGTCGCGCGGGCGATCCGGAAGATGACCAGGATCAGCGCACCGAACAGCAGGTAGGCCAGCCACTCGGCGCTGATCGACCATGCCGGTCCGTCCCAGCTCGAACCGTCGAAGTAGGGCTCGAACCACAGTTGGACCAGGAACAGCTGCCGCACATAGCTGACGGCGTTGTAACCGCTCGTGTCCTCGGGCGGGATATGCCCGACGTTGAGGGTGAAGATCAGCCACAGCGCGGCCAGATGCAGCGTGACGAGGTACACCGGCCACACCCGCGACAACCGCAACCAAAGGAAGTGCAAGGTGGCCCGGGTGGACCAGGTGGGGCCCATCCGGTCGATGTAGTTCCAGGTCAGGACGAATCCGCTGAGGATGAAGAACAGGTCGACGCCCTGGGCGCCGCGGTCCAGTACGGGGGCGAGGGCCTTGGTGACATCGGGTGCTACCTCGTAGAGCAGGGGCCGGAAGTGGAACAGGACCACCCACACGGCTGCAACGATGCGCAGTCCCGTCAGGGCCTTGATCTCTGCGCCGCGCACAACACCCTTTTCCGTATCCACTGGCCTGATTCGTCACGTTCCCGCCGCGGCTGGCCGGGCGGATCGGCCCGCGATTCGCGCAACCGGCAGCTCTCGCAGACTAGCAGCGCGCCTTTGCAGGTCGCGCTTGCCGCGCGGTGTAACCGTGCCGGGTGCCCCGCCGAGGTGCGCGAACACCGGCTCGGGTGATCTTGTGCAGCAAAGCATTTGCCGACGTCGCCGCCCCAGCGGATCCTCGTGGCCTGCGCCGACCCGGCGTGTCCGATTCCTGGCAGTCCGCCCGGTACGCCGATAGGCTCGAGTCACGTGATCTCTCGGGGAGGTTTGAGATGACCAGCACGCTCGGCCGCTGCGCCGCAGGCATCGGCGCGGTACTCGCGCCGTTCGGTCTGATGGCAGTGGTTACGGTCGCCGCACCGGCAGTCAGCTGGGCCGACTGTGCGGCCGGAGAATGGTGGGACCCGGTGGCGAATGTGTGCCACCCGCCGGTCGTGCCACTGGGATGTGAGAACGGCGCCTGGTGGGACCCGGTGGCCAACACCTGTCGCCCGCCGGTCGTGCCGCCGCCGCCGATGTGCGACAACGGCTGGTGGTGGGACCCGGTCGGCAATGCCTGCCGGCCGCCGCTGATCCCGCCCGGCTGATCACTGCACCGCGAGCAGTCAGGGCATCGGGACCGACGATCCGTCGTAATTGCGGGCGTTGTTGTTCAGGGTGTCCATCCACGCGCGCAGCTTGGCGCCGCCGACCAAGGCCGGGATGGTGCCGTTGGCCGGGGTGTCGGGGGCGGCGTCGGTTGGCTGCCACGGCTGGCAACCACTCGTCTTGAACGCCTTGTCGGTCGCCTCGATCGTGATGACCTGCGGCTTCTTCGTGAATGCGTTGTCGATGATGTCGCCGCCGTGCAGATCCGCCATTCGCTTCCAGTAGCAGGTGCCACCCTCGACCGGCCCGGCCGAGGCGTAGTTACCCGGCTGGATATCGGTACCGACCATGAACAGGCCGTCGTGGTCGATCGCCGTTCCGGCCGCGGGGGCAGCTGCGGCCGCCGGGGCCGCGGGGCCGGCCGGCGCCGCGTCGACGGGACCGGGGGGCGGGCCCGGCGCGGGCACGGGCCCCGGCGCGGGACCTGGAGCCGGGACGACCGGATCGGCGCTGGCGATGCCAGTGAACGCCCCGCCTGCAGATACCACCAGGGCGGCAGCGAGGATCACGGCTTTCATCGGCTTCATGAAAACCCAGGGTACCGGCTACAGCGCAGTGGTCTGGTGCCCTTGGGTCGAGGTCTGCTGCGACAAATCCCGTCGGCGTGATCTGTGGCACGCTCGCGGTGTGGAGCCTGCAAGTCCCGATCCCGATGCACCCCACCTGGCCGATGTGGTCCCCTCCGTGCTCGCTGCGATGGGCGCGCCCGGGTTCGACGCGCGGATCGCCTGGCCCGGCCCGATCCGCGGAGCCTGCGTTCTGCTGATCGACGGACTCGGCGCCGAACTGCTCGCCGCCCATGCCGCCGACGCACCCGCACTCACCGCCATGTCAGATGCCGCCAACCGGACCCTGCACGTCGGGTTCCCGTCCACCACGGCAGCGGGGCTGGCGGCGATCGGTACCGGATACCGCTCGGGTGAACACGGATTTGTCGGCTACTCGTTCCGGGTTCCCGAAGCCGGCCCGGAATTCGACGTGATGAACGCGCTGAGGTGGCGCCCGCATCCGTGGGGGCCTGATCTTCGCGACCGCGTGGTGCCCGAGCAGATCCAACCGCTGCCCACCACGTTCGAACGGGCCGGGGCGGCCGGATTCGAGGTCTCGGTCGTGTCCGGCGCCGAGCACGCCGGTTCCGGCCTGACCCGGGCGCTGCTGCGCGGCGGACGCTACGTCGGCGTGCACGCTCTCGGCGATCTCGCCGCCGAGAGCATCGCGGCAGTCGCAGGCAGCGGCTTCTGTTACGGCTACCACGCCGACCTCGACCTGGTGGGCCACCTGCACGGACCCGGGTCCCCTGCCTGGCGGATGCAGTTGCGCCAGGTCGACCGCCTGGTGGAGTCGGTGCTGGAAGCTCTGCCGTCGGAATGCCTGCTGACGGTGGTGGCCGACCACGGAATGGTCGCCGTGGATCCAGCGGCGGCGATCGACATCGACGAGTGCGAACCGCTTCGCGACGGGGTGGTCGCGGTGGGTGGTGAAGCCCGCGCCCGGCACGTCTACACCGCCGCGGGCGCGGCCGACGACGTTCTCACCGCATGGCGGACCACCCTGGCGGATTCGGCGTGGGTGATGTCGCGGGACGAGGCCATCGGAGCGGGCTGGTTCGGCCCTCGGGTACGTGACGACGTCCGTTCCCGCATCGGCGATGTGGTCGCCGCCGCGCGCAGCTCAGCCGCGTTGCTGAGACGCCGAGTCGAACCCCTGGAGTCGGCATTGATCGGCCATCACGGTTCGCTGACGAGCGCCGAGCAATATGTCCCGCTGCTGTCGGCGATCGGCTGAACCAACCACGCACCCGAAACAGGCTTAGATGGGCTAAGATTCACCGCATGAAGCTTGCAGGGCTGGCAGTGATCGGTGCCGCGGCGGCAATTGCCTTCGCCGCTCCCGCACATGCCGAGATTGATACTGATTTCGCCAATGAGCTGCACACCTTCGGTATCTACGGGCAGCGGGACTACAACGCCTGGATCGCCAAGATCATGTGCAAGCGGCTGCACAACGGCGTCGACCACACCGCCCAGGACTCGGTCGGTTTCGTGAAGAAGCAACTGGCCAAGGACAGCACCGACGCCCAGTCGTGGCAGTTCACCGGCACCGCTATCAACTACTACTGCCCCGATCAGCGCTTCGTCTACGAACAGGCCGCGCACTGATCGGCCTGATCAACACTTTTGGGAGCGACATGTTGAACCGCACGAGCGTCAAGAACCTGATCCGCACCGGCGTGGCCACCTGCGCCGTCGCCGGCAGCCTGGCCGGCGCCGGGATCGCAAATGCCGACGCCACCGACGACTACCCGATCCCCAACCGGATCCTGCGCACCCCGTGCACCGCCG
>NZ_JBZTYL010000034.1:0-199666 GCF_058536225.1 Mycolicibacterium arcueilense
CTACCGCCAATGGCTCAACGCCCAGCTCAACAACGCCGCTTGACTCTTACCAGAGATAGGAGCATCAAGTTGATGTGCTGTGGAGGTCCTGCGTCGGCGTTCTCGACGATCGCGGTCCGCCGTCCAGATCACCCGACAGGCCGGACGAAGGCAAAGGTGCGCAAAACCGCTTCAATCGAAGGACAAGCGCCGCAGTATCGTTGAGCACAGCCTGCTGAAACTGAATTCAAACGTCACCGGTCAACACCCACAGTCCTTCACCGAGGTCCGACGTCGACGAGCGCAGCTCGTATCTGGCCAGCCTCATCGCGCTCATCTGGCCAGGCCCCGACAAGCTCGCAGCCGTCCGCCCAACTCCCACGCCGTCAGCCACTCAACCAGCCCAGGTACCGCCAGTGCCCGCGAGCGGTCCATTCGATCCGGATGAGTTGCCAAGGGAGAGCACCTCAACGCCTCCCGCATTCCGCGACCGCATCCGTGAATTGCTCCGCAGCGGCCTAACTACGAGCGAAACTTCAGACCGCCTCGGCGGTGGGCGCGAATTGTGGTTGATCGTTCTCGAAGAAGAAGCAATCCTCGCCAATGAGGTACTAACTCGCGCCCCAAACCCGGCCGATGCGGTAGCTCTGCGCAACGGCCAAAAATATGCGCTGGGAGCGCGTCGCCGCACGACTATACGGGGATCCCCGGCGCGTCGGTGCTGCCCAACGCCTTTACGGTCAAGCCAAAGGTCATGGCGCAGCGAAGCGCTCGTACACCGGCAAAGGCCGCATGTTTCCAGAAATGGGAATCATGACCTGTCTCAGGAGCGAGACAGACTGCTCAGCTTTCGTGCCCAGCCCTCGTTGGCCCCGGGGCATCTCAGTTGGCACCCGAATATAGAAACTCCCACCCATACCCCTGTTTTGGTGCATGACAACGCTTTTGGATGTTCGCACCTTGGTGTCGTTATCTTGCGCCTCATCGTCCGGTGATCCTTTCCAAGACAGCCGGGCGATCTTGCACTACGACGACGTCAGGGAACTGTGCGAGCAATGCACAGACGAACGCAGATCGCATGACTTTCAGGTCGTTGAGCAGCTCAATATGGCTCAGAGTCCCGTTCTTACACAACTGTTCCCAGGCCACGACGATCATCCATGCCGGCACCAGCTGCGGTCCCGTCGCCAAAGCTCGTGACCGCTCCGTCTCCACCCGCACGCCAGTTCGGTCGAACGACGTAATCCAGTTGGTGCGCTTGTTACTCAAGGTCTCGATGACATCGCTGCGGGCGAACACCTCGGTGACGCGCCCTAGCATGTCGACGTCGAGTACCGCCGCATAGTCGCGGCCTTCCGAATGTGTCACTGCCCATACCTTTCGCACTGAATGGCGCTGCCTGTCTTCAGGCAAGCCGGACAGAATGACAGAGCCCACCGACAAACTTGCGAACCCGCACCGCAGGAGTGCCGCCGGTATGACCACCCGGGCGTACGGACTACTCGATGGTTGCGCCCATCCCTCTGAGCGTCTCGGCGATCCGTGACCACCCCGGACTCGTCTTCGCTGCGGGTTCGACGGTATCCAGAAATTGGTAGACGACATCCCGCAGTGCCCGCTCGTTCGGGCGCAGACCGCTCTTGTAGTCGTCATCGAGAAGATACTGAGCGGCCCGATCGTCGCTGGAAGCCGCCTTCCAGCAGACTCGGTCGAGAAAGATCTCCAACCGGCGCGCTCCCTCGGCGAACGACGTCGCCCCCATCGATACTGAGTAAAGATCCTGATACCCAAAGTCTGCGACTGCGCTGTCCACGAGCGCGATCGCAGTTCCGGCCCGGGTCCGGTCCTCACGGAGTGCTCGTTGTCGAACACGGGTAACCTCACTCGCCAACGCCAGAAAGCTCTGTTCGCGAAGGCTGTAACCAACGAACAATAAGTGGCTGGTGAGCAGCAGGCTCTGCACCACGCCCCGTAACGCCTGGCTCTCCTCCTCGTGCCGGCCGAAGTCTTCGCGAGTCAAGACGATTGAGGCGGGCACCTTAATGTCGCCATTGAGTTTGAGCAGCCACGGTAGACTGCCATCGGCGAGTTCTCTTGCGAGCACGCGGTATTCACGGGACGTCACAGAGTCAAGCGCAAGCTCGAGGCAGGGATCGAAATTTGTCGTGACCATCTTCTGCACCCGCAGGCTTGCCAACAGTGCATGGCCGATTGCATGGCGTGGCACGTCGAGCAGCTTGGACAGAAGCCCGTGGTACCGGTCGCCCAGCTGAGCCTCAATCTCGGTTGCGGCATCCTCTGGTGCCGTCTCGTGGGCGGGATGTGGCACGCCCGCTTCGTCTGCCAGTCGCTGCAGCAGCGACGACCAGTCGGGCAGGCCAGCTGGACGAGATACGCCCGCCCCCAAGAACAATGAGAGCTGCCCGTGCCTCCCGAGGTCGCCGAGACGGTCCGCCTCTGAGATCAGCTGGGTAGACAGAGCGGACCAATCACGACTCGGATCCCGCCGGTTCTGCGTGGCTGCAAAGTCCCTCTGGTCGAAGAGGATCAGTGCGATGTCGCAGAACTGCTCCACATCGCGATACTGCTCGAGCAACTTGTCGATCACTTCGCCGCGACGGCCGCTCAGCCCTCCTTCACCCGTTCCCGGCACCGGAACGCCAATAAGCGGACGGGCCCGCCCGTCACCGGTCTCCAAACCCCGTGACACGTGGTCGATGGCCTTCCACATGCGGCGCACCACATCGTCTGGCGTCGTGCGTCCTTCCACGGCGACGAAAGCGCGCACCTTCCTGCCATCGTGGTCATCCAGCGTGACAACGCCATTGGCGTCTTGGTTTCCGGGCAGTCGCAGCCACCTGGCGTCCCCCGCCGGGAGGCCTTTCGGCAGAACACCCGACCACATGCGGTTCACGTTCAGTCGGGAATCACAGGGAATCAAAACCGCGTCGCACGCGAGCCTGGTCAGGTCGCCCTGGGCGACGAAGAGGTGCCCCACGAACAAACAGCCTAGTCAGGACGGCGGCCATAGAACGGCGCATTGCCCGTCCGGCATGGCCAAATATGGCCGCACAGTCAGGATCGCGCCGTAACGAAAGATCCTTACGACAAATGGTGGATCGGTTTCGCAATACCGTGGCAGCTCTTCCCGAGACTGGCTGGCGTGTTGCCAGGTGTCCTACATACTCAGGCACCAACTCACGAGGTGAGAGAATGCCCGAATGGACGGTAACGTCGAGTTGGAACTGCGTCGCATGATCTTTGAGCGACTCGCGGAAATAGTTGCTGACCACGGTGTTGTGACGCGACGCCAGCTGGAATCCCTCGAAGTGGGTGGTGAGATTCGCCGAGTGATCGGCCATAGCGGAGGAATCTGGAACCCCAGCAACCTAGCAGCAACGCTATCTGTGCTTTCGACCCCTCATGGACCGTACGCGGATTCCGACATTGGTGACTCACTGTTCGCATACGACTACCAGGTCGGAAAGAACGACGGAAACAATCGAAAGCTGCGGCGTGCCTACGAGTTGGAGTTACCAATCATCTTGTTGCGCAAAGTAAAAGACGCCGTGTTTGTGCCAGTCTTCCCTGTCTACGTCGCATACGACGATACTCCCCACCGTCGCTTCATCTTGGCGCTTGACGAGAGTCTAAGGTTTCTCCCCGATCCGCTTCATCTGAAACCCGCCGAACGGGATTACGCGGAGCGCATGGTGAAGCTTCGACTCCACCAACCAGAATTTCGTGGACGAATCCTCCTGGCGTACGAAGAACGCTGCGCCGTCTGCACTCTGCGACACGGGAAACTCCTCGACGCGGCTCACATTATTGGCGATAACAAGCCGCACGGTCATCCTGTCGTTGAGAATGGCCTGAGCCTCTGCAAGATTCACCACGCGGCATACGATGCAAACCTCCTTGGTATCTCACCCGAGTACACCGTACAGATCAACCGTGACCTCATGGAGGAAGTCGACGGACCTATGCTCCTACACGGAATACAGGCAATGGACGGACGACAGCTGACCCTGCCGCGCCGTCGGCTCGATCGGCCGTCAAAGGAACGACTGGCTGAACGCTTCGCCGAGTTCCGTGCGGCTGGTTAGCCAAGCCGCATACTGATTTCAATATCGGGCGGTTCAAGCGAGCGATAGCGATCCATCCAAACAACCCAACGGAAGTTGATTTGGCAATCACGCCGATGGGTTCACTCGACCGGGGAGACGCCGTCGTAGGGGTACCGCAGTCCGCGGGATGTCGATCGGCGTCGCATTTTTTGCAGTGCTCTATCCGGCTCGAGCCATCGCAAGCGCAAGGTGGTTAGTAATCTGCTTGGTTCGCCGCTTACGGCCAAAGGTTTGCAGCACGGCGGCGGCAAGCTCGTCTGGGTCAATCCCGGGCTGCTGTGCCCGGATCAAGCGTGCGGCATTCGCAATCTCGACCGGGCTAATGTCCTGGAAAGGACGGTCAACTGTACTGTCGTTTGGCCGGAACTCGGACCAGGTCGCCGGGTCGATCTCTCGGGGCCACACGAAGTCGTCGGTGTCGATCAATAGTTCTGACTGGCGGATTTGGTATGCCAGCTTCTTTTCGCGTGAAGCCCGGACACGTTGCAGGCCAAAGGATTGTGCGGTGAGCTGAACCAATCTGTCTATGTGAATTGGACCTTCGTAAGTGGCAATCTCGATTGCTGCGGCCCGGACTTTCTCTTTGGCTGCCTTCTTTGGAAGTTCGTCGAGATCATCGACACAACCAACTTGCACAACGGTCCAGGGTTCAAACGGAAGTCGCTGATCGCCAATGACACTCGGTTCACGTGTCAGGACGGTGGGATCTGGCTTGACAACCTCCAGCGCCGTATCAGACGCACCTTCAACCTCATCAGTTGCCATGTGGCCGGTACCGGCGGCCTCGACAGGAACACTCGCCAAAGTAGCTACCGCCGCTTGTTCTGAGACACCGGCTTCCGCAGCAAGTGCAGCGAGCGCTAAGTGCCTGACACGCCTGGCTTCTGCCAAACCGTCTGCATCTTCGAAATGCTCGAGCAGCCTGACGCAGAAATCGTTTGCGCGGAAGGCCTCTTCAGTCGAGAACTTGTGCATGTGTGCCATCTGGTTGCGGACGATCCGCAGCTCACCGCCCAGTGTGCTGACAACGCGCTGCTTGTCATCGAATGGAAAGCCCAAGTTCCCCAACCTCTCAGTGATCATCCGAAGCTGGGCTTGAAGATCGGTCGTCAAGTACTTGTTCGCGCGAGTGAAGCCCTTCTTATCATCGACAATCTCCAGGACAACCGTCCAAGGATTCCCGCCGAGCTCGCCTCCGAGCCGGCTGCCTATGATCGGCCCCAACCGGTCCGCGAGGTGGTCGAGCGCTTCCTTCACCGAGAGGTTAGGCTTGAATGTCACTGTAGATATTGCCTTTTCGTAAATCGATAATGTACCCGGGGATGACGAAGCTGAGCCCTAACGTTTCATAGCTATCACTTTGCTTTGACAACCCTGTGCCCGCGCAACATCACGCCACATCGTTCAAGTTCAGCAGCCCACCCATGCTCCAGACCGATATGGGCTGGATTCTGGTAGAGCCCCGCGCGGACCTCGGCGGCAGTCAAGCGTCGATATTTCTCGACATCGCCGTCGGCGGGATCTAGAAACTCTTCCTTGCGGTGCAGTAGCGGCCGATTCTCTCGATCTCCGAACCGCTGGAAAGCGGCCTTGAGCGAAGACATTTCAACCCCGTACGTCCAATCCAACGTGGGATGGGGGTTGGTATCGAACTCTGGGTATGACGACCATGAAACTCGCCGACCACGATGGTCAAGCTTCAAGATGTTCCAATCGGCAGGCCGCCCCGCAGCGACAGAGCCGCAGAACTCGTAGAGCCGGAGCACCACTGGCATCTTCGGCACCGCCCGACGGTGCACGTACAGTGCCGTCGCCGTCAACTTTCCCGGCGAATTCTGCATCGCGCCACGCACGTACTTGTCGTCCCGAATCTTCACCAACAGACGGTCGGCTCGTGCGCATGCCTCCTTGTAGCTCTTAAAACAATGCTTGATGTCTGCCTGAACAGCCAAAGGAAGTTCTCCGAGAGATACCCGACCGCTGAAGATCGATGTGCCTAGGTACAGGAGAGTGTCGAGTGTCGTCCGTTTGAAGCCCTCGGCGACCTTCTCAGTCGCAGCGCCCTTGTTGATCACTTCGAGAACTGCCCGACGCGACATCTTGCCAACCTGGGGGATCAGGTCAGCGGGAATCTCTTCGAAAAGTGGTGGTCGGCCGCGCTTCTCGGTGAACAAGACAAGTTCAGCGACCGCCGATGCGTAGTCCTCGCTCTTTGACCATTCGAACTCCGCAATTGTCCCTCGCGCGAGGTAGGCAAAGCGATCCTCATCCTTCTGGAAGGCATAGACGACGCCCGGTAGGGGTGAGACACAACGTTTCCCGGTTACCTCTTCGACTAGCTGACGAAGCTCGTGCGGACTGAAGAAGTGCTGGAAAGTACCGCGGCTTGTCATGATTCCGTCGCCGGCTGCCTCGCCGCTGACCGAGTTCATCTCCCACTTCAACCGCGTTGACACCACCAAGGCATCCCCTGCGAGCCGCCAAGCCTTCTCGAGCGTCGATCGACGCTCGAGAGGGTCCTCGATGACATTGAGGACATAGGTGAGAAGTACGACGTTGCTGTCCAACAGCTGCGTATCAGGAGAGAAGTAGGGATCCCAACCGATCGCGCTGATGCCCATCTGCTGGAGACGCTTCGCGTCCTGTCCGCGACCCGCGCCATAATCAAGCACCGACAAGCCCGGCCTGATAACTTCGTCGACCAGGCTCTGCCGCAAAGGCATTGATAGGTCGCCTCGACCGATTGCGGTTCGCTGCCGGGAACTGTTCCAGTTCTGACCGTTAGTCATCGCTCGTCCCGAAGTATCCTCGTTATCCCTCAAACGCCCTTCGACCCCCGAGGGTCTGTTTGAGGTGGTCGTCGTGGTAGTCCGCGGCCCGGGCCAACGCGGCAAGGCTCGTCATCAATTCGTTCTCCTGAAGATGGTCTCCCAGAAGGTCGTACTCCACGGAGATTGTCTTCGACTCGCGATAGTAGACCCAGCGGCAGAACTGCGACTCTGCATTAAGCCGGTTCATTTCCCGACGGGCGAGCCTGCCCGCCGCCTCGATGTCGGTTAGGACATCCGCACAAATCTGAATCAAAGTCTGGGCGCCCCAGCTTGCGAGCTCGATCGACACACCAGCGCTAGAGAACCTGAGATACATCCCATCGGTCGGTGTTTGGGACCACGTCAGCGAGTTCGCTTCGAGTATCGCTGCAATCTGTTTACGGACATGCTGTTTCGTCATTCGATCAATTCCTATCCGCATCATCTCTTCGCGCGACAATCTCGGAGTGCCTGTTCACGCTGTGTGTGTACCGATGAGGCAGGAACTCCAGCATCCAGCGCATGATGGTCTGCCAGGATTCGTCAGCCTGGTGGCGATCCATACCAACAACATCGCCAATCAACTCCCGAACTTCGCCAAATCTCCTTGGTACGGCCAGGAATTCGTCAATCTGCTGAAAGATCGGGTGGTGCAGAAGTCTGTGCGCAACGAGCCGCTCAAACTGCGAACGTTCGAGACCAAGAGGCATGTCGAGGACCGCCAAATCAGAAGATGCCGCGGACGCGGAATGCGACGTGAGCGTCGCCGGCCCTCGACTGTAAGCGACAAACAAGTCCGCAGGAAGCCTCAACGACGGCATCCACATACCAACAGGTCGGTGCGCAATATCTACGCGAGGAGAGTTCACAGGTGGCCCAAGCAACCGAGCGAGTTCGTCGACATTGGCGGCAATTTCATCTGTCGCCACGATCCCGCTGCTTAGCAATTCCGCTTCGAGTGCGTTCGCAGCGGCCATCTCCGATTCGACAAGCAGTTCGATATTCGGCAATGCTGCCCAACCAAGCGCTGTCGCAGTGAGATTCGCTGATCCAATTAGCACCCTGTGTTCGTTACGGTAGTACTTCGCGTGCAGGCGATCATGCAGGTATACGGTGCCGCCCCGGGCTCGGAGTACCGGAAGAACTTGAGTGTCAGACACTCCAGCGGCAACTTCATCAGGACGCCATCGCGTAATCAGTACCGGTTCGATACCGTCAGGCACCACCGACAACACTTCCTCCAGTACTGCTTGTTTCGCGAATGGCGCGCACAAAACCAGCTCCCGTCGCGACGACGAGGCGAGATCCAGCAGGGCGGTCCCTGGCGCCGTCAAGGTTCCCGTTCCCGAAGCATCTCGATCGCCCGTCGTCCCCATAGGAGACGTGCATCTTCAGCGGCGCGCCTCGCGGATCCTCCGGGAAGGCCATCTTCGTAGAGCGCCCAAGCGCTGAGCAAGATTTCACAAAGCTGCCTGTAGCTGGCTTCGTCCTGCCCTACCTCGAAAGGCGTTGGTAATTCTGCGAACAGCTCATGAGTCGAATTCAACGTTAGTGTGATGGTGTTTCCTGCTGAGCGGACAGTGAAAAACGCATCGGTATCGATCGGACGTCGGTTCACAGCGATGGTGAGGCCACTAGACAGGGTCAACGCCCGTAGTTCGCGGGGTGCATGTGCTGACATGACGTTTGAACGCACGTCAGGTTGCCCACCGATGTTCTTGCGCTGTGCACGAGACTTGGGGTTCGCCGCCGTCCACCGATGACCGGGCTGCCAAACAAATCGTTCCGGCGCCCCCCATAAGGCTGCGTCGCACTCACTGACTACTCCGCCGGTCCTTGCTGCGATCTCGCCAACAGTCAGCGGTTCCGACGACTCCTTGAGGACCGCGGCAATGTCGTCTGAGATAGACATTGCGGGCTACGAACGACTTCCGAGGAACGATTCAGCCATCCGGCCCCAGTCATGCCTGACATTCTGCGTAAGGCGCCGCGTTTCAATCGGCTGCTCATCTTCGTAACGAGCCCACGCGAACAGCATCATCTCTAGCCCCTCTTGAGCAGACTGAAGCTTCTCCTTCAATTTGTCCGGGTCGTCCGGCAGATTCTGTGGATCTCGTGCCCCTAAGAGGCGGTCGTATGCCGGATGGTCTGTGTTCAGCGTGACGAGGAGAACGCCGCCTCGTGGCTGAACTGAGAAGAATGCCCCGCCTTCCAACGAAGCCACCTCGACTCGGTACTTAAGGCCCTTGTCGATGGTCTCGGCGGCAAGCACCTGCGCCGACTCTGCCGAATGGCCCAGATGCTCCAGCTCTCCGGCGACATCCGCCTTCCGCTCCTCGGCAGGTTTGGTTTCGTCGTCGTCACTCCGGCCGCGGTGCCCTTCCCCCTGGCGCTTCCTGACTGCGTCAGTCGCCTTCGCCTCGACGCTCTCCACCGAGTGGCGGTGCGTTTTGCCCGCACGCTGCGTCTTTATCAAGTTCCGCATTTGTCGGATATTCGTCTGAACTCGTTGAATCACCTCAAGGAGAGGTTCGATTGGGTCTTCCTCTTCTCTTAGCACCGCCCGCGCCGCAGAAAGAGAACCATGCTCCTTGACAATAGAACTGATGTCCATCTTCGCCGCCTCAGCGAAATTCCTCGCCGATTGCTTGTTATTAGACACTCCGAACAGCTCATCCAAGCCGGGCTCAAAAGACACCTCTACGCCCCACCACCGTTCCCGCGGGTCATAGGTGGTCGTCCATGCGGGATCAAGCTCGAGCTCTCGGCCTGCACGCACTACTGACACTCCGGCGTTTCGAGCGGCGTGCTGACCAAAAGGCCGACTGCCGGTCGATTGACCACCGTCAGAGTCGCGCGCTTCTTCGCATGCCATCGACAACTTGACCGTCACAATATGCTCTTCGCCGCGAAAGCCAACGGTAATCGGTATCTCATTATCGCCTTGGGCGGGAAAGGGAGCGAACATTGGCCTGTCCGAGAAGGGTTCAGGGCAGCTCGTCTCGGACATCAGGTAGAGCGGGTCGTTCGGCTTGGCATAGCGCTCCTGCAGCATGCGAGCCGGCTCATCGAAAAGAAAGCTCTTGAGTACGATCTCCACGCGTCCGTCGTTGATCCAATACCGATACATCCGGCCGATCAACTCCTCTGAATTATCGATCAGAGCCTTTGAGGTACGCCACAGAACGCGATCGACGTGGCTCCACACAACGAGCGTCCCCGACTCTCCGAACGCCTTCTTACCCACAGCCGTCCGCCACACCTTCGGCAGTGGTTCACGCCTGGGTGCCGCAAGGCCTTTCATCCGCCCAGCGTTGATTTCGGGCAGATCTATGTAGCTATGCAGCGCATTATCTACGCCACCAGTCCAACTCCAAACGTCCACCCGTTGGCACTGAGAGATTGACGCGCTTGGCAATCCCATGCCGAAACGGCCCATACCATCTTGCTGATCGGACTGCAAATGAGTCCCATTGCCGAACTGCAACGCGATCTGCAGTGTGGAAGCGTCCATTCCGCAGCCGTCATCTAGCACGGCTACCTGATACAAGCGCTTTCGAGTCCGTTGATCAACCTGCACTTCTTTATCGGCGCAGAGAAGCTGCACCGTCTTAGCCCCGGCCTGGATGGAGTTGTCCATCAGCTCCGCAATCGCGTACGCGGCGTTCTTATACCCGTTGTCTCGCATGGCCTTAACGGCCAGTGAGGTAGGCACAATATCAAGCTCGCTCAGCACTTCAGTCACCAGACATCCTCCCAATTCTTAAAGGCATCAGCCATGTTGCAAAAGCCTGGAAGCGTCGTGTCGACAACGGTCGCCACCTCAGCACGCTTGTTTCCGCCAGCTCTATAGCCGCGTGTCGCCCGTCCCACCATCTGGCTGAACAGGACAAGGCTCTTTGTCGGGCGGGCGATAATTGCCGCACTTGTTTGCGGCGCGTCAAACCCCGTTGTAAGCACTCCGTAATTGACGATCACCCGTACCTCGTCGCTGGCCATCTTGAACGCACTAATGATGCGCGCACGTTCAGCACTTGGAGTTTCACCAGTCACTGGGTATGCCCAGTATCCGCGCGCACGCAGCACTGTGGCGAGAACTACGGCATGATCCTTCGTCGCAGCAAAGATGATCAGCCGATTGTGCTTCTGACACATCGACTCGGCCCTGCTCAGAATCAACATGTTGCGTTGCTCGTCGGCAGCGAGGGCGTTAATTATGCTCTGCGGCACATCCAGAGCATCTTCGAGCTCCCGTAGCTCGTCCGGCGACAGTTGCGATCCCGCCGTGTACTTCAGCTGAATGAACTCTGTATCTGCCAAGTAGCCTTCGTCGATGAGGTATCGAACAGGACTTTCATAGCCCTCGACTTCGAGCGCCACCTTTCGGCGAAAGAAGAACTCTGCAAGGCGGCGATCCTCATCGATATCGTTCCAAGTCCGTCCGGGTGTTGCCGTCAGACCGAGTAACGGGGTAGGGCGACCAGACTCGGCTAGGAGCTCAAGGATCAACTGGTATGTCGGGGCCACCGCCTGATGCGCTTCGTCCATAACAACGAGCCCCACGTGACCTGCGATTGAGCCAATCTCAGCCACGGACTTCCGGGCAGATGCGTACATCTTGCTCAACCCGGCGACAATGATGCCGTCACGCACAAGAGGCTGCTGCAATGAGTGCGGACCCCACCATCGCTGAATACCTACGGAACGGTTGCCGCGGTTGGTCCAGGCACGCTCGAATTCTTCGACTGCCTGCTCGCAGAGCTCCTCTGAATGCGCGAGCCATACAACGAGCTTCTGCTCATCGCGGTTGAGTACATCGCAGATGACAGACATTGCCGTTCGCGTCTTCCCCGAGCCAGTGGGCATATGCAGCATCACGCGGTTCGGATCTTGCTCCAGGTTGGTCAATACCCGTCTGGCGGCTAGGCGCTGATGCGCGAACAGAGGACGCGTCGGTTCGACAACTTCGTGCGAGGGCGGTATCACCCGACCGCTCTCAGGCTCGCCCACCGAGAAAAAGTCGAGCAAACTCGCTGCACGCGTCGTACCCCGACGTACCTTCATCTTTCGAAGTGCTTCGTACGGCTCGCCGACCAAATTGAGTTGGTCCGCCAAAGCCTGGGCACTGGATGGAGGAAGCAGGAGGAGCAGTTCCCCTCTGAGCACATTATCGAGGAGCATCTGGGCAGGCGTCTGAAGCCCGACCGCGATCTCGCATAGCTTCTCTGGCCTTGCAAGTGCGGGATCTATGCCGGCGAGCAGACGAACAACGTTGCGCCCCACCATCTGCTGAAGCAGCTGGTCAGAAGCTCGCTGAAGCAGATCCTCGAAGGTAATCATCGAGCACCCCGACTCAACACGGCGTCCATCCACGCCCTGACCGGTCCTCGCCCCCTGCGACGGCGGATGTGCGCAACCATGATCCCCACTCATGACCTTGAACAGTTTGGGCCCCATCTATCGGGCCAAACGCCCTGGACTTGCATGGTGCAAGTCCAGGCCAACCGACAGGGGGAAGATGTCTAGAAGAACTTACGACTTCGTGCCCAACTGTGCGTCAATTTCCGCAAAGAAAGAAGGGAGTGTCACAGAGCACACACGGAGCACTGCATCGAATCATCCTCATCGTCGAGCGCGTCACCGAGCACTTCCCAGACGGGACGATTCTTCTTCCGCTTCTTCGCCTGCTGCTGCGCGTCCTCATGCCGGGCGAGGATCTCCTCACGCCGAGCAATGAGTTCGGGCAGCGATTCGCCGCCCGACCAGGTGTACTGACGTCCCTTCATCGCATACTCGCCAAAAGATGCATCACCATCAGCACCTGCGTCCTGCCGCACTTTCGCCTCAATAGCGATTGCTCTCTGCAACAGCTCCGGGTGCTTGTCCGCAAGGCCAACCCACTCAGCCTTGCGCTGGTAGAAGCAGAAGTAGCAACCCGAGCGCGTACGCCATTCGTAGTACTTCGGAAGACCAATCCCCGCATCCTCGAGAATCCGAAGCACGCCATCGTGATCGATATTGTCCTCCACGAAGGGAAGAACAGTCCGAATGTTCGGTTTCGTACTCACGTATCCCTTGCGCCCTGACTCGTCTGCCCTGATGGCGACGTACGAGACAGCGGGGTCCTCGCCTATCCACTCCTCCAGCGGTTCGATTTTCATCTTCTTGGTGCACCAACGCATCTGCGGTGATGGCAACGTGCCTCGATACACGTCGAACCAATGATCGAAACCCTTACGGGCGTTCAGACGCGCAATCGGCTTACCAAGTGCTGTCTCTAAGCGATCCAGGTACTCATAGGTCTCAGGAAGCTCCGCGCCAGTGTCGCAGAAGAAGTACTCCATCTCCGGCACCCGGTCGCGCATGTACACCGCCAGCGCGCTGGAATCTTTACCACCGCTGATACCGCAGATATGCCGGAAGTTGTCAGCCATGTCGTCGGTCCTTCCTGTCAAACGAACGAGCTTGATCGGCGTCTTCCGCAGATTCATGCTCTGCCGCCAACCTTGCCATGAGCATCCGACACGCAGCAGACCTCGATAGCCCGCCCTTCATCAAGGTAGCGACCATCTTTTCGAATGATGGATCAATTGCCGCCTTCTCAGCGTCCGTCAGGACAAGCAATTCGATCGACTCCGTGCCATCCGGACGTGTGAGTGTCATCCGACTAGACGAATAGCCCTGGTTGAGGCTGGATGCGAGCCGCTCATGGAGCAACGCAGAGGTACGGCGGAGGGCGCCACCGCGCTCGGCGATGGCGAGCGGGAACAGACCGGCAAGCTCGTCGGTCCACACTCGGGGAGCTTGCCCCTCTGCTACAACCATCGCAATGTTCTCCAACCACTGCTGATCTTCCAGCGGCCGTGACAGAGCTCCGACAAACGCCTTGAGGCGTGGCTCGAGCACGTGTCCATCGAGACGAGTCGCATCAGCGGCCAACGCTTGACGCAGCTCTGTCAACGACTCCCCCGTCGAGGTGGCCTGCGCGAGCTGGCTCCGTATCGAATCGAGCAGTGCCGGGTATGCATCACGCAGCTCGAGGATCGACTGAGCGAGTTGATTGGCGAAGTCTTTCGAGGCTTCGGGATCGGGGCGCCCCCTGCCAGCGAATGGTGAATATCCGAATATCGCAGGCAAGGTCTCAAAGATCAGAACGTCAGGTTCAGCTGCCTGATGGAATGCCTCCCGAACGGCGATGGTTTCGGGTGATAGCTGAGCTCGGGTCTTTTGCGAGTACGGCGGCAGCACCCGCAGTTCTCGGTAGAGCGCTGTCGCCACATTCAAGAATGTCGGCCTGGCCGAGACGGACGAAATACCAAGTCTGTCAACAAGACTTTCGATTACTGCCGAACGCTTAGCTCCGCGTACTTGGGTATTTTTGACCGAGAAGTGCCCGATGTTCTTTGTAAGGCGCTCTGCCACTGCGTCATCGAGCGCAAGCACCAGGCTGCCGTGCTCGTAAAGTGCAATGTCGTCACGGCGGGAAATGAGCGCCGCAATAATCAACATCGGGATGATGCCGTCCTTGATTCCGATCGGAGGCAACGTCAGTTTGGCGTGTACATCCGATAGCTTCAGACGTTCATCTACCGCAGAGTCGAACGCAGAGTTCATCGCTGCCCACACGGACCTCCAATCGCGGGAAGTGGGCGCGTGTACGGACCATTCCCCGTCACCGGCAGGGCGATGGATGCCAGTCGATCGGAAAATTGCTTCGTAGATCGCGCGCTCCGGGCCGTATCCCTCGATTGAAAAGGCTTCAGCGTCTTGGTGTTCCAGCATCGCCTCGATAAGGAACCGCCGCGCCTTCGCGCCCTGGCTAGTGAGCTCACGGCGTGCGATCATTTCGTTCGCGACGCGAGGCGTCTGCCGGTAGGCCGTATCAGCCACATCGGATAAAAGCGCCGAGATCCCCCGGGCCGTAGTTAGCCGGTCGTCGCGACCGACTTGGAACCAATCGGCACGCGTATCCCACGTTTGAGCGACCTGCAGCTGAAGCCTCTGCTGCGCACTCGCGACTCGCTCGACTAGTTCGCGTTTAGCTACCCAGTCCGCGCCCTCGGCTTCGGCGCTTTGCAGAGCTGAGCGCAACGCAGCGGCATCGATCGCCGCCTCGTGAACCGATGACACGTCGTCTGGCACGACTAAGACAACAGGCCGACCATCTTCGCGTGCAGATATCTCAGCCGGGTCGAGGTCGGGATCAGTTGCGTAGTAAACAATTCCGTCCCATGCCCGGTCCAGCGGTTCAGCCGACTCCGAGTCGTATCGACTGAATTCGCGCGCAAATACTCTCAGCACGCCTGTTGTCTGGCTGTGCCGGCCCGCAACCAGCGGTTCCAACACTGCGGCGTCATTGAGAAGGTCCGCCAGATCGGCGTCCTCGTATGGGCGTTTCGCATTCTCGATGACGCGACGCAAGTCGTAATCGGAACCCTGCCAGATCCGGAACTCGTCGGAGAAGGCGCGATACGTGATCAGGCCCACTTCCGTCATCGAGTTCAGAAGAGCATCAACATCCACAGGATCGCCACCGCTACCTGCGAAATCCTTGAGCGCCAAGTCAAGCAGTGGCCGAGACGCGCGGATGTGACCGCCGCTCGACACGAGATTCAACACACCGATCGTCTTGAGCGCTTTGAGCTGAAGCGCCGAAATGCCTGCTGTATCTCGGATTCGAGTTTCGATCTCCAACCAGCGACTCGCACTCTCCGACACTCCCACCATATTGTTGGATGATTCGAGGAAGTAGTCGTACAGAAGGTCAACGCCGGCGAGTGGCAGCGGAGCTCCCGGCGCCCACTTTGCAGCCTCCAAGTAGCGAGGCAACGCGTTCGGCTCCGCACCCGCAATGAACGAGAAGAGCGTCCTTTCGTTTTGTCCATATCGACTGCACAAATCGGGAAGGACTGCCAGCGCTAGCGGGTCGAGCGGCATCGCACCCACAATGTCGTCGGCAATGTCGCGCAAGCCCAGAGATTCCAAAGACTCTCGCTGTTGGCGCATCCACGCCTCAGCCGCTGCTCGGAACTCGGGCGCTTGGTCAAGCGCCGAGGCAATCAGCCTTCGCGACTGAGCCGGCGTCTCCACGTACGGAATATCCTGAAACCGTCCCTGAACCTTCGACCACTCACGCCGTCGGGCTGTCGAACTATCCTGGACATACTCGTCAAACGAAAGGTGCTGCATCGTGACTACGACCAGTGGAGCCGCGTTCTGACCTTGCGTTAGCTCAGCAAGCTCCTGGAGAAGAAACGGGTCGCCTTCAGCCCCGGACGAAGCGAAGTACTCAAGATTCTTTCCGAATTCATCGATGACCAGCAGTGTCGGGCTTTTGGCACACACCCTTTCAATGCACTCACGAATATCTGAGGCTGCCGGGACCCGCTTTGCTCTAGCGAAAGTTGCGGGCACTAGTTCTTGCGAAGGCCCAAACTGTCGTACCGCGCCTTTATGAAGTGCACGAGCGATAGTCGAAGCAACGGGCTCGCGCTGGGCAGTTGCGAACGCTCGCACGAACCCGCCACGGCCTGCTTTCACGGACCGCATACCGCTGCGAAGCGCGGCGTCAGTGTCTCCGTCGATGGCTTTGAGAATCGAATGAGCTGCCTTGTGTTCATCAGTCGCCGGCCCAGCGAGCAGTCCATCCAGGAATACTGCTAATGATGATTTTCCACCACCATGAGGTCCAGTGATTGAAAAGGTCCGCCCGGCAGCCGGGTTCGCCAATCCATTGGCGATCCGAGTGATTACATCAAGGGCACGCCCGGTAGGTACATACCCGTCGATCGCGTCGCTACCATGATCACGTTCTACGTTGGCTGACTTGCTGAACCGTCCAATAGCAGTCACATAGTCAGACAGAGCACTACTCACGCCGCATCTCCCTGATTCTGTGTCCGCGCCTTGAGGCGCTTGTGGACTGCAACTGCCAGCTCGGCGTCGGACAGAACAGGCTTCGTCGCGGCTGATCCGACGAGTTCTAGCTTGGACATCGGTAGCTGCGACAACCATTGCTCGTGCCGTGCACCAAGCACCTCGATCGCTGCGTCACCCGGCGGCGCAGCGATCGCAAGCTGTCTAGATCCAGCCGGTCGAGCCAATGAGAGACTCGAAGCAACCGCGGACACCTCCGCGATCGCGTCGGCGATGTCTTGCTCGGTGAGTTTCATGATGCGCCCAGGTGCGCCAGGGTCAGCGGCCAGACGGGTGAGCGAGATCGTGCGGGCACCTTCGCCTGCTCGGCTCAGGTAATCGAGGCAGGCGTATGCAATAGCTGCGGCGGGAAGACTCGCCTTGCCACCTCTGACGATGCGATACGTATTCTTCTGACGTCCAGGTGACGGGCGGATCAGGCCGAGTTCCCGAAAGGGCGAGTCAAGTAGATCGTCTAGGGTCTGACGGCCTTGCGTTTCCCGACGGGAGTACATCCGCAGAAGGCAGTCAACGTCTTTCTGCACGCTGCTCTTCATCGGCTGTGTCCATGTCGTAGCAGCGATCTCATCTAGGCAGTATTGGAGCAACTCGCTCTCGGCAAATTCGACCGCACCAAAGTCGTTGAATACCAAGCGCCACACCGGGAGTACAGATTTCTCGGTTGTCGCATGCCAGTGAAGTATCCACAACGTTGCAGGGTCTTGCAGATAGGGGTCGAGCCCATCGTGGTCATCAAGAAGCGCTCGCCCTAGATGTGTTGGTGTATAGATCCACAGGCGAGGACGATCTGGGTGCGGTCGCCGCGCAAGAATTTTCGTCGCGAAAGCCCAGAAGCGAATCGCTTCCACCATGTTCTTCCCGACACCGAGCTCGACCGGAGCCGATTTCTCACTGAAAATGTTGGGGTCGGTCGATGCCGCGTCGTATCCCTTTTTGATCCACCCGAAGCGGGGGTGGAAGGTCTGATGGTTCGCGAACATTGGAGTCGCTGCCTGCTCGAGTGTCATTGTCAGACTCCTATTCGCCGGTCAATTCTCGGACTCGGGATACAGCGGCTGCGATCGCGGTCGCTGCCACGTCGATCTCATCCCTCGTCGTTGGGCGACCAAGTGAAATTCGGAGAGATTCGGAGGCCTCGGTACCACTCATTCCCATCGCTAGCAGAACATGCGATGGACTAGGCACCGCGGAATTGCACGCGCTGCCGGCGGACACACAGACTTCCGGCATAGACGCCATCACTGCTTCGGCGTCCGCCCCAACGAATCTCAGGTTGAGAGTGTTAGGAAGTCGATCCGCTTCAGCACCATTGACGGAAACGTCGGGCAACTGGCGCTGAAGACCAGTGAGCAATGCATTGGCCAAGTCACGGATGCGGGCGGCATCGCTGGCTTGCTCTTTCATTACGAGCTCGGCTGCCAACCCGAAGCCAACGATCGAAGGTGTGTTCTGTGTACCTCCACGGAGTCCGCGCTCCTGGCCGCCGCCCGATGCAATCGGGACGATCGACTTCTGAACACTCCTGCTTGCTACCAAGGCGCCGGCCCCCTTGGGCCCGTAGATCTTGTGGCTGCTGAAGACCATCAGGTCCGCTACGGCCGCCACTCCGTCGAGGGAGTCCTTACCAACCAGCTGGGTGGCATCAACAAAGAAGAGCGCTCCAGCTCGATTCGCAATCTCGGCGATCGCCGCGGAAGGGGCGATGACACCAGTCTCGTTATTTGCCGCCATCGCCGCGACTGCTGCAACGGTGTCGTCGACAACACAAGCAATGTGGTCGAGGTCCACAACCCCGTCTCGATCGACCCGGACAAACCGCACCTCACCTCCCGTAAGGCGAGCGCCGAGCTCTGCGGCCGCGAGTATTGCCTTATGTTCTGTCGGCGACACAACAACATTGGGCCGACTAGGTGTCCCAAGCATCACACCGAGCAGACCAAGGACGGCTGCCTCAGTCGCTCCGCTCGTAAACACCACGTCTTGCGGCGAGCGCCCGACCAGATCCGCAACCCGGCCACGTGCTTGTTCGACGCACTCTGCAGCTGCCTGTCCGACGGCGTGATGCGAACTCGCTGGGTTGCCGTACGCGTCGACCGCCTCTACCAGGGCCGGGAGTATGCGCTGGTCGACCGGTGTGGAAGCGTTGTAATCGAGGTAGACCATTTGACCGGATCCTATTCGCCTGAGGGTAGAAACTTGGGCGCCACGCTGAATCGCATCCACTTTCGCACGTACGTACGACACGAGGCCCATAACGCGCGCTCGGGCGGGCGCGCTCGCCAGCCGTGACCAGTGCATTGCTGGCACAATCGCTCGGGCCGACGCCGCCGCCCACGTCCGCGAAGCTATGCAGCGAGCTTAGAGCCTACGAGTCACGGGAAGCCCATCAGTCGCCAGTCTGGCTACCGACAGCTAGCCGAGGGCGACCAACTAGCCGGCATCCGCTCCTAGTGCGCAATCACCCTCGAATGCCGATTCGAGCGTCGCAACAGCAGAATGCATCGATGATGTAGCTAGCCAACTACCAGGAATGGTCCTCGAAAGTTCAGATGGGCCAGACCACAGACACCGCGGCGGTGATGACATGGGAAGACAGCACCGATGCCGACATGTACTAGAGATTCCGAACTTTCAGCGTAAATCTGTCGGACCGAGCCCTTAGAGTGTCGGCGACACCATCGAAGTGTGAACAAGCATCGGGGGAGTGCGATGGACGCAGTTTCGGAAGTCGAAGGGCAGCATCCATTAGATCGGCTGGGTTGCTCATCGTCGCCCCGGCTCGGACACCACGATGATCCCCGATTCGCGCAGCGGTTGAAGACCCTCTGCTGCAACCACGGGCATTTCCGCCAAACCTAACTCCGATGCCGCCTACACCAGCGCAGTTGTTTAGGGCCTCCGGCGCGGCCAACGCCTATGTTGACCCGCACATTGCCGCGACGATCCACCGCCTAGCGGAACGCGGCCGCTTAGGCAGTCCCGTCGATGACGCGATGATCGCGATCGCGTCCCTTGGCGCCCCCACCGGGATCGTCGACGCCCTTGTCACTTGCGGCGCTGTCCCGCATCTCCTGCCCAAGAAGGATCGGGATCGCTTATCGGCTCGAACGGGACTATACGGCGAGGATTGGAAAAGCCGCTCCAAGGTAGCGACCGCCTACCCTGAGATCGCTTCATTTCTAGGGCTCTCCCGTATCGAAGCGGGTCATGCCGTTACCCCGCCCGAATGCGCCGAAGCCTCATACCCCCTCTTCAGGCATCAACGGCGCGCTCTCCGCGAAGTGACGAAGATACTCGCTGCCGGCGGGGTCGTTCTCCTCCACATGCCTACAGGAGCCGGCAAAACACGCACCGCGATGAATGCAGTCTGCGACACTCTGCGAAGGCACGAGGGAAAGACGGTGTTGTGGATCGCAACTATGAGAGAACTGCTTGAACAAGGTGCGTTCGAGTTTGAGAAGGCATGGCGGTTCCTAGGCGATAGGACTCCCGTCACAGTCAACCATGCTTACGCGTCTCGCGAATGGTGGCGCGAAGAAATCGAGGATGGGATTCTCTTCGCGACTCCGCAAACGTTGCGAGCCCGCCATGTTCGCATGATGAATGAATCCCAATCGAGTCTCTATGCACAACTCGCAGACCGCTTGTCACTGATCGTGTTTGACGAAGCACATCAATCTACGGCCGACACCTACCGTGAAGTTCTCCAGGGCGTTGCCCTAGCGACGTATCCGAATATCCCGGTTCTCGGTTTGTCTGCAACTCCAGGGCGTACGTACCTCGGTTCATCTGATGATTTCGCCCTCATCGACCTGTTCGACGGAACTAAGGTCACCCTTGACACCACCGATAGCGGATACGCGAACCCTGTCGACTACCTGATTGGAAATGGATATCTCGCCCGACCCGAGTTTCGCCTCCTAGGCGACATTCCGCCCACCGGCACTCCCCGACCTGCACCGATGGGGACCGTCGACTACGTAACATTCGTCGTCACGACTGCACTCGACCTCATTGACGAAGGCCACCGCAGGATCATGGTATTTGCGAGGACGGTTGAGGAATCGAATCTCGTGGCCGGTGTGCTTAGAGCGGCGGGCGTATGGGCTATGTCGGTCAACGGAAATACTCCGGGCGATGAGCGAGACACTGCCGCTCGTGAGTACAAGGCACCCGGCGGTGCTCCGCGAGTTCTGGTCAATTTTGGCGTTTACACCGCAGGATTCGACGCCCCGCAGACCAGCGCGGTCATAATCGCTCGTCCCGTCCGATCACTTGTCGCCTACAGCCAGATGGTCGGACGAGGAATCAGGGGTGTCGAAGCAGGAGGCAACGATCACGCTGTAGTTGCTACGGTCGTCGATCCGTCTGAGCCGGCATTCGGCGATATCGCAACAGCTTTCACCAACTGGAACGAGATGTGGGATTGAGGATCACATGACAGGGGAACGTCAAGGCCGGCGACTCTTGAGCGGCAAGCAGACAGTGTTCTCGATCAGAGACACGGGTTATAAGTCGACCGATTACGCCATCGCTGAACTGCTAGACAACTCGGTGCAAGCCGAAGCAGACACAGTCTTAATCGTCTTGATCACGGAACCGAAGACCGGCGGGCAAAGGGCAGTCGAAAATGTCTCCGAGATCGTAGTCATCGACGACGGCGAAGGAATGCCAGAGCCGCTTCTGTTCGACTGCCTCGCATTCGGGGAATCTGGTCGTTTCGATGACCGGTCTGGCATTGGAAGATTCGGAATGGGCCTTTCGCAAGCCAGCGTCTCCCAAGGTCGCCGAGTCGACGTGTGGTCGTTCCAGGACACGCGGCCGACTGAAGCTGGCCACGTGTATGTCGACCTCGACGAGATCGAGAAGTCAGTTAGTTCAGAACTAGACGTGCTTGAACCGACTTACCCCGGCGACAATGACCATCAACCCCTTCCTGACTGGATAGACTCGTTGTATCCGATTTCTGGCATGAAGTCTGCGCAGAAGGACGGGGTTGAGGTCCGTTCTGGAACGATTGTCAGATGGAGCAAACTCGACCGACTCCGCTGGGTGCGGGCAAGCGCGATAAAGGAACACACCGAGCGGACTCTGGGTCGAATCTATCGACGGTTCTTGACTGACGAGGCGGAGCGCCGGGTGCAAATTCGGTTGGCGATCGTCACTCGAGCAACTCTAGATTCTAAATCAGTTGACGCCCTCGATTTCACATCCATGCGTCCGACCGATCCGTTGTTTTTGCTGCGGCCGAACCAGTCGACTCTCGAGTATTGGGAACGGGCACCACTCGACCCCGAAAATACAGACAAACTCGTCAGAGTCCGCAATGTACCAATGTTCCGCCCTTATCCAGCCGGGGCCGGGCCGCTCCCCAGCGCCGTTGACGACGACCCAGCTAGTGCCGCGCCCGATGCCGAGACGACCACTTTCGCCGTCCAGGCACGGCCTGACGCGGCCAATTCCGAGCTGAAGGGCAGGAAGTTCGACGTCAAGGTACGCGCCTCGATGAGTCGAATCGACGCTCAGCCTGGCCGAAACCCCGGGCGCGACACCTACCAGGGCCGGATCGCGCGCGACCTCGCAGGCATTTCAGTTATGCGAGCCGATAGAGAGCTCTGCATTGAAGCCACTCTTGCGACGGAAGCCACTGATCGGTGGTGGGGTCTCGAGCTGTCTTTCGACGCCGAACTCGACGAAGTATTCGGCGTCACAAATAACAAACAGGAAGTTCCTTATTTCACACAGGCACTCAGAATGTGCCGGGAATTGCCAAATTTCAGCGTCGACGACGCCATTAAACAAGGCCTATTTGATGAAGAGCATCCGATCAGTGATTTATGGACCATAGCACAATATATTCTCGCGAAACGCAACTCTATGGTCGCAGAAAGGAGGAAAGATAAGAGCACTGCGAATAACTCGACCGGCAAGAAGCAGCCAGGCGTAGTTGCCGGGGTATCTAAGCAGAAGACGGATCACCCCGAAATCCTGCCGCCGTCCGATACTGCAAGGAAGTTCGAGGAAGAACATCCTGACCCTGACGAGCAAGCTACGCTAATCAAGAAGGAGCTCCAAGAGAAGCACGGCGGGCATCTGACCGACGAGCAGATCGAGGCCATAGTCGAACTCAGAGACGCCAACTTCGTCGTGCAGGTTCACGAAAAATACGTCCCGGAAACAGACGCCGTGTTCTGGCCTGAGGAAACAGGAAATCTGAGTATCGCTTGGATCAATACGGCGCACCCGGCCCACGACAGGCTACTAACACCATTGCGCGTAACAGACGACAAGCTAAATTCCATGTCGGTCGACAATCTACGCAAGCTAGCAGCGGTAGGCGCCGACGCAGTGGGAATGTTGATTCTGATGTGGTGCGAAATGGAGATTGACGACCCGGCCGGCCGACACACATACAAGCAGACGAGGGAACGTTGGGGCGGGGTAATTCAAAGGCTCTTGAACGGTACCGACATCACGATCGGCGAAGATTTACTTGCGTCCCTAGATGACGAGGATGACGACTAGCCCGGCTATGGATTCCTCCGACTTTTGCTTCAACCCTGAACATCTCGGCGAGGACGTCCGAACACTGTTCGCCAACTCGACCGCTGCGACGATAATCGCGCCCTTCATCACTAAGGCGGGACTTCTTCCGTTAGTTGATGCGCTTGCCCCAGGTGGCCGGATAGATGTTGTGACGCGCTGGGATCCGCTAGAAATAGTGGCGGGAGTATCGGACCCGATGATAATCGACAATGTAATTGCGACCGGTGGTACACTACGCCTTCTCCCTCGCCTGCACGCAAAGGTCTATCTGACGGACACAAAGGCACTCGTCGGCTCAGCCAATCCGACCGGCCCGGGCTTGGGTTTTACGAATCCTGCGAATATCGAGATAGTAGTCCCGACCGAAGTTAACAATCCCGCCTTGGTTCGATTGATCGAGGTCGTCGAGGCAGTCGCTTCGATTGCGGACCGCGACTATGCGGTCCAACTTGTAAACTACGCTGAATCGCTTCCTAAATCTGCCGCCGGCGCGGCGCCCGATATCGCTTCTGGAGCTGCATATTGGATTCCAACTACGATGGTGCCCTCCAGGGTGCTGGAATTGTATCTTGGCGGAATGGAACGGTATGACTATCGGGCCGATCTAGATGTTATATGTGCACCACCAGAGTTGACCGCGGATGCATTCCGCGCATATGTCGGGCTCATTCTGCAACAAGGACTGATCGGTAGAATTTTTCACGAATGCGAAGGCATGTTGCAATGGCACGGAGTGGAACACATGCGACGATTACTCATTAATGCTGGAATCGAGATTTCCGATGAACCAATGATGCTTTGGAACAGGCTTTTGAATTGGTTTAAGTATTATCTCGGAGCTACCGACAGTCCCGCCGGCGGCTACATTGCTAAGCGATAAACTATCGCCACATCGCGAAAGGAACGTCGCCATCGAGCTTTTTGACACTCTCAGGAACGATTAAATCGTCCTTTGTTTCTTGTCGGCGCGTCGGCGACACCGCGTCACCAAGGCTAGAAATCACCAAGCTCAAGCGATCGGCCGGTAACGACGCTGCATCATCCCCTCGCAGAACGCTGAGAAGTCGGCATGCGATATCGTGTAAAGGGCCTTCGATTCTGCCGCCGGCTGGTCGTCCCAATGCACCAGCGAACAATGCTTTCACCTCACGCCGAGCGACGTTGTGCGCCTCCACGGACTCAACACCGAGGGATACATCATCTGCGTCGAACGGACGCGTAATAACGGCAATCAACTCAGCGAGCGGTTGCGGGTAGTGCTCTGCCCACATTTGTGCGAGTTTCTCGCGGTTCATGGCTTGTGGCCTCCTCGCCGTCTGACACGCTCACCCCAACGACCTTCGTCAGAACTGCATACAGCACATTAACTTCGCGCGCTAGCGCGGCTGGCCCTGCGCCGTTGACGACGCCGTCGGCGTCTTGAGGTCGTGCCAACCTAGTTCATGAATCGTCACATAAGGTACCGACAACGCCGCCCCAAATCGCTCGGTGCACACATCGACGCGGTGGATACCGTCAAAGGTACTGACGACTTCCAAGAAGCGGCTGCCGCCCGGACAGGCACGTCCTCAACCGTCACCTCAGTCCCGCACTGACACCGGCACCGGCATGTGCAGCGCGAGTTGACCTTCCGTGACGACGTCGAACTGAATGGACTTGATCGGCTTCAGCGCCCGCAGGTCGTCGGCCATCCGCCCCTGCCCGATCTCCAGATCCACACCTCGAGGAAAGCGCACAGACCCTGCCGACAACACATTGGTCTGACTCAACGTGGAATGCCAGGCGCCACCCAACGACGTGTAGGACGTGAGCGTCGAAACCCGCTCCCCTGTCCCGCACTTCGACTGAGACGGCGTGACAGCCGACAACGCCAAATCCACCCCACCCGAGTCGTTCCCGACACGCGCGACGGTCCGGTCCGCGTCGATCGAGACATCTAACTCCGTCACCCACTTCGGGAAGCCGTACCCGTCATGCCCACGCACCTGGGCGATATGCGTGCTCACCGGCAGCGCCAGCACATACGAGTGCAGGTGATCGTTCGCCAGGCTGCTCGCCAGGTCGGCGAAGCCGAGCTTGCCGTGCCGGGCCGGCCGCACCGCCACCCCGACGGCGGCCTCGGTGTAGAAGTCGATGTCGCACACGTCGTACCGGAAGAACATCACCGAAACGATCCCGAGTCCCGGTGCAACCTCTAGCGGCGCAAGTGCTTTAGGCAGCCGTGTACGGATGTCACGGGACCGGGCCAGCATCACGAGCCGGGCCGTCGAGATGCGGTAGTAGAAGTTCGGGGTCAGCGTCGGGCCGATCGCCGAGTTCACCTCCGTCTTGGGGAGCTTCCGGAAGAAGTCGACGCTGGACACCCGGGGATCACGGGCGACCTCGTCGAGATCGGTCCGCATCCGAAACCGGTCATACAGACCACCTTTGGGCACGGTGACCGGACGCCCACCAAGATCGACCTCGACTACGTCCTGAACAGGCATCAGGACCTCCCCACATCGGCCACCAAGCGCTCGGCCAACTTCTCCGAGGACTGCGGGTTCTGCCCGGTGTAGAGATTTCCGTCGGCCACCACATGCGGACGCAGCGGCAGCGTTGCCTTCGAGTAGTCGACGCCCGCCTCTTTCAGCTTGTCCTCCAACAGCCAGGGCGCCTTGCGCGCGAACCGGTTCAACAACTCCTCGCGGTTCGCCAACCCGGTCAGGCGCCGCCCGGCGAACGGTGACACCCCGTCCGGCCCCGAAGCGGCCAGGATCGCCGCCGGCGCATGGCACAGCAGTGCGAGTGGCTTGCCGGATTCCAACCGGTGCGCCAGCAGTGCACCGGAGACCGGGTCGTAGGCGAGGTCCTCCATCGGGCCGTGTCCGCCGGGATAGAACACCACGTCGTAGTCGTCGGCGTTCACAGTGTCGAGCGAGACGGGATGGGCCAGCACGTTGGCGATGCTGTCGAGGTAGCTCTTGACCTCGCGTCGCTTCCACGGCATGCCGCCGGAGATGCCGAGGCTGAGCTTGTCGAGCGTCGGCGCCTTGCCGCCCGGCGTCGCCACCGTGATCTCCCACCCCGCCTCGGTGAAGATCTGGTGCGGCCGCGCGACCTCCTCGGCCCAGTACCCGGACGGATGCACCGTCCCATCGTTGAGTGTCCAGCGGTCGGCCGCCGAGATGACCATCAGTACTTTCGTCATGGTCCGTCTCCCCTTAAATGTGTTGGGTACCAACAACGCGAGCCGGCCGCGGCCGGGACTTCAACCATCGTGAGTACCCGCGCAGGGCACGTCGCGACACCATCTGATCGACTACCAGCGCGAAGGCTGGGCCGACCCACAGCGCGGGCTTCTTCCCCGCGCCGAGCCGGCGCATCTGGTAGCGGACCATCGCCATGCTGGCGATGGAGGCCAGCGGCTTGTCCGACCAGGTCACAGGCTTCAACCGCCCGGCCGCCTCCGCGCCTCGGCGCCACCGCGCGGGCAGGTCGGGGGTTTCGGCCAGCGCGGTGGCCATGCCGACCACCGCGACGCCACTGGCCAGCACCCGTTCGGCCGTCTCGCGCCGGGTGATCCCGCCGGTCAGCATGAGCGGGATGGGGCTGTTCACCGCGAGTTCGGCGGCCAACTCCAGGAAGTACGCCTCGCGGGCCGCGGTGCGCTCATCCGTGGGACGTCCGGTCATCGCGGGGCTTTCGTAGCTGCCGCCAGACAGCTCGACGAGGTCGACACCCAAGGGCGCGAGCATGTCGATCACCTTGCGGGCATCGTCGGCGTCGAAGCCGCCACGCTGGAAGTCCGCTGAATTCAGCTTCACCGCAACGGAAAAGCCCGGCGCCACCTCGGCGCGGATGGCGCGCACGATCTCCAGAAGCAGACGTGCCCGGTTCTCCAGCGAGCCACCCCACTCGCCGGTGCGCGTGTTGACGAGTGGAGACAGGAACTGCGACAAGAGATATCCGTGAGCGGCGTGCACCTCAACCCCGTCGAATCCCGCCTGCTCGGCACGCCGCGCGGTGGTAGCGAAGCGGGTGACGGTGTCGGCGATCTGCTCGGCCGTCATCGCCACCGGCCGTCCGAACCGCTTCGAGTGCCGACCCAGCTCGACCGCGACGTCCGACGGTCCCCACACCACGCCCGGCATGTTGGCCTGGACCTGTCGACCGGGGTGGCTGATCTGCATCCACATCGCCGCACCGTCGTCCTTGCCAGCGCGCGCCCACGCGACGAAGGGCTCCAGCGGCGAGTCGGCATCGAGCACGACGCCGCCCGGACCGGTCATCGCCTCGGCATGGACCATGACGTTGCCGGTGATGAGCAGGCCGGTGCCGCCGGCGCCCCACTGCCGGTACAGCGTGATCAGGCGCTCGTCGGGAAGCTGCGCCGGCCCGGCCATGCCCTCCTCCATGGCCGCCTTGGCGATCCGGTTGCCCAGGACCTGGCCGGACTTGAGCTGCAGGGGCGCGAACAACGCCTCCGACGCTTTCGACACGGAAACTCCCTACCAATGTTGACAGTGCTTACTTCCGACGCCTGCTAACATACGGTCAGCATGTAAGCGGTGTCAACACTTGTGAGGTAGATCCCGAATGGCCACGTTAACCAGGTCGTATCACCACGGCGACCTGCCCAGCGCGCTCGTGCAGGCCGCCCTGGAGCTGCTCGAGGAGGGCGGCGCGACCGAACTGTCGCTGCGCGCGGCGGCCCGCCGCGCGGGGGTCTCCACCGCCGCGCCGTACCGGCATTTCGCCGACCGCGATGCGCTGTTGTCGGCGGTCGCCGCGGTGGGCTACCGCGATCTGGCCACGCAGCTGGTCGCGGCGAACCCGTCACCGGAAACACCCGACGACCTCGCCGACATCGCCATCGCCTACGTGAACTTCGCGCTGCAACGCCCCGGCCTGTTCCGGGCCATGTTCGCCGAACCGTGCGACCCCACCAGCCCAGAACGGGTCGCCGCGGTCGAAGCCATCAGCGAGTACCTCAGATCGATTGTGCAGCAGGCGACTCCCACGTCGGATCCGGACGCGATGGCCAATGCCGTGTGGGCACTCGTGCACGGCCTGGCTTTCCTGCATCTCGACGGCAAGTTCGACGCGTCCTCCCCCGAGACCGTCGCCACCACGGTGCGCGCGGCGGTAGCGGCGGCGCTCGGGCAGCTTGCTTGACTGAGTCGCTAACCGATGCAGCGTGGTGCGACGTAAATGCAGGGTCATCGAATGGGCGCATTAGTACGGCGGCCCGAACGACCGGCGGGCAACCCTTCCTGACTCGCAGTTGTCCTGCGTCCAGCCGCGGACGAATTTCGGTGCAGCCCTGCGATCCCCGAGTGGCAGTATCGCGACAAACCCCTCAGTAACAAGAGGAGACCCAGGCTTCGAAGTTCGATCGTATTAACGCATCAGATACGTGAAGTAGTTGCCGATACAGTCCAAGGACTTCCTCGAAAGCTCGGGGTGGCGATCCTGCATCACTGATTCGACGTAGTCACCGGCCTCGTTGAGGTCCATCGAGTTCCAGTCAGGGTTGATACTCAGCGCCTCGTCAAGTAGCGCGCGAACCAGCCTTCTGGCGACTCCGGCTGCAGCCGGACCGAAATATGAAGCAAAATCCGCATCATTGCCACCCGGAAAGTGCTCCAAGTACAAACGAATCGCCTCATTGATATCGATGTCGTCGCCTGGCACCTGACCTCCCCATCTGCCCCCTCGACAACATGGGAGCTGACTTCCATCTGCGAGCACCCGTAAGCGCACGCGGAGATCCTGCGTCAACTCACCCCCGAGCCAATTGGTTCTCGACACCTTGCACGTTCGCCAACCGACTGGGATCCGCAATCAGTTCGTAGACACCAGGTTCAACGAGTCCAGCGCCGACCTGCTCCGCATCGGCGGGATCATCGGAGAGCAAGAGCAGTTCGGCTGCCCCTCCGCCGGAACGCAATACACGCACAGGAACACCTTGTAACTCAGCAGTGTAGACCCGCTCGAACACCTCACATTCCGACAAAGGCGCTGTCGCAGACCACGCCCGCGGATGAACCTGCGAGAAACCTGCGGGACCTTCCTCGGCCGTCGCAGTCAGAAGGACTTTGTCGCCAGCCACGTCGGCGAAATACTCCCCGCCGCGCCAGCGTGCCATGTTGCCCACTAGGGGACTCGGCAGTCGCCATTTCCTGGCACCGACCCAGCCGCTAGCCGCGCCCTCGTAACGCGAAAGGCGCTTCTGCTCACCATCGGAACGAATCCGCCAGTACTCAGCGCCGTATGAGTACCGAGTCCGTTCCATGACCCATACCTGCGCCAACGAGTCGCCGCGGAGGAAGCCATGTGGAAACACCGGCCACGGCCGTTCAGCTTCACCCGGGGCACTGAATCTAGCCGGTCTTGGCTGCTCGAACCGCACGACATCGACGAATTCGGGCGTTCCCTCAATGCCATACGCCGCCAACAATTCTGCCGGGGTCCGCAGGCCGACGGCCGCTCTCGCATCCGTCACAAACCCGCCAACTTGATCGTGGCCCGTTTCCACGATCGCACTAGCAGTGGGGCCTGCAAGCAGCTTCTGCAATACCAACGTGTCAGGCACGACGCCTCTCTTCCACCTGTACGTCTGTCAACCTGTCGGGCATCACCAGACCAGTCCATCCCATGTATTGGTCGCCGTCCAATCCAAGTTCCCGAGCCACCGCGGGGGGACCGACGAATTCAACCCCAATTTGTCCGTCAGGGAATTGGCTCTGCAGGGACACAGCGTGTCCGGATAGCTTTCCGCTCACGCGAACGTGCACCACGCCGTCCAGCGCGGACCGGGGAACCTTCACCCAAGACTGGTGGTACCCACGACCCATGGACGCTTCGCCGGTCGCGAACCCATCCGGGATCTCAGTATCCGGTTCTGCGTGCAATGCGACCCAGTCGTCACCGCTGAAAACGATGCGGTATCGCTCACCGCGATATTCCGCGATCGCGCCCGTGGTTGGCATTTCAATCATCAGTTCCCCTGCGGAATCCAGTGTCCGCCCTTTAAGACTGCAACGAGGCGTTGTGTGCCGTCGTCAAGAACTTCCCACATCTCGGCACCCTCTCTCATCGTCGTGTTTCTGGCGTAGTACTCCGGAATGACGTCGTCCCCGGACTTCGTGAACCCATTACCGGTGAACGGATCGTCCCACGAGTCGTAGGCATTGCTGCCTCCCATGTCGGAGTTGCGCGGCACTTCATAACTGCCCGGTGACTCAGGGTCGGCTTGGAACCGAATGACGTGTGTGCCTGGGTCGTAGCGTTCAAATGGAGAGTCGGTGTAGTCCAACCTGAGACCGTCGTAGATTCCGCCGGGTGTGCCGAGGTGAGCCGTATCGTCTGCCACTGTGACCGCACCACCCACTCGATCCGGGCTGACACCGTGCTCCATGATGTAGTCATCGGCACGACCCTGCACCAAGCCGTTTGCTTCGTCGAAATACCCCGGCGGAATCACCTTCTGCATCACGGTGTCGCTCGTCGGATGGGGCAAATAGTCGCGCACATCATTGATCAGGTCCCGCTGGGCCGGGGTGAGACTATCGGTCGCTGTGTTGATCAAGTCGATGAAGTCACTCTTCTTGACGCCGTGGTCGGCCAATGCGCCATCAATGCGCTGGACATCCGATAGTTGGTCCGGGGCAAACCCGGTGCTATGGGAGCTATCGTCCATCAACGAGTAGGTACGCGACCCGTCAGTCGACCCGCCATGGTTACCACCGCCTTGATCACCGCCGCCGTGCGAACCACCACCCTGGTCTCCACCACCGCTATGCGCTTCAGCCGTCTCGTGCGGTAGAGGGGGCTCATGCGGAACAGCGCCTCCCGGGCTTGCTTCGTTTGTCCACGCGTACTCCGGTGGTGACGGATGCGTGCCATTGCCGACGCCATGTTGCGGGCCAGCGGCGCCCTCGCCGTCATGTGCAGCCGTCCCCGGCCCATGAGTGGCGGACACCGACTCCTCACTCGGCCTTACCCCAGCATCGACCGGGGCCTTCCCAGCACCAGCGTCCCCCGCTGCGGCACCATCACCAGGTTTCGCCTCCGGCACAGGCCCCGAATCCGCCGGTCGCGCCACCGGTTCAGGGACCTTCGGCACTTCCACCGGCGTGGCACCCAAAGAGTCGAGGTCCTTGCCGATCTTGCCGGCCTGGCCGGCGATTTCATCGACCCCGGTCTTCCCGAATGCCTCCACCCCGCTGCGGGCTGCCGCCCCCTCGGCCCGAGCGACCTGCGCCCCTTCCTCGCCCGCCTTCCCCGCCGTCACGCCGGCTTTGGCCTCGCCGACACCGGGCATCAGGACCTGTGCAATGTTGCCGAGATTGTCGCCCAGCCCGACCAGCGGACGATCGCTGGACCAATCCTTGTAATCGACAACACCTTTGACGGTCTCGAGAAGGTGCTCTCCCGCTTCTTTCTGCCCCTCCGGATCAAGCATCGGCCCCAACGGATTGAAAAACTCCGCCAGGTTCTTGTCGATTTCCCAGATACCTTTCGCTGCTTCTACCGGGTGGGCGAGCATCGTCGGAACGGTCTGCCCAACCTCCAGCCCCGACTTCACCACGCCCTCAGCGATTTGTGTGCGCGCATTAACAAAGCCCGCCAAGAAACCGCCGACGTCGTTGCCGAAGAACCGGGTGAACTCCTTGCGGTCCCATTCCTCGAACTCGCGAACCAGCCCATCCATGCCATCGATGAGCATCTGGAAACCGGAAGCAGCGGTGTCCAATTCACCGCTGAGGGCGTGCAGGATCTCCGAGATATCGTGGCCGATCTGTTTGAGTCCATCGAGCGGGTTATGCCCGCTGAAAACGCTGCCGATCTGGCTGACAATTCCGGAGGCACTCAATCGGTGGAGCAGATCCCGGATCGCATCCTGTGCGCTTCGCACGTCACCGGCGAACGAATCCAGCTTCTCCGCAAGGGAACTGCACTTACCGGCCAAAGCATTAGTACCACCGGTCAACGTGTTCAGAGCTCCGGTGATGTGCGTCAACTCAGGAATGTCCTGGCCCGACACGCTCGAGAGGCAATCTCCGGCGTCGCCTGCTGCAGTCGATATCGCCATACCGAGCGCGCGCCACGCGCCCGCGACCGCGCCCATCGTGTCCGGATTGCCGTTCGGCCAGGCATGGCTGACGAACGGCTGAACCAAGGACCACAAGCTCGGTTCGGGGATTTCCGGCCCTGACTGTCCGGCCACCCCCGAAGCCGTGTACTTGGTCGGCTCTGCTGGCACAGGAATCGATTCGCGTCCACCGCCGACGGTCGAGGCAGCATCACTGACCCCATAGTTGTGCGCCGACACCTCGACGCCATAGCCGACATTACGGAAGGCGTTCACGGCCGACTCAGCCGCCGAGATCACCGCTTGCCCACTTTTGCGGTAGTCGGAGAAGAATTGCAGACCAGCCGCATCGGTTCCACACATCAACCCGGATCCCGCCAATGCAGAATCCAGGGCATCCAGCGCAGCGACCAGCGCATCACCTTGCGCACCAACAGTTTTCCCAGAGGCCGCTAACTGTTGCGGATCAACCTCGTAGCCACCCACCGACTAACCCCAGTTGCGCAGGTTCATTTGCGCAGCACCGTGATAGTTCTCGTGTGCGCCTTCAGCTATCGCGCGCAAATGGGCCAATGCTTGCCGCATCTCGGCCACGCCCTCGGTCCACTGCTGCTGGGCGGCAGCTTGCGCGTGCCCACCCTCGCCATCCCAGGCTGTGCCCAATTGATGCTCGACGGCCTCCAGCTGCGCCACCGTCTGCTCCATGTGCTGCTCGAGTTGCGACATCCGATCGGCAGCGGCCAACAACACCGCCGGATCCACCTTGAAAGCGGCCATGCCCTAGAGGCCCGATCCTGCGATGGACACGCCACCGTCCCGGTCAGTGCCCGAATACCCGGCGGCCGCCGCGACCAAGAGGTCCGACATCGCCGTCAACCCCTGAACGACTTTCGACGACCCGTCATGCCACTCGCGCCAGACTGAGTCGTAGGCCGATGCCGCGTTCCCGGTCCAACTCGGCCCCAGCATCTGCGCGACCTCGCTGTCGAGCGATGCCAGGCTCGCGTGCAACTGCTGCGCCGCCGTCCCGAATTCCGTCGACACCTCTCGCAGCACTTCCGGTGTCACATGCAGATCTGCCATAGTTCCCCCCTGGGCGCTCGCCCTGACTACAGCAATCATCTCAGTCCGATCGGGCGCATTTGCTGTGAAGTAGCTGTCAATGGCCACAGCCCGAATCGGAAAGCTGCCTCGGCAGTGCCAGCAAATTCGTGAACCGGAATTTGTCAAGGCGGATGTGTCCATCGGGTGTTAAGCGGCTGTGGTGTTGGCCTCCCGGGCTGGCGGGTTGATCCAGACGGTGTCGGGTAGGTCGAGAATCTTGAGCGCACCTTGCTTCCGAGAGCTGGCATGCTTGCCGCCATGTGGGGCTAGGAGTAGACCTGGTCAGGGCGCCGCCGCGTCGGATTCCCCGAACGCCACATACGCCGGTCGCAAAATCTCAGCGAGCCCCCGCCTGCGCACGGCGACCGCCACCGCGGGCAGCTGATCCATCAGTGCCGTCGACGAGGCAACGGGAGGGCCGAAAACGGGAAGAGCGCTCTGCCGCACAAAGAATGAATCGAGACAGTCAGCCAAGTCAGGCCCCGAGGACGCCGCACGATCAGCAGCAGGGCGCCCACCCGAACGGGCGGCCGCCAGATTCTCCAACAGGTCCTCACGGTCCCTGCCTCGCCAGGCAAGGATGGTGAACGGATCCTCGTCGAACGCCTCGGCCAGCAGGTAGAACGTCGCCGCGAGATGCTTGCACGGCACGGCGAAGTCCGGACACGAACAGTCCAGAGACAGGTCCCGGGCCGTCGTCGGAAACAGCGGCAACTCCAACGCGCCGAACACATTCTCAATATCGGACGGCATCTCACCGGACAGCAAAGCTGCAGTGTACAACGCACTTTCGGCCAGTACAGCTTCGATCTGCAACCACTCGCCCTTGCCGAATGCGGCGATCCCGATCCGGACCCGATAGGGCCGTACCCTACTGCCCTGCACCTCCGCAGTGACCAGACCCGGCCCGACGTCCAGCGAGATCACCTGACCCCGGCGGGCATAGTTCCGGCCGCGCTGCATCCGACTGCCCATCCCCATGGCCTCGAGCACTTCGATGAACCGTTGCGACCACCATGTCTGAGCGATCGCACCACGGGCGCTGCGGGCCTTCAACCCGTCAGCGGCACGGGGCCGCGACGGCGGATACCAGTCATTCACCGACGGCCCCCTCCGACAGGCTGAACAATGTGCGCAGATCCCCCGTGGACAACTCGGTCAGCCAGCCTTCGCCGTCGCCGACCACCAAATCGGCCAGCGCCTTCTTCTGCTCGATCATGTCGTCGATCTTCTCCTCGAGCGTGCCCGTGCAGATGAACTTACGTACCTGCACGGTGCGCTGCTGACCGATCCGGAAGGCCCGGTCGGTCGCCTGGTTCTCCACCGCCGGGTTCCACCACCGATCCAGGTGCACAACATGATTGGCGGCGGTCAAGGTCAGGCCGGTTCCGCCCGCCTTCAATGACAGCAGGAAGATCGACGGTCCCTCACCGGACTGGAAACGCTCGACCATCTCGTCGCGCCGCTTCTTCGACACACTGCCGTGCAGGTACGCGACGTCCTGACCGAACCGCGCGGCCAGGTGCGGCGCCAACATCTCGGCGAACTCGGTGAACTGGGTGAAGCACAGCACCCGATCGCCTTCGGCGAGAATCTCCTCCAGAATTTCCTCGAGCCGGATCACCTTGCCGGAGCGCATGCCAACCGGTGAGCGGTCGTGCAACAGCTGCGCGGGGTGGTTACAGACCTGCTTCAATTTCGTCATCGCGGCAAGTACATTGCCGCGCCGCTCGATTCCGTCGGTGTGCTCGATCTTCTCCATCATCTCGTCGACGATCGACTGGTAGAGCGATGCCTGCTCGGTGGTGAGTCGGCAGTACTGCTTGACTTCGATCTTCTCGGGCAGATCGTCGATGATGGCCGGATCGATCTTGAGCCGCCGCAGAATATAGGGGCGGGTGATCCGGCGTAGCCGTTCGGCCGGCTCGGTCTGGCCGTATTTCTCCACCGGCACCGCGTACCGGGTCCGGAACAGCTCCGACGAGCCGAGCAGGCCCGGGTTGAGAAAGTCCATGATGGACCACAATTCGGCGAGCCGGTTCTCCACCGGGGTGCCGGTGAGCGCGATGCGGTTCTCGGCGTCGAGCCGACGCACCGCCTTGGCGCCGCGCGACAGGCTGTTCTTGACGGCTTGAGCCTCGTCGAGCACCACCCGGTTCCACCGGTAGCCCGCGAGTTCGTCGATATCGCGGGTGGCGGTGGCATAGGTGGTGACAATCAGGTCGACCTCGGCCAGCCGTTCCTCCAGAGCCTCGCCGCGCAGCCGTGCCGGGCCGTGGTGGGCGTAAACCCGAAGCGCAGGTGCGAATTTCGCGGCCTCACGCTGCCAGTTGCCGACCAGCGACATCGGGCACAGCAGCAGTGTCGGCGCAGTACCGGGCTCGTTGTGACGTTGTGTGGACTCCAGCGCAAGCAACTGCACGGTCTTGCCCAAACCCATGTCGTCGGCCAGACAACTGCCCAGACCCAGCGCCGACAGGAAGGCCAGCCACGACAGGCCCCGCTGCTGGTAGGGACGCAGCGTCGCAGCGAAGTCCGGCGCCGGTTGCAGGGGCTGAAGTGATTGCCCGGCAACACCGTTGAGCAGATCACCGAGCCAACCATCGGCCCGCACTGACACGATCTCCAGCGGGGTGTCGGTGTCGTCGGGGTGGCTCGCCGCCAACGCCAGAAGCTCGGCGGGACTCGCCTGCTCCGACCGATGGGCCTTGAGAAACTCCAGCCCGCGGCGCAGCTGCTCCTGGTCGACCGCCACCCATTGACCGCGCAACCTGATCAACGGTGCCTTGGTCTGCGACAGCGCGTTGATCTCATCCTCAGTGAGCGTGTCATCGCCGACCGCGAGCGCCCACCGAAAGTCGATCAGCTGCTCGCGGCCGAACCGGCTCGCCGTCGCCACCACACCGTCGACGGGGGTGGACGCCGATACGGCGAGACCGAGCTTGCGGCGCCGATCCCACCACGACGGCAGTAGCACCCCGAAGCCCGCATCGTCGAGCAGCGGCGCCGCGACCGACAGGAAGTGGTAGGCGCCCTCGGCGTCCAGGTCGATACCGCAGGGACGTGCGGTGCGCAGACCGGAGGTCAGTTCCGGGTAGACCCGGACGGCCCGTCCGAGTTCGGCGAGAAGTAACTCCTCGGGACGGTCAAGCCAACGCCGCAGGTTGCCGTCGTCGTCCCAGGTCTGCTCGGCCGGGACCAACAGGCTGGGGTCGGCGACCGACTGCAGCAGGAACTCCAGTCGCCAGCCCGCGTCGTCGTCGTCGGATTCGTTCTCGGTGAGCCGGAAGGTCGCACGAGCCGGGCCCGGCTCCTCGATCCCGATCTCATCCCACGGCGTCAGCGCGTCGGCCAAGGCATCGAGATCATCCAGGTCCGCATCGAACCTGCCGTCCGGCGCCGTCAGTGCGGTCACCCATTCTTCTTCGACCGCAAGGCGTTTCGGGCGCCGCCCGCGTCGGGGTGGCAATAACTCCTCGGCCGGCGGCGCGGCGGCGCGCGCCAACTCGTCGACAAATGCGGCCAACGCCGACGTCACCAACTCCGGTGCGCCGGCCGCATCCGACTCCGCCCGGCACACCGGAGGCATAGCCGCGATGATCGCGGTGAGTTCCATCACGTCGGCGCCCTGAATCACCGGCCGCCAGAACGCGACGGGCTGTCCCTCGTCGACACCCAGTGCGGGCAGAATTCGACCGCGCGCCACCAATTTTCGCGCGAAGTTCGCGATATCGGCGATGTAGGTCACCGACTCGCCGTACCGCACATCGGCTGCCTTCTCATCGAAAAGGGCCAGCGCAGAGGCGGCGGGAAGCGATACCACGGGAACCGACCACGGCAGCAGCGCGGGCGCACTGCGTGATGCGGGCCGCGGCGTGACCCGCATCAGTTCCGGCGAGTCCAGCGGCGACGTCCGCAGCGAAGGCAACAGGAGCACGGCGTTGCCTGGCTTGCCGGTGTGGATTTCGGCGATCACATCGGCCGGCGCCGCGAAGGGATGCGGACGGGCGGCACGCAACGCCTGGCTTGCGCTCTTCACCGACAGGGCTGAATCCTCGGCCCACAGACACAGGTCCTCGGTCGACCAGAATCCGTGCAGAACCAACATCGATATTTCACTTCCCTCGAGGCTTCGCCAGGCTAGCTATCGGCACCACCATCCCGAAACCGCCGCGCCGGATTCACCCTGAGCCCGAGCCTGATTGGTGACCAGTGAGGCAGTTGGTACCGGTGAGGTCGGCTGCTTCGGGTGTGAGCCGGCTAAGTTGCGTGCCGGTGACCATGACGGAGCGAGGGGGCGCGGCGCACCCGAGAGACGGGGCCCGCACATGACACGGCGCAGCCATTCGGCTGGATTGGGGATGCACTCAACGGTGTTCGGAGTCCGCGGCGTCCACCGATTTGGGAGGCCGTCAAAGAATTTGACGACCTCCGACAAAGACCCACTACCCAGACCCCGGCCCTTGCCGGTCAGATCAGTGGAGCTGCTGAACCACGCGTCACCGTCGGTCAGCGACTGAATCGCGTCCTGCGCACCCTGCAGATCCATCCCGATCGAATCCGACATGGTCCATGACGACTCCGACATCAGTGATCGCCGGACGACACCAACTCCGCGACGTCGTCGTGCAGATGCGCCAGCCCGGTGTCGAGCGTCGCCAACCGCCCGCCATAGTGGCGAGCAAGCTGCGCCAAGTAGGCGTCGGTCACCTGTCGGTGCCCGATCACCCCGTCCAGTCGCACACCATCGAAAGACACTGCATCCGGCCAGAACTCGTGTAGATCGGACGCTGCGACTGCGACGAGCACCTCGCGGGCCGCCAAAGTGGGGTACCCCTTACGCAACAGGAAACGCAGCAGGCTCCCCTGTGTTATCGGGCAGGTCGCAAATGCCTCGTCCGACGCTGCCAGCCACTCGGTAGCCGCCTCGTGATGCACATGCTCTACCACCACCAGCGCGATCAGCACGTTGGCGTCGAGCAGCGTGGTCACTCGTCGTCCTCCAGCGACCGCACATCCTCGGAGGTGACGACGGCGCCTACGCTGACCACCGGCAACCCCGTCCTGGGATCGGTCGAAACCGTCGAGGGAGCCACAGCTACGCCCAGGCCCCTTCGCATCAGGTCAGCAACCGTCTCACTCAGGGTCCGGCGTGTGTCCCGCGCTATCGCGCGGGCCTGCCTATGCAGGTCATCAGGTAAATCAACGGTGGTCCGCATGCCACATCCTAGCATCTTTGCATCATGATGCATTGATGCGCTAGGCAGACCGTTGCAGCACACTCCACACATGAGCCGCCGCAACCGCCAGAAGCGCGCCGCCAACCACAAGAGCCGCCGCGCATCGTCCCGACGAGAACGCTGGAGCACCGATCCCGGGTACGACCGGGTCGCCCTCCTCGACCGCATCACCGCGGCGCTGTACGACTCCGCTTTGTGTCCCGACCACGATGCGGAATTCCACGCCGCCGAGTTACTCGACGAATTCCCCTGCTGGGCAGACGATCTCGACCTTGCCGCCGAGGGCACCTTGGCCGGTGCCATCAACAGCGCGTGGCAGGTGGGTTGGTCGCCCAATGACCTGCACGAATTCGCTCGTCGCCGTCTCGACGCAGCGGCAGCCGGCTACCTGGCCGAGGCCGTCGTTCGCGAATCCCGGCACTATTCCGTCACCACCTTGCACCCGCGATGGCGCGCCGAGCTTGCCACACTGCCTACGAGCTTCGATCACAGAACTCCGCAGATGTGGGACTGGGCGGACAAGAATGCCGTCGACCATCACGCGGCGTTGACGGTCGTATTGAAGGTGCTGCGGCTGCTGGGAACCCTTCCGATCCTCGAGCCGTTGCTGCCGCTGCCCGGCGCGCACCAGCATTCTGCGGTCGCGGTGAACCCGACCGATGCGAAAGCGCTCAGCCGGGTGCGCGGGCTGCTTGCCAAGGCAGAGGCCACCAAGTTTCCCGAAGAAGCTGAAGCCCTTTCGGCCAAGGCCCAAGAACTGATGAGCAGATACTCGCTGCAGCATGCGATCCGAGATCACGAGCAAGGTCGCGCAGCCGAGGCGACCGCCCGGCGAATCTGGATCGACAGTCCCTACGTCATCGCCAAGGCAGCGCTGGTGCAGTCCGTGGCAACGGCCAACCGGTGTCAGATGGTGTGCGCGGAGAAGCTCGGGTTCGTCGCCGTCATCGGCGCCGCGTGCGATCTGGAATTCGTTGAGCTGCTGTCGACTTCACTACTGGTCCAGGCCAACCGGGCGATGCTGGCAGCGGGCCGCGTTACCGGCGACGGACGGACCCGGACCCGCTCGTTTCGTCAATCATTTCTTCTCTCGTACTCCGAGCGCATCGGTGAACGCCTCACCGTCACCTCCACGACGGTGGCCACCGAGGTGGACCGCGGCACACTGCTTCCGGTACTGGCAGCGCGCAGCCAGGCAACCGATGACCTCACCAACCGGCTCTTCCCGGCGACGATTGCCCGCATGATGTCGCCGTCCAACGGTGCCGGATGGGCGGCCGGGCGCATCGCAGCCGACTTGGCACAGCTGGACGTGCGTCGACCGATCGCGGGGTGATGTGGCCGCCAACGAATCGTCTTGTTGATCCCCGACAGCGACGTACGTACGCTGTACATACCGACCGAGTGAGGCAATATGCGCAACACCGACGCCAGCACCACGAAAACCACCCGCGACCAGCGGATGAATATTCGTGCCAGCGCGCAGCAACAGCTCCTCATCCGTCGGGCGGCCGAAGCCACCGACAGCACGGTCACCGACTTCATTTTGGACAGCGCACTAGAGACCGCCGAGCGAGTTCTCGCAGACCGCAAGTGGTTCGTCGCCAGCGAAGAGCAATGGGTCGAGTTCCAAACCCTGCTCGATGCACCGCTGGAGCCGATGCCCAAACTTGGACGGCTTCTCCGACGCGAGAGCCCTTTCGCCGACAACGATTGACACGACCGGTGGCGGACACCCAGCCAAAACCAACTCGACCCGAGAAACTCACGAAAACCCACGACCGATCGGCCTTCGAATCAGGCGCCGCCGAACTCGACGATTGGCTCCGCAAGTACAGCTGGCAAAACCAGCGGGCCGACAACGCCACCACATACCTCAGCACGTACGAAGGCCGCGTCGTCGGCTACTACGCGATCACCGTCGCCGGCTACCGACGCCGCGCCGCACCCGAGGCAATCGCAAAAAAGGCACCCGAGATGGTTCCGTGCTTCCTTCTGGCACGACTCGCCGTCGACCTCGAATGGCAGGGCCGCGGCTTGGGATGGGGCCTACTCGGCGACGCACTCCAGCGCGTCTTCATGCTGTCGAGGTCCGTAGCCGCACCCGCACTCTTGGTCCATGCTCGTGACGACAATGCCCGCAGTTTCTATCTGCACCACGCAGAGTTCATTGCGTCGCCGGTGGATCCTCTCCACCTCTTCCTTCCCATGAAGGCCATTGCGGCCGCGATGCATGACCTCGATGCGATCTGAAGGATCGCCCTACCAACTAGCCGGCGAGTAATCCTTCAAGAAACACCCATACAGATCCTCGCCCAACTCCCCGCGCACGATCGGGTCATACACGCGCGCAGCACCATCCACCAGATCCAGCGGTGCGTGGAAACCTTCCTCGGCCAGCCGCAGCTTGGTCGGGTGCGGACGTTCGTCGGTAATCCACCCGGTATCGACGGCCGTCATCAAGATGCCGTCCTGCTCCAGCATCTCCCCAGAACTGGTGCGGGTCAGCATGTTCAGCGCGGCCTTGGCCATGTTGGTGTGCGGGTGCCCGGGGCCCTTGTAGCCGCGGCCGAACTGGCCTTCCATCGCGGACACGTTCACCACGTACTTGCGGCGGGCCGGTGAGGCGGCCATCGCGGGACGCAGCCGGCTCACCAGAATGAACGGCGCGGTCTGGTTGCACAGCTGCACTTCGAGGAGCTCCATCGCGTCGACCTCGTGCACGCGTTGGGTCCAGCTGTTGACCGACGCGGTATCGGGCAGCAGACCACCGGCGTCAATGGCCGTGTCGGCGGCGATCCGCTCCGGGGAGGCGCTGCGGGCGGTCAGGGCCAGCTCGGTCAGTGCGTGCGCGGTGGGGTGCTCGCCGAGGCTCCCGGCCAGGGCATGCGGATGCGCGTCACTGACGTGATCGAAGGTGACGACGTCCACCAATGCCGGCGGCGGGGTGCGCTCGGCCTCGACCAGCGCGGCATACGAACCCGGCGCGCGACGGACCGTCTGGGCCGCGTTGTTGATCAGGATGTCGAGCGGGCCCTGCGCGGCGACCTCGTCGGCGAGGGCAACCACCTGGGCCGGGTCCCGCAGGTCGATCCCCACCACCCGCAGCCGGTGCAGCCAGTCGGCGCTGTCGTCCATCGCGGCGAAGCGGCGCACCGCGTCGTTGGGAAACCGGGTGGTGATCGTGGTGTGCGCGCCGTCACGCAACAGCCGCAGCGCGATGTACATGCCGATCTTGGCGCGCCCGCCGGTGAGCAGAGCCCGGCGCCCGGTCAGGTCGGTGCGGGCGTCGCGTTTGGCCCGGTTGAGCGCGGCGCAGTCCGGACAAAGCTGGTGGTAGAAGGCATCGACCACGGTGTGGTGGTTTTTGCAGATGTAGCAGGCCCGCGAGCGCAGCAGCGTGCCCGCACTGGCCCCGACCGCGGTGGACACCAGCGGCAAGCCCTGGGTTTCGTCATCGATCCGTCCCGGCGCACCCGTGGCGGTCGCGGCGATGACAGCGCGGTCAGCGGCCGCGATCGCGTCGCGTCTGGCGGTGCGACGAGCCTTCTTCAGCGCCTTGAACATCTTCGCGGTGGCCAGCCGCACAGCAACGGCGTCGGGGTGCTCGGGAGGCAGCTTGTCCACCTCGGACAGCACCCGTAGGCACGTGCTGAGCTGGTCGGGGTCGATCGCGTTCACCATCGAAGGGTACGGGGAGTGGGCACAAATCCCCTTATCGAGCGAACCGGTGGCAACCCAGTGCGGCCCGTGAGGTCAGTCGTAGATGACGTCCAGTCCTTGCCGACGGAGGTCAGCCAGACCGTCGCGCATGCGCTGCAGCTGCTCCGATGAATGGCCGACCCAGTCGGTGAGCTCACCGACGATTCTCACCGGCCCGCGGGTGCGGTAGGAGCAGGTCGGGTTTCCGGGCAGCTTCTTGTCGGTCACGTTCGGGTCGTCCTCCAGCGCACCGTCGGGTTCGACGATGTAGATGCGGCCCGGCCCGTCGCCGGCCGCCATCTCAGCGCCCCACACCGCGGCATCCAAGGTGCGGGTGACGTACACGTGGTTCATGATCCGTCCGGCTTGGTAATTCGACTCGCGTCCGGGCACCAGGTATTCACCAACCGCCAGGTCGGCCTTGGTGCCGTGCAGGAGCGCACCGGACTCGTGCACCTCGAACGGTTTCGGCGTATTCGTCACAGCATCCCCCATCTCGTCACGGACCGGAAGATTGTGCAGCACGTCAGGGGCCTTGCCGCAAGCCCCACCCCCGGCCGTATGGTGAGAGTGGGAACGGATCGAAAGTCTTTCGCGCCCAGCCAACCCGATTCGGCCGCAACCTATGTCGAGCGAACTGACGTATGTCGCCGCCCTCACGCTGTTCAGCGGTCCAGGTTGGGCTTCCATGTCCCGGAAACATGCTCAATGATCCGCTCCGTCATGCGTTCCGCCTCGGGTTGCACGCTCTCTGGCAGAGTCACCGCAGCACGCGCGAACGCAGCAGGAAGGTCGCCACGGAGTTCGTCCACCCAGGCCACAGCTTGGTCCGCGGGAATCCCGAGACGGCGTCCAACCTTCCTCCAATCCGAGGCGGTGACGTCGAGCATCTTCCAGTGGTCACCGATCTTCATCGAAGAGTAGAGGCGCTCGCGCTGGTCATACGGTGCTGCCGAGGCAGCGTCATACAGCGGCGACACCTGGGCGCGTGACCCAACGAGGACGAGCGAGTAGTTCTTGGCGTGAGCGTCAGTTCCGCCGATGAGGACGTTGTAGGACAACGATTTGAAGAAGCGCTCGGCGTTCACAGCGCGGTCCTCGATCGGCAGCCTGTTGAGAAGGTCAGCGATATCACCGACACCGGGGCCTCCGTCGGACTGGTATTTCAGACTGGGGTGGACCGACAACGCCTGGCAGATGTCTTCTTGGTGGACCCGGTGCCAGGTAGTCCCGTCATAAAGGCGGTCGTAGCGCGTCGAGGTCAACACCTGAACGTCACCGATCTCCATCACTGTGGATTCGGCTGCGAGCAGCCCGGCTTCGCTCGCTGCACGCTGGCACAGTGCCTCGTTGATGTGATGCCGTGCGTAACCAGCAGTTGCCGGCTTGACGATCACGGTCGTCGGCGTCGAATCTCGCGGGATCCCGAACCGCCCGGACTCTGGCTCCCGGAATAGCGCGACCTTGGGTTGAGCGCCAGCGAGGCTCCACCTGCCCTCGAACCTTCCTGCGTCCCAGTCGGATTGATGAGCAGCGAGCGCTTGGACGAGCTCGGCGAATTCAATCTCACTGAGCCATTGAATGTCACCTGTCCGCGCCCGCGCGTCAGACGGATCGGCCTCGGGCGGGAGAATCTGGACTGCGCCGGCTGCGTCGCGCCCGACGTGAGCGAGCAGGGCGAAGGGATTGTTCGGCGAGACGTTGTATTCGCGTCCCCACCGCTGTCGCGCACCTTCACTGTCTGGAAGCAGACCTTCAAGATAGGACCGAACAGCCTTGTCCCGATGCCGATTCGACACGACAGGTAAGGACAGCGACAAGGGCGTAGGATCAGCCCGCTCGGCGTACTCATCGTCATAGGTGAAACTCAGCGCTCCGTGAGCAGACTGTGTCACCGTGCCGGTCGGGATCCCGTCCAGGTAGATCCGCAACGCCCTGTCCGCCATCACCTTTTCCCTGTGCCGAACAGCGCGTCGAACGGATCAAGGGTTGCGGGAGCCGTTCCGGCAGGCGTGGACTTCTCGGGAGCTCCCTTCCGGGTACGTTTTCGAGCGTTCGACGGCGCCTCGGGAGCGGTCGCCTCCAGGCTCACACCGACGACGCGAAGTGCATCGAGCACCCGTTGCGCTTCCAGTCGTGGATGCCCCTTCTCCAGTCGAACGACCCAGTCCCGACTCATCCGCAGTTGCTCGGCCAGCTCAGCCTGAGTCATTCCACGGGCTGTGCGAGCTGCTCGGACGAGGGCGCCAACGTCGCCCATTGTCTTGACTTGCATGTCCATTCCTTGTAGTCGCTCGACGACATTTCGGATTGTAGTCGTTCGACGTCTTTTGCAAAAGAGGTCGTTCTACCACTTTTCACACGTCAGGCGCCTACACGGCGACTGCCGGCGGCACCGCTTGGCCTCCCAGCCGAATCCGGGCACAATCGCGGTGTGGCGGAGATGGTCATAGCCCTCAACCCGGACGAAGGTTCCAGACTGCCCTACCTACTGCGGATTCCACAGCCCGGCAACGACCTCCTGTTTCGCACTTCGGGGACGTGGCCCCGAGCCAAGGCGCTGTACTGCTATCCGGTCGGCCTCGACGAGTGGCCGGCAGACGCGCAGATCGTCGAACGCGTCGCATTGCGGTCGTGCGAGCGCCGGGGCGCTGCCATCGACGTGATTCTGCAGCGCGGCCGGGAGAACCGCTCCCAGTTGGTGTTCACCACCGCCCGGGGCCGGGACGCGGTGTTCTGGCAGTCGCCGCGTACCCGCAAGCAGGCGCGCCCCAACGTGCGGACCCCGGCAGCACGCGCCCAGGGCATCGACGAGCTACAGATCGTGGTCGACAGCCACGAGCGGTACGCCTACAAGTTCGCCGGCCAGCAAGCCAATACCGTTCAACGTGCGCTGCCGTGCGGCGACTATGGGCTGCTCATCGATGGGACGCTCATCGCCAGCGTGGAGCGCAAATCCCTGGCCGACCTGGTCTCCAGCCTCACCACCGGCAAGCTGCGCTATCAGGTCGCCGACCTGGCCGCACTCCCCCGAGCGGCGGTGGTCGTCGAGGACCGCTACTCGCAGCTGTTCAAGCTCGACCGGGTACGCCCCGCTGTCGTCGCCGACGGGCTGGCAGAACTGCAGGTCCGATGGCCGAATGTACCGATCGTATTTTGCGAAGCTCGCCAACTCGCCGAGGAATGGACCTACCGGTTCCTCGCTGCCGCACACGCCTGGTCGACGACTGAAGATGCTGCGATGCAACGTATTTCACAGGTCCGCGTCGACGTCGCCGTCGTCGATCAGGGCAGCGCGGCGCCCGGCCCGAGCACCGCCGAGGTCCGAGCCTGGGCCCGAGAAGCCGGCTTGGAGGTTCCACCCCGCGGCCGACTCCGCCCTGATATCTGGCAGGCATGGCAAGACGCTCACTGACACCCTGGGCAACGTCGAACAATCGGCCTAGCGTGAGGTCATGACAGAGCAGTCGCCCGCGGTCACCGTGGCTCATCCGCCGGCAGCGATGTTGCGCTAGCCACTACTTGAGACACGTGTCGAACTCGTCGCGGATGCGCTGCTGCAGTGCCAACGCTTCCGGCAGGAGCGGTTCGGACTTGGTGCGGTCGCCGTTGACGTACTCGCATTTGCCGATCATGGCGCGGCCCGCCCAGCGAGGCTCGTCGTAGCGGGCCCGGTCGCCGTCCCAGGCCCAGGTGAGGCTGACCGGATGCTCCGGACCGGCCTTGAGCGCGTGGATGGTTCGCACGATGTCGTCGTAAGCGGTCTCCCGCGTCGGCACACCGAAGGTGAAGTGGTCGATCCACCCGTCCCGGACACCGATCCAGCCGGGGTCGGCGGGGGCTGCCGCGGCCAACTGCTGTTCGATGCGTTGCTTATCCGCCGGGGTAAACCGGTTGAAGATCATCCAGTGCGGATCCGCGACCCGGTTGGCGGCGGAGACTTCGATGTCTCTGGGTGGCCGATCGGCGAAGATCCGCAGGATCGAGTCGACCGCGTGATCAGGGTGCTGGGCTTCCAGAATCTGCACCTCTGTGGAGTCCGGCGCGGAGCCGACGGACCACATGATGTCCCGGGCCGGAGCTTCGACGCCGAGGCGACGCACCAGGCCGGTGAGCTGTTCGGTGTCGTCGGGCAGATCAGCGCTCGCTGAAATCGAAGTATCTTCCCCCACAACGATCTTCATCGACTGGTCGAACTTCGCGAAGTCTTTTCCGCGGAGTTCGTCGAGTTCAGCGGCCACTGCGCCGACCTGCTGATCGGTTGCCTGCGACATGTCAACCTTGAGTTGGAACCGAGTGCCCTCGATGATGCCGTTGTTGTAGATCAGATCGACCTCGGACACCCCCGGCATCGCCACGATGCGGTTCTTCATGTCGACGGCTTCCTGTTCACGATCAGGCGCACCGGTGCAGCCACTCACGCCCACCATCACCGCGACCAACAGCGCGGCGGCACCAGCAGCGAATCGCATGCTCATGAGCCTAAGGCCGGGACCGGGTCTGGCAATGCGCAAATCTTGTCGGCACCCTGCGTTACGTTCGCCTGTTCGCCAGTCGAGGAGGCACACAGGATGGTCGAGAACAACCCGGGCGTGGGTGACCGGTTCGGCAAGTATGAGCTGACCGCGCTCCTCGGCCGTGGCGGCATGGGCGACGTGTACGAAGCTCTCGACACCGACAAGGGCCGGACCGTTGCCCTGAAGATCCTGCGCGCGGAGTTTGCCCACGATGAGCAGTTCCGGATCCGGTTCCTGCGTGAGTCGCAGGCGGCGGCGAGTTTGGAGGAGCCCCACGTCGTGCCGATTCACGACTGGGGCGAGATCGACGGCAACCTTTACATCGACATGCGTCTGGTCCGCGGGCAGACCCTGCACGACCTCATCAACAGCGGCCCGCTCGAGCCGCGCCGCGCGGTAACCATCGTCGAGCAGATCGCTTCCGCGCTGGACGCCGCGCACGCGCACGGGCTGATCCACCGCGACGTCAAGCCGCAGAACATCATCGTCACCCCCGCGGACTTCGCCTATCTGCTGGACTTCGGCATCGCTCAGGCCCAAGGCGATTCGAGCCTCACCCAGGCAGACACCCGGATCGGCTCCTTCAGCTATATGGCCCCGGAACGGTTCGGCGACGATCCGTGTACACCCGCTGCCGACGTCTACTCGCTGGCCTGCGTGCTCTACGAGACGCTGACCGCCGACGCGCCGTTCCCGACCCACAGCAACGAGCAGCTGATCGCGGCGCATCTCTCGACCCCGCCGCCACGGCCCAGTACGGTCCAATCGGGCATCCCGACGTCCCTGGATACCGTCATCGCGCGCGGCATGGCCAAGGAGCCGGACGACCGTTACGGCAGTGCCGGCGCATTGGGGCGCGCCGCGCAACGGGCGTTGCACACCACTGACGAGAGGGTCGCCGCCAGCGCCGAAACCATGATGGCGCCATATGTTTCACCCCCGGCCCTCGGCGCACCGCCGGTCGTCGCGCACTACGCACCTGCCATCACCGCTCCCGGCCCGCCCGCGCGGCAACCACTGGTGCCGCTGGCGGCGGTCGTGTTGGTGGCTGCGCTGCTGCTGGGCGCGGTGGGCCTCGTCATTGGTCTGCTGCTATCGAAAAACTCTGCGCCGACGGTCAACTCGGCACCGACGCAGACGGCCACGCTCACCCCGCCGCCCGGCGTGACCGTCCCTGGACCGACTGTGTACAAGACGGTGCCGGCCCCGACGACACCGCCCGCACCGTCGTACACGCCGACGGCGTCCCGCAACCCGGAAGCGTCGAGTTCGGCACAGCTACGCCAGATCTCGCTTGGTGACCACACCGTCGTGAGTACCCAGGGCTCGGATCGGTGGGTGCCGCAATTGAGTTCCAAGCGGCCGGGCGTCGTCGACCAAGGTGTGGTGTGGGACAACGAGTTGACATTGGAAGAGCATCTGCGGCTGCGCCAGGAGTACGGCGCCAAGCTCCTGTGGTCCGGTGATTGGTCGACGTTCGACGCGCCCAACTTCTGGGTCACCATCGCACCGATCACCTATCCCACCGCGAGTGGGGCGTTGGCCTGGTGCAGCGACCACGGTTTCGATCGGAATCACTGCTACGCGAAGCTGATCAGCACGACGCACGCCGTGGCCGGCAGCACCGCATTCAACTGACGGGCGACGACCACGTCGGATACACGACGCTGAGCCCTGCGTCCGGCCAGCCCATCTGGGTGGCGGGAAACGGGTCGACGCCCGTGTCCCGACTCCCCGGCGAACCCCCGGTTTGCAAACTAGAACACGTTCCAGTACAGATTGATTGTCTGCGCGAATGAGCGGCGTTCGGCAGATGAGCAAAACCATGGGGGCCGCATCGCACGTGGGGGATCTTCGCGCTCGGCACCGGCAGCAAACGGTGCCATCACTTTGGCGTGTCCCCTGACGGCGGTGCCAGCCGCCACGAGGGGAAGGGCGATTGATGACCTCCGCAACCGAGTCGACCAGTCTGAGCCGGGTCGGGGACCCGTACCCGCCGTACCCGTACAGCTGGTACTCCGTGGCCTTCGCCCACGAACTGCGCCCCGGCACCGTGCTGACACGCCGCTTCCTCGACGGCGAGATCGTGCTGTTCCGCACCGCTTCGGGCGAACTCTCGGCCGCCGTGCCGTTCTGCCCACATCTGGGTGCCCACGTCGGCAAGGGCGGCTGGATCGAAGGCGACACCATCGTGTGCCCGTTCCACGAGTTCAAATTCGCGGCCACCGGCAAGTGTGTCTCCACCCCGACCGGTGAACCGCCCCGCGGCGCCGCCCTCACCACGCTTCCGGTGCGCAACCACCTCGGCATGATCATGGTCTGGCACGGCCCCGAAGGACAGCCACCGACATTCGAACTGGAACTGCCCGAGTCCGACCCCGACTGGCATCCGATCGCCACGAAGAAACTGCACTTCCACACTCATCCTCAGGAAGTCAACGAAAACGGCCTCGATCACGCGCATTTCGCGACGATCCACAAGTTCCGCAACTTCGTCGTCCCGAAGCCGATGGAGGTCGACGGACCCCGGATCCACACCGAATACGGTGGCACCAAACCTGTCCCGGTCATCGGCGGCATCAACTTCCACTTCAATTCCGTCCTGATCGGGCTCGGGTTCTCGCTGGTCGAGATCGCGATTCAGGGCGGTCTGACCGTCCGCCAGATGGTGCTGCCCACCCCCGTCGCCGAACGTCGCGTCGACATCTACATCGGCATCAGCGCCAAGAAGCGCGCCCGCAACAAGGCGCTCCGCGCTCTGCTGGCTCCGGTCGAACGGCTCCTCGGCTGGATCGTGCTGCAGGTAGTCGCCTACGAGGTCCAGCGCGACCAGATCATCTGGGACGAAAAGGTCTATCTCGAGCATCCCAAACTGGCGCCTGGTGACGGCCCGATCGGCAAGTACCGGCATTGGGTGCGGCAGTTCTACACATCATCGTCGTGACCTGACGGCAATGGGATTGGGGACAAAGTGACGACCATGCAGGGTGCCCGCGCGGAACGTGTCAGCGGGATGGATGCCTGGCAGCTGTATCAGGAGACCGAACTGCAGGTTGGCAACGGAATGTCGTTGATCCATGTGGACCGCAGCTCGGTGCCCGGTGATCTACGGGAGCACGTGGTGTCGGCACTCAACAACCGCATGCACCTGATGCCGGCGTACCGCAAGGTGCTCCTCGACCCGTGGTTCAACCCAGACCGGCCGATGCTGGTGGCCCGACCCGAGATCGACGTCTCAGCGCATGTGACGGCGCTGCCGATGCCGGCGCCGGGCGGCGCGCAGGGAGCCTCCAAGGTGCTGGCCCAGGTCCGCGCCACCCATCTCGACCGTCGAGAACCGCTGTGGCACATGTACGTCATCGAGGACGACGAGCGCCACGCATATCTGATCTCGGTCCTCCATCACCTGCTTGTCGACGGCGACGCCGCCATGGAGGTCGTCGGTTGCCTGATGACACCCGGCGATCTGAGCGCCAAACCGCCCCGACCCATCGCACCGGCGTCGTCGTTCCCGGCGCGGCCCTCGGCGATCGTGGGCGATGCGCTGCGCCGCAAGGCGAAACGGCTGCGACGGTTGCCACGCCTGGTTGCGATGTCGGCACGCACCACCGGCAGCCGGTGGGCCGCACGACATCTCAAGGTCAAGGCGCCCAAGACCACGCTGAACTGCTCGCTGTCGGGTTCCTCGACGGCAGCGGTCGCGGTGCTGCCGATGGCAGATCTGCAGGCGGTGACCGAAAAGTATTCGGTCACCATCAATCACGTCCTGCTCAGCTGCGTGGGGGCGGCCCTGGACGGTGCGCTCGCCGGCCGGGGCGAACGTCCACAGAAACCGCTCGTGGCGGCGGTGCCCTACGCGATGCGGAGCGCAGACACCTCGGAGTACATCACCGATGGTGTCGGCACCACCACGGTGCTGCGCGTGAACCTCAACACCACGATCTCCGATCCTGTCCTGCGACTCCTCGCGATCGCCGACCATGCCCGTGCCGTCAAGGCCGTGCAGGAACGCCGCGGCATCAACCTGTTCCGGCAGTGGAACGAATATGCGCCGGGGCGGGCGGTCAATCTGCTGTTCCGGAGTATCGAATGCTTCGGCCTGGCTGAACGAATCTCCTGGCCGTGCAACGTCATCGTGTCGAATGCCAGCGGTATCGCGGTGGAGGATCCGGTGTTCCTCAACATGCCGGCACTGAGCTTCTACCCCGCCGGCCCGCTGTATCACGGCATGGGACCCAGCGTGATCGCCATGTCCTGGGCTGACAACCTGTGCCTGTCGGTCGCTGCCGACACCCGCCATGTCACCGACGCCGCCGTCATCACCGCAGGTATCGAGGCCGAGCTCACGAAGCTCGTCACCTCTGTCACCTAAGAGTTCGAGGCTCCGCTCCGGCGCAAACTGGCGCAACGGACAGGTGGCCGACGATGTCACAATCGCAGGGGTCAACTGGAACACCGCGTCATCCGTCGAAAGGACACAGTCCGTTGTGGGTTTGGTACAACACCGCACCATGGTGGGCTCGTTGGCTCGTCAATTCGGCATGGATAACGGTGTGGTCCTTGTACGGCTGGGCCGTGCTGCGACCCGAATACCATTGGTCGACGCCGTGGCCGATCTGGGTTGACGCGATCGGACTGGCCATATTCGGGCTGGTAGCCGGCATCCCGATCACCCTGCTCGGCCGACCCGTCGTGAGAACCTACGCCACCGTGCTCGAGGGCCTCACCGCCGCCCAGCGCACCGCAACCGCCAGGGCACTGCGTCGCGGTCCGGTACCCACCGACCCGGCGGTGCTGACCGCCGCCGTGCGCGCCAGCGATCTGGCCCGGGCATACCGGAACCGTGTCACCCCGACGGGCCGCCGCCTCACCTGGGTGCTCATCGGACTGTTCGCCGTACCGCTTCCCGCCGTTGAATTCATGACAGACCAGCCTCGACTGGCCGTAATGTTTCTGGTCCTGGCCGTGATGATGGTGGTCGCACAGGTATGGCCCGCATGGGTCCGACGCCGACGCGCCCCGCATCTGGCACAGTTGCGCGCCACCGCCGATGCCGATCCGGAGATCGCCGCTGCGGTCGCTCACGCCGTGCCTCCCGCGGTGCCGACGACCCGTGAGCATCTGCTTCGAATCGGTGTCATTCTCGTGTTGCTGGCCGCGGCTATGCTGGCCACCTTATTCTTCACGCAAGAGTCCGGCCGAGACTGCCGCACCGCCCGGGCAGCAGTTGGCTACATCGCTGACCACCAGGACCTTCTCGACCCGGGCCAAATCGGCCCCGGCGGACCAGCCCTGTACAAGTACCACGCGTGGTCAGCTCAGCTGGGCCGCTATGCCGACGAGGTCGCCGACCCCGGAATCAGCAGCCATCTGCACCAGATCAGCGATCTGTCAGCCGAAGCCGTCAGCATCGTCGAACAAGCCCGCACACCCGGACTATCCGACGATAGCGTCGAGATCCGAACAGCGAGCTATACCAACATCATTCAACGACTCGTCGATGCGGATACGCAGATGTACGAGCTGTGCAAGCGGTGACGCTCAGCCCGCCCGCTGGACTGCCCTCAGTGCCACTTCCTTCGCACTGCCAGCGCAGTTCCCTGCGGTAGGTGTGTTCACTCCCACCGTGACGATCGGAGTTGACGCGACCAGGTCGGCAGCCCCGGTTCCCACGGTCACCGGTTCAATACTGCGGTTGGTGTTGGCGATCACGTAACAGTCTGGACCCGAAGACCCACCGACGTCGAACAGTGTCACGCCGTCCTGCTCGCTACGTTGCGACTCTGGGCTCCACGGCATCTTGACAATGTCATCGGACCACTTGACCAGTCCGTATTTGACTACGGCCGTGGCGGATTTGCCAGCGGCCGGATCGAGTTGGAGTTCGCACACACCGGGATGCCGCCACGTCGTCGGCCACTGCGCTTCGGGTTTGGGTTCCCACCATTCGAAGCCCACCGCGTGAAGATCCGCCGCTGCCGCACACGGATCGGCGGTCAGAAACCGTGTCGCAGTTGAAGACTTATCAGTGTGCACCGGGACGCCGTTGGCTTCGACGTGTGCCGCGATCTCACCCGCGATCGCCCCACCGAGCTCGCACAGCTCGGTGTCCTCGGAGTTCCGCCGCCCGTCTGTCACATCCACCACAGACACCTCCATCACCGGATCCCGCATCGACTCGGGTGCGCCGGTCAGGCCGGCCAGTGGCAGAGGAACCCGAAACGTGCAGCCCGGTGGCGTCGTCCCCAGGACACCCGGATGCGCTGGATCGGAATTGAACTGGCTGTCGTTCCACCGGACTTCGCCCGGTCGGACCAGAAGTTCGAGCCCCGCCTTGGTGTCCGGGAAGCCAACCGTGCACCCCTCACCACCGAGTGTCGCGATAGGCGAATTCGCACCGGTTTCGATCCAGGACACCGAGGAATAGGTGTAGCTGAAGTCCGTGTGGCCCTTGCCTTCAAGGGTTTTCCGGTCGACGAAACCGCACGGATCGATCTGGCGCAGCGCGTACCGCTCGGCCAGATGATCCCGGTCGGTTGGTGTCAGGTCGAGTCCGTAGGTCTCCACCGTCCCTGGAAAGAAGACCTTCGATTGATCAGGCTGTACCGGCGCCTCCGTCCGGGGGCCGCACGCCGTCACCGATAACCCGAATGCCAACAGCACGGACGTACACATCATCGCTCGCAACATCTGGCCCCCGGTTCCGTCGTCAACCAGAATAAGGCGGGCCGGCCTACCGCCCACGCAGCGACTTTCGGGGCTCAAAGCGACGGCTTCGAGCCCCAAAAATCACAGCCTCACGGGCACTTCTCCGTGTCGATGCGCACCACCCCGAAGTCGATCTTGGTCGACGTACCGAACGTCGACCCGGGCGGCGGCGTCGAACTGCACACCTGCCAATTGCGGTCGCTGATCTGGGCCCGGCCCTTCCCGGTCAGATCGGTCGAGCTGCTGAACCACACCTCACCGTGCGTCAGCGACTGGATCGCGTCCTGTGCGCCCTGCAGATCCATCCCGATCAGATTCGGCATGGTCCACGACGGCGACGCCACCGCCGCCGGGCTCGTCGCCAGAGCGACGGCCACCAGACCGACGACTGCCACCAATACACGCTTCATCTCAACCTCCTGTTTGAAGTGAACCGCGCATCGTCGCACCAGCCACCGACAATCCAGGAGTCTCACCGGGCGTGCCTGTGACAAGCGTGATGAGGGCCAGCGCACCGACGTCAGGTATCGACGACCATCTCGACGAGCACCCGTCGCAGCAGCTTGCCGGTGGCGTTGCGCGGCAGTTCGTCGACGAACACCACATCGCGAGGCACCTTGTGCCGGGCCAGGTTGTTCTTCACGTGCAGCTTGATCTCGGCCGCGTCCGGGCTGGCACCAGGTTCCGCAACGATGAAGGCCCGCAACCGTTTTCCGAACTCGACATCATCCACACCGACCACCGCCACCTCGGCGATGTCGTCGCGTTCCTCGAGCAGGTTCTCCACTTCCTGCGGGAAGACGTTCTCACCACCGGAGACAATCATGTCGTCGTCGCGGCCGTCGACGAACAGCAATCCGTTCTCGTCGAAATGGCCCATGTCGCCGCTGGACATGTAGCCGTCGATGATCTGTTTGGTGCGACCATCGGTATAGCCCTGAAACGGCGCACCGTTGCGGATGAAAATCCGGCCGCGCCGGTTGGCGCCTTCTACCCGCTGGTCGTTCTCGTCGTAGAGCACCACCTCGCAGGTCACCGGGGCACGCCCCGCAGTTCCCGGAGCGGCCCGCAGTTCGGCCGGCATGGCGATGGTGGCGATGGCGCACTCCGTCGAGCCGTACATGTTGTACAGCACGTCGCCGAAGGCATCCTGGACCCGAGTGGACAACTCCGGGCTCAGTGCGGACCCGGCGATCAGGATCACCTTCAACGCCGACGTGTCGTACTTGCCGAGCACCTCGGGGCCCAGTTCGACCATCCGGTGCAGCATCGTCGGCACCGCGACCAGCATGTCGGCCCGCTGCTCCGCCATCAGCTTCAGCGTGCCCTCGGCGTTGAACCGCCGCGCCGTCACCACCTTGTTCCCCAACGCGGCACCCACCAGGTAGGTGGCCCAGCCGGTGCTGTGGAAGATCGGTGAGACGATCACCATGGTTCCCTTGCGCGGGAACGGAACTCGGTCGACGATCTGCGCAGTCGCGAACGGGGACACAGCGTCACGCGGGGCGCCCTTCGGCAGACCGGTGGTGCCGCTGGTCAGGATGACCGACCCGCCGGGCTTGCTCGGCGGGGGCAGCGGTCCGGTCGGGTTCGCCGCCACGATGTCGTCGATTGTCTGTGCGCCGTCGGGTAACTCGACGTCGTCGTCCACCCAGGTCAGTATCCGCGGGAGCTCGGCAGGGAGTGCGTCGAGCAGTCCGAGGAACTCGCTGTCGTGCATCACCACGCTGACGCCCTCGCGCGCGCATACCTCCGCGAACTGCGGTTTGGCGAAGCCGGTGTTCATCAGCACCAGCCGCACACCGAGTTTGCCGCAGCCGGCCATCGCGACGATCAGGCCGCGGTGATCCCGGCACAGCAGCCCGACTACGGAGCCTTCCTTGAGGCCCAGGCCTTGCAGTCCGTGCGCCAACGCCCATGACTGGTCGTCGACCTGCTTATAGGTCAACGTGCCGCGTTCGTCGACCACCGCAGGCAGGTCTGCGTAGCGGCGCCCGCCCTGAATTGCCATGGTGGCCTGCGGCCCGTACAGCCGGGCAAGTTTGGCGCTGCGCACCACCGCACCGATATCCAGGGGCTCGATGATGCCCCGGTCGACGAGACGCACGACCGCATGCCCCGACTCGATGATCTGACCCAGCTTTTGCCGAACTTCGGCTATTGCTTGCATGCCTCTGCCCCTCGCCGATTTCGCTGGACAGTAGCAGTGCGCGGGGCGCCCGTCACCGGCACGAAACCGCACCCCCACACCAAATGCCCCAATAACCGCCACCAGCAACATCCACCTCGGTAACGTCGGAAGAGATGCGGCGGGCACTGACGTGTTGATGGCGGCGTTACGCGATCTGCAGTGGCGGCGACGGCGATTCCTGATCGCCGCCGTCGGCACCGGCCTGGTCTTCGCGATGACGCTGGTGTTGACGGGCCTGGCCCACGGCTTCCGCGTCGAGGCCGAACGCAGTGTCGACGCCCTGAGCCTCGACGCATTCATGATCAAAGCCGGTGCGGCGGGCCCGTTCCTCGGCTCGGCGCCGTTACCGATCACCGACGTCCAGCGCGCCGCGCGCCTGCCCGGCGTCACCACCGCCGTCCCGCTCGTCTACGGATCCTCGACCATCCCCAACAACGGCACTCCGCGCAACGTCAACGTGTTCGGCGTTCCCGAGGCGGGCCCGGGCACGCCCGCGCTGAAGGAGGGCCGGGCCCCGCGCGCCACCGACGAGGTCGCGGTCTCGACGACGATGAACCAGCCGATCGGCTCCGATGTCGCGGTCGGCGCGGCGAAACTGCGCGTCGTCGGCCTGGTCGACGACCTCACCGCCCTGGCCGCCCAGGACAACATCTACCTGACGGTCCCCGGCGCCCAACTACTGCTGTTCTCGGGACAGAAACTGATCTCCTCGGTCGGCATCGTCGGCAACCCGGGCCCCCCGCCACCCGAATTCCGCATCGTCGACCGGTCCGGCGCCATCGACGACATGGTGCGTCCACTGCGGGGCGCCAACCAGGCGATGAGCCTGATGGCGGGCCTGCTGTGGGCGGTCGCGGTGTTGATCGTCGGCTCGGTGATCTACCTGTCGGCACTGGAACGCACCCGCGACTTCGCGGTGTTCAAGGCCGTCGGCGTGGCCAGCCGCTCCATCATGGCCGGACTGGCGATGCAGGCCGTGACGGTCGCTCTGCTGGCCGCGGTGCTGGGCGCCGGGCTGTCCTTATTGCTCGGACCGCTGTTCCCGATGCGTTGCGACGTGCCGACCGTGGCATTCGTCGCGCTACCGATCGTCGCCGTCGTGGTGGGCCTGCTGGCCAGTGTGGCCGGGCTGCGTCGCGCCGTGAACGTCGACCCCGCACTGGCATTCCGAGGTCCCTGATATGGCTGATCTGATGGTCAAAGACCTCGTCGTGGAGTACTCCAGCGGCGGCTATGCGGTACGCCCGATCGACGGCCTCGACCTCGAGGTTCCTGCCGGGTCACTGTCAATTCTGTTGGGCCCCAGCGGCTGCGGGAAGACCACACTCCTGTCGTGCCTCGGCGGGATCCTCAAACCGACCGCGGGCCGTATCGAGTTCGGTGACATCGACGTGACGACGCTCGACAAGAAGTCGCTCTCGGACTACCGGCGCGACACCGTCGGCATCGTGTTCCAGGCCTTCAACCTGGTACCCAGCCTGACCGCACTGGAGAACGTGATGGTGCCCCTGCGCGCCGCGGGCCGGACCCGACGTGAAGCCCGCGAACGCGCCACCGAACTGCTCACCCGCGTCAACCTCGAGAGCCGATTGCACCACCGCCCCGGCGATCTCAGCGGCGGGCAGCAGCAACGCGTCGCGGTCGCCCGGGCGATCGCCCTCGATCCACCGCTGATCCTGGCCGACGAGCCGACCGCCCACCTGGATTTCATCCAGGTCGAGGAAGTGCTGCGGCTCATCCGCGAACTCGCCAGCGGCGACCACGTGGTCGTCGTCGCCACCCACGACACCCGCATCCTGCCGCTGGCCGACCAGGTCGTGGAGCTCGTCCCGCATGTCGCCGTCGAGCATCAGAACACCGAGACGGTGACCATCGCGGCCGGTGAGGTGTTGTTCTCCCAGGGCGAGATGGGTGACCAGATCTACATCGTCACCGAGGGCGAGATCGAACTGGCGCGCGAATTGGCCAGCGGCGGTGAGGAAGTCATCAAGACCGTCGGCCCCGGCGACTACTTCGGGGAAATGGGGCCACTGTTCAGCCTGCCGCGGTCTGCCACCGCGCGCGCGAAGACCGACGCCATCGTCGTCGGCTACACCATCCAGGCATTCCGGGAACTGCTCGGCCCCACCGGCGCCCGCAACCTGATCGGGCAGCCCGAGCCCGAGCCCGAGGCCGAGGACTGAGATGACCGAACTCGACACCCGCGTCGCGGTGTACCTCGACTTCGACAACATCGTGATCTCCCGCTACGACCAGGTCAACGGCCGCAACTCATTTCAGAAAGACAAGGCCAAGGGCCTGGAGCCCGACAAGCTCACCAAGGCCACCGTCGACGTCGCTTCCATCCTGGACTTCGCCTCCTCCTTCGGCACCCTGGTACTCACCCGCGCCTACGCGGACTGGTCGGCCGACGTCAACGCCGGATACCGCGAACAACTCGTCGGCCGCGCCGTCGACCTGGTGCAGCTCTTCCCCACCGCCGCCTACAGCAAGAACGGCGCCGACATCCGGTTGGCCGTCGACGCCGTCGAGGACATGTTCCGGCTGCCCGACCTCACCCACGTGGTGATCGTGGCCGGCGACTCCGACTACATCCCCCTCGCCCAGCGCTGCAAACGCCTGGGCCGCTATGTCGTCGGCATCGGCGTGGCCGGCTCCTCGAGCCGGATGCTGGCCGCCGCGTGCGACGAGTTCGTCGTCTACGACGCCCTGCCCGGCATCCCGACATTCGCCCCGGAGCCGGAACCCAAGCAGCAGAAGCGAACCCGAAAGAAAGAGGAACCCGACCCCCAGGCCCAGGCCACCGCGCTGCTGACCCGCGCGCTACAGATCGGCCTGGAGAAGGACGACGTCGAGTGGCTGCACAACTCGGCCGTCAAGGGCCAGATGAAGCGGATGGACCCGTCGTTCAGCGAAAAATCGTTGGGGTTCAAGTCTTTCAGCGACTTCCTCCGGTCGCGCTCCGATGTTGTCGAGTTGGACGAGAGTTCGACGACGCGCATGGTCAAGTTGCGCTGACACCTCAGACACCCAGCCGTCCTGATAGCCGGTTCAGCCGGTCCAGGCTCTCCCCGTCAAGCCCGGTGAACGACACGGACTTCCCACGTGAGGAGTACTTGAGCCTGACCGCATCGAGACTCGCCACCGATGACGCGTCCCATACCGACACACCGGACATGTCGATCACCACCTCGGCGGGATCATCCGCATAGTCGAACTGGTGCACCAGATCATTGCTGGACACAAAGAACAGATCTCCCCGGACCCGATACGTCCGCACCCCGTCCGGCCCGGTAACCGCCGTCACCGAGGTGAAGTGTGCAACGCGGCGAGCGAACGCCACCATCGCCGTGAGGACCCCGAGCGACACCCCGACCGCAAGATTTCCCGTGGCGACAGTCGCAATGACGGTGACCACCATGATCAGAGTTTCACTGCGCGGCAGCATCTTCAAGGTCTGCGGCGTCACACTGTGCCAGTCGAAGGTCGCGAACGACACCACGATCATCACCGCGACCAGTGCGGCCATCGGGATCCGCCCGACGAGATCGCCCAGCGACACCACCAGGATCAGCACGAACACCCCGGTAAGAAGTGTGGACAGGCGAGTCCGGGCCCCGGCCACCTTCACGTTCATCATGGTCTGCCCGATCACGGCGCAGCCGCCCATGCCGCCGAAAATCGCGGTGACCACGTTGGCCGTGCCCTGTCCGAACGCCTCACGGGTCTTGTTGGACGGTGTGTCGGTGATGTCGTCGACCAGCTTTGCCGTCATCAACGACTCCAACAGACCGACGAGCGCCGCACCCAACGCGTAGGGTGCGATCACCTGCAGCGTGTGCAACGTCAGCGGCACGTGTGGAAACCCCGGTACCGGTAGTGAATCGGGCAGGGCCCCTTGATCTCCCACGTCGGGTACGTCCCAGCCGAAGAGTACGACGACAACGGTCAATACCAGCACCACGACCAACGGTGCGGGCACCGCCGTGGTGAGCTTGGGCAGCAAGAACATCAGCCCCACCCCCACCGCCGTCAGCGGATACACCAGCCACGGGACGTCCATCAGATGCCGCAACTGCGACATCAACACCAGGATGGCCAACGCGTTGACGAAACCGACCATCACACTGCGCGGAATGAACCGCATGAGCTTGGCCACCCCGAACCCCGCCAACAGCATCTGGATGACGCCCGCCAAGAGGATGGTGGCAATCAGGTAGCCCACCCCGAACTCCCTGGCCACCGGTGCGACGACGAGTGCGACCGCTGCGGTCGCGGCCGTGATCATCGCCGGCCGTCCGCCGGTGAAGGCGATGGTGATCGCCATCGTCACCGTCGAGAACAGACCGACCCGCGGGTCGACCCCGGCGATCACCGAGAACGCGATGGCCTCGGGAATCAAGGCCAGCGCGACGACCAAACCGGCCAGCACCTCGGTGCGCAGCACGGCCGGCGACCACCGCGACGGCCGGGTGACGGCCTCTGAAGGCGCGCGGAATCCAGGGATGGTGATACTCATCGAATCTCCTTGGCGAACAGCCAGATCAGTTATGCAGCTGGACGATGCCCGAGAAAGTCCAGGATGGCGCGTCGGCGCCGTTGATAGGACTCCTCGAACTGTGCCTCGGGTGTGCGGGGCTTCTCGATCGTGATGATGTCGGCGACGGTCGCGGGCCGATGGCTCAACAGCACGATCCGGTCGGCCAGCAGCAGCGCCTCGTCGACATCGTGCGTGACGAACAGCAACGTCATCTGCTGGGTCTCCCACACCGACGTCAGCAGTTGCTGCATCTCGAGCCGGGTCTGCGCATCCAGTGCACCGAACGGCTCGTCCATCAACATCACCCGCGGTTCGCAGGCCAACGTACGGGCCAGTTGCACCCGCTGCCGCATGCCACCCGACAGCTGGCTGGGAAGGTGATCCAGGTAGTCGCCGAGCCCGACCTGTTCCAGCCGGGTGGTGGCCTTCACCTTGAGTTCGTTGCCGCGCGTCCCACGGAGTTTGAGTGGGAACTGAACGTTCTTGAGTGCGGAACGCCAAGGGAAGAGCGCGTCCTCCTGGAACACCATGGCGCACTGGGCGGCGTTACCGGTGACGGGTGCACCATCGACAGTCGCGGTGCCGCCCATGGGTTTCAGCAGCCCGGCCAGGGCCCGCAGGATGGTCGACTTGCCGCAGCCGGACGGACCGAGGAACACCACCACTTCACCCGGTTCGATCTTGAGGGTGATGTTGGCGGCGACCACGCCGTTGAAGCCGAGTTGCAGCTGCTGGAGGTTGACGGCGCCGGCGCTCATCGGGCGGCCCTCGGCAGCCAGCGGTTGACCCGGCGTCCGACGCGCTCGACCAGCCAGGCGGTTCCCAACCCCAGCGCTCCGATGGAGATCATGCCGACCACGACACCCGCATAGTCGAGCAGCCCGTAGGCCTGCCAGGTGTAGTACCCGATGCCGAACTGGCCCGAGATCATCTCGGCACTCACCACACAGATCCACGCCACGCCCATCGCCACCGACAGCCCGGCGAAGATGCCTGGCAGCGCCCCCGGGATGATCACCTGGAACAACAGCGCGACTCGGCCGGCACCCATGGTCTGTGCAGCCTCCTCCCACACCTTCGGCATGGAATCCATGGCGTGGATGGTGCTGACCACCACAGGGAAAAACGCCGCAAAGAACGTGATGAACACGATTCCCTGCTCGCTGGAGGGGAACAGCAGGATGGTCAGCGGCACCAGCGCGATCGCTGGGATCGGTCGGATCAGTTCGATGAACGGCCGCAACGTCATTCGCGCGACCTCGGAGCGGCCGACGAGCACGCCCACCCCGATGCCGACCATCGCGGCCAGACCGAAGCCGAGCAGGATGCGCTGCAGGCTGGCCAACAAGTCGTCGTAGTAACCGCCTGAGCTGATCCTCGCCAGCAGCGCCTGCAGCACTGCCTCCGGCGCCGGCATTCGGTTGAACCGCAACCAGGCGACCACGTTGTTGGTGGTCAGCAGGTGCCAGGCCACCAGAAAAGCGGTGATCGGGATCAACGGCAGCAGCAGCGCCGGAACGCGCCGGGTGACGGATGCGGGCAGCAGGTCCGCCAGGCTGCGGCGCGGCGACGTGTCGCTCCGGTGGGCCGGGGACCACAGCCGCGGGGCGGTGATCGTGGGCCGGGTCATGAGCTCGGTCATACGGTTTCCTTTCTGGGAGGGGTTCAGCCGGCAGTGCGGGACTGCCCCACGGCAGCCGGGTAGGCGACGGGTACTGCCTGCGGATGGCTTGTCCTGTAGGTGTCTGCGCCGCCGGCGGTCGCGAACGGCTTGTAGCGCTGCATAGGCGGTGCGGACGGATCGTCCAGCCACACAGCGTGATCGGCGAAGATCCGGAGCCCGGTCGGGGTATCGGGCACATAGGCCGCCCGCACCTCCGGAGTCGCGGCGACCCGGCGCAGCAGGCAGGTCGGGGTTGCGGCAACGTCGGTGCTCTCCGATCCCGACGCCCACACCTCGGACGCCTGCGCAGGGTCGTTCACCGGCAGCCCGCACAGGTCGTCGAAACCGGTGAGTGTCATCGGGTTGGCCACGCTGGCACGGCGCTGCGCATACTCGTCGCCGAGCAGCTGCTGCAGATAGCTATCGTTGAGGAAAGCGGTGACGTCGAAATCCTTTGTCACCGAACCGCGCCCGACCAGATACTCCTTGACGAAGGTGAACGCGGTGAGGAACTGCTCCTTGAGAGTCATGTCAAAGCTCACCAACCCGTTGGGACCGTTGTAGAGGTAGATGACCTCGGGTTCGATGCCGGTCAGCTCTCCCACCCGCTGCGCCGCGGCAAGCGGATGAGCGACGATGTCGTCGGTGGTCGACTTCATCGCCCGCAGGAACGCCGCCATCACCTCGGGATGACCCGCGGCGAACTGCTTGCGCACCACCACGCCGTGGAAGGTCGGCACATTGTTCTCGCCGCCGTCGTACAGCAGCCGGCCCTGGTTGCGGTAGATCACCAGTTGCGGCCACGGCACGAACTGCGCCAGTCCGTCGACCTGTCCCCCGTCGATGGCCGAGGCGCCCACCGACGGATCCTGGTTGACGATGTGCACCGCGCCCTTGTCCATCCCGCTGGCGCGCACAGCCGTGGAGAACATTCCGTCACCGGCCGACCCGAGGCTCGTCGACACCTTCTTGCCGGTCAGGTCGCCAAGCGTCCGGGCTGTTGAATCCGACGGCACCACTACCTGATTCAACGATCCACGCAGGTTGTAACCGGTTGTCGCGATCATTTCGGTGACGGCGTCGTCGTACTTGCGGGTCTTGGATCCGTTGGTCAGCAACCGGTAGTCACCCATCGAACCGATGTCGACGTGTGTGGCGATCATCTGCGCGGTCAGCGGCGCTCCCGAAGCGAAGTCCTGCCAGACCACCCGGTACCTGGTGCCGGTGGAGGCTCCCAGCTGCTTGAGAGCGTTCTCGAAGTCACCACGGTCGCGCAGCAAGGTGCCGGCGTTGACGGTATTGATGGTCTTCGATTGGTAGCCGACGTTGACGACGACGGTCGGCTCAGTGAGCAGACCGCAGCCGGTGAGGAGTTGGGCGCCGCCGACCGTGAATGCGGTCAGCAGCGCAGCCGACCGAGCTCGCCACCGGCCCCGAGGGAGATGTTGCACGTCGTCCATACCGACAAGGTTCGACGGCTTCTGTTACCTCGCTGTCATAGGAGGTTGCGCGGCAGTTACGCCATCGGCACACAAAGAACGCCGAGGTTACGCCACCACTACCGTCCTGGCAAGCCGTGTTCGTTTCGGAAAAGCTTGCAGCCGTGGATATCCCGATCGAACCCGACTACCGGTTCACGCTGGCCAACGAGCGCACGTTTCTGGCCTGGCAGCGCACGTCCCTCGGGCTGCTCGCGGCGGCCGTCGCGGTGGTGCAGTTCATGCCCGAACTGACAGTCCCGGGTCTGCGGCACATACTGGGAGTGGCGGTCGGTGTCATGGCGATCCTGACGGCCGTCGCGGGTCTGCGCCGCTGGGCCCAGGTGGATCGAGCGATGCGCCATGACGAGCCGCTGCCCCGAGCTGCCGTGCCCACCTATCTGACCGCAGGCCTGGCCATGATGGGACTGGTGACGGTGGGCTTGGCGATCGTGGCGACCGTCCGATGACGCGCCAGGCGCTGGCACAGGACCGCGGACTGCAGGCCGAACGGACTGCCCTGGCCTGGACCCGCACGTCGCTGGCGATCGCCGCGTCCGGCGTGCTGGTGCTTGTGCGTGACGGCTATCTCCTCGCCAGTCCCCTGCGCATAGCCGTCGTCCTCGCCGCGACCGTGCTGGCCGCCGCTGTCTACACGCTCGGAGCGCACCGCCGTCGGCAACTGGTGGCGCACCCGCGGCACTGCGCCGCCGCCGGGCGCCGCTATCTGCCGACCGTCGGCGCGACCGTCATCATCGAAGGTGCTCTTGTGGTGACCTACCTGGCGATGCTGGCGGCCTGACGCTGCGCGACCAGCAGCTTCTGCCGCACCCGCGGCACGAAGTCTGATGGACCGGACACCATCGACTGAGTCACCCACACCACCGACCAACCGAACGACTCGAGTTCGGCCGTCTGGGCATGCACCCACCGTCGATAGTCCGGGCAGTCCCGTTCTTCGTCGCACTCGATGGCGACCTGCCAACGGCGCCATCCCATCGCCACTCGGGTGCACACCAAGCCCCAGGTGTCGAAGAACGGTATCTGGGTTTCGAGTCCGGGTATGCCGATATAGCCCAGCACAAGTCGAGTTCGTGTCTCAAGCGGCGTTTCAGCACCGCCGTCGGCCTCCGCCAGTGCCATCCGCAGCTGGTCGACGCCCCGGATACCTCGATTCGCCTCGTACAACAACCACACTTCCTCGGGGTCAAACCCCGTCCTGTTCAGCAGCGCATCCAATATCGGAACCGCCTGCGTATGCGGCAACAACCGGCCGAGGTCGAACGCGGTGCGCGCGACGGTGGTGACCCGCATGCCGTCGAACTCGCAGACATCTTCTGGGGCAAGGGCATACGAGTGGACCCGCAGCCCGTCCGGCGCGTGCCGGTTGGCGCGCACGATCTCCGCGGGCGCCTCGGCGTCCAGCCACTTGGTGCCATGGACGGCCGCGGCCGACACTCCGCTGATCACCGCATCCGGGCCGGCGAACAACCAAGCCGCCTGGGCGCGTAGCAGTGGGGTCAACGCGACCTCATTGGCCAGGTAGACGTTGCGATAGATGGCTCTGTACTTGGTCTCGAGTTCGTGTGTGGTGAGAAGCCCGGCCCTGATCGCCTCTCTGCCCAGGAACGGGCTGGGCCGTCTGCCGGGAAACGCTCCGGGAAACTGCGTGGTCATGAGGCCAGCATCAGCGGGCTGACCGACAATTCTCGGGCTCTGTCGGGGGTTATCCACAAGTACGGGCACTGTGACGAGTGTGCAGGTTCTACGGATGATCTCGCGTTTCCGGCCGGAAAGGCTGCACGCTCGTCACAGTGTTTTGAAAGGCGTATGGGGAGTCAACCGGTCAAACGTCGAGGAAACGGATGTCTTTTGGCGTTGCGGGTGATGAAACTGCGGCGCGCCTCCACGTCGTCGCCCATGAGAATCGAGAACAGTTCGTCTGCGGCCGCCGCGTCGTCGAGCGTCACCTGACGTAGCACGCGCACCGACGGATCCATGGTGGTCTCCCACAGTTCCTTGGCGTCCATCTCGCCCAGACCCTTGTAACGCTGGATACCGTCATCGACGTTGATCCGCTTGCCGGCCGCCTTCCCACTCTGCAGCAGAGCGTCGCGCTCGCGGTCGGAGTAGGCGAACTCCGGTTGACTGCGTTGCCATTTGAGCTTGTACAGCGGCGGCTGCGCCAGGTAGACGTGGCCGTGTTCGATCAACGGCTTCATGAAGCGGAACAGCAGTGTCAGCAGCAGGGTGGAGATGTGCTGGCCGTCCACGTCGGCATCGGCCATCAGTACGATCTTGTGGTACCGCAGCTTGGTCATGTCGAACTCGTCATGAATCCCGGTGCCCAGAGCGGTGATGATGGCCTGGACTTCGGTGTTCTTCAAAACCCGGTCGATACGGGCCTTTTCGACGTTGATGATCTTGCCTCGTAGCGGCAGGATGGCCTGGAACATCGAGTCGCGGCCACTCTTGGCCGAGCCGCCGGCCGAGTCCCCCTCCACCACATACAGTTCGGACCTGCGCGGATCGGTAGAGCGGCAGTCGGCCAGCTTGCCCGGCAGCCCACCGATCTCGGTCGCACTCTTGCGTCGCACCAGTTCCCGCGCCCGCCGGGCGGCGACCCGCGCCTGCGCTGAGGACGCGACCTTGGTGATGATGATCTTTGCCTCGGCCGGGTTCGCCTCGAACCAGTGCGTCAACTGCTCGTTGCAGATCTTCTGCACGAACGACCGGATTGCAGCATTACCGAGCTTGGTCTTGGTCTGCCCCTCGAACTGCGGCTCGGCGACCTTCACCGAGATCACCGCCGCCAACCCCTCGCGGATATCGTCGCCGGTGAGGTTCGGGTCCTTGTCCTTCAGCAGCTTCTTCTCCTTGGCATACTTGTTCACCACACTGGTCAACGCCGCACGGAAGCCCTCCTCGTGGGTGCCGCCTTCGTGGGTGTTGATGGTGTTGGCAAAGGTGTGTACCGACTCGGAATACCCCGAGTTCCACTGCATCGCGATCTCGACTTCGTGTCCGGCCCCTGCACCATCGAACGCGATAATGCTCGGCTGGATAGGCTCTTTCACGCGGTTGATGTGGGCGACGTAGTCGATCAGTCCGCCTGGGTGGTGAAAACTGCGGGTGTCATCGTCGGCGGTTCGCCGGTCGGCCAGCGTCAGAACCAGACCCTTGTTGAGGAACGCCATCTCTTGCAGACGCCGCGCGATGGTCTCGGCGCTGTATTCGGTGGTCTCGAAAACCTCTGGGTCCGACCAGAATCTGACCGTCGTACCGGTGAGTGTGGACGGATCACCACGGTGAAGGGTCCCGGGGACCGACCGGTCGTAGCGCTGAGACCAGGTGTATCCGTCGCGGTTGATGATGACCTCGAGACGGATAGAGAGCGCGTTGACGACGGATACTCCCACGCCGTGCAAGCCACCCGACACCTGGTAGGACTCGCCGTCGAACTTGCCCCCCGCGTGCAGTTGGGTCATCACGACGTCGACTGTGGGAATTCCCGTCTCGTGCATGGCGACCGGGATGCCACGACCGTCATCGCTTACCTCGACACCGCCGTCGGGCAGCAATGCGACGTCGACGCGGGTGGCGAACCCGGCCATGGCCTCATCGACACCGTTGTCCACAACTTCCCACACCATGTGGTGGAGGCCGCGTTCACTGGTCGACCCGATATACATGCCGGGGCGTTTGCGGACGACGTCGAGCCCTTCGAGGATCGTGATCGATTCCGCACCATAGGTGGTGGTCATGGCTGGTCTTTCTTTGAGAGAGAAGCCCTGCCCCGACCGGGGCAGGGCTTCAGGTGCTACTTGGTGCTGGCAGGTTCGCGGACAGGGACGAAATCGATCGGCGCGCCGGCCGGAATCAGCTGTTCGGTCTCGACGCTGGCGTCGAACTCCTGGATGAAGCGGTAGGCATGCTGCATCACCCACCACCGCACCCAGGTCTGGTTGACGGCCTCACGTTCCTTTGGGTCCTCCAGCAGGTTGGTGATCCGCGCGAAGCCCAGCGGGATCTCGGGGTCGTGGAAGTGCTGCTGTCGTTTGAAGTTGATCTTGAACTGCGACCACTTCACCGCATGCAGTTCCTCGTTGAGCCACACCATGCAGCCCTCTCGATTGGATTCCTCAGCGCCGGCGAAGAATTCCCGTTGATCGATGCCGTCGATAATCCGATCTTCGGGAACCTCGCAGCCGGCCCACCGCAGCAAGGTCGGGAACATGTCGGTGACGTGCACCATCTCGTTGCTCTCACGCACCGCGACATGTCCGGGATAGCGGATCAGGCACGGGGTACGGATTCCGCCCTCGGCGGAGCTGAAGTAGGACCCGTCGAAGAAGCCTGCCGTGCCGCGACCGGCCAGGTGGTCTTCGGCACCGTTGTCTCCCGCCATGACGACGATGGTGTTGTCCTCGATGCCCAGTTCGGTCAGGTAATCCAGGATGCTGCCAAAGTCGTGATCGAGCATGAGCAGCGAATCACCCCAATTCCCATTGGTGCTCTTGCCCTTGAACTCCTCACGGACCTCCATCGGGAAGTGCATCAGTGAGTGGTTGTGGTACAGGTAGAACGGCTTGTCCGCCTCGACGCTGCGTTTCATGAATGCCTTGGCCCGGCGGTCGTATTCGCCGTCGACCTCACCCTTGAGTTTGACCGTCAGCTGCTGGTCGGTGGTCCGGACACCGTCTTCCTTGGTGCCGTCGTACATGTAGGAGTAGCCGTCGCGTTCGGCCTTGTACCAGGGATCGTCGGGCCACAGGCACTCGTCATAGGTGCGTGCCGGGCCGTACCACTCATCGAACCCGTGATCGGTCGGCCACCGGCCGTCCTCGGCACCGATATGCCACTTGCCGAAACATGCTGTGGCGTAGCCGGCTTCGGACAGAATGTCACCCATGGTCCGCTCCCAGGCCACGATCCCGCCGCCATTTCCGCCGAGCGCGATCGTGTGGTTGCCGGATCGGATCGGGTATCGCCCGGTCATCAGCGCGGAGCGGGTGGGCGTGCACTGTGGTTCGACGACGAAATGCGACAGCTTCAGCGACTCGGCTGCGAAGGCGTCCATCCGGGCGGTGTCAGCGCCGCGAAGGATGCCGCCGCCGTAGCAGCCGAGCTCGCCCATTCCTAGGTTGTCGACGTGGAAATACACGATGTTGGGTTTTTTGGGCATGGTTGAGCTACCTCTCTGTCGATAGGGTGAAATCCGGTGAAGGTGAAGCGGAGAAGTGCCGGCTACTTTGGCGGCTGTGACGGCTGGTCAGGCGACCGCGCGGCAATCGTCATCAACGAGCATCGATCCCCGCGATAGCGCACGGTCTCGAAGTCGAACGGGGTTCCATCTTCCAGGTGGGTCAACCGGTGCAGCAGCAACAGTGGTGCGCCGGAACGGATTTGCAGAAGCGCGGCGGTGTTGGCATCTGCCGAGACAGACTCCACGGTCATCTCGGCCCAGCCCAGCCGCATACCGAGTTCGCGTTCTATCAAGGCGAATACATCTTGGCGATCGAGGTTGGCGTCCACAGGTATCGCCCCGATCCGTAACGACGTGGTGTCCAGCGACAGCGGCACCCCGCCGACGGACCGCAGCCGTTCGATGAAGAGAATCGGTGCGTTCTCGGGCAATTGGAGTTTGGCGGCGACGAAGGGCGACGCAACCGACTCGCGCACGGAGAGCACCGTGTTCTCGACGGGCAGTTGGTGCCCTGCCAGAGACTCGGCCAATCCCTCAAGGCGATCGATGCGCTGGCTCAGCTTGGCGCCGGTGACGAAGGTCCCTGCCCCCTGCACGCGGGTGATCAGGCCCTCGCCACGGAGCAGCTCGAGCGCTTCACGGATCGCGTTGCGGCTGACCCCGAACTCGGTGGCGAGTTCGTTCTCGGGCGGCAGCAGCGGGCGCGCGGCCGCCAATCCGCCGTACACACCGTCGAGGATCTGGCCACGCAGGACATCGCGGGCCCACCGGGCGGCATCGGCCCGCGTCCCTGCGTATTCCCTGTTCGCAGGACGGGGAAAGTCCTTCGGCGGGATGTGCGGGCGGCGGGTCATGACTTCACTGTGCCACCGCTGGCACCCGGTGGCGATACGGCGCGTGTTACGCCACCTGTTACTTCGTAAAGCCCTAGGCCAGCGGCTATGAGGCGGCGTTTAGGCGCGGCTTCCGCCACTGCATGCTAGCTCGCGACACAGCGAAATCCGATGTGAGTGGTGGCGCTGTCCTGTGATTGCGAGGACCGGGCGGCGGGGCGGTAGCGATGGCAGTACTCGGGGGCGCACAGGTGTGACCCACCTTTCAGGACCTGCATCACCGATGGGTCACCGGTAGGTGCGGGGCAGCATCCAGATGTCTCGGCGACCGCGCGACGCCGAGGCGTGTAACGGGTGGTGGTCCACTCCCACACGTTGCCGATCATGTCGACCAGACCAAAAGCGTTCGACGGGAACGTGCCAACCGGTGAAGTCCCGGTCCAACCCAGAGCCCCGTCATTGCGGTACGGGAACTGGCCTTGCCACGTGTTGGCCATCAACTGCCCGCTCGGCCGGACATCGTCACCCCAGGCATAGACAGTCGTCACGCCCGCGCCGGCCGCGTACTCCCACTGGTCTTCCGTCGGCAGCCGTCGTCCGGCCCAGGCGGCGTACGCCGCCGCATCCGGGTACGCGACCTGGACCACTGGATGATCGGGCCGGTCGACGATGGCCGACCCGCGCCCCTCCGGATGCTTCCAACACGCGCCTTCCGCCCACGTCCACCACTGCCGCCAATTCCGCAGATCCACCGGTCCGTCGGTCGGTTGGAACACCAGCGCACCCGGGACGAGCTCCTCGGCGGGCACCCCCGGAAATGCCGCAGGATCCAGTTGCTGCTCGGCCACCGTGAGATAGCCGGTGTCAGCGACGAACTCGGCGAACTGGGCATTGGTCACCGGATGCCGCTCGATGGCGAACGGTGCGACCGTCACGTCGTGAACCGGCGATTCCTCGGGATAGAAGTTCTGCGATCCCATGCGGTACGTGCCGCCGTCAAGTGCGACGAGTTCGGTGAGCATGCGGACAGACTAGGTAGGTCAGGAAGCTGGCGCAGTCCGATGCTCCCACGGCCCCGCACCACCGCCGGCGTGCGTCCTGGTGATGCCCGGCTCCGGATAGCCAGCCGCACGCACCGCTCGCGACACCGCTTCGCCGACCGCGTCCGCCTGCTCCCCCGGCACCAGCGCGATGACGCAGCCACCGAACCCTCCGCCGGTCATCCGCGCTCCCAGTGCACCGGCTTGCACAGCGGTCGCCGCGATCAGATCGAGGTGCGGTGTGGTGATCTCGAAGTCGTCGCGCATCGAGGCGTGCGACGCGTTCCACAGCGCGCCGACTGCCTCGAACTCCGAGGAAGCCAGCGCGGCAACACAATCGATCACCCGCTGGTTCTCCGTCAGCACATGACGGACACGGCGGGCATCGACCGGATCGGTGACCCTGTGCAGCGCAGCCGGATCGGCCTCGCGGAGCGAGGCCACGCCGAGTGCGACGGCGGCCCGCTCACACGATGTTCGCCGGGCTGCATACTCGCCACCGGCGTGCGCGTGCCGGGCCCGCGAGTCGATCACCAGCAGTGCCACGCCGGATGCGTCGGGATCGAAGCGCACCGGTCGCACGGTGACGTCGCGGAAATCGATCAGCAGAGCCTGCCCGGGTTCACCGAACAGTGACGCCAACTGGTCGAGCAGACCCGTTGGCGCACCGACGTACTCGTTCTCGGCCTGCTGGGCAATGTGCGCCTGCTCGCGGCGATCGAGATCGACACCGACGGCAGCGAGCAGCGCTCCCAGCACCGCGCATTCCAGCGCTGCCGACGACGACAACCCCGACCCGATCTCCACTTCACTCGTGATCGCCATCGTCCCGCCGGGCACCGCGATCCCGGCATTCAGCAGCGCCCACACCACCCCGGCGACGTAGGCTGCCCAGCCGGTGACCTGCCCGGGCACGGTATCCAGACCGATCCGCGCCGGCCCGTCGCCGAGCGAACTCGATACCGACAGCACGCCCGACGGGTCCGGATCGAAACTCACAAAGGTCCGCTGCGGCAGGGCAATCGGCAGCGCGAAGCCCTGGTTGTAGTCGGTGTGCTCGCCGATCAGATTGACCCGGCCTGGGGCGGAGTACTCGATTCGCACTAGCGCGGGTCCACCCGCGTGGCCCGGCGGAAGCGGTCCAGGTAGGCGGGCCAGTCCCAGGTGGACAGGAACTCCGTCGTCGCCACGTAGCCCTTCTCGTACAGTGCCTCGGCCTCATTGCGGGTGATGTCGAAGTCCAGCACCCCGACATCGGTCGAATCCACCTGTACCGCACGTACCTTCACCCACGGCAGGCTCAGATGAGCCTGGTCGTGGCCGACCAGCATGGTGGTGAGCAGGCTTTCCAGGAAGGTCGGCTCGCCGCAGCGCAACATCCCCAACCCGGGGATGAGCTGCTCGGCCGACGGTGCCGGCAGATACGGCACCACCGTCACCCCGAACGTCGGCCAGCGCGGCGCGTCACCGTCGGGTCGGTCGAACGAGTCGATCGGGAAGTTCGACAAGACTCCGCCGTCCACCAGCGTGCACGGCTCGCCGGCAGCGGTGTTGAGCGTGACCGGATGGAACAGAAACGGGATCGACATCGAGGCCCGCACGGCGTCGGCGACCAGCTGCTCGTCGGGATCCAGTCCGTACACCCGCCGGTAATCCCAGGGCAGACGCACCAGCTGCCCGGTGGTCACGTCGGTCACCGTGGCCACGAATCGGTAGCGCCGTTCCGGAAGCAGATGATCATCGTCGATCGCCAGATCACCGAAAGTCTTGACGCCCAGGTTCTTCAGCTCGCTGCGTATCCAGTCGTATGCGAAATCCCCGCGATAGATGCCGGTCTCCCGCAGCAGCCCCCACGCCGTTCCCAATACGGGGATGCGCTCGATCGGCCCGCTGTCGCGAAATTTGCGGTAGGGCACGTTCAGCGCCAGCTCGCGCAGCTGGGCACTGGTCAGCTCGTTACGTTTCTCGGCCGCAGCCACCACAGCGCCGACCAGTGAGCCGGCCGAGGTCCCGGAGATCCGTTCGATCGAATAACCGGCGTCCTTGAGCGCGACGACGGCGCCCACCAGGCCGATGCCCTTGACGCCACCGCCGGAAAGTACGAGGTCGGCACGGTGCGGGGAACGTTTCGCAGCCATGCTCCCAGCTTGGCACGCGAGTCTGACGCTCGGCTGGACATCGGGGTGCTGGTTGACCTGGTCTGCGCTCGCGCCGGCCTCGTCAACGGCACGGCTCAGCACGCCGCCCCCACGAGTAGCCTCGAATCATCATGCGGATAGCCATCAGTGGAGCCGGGGTCGCCGGGGCGGCGCTCGCGCATTGGTTGCATCGCACCGGCCACGAGCCGACGCTGATCGAACGGGCGCCGGCGTTTCGGACCGGCGGCTACATGATCGACTTCTGGGGCATCGGCTACCGGGTCACCCGAAAGATGGGCATCGAATCCGCCATCCGCGACGCGGGCTATGACGTGGAGTCGGTGCGCTCGCTCGGACCCGACGGCGCGACCCGTGCCGAACTCCGCGTCGATGTATTCCGCCGTATGGTCGGCAACGACTACACCAGCCTGCCCCGCGGCGACCTGGCCGCCGCCATCTACCGCACCGTCGAGGACTCCGTGCCGACGGTGCTCGACGACAGCATCACCCGCATCGACCAGCGACCCGACGGGGTGCGGGTGGCCTTCGACAAGAACCCGGCCGACGATTTCGACCTCGTCATCGGCGCCGACGGGCTGCACTCCAACGTGCGCCGCCTGGTGTTCGGACCCGAGGACCGGTTCGAGCACTACCTGGGCTGCAAGGTCGCCGCCTGTGTGGTCGACGGCTACGGCGGCGGGACTTCGGATACCTATCTCACGTACAGCGTTCCGGGGCGCCAGATCGGGCAGTTCACCCTGCGCGGGGACCGCACCATGTTCCTGTTCGTGTTCCGCGACCAGCACGACGACCGCGGTATGACACCAAAAGAACAGTTACACAACCAGTTCGACGATGCCGGATGGGAATCGCGACAGATCCTGGCTGCCGTGGACAAGGCTGACGATCTCTACTTCGACGTGGTCAGCCAGATCCGCATGGACCGCTGGTCGAACGACCGGGTATTGCTGATCGGCGATGCGGCAGGCTGCATCTCGCTGCTCGGTGGCGAGGGCACTGGGCTGGCGATCACCGAGGCATACGCCCTGGCCGGGGAACTCGCCCGCGCCGGCGACGATCACCGCCGCGCCTTCGCGCGTTACGAGTCGCTGTTGCGACCGTTCATCGAGGGCAAGCAGGCCGGAGCCGAACGGATGCTCGGTTTCTTCGCCACCAGGACCCGGTTCGGGTTGTGGTTCCGCGATGTCGCGCTGCGCGCGATGAACCTGGGACGCCCGATAGCAGGGCTGTTCGCCGGCAGTGTGCGCGACGACCTCGATTTGCCCGACTACCCAATCATGTGAGCAGTAGGGTTGCTACCACTAGTTTCACCGGGGGAGGGTCGGTGCCGTGCGTAGCCAGTTTCACAACAACAGGAAGGGCCCGTCGTGGTGGGCCCGGCGCGGCGGAGCAGCGCTGGCCGCGGCGGTCCTCATCGCGAGTGGCGGTGCGGCGAGCGCGCACGCAGACCCCCTCGCCGACTCCTGCCCCATCCAGGTGTCGGCCAGCCAGGCCGTCGAGGCCAAGATCGACAGCCACAACACCATACCGCACCATTTCATCGTGCCGCGACAGCAGGCCGAAGCCAATGCATATGACGCAGAGGCAGCCCGACTCAATGCCGAGAAGGACGCGGCGAACGCGAATCTCGCCGCTTGCGCCGCAGCCACCTCACGCCTCGCCGCCGGCGGAAAGATCCGCGTACCTCTTGCGACGACTGTGCAGAAGATGAAGCAGGCGCAGGATCGGCTGGGCCAGCAGAAGCCGCCCGTGCTGCCGAACATCCGCGGCAACGCGAAGACCGCGGTCTGGGAGCCGGGCCGGGAGCTATACGACGTGTTGCGCAACACCTCGCCAGATCAGGAGGCGCTGGGCGACATCCCGTTGCAGGGTGAGGGCTGGCCAGAGGCAGGGTCACCGGATCCCGCCTACCCGTCCGGCAGCGGCGTGATGATCGGCACCAACGGCAACGGCACCCCGAAGGTCGAGCCCGACCACATCGTGCCGCTGGCCCGGCTGTTCTACATCCCGGGATTCATCAAGCTCCCTCCGCAGTACATGTATCAGGTGGCGCATTCGCCGCTGAACATGCAGTGGCTGTCACGGAAGGCCAACCGGTCCAAGCAGGCCGGCGAGGCCGCTGTGGTGACCGGAGCAGATCCAGATTGGATCGACAAGCAACAAGAACTGGAACTCGAGACAGTCGCCGAGCTGACCGAAATCACCAAGCAGATCCTCGATAGTCTGGGTATCCCGATATGAGCGTGAGCGACGACGAGATCGACGAACAGTTCCGCCGCGGCTCGGCCGTATCCCGACTAGGACCCGAGCAGCGGGAGATGGTCCCTGCGTCGTGGCTACCGGTGTTCGACGCAGCCGATCCGAGCGTGCGTGCGGTGGCGGCGCTGTCGCTGTGGACCGACGGCGCGCGCACATTGGTCCCGCGATTCTGGGGGGTGCTGCAAGAGTTCCTGGTCGACGCATGGGTGGGCCAGCGCGATGACCGTCCAGTGCTCGTCTATGTCGTCGAGTTTGTCTTCCGTTTCGCCGACGTGGGGTATGAGCAGACCCAGCGCACCGTGGCCGTATGGGTCGGCGAGCCGCCGACGGCGAAGGCGGTCGCGCGGTATCCGGAGCTGTGGTCGGCGGCGCCGGCGGCGCTGGTCGATTTCTATCGCACAGTCCATGGCTCGTTCACCGTGCCCGACGGGCAGTCCTTTGGCTTGATGGCCGTGGGCGCGATGCCAACCCTGGCGGAGGCGGTGTCCGACGGCGACCCCGACGACGTCCCAGAGTGGGATGAGGGGCCGGCGGCTGACCGGTTGCTGATGGTCACTCGGACTTACAGCGGCCTGCGCTTGTGTCTGTCCCCAGATGTGCCGCCCGGCATGGGCGTCCAGGTATACCGCTACGACGATCCTGACCCGCCAGGTGAGTTCGCAGAGCAACTCGACGCTCTCCTACTCGTCCGATTCGAGGTGGAATGATGTCCCAGCCTCCGCAGCCGCCGATCTTCGGCGGCCCGCCTGGTCCGTATGGTCCTCCCGGTCAGTTCGGCGGCCCTGGTCAGTTCGGGGGCCCTGGTCCGTTCGGCGGGCCTGGACCGTTCGGCGGCCCCGGTCCGTACGGTCCCCCAGGTCAGTTCGGCACCCCCGGACCATACGGTCCTCCCGGGGCACCGCAGCTGGCCTACTACCCGATGGGCGCTCCCCCCGCGAAGAAGTCGCGCAAGTGGTTGCTGATCGGCGCTCCTGTTGTGGCCGTGGTCCTCATCGCAGCCGGGCTCACCGCGTTTTTCGTGTTCCACAAGTCCGACAAGGAACTGATCACCAACGCCACCTACTCGTTTGCCGACGCGATCAACCGCGACGACATGTCCGCGGCGGCCGCGCTGATGTGCGCCGACCGGGCACACAGCCTGCAGGACACCGACGATGCCGACTCGCATTCGGCGCCAGACGAACAGCCGCAGGAACGCGGTTTCACCGTGACCGATGTGACGGTCAACGGTGATAGTGCCGCCGCGACGCTCACGTTCGACAAAACCGGCACAACCCGCCAACTGGACTTCCAAAAAGAGGGCGGGGCTTGGAAAGTCTGCGGCGAATAGTGGACTAACCCTCCCCCGCCAGCGACGCGTGAGTAGCACTGGGCGAGAGCACCTCCTGTACCGCCCGCACACAGACCCGCGCCCCACGGTTCGGGACCAGGGTGACGTGCTTGACGCGCTGCCCTTCGTCGGCCGCGGTGGTGGTGAAAAGGTCCACCCGGCGCAGGATTTCGCGTAGCACCACCCGTAGCTCGACCGTCGCGAACGTCGCGCCCAGGCAACGACGGTTGCCGCCGCCGAACGGGAACCACGTGGTGGGCCCCAGTGTCGCGCCGAGCATCCGGTCCGGGTCGAATTTGTCGGCGTCGGGATACACGTCGTCGCGTTCGTGCACCAGGCCGATACCCGGGGCCACCATCACCCCGGCCGGCAGGCGGTAACCGGCCACCTCCACCGGCTGTTTCAGCACGCGCCCAACGTCGAACACCACCGGCCGGATCCGCAGGATTTCCTTGGCCACGGCATCGAGGTATTCGTCGTCGCCGGTACGCGCGGCCTGCACCGCCTTGTCCAACACCGCAGGATGACGGGTCAGCCGTTCCAGCGCCCATGACAACGCTGTCGCCGTCGTCTCATGCCCGGCCACCAGCAAGGTCATCAGCTGATCGCGCAGCTCGCGGTCGGTCATGGTGTGCCCACGCTCATCGGTGGAACGCACCAGCATGGCCAGCACATCGGTGCGGGACGCCAGCTCAGGATCGGCGCGCCGCTCGGCGATCTCCGCACCCAACAGCCGGTTGGCCTCTTCGATATTTCGCCGCAGCGCCCGCCACGGGCGTCGCTGCATCAGGGCCGGCCGGGCGACCGCCATCAACTCCCACGGACCCACCGTGAGCAGCCGCGGCATCACCTCACGCAACGCCGCCAGCCGAGCGGGATCCGACGCCCCGATCACGGTTCGCAGGATCACCTCCAGGGTGATCTCGGCCATCTTCGGTGCCGCCGGGAACGCGGTTCCCACCGGCCAACCTGCGATGTTTTCCGCGGCGATCTCGGCCATGACCTCGGTCTGGCGGGCTACGGCGTCGCGGTGAAACGGCGGCAGCATCTGCCGACGGCGTTCGTGGTGTTCGTCCTCGTCGATCACCAGCACCGAGCTGTCGCCGAGCAACGCGCTGAGCACCGAATTCGCTTCCCCGGCATGGAAAATCGTGGGGTCTCCGGCGAACACCACCTTGATGTCGGCCGGGTCGGCCAGATAGACCATCGTGCCCATCGCCGCGACCCGCAGCGTGAACACGTCGCCGTAGCGGCGTCGGCAGGCCGAGACGAAACGCGGCCAGTAGTGCATCATCAACGCGGCCTGTACCACCCGGGGCAACGGTGGCCCCGGCGGTAGTGACGCGGAACCGCCCATAACCCCACCATACGAGCCGGCGGCGGCAAGCCAAAGGCCCGGACGCCGGCTTGCGTCCGGGCCTTGCCTCCCCCTGGCCTACTTGGCGTGGTTGCGCTGGTGGTGATGGTGGGTCGAGGAGCCGGGCTGGTGCATGTTGTTCTGGTGCGGGAAGGCCTGATGCGCGCTGACCGACGGCCCGGCGTTCAGGGTGGCGGAATCGGCATGAGCAGTGGCGGCGCCCAGGGCGATCAGCGCGGGAGCGGCGGCCAGGGTGAATCCGGCGGCGATGCGGCGGGTGAAGGTGCTCATGTCGACTCCTTTGTCGGATAAGGCTTTTGGTGTTTCTCCCGGGGTGTTCCGGCGTTGAAATAAGAATGCGCCGCTGGCGTGCGCGGCTGTATCGACCGACCGGCCCATCCACCGGACGAATCCCATGTCCCCCGATCAGGGGGAACGAGTGGACGTGGCTGCGGGTTGGGCTGCCGGCTGCGCCGTTTTCCACACCCGGGTCGTGACACCTCGGCCGTCACGACCCGGGCGTAGAAACGGGCGCGCGGGTCCGACAGAGCAGCTCACCGGTTTCCACCCACGGGTCGTTGACCGGGTAGGCGAGCAGCCGTGGGGTGGAAAACGGTGGCAGAGGAACTGGACCGGCCGGCCCTCGCAGTCGAACGACGCAGTTCACCCGCCGGTCACCGAATTACCGTCTGGCGCACCCCGCGATCACGTTTAGGATCAGCAAACAGATCCAAGGGGGACCCGATGAGCGCTCATCGCAACGCGGCGGCCGGCCTGGTGCTGTGCGCTGCACTGCTCAGCGCCTGCACCCCCACGGCCCCCGATTCCGACGGCACTCACGTCGACGTGCTCGGCAGCATGATGGCCAGTGAATCCGAGATCAACACCGTGATGAACGCCGAGGTCCGGCCGAAGACCGCGCTTCGTTCCCCGATGACGAACGCCAACTACGAGCCCGTCTCCCGCCCGGAGTGCATGGTCGTCGTCGGCAACGCGATGGAGTGGATCTACGGCCCCAGCGGTTACCGCGAGTTCCGCGAAACCCAACTGGCCGACGACGCCGACGACGTGGAGGTCGACCAGGCCATCGCCAAGTTCGACACCCCCAAGGACGCCAAGGCCGTGGTGGCCCGGACCGTCGACATCTGGCGCCGCTGCGGCAACGACATCCTGACCTTCAGCTATGACGGCGGCAAATCACAGGACGCCCGCCGGATGGCCGTCCCGAGCGTGCTCGACGGTGTCGACATCACGCACGACGAACCCGTGGACATCACCGACCGCATCACCCACCGGGCGATCCTGGCCGTCGACAACCTCGTCGTCGACCTGCGGATCAGCGGTAACGACATCACCGACCAGCAGACCGTGCAGCTGGCCAAGATCATCGCCGGCCGCAACGCACTCTGACCCCGCCCGGCCTACCCTGGTCACAGGAGAACGACCATGCCCAGTGGTGCTGTGAATCAAAGAGTCCCGCGGGGGAAGCGGCGCAAGTCCGGCCGAGTCCCGCGGCTGGTACAGACCGCCGCCGTCATCACGGACACCCTCTTCGCCGACGTCTCCGAGTGGCAACACCCCGTCGATGACAGTTACCCGTATCAGGTGCTGTCGATCCGGGTCAGCGACGGCACGTACCGCGACCACAATTTCGCGGCCAACTACGCCTGGATGCGCGGCGCGCTGGATTCCGGGCGGCTGGTGTTCGGCATCGTCTACACCTACTGCCGCCCCAACTGGTTGGCCAATGCCACCACCGTGCGCGCGATGATCGACGCCAACGGAGGCCTGCACCCGCGCATCGCGCTCATGCTCGACGTCGAACAGGGCGGCAACCCGTACGGCGACGGCTCGGATTGGATCAACCTGCTGTACGGGAACCTCGCTGATTACACCGGCGACCGCGCCCGCATCATCGGCTATGGGAACGTCGGCGACCTCAACAGCATGTGGCGCACCAAGCCCAGCGGGATCCGGCTCGTCATTGCCGCGTACGGCAGCAACCCCGATTACCCCGGCAAGGTCGCCCACCAGTACACCGACGGCAGCGGGTTCGGGTTCGGATTACCTCAGGGCGCACCGCCGTTTGGTCACTGCGACATGAACTCGTCCGACGGGCTCACTCCGGTGCAGTTCTCCGCGGCCTGCGGTGTCGCGACCCCATCGCAGGGAGGCATCGACCTGACCTGACCGGAGCGGAGCCACCTCAGCTCGGAAATGCACTGCACCACAATCGATTACGATTCGACATTCAATCGCGTTGACACGGCCGCAGTAGGGGCGTGTACTGGGGGTACAGGGCGCGCCACCCGATGATCGACAGCTTCTCCCTGTTCGACCACCAACGGCACAGGGGCTGCAGAAGTGAAGTTCCTTTTCGGGATCCCGGTCAGACGGGTGGCGCAGCTCGGAACAGCGATCGCCACCCTGCATTGGGCAATGCGAGTTTGAAGATCGTCCGCAGAGTCTGCAGATACTGCCGGGTCAGAGACCCGCTGGTGTAGGGCAGGTTGTACTTGTCGCACACGTCGCGCACGTGCACACTCACCTCTGCCAGACGGTTGCTGGGCAGATCCGGGAACAGGTGATGCTCGATCTGGTAGCACAGGTTTCCACTTGAAAAGGCCAGCACCGGGCCGGCTTTGAAGTTCGCCGCGCCCAGCATCTGTCGCAGGTACCACTCGCCGCGGGTCTCCTCCTGCAGCGTCTCCGGGCCGAACCGCTCCGCGCCGTCGGGGAAATGCCCGCAGAAGATCACCACGTAGGCCCACAGGTTGCGCAGCACATTCGCGCCCAGATTCGCGACAAGAGTTCGCTTCCACCGCCGCCCGCTCAACACCGGCAGGACGATGAAGTCCTTGGTGAGTTGGCGGCCGATCTTGGCGCGCAGCAGCTGCCGGGCGGAGTTCTTACCGTCTTCGGTGTCCGCCCGGTCCCTGGCGGAGTAGAAGTCGTGCAGGGCGATTCCCCACTCAAAGATCATGGCCAGCAAAATGTTTCGCAGCGGCTGGACGAGGTGCTGAGGTTCCCATTGCTGGTCGCGGCTCATCCGCAGGATGCCGAAGCCGAGGTCGTCGTCCACGCCCAGCACGTTGCTGAACACGTGATGGTGGTAGTTGTGCGAGTAGCGCCACTGCGCCGACGGGCCCACCATGTCCCACTCCCAGGTGGCGGAGTGGATCTCGGGATCGTTCATCCAGTCCCACTGGCCATGGCCGACGTTGTGCCCGATTTCCATGTTCTCGACGGATTTCGCATAGGCCAGCGCGGCTGTGCCGGCCAGCAGGCCCGACTTCGACCGGGTTCCTGCGATCAACAGCCGTGCGGCCACCTCGAGCGCCCGCTGGAACACGATGGTGCGCCGAATGTAGGCGGCGTCCCTCGCCCCCAGCGACTCCTCGATGTCGCTGCGGATGGTGTCGAGCTCGGCACCGATCGCGTCGATGTCCGCGCCGCTCAACATCGCGTATGCCGCGATATCTCTGATTGTCAGAATTCCCGGTCCGTCTGTGTACGGCGGCATGGTCCGGGCCACCTGGGTGAAAGTGCTTTCAGCCTAGGTGGTGACAGGGATCCCTGCCACCACACCAGGTCGGGCATCGATGACCGGTGCCCATGCTTCGCTACGGGCGTAATGCGCCCAGCAGTTCAGGCAGGGGAACGGTGGCGATGCGGATTGCGGCGTCACCGACCCCGAACGGCAGTACCAAGGTGCCGGCGTGCACGAACGCGCCGCAGGAGTACACGACATTGGGAACGTAGCCGTCACGTTCGTCGTCCGCCGCGCTCAGCAGGGGCTCGGCGAGCCGACCGAGAATCCGGGTCGGATCGTCCAGGTCGAGGAGGATGGCCCCGATCAGGTAGGTGCGCATCGGGCCGACGCCGTGAGTGAGCACCAGCCATCCATCCTCGGTCTCGATGGGTGGACCGCAGTTTCCCAGCTGAAGCGCTTCCCAAGGTTGCGTCGGCTGCTGGCACGGCGACGAGCTCGTCCATACCGCCGGGTGGTCCGAGTAGGCGATCGTGTTCGTTTCCCGGTCGGATCGCGACATGGCCGCGAATCGTCCACGGATCCGGCGCGGGAACAGGGCAAGTCCCTTGTTCGCGGCGGCCCGTCCGACCATCGGCACCGAGGTGAACGACCGGAAATCGGGGGTCGCGAGAAGCTGTTGGCTGATCTGCGAGCCGCTGTACGCCGTGTAGGTCGCGTAGAACGTGACCGCACCGTCGTCGTCGACGAAACGCACGAAACGCGCATCCTCCATCCCGGCGGCCTCGGCGCTCGTAGCGGGCCACAGCACACGTTGGGAAAGCGCGGTATCGGCTGAGAACTCGACCCCGTATGCGCGGTCCGCGATAGCGCGGATCGACGCGATCGTCGCCGGTGCATGCCGGCGCGTGCTGCGATGTCGCTGTAACTGCTCGAGCCGCTCATCCAGGTCGGCGCGGGTAAACCGGTCCCCGAGCGCATCGAGCACATAGTCGGACGCCTCGCCGCCACCGTGCAGCCATGCCAATTCGCTGCGGAACACATCCGCTTCGTGCAGCGTCGGCACGGTAGCACCGACGGAGGCGAACGGTACCGGGTCGTCGACCACGGCGCGGCCGGCAGCATCGACAGTGCCGGTCCGGAAGCCGATCGACGACCGGTGCCCCTCGCCGATCCCCCGCACACTCATCACGAATCGCACACTGCCCGTGGCGGTTCCGGACTGATCCGGATGCGCGACGATGCTGGGGTTGCACAGTGCAGCACCCTCGATCGCGTACTCGTTGGTGAACACCGCGCCAAGCAACAACATGCGAGGCTCGGACAGCTTCGATCCGGAAGCGAGCCGGTCGGCCAGTTCGGCGGCGTGGCGCCGAAATGTGTCGGTGAGTCCGCGGTGGCGATCACCGTATCTGAGAAGGACGTCGTCCAGCGCCGCCTGCACCTGAGTCTCGTCCAGATCCAGGATCCGCGTGAGAACCTTGCCCGCCCGGGATTCCTGGTGTTCGAAACCCTCCTGGCCCGGCACGAACAGCTGCGTGATCACGCGCGAATGGTCAGCTCTCAACCACTGCGGACTGCGCGTGAGGGCTACCTGCCGGGTCGATGTCATGAGGTGGCATGGGAAAAGCGTTGCGCCTGCAGAAAAGTCGAGAGAGCCGCCAGTGTCGACTCGGCACCCTGGTTGCGGTTCACCCCGTCGACGTGCAACCCGTCGAATCCGCCACCGGTCTCGGGATCCCACATCAGCTCGCCGACATCGTTGGCACCCTGGAACCAGGCGGCAGCGGCCCGCACGGTTTCCGGCCAGATCGCACTCGGATCGACCGCCGCAGCGCGAGCACAGGCGTCTGCCAGCGTGGCTACCTCGATCGGTTGCTGGTCGAACCCCGGCCGCGGGTCATCGATGCCCCAACCGCCGGCAGGCGTGACCGACAGGTGATCGTCGGCCGTTTCCCGCTCGACCAACCACGCCAGCAGGTCCAGGCCCCGGTTGGACACCGCCGAGTCGTCGATCGCGACACCCGCGGCAATCATAGCCTCGGCGAGAACCGCATTGGCGTAGGTGAGTCTCGGTTCGGGCCACGGCCAGTCCGGGTTACCGGTGGGCGCAGGGAGACCTGCGACATAGTCGGCGATCAGGGCGAGGGCGACCCTGTGCCCGGGGTGGGCGGAGAGCAGCTCAGCCGCTCCCAGCACGGCGAACGCCATCGCCCGAGGCCAAATCGACCTCTGCTGCGCGGCTCGCCTGAATTGATTGACAGCCATGTTGCGGACCATGCCGACATCACTGTGCGCAGCGGCGGTTCCCAGGCCCCATAGGCAGCGCCCCCACGAGTCTTCCAACGCCGGTTCGTCGACCCACGCACCGGTACTGTCCATCCGGTTGCGGCAAGCGCCGGTGAGGGTCTGCGCCTCGTTGAGGAAGCGCATCGCCACCCCGGCCAGACGATTCAGGTCCCGGTCAGGGCCGGGTGCGCGGGTGGCGACGACCAGTACACGCGCCATATCGTCTGTGCAGTAACCATTTTCAGATCTCGGTTCAGCCAATCGGGCATGTTCGAAGGTTCCGCTGCCGTCTGTCATCCGCAGCAGGTGGTCGAATCGGGGGATCGGCAGTTCGGTCACCGGCGTTTCGACCGATCGGCCAGGATCTGGCGTGCCACCGACTGGTACGCATTGGCGACGACGGACCACGACATCGTGGGCGCCAGCCGACGCGCCTCGGCGGCCATCGCGCCGGCGAGGCGCGGTTGGGTGAGCACGCTGCGCAAGGCGGATGTGAGCGCCTCCGGATTCCCATGCTCGACCGCGATGCCTGCCCCACTCCCGAGCAGCTCGACGGCATGCGGAAAGGCGGTGGCGACAACGGGCCGCCCATGTGCGACCGCGTCGACCAACACCCCGGAGGTGACCTGCTCGGTCGAGTCGTAGGGCAGCACCACCACGGCCGCGGCCCGGAGCTGAGCGCTCAGCGACGACGCGTCGAGGTAGCCGGAGTCGAAGTGCACCGAGTCGGACAGGCCACTCAACCGTGCCTTCTCGATACAGAACTCGCGGTATTCCTCGCCATCGGCGGCGAGCACCTTTGGGTGCGTCCGGCCGGCTACCAGGTACCGAGGTCGGCCGTTGAGCCGATGCAGGTCGCCCATCGAGTCGATGACCCGCTCGATACCCTTTCCTGGTCCGAGCAACCCCCAGGTCAAGAGGGTGGGCCTGCCGCCGCGCTTGGTCTGCACGGGTGCCGGGACCACCGCACCGTGCGGGATCGTGGTGACTTTGTGCCGGTCGACGTGGTAGCCGAGACACAACCGCCGGTGGGCCGACTCAGACATCACGACGACCCGGTCCGCCAGCGCCGCCACCACCTCGAGTAGTGAACGCTGGTGGGGCGTCGGATCTTTGAGGACGGTGTGCACGACGACGATCGACGGGATGTCGAGGTCACCGATGATGTCGACAACCTCGTCACCGTCCAATCCCCCGTAGATGCCGTACTCGTGCTGGATGACGGCAATGTCGTTCTGATTGAGCAGATCCGAACTGGCCGCGAGCGATCCCGCGGATCCGTTGACCAGCTCTCCGACCACCCGACCGGCGCCAGACGGCGGACCATCGGAGACCCTGACGACACCCACTTCCGCACCGGTCGCGGACAAACCGCCCGCGAGCGCTGCACTGAACGTCGCCAAACCGCAGGGGGTCGGCGGATACGTGCTGAGTATCCCGACTCTCAGAGATTCGAAACGGGCAGGCACAGCCGTAGGGTCGGTCGGCAAGTGCAGAACCGACGGAGCGCTCAAGACGAACCCGAGATGATTTGGGCGTGAACCACCGCCATGGCAGCCAAGGCCGCTATTGAAACTTCTGAGTCGTCAACACCTTTCAGCTTTGACGGTCCCATATCCGCGTGGTTGCCGATTACCCTCGGCTCGGTGATGTGCGTAATGACTGCCCTCGCTTCGGCTCGCGGCCGACCTCTCGGGCTACTCCGAGCACGTCGAGACCGACATGTATGAACTGAACCGAATTTCGCGATACCGCAAGAAAACTGATTGCTTTCTGCTAGCGCATGGATCGATTGTGCCTAGTGGCGGGATCCGGGCCAGAACATCAGTTAACGCTGCACCACAGGCATTGTCAATTGCGCCGACCTGCGTCGGCGCCCGCGCAACCGGCCGCACGCGTATGGTTCGGGGCACCGGGACCGACACAGGCCCCCAAATCAAAGGGGCCGACATGGCCGACAAATCGCCGCGGCAGAGCCTGACCAAGAAATCCGGCAAATCCCTCAAAGAAAAACGCGCCGTAAAGCGCGCCAAAGCCGGTGATGCGTCGTCCACGGATGACGTTCTGCATCCCAAGAAACGCTAAGCCGTTTCGATCCGATAGGTGGCGTCACGGGCTGTACCACGTTTCGGAACCGCATATCCCCGGCTCCTGTGGTGCTGCTGAGACCGGTGTGTCTACAGATGCTGCAGCAACCCTGGCGCGCTGCGCCGGACCCCTCTGAGCGTTTACGATCAGCAAACACGATCAAGGGGGGTCAGATGGACGTGAAGCGGGCGGCGGTACCGGCCATTGCGGCCATTGCGCTGGCCGGTTCTGCACTCACCGGGTGCGGCACCAAGCCGGCCGAAGACGACGACGGCTCACACGTCGACGTCCTGGGCAGCATGCTGGCCAGCGAATCGGAACTCAACACCATCCTGGCCACCTCGGACCTGCACCCCAAGACGGCGCTGCGTCAGCCCGCCCGGCTCGACGCCGACGAACACGCGTCGCGCCCGGTGTGCCTGGCCGTCATCGGCAACGCCATGGACGAGGTGTACCGCGACAGCGGATTCCAGCAGTTCCGTGAGTCCCTGTTCGCCGACGAGGGCGACGACCTCGAGGTCGACCAGGCCGTCACCGCCTTCGATACCCCCACGGCGGCAAGGACACTCGTCACCCGCACCGTGGACACCTGGCGACAGTGCGCCGGGGACAGCCTCAAGATCAGCTACGACGACAACCGTCGGCCCAGCACTTACGTGCTCGGAAACCCGAGCGTCGTCGACGACATCGACGTCACCAACGAACAGTCACCGTCGAGCCCGCAGCAGGGCAGTCGGCGCGCGATCCTGGCCGTGAACAACCTCGTGGTCGACGTGCGGATCACCGGAACCAACCTCACCGACAACCAGGTGGTGCAGCTGGCGAAGGCCATCGCCGGGCGCAACGCAGTCTGAAGACGGGAAACGCCTAAGGGGCCGCCCCGTTGATCACCGGCTGGTTGATCATCCCCATCTCCACACCCCACATCGTGGCGATCGTGCGGTACTCGCCGGTGTCCATCACGTGCTCCAGCGCCAGCCGCAACGATTCGGCCAGACCCGAACCCTTGGCCACCGGCCAGCCGTAGGGCGCCGAGTCGAACACCTCGCCGGCGGGCTCCAACGCGCCGCCGCTCAGCTTGATCGCGAACCCCGTGACGGGGGAATCGGCGGTCATGGCGTCCGCCTCACCGGCGATCAGCGCGGCAGTCACCTCGTCCTGATGGGTGCGGACCACCTTCTCGATGGCAGGCAGCCCGGCCGCCACACAGGCATCGGATTTGGCCGGGATCTCCTGAGTGTCCTGAATCGTGCTGTATGCCACGCCAACTCGCAGTCCGCACGGCGAACCAGGGTCCGCCGATGAGCCGGGCCGTCGCGCCCACAGCGTGCCCGCCTCGAAGTAGGTGACGAAGTCGGCCTGATTCTCGCGCTCGGCGGTGTCGGTCATGGATGACATGCCGACGTTGAAGTTGCCGTCCTGCACCGACGGCAGGATCCCCTCGAAACCCGTCTCGCGGAAGTCGGGTACCAGCCCCATCGTGCGGGTCACCGCCTTCATCAGATCGATGTCGAACCCGACGATCTCGCCGCTCGAATTCTTGAACTCGTTGGGCGCATAGGGCACGTTCACCCCGACCACCAATCGGCCGGAGTCACGGATGCCGGACGGCACGGTCTTCGCGATCTCGTCGACCGCACCCGTCGGCGCCTGCACCGGACCGGATCCGGCTGCTCCGACCGTGTTGGCGACACGATCCGAACCGTCATCGCGCAGCTGCCACACCCCCACCGCGCACAGTGCAGCCACCAGAACCGTCGCACCGGCGATCGCGGCCACCTTCTTCGACACCCGCACCCGGGTCGGAACCCGTTGCGCCGAATGGCGACCCGACCGCCCGGTGGTGCGCACCGGTACCTGCAGCGCGGCCCTCGCCGCTGCCGCCAGCGCCCCGGCACTCTGATAACGCTTGGACGGCTTCTTGGCCATGCCCTTGGCGATCACCTCGTCGAAGGCCGCCAGGCGCGGATCCTTCTCCGACGCCCGCGGCGCCGGGGACACCATGTGCCCGGCGATCTGCTGCTCGAGGCTGTCAGAGGGATAGGGCCGTTCCCCGGTGAGGCATTCGTAGAGCACGCACGCCAATGCGTAGACGTCCGAACGCAGATCGACCTTCCCGCCGTCGAACCGCTCCGGCGCCATGTAGGCCAGCGTGCCCAGCGTGCTGCCCGCGGTGGTCATGCCCGAATCACCCGCGGTGCGGGCCAGCCCGAAATCGATCAGGTACACGAAGTCGTTGTCGGCGATCAGGATGTTCGACGGTTTGACGTCCCGATGGATCAGCCCGGCCGCGTGGGCGCCGTCCAGCGCCTCGGCCACCTGCTCGACCATGCCGACCACGAAGGCCGGGTCCAGTGGCTTGCCCGTCTTGGTCAGCATGGCGCCGAGGTTGCGGCCCTCGATCAGCCGCATGTCCAGATAGAGCCGACCGTCGATCTCGCCGTAACCGTGGATGGGCACCACATGCGGATTGCTCACGCCTGCCGCGGCGTGCGACTCGCGGCGGAATCGTTCCTGGAACGTCGAATCCTGCGCGAGGTGCGGCGGCAGAACCTTGAGCGCGACGATGCGGTCGGTGTCGGAATCGTAGGCCCGGTAAACCTCGCCCATTCCGCCCCGACCGATCAGCTTCTGCAGCTGATAGTGCCCGAATGGGGTCGAATCCACCCGTTCAACTCCTCCGGACCGGCCAATTCGGCGTCGGCATGTCGATCGAAGTTACATCACGTTTGCCGCATACGTCGCACTAGATCACATCCGGCGAGCAAAAATTGTCGCCTGCGGTGACACATGAGAACGATGTGAATTCGTAACGGTCCAGATGACCATCAAATGCCGATATCGGCATCCGATCCCGCTACCTTGGTCGCGGGCTTTGATAGCGCGTCTCGATAACGGGCCGGGAAGGGGGAACATGCGCGTTGACGGACGGGACATCACCGTCACCGGCAGCCTCCTGCAACCGCCGACCCGTCGCACCAACGACATCCTGCGTCTGACACTGGCCGCGATCTTCCTGGCCACCGTCATCACCAGCTCACTGATCACCCGCTACGAATGGGTGGCGCTGGAAAAGTCGATCTCCGAGATCGTCGGCGTGCTGACCCCCACCCAGTCCAATCTGGTCTACCTGGCCTACGGCATCGCCATCCTGGCCCTTCCATTCGTGATCCTGGTCAGCCTGATCCTTGGGCGGCAATGGAAGTTGTTGGGCGCCTACGCGGCCGCGGCGCTGATCACCATGCTGTCGCTGTCGATCACCGCCAACGGCATCGCCGCCCCCAGGTGGCATTTCGACCTCTCCGACCGGCTCGACTCGCAACTGTCGCAGTTCCTCGACGACCCGCGCTGGATCGGCATGCTCGCCGCGGTGCTCACGGTGTCCGGGCCGTGGCTGTCGCGTCGGCTGCGGCGCTGGTGGTGGACGCTGCTGCTGGCATTCGTGCCCATCCACCTCGTGGTCAGCGCCGTGGTGCCGGCCCGCTCTCTGCTGGGTCTGGCCGCGGGCTGGTTCGTCGGCGCCCTGGTGGTGTGGATCGTCGGCACGCCGGCCCTGGAAGTCCCGCTCGACGGTGCCGTGCGTGCGCTGGCCCGACGGGGCTTCGTCGTCTCCGCCTTCACCGTGGTGCGCCCGGCCGGCGCCGGACCCCTGATGCTCGACGCGGCCTCCCAGGATCCCGACTCCAGTGCCGTCATCGAGCTCTACGGCCCCAACCAACAGAGTGGCGGCGCCGTACGGCAGGTGTGGCGCAAGCTGCGCCTGCGCTCCAACGAGACCGCACCCCTGCAGACCTCGATGCGCCGCGCCGTCGAGCACCGGGCCCTGATGGCCATCGCCATCGGCGACCTGGGCCTGGCCAGCACCTCGACCATGTCGGTCGCCGCGCTCGACCGCGGCTGGACCCTGTACGCGCACAACCGCAAACGCGGCATCCCGCTGGACAAGTGCACCGACGAGACCACCGTCGGGCGGGTGTGGAACGCCTTACGCACCTTGCACGACCACCAGATCTCCCACGGCGACCTCCGCAGCAAGGAGATCACCGTCGACGACAGCGCCGTGCTGTTCGGTGGGTTCGGCAGCGCCGAATACGGCGCCACCGACGCCCAATTGCAGTCCGACATCGCCCAACTACTCGTCACCACCACGGCGCTGTACGACCCACAGTCCGCGGTGGCCGCGGCGATCGACGCGTTCGGTCGCGACGCCGTGCTGACCGCGTCGCGGCGGTTGACCAAAGCAGCCGTGCCGTCGCGGGTCCGCGACGCCGTTCCCGACGCCAAGGCCATCATGGCCGCCGCGCGCGACGAGGTGAAACGCCAGACCGGTGCCGACCAGATCCAGACCGAGACCATCACGCGGTTCACCCGGACCCAGGTGATCCAGCTGGTGTTGCTGGGCGCCCTGGTCTACGTGGCCTACCCGTTCATCAGCACCGTGCCGACCTTCTTCTCCGAACTGCGCACCGTCAACTGGGCGTGGGCCCTGCTCGGGCTGACCGTCTCAGCGCTGACCTATGTCGGCGCGGCGGCCGCGCTGTGGGCGTGCGCCGACGGGCTGGTGAGCTTCCGCAATCTGTCGATCATGCAGGTGGCCAACACCTTTGCCGCCACCACCACGCCCGCGGGTGTCGGCGGCCTGGCCCTGAGCACCCGGTTCCTGCAGAAGGGCGGCCTGAGCACGGCGCGCGCCACCGCCGCAGTGGCCTTGCAGCAGTCGGTGCAGGTGATCGTGCACGTGATCCTGCTGATCCTGTTCAGCACCGCGGCCGGAGCCTCGGCCGACCTGTCGCACTTCGTCCCAAGTTCCACGATCCTGTACCTGATCGCGGGGTTGGCCCTCGGACTCATCGGCGCATTTCTGGCGGTGCCCAAACTACGGCGCTGGCTGGCGTCCTCGGTTCGGCCCAAGCTCGAAGAGGTCACCGCCGACCTGGTCAAACTCGCCCGCGAACCGCAACGGCTCGCACTCATCGTGCTGGGCGCCGCGGGTACGACTCTCGGTGCAGCCCTGGCACTCTGGGCCAGCGTCGAGGCATTCGGCGGAACCACCTCATTCGTCACCGTCACGGTCGTGACGATGGTCGGCGGCACCCTGGCCTCGGCGGCTCCCACCCCCGGCGGTGTCGGCGCGGTCGAGGCGGCCCTGATCGGTGGTCTAGCGGCGTTCGGCGTGCCCGCTGCGATTGCCGTGCCCGCAGTGCTGCTCTACCGGGTGCTGACCTGCTGGCTTCCGGTGTTCATCGGCTGGCCCGTGATGCGCTGGCTGACGAAGAACGAGATGATCTGACGCGCTTGCGCCGTGTCGCGGCGGGCGTGTCGCGGCTGGCGTGTCGCGGCTGGTGAGCGGATAGCGACCCGCCCGCCTGTGAGCGACAATTCAGCGACAATCGCCACATGCCTATCGTGAGCACCATTGGTCACGTCCGCGATGTGAACTTCCGTCACTCCAATGTGCATCAGCCTCGTATGCAACGGAATTCAGGCTGCCCAGCTATCAGCGACAGTGTCGCTAATAGGTGGGCACTGGACAGGTGGGGCTGATGTGGCCCATGGCGCTGGATTGGCGAAAACGCTCAGCGACAATGAGTTTGGTGAGACAGGAGCTACCGGTGTTGTGATTGTCGCTGAATTGTCGCTGACAGGCGGCCACATAGACCATTGGCCCGAACCGATTAAATCGGCATGCGATTGCCAGCGCAGCCAGGCCGGAAAACCGGTGGTGACCGAAAGCGCATAGCTGGTCGACGTGCCGGGATAGCGGGTGAGGAAGTCCTGCATCCAGCCGTAGTGCCGGAGTTGCTGAGCCACAAAGACGACGACGACCAACGCGACGGCACCGAGAAGCACCAGCCACAATCCGCTGACCCAGCGCCGGCCCAACCGAACCCTCGGGAACCGGGCGGGCGCCCGCGGAATGCAGCCGGCGAACTGTCGTTCGTCTACGCGTTCGCGCAGCGCCGCGTCGGGCCGATGGTTATCGAGCAGTTCCTCCAACCGGTTGTCGACGGCCATGCCCCGACCTCCTCATAACCGTGCGCATCACAGGATCCACGGGAAATTTCCGTACATCGGGAATGTGTTGACGAACGGCGGAGCATCGTTGATCTGCGCGTTTCCGGGTGAGATGCACTCACTACCCACGTTGGTGGTGGTACACGACTGTGGCGCCGGCCCGATGTGCTGACTGCCCGTCGGTACCGGTGCGGCTCCCGCGAGGGGCGCCAAGATGAGCGACGCCGCGACGCCGGCCGCGGCCAGCGCGGCGGCAGGAACTATTCGCATGATCCGCCACCTTCCATATGTTTTTATATGGTCCGCCCTCAAAGTTAGCTCCGCCAGCTGGGCATTCCCTGAGTCGAACATGAGCGCAAGCGAGAACTTTGCGAAGAGCCCGCCAGCGAAGTCCGGCCGTTCGGATAAATACCCGCGCCCCGCCACGGCCCGACAGTGCAATGATGATTTGTCATGGACAGCGCCGACCCCGCCGAGCTGATCCGCCATGCCGATGCCGCGCTCGCCGGAATCGGCAAACTTCGTGCCGACATCGCCGACCGTATCCACGCGGGCACCGACGAGGTGGTCACCCGGACACTGCAGGCTGCGCCGCTGGAACACCTGCGCCCATATCTGGCTCGCGGCGCCCGCCTCGGCGGGCTGGCCAACTCCGAGTACCGGACGGTCGCCGACATCCACACCGTGCCGGCCCGGGTGTTGACCCAGGTGCCCGGCGTCGACATCGAGGCTGCCCAATCCGTCCAGGCCGCGGCACAGGCCATGGCCGACCACATCCGCACCACCACTCGGCCGAGGCTGCGCAAGGAAGACACCGAGTTGCTGACGTCACTGTTGACGCTCGCTCACGCCGACGCACCGGTCAAACAGTTGCGCCGGCTGATGCCTCGGCTGCGCAGCCAGACCGCCTCCGATCAGTTGCGGGAATCGATCGCAGAGCTGCTCGACCGGATCGAGGAGGCCCACCACTCCCAGGGTGACCCGTGGGCGTCCTACCACGCCGACCCCCGCCCGATCGACCAGTTGCTGAGTGAATTTGCCTCCGGGACAACAGATGTTGACGCCGCCCAGGGTTTCGTCGGGGCGGAGATGGCCGCGCAGGTCGAACAGACCGTGCTGAACCGTTCCCTTCTGCAGACCGAGTTGCGCGGGTACCAGGAATTCGGCGCCCGCTATGCGGTGGCGCGCGAGCGGGTTCTGCTGTGCGACGACCTGGGCCTCGGCAAGACCCTGCAGGCCCTCGCCGTCGCAGCGCACCTGGCCGCCACCCAGCACCTGCGCCACACCCTGGTGATCTGCCAGCCCAACACCGGAATCCATTGGGCCGCAGAAACAGCCAAGCACACCGCGTTGCGGCCGGTCGAGATCCGCGGCAGCGAACGCGATGCGCGACTGGAGAATTGGAAGACTTCCGGCGGCGTGGCCATCGTCTCCTACGACACCCTGCAACGCATCAAACTGCCCGAGCGGCCCGGCCTGGTCATAGTCGACGAGGCGCACCTGCTGCGTGACCCGAAATCGGACCGGGCCCGCGCCGTCCGCAACGTGTTGACCTCCGACAACCGCGTGCTGTTCCTGTCCGGCGTGCCGATGCACCAGCGGATCGGCGGTTTTCGCCACCTCGCCGACTTCCTGCAGCCCGACGTCGCGGGCAAGGTGGCACCCAACGCGGGCGACCGCGGATCGGTCGCGTTCCGCCGCGCAGTGGACCGGGTGTACCTGCGACGCGACTACCGCGACGTGGTCGACGAGCTGCCGGCGCGGATCGCCACCGAAGAATGGGTGCGGCTCACTCGACCGGACCGCGAGCGCTACCGCCAGGCCGTCACCAGCGGCAACTTCAGCGCGATCCGGCAGGGTGCCTGGCCATCCGGTTCGCCGACGCCGGGCGCCAAGCTGGACCGGCTCGTCGAACTCACCAACGAGGCCCACATCAACGGAGCCAGGGTGGTGGTGTTCTCCCACTTCCCCGCCGTGCTCGAGGTGATTCGGAAAACATTGCCGGGCAACATCTTCGGAACCGTCGATGCGTCAGTGCCCGATCAGCAGGCCGTCATCGACGCATTCGCCACCGACCGCGGCCCGGCGACCCTCCTCGCCCACATAGGCGCCGGCAAGCTGGACCTGCGCCGACTGAACGCCCCGGCGGTATTCATCGTCGCCGAACCTCAGTGGCAGCCGCGCACGGAACGGCAGGTGATCGGACGTACCCAGCGGCTCAGCGAACTGCACACCGTGCGGGTCTACCGCCTGTTGGCCAGGGGCACGGTCGACGAGCCGATCCGCCGTCTGGCGCAGCATCCCGACCAGACTCCCCCGCATCAGGACGAGGTGGTGCGCGCCGAGCAGGCCCGGCTGGCCCGGGCCGGGCTCACCGCCAAGTTCAGTGGAAACGGTTGATGATCGGGATGCGTTCGATGATCCGGTCCCGCAGCCGGGGCTGCGGATAGGTCACCGGAGGCGGTACATACGGCGGCGGGCTGTACACCGGAGCCGGCGCGGGCGGCACATAGACCGGTGCGGGTGCAGGTGCGGGCGCGGCCGGAACCTGGGCGGGCGGCTGATGCGCCGGCGGACTGGCGGCCTCGACCGCTTGAGCCGGTGGCGGGGCGGCCGGAGCCGGCGGTGCCGGTTTGGTCGCGGCCTTGTCCACCGGCTTCTGCACCGGTTTCGGTGCCGGTCCGGCCTCGGGGGCCGACTCGTGGATGCTGGACGCCTGCGCCGTCTCCGACACCGCTCCGGGATGCAGATGCAGCCCGATCGCGGCCGAGGTCGCGACGACGAGCGTCACCAGGGCGCCACCGACCACCGACGACAGCGCGCCGACCTTGGTCCAGTGCACCGCTTTGACCGGCGCGGTAACGGTATTCACCGCGAGCGCCGCGGCCAGTCCCGCACCCCGGGCGAACGCCAGATCGGATTCGTTGGCGGTGATCACCGCGGCCGGAATGCACTCGGCCAGATCGGCGACGATCGAGCCGTGCGCATCGGAGCCCAGGATGAACAGCGCGCTGATCGGCCGCCCGGTGAGAGCTAGGAGCCCGGCGATGTCGGCGGCGAAGGTGTCCGAACGATCGATGCGGTCGGCGCTGACGTCGTCGGGCGTCACGATCGCCACCACCGCAGCGTCGGGTTCGACGATGCAGACCGCGATGTCGTCGTGTTCGGTGATCTCGGCGATGCCGCTGGCCAACATGCCGGCCGCCTCGATCTCCGACACCGCGAAAACATTTCCGTAGCCCCGGGTATCCAGGGATTGCATGATGTGGCCCGCCAGTGGCGCAGCGTCATTCGTCCACGTCACGCCGATCGCGTGAATGCGGTGTCCGCCGTCGAGTTCGGTGTCATCCACGAGGCCGCGCAGCAGGCCGTCGGGGTCGTAACTGCCGGCGTCCTCGAGAGAGATCGCGCCACGATCGAACGGACGCCCCTCGCCCGTCGTGCCTTCGACGAGCACCCACCGAACGGCCCTCGAGGTCATCGCGAGGCCGAGCACGAGATCCATACCGATCCCCCGATCTGCCTAGTCAGTCATTACCCAGGTTACCGGTGTGACGGCGCTTACACGTGGGTGCGGCGATCTCCGCGCAAACTCCCCTGCACGGCATCGTGCCGCGCGGGAACGGTTGCACCCCATAAGCTCGCTGCATATGAGGTACATCGCTGCCCTCGTGGCCACCACGTCTGTGCTCGCCGGTTGCGCTGTCGCAGGCAAGCCCACCGCAGCCCCGGTGACCGATGAATGGCGGCATGCCGTCATCGACGCGGTCGTCGGCCTCGGCACTCAACTCGGCCCGATCGGCGATGCGATGACGGCGCCCGTCACCAACTACGGCGCACTGCACACCGCGTGCACCGACTTGCGTAAATACGTCGACTCCGTCCAACCGAAGGTCCTGCCCGGGCCCGACGTCGCGGTCAACAACGCCCTCGGGGACGGCTTCGACGGCTTCCGCAGCATGGCCGACCAGTGTGAGGCTTTGACGCCGGCAAACAGTTCCGCCCGGCTGACGAAGTTGGGCGCCACCATGGAAGAGGCCCACTCGCACATCAACAAGGGGCTCAAGCTTCTCGGCATCGACATCCCGAAGCGCTGAGCGGGTTCGCTACCACACCATCGCGATCTCCGGGGTTCTACCAGCGGCGCCCAAACGTGACCGAAAACTCAGCCAGTTAATTAGGTTTTCGTTGCGTTTGTGTTCAAGAATTGTTTACCGTGTCGTTACAGTTCCTCCTGCTGTGCATCGTCGTCTTCACCGCGTTGATGTTCGACTTCACCAACGGCTTTCACGACACCGGCATTGCAATGGCGACATCGATCGCCAGCGGGGCACTCAAACCCCGTACCGCCGTGGCCCTCTCGGCACTGCTGAACCTCGTCGGTGCCTTCCTGTCCACCGCTGTGGCGGCCACGATCGCCAAGGGTCTGGTCGACGCCGATCTGGTGACCCTGGAGCTGGTGTTCGCCGGACTCGTCGGCGCGATCCTGTGGAACCTGTTCACCTGGCTACTGGGCATCCCGTCCAGCTCGTCTCACGCCCTCATCGGCGGCATCGTCGGGGCGATGATCGCCGCGGTCGGCGGTCACGGCGTGATCTGGCACGGCGTCGTTTCCACCGTCATGGTGCCCGCGGTGCTCTCGCCGCTGATCGCCGGCGTGGTCGCCTGCATCGCCAGCTGGCTGGTCTACCGGTTGATCCGCGGCCTGCCCAAGGACCGCACGATCGCCGCGTTCCGCTACGGCCAGATCGGCTCGGCATCGCTGATCTCGCTGGCGCACGGCACCAACGACGCACAGAAGACGATGGGCATCATCTTCCTGGCCCTGATCTCCTACGGCGCCGTCGACGAATCCGCGACCATGCCGCCGTTCTGGGTGATCGTGGCCTGCGCCGTCGCCATCGCCCTCGGCACCCTCTCGGGTGGCTGGCGCGTCATCCGCACGCTCGGCAAGGGCCTGGTCGATACCGAAGCTCCCCAGGGCATGGCAGCGGAAGTCTCCTCGGCGGCGACCATCCTGCTGTCCAGCCACTTCGGCTACTCACTGTCCACCACACACGTCGCCACCGGGTCGATCCTGGGCAGTGGGTTGGGCCGGCGTACCGAGGTGCGCTGGGGCGTCGCCCGCAACATGGCCACCGCCTGGCTGATCACCCTGCCGGCCGCCGGCCTGGTGGGTGCGCTGACCTACTTCCTGGTGCACGGGATCGGCGGCTTTGCCGGGGCGCTGGTTGGGTTCTTGGCCTTGGTCGCCTCGACGGTGCCCATCTGGCTCAAGTCACGTAAACCGCCGATCGACCACAAGAACGTCAACGACGCGTGGCAGGGCAGCCTCACCGCGGTCGACGGCACGACTGAAGGCAAGCAGGACGGGGCAATCAGATGAACAACTGGATCAACCTCGTGGCCGTCAGCAAGATCCTGCTCTTCGGCCTGGCCGTCGGCGCATCCGTACCCACGCTGTTCGCGATCGGTGTCCGGTTGCACATCGCGGGCGTGACCGAGGGGCCTGCGACTGCGGCCCAGCGCCGTCTGCTGGTGGGCCTCAGCTGGGTGATGTTCGCGTTGGTGCTGGTCGTGGTGGTTGTCGGAGTGCTCTACATCGCGAACAACTTCATCGGCCATCACACCGGCGTCTACCTGTTCGGCAACAACGCACACCACTAGGTGGCTATACCGGCGCAATCGGCGGCGGTGCGGCCGGTCCGGGACCGGGCTCGACGGGTGCGGCCGGGCCGGGTGCGGCGGGCGTCGGCGCTGCGGGACTCTGCGCCGGAGCCGGGCCGGGAAGATTCTGCGGGGCCGGGCCCATGTGCTGCGCAGGCTGCGGAGACTGCGCGGGCTGGGCCGGTTGCACCCGCGACGGCTGCGACGGTCCGGTACCCACCAGCGTGGCCGGCGACGGCGGCTGAGCTGCCTCCTGCGCCCAGTCGTCCTGAAGCTTGCTCGCCGCGAATGCTGCCCCCTGGTTCACCAGGCCGGCTTCCGCGTACTGGGTGTGGATACCGAAGCTCCTGCCCTGCGGATCGCACACCAGATCGTTGTCGACACACAGGTCGATGGCCTTCGCGGTGTAGCCCGGGCCCACGACCACCGAGGGGTTGTTCAGCACCTTCATGAAACGCGGCGACGGTTTGCCGAACAAGGCGACGGCCGCGACATGATCCGCCACATCGGGCGGCATCGGCGCAGGCACATCGGCCACTGAAACCCCGTCGGGCACAACACTGGCCGTCACGAAGCCGATGACCGCCGCGCCCTGAGAAAACCCGCCGAGCACCATCTTGGTGTCGGGGCAGTTGGCGGCGGTGGTCATGATGCGCGCTCGTGCGTCGGCGATTCCCTGAACGGCAGTTGGGAAGTCAGTGGTGGCGGGGTAATCGACGGGATAGACGTCAACCGATTTCGCGCCCACGTTGGCACGCAACGAGTTAACGAACGCCTCGCCGGTATCGCCTACTCCGGGCGCTTCCATCGTGCCGCGGGCGAATATCACCTCAGCATCCGGGCACGGTGCCGCATCGGCGGACGGCATCGTCATGTTGCTCATCACGGAAGCCGCCCCCGCCATGACGGCAACCAAACCGGCACTTCCGAACTTTCCCACCGATTTACTGTGGCATAGCAGCGCTGTTGGCGCGCTCCGAGAATGTGAAGCATAGAGTTCCCTCAAGAACCAAAGAGAACTCTCAATAAGTGGGCCAAGACGTTTGGCATCCGCGCAACCTCAGCCTGTCCGGCATATCCGACTAAATCGCCTTTCCCGCAACAACTCTCGGCCATCGCCCGATGCGAGAACCCGGCCGTCTGCCGGCACACCCGCAAATCCGTGCCGTCGTCGTCTGCCGGTCACCCGAGCCGGGCATCAGAAGGTCGACATCGAAGGTCTATGCCCCCGTGGCGCCACTACACTGCGATCCATGGGTAGACCGCCGGTGGCCCCCGATGCGCACGAGACGCCGGAGCCCACCGCAAAGCCCCGCGGGCAGCGCACGATCCGCGGACTCGATGCCGAGCAGCGTCGTGCCCATCGCCGCGAACAACTATTGACGGCAGCCTTCGAGCTGATCGCCCGCGACGGGTATCCGAACACCTCGATCGAGCAGATCTGCCAGGCAGCGTATGTGGGCAACAAGGCGTTCTACGAGGTGTTCGACAGCAAAGAGGACTGCTACCTGGCCCTGCTGACGCAGATCGCAGGACGCATCGAGGAGCAGGCGGTCGCAGCGCTCGCCGATGCCCCCGACGATCCCGACGAAACCGTTCATCGCCTGCTGTCGGCGTTCGCCCACGCACTTGTCGACGATCCCCGCGTGGCAGTGGTGGCTTTCGGTGAATGCGCCGGGATCTCGCCGCGGGTCGAACGGGCCCGCCGCGAGAATCGGCGCTGGACCGCGGCCTTTCTCGAAGGATTGTGGCGGCAACGCGAGTTCCCCTGCCTGCCCGAGAGCGGCGCGGTGGACTACCACAGCCTGGCGGTGTCGACCGTGGGCGGTCTGTTCGAGAGCGTGGCCGACTGGTTGCACCAACGGGAGACCGCCAGCGACTCGCCACCGACCATCGACACCCTGATCGACACCATGACGACCTTCGTCTCGGTGGTGCGCGCCGGGATCGCCGCGACGACGCGCTGAAACCGCAAACCCCCGTTTGCAACAAGAGCCCTTGTTTCGAAAAGTGCCTCTTGTCATAGATCACTACCCGCTGGTAACTTTCCCGCAGCGCGCGAAGTGGCGCCCGTCACATTTCACTGTTGACACGCTGGTCGCGGGCCCGATGTTCGGCCATGCCATCCGGGCGGCCGTTCACAACCATGAGGAAAGCGGGAACAGCATGAGGGGTCGGGGGGAGTCGTCGCGCGGTGCGCGCCGGCAGCGCGGTTCACGTCGTTGGGGTTCGATGTTGATGGCCGGCGGAGTTGTCGTCGCCGTGTCGGCCGGGGTCAGCGTCAGCACTCCATCCGCCGTCTACAGCGCCGCGGTGCGGCTGGTCGGCACCACGATCGGCGTCGGGCCCTCGTTCGACGGATTCGGCTTGAGCATCCCGCTGTTCTTCTACGGCAGCACGGTGCCCGAAGGCGACTCGTTCCACACCGTGCCCTACCCGGCGCAGATCAACCTCGACATCCCGATCATCTCCGACCTGCCCGGGCTGTCCGACATTCCGTACTGGCCGCACTCGCTCAAACGATCCGAGCAGATCGGCGCGGGCTACCTCCAGCAGGACATCGCCGAGACACCGGCTGACGACAAGGTCACGATCATCGGCATGTCGCAGGGCACCGAGGTGGCCGAGATCGTGCGCGCCGAGATGGCGAAGGACCCGAATTACGTTGCCAATGCGGACAATTACGAGTTCGTCTTCATCGGTGACCCGTACCAGCCCAACGGCGGCATCCTGGCCCGCTTCACCTCGTGGAGCGATGTGCCCGTGCTCGGCGACATCTTTCCGCTCGGCCGACCGGGACCGTCGGACAGCCCGTTCAAGACCACCTATTACCAGAACCAATACGACGGCTTCGCCGATTTCCCGGCCTATTTCAACGTGCTGTCCATTGCCAACGCCGTCGCCGGAATCCTGTTCCAGCACGTCTTTCCCGGCTATGTACTGGAACATCCCGACGCCCCCAACGCCGTGACCACTCAGGTCGGCAACACCACCTACGTGACGCTGCCCCAGTACCTTCCGCTGCTGGCACCGCTGCGCATCCCCGCATCCCTGATCGGCGCGGAACGCTTCGTCGACGCGATGGATCCGGTGCTGCGGGTGTTCATCGAGATGGGCTACGACCGCACCGCAGACCCCAGCCAGGTCAAGGAATTCGGCTGGATCACACCTGACGAGAAGATCCACGAAGCTCTGAACGCGTTGCCCGGTGCCTTCGAGCAGTCACTGGCGATCCTGGCCGGCGAGAAGTACACCCCCACGCTGCCGCAGCCTGTCGTCTCCGGCACCGAACCCGAAACCCCGGTGACCCAACATCCGATCGACCCGGTAGGCACCTCGCCGTTCGAGCAAGGCGTGCGTCACACGGTGGAGGATGTGGCAGCGGCCTTGTCGGATGCCACCCGACCGCTCGCCAAGGTACTGCAGGCGATCGGCGAAGCGACGGCACCGAAGAACGCCGTCAAGCAGGCTGACGCCACCGCGCCCGTGACCGCCAAGGTTGCGGCGGAGGTGGCCGCCGAGCCGGACCCCATAGCCAACGAAGATGCCAAGGACCAAGCCCAGACCGAGAGCAACACCACGCCGAAGCCCAGCCCATTGAGTCGGCACCAGCGGACACGAACCGATTCCCCCCAAACCGATTCGGCGCAGCGACGACTGAGAGCGGTCCCGGATGCCGACGGGTCCGGGAAACGCGCCCTGGGCACCGCACCCACCCGCACGTCGACCCAGGATCGGGGAGCCAGCATGTCGTCGGGAACCGAGCACCCCGACCGGGATTCGGTTCGATCAGCGAGGCGTGGCGCAAAGCAGTCCGCGCACTCGGCAGACGGTCAGCGCGAAGGAAATTCAAAGCGCGCGAGCGCGCACGCAAGTTAGCCGTCACCGGCTCCTGGAGGATTTCGTCGACGGTGTTGCCTGCACTGTCGGCGAAACTTCCTTTGCCGCAACAACTCCTGGCCGTCATTTTCCGAAAGGACGCCGCCACCGCCCGCCGAGAAGTTGCCGCAAACCCGCTGTAGGCCGCTGTTTTCGCTGGTAACTTCCGGTCCCTGTAAGCACCACATCGGGGAAAGGTGCAGGCGATGAAGGGTCGGGGTCGACAAGGGGTGCCGCCGCGCCGTGCACGCCGGTGGGGAGCGATGGTGTTCGCCGGCAGCGTCGTCGTCGCGGTATCGGCGGGAGTCACCGTCAGCACCCCGACGGCTACCTACAGTGCCGCGGTGCAACTGGCCGGAACGACGCTCGGTGTGGGAGCGTCCTACGACGCGTTCGGTCTGAGCATCCCGATGTTCTTCTACGGCAGCATCGTTCCGGACGGCGACTCGTACCGCACTGTCCCCTATCCGGCGCAGATCAGCATCAGTATCCCGGTCATCTCGGATCTGCCGGGCTGGTCCGACCTTCCGTACTGGACTCAGTCTTTGAAACGGTCCGAGGCGATCGGTGCCGGCTACCTGCTGCAGGAGATCGCCAGGACGCCGCTCGGCGAAAAGATGACGATCATCGGCGTATCGCAGGGCACGCAGGTCCTCGAGATCGCGCGCACCGAGATGGCCAAACTTTCGAATTATGTTGACAACGCCGAGAATTACGAGTTCATCCTGCTCGGTGACCCCTATCAGCCCAACGGCGGCATCCTCGCCCGCTTTGCCTCCTGGAGCGATCTGCCGGTACTGGGTGACATCTTCCCGTTCGGCCGCCCGGGCCCCTCGGACAGCCCCTTCAAGACCACCTTCTACCAGAATCAATACGACGGGATCGCCGATTTCCCGGCCTATTTCAACGTGCTGTCCATCGCGAACGCCCTCGCCGGGCAGGTCTTTGAGCACGCCTTCCCCGGCTATGTGCTGGAGTACCCAGACGCACCCAACGCCGTCACCACCCAGGTCGGCAACACCACCTACGTCACGCTGCCCCAGTACCTCCCACTGCTGGCACCGCTGCGCATACCCGCATCCCTGATCGGTGCCGAGCGATTCGTCGACGCCATCGACCCGCTGCTGCGGGTGTTCGTCGAGATGGGATACGACCGCACCGCAGACCCCAGCCGGGTCAAGGAATTCGGCTGGATCACCCCCGAGGAGAAGATCCACGAAGCCCTGAACGCATTGCCCGGTGCACTCGAACAGTCACTGGCGATCCTCGCCGGCGAAAAGTATGTGCCGACCCTGCCCCAGCCCGTCGTCTCCGACGCCCCACCGGACACCCCGCTGCCCGAGCATCCGGCCGACCCGGTGCGCGACTCTCCGTTCGAACAGGCGCTGCGACAGGTGGTGAACGACGTGGGGACGGCATTGACGGACGCCACCCGGCCGCTGGCGAAGGTGTTCCAGTCCCTCGGTGGTAGGACGCCGACGCCGACGCCGCAGAAGGTCGTTGCGCCGAGTGATGCCGACAAGGCTGCCCCCACAGTTGCGGCCGATGTCGACAAGGCAGACGAGGCAGACAAGGGGGACAACGACGGTGCCGTCGCTGCACCCAAGGCCCCTGCACCGAAGTCCACAGCCCCCAGTCGTGTCAGTCGGCCCACCAGAACCCAACCGGACGCGCCACGTACCGGTGTGGCACCGCGGTTGAAGGCAGTCCCTGGGGCGAAGGGCTCTGACCGCGATTCCGTTCGCTCAGCGATCCGTTCGACGATCGGCTCGGCCAAGAAGGCCCCGAAATCCCCACACTCTCAGCGCCATCGTCCCTCACAGCACCGGAGCGACCGCGCCGGTTAGCTCTGCGACGGCGGGCGCTGCGGACGACGCTGGATCCGCAGCGCCTGCGTCGGCACCTGCAGATCGGTGGTCGGCGGAGCGGCCAGCATGGTCGTCGAATCCTCTTTCAGACGAACAATTCTCGGCACCGACGCCGCCCGGGGCTGCCGAACGATGGTCGGCGGCGCGGACTCCTCGACGGCGGGCTTTGACGGCACGATCTCCGTGGGCGGTTCCGGGGTCACCGGCTTGGCCGCACGGGTTTGGCGGCGCACCAGGTAGCCGGCGAACGGCCCGGTGAACACCATGACCGCCAACACGAGCAGGCTCAGCACACACACCGCGACATCGAAGGTGCTGGTGATCTGCTGGGCGAGGTTGTTGCCGTAGATCGCCGCGGGCGCCGGCCCGGAGTAGCGCGGCGCCAGGGCGACCCCGATGGCCACGTTCGCCACGGTGAAGACGAACAACACCGCACTGAAGGCGGCGGCCACGGTCGTCGACGTCAGCCCCCTGTCGAGCTGCCGGTGCAGCCACCGCGCAACCAGGGCGGTGACCAGGTTGAACACCGTCATCGCGACCGTGTCGTACAGCGCGCGCGGAAGGTCGAGCGACAGGGCGATCAGGAAGTCGACGACCCGCAGTGCCGCCGCCGCGAAAGCCCAGAAGGCGATCAGCGTCAGGCACTTCTGCGCGGCACCACGGTAGGCGCCGATGGTCGGCGGCCGGATCAGAAAGACGGCGTACAGCGTCGTCGGCGCCACGATCGCGGCGGCCGCGGCCCAGGCGAGGTAACCCTCGTAGCCCACCGCCGCCGTCGAGGTGTTCTGGGCGATGCCGTGAAACGCATCGATATCGCGGCCGATGCCGGCCAGCCACACCAGGGTGGCGGCGACCGCGCCCGAGACGCCGATGGCCGTCGTGGCCAGCCGGGCTGCCCCGGTCCGTTCGGTCAGCCAGCGTGAGGCGATGACGAGCGCGATCATCGCCTCCGCGCCGTAGAGCAATGTGGTGACGATGACGGCGATGTCGTGCCCGCCGAACTCGACCTGGGTGACGAACAGATACCGCAACCGCCAGTAGAGGTTGAATGCCACCGACAGCGTCGCCAGCGCGATCGACAGGAAACCGATCACCCGCGCAATGGCATACCAGCGTCGAAACTTGTTGTCCTCGACGGTGATCGACGTGATCGGCGGCTGCCCGGCCAGCAGCGCGCCCGCGACGCCGAGCAACATGCCCGGACCCACCCCCGGCGGGACGGCCCCGGTGCCGCCACCGCTCACCGTCTGCACCACGTGATAGCCGGCGAAACAGACGACCACCACCAGGTACGCGGCGGTGAGCAAGAACCGGACGCGACTGGTGCGCCCCACGTCGGAGTGGCTCGCGCCGAGGCGGAACGGTCCCAGGTGCGGCGCCAGCGCGGCGGCGATTGCGAGCACCGTCACGATGGCCAACATCACAAACGTCGACCCGGCACTGCCGGGCACACCGACGCCGAATTCCAGGTTCCACGGGAGCAGCATCGCGATGACGAGCAATGCCACGGCGAGACCGTCACGTACCCGGTTGGTCCGGGTAGGTACGTAGCCGACCCGCGGCGGACGCTCCGCCGCCGGTACGGCCGTGGTCGCCACCTGGACGGTGGCGGACGCGTCGTAACGCTCGTCGCTCACGTACCGATTCCTCTCTATGAGTGACCTCGCAACGGACCCAACCAGCGTGCTCACTTTTGCTCCGGCGCACAAGCAGTGCTGGCAGCCGCGGTCGTTCGGCCACCAAGGTAGGCCCTGGCTGTGCGGTAGCTTGGATTTGTCCGTCGGGGCTCGTACAACATGCACAAAGCAAGGAGAAGAACCGTGGACGTAGTCCTCGGGGTGGCGGTCACCGGGCGTGTGGCGCGCTTGGCCATGATCGGATCGCCCGCGAGCGGCGGCCAGGTTCTGGATCAGTACGCGCTCGACCTGCCCGATGACTTCGTGGCCGAGATGTCGGAGCTTGCCGAGACCATCATCGGCACCTACCGCGCGGTGACTGAGTCGGGCAACCAGGTTGCCGCGACCCGACTGTGCCTGCCCGACGAATCGGCGGCCGACACGCTGCGCCAGACCGTGCTCGACGCCGGAGTGCCGAACGTCGAGGTGGTGGCAGAAGCCGAGGCCGCCGCCGCCCTGGCCCGCAGTGTGGGCGCTGATGCCGCATTGCTGGTGGCCGACGATGACACCGTGTCGCTGACCGTGGTTGGCGAAGAGGCTGCCGCGCCGAACTCGACATTGGCCACGGTTCCGATCGGCACTGCCGGGGCCGCCGCTGCGTGCGCGGCGGTGCTCAAGCGGGTGTCCGCCGACGAGGCCCCCAGCCGGGTGCTGTTGGTCGGACAGCGACTCGATCTTGATTCCGTTGCGGCAGAGCTTCGTTCGACCGCCCCGGTCGAGGTGGCACCGGATGCGGGCTATGCCATCGCCCGAGGCGCGGCCCAGTTGGTCGACGACCTCGCGCCGGCGAGTGCGTCGACCCAGATGGCGCCCGTCGTCGGTGCGCCACTGGATGCAACCCAGATGGCCCCCGCGGCCTCGGACGCGACGCAGATGGCACCGGCGTCGGACGCGACCCAGATGGGACCAATGACTCCTGCCGCCGAGGCCACCCAGATGGCACCTGCCCCCGCAGATTCCGCGGCCGTCGGACCGGATCTGGCGTACTCGCAGGACCCCGACGACCAACCGTGGGCCGACGAGATGCCGATGGACGCGGTCAACGAGTTCATCCCCGAGCAGGACGACGACCCCGACTACACCACCGTCATAGCACCGCCGCCGCCGCGGATGCTGTTGATGGGCAGTGCGCTGGCCTTCGTCGTGGTGAGCTTCGCCACGCTGGCCACCGCGGTCGCGATCAACGTCCGCCCCACGGCCGACGTGCGCGCGCAGCCCGCGCCCACCGAGCAGGCGGCGACGGTGCCCGGCAATTACCTCCCACCGGTCCCGCACGAGCCGGATCCGGTGGCGCTGCCCGTCTCGGTACTGACCCCGCCGCCCGCTGCTCCGGCAGCACCCAAGGTGCGCCAGGACACCGGCAACCAGCCGGTCAACCAGGTTCCTCCAGTGGCCCCGCCGGTCGCGCCCCCGGTCCAGCCGGCTCCCCCGCCGGTCGCTCCACCCGCGCCGGTGCCCATCCCGATTCCGGTGCCCGTTCCGATCCCGCTTCCACCGGTCGTGTGGCCCACGGTGCCGACGTGGACCCCGCCGACCACCACCGCACCGCCGACGACCACGACGGCTCCCCCGACCACCACCACGGCGCCACCCACGACAACGACGGCTCCCCCGACGACGACAACCGCGCCGCCAACCACCACCACGGCACCGCCTACGACGACGGCGCCGCCCACCACCACGGCGCCACCCACGACGACCGCGCCTCCGACCACGACGGTGGCGCCGACCCGTACGTCGGAACCTCCCATCGAGGTACCGACCCACACCGTGCCGACCTACACGGCACCGGTCGAACAGCCCACGTACCAGGCTCCGGTGACGACGGTGGCGCCGCAGTCGCCGTTTGGTGGAGGTGAGTCCCCATATGGGGGTGGCTCGTCGTCCGGTGGTAGCTCGTCCAGTGGCGGGTCATCCAGTGGCGGATCTTCGGGCGGCGGCCTCTTCGGTGGTGGAAGTGGTTCTGGGAGCGGTAGTTACGGTGGCTCGCCGGTGACGACGATGCCCACCAGCCCATAGCCGTTCAGTAGTCGTGGTTCGGGCAGGCGACGTCGACGTAGACGGTGACGAAGGTCGTCGGGCGGGCTCCTGATTGGCGGGATTGAGCGATTACCTTGGAATCCGATGCCCCTCACCCGAAAGGAACGCGCTCGTGGCCAAGAAGCGGTGGAATGACCTGTCCCCTAGAGCCAAGACGGCCGTGATCGCGGTGGCGGCGGTAGACGCCGGCCTGCGGGCCTGGGCGCTGCGTGACCTCGCCGGCCGCGACGCGAGCCGGATCAACGGACCGAAGTGGTTGTGGGGCAGCGCCCTCGGGATGCTGACCACCTCCGGCGTGCTGCCCGTGGCCTATCTGGTTGTCGGACGTAGGTCCTGAGCCCCCGAGCCCAGGACCTACGTGCCCTTCACGTTGAGCACCTGACGGAGCTCGTGTTCGATCTCGATCAGGCTCGCGGCGTCAGCCATCACCACGTCGATGTCCTTGTACGCGTCGGGGATCTCGTCGACCCACGCCTCGCCGTGGCGGTACTCGATGCCCTGCATCCGCTGCGCGAGGTCGTCCGCCGTGAACCGGCGACGTGCCTCGTTCCGGGAGAACCGCCGGCCGGCGCCGTGCGGAGCTGAGCACAGCCCGGCGGTATTTCCCTTGCCGCGCACCACATATGACCGCGTTCCCATGCTGCCCGGGATCAGGCCCATGACCCCGGTGTGCGCGTCGATCGCACCCTTGCGGGTCAACCACACCTCACGGCCACCGTGGTGTTCCTTGCGGGTGTAGTTGTGATGAGTGTTGATTCGCTCGACCTCGAAGTCGCCCGCAGTCTTCGGCTGGTCCAGATGGGCATAGCCCATCCAGGCGGCGAACACCCACATGTAGCGGTCCATCATCTCGGCACGGTTCTCGAAGGCGAACCGCTGCGCCCAGTTGAGATCCCGCAGATAGTCGCCGAACTCCGGCGTGCTCTGCGGAAGGTAGGCCAGATCGGGGTTGGGCAGGTCGATCCACCACCGCTTCATGAGCTTCTGCGCAATCCGGATGTGCTTCTGCGCGATCTTGTTTCCGACCCCACGGGAACCGGAATGCAGGAACAGCCACACCCGGTCGGCCTGGTCCAGGCACAGTTCGATGAAGTGGTTGCCGCCACCGAGCGAGCCGAGCTGCTCACGCCACTTGGGCGAGTGCGACAGGTCGATCCCGCCGTCCTTGGCCAGGTGCTCGAGGTCGGTGATGCGGCCCGCCGTGAACGGGAACCGGGCGAGCGTGTCGTTGTAGTTGCCCGGTGACAGCGGGATCGCCGCCTCGATCGCCGTCCGCAGCGCCGCCAGATCACGGTCCTGGATGTCGGCAGCGGTGAATTCGGTGCGGGCCGTGATCATCCCGCAGCCGATGTCGACGCCGACGGCCGCGGGGATCACGGCGTCGATGGTCGGGATGACGGTGCCGACGGCCGACCCCTTGCCGCTGTGAGCATCCGGCATCAGCGCGACGTGCGGGTGCACGAACGGCATCGAGGCGGTCTGCTTCGCCTGCTCGATGGTGTTGTCGTCGATGTGGCTGGCGAAGTTCAACAGCTTGTGGTCGACGACGCGATGCGTAGTCATGACGTCGATTCTGCCCATGCTGTCGAGCCTTTTTGTTTGTCGCCGCGCACTACCGGGTATCGCTCGTCAGCGGGTCGCCAGATTCCTACGTAGAGTCGGATTCACCGCTTCGGCCCAACGCCTGTGCCGGATCTGACGTGATGCCGTCGTCCGGTGAAAACTGGATACGGACTCGTGGGCACTGTCGGGACCGGGGGTCCGGTGAAATTTGGATGGTACGTATTCCTGCACCGCCCGGACGGTGGCGTGATGCCAGTCGCCGGGTTCTGGCGCAAACGCACCACGCTGCGATGGGCCGAGGAACGGGCCGAATCAAACCAGTGCCTTGAGGTCCACCGTTTCAGCTGGTGGTCGCCCGACGCTGCCGGCCAACGCACGGCTGCCGATCCGGCGAGCGGAGGCCGGGGATCAGACGGCCGCTCGGCGGTCGGCCCAGAAACCAAACAGGCCCCCTCGAAAGGGGGCCTGATCAGGGTGGCAGATGCAGGATTCGAACCTGCGTAGGCGTAAGTCGACGGATTTGCCATTAGCGTAGGTTCGTTTGCCTCAGCCCTGGCAGAAGCTGCCAGTTGAACATGGTTCACCAGGACCACGTCGCGCTGTTCGCCACCGTCGGGAAGACCGCACTGTCGCCAGGTTGGCACTGGGAGCCGCGTACGCGACCGCCGAACCTTCTGACTAGCCAACTGCGCGACCTTCTACAGCCGCCCACCCTAGGGCATACCCGCTGCTAGCGCCGATCATTGGCCGTATTGTTAGAGTCTCTAGACAGGACTCAACTGCAGCGAAGTGGGGGGAGCATAGGTTGGCGGACACCGTAGTAGCACTCGACGCGCTCACGGTGGTTATCCGTGGTCACTTTAATGCGGCTATCTTTTCACCCGCCTGGCTACTTCAGCAGAATGTAATCGGCGCAAGCGATTTCGCGCAGGCTGAGGTAGAAATAATTACCAGAGATTTCGCGTCAATCGCGACGGGCTGGCTGACATGTCAAGTCACGCCCGATGCGCTGCAGCTATCGACGCCCGAACCGGATGATTTCGAAAGATTGCGTGACGTGGCAGTCGGCATACTTAACGCCCTGCCGCATACGCCGGTTGCCGTGCTTGGAATAAATAGAGAAATGCACTTCCAAGCGCGAGATCAAGATCACTACCAATTAATAGGCGACCGGCTGACCCCCAAAGATTTTTGGGAGCGCACGTTAGAACTGCCAGTTATGAGGGAAATCATAATGTGGGGCCAGCGCGAGAGTAATTATGGTGGCCGGACTCAAGTAAAAGTAGAGCCTTCGGTCCGTTTTGAGGGCCACATTTTTGTAGCACATAGCGACCACTTCAACTTACAGATGATAGAAGAGCGTCCGTCGACACGGGCAGAAGCCTGGACGACAGAAGCGATCCAAAGTCAACGCGCCGAAGCATTAGCAACCAATATCCCAATTGTTAATGATATCCTCTCGAAAGAGTGGTCCAGCTCCCTGTCGCACGCAAGTACAGTCCTGAAGGCGATTGCGAGTATTTCATGAGCCCATCAACCATTCACGCTTCAGTATTTAATACGTCGAACGAACAGAGCGAAGACTTCGCGGATCCTTTCGTGGCATGGCGAAATTTGGCGAATCTGCTTGCCGAATACTCCGAGTCATTCACTGGGGACGCGATTCTGTTTGAGCCAAGCGATGCAGCCAGGATGAACCATGTGGACAAGTGGGCCGCCCTAAGTACTGTTTCTGCCCATGCGCTAAATAGGTTGAAAGACCGAAAAACCGCCGCGATTCGGTCAGCCTTCGAGGTTGTGAGCGAGCGACGTTCTCGACCGCCGGAGAGACCATCAGCAGCAATAACCGGCATGGAGAAGTGGGAAGGCAGCGTAACCGAGGTCGACAGCGATTTCTTCACTGTTCAATTGCAGCCGCAGGGCGATGGCACAGAACTAACCGCAGATTTTCCACGCGAGCTCGTCCCAGACGATGACCTGCAAGTCGGTGACGTAGTGTACGTCACGGTGCGGACTGTTCAAGGCGTAGGCGGGCCGCAGCGAACATCAGCAGTACGGCTCAGAAGATTGGGCCGGTGGACCGAAGCGGAAGTAGAGGCGCATAAAGCGAGGGCGAAGTTAAAGCATTCACGGCTGGAAGCCAAATTTGCCTGAGCTTCACCGGCCACCACTGCAAGACGAGATTGAGATATCAATCTTCGGACCGGGCAAGGGCGAGTCTATCGCTGTACATGTTGGCGCGGGCCAGTGGTTGATCGTGGACTCCTGCATTGACCAACAGTCCAAACAGATTCCGGCCTTGCAGTATCTGTCACTACTCGGAGTAAACGTTGCGCACGATGTTGTGCTTGTCGTCGGCACGCATGCGCATGATGATCACATCGCGGGTTTGTCGCAAATCCTGGAAGAGTGCGAATCGGCGACATTCGTATGCTCATCTGCATTGACTAGCGAAGAGTTCATGGCGACCCTTGAGGCCGATGCTGATATTGAGCGCATGTTTCGAAAGTCCATTCGCTCTGAGTACCGGCGGATTTTTGAAATAATCGATCAACGTGACGCCACCGGGTCGACAGTGCCTGCGATGCGTGCCGTGGAGCTACGCGAGCTTTGGTCGCGGCCGGCATCTAACGAGATTCCGCCAGCCTCGGCACGCGCACTGTCGCCATCAGACCTTGCCGCGAGCAAAGCCTTAAACACAATTGCGGCCGGTTTAGCGAAAGCAACTGATCGACGCCTGATCCGCCGGGTCGACCCCAACGAATTTGCAGTGGCCATATGGGTCACTGTGGGCGACGAGGCGATACTGCTCGGCGCAGACCTCACGGCGGGTCCGCAAGGATGCGGTTGGAATGCGGTTGTCACCAGGTTTGCGCCCGTCACCCGCGCGACGGCGTTCAAAATCCCCCACCACGGATCACCCAACGCCCACCACGACGAAGTGTGGTCTCAGCTGGTTTCGGATGACGTCATTGCCCTCCTAGCTCCATTCCGGATGGGCCGACGGCCACTGCCCGCTGAGGAAGACGTACAACGAATCAAGATGACGGCGAGCGCAGTGTACTGCTCGGCGAATCCAAAGGCGCCTGCGCTAAGCAAGGACGTCAAGCGAACTCGGTCCGCACTCGCCAGCCTTGGCGCAAGCAATGTTCGATTCGAGGGCAGAACAGGCCAGGTACGTGCACGAAAAGCGAGCAACTCTGATACATGGCGAGTCGAATGTTTCGCGCCAGCCATGCAGCTGTAGGCTTTCGCTGCTCGCTCGCGTCCAATCAGGAACGTGATAGGACGGGCTGTACTGACCACAGGCGTAGCGTACGGCGTCGCGCAGCGACGTAGAGCGACCCCCGAGTGAAGTGCAGGCCGTCTAGGATGCACCAACTTCACTCCCGGAGGTCTTTGTGCCCCCGCCGTAATGCTCCCGCTGTCCAAAACCGGGCGTCTGCGCTTTGAGGGACTGACCCGGTCCAACGCGACCGTCAATTGTCGGTGAGCAGGCCGGAAAATATGAGTTCGTTGCTCGTTCGCCTTGGCGCCGAGGGTACCGGCTGGCGGTCGGCACCCAGAGTGCCGACACAGTGGAGAATCCCACAGAAACCAAACAGGCCCCCTCGAAAGGGGGCCTGATCAGGGTGGCAGATGCAGGATTCGAACCTGCGTAGGCGTAAGCCGACGGATTTACAGTCCGCTCCCATTGGCCGCTCGGGCAATCTGCCTGGTTTCGCCCCGCCCCGTTTCCGGTTTGGTGCGAATAGCAGGGTACAACGAGGACCTACCCAAGTTACAAACCGGCAGGCCAGGTGTGACGAGCGCGTCGCCACAGCAGCCCGCGTGTGGTGGGGACAGCAAGGTGCGACGAGGATGTACCTAAGCTACAAACCGGCAGCATTCACCGAGGGAAGAGGAGGGGCGTCCAATGGCGGATTCCAGCTTCGACGTCGTCAGCAAGGTCGACCGGCAGGAGGTCGATAACGCGCTCAACCAGGCCGCCAAGGAACTGTCCACCCGCTTCGACTTCCGCGGCACCGACACCACCATCGCCTGGAAGGGCGAGGAGTCCATCGAGCTGGTCAGCTCCACCGAGGAGCGCGTCAAGGCCGCGGTCGACGTGTTCAAGGAGAAATTGGTCCGCCGCGACATCTCGATGAAGGCCTTCGACGCCGGCGACCCGCAACCCAGCGGCAAGACCTATCGCGTGTCCGGCGACATCAAACAGGGCATCACCAGCGAGCAGGCCAAGAAGATCACCAAGATCATCCGCGACGAGGGCCCCAAGGGCGTCAAGGCGCAGATCCAGGGCGACGAGATCCGGGTGAGCTCGAAGAAGCGCGACGACCTGCAGGCCATCATCGCCCTGCTCAAGGGCTCCGACCTCGACGTGGCATTGCAGTTCGTCAACTACCGCTAGCGGGGCCGTCGACGGTGCACTCAGATCGCGTTTGACGACGAAATCGCGATCTGAGCGCACGCTCGGCGCGTCAAGGGATAGGCCGCGGCGAGAACCTTGGGATGAACCGGTGCATGGTGGCCGCCCCGGCGCACGACACCGCGCCCAGGGCGGCCGCCGCAACGCCCAGTGGCGCCACCGCGGCCACCCCACCGACCGCCAGCGGCCCGAGGAACATCCCGCTGTCGTGCATGAGCCGCCACGCGGCCAGGAACTCGGCCCGGGTTGCCGTGGGCGCGACGTCCGCACCCAGCGTCATGATCACGCCGTTGCCCAGCCCGTTGCCCACACCCATCAGCACCGCCACGGCCGTCATGCCGATCAACCCGGCGGCGAACGGCAGTGCGAACAGCGACGCACCGATCACCACGAGCGAAGGCACCGCCATCGCCCGCCGCCCGTAGCGGTCCATCACCACCCCGGACGGGTACGAGCACACCAGGTCGGCCAGTGCTCCGATGCCGAAGACCACCGAGGCGGTCGCGGCACTCAGCCCGATGTGATCGGCCCACAGCGGCAGCACCGCATCCCGAGACGACCGTGCAGCCCCCATCATCAGCGCGCCCAGTCCGAGGGTGCCCAGCAGCGCGTGGTGAGTGCGCACGATCTCGGTGAGCCGGGCACCGCCGGGCACCGCTCCCTCGGCGCGCGGCGGATCGGCCAGCCGGGCCATCAGATATCCCGACACCACGATGCCGATCAGCTGCACGATGAAGCCACCGTGCGTCCCGACGGCAAGGATCACCGCCGCGCCGATGAGCGGCCCGATGAAATAGCCGAGCCGCCACGTCATGGCGAACATCGCCATTGCGCGGGCTCGCCGCTCGACGCCCACGGCCTCGGCCAGATAGCTCTGCCGTGCCAGACCCCATACCGCACTGGAGAACCCGGTCAGCAACACGCCAATGCCGAGAACCAGTGGATTCCAGGCGATGAGGCACAGCAGCACGCCCACGGTGCCGAGCGAGGATCCGACGATGATGGACCGGCGCTCGCCGAACCGAGCGACCATCCGCCCGGCCGGCAGGTCGCCGCACACCGCACCGAGGCCGACGAGCGCGACGATGAACCCGGCCACTCCCACCGAAGCGCCCAGATCCCTTGCGACGAGCGCGATCACGGGTGCGCCGGCGCCCTGCCCGATCCCGAAGATCGCGGACGGCAGGAAGACCGTGGTGGCCAGCGAGCGGAGCGGGACGCCCTCGCTCACGCGCTGGTTTCGGCCGCCGTCGCCGTGTAACGGCTGGGCCGGTGCGCCAGCCCGTAGTGACCCCGCAGCGTCGTCGCGGTGTAGTCGGTCCGGAACAGACCGCGCCGCTGCAGGATCGGCACCACCTGCTCGACGAAATCCTCCAGGCCGCCGGGCAGATACGGCGGCATGATGTTGAAACCGTCGGCGGCATCCTCGGTGAACCACAGCTCCAGGTTGTCGGCCACCTGCTCGGCGGTGCCGGCGAAGGTCCGGTGCCCGCGCCCGCCACCGAGTTTGGCGATCAGTTGCCGCACGGTCAGCGATTCGCTGCTGGCCAGATCCTTCACCAGTTGGTAGCGGCTCTTGTTGCCCTGAATCTGTTCGATGGGTGGCAGCGCGGGCAACGGCGCGTCTAGCGCATGCGCGGTCAGGTCCACTCCGAGCATCTGCGACAGCTGACGCAACGAGTACTCGGGCGAGATCAGATCGGTGAACTGCTGTTCCAGTTCGAGGGCGGCATCCTCGGTGGAGCCGATGAACGGCACGATGCCGGGCAGGATCTTGACGTCGTCGGCACTGCGACCGAACTTCACCGCCCGGGACTTCACGTCGCGGTAGAACGCCTTGCCGTCCTCCACCGATCGCTGCGCGGTGAAGATCGCCTCGGCGTACCGGCCGGCGAAATCCTTGCCGGATTCCGAGGAACCGGCCTGCACCAGCAGTGGACATCCCTGCTCCGACCGCGGCGAGTTCAGTGGGCCGCGCACCGTGAAGTGCTCGCCGTCATGGTCGATCCGGTGCACCCGGTCCGGGTTGGCGAAGATTCCGGTGGACTCGTCGAGGACCAGGGCATCGTCCTCCCAGCTGTCCCACAATGCGGTTGCCACGTCGACGAATTCAGCCGCACGCCGATACCGCCCGGCATGGTCGGGAATGCCCTGGAGACCGAAGTTGGCCGCCTCGTCCTCACCGGCAGAGGTGACGATGTTCCAGCCGGCCCGCCCGCCGCTGATGTGATCCAGCGACGCAAAGCTGCGGGCCAGGGTGTAAGGCTCGATGTAGCCGGTGGTGGCGGTGGCGATGAGTCCGACGTGCTCGGTGACCGTCGCCATCGCGGTCAGCAGTGTGATCGGTTCGAAGATTGCCTGCGTGTTGTGCTTCACCCGCGGCCCCACCGCGAGCCCGTCGGCGAAGAACACCGAATCCAATTTGCCGCGCTCGGCGAGTTGGGCCAGACGCTGGAAGTGCTTGACATCGGTCAGGTTCCGCACATCGGTGCGGTCGTGCCGCCATGCTGCCTCATGGTGGCCGACACCCATGAGGAAGGCGTTGAGATGAAATTGTCGCGTCATGAACATCCTTTGATCAATTGGTGGCCCGCCAGCCCGACAGCCGCCCTTCGATGGCCACGACGATGCCGTTGAAGATGACGCCCACCAGGGCGATGGTGACGATGCCTGCGTACATGTTGGGAATCTGGAAGTTCAGCTGCGATGCCGTGATCAGGTAGCCCAATCCGGCCTTGGCGCCGACCATCTCGGCAGCGATGAGGACCAGGATCGAGGAAGCCGCCGCCATGCGCAGGCCGGTGAAGATGGTCGGCACTGCCGCGGGCAGGATCACCTTCTGGAACAGCCGGACCGGGGAAAGTCCGAGGGAACGCGCCGATTTGATCAGCAGGGGGTCCACGGTGCGTACCCCGGAGATGGTGTTGAGCAGGATCGGGAACGACGCCGCGTAGATCACCAGCGCCACCTTGGAGGTTTCCCCGATCCCCAGGATGAGGATGAACACCGGCAACAGCGCCAGGGCGGCGGTATTGCGAAACAACTCAAGGATCGGGTTGAGGAACTCCGCGACCGGCCGGTACCAGGCGATCGCCACACCGAGCGGGATGCTGATCACGATCGCGATGGCCAGACCGATGAGGGCGCGCGACAGGCTGGCCGAAACATGTTCGGCCAGTTGGCCGTTGCCCAGGAGGGTGAACCAGGCGCTGACAACCTCCGAGAACGGCGGCAGGAAGACCTTGTCCACCAGCCCGATCCGTGGCGCGACCTCCCACAGACCGAGGAATGCGGCGACGACCACGGTGGGACGCAACAGGCGCCACGCGATGGTCTGCAGCCGGCGACCGCGCGGCTCGGGCTCCGGCGCCGTCGGTGCCGAGGCTGGAGTATCGACGTGCGACTCGACGGGGGCTACCGCGATGGCGCTAGACATGTTGAACCTCCTCGGACCGGGCGCGTTCCACCTCGTCGTGCAGTAGCGACCAGATGTGGTGGCGTTGCGCCCGGAATCCCTCGCTGGAACGGATGTCGTCGGTGCTGCGGTCGATGTCGACGTCGACGATCTTCTTGATCCGGCCCGGCCGCGACGTCAGCACGGCGACCCGCTGGCCAAGATACAGCGCCTCGTCGATGCCGTGGGTGATGAACAGGATGGTCTTGCCGGTGGCCTGCCAGATCCGCAGCAGCTCATCCTGCAGGGATTCCCGGGTCTGGGCATCCAGCGCGGCGAACGGCTCGTCCATCAGCAGCACCTCGGGGTCGAACGCCAGGCTGCGGGCGATCGCGACGCGCTGCTTCATCCCCCCGGACAGTTCGTGCGGGTAGCGATCGGCGAAGCCCTGCAGCCCGACCAGCTCGAGATACTCCTCGGCCCGCCGCCGACGCTCGGCCGCCGGTAAACCTTTTGCCTCCAGGCCGAATTCGATGTTCTTCCGGGCGGTCCGCCACGGCAGCAGGGCGTACTGCTGGAAGACGATGCCGCGGTCCAGCCCGGGACCGGTGACCGGCGTGCCGTCGAGCAGGATCTCCCCCGACGTCGGCTGGGTCAGCCCGCCCAACAGGTCCAGCAGCGTCGACTTGCCGCAGCCGCTCGGGCCGACCAGCACCAGGAACTCGCCGTCCGCCACATCGATGCTGATGTCCTGGATCGCGGTGAAATGGGTCTTCTCACCACGGATCGCGAACTGCTTGGTCACGTGCCGCAGACTCAGTTTGGGCGACGAATTCTCGACGTGTGCACTCACTTGTGCGCCAACGCTTTCCCGTCGGGGCCGCTGCCGTCGGGATAGGTTCCGTTGGCGTACGGGTTGAACTCGTTGGTGTAGAGATCCTTCGCCTTCAGCTGCCCTTCCTTGAGCTCGCCATTGCGCACGAGCCAGTCGATCCAGGTCTGCAGCTCGCGTTCGGCGATCACCGCGCCGGGCACCGGAATGCCCGAGCTGCGCCAGTATTCGATGGATTGCGTGTCCTCGTTGCGTTTGCGCTTGTCGATGATCTCGCGGAACTTGGCGACCACCTCGTCACGCGGGGTCATCTGGGTCCACCGGATGGCCCGCGCGGTGCCCTGGACGTAATCGGCCACCGCGTCCCGGTTCTTGGCCAGGAAATCGTCACGGACCACATAGGTGCCGTAACTGAACGCCCCGAACAGAGACTTGTCGGTGAACAGCGGCCGGATCCCGCCGCGTTCCTGCGCGGTCTCCCGCCAGATCCCGTTGAGCGCCGCGACATCGATCTGCTTCTCGCGCAGCGCCTGCTCGGTGTTGACCGGCGGCACCACGGTGAGTGTCACGGTCTTGATCTCGTCGTTGGACAGCCCCTCCTTGGCCAGCCATTCCCTGGTGAGGAATTCATGATGGGCGCCAAGGGTATTCATCCCGACCTTCTTGCCGATCAGGTCACGTGCCGAGTGGATCGGGCTGTTCTCCAACACGAAGTATCCGGTGTATTCGCCCTCGTCGGCGCCATAGGAGCTGAGCACCGACGTGATCGGCGCACCCGCGGCGTTGAGCTTGACCACCGCGCCGTTGAACGCCTCACCCACGTCGATGTCGCCGGTGGCCACCGACTGGATGTCCTGCGGTCCGCTGGTGGTGTTCCCCACCCAATCGAGCTTGATCTTGTCGTAGTAGCCGAGGTCCTCGGCCAGTTCCTGGAATCGAACCTCTCCGGCCCAGCCCTGATAGCGCACCACGGTCTTGCCGTCTTCGGTGCGCGCGGACTCACCGGACGAGCCACACGCGGTCAGTACCAGCACGAGTGCACTGAGCATCGCGAGTACCGAACTGATTAGGCGCATGGCCGTTGCCCCCCCATGGAGTCGCACTGATTGGTGCGGCTCATGGTGGCAACAAATCGGGGTCGGGTAACCCTTTAGCCTCGCGAAGAATCGAAAGGCTCAGACGGCTTCCGGCCTGACGGTCAGGCGCCGCCGTACTGCGGCTGCAGCACCGGGGCGAGCGCGGAGAGCGGGATGTGCGCCTGCACTGTGCCGCCGTCCATCGACCACTGCATCCGGCCCGGGGTGAAATCGACCGGGGAGTCACGGCCGACCGGATAGTCCGGCATGTAGAGGATCAGCTCGTCCTGGGTCAGCGCCCAGGCCTTGTAGCCGCCCGAGTACACGTTGTTCGGCGTCCAGCGGTCCGGGGTAAATGGGTAGGTGCCGGGCTGGTGCGGCGGCGGCGCGGCATCGAGCGCGGCGACGATGAACGGGTCACCCAGGCGCGGGATCTCGGCCCGGTGGTCGACGCCCGGTTTGAACAGGTCGGCCAGCTGCACCTGCCGGCCGCCCGCGAACGTGAACGTGCGGTAGGCGTCGCTGACGATGGGCGCGTTCGGGTGTGACAGGGCGTCGGTACCCCAGGTACCTGAGTACATCTCGTGGAAGACAACCGTCGTCGCGTCGCCGTGCTGGAAGATCTCGAACTGCTCCTCGCCGAAGCTGTCCGCGGCCATCTTCTGCGCGGCGTTGCGCCAGTTGTTCATCAGGTTGGTCAGGTACTGCCGGATGACGGGGTTTTCCACCAGGTCGCCGGGCAGCGCCACCTTGATGTCCCGAACCGCCTTCCGGTCCGAGGTCACCGACGTGTGGCAGGCCTGCCCATCCCACTGTCCGGCCAGTTCGTCACAGAACGTTGCCGCCGAGGCCGCGGCGGGTGGGGTGACCGTGATGGCCATCGCCGAACCTGCCACCACGGCCGCCGCGCCGATCAGCTTGCCGATGCGCAACATGTCAATACCTCAGGGAAGTTCCACTTTGCTTGCCCGCCACTGCCCGTCGACCTTCTCCATCGTCATCTTGATGCGGCTGCGGTCGATCCGTGGATCGGGCACCGTGCTGTTGGCCACCGACTGGTCGACGAACAACAACACGACGACCTTGTCCTTGCTCGCCGACTGCACCGCCGACTGCACCACCACGCCGTGTGCCGTGGCCTTGTTGTCGATGAGCAGTTGGCGCAGCTGCATGCTCGACTGCGAGTACATGTCCTTGAACTCACCGGTGGCACCGGCCAGAACCTGGTTGAAATTCTCGTCGACCTTGTTGGAGTCGATACTCGTCAAGACCTGGGCATAGTTGACCGCGGCATCCTGCGCCTGCTGGCCGGCCTGGGCCACCTGCTTGGTCTGCCACAGCTGCCACCCCAGGAAGCCCGAAAGCGCCAGGGAGGCAGCGACGACGACGGCCACGACCCCGACGAGCGCCCAGCGGCGCCGGCCCCGTGACGTTGCATCCGAAGACTCGGGCTCTGCCGCCTCTTCTGCCTCGTCTTCGTCCTTGGCCTCGTCGTCGACCTCGTCCTTGGATTCTTCGTCGGCCTCCGTCTCGGCCTCCGACTCCGCATCAGAATCAGCGACCTCCTCGGCCGTCTCTTCGATACCGATTGCGTCGTCGACGGTCTCGGTCTGATCGTCGGTCTTCTTGTCCGTCGTCACAGTCACCGTCATCTCCTTTGGGTGAGGTTGGGTGGATTAGCGGGGCGGTTCGATCGGCAGGGTCGGGCCGCCGTAGGGCGTGGGAATGGTGTAGCGCCCCTTCGGTGTCGGATCGGTGGTGCGCCCGAGGTCGGCCCCGGGCGGCGGGCCCGCGGTGTCGTCACCTGCCGGACGCGGCGCATTCTTGGCGCCACGAACCAGGACACCGGGGTGGTCGTCGCGACAATACGTGTACATGTAGGGCTCCGGGTAGTCGGCCGACGCCGGTGGCCGGCGCGGTGTCCCGTAGTCACACGTATAGCGCGGATAGATGTCAGCCGTTGCCCACAGCCCGTTGTCGTGCATGACGCTGCCCAGCGCATCGAGCACCGAGGTGCGGTAGTTCGGGAACAGTGCATTCAAGGCCGGCACCCGCAGATACAGCAATTGCGAAGTGCTGGCGAGGCTTCCGAGCAGCTGCACCATTGTGTCGGAGTTGTCGGTGAACAGGTTGTCGACCGAGTTCAACGCTCCCGGGGTCTGATTCGTCAGCCGGCGGTAGCCGTCGCGCATCTTGTTGATCCCGTCGAACGTCGAGTCGAGGTTGTCCGACGCCACTGCGATCCCGGCATTCTTCTCCGACATCAGGTTGAACACCACGCGACTGTTGCGCAGCACGCTGACCGTCTCGGGTAGCACCGAATCCAGGGTGGACAACAGGAATGTGCCGCCGTCGATGACGTCGGCCAGCTTGCGCGGACCGGCCTGCGACATGCTCAGTTCCCGGCGGATCACTTCCAGCTTGCCGGTATCGACCTGGGCCAGCGCACCGTCGGCGTCGGCGAGCAACTGGGCCAGGCTGACCGGCACCGTGGCCTTGCCCAGACCGATCACACTGCCGTCGGAGAGGAACGGGCCGTCTGCCGTGTTCGCCGCGAAATCGATGTACTGCTCACCGGCCGGGGACAATCCGGACACCCGGACATCGCTCGACTTCGGGATGGAGACCGCCGAGTTCACTTTGACGACGGCGTTGACCCCGGCGGGTGTGATGTTGAGTCGCTCCACCCGCCCCACCCGCACGCCGCGCAACGTGACGTCCTGATTGGGCAGCAGGCCGGCGGATTCCGGCAGCTCGATGGTGATGCGGTAGCTCGAGTCCAACGGCTTGACCCGCAGTGCTCCGATCATCAGGTAGGCGCCGGCCACCACCAGCGTCATCACCAGCGCCCCGGCCGAAAGCCAGGCGCGACGCCGATACCCGGCCCGGACCACGCCGACGACGAAGTCGGCCAGTGCGTTGATCATCGCGGCACCTCCGCTGCCGGCACCGGCGCCGGTGTCTCAGCGGGAGCAACCGGCGGCGCGCCCGGGGGTGGCTCCGGAGGAGCCGCGGGTGCCGGGACGATCTCACCGGGTTCGGTCGGGCTGGGAATCACCGGCATCTGCGGCACCGACGGGCCACGACCGACGACCCGCTCCTGCAGCCGCAACAACGTGTACTGCAGTGAGCCGACCAGCTGATGCCAGTTGTAACGCTTGGGACCGTGCAATCCCGGATCACCACCGAACCCGATATCGGGAATCGATCCGAGAACCAGCCGGTCGATGCTGGCGCGCACCGAAAGCCCGCTGCCGGACGTCGCTTTCACCAGTGGCGGCATCAGCCGGTTGAGCGCGTACAGCGAGGCGTCCGGGGACAGCGCCACATCGTTCCACGCGCCCGCCACCCTGTTGGCATCGGCGATCACGCTGCGCCCGCTGGTGTCCGTGCCCGCGATCGACGGGAACTTGCGCAATTGCGCAGAGGTGTCGCCGATCTGGGTGATCAGATCGGCGATCTGAGTGGTGTGCTCGGCCAGCGTGTCGGTGGCCGGCCCGGCCGCATCCATCAACTCGCTGACGGTCTGGTTCTTGTCGTCGATCTGCTTCAACAGCCGCGAGGTCTCGGTCATGGCGGTCGAAAGCTGGTCGGAGCGCGCGTTCAGGGTGCCCAGCGTGTGGTTCGTCTTGGCGATCAGATTGCCGAACGCCTGACCCTGATCACCGGTGGCCTTGCCCATCCCGTTGATGATGTTGGTGAAATTGCGTACGGCACCACCGTTGACCAGGATCGCCGCCGAGCCCAGCAGTGATTCCACTGTCGCGGCGGCGCGGGTGTCGTCCAGACCGATGGTGTCGCCGTCCTTGAGCAACGGAGCGTTCGTGTCGACCGGGCTCGGCGGCCTGACCGAGACGAACACGTCGCCCAGCGGTGTCGCCGAACGCAATTCGGCGGTGGTGCCATGGGGCAGCCGGACCCCGTCCATGATGCGCAGGGTCGTCACGGCGGTGTAGTCCTTGGCCACCATCGACTCGAGTTCACCCACGTCGGCACCGGCCAACTTCACCTTGGCATTGGCCGGCAGATTCAAGGCGTTCGAGAACACCGCGGTCAGCCGGTAGCCACCGGAGCCGACACCGGGAGCCGGCAACGGCAGGCTGGCCAGGCCTTCGGACGCGCATCCCGAGACGGTCAGACATGCCGTCATCACCACGGGCAGAACGTATTTACGCCACGGTCGTTTCATCGCTGCCCCATCGCCGCCATGCCGTCGAGCATGTAGGAAAGCCCGAAGTCGGGACCGAAGTCCTGCACCGTTCCGGTGCTGCAGCCGAGCTGCCGCAGTCCCATCATGTTGCAGACCTCTTTGACGGTCTGCGAGTCGAACAGCACCTTGTCCACGAGGACGTGCGCCCGCGCCGAGCCGTTGTTCTGGTCGACGATGTTGTAGATGTTGTCCAGCGTCAACGGGGCCAGATCGAGGAACTCCGCGAGATCACGCCGCTGGTCCACCGTCGTGGTCAGCGCGGTATTGCCGTTGAGGACGATCTGTTTCACCTCATCGCGGTGGGTCTGCAGCACCTCGCCCACCTGGGTGATCACCTCGTTGATCTTCTTGCCGGTCGTGCCGCTGCCGAAGTTCTCGTCGGCCAGGATCTGGCTGAGTTGCCGCACCGACGAACCGAATTCCCGCAACGTGGCGTCGTTGCGGGAGGCGGCTTCGAACAACGAGCTCAAGTTCCGCACAATCGTGGTGAGCTGGTCGCGGGTCACCGCTCCGCGATCCGAACTGAGCCGCAACGCGTCTGACAGTTCACCGAGGGCGTCCTTCATCTGCTGCCCGTTGCCGTCGGCGATCGCCGCACTGGCGTTGACGACGTCGGCCAGCGGTCCGTTGCCCTTGCCGTCGCCCTTCAGCGACGAGGACAACTTGTCCAACACGTCGAGCACCCGGGCGAACTCGACGGGTGTCTTGGTTCGGTTCAGGCCGATCGTGTCGTGATTCTGCAGCGTCGCCCCACCGTGGTAGGCCGGGGTCAGCTCGATCTGGCGGTCGGTGAGGATCGAGTTGGAGATGGTGACCGCCTGCGCATCGGCCGGGACCGAAACGTCCTTGTCGACGGTGAACTCGACCTCGACGTAATTGCCCTTCGGCGTGATCTTGGTGACCTGACCCACCTGCATGCCGAGCACCGCGACCGTATTTCCCTCGTAAAGACCTGCAGCACTGTCGAATTGGGCCGTCACGGTGATGGTGTCGGTCCGATTTTTCAGAAACCACCAGCCCGCGCCTGCCACCGCCGCGACCAGCACGGCACCGGCCACGCACAGCGCGGCGATCTTGCTCCTGAACACGCTCATTGGCAGTCCTTGTAGTACTGGATCATGTTGAACTGCTTGGCCCGGCCGCTGATCGCACACATCCAGGAGTCGATCAGCAGCCCGTTGCCGACGTGCATCTCCCCGGCGTTGCCGTTGCCGGTGGCGTTGGCGAGCCCGCGCAGGGCCACCGGCCCGGATTGCAGTGTGCTGCGCAGCAGATCGTCATGCTGCCCCAGCATGTTGGACAGGTCGCGGAGGTTGGTGAGCAGCTGTTCGAGCTGCGGCCGGTCGTCGATCACGATGCCGGTCAGGGTCTGGACCAGGTTGGTCAGGGCCGCGAGCATGGCCTGAAATGAGGCCCGGCGCATGACGAACTCGCCGACCAGGTCGTTGCCCTGGTTGACCAGGTTGCCGATCGTGGCCTGCTGGCGGCGCAGCGTGTTACCGACCAGATCCGTGGTCTCCAGCAGGGAGCCCAGTTGGTCGCGTCGGTCGGCGATGATGGTCGCCAGCGTGTGGGTGTTCTCCAGTGCCTTGGGCACCACCTCCGGCAGACCCTCCATCTGCTTTCCGAGGATGCCCAGTGTCTGCGCGAACTTGTCGGAGTCGACCTGTTCGAAGGTGGTGGTGACGTCCCCCAGCGCCTCCTGCAGGTCGTAGGGCACCTCGGTGTGGGTGAGGTCAAAGGTGTTGTCGGGCAAGGAACCCGTGCCTGCGGGCTGCAGGGCCAGATAGCGGGACCCCAGGATCGTGGTGATCTTGATGACGGCCCGGGAGTCCTGTCCGAGCGGAACATCGTCGCGCACCTTGAGCTTGGCCTCTACGTGGTCACCGGCCAGCTTCATGCTCCTCACCTCGCCCACCGGCATGCCGGCGACGGTGATCGGGTTGCCGGCCTTGAGCGCAGCAGCCTGCTGGAACCGCGCGGTGTACTGCCGGTAGCCGACATCGGCCACCTTGACGATCAGCATCGCCCCGATCAGCACGGACACCACAGCGATCGCCATGATCCCGAGCCACGTCCGGTTGTAGCTCTCCAGAGGACGCCGCTTCTTCTTCGGCTTCTTCGGCGCCGTCGGATTCTCGCTCTTCGTCAGCTGATCAACCATTGGCCATGTTCCTGCACTTCGGGGTGTACTGCGCCTTGTTCCCCGGGGTGGCCGCGTCGACGATGATCGGTGTGACGTCGTTGAGGCCAGGGAAGAATCCCGTTGCGTTCAGATCGCATGCGTAGGTGGTGGCGTAGGCACCCTCGTTGGTCATCCGCGCGAAACCCTTGAGCAGCAAGGGCAGATTGGCGCCGGTGAATGCCAGTTGCGGTTCGATCCCCACCATGTGTGCGGCGAAACCGGGCTGCCGGGTCACAAGTTCGTTCAGCGACGGGTACACCTGATCGCTGATGGACGACAGTTGCTGCACCACCTTGGAGATCGAACCCAGAGAGTCCACCATCTCGGGCCGGCGGGCATCGAATGTGGCGACCATGCCCCGGGTTTGGGTGATCACCTCGTCCAGGCTGTCGTTGTGCTGGGCCAGGTTCTTGGCCACCGCGTTCAAGTTGTTGATCACCTCTCCGAGTTCCTGATCCCGGCCGGCGAAGGAATCGGTCAACTGCGAGGTCTGGTCGACGAGGGCGACGATCGAGGCGTTGTCGCCCTGCAGCGAGGCGATCACGCCTTTGGTGAGATTGTCGGCGTCCCGGGGATTGAGCACGCTGAACAGCGGCTCGTAGCCGTTGAGCAGGGCCCCGACATCGAACGACGGATCGGTCTGATCGACCGGGATCGTGCTGCCGGCCGGAAGTGGGCCCGGATCACCGAGATTTCCCAGCGACAGCCCGAGATACCGCTGCCCGACGATGTTCTGGTAGGTCACCGAGGCGACCGTCCGGCCGTACATCGGCTGGTTGTCCTGCACCACAAACGACACCTTGGCCAACGCGCCCTGCAGTTCGATCTTCTCGACGCGCCCGACCCGCACCCCGGCCATCCGGACGTCGTCTCCCTCGCGCAGGCCGAACACGTCGGAGAACAGTGCGGCGTAGGGCACCGTCTTGCCGGCCACATCACGGCGCAGCGTGACGTAGACCAGCCACGTCAACCCGAGCGCGACCACCATGAACAGCGACAGGCCGATCATTGCACCGCGGTACTTCATCGGCCTCCCTCTCCTGAAACTGGTTGCGGCGCCTCGGCGGGCAGCAGCGGACCGTCCGGTGCGGGCGCGGCACCGGGTGCGGGAGCCGATCCGGGCACCGATGCCGCCGGCGGTGAACCGGGCGGCCGCGGGGCCACCGGCGCGACCGGCGACAGCGGCACCGGCGGAGGCGGCGTCGGCACGAGTGCGGGGTTCGCCGTCCCCGGCACCGGCCCGGCCGGTGGCATCCACGGTGGAAGCGGCGGATTCGGATCCGACAGATCGGGGTTCGGGTTGACCAACGGCGGGCCGACCGCGACGAGATTCCCGTTGGCGCCCAACGCCGTTCCCGGCGGCGGCATCAGATCCGCAGGCGGTTGATAGTTCTCCGGCAGCAACACATCCGGCAGCGACGGGCGGGTCGGCACCAGAGGAGCGGTGAAGCAACTGGGGCCCTTGAGCCCGGAGTACTGCGGGCAGTCGGCACGGGTGTAGGCGTAGCTCGGTGTCAGCGAGAGGTTCACCCGCATGTTGCCGAAGTCGTTCTCGGGCATCCACACGTGGTCGAAGAACTTGCCCGACAGCTGGTTGAGCTTGACGAAGGCCGGCACCCAGTTGTTCGAGGTGTCCGCCAGCACGCCCAGTACCGGGGTCAGGTTCGACGTGGTCTTGACCAGTTGATCGGTATGGTTGTCCAGCGCGGTGTGCGTGGTACCCACGGTGTTGATCCCGCCGTTGATCATCGTGTTCAGCTGCGAGCGTTGCTCGACCAGCGTGCGCATCGGCTCCACGGCCTTGTGCAGGGCGTCGAGCAGATCCGGCGCGGTCTGTTGCAACCCGTGGGTCGCATCGATCAGGGCGGACACCGTGGTGTCGCCGGGCTCGGTCGCCACCACCGCATCGAGTTGATCGATCAACCGGTTCAATTGCGCTCCGCTGGTGAGCAATTCGTTACGACGGTTCTCGGTCGCGGCATTCACCGCGGCCAGGATGCCCACTGTCTTGTCCTCACGGCCACGACCCGTCGCGGCAAGCACATCGCGCAGCTTGCTGATCGTGGTCTGGAACAGCACCGTGGGAAGCTCGGTGTCCTCCGGGATTTGGGCGCCCGCAGAAATTGGGGCGCCCGGACCTCTATCGACGAGTTGCACCGACGACACCGCGAAGACATTGCTGGGCACCACCCGTGCGGTCACCGTGTTCGGGATGGAACCGGCGTACTCGGGTTTGAGATCGATGTGGACGAAGTTGGGATCGCCGTTGGCGGCCGGGACGACATCGTCGACCATCCCGACGAGTACGCCGTGATACTTCACGTCGGAGCGCTGCGGCAAGCCGTCGCCGACGTTGACCAGCGCGGCCACCACCGGCACCCGGTCGTCCAGCTTCCCGGTGGCCTTCACCAGAAGGAACGTCGAAACCAGCGCTGCCACAACGAGTACCGCGGCGCCACAGCCGAGCAGCTGACGGTCGGACGGGCCCCGACCATCCATTTCCAGCGAGTTACCCATCTAGCCGCCGAACCTCGCTCCTGAATCGACCGTCCACAGCGCCATGGTGAGCAGCATGTTGACGATGACCACCACGGTGATGCTGGCGCGCATGGCGTGACCGGCGGCCACGCCCACTCCTACCGGTCCGCCCGAGGCGTAGAACCCGTAGTAGCACTGCACCGTGGAGGCGATCCACACGAAGATGACCGCCTTCAGCACCGAGTAGAGGATGTCCTGCCCGGACAGCATGAGGGTGAAGTAATGCATGTAGGAACCGGTCGAGCCGCCGCTGATCAGGAAGACCACCACCTGGGTGGTCAGATAGCTGACCGCAAGGCAGAGCGCGTAGAGCGGGATCACGGCGATCACCGCAGCCATCAGCCGCGTGGTGACCAGATACGGGATCGGTCGGATCGCGATGGAATCGAGCGCGTCGATCTCCTCGGCGATGCGCATCGACCCCAGCTGCGCGGTGAATCGGCAACCGGCTTGCGTGGCGAAGGCCAGCGACGCCGCGATGGGCGCCAGCTCGCGGGTGTTCACCAACGACGAGATGATGCCGGTGGCCGGACCGAGCCCGAGCAGATCGAGAAAGTTGTAGCCCTCGATACCGACGAGTGCACCCATGGTGATGCCCAGTACGACCGCGACCCCGATGGTGCCGCCGCCGACCACGAGTGAGCCGTTGCCCCAGGCGATGTCGGAGAGCAGCCGGACGAATTCACTGCGGTAGTGGCGCAGCACGATCGGTACCGCTGTCAGTGCCCGGACGAAGAACACCATCATGTGGCCCAGCCGCATCACCGGCTGGGAAGCCCGCCGGTAGAGCCGGACCCACGGCGCCAGTAGCGGTGGGACGAATGTCGAGGCCGTCACGTCACAGCCCGACCCGGGGGAACAACATGATGTAGAGCTGGCTTATCGCCACGTTGACCACCATCAGCAACAGAATCGATTCCACTACCGCCGCATTCACTGAGTTCGCCACACCGGTGGGCCCACCTTTGGTCGACAACCCCTTCTGACACGACACCACCGCGACGATGGCACCGAAGATCACCGCCTTCACCAGAGCCACGATCATGTCGCCGGTGGTGGCGAACGAGGCGAAGGTCGCCACGAAGCTGCCGGGCGCACCGTTCTGGAAGTAGACGTTGAACAGGAAGCTGGCCAGGAAGCCGACGAAGCACACGACCCCGGTCAGCGCCACGCCGATCATGATCGCGGCGACGAAACGCGGCACGACCAACCGCTGAATCACCGAGACACCCATGACCTCCATGGCATCGGTTTCCTCACGCATGGTCCGCGAACCCAGGTCGGCGGTGATCGCCGACCCCACCGCGGCGGCCATGAGAACAGCTGCGACCAGTGAGGCGGCCTGCCGGATCACCGCCAGGCCACTGGCCGCACCGGCCAGTGAGGTCGCGCCGACCTGGCCGGCCAAGAGCGCGAACTGGATCGAGAGGGTGACGCCGATCGGCAGGGCCACCAGCACGGTGGGCAGCACGGCGGTGCCGGCCATGAACGCGCCCTGCCGAATGAACTCCTGCCACTGGAAGCGGCCCGTCACAAGGTCGAGGAACAGGATCTGGACGGTGCGGACGCCGAGCACGAACTGGTCCCCGACCGTGGCGAGCGACGCCAGCGGATGACGCCGGGCGTAACCGGTGGCCCAATTCTCGATGGCGTCGATTCCCCGCTCCGGTTCGACCCCATCAGAAACGCTCTCAGGCGGCGCCGTCATCCTCTCTCATTAAGCAGCAGAACCAGCAAAGATCAACCCTCCCCAAACCGAGGTACGGCCGCTCTCGGCCGAATAACTCGCATTGGATGGCACCGTAACGTCGAGACTCGATCCCCGTCAACGTTTTGCCGAATTATCATTCACTTAGCGAGATGGGCTCATCAATTTCCGGCAAACCACCCGCCGCCACCATCGCGTAGCCAGCACCGCTCGAACGGGCGGGCGATGCCTTGTCACTTCCCGTATTACGTGTAAATACAGTGCATTCAGGCGGTTGCGAGGGTGATCAACATTGACGCCGGCGCAAGTGCCGCGCTCTGACCGGCGGAGGGTTCGTGCCGCATGGACGAACTCACCACGGAATCCGTGCCCGGTATGGCCATTAACTTTGCCGATCGTGTCGAAACTGTGGAAAAGCTGTCGGATTTTTGCCGACGACGGGGCCGCGTCGGCCGGCTCACCGCCCGCGCCGAAGTCTACTGACTACGCGCGATGTCAGTCGGGTTTCGCAACATCTCGTCCGCGCCGGATTCCCGGTTCGCTTGCGCCACGATCGCGGACAGCAGACCGGGCATGGCGGCGTCCACGTCATGCGCGCGCAACTGCTGATAGACGTGACCCTCACTGATCACCCGTTCGGTGAGGCCGGCGTCGCGCAGGATGTTGAAGTGGTGGGTGGCCGTCGACTTGTTGATGCCGTCATAGAGCGCCGCGCATTTCACCGGCTCGCCGGCGTCGTGTAGACGACGCACCATCTCGAGCCGCACAGGATCCTGCAGAGCTGCCAGCAACTGCGGCAACGTGCCCACCCGACACGGCGCCTCGACCGTCGGAGCATCTGCCATGCGTGTCCCCCCGCCGCCAGAAATAAGTTTGATGAACGTCAAACCCAGCGTAGGCTCGGCCGGGTTCGATGAATATCGAACCTACCGGACGGGGAGTGGCGATGGCGCGGATTTCGGCGGAGAACGTCCTCGGGCGGGAGGTCGAGCAGGGCCAACGCTGGGCCTATCCACTGCTGCTCATCTTCAGCGGCGTGGCACTGGGAGTCTCGGGCCTGCCGGCACCCCTGTACGGAATCTACGAAACCGCCTGGCATCTCACGCCGCTGGCCACCACGGTCATCTTCGCGGTGTACGCGCTGGCTGCGCTGGCCGCCGTCCTCATCTCCGGCCGCATCTCCGACGTGATCGGCCGCAAGCCTGTGCTCGTCGGCGCCCTGATCGCCATGCTCATCGGACTCGGCGTGTTCCTGGTCGCCGACAACATGGCCCTGCTCCTGCTGGCCCGCACCATCCACGGCGCGGCCATCGGTTCGATCGTGGTGGTCGCCGCCGCCGCGCTACTGGACCTGCGCCCGCACCGCAGTGTGCGCTCGGGACAACTCAGCGGCGTCGCCTTCAACATCGGCATGACGGTGGCGATCATCGGCTCCGCCGTCCTCGCGCAGTACGCCCCGCACCCGCTGCGCACCCCGTACGCCGTCGTCGCGGTGATCTGCGTGCTCGTCGGCGTCGGCGTGCTGGCGCTGCGCGAAACCCACACCACCCGCTCCCCCGGCCCCATCCGGGTCTCGAAACCCGCTGTGGCCAAGGAAATTCGATCAGACTTCTGGTTCGCCGCACTCGGCGCCATGGCGTCGTGGTCGGTCCTGGGCGTACTGCTGTCGCTGTATCCGTCGCTGGCCGCCCACCAGACCCACATCGAGAACCTGGTGTTCGGCGGCGGAGTCGTGGCCATCACCGCGTTCTCCGCAGCGATGGCCCAACTGGCCGCCACGCGCATCCCGGCACACCGTTCCGCGATCATCGGCGACATCGGCATGGCGGTCGCCCTGATGCTGACCATTCCGGTGCTGCTCACCCACTCCTGGCCCCTGGTGTTCGTCGCGGCAGCAATGCTCGGTGCGACGTTCGGGCTCGGGTTCGGCGGATCGCTGCGGCACCTGTCCCATGTCGTCCCGGCCGATCAGCGCGGCGAAACCATGTCCGCGTTCTACCTGCTGGCCTACACCGCCATGGCCGTCCCGACCCTGCTGGCCGGCTGGGCCGCCACCCGCTGGGACCTGGCCACCGTCTTCCCGTGGTTCGCCGGCGCGGTGTCGACGGCATGCCTGACGGCCGCGATCATCGGCACGCTGAGCCGACGCAGAACCGCCACCGGCTGACCCAGTTCGACAACTTGCGCTCAGCAACCGGGTCTCGGCAATACGCTGATCGCCATGGCACCAGCGCAACGCGAACCGAACGTCGTCGTCCTCGGCGGCGGGTCTTGGGGCACCACCGTCGCCTCCATCTGTGCCCGGCGCGGGCCGACGCTGCAGTGGGTGCGCTCGGCGGAGACCGCCGAGGACATCAACGACAACCACCGCAACTCGCGTTACCTGGGCAACGAGGTGGTTTTGCCCGAAAGCCTCAAGGCCACCAACGATTTCAACGAGGCGGCCAACTGCGCCGATGTGATCGTGATGGGCGTCCCGTCCCACGGCTTCCGCGGGGTCCTCACCGAGCTGGCCCGGGAACTGCGTCCGTGGGTGCCGGTGGTCTCCCTGGTCAAAGGCCTGGAACAGGGCACCAACATGCGAATGAGCGAGATCGTCGACGAGGTGCTGCCCGGGCATCCGGCCGGCATCCTGGCCGGGCCGAACATCGCCCGCGAGGTCGCCGAGGGCTATGCCGCCGCCGCAGTGCTGGCCATGCCCGACCAACATCTGGCCGCGAACCTGGCACAGTTGTTCCGCACCAAGCGTTTTCGCACCTACACCACCGACGACGTGGTGGGCGTGGAGATGGCCGGGGCCCTCAAGAACGTCTACGCCATCGCCGTCGGCATGGGCTACTCACTGGGCATCGGCGAGAACACCCGCGCGATGGTGATGGCCCGCGCGGTGCGAGAGATGGCCAAACTGGGCGAGGCCGTCGGCGGCCAGCGCGACACATTCGCCGGCCTGGCCGGCATGGGAGACCTCATCGTCACCTGCACCAGCCAGCGCAGTCGCAACCGCCATGTCGGCGAACAACTGGGATCGGGCAAGTCCATCGACGCGATCATCGCGTCGATGAATCAGGTCGCCGAGGGCGTCAAGGCAGCCAGCGTGATCATGGAGTTCGCCGACAAGTACGGGCTCAACATGCCCATCGCCCGCGAGGTCGACGCGGTGATCAACCACGGCGCGAAGGTCGAGGACGCCTACTACGGGTTGATGGTCGAGAAGCCCGGCCACGAGGTGCACGGCTCGGGGTTCTGATTTTCTGCGCCGAGAGTGACGCCGTGGTCGCTCAGCGTCGCTGACGACGACCTCTACGTCGCTTTCGCGGAACCGGGTTCGACGCCGCGCACGGCGGCGCGGAAGTCCTCGGCCCCGACCGGTGGGGCGATGGTCCAGAGCACCTCGGCCTCGTCGTCGGTCGGGTTGTGCCAGTCATGCAGTTGGGTCGCCCCGAAGGTCATGCTGTCGCCGGTGTCGAGCAAGGTGGTCTGGCCCTCGACGGTGATACTGAGCCCGCCCTTGAGCACGTAGACGAAAATCGTTGCGGCGTCGAGTCGGTAGGCCCCGCCCGAACCACCGCCCGGCCGCATGATGGTGTGCATCACCTGCACATGGTGTTCGGACTTCGGGGTCAGTAACTCCTCCCTGACCCCGTGTCCGCCCATCTCCAGCGGCGCGCCGGCCCCGCTGCGCACCACCGGCGCCGAGGGGTACTCGAACAGTTCGCCGATGCCGATCTCCAAGGCGTCGCAGATGCGCATCAGCACCGGGACCGACACATTGGTCATCCCCCGCTCGGCCAGGCTCAGGAAGCCCTTGGTCACCTCGGCCCGGGCGGCCACCTCGGTCAGGCTCAATCCGCGCTGACCGCGGAACTCACGCAGCCGTGCCCCGGCCCGTCCCATCCCGGTCTCCGTGCCGGTCTGGCCTCCGTCCGCCACTGAACCTCCCCCTTCCTGTTGACGCCCATTCGTTTAGTGGTGTAAAACACATCCATCGTTTTATGGCATTGAACCCTACACGTGGCGGTGCCCCTCCGAAGCACAGAAAGGCACGCGGTGTCTGCACCTGCAACCGAGCCCAACAGCGAGTCGACGCGCATCCAGGCCGCCGTCCTCGACGGCAACGGAACCATCAGCATCGAGCGCGTCGATCTCGCTGCGCCCGGCCCCGGCGAGGTGCGGGTCCGGATCGCCGCGGCCGGCGTCTGCCACTCCGACCTGCACGTCACTACCGGAGCCTGGGACGTCCCGGCGCCGGTGGTGCTGGGACACGAAGGATCCGGCGTGGTCACCGCGGTCGGCCCCGGCGTCGACGACCTCGAACCCGGCGACCATGTGGTGCTCAGCTGGGTGCCCGGCTGCGGTGAATGCCGCGCCTGCCAGGCCGGCCGTCCGGCCCAGTGCGCACTGGTGGCGTCGGTCGTGGCCACCGGCGGCACCCTGTACGACGGAACCACCCGGCTGTCCAACGAGCGCGGCCAGATCCACCACTACCTCGGGGTGTCCTCCTACGCCGAGCAGGTCGTGGTCCCCCGCAGCGGCGCGATCAAGGTCCGCAAGGATGCGCCACTGGAAGACATCGCGATCGTGGGCTGTGCGATCGCCACCGGAGTGGGCGCGGTGCGCAATACCGCAGGCGTACAACCTGATTCGACCGTCGCGGTGATCGGCTGCGGCGGAGTGGGCCTGGCCTGCGTCCAGGGCGCCAGGCTGGCCGGCGCCTCACGCATCGTGGCAGTGGACGTCGTCGCCGAAAAGCTCGACCTGGCACGCAAACTCGGTGCCACCGACACCGTCGACGCCTCGACGGTCGAGGACGTTGTGGCAGCCCTGCGTGAGATACTGCCCGACGGATACGACTACATCTTCGACGCCATCGGCAAGATCGCCACCACCGAGCAGGCCATCGCGGCACTGGGCCTCGGCGGAGCCGCGGTCATCGTGGGCCTGCCGCCGGCCGGCGAGCGGGCCAGCTTCGACCCGCTTGCACTGGCCGAGGCCGATCAACGGATCCTGGGCTCCAATTACGGCTCGGCGGTGCCGGAGCGCGACATCCCGCAGCTGGTCGACGAGGTGATGGCGGGCAACCTCGACCTGGCCTCGATGATCTCCGCCCGGCGGCCCCTGGCCGAAGCCGCGGCCGCCCTCGATGATCTGGCCGCCGGCCACGCTCTGCGCCAACTCCTCGTCCCGAACGCCTGAGAAGAATCGAGATCCCAAGTGACTGAAGATCTCCAGACCCGGGCCGAGACCCCGACCGGGGACGCGGGCCTGCGCCGCGGGGTGATGGGCGGCGGCGAACTGGCCGCGCAGGCCATCGCCAACATCGCACCCAGCGCCGTCATCGCATTCACCGCTGCCGCCATCTACACCACCGCCAGTAACGGCACCTGGGTCTCGTTCGCGCTGGCCACCGTCGTCATCCTTTCGGTGGGCTACTGCATCTCGCAGTTCGCGAAGCGCCGCTCGAGTGCGGGCTCGCTCTACAGCTATGCCGCGACCGCGCTGGGGCCGTTCGGCGCCTACCTGACCGGCGTCAGCCTGATCATCGGATGCTTCGGGATCGCCGCGGGTTCACTGAGCGGCTCGGTGGCCTACACCGCCACCCTGCTGAACCAACTCGGTATTCCGGTCCACGGGGTGGCTGCGCAGATCGTCCTCGCCGCCATCCTCGGTGTGCTGGCCACTTTGTTCACCATCCGCGGCATCCGGCTGTCCGCTCGGGTTTCGCTTGTGCTGGAACTGGTTTCGGTGTCGATCATCACCCTGCTGCTGGTCTTCACCCTGGTGCACCTGGGGGCGAACGCTTTCGATGCCGACCAGTTCGACCTGAGTGGCGCCAAGCCGTCGGGTATCGCGGTGGGCATGGTGTTGGCGATCCTGGGCTTCGTCGGGTTCTCCAGCGCCGACGCCTTGGCCCGCGAGGCCAAAGATCCCTACCGCGCGGTGCCGCGGGCCATCATGTGGAGCGCCGCCGGCGTGGGTGTGCTGTATGTCTTCGCCGCCTACACCCAGGTGGCCGCGCTGGGCCCCGACCTAGGCGAATCCGCCCAGCCGCTCAACGATCTCGCAACCCTGGTCGGCATGCCGGGCTGGTTCAACCCGATCCTCAACTTCGGTATCGCCGCATCGTTCTTCGCCGTCGTGGTCGCGCCGATGAACGTCATCGGCCGCATCCTCTACGTGATGGGCAAGGAGGGTGTGGTTCCGTCGGCGATCGGCCGGACCCACCCGACGCACCTGACCCCGCACCGCGCGCTGATCTCGGTCAGCCCGCTGGTGATCGCGGTGCCCGTGGTCCTGTACCTGGTGGGCGTCGACGCGATGAACGTCGTGACCTGGGTGGACACCTACGGAACCTACGGCTACATGGTCGCCTACGCGGCCGCCGCGATCGCGGCCGTCGTCTTCCTGCGCAGTATCAAAGTCCGTGTTCCGCTGGTCTGGCCGGCCGCCGCGCTGGCCATCGGATCAATGGCATATGTGTTCTACGCCAACGTGTATCCGGTGCCGGCCTACCCGCTCAACGTGATCCCGTGGCTGTTCCTGGCGACGGTTGCCGCCGCGCTGGCCTGGTACTGGATCCTGAGCCGTCGGTCACCGGAAGTGATCGCAAGGATCGGTACCAGCGACATGGAAACGCTCGAAGGAATCGGCTGACGCGTCGGGGGCTCAGCCGATCTGGAAGGTGGGCTTGAAGTCCGACTCCTGCTCACCGATGACGAAGCTGCCCGCCGGGCTGATCACGAAACCCGCCTGATTGCGCCCGTCGATGCATGAGGTGGTCACCCCGTCGGTGCCGCAGCTCACCGTCTGATAGCTGAGCCGCGAATTCGGCGGCAACGGCTTGGGGTTCTCGACGACGGCGAAGACCGGGGCCGGCGAACTGGCGAACCCGGGTACTCCCGGCCCGCCGCTGACCAGGTTGGCCCCGTTGGGCGCGGCCGGGATCGGTCCGCTGCAGCCGTAGCTACCGTTGCGCTGAATCACGCAGGTGATGCCGTCGGGGACCCTGAACGCGTACCAGGTCTTGTCCATCACCGCGTATTCGGAGGTCTTGACCGGTGCGTACGCGTTGACGTTCGGGGCGGCCGGCGCGGGCTCCGGCTCAGCTTGCGCGACCCCTGGCACGCTCATCACCGCCGCTCCCGCGGCGCTCACCAGGCCAATCACCACTCTGCTCAGCACGCCGCCACCCTAACCTGGGGCGAGTGGACGGTCCACCGCTCCGGGGCGGGGCTGGGGCTACTTGCCCTGCCCGCAGGCGAGGTCGACGTAGACCGTCGTGTAGCGGACGCGCTCCTCGGTGTTGCCCCGCGGCGCGGCCTTGAGTTCGGTGATGTCGCGGCCGGGACGGACCGCCTTGACGTTGCAGTCACTGATCGACCCACTGCCGACGCGGGACAGGATGACGCGGTAGCCCTCGTCCTCCAGCTGCTTGATGGTCTGCTGGGCCGACCCTGTGCCACCCGGCGCAGCGGCGGCCGGGGCTGCCAGCGCGCCCAATGCCAGACCGGCTCCCACGGAGGCGATGGCAACAGTTTTCCAGATGTTCATCATTGAATTACCTGGCCTTTCTCTTGCTGAGGTAGTTCCAGCCTAAAGAGCCATTTCACCAGGGTCCATCAACTCATATTGAACACATACGAATTACTGCATACGGCTCGGCCGTCAAAGAATATTCAGGGCTAATTCATATTTTTTGCATGGGCGGCAAGCGTCTCCGGCGCGACGTCGGCGGCGAGCGGGAGCCGCACAGTAAATACCGTGTGACCAGGCCTTGAGTCGACCGCGACGGTGCCCTGGTGGGCCTCGATGATCGAGGCCACGATAGCCAGCCCCAACCCGGTACTACCCAATTCCCGCGACCGTGATTTGTCCGCCCTGACAAACCGGCCAAAAAGATTCGGCAACAATTCTGCATCAATTCCGGGGCCGTCATCGACGACCGTCAATTCGGCGAATTCTCCGGCCTCGGTCAATGCAATGGTGACCGTCACACCGGGCGGTGTGTGTATCCGGGCGTTCGTCAACAGATTGCTGATCACCTGGTGCAGCCGGGCCAGGTCTCCGCGCACCCACAACGGATCGTCGGGCAGTTCGGCCACCCAGTGATGCTCGGGTGCGCCCACCGCCACGTCGTTGATCGCGTCCACCACCAGATCGCTCAGGTCGATGTCGTCGGTCTCCAGTTCCTGACCTTCACTCAACCGCGACAACAGCAGCAGGTCGCTGACCAGCCCGGTCATCCGCCGCGCCTCGGCCTCGATGCGGGCCAGGGCATATTCGGTGGTCGGCGGCAGGTTTGCGCTGTCCTGCCGGGTGAGCTCGGCATAGCCCTGGATCGCCGCGAGTGGCGTGCGCAATTCGTGGCTGGCATCGGTGAGGAACTGCCGCGTGCGCCGGTCGGAATCGGCCAGCGCGGCCAGCGCGCTGTCGACATTCGCCAACAGCTGGTTGAGTGTGTCCCCCACCAGGCCGACCTCGGTGTCCGGATCGGTGTCCTTGTCCCGCACCCGTGTCGTGATGCGGTGGTCTCCACCGTCCAACGGCAATTTCGCCACCTTGGCCGCGGTGGCCGCCACCCGGCTCAACGGCCGCAGCGCATAACGCACCACCGCGACCGTGCCCAACGCAGTGACGATCAGGGCGATGACGATCATCACCCCGACGGTCACCGTCTTGCGCGCGATCACCATGTTGGCGCTGTCCAGCGACACCCCGGAGACCAGCATGTCGCCGTTACCCGCAGGCAGACTGGCCAATCGATAGGAGCCCAGCACCGGAAGCTTCACCGTGCGGGGCTGCTCGTCGCTCCAGTCGTACTGGTCGAGCGCAGCGGTCACCGCTGCCGCCGCCGGGTGCGGCTCACCGTCGGAGAACACCGCCGACTGGATCACCTCGCCGTCGTGCAGCACCGCGATCAGGTTGCCCGGAGCCTGCCCGACGAACGCCGTGAGCGCCTCGGTGTCGGACGCGAGCTCGTGGTCGGTCCGACTTTCCCGCCACTTCTCGAGGGAATGGCTGAACGCTGCCAACGACCGCGACACCTCGGTATCGCTCATCGTTGTCACATAGGTGTGCAAGCTGTACACGGACAACGCGCCGACGGCGAACAGCACCACGGTGACGAGCGCACTGACGCCCAGTACCAATTGCCGGCGCAGTGAGCGCGGCCCCCAACGCCTGGGCGGCATCAGTGGGTCACGAGGCCGGGCGCAGCATGTAGCCGACGCCACGCACGGTATGGATCATCGGTTCGCGGTCGGTATCGACCTTTTTGCGCAGGTAGGAGATGTAGAGGTCGACGATGCTCGACTTTCCGCCGAACCCGTAGTTCCACACCCGGTCGAGGATCTCGGCACGGCTCAGCGCGCGGCGCGGATTCCGCATCAGGTAGCGCAGCAGCTCGAACTCCGTCACGGTGAGGTTGATCGGCTCACCGCCACGGGTCACCTCGCGGCTGGCTCCGTCGAGCACCATGTCGCCGACCTTGAGGGTCTCGTCGGCCGGCGGTGTGGTGTGACTGGAGCGGCGCAGCAACCCACGCAGCCGGGCCACCAGCTCCTCGAGGCTGAACGGCTTGGTCATGTAGTCGTCGGCACCCGCGGTCAGGCCGGATACCCGGTCAAGCACCGAATCCCTGGCGGTCAGGAACAGCGTGGGCGTGTAGCCGTCGGCCTCACGGACCCGCTGCAGAATCTGCAACCCGTCGATATCGGGCAACATGATGTCGAGGACCACGACGTCAGGTTCGATCTCGTCGAACTTGGCCACGGCATCATGGCCGTTGTGGGCCACGTCGACCTCCCAGCCCTCGTAGTGCAGGGCCATCTTCACCAGGTTGGTCAGCGCCGGCTCATCGTCGACCAGCAGTACGCGAATCGCAGACCCGTCGGCGCGATGGATCTTCGGCAACTGTCCGAGGATGGCCTGGCGCGGTTGCTGGGCACGGGGGGAAACGGACATCGTCGTCATATTTCCATTGTGCGGAGTACACAGACCGTTGTCACGGAGTTCATATGGAGTTCTAAGGGAATGCCGTTCACCCACCGGTCCCTATGACTCACATCACCTTCATATGAAATGGTGATCCAACCGAGATTCGCTGCAATGCATATCTTTTCGAAACAATTTGGTGAACACTTGGTGCCGCACCACTGATGCGTCAAACGGTTTTCCCTGCACACCAGTCATATTCACCAAATGACACACCAATGAAACATTTGGGTTCTCTATGCATGGCACAAACTTCCTTGCGCCTGCTCACAGCGATAAATAGTCTCGCCCTTAGTAATTGGGTGTTGCCGAGCTACATCTGAACCCAGCCCGGCGTGTGTCGCGCTGTGCTCCAACACCTTTCGAAGTTGTTCACCGACAACGGCGTCAATAACTTTGCGCGGACCTGCAACCAGGCGGGTCCGCGCATGACCATCTCCACACTGAGGAGTGCAATGCAGCAAACGACTGATTTCGCAGAACGGGCCCGGGCCGTTCTGCGATACGACCTACCCGCCTCGCTGGTGGTGTTCCTGGTCGCCCTGCCGTTGTCCCTGGGCATCGCTGTGGCCTCTGGCGCTCCGGTACTCGCCGGCATCATCGCCGCGATCGTCGGCGGCATCCTCGCCGGCGCCCTCGGCGGGTCCCCGCTGCAGGTCAGTGGCCCCGCGGCGGGCCTCACCGTGGTGGTCGCCGGGCTCATCTCGCAATTCGGCTGGGCCGTCACCTGCGCCATCACCCTGTGCGCCGGCGTGCTCCAGATCGTCTTCGGACTGAGCCGAGTGGCACGCGCCGCACTGGCCATCTCCCCCGTCGTGGTGCACGCAATGCTGGCCGGCATCGGCATCACCATCGCGCTGCAACAGATCCACGTGCTGCTCGGCGGCAGCTCCAACAGCTCCGCCTGGGCGAATGTGGCCGAACTGCCAGGTCAGCTGATCAACGCTCACGGCCACGGCGTCATCCTGGGCGCACTGGTGATCGCGATCCTCGTGGGATGGCGCTGGATGCCCACCGCAGTGAAGAAGGTCCCCGGACCGCTGGTGGCCATCGTCGGCGTCACCGCACTGTCGTTGCTGCCGACGTTCGGTGACGTCACCCGCATTCAGATCAACGGCTCCCTGCTGGACGCGCTGGCGCTGCCCAGCCTGCCCGAGGGCAACTGGGGCGCGTTCGCCGCCGGCGTCCTCACCATCGCGTTGATCGCCAGCGTCGAGAGCCTGCTGTCTGCCGTGTCGGTCGATCGCATGCACACCGGACCGCGCACCAACTTCGACCGCGAGATGATCGGCCAGGGCACGGCCAACATGGTCTCGGGCGCCATCGGCGGTCTGCCCGTCACCGGCGTGATCGTGCGCAGCTCCACCAACGTCGCCGCCGGCGCCCGCACCCGCGCCTCGGCCATCCTGCACGGCGTCTGGATCCTGATCTTCGCGGTGCCGTTCGCCGGTTTGGCCCAGATGATCCCGACCGCCGCACTCGCCGGCCTCCTGATCGTCATCGGCTGCCAGCTGGTCAAGCGCGCGCACATCGAAACTGCCCGGCGCACAGGAGATCTCGCGGTGTACGCCGTCACGGCAGCCGGTGTGGTGTTCCTCAACCTGCTCGAAGGTGTGCTGATCGGCCTCGCGCTGGCCGTCGCACTGACCGTGTGGCGGGTGGTGCGTACCAACATCGTGTCCGAACCCACGGGCGAGAACACCTGGCGCGTCGCCATCGAAGGCTCGTGCACCTTCCTGTCCCTTCCGACACTCACCAGCGCCCTGGGCAAGGTGCCGACAGGTTCGTCGGTCACCGTGGAACTGTCGGTCGACTTCATCGACCACGCCGCGCACGAGACGATCGAAGAGTGGCAGCGTCAGCACGTGGCCACCGGCGGCTCGGTCGACATCCACGATGTCGGCGCCGTCGAGATGGCCAGCGCGGTGGCCGGGCCGCCGATGCGTGGCTTCACGCCGTTCGACAAGCGTTCCGGTGTGGTGCCGTGGAGCTCGTGGCAGCGCGAGGAGATGTCGTCAGTCCTGCACGGCCTGGCCGCCTACCACCGTCGCACCGCCCCGGTGCTGCGCCCGCACATGCAGGAACTGGTGCACGCCCAGCGGCCTGAGACGCTGTTCCTCACCTGCGCCGATTCGCGGGTGGTGCCCAACGTCATCACCAGCAGCGGGCCGGGCGATCTGTTCACCGTGCGCAACGTCGGCAACATGATCCCCGCCGGCCAAGCCGACGCGTCGATCGAGGCGGCCATCGCGTTCGCCGTCGACAAGCTCGAGGTCAGCTCGATCGTGGTGTGCGGACACTCCAGCTGCGGCGCGATGACCGCGATGCTCGGCAAGACCGACGCAGGCGACAAGCATCTGGAATCCTGGCTGGCCCATGGCAATCCGTCGATCGAGGCGTTCGACGACGGCCGTCACCCGGTGGCGCAGTCAGCGGCGGAGGCCGGCTTCGGCATGGTCGATCAGCTGTCGATGGTGAACATCGCCGTGCAGGTGCAGACGCTGCAAGCCCACCCACTGGCCCGCCGCGTCAACGTCATCGGCCTGTTCTACGACATCGCCAGCGCCGGCGTGCTGCGGGTGACGCCCACCCACATCGAGACCCTGGCCGACGCTGCGTAGGTAGGTTCCCTTCCCCTGGCACCGCGAGCGTGCGTGTCTGCTGCCCGACACACCGGATTTCGGCAGCAGTTCACGCACGCTCGCGGTGTTCTGTCTGGGTGAGATGTCCTCGGCAACTTCGTCAAAGCTCTTGACGGTCCTGGCGGGCACCTTGAGCTGGGAGAGCATCCCGAACCAACTTCGGCGCCCGGCGCGTGGACGGCCGTGCCCCGCCGGTGGCGATCTCACGTCGCACACTCGCGCCGCGCGAGCGTGCGCCAAGCGCCGACAGAAAGAACCGCGAGCGGCGTGTCGGGCAGCAGACACGCACGCTCGCGAAGAAAAGGAGGTGAAATGGATCAGTAGTGACCGGGGCCGCGGCCGGCCATGTCCTCCAGGCGGCGGATGCGGTCGTCGATCGGCGGGTGCGTCGAGAACAGCTTGCCGATCCGCTCACCGGCCCGGAACGGGCTGGCGATCATCAGGTGCGCCTGATCGGCCAACTGGGGCTGCGGAGGCAGCGGTGCCGCTTCGACGCCACCGGAGATCTTGCGCAACGCCGACGCCAATGCCAATGGATCACCGGTCAATTCGGCGCCGGACTGGTCGGCCTGGTACTCACGCTGGCGGGACACCGCCATCCGCACCACCGTGGCCGCGATCGGGCCCAGCAGCGAAACCAGCAGCATGGCAAGCGGATTCGTACCCTCACGGTTACCGCCGAACATCCCCGCGAACATGGCCATATTGGCCAGGGCGGTGATCACCGACGCCATCGCGCCTGCCACACATGAGATCAGGATGTCGCGGTTGTAGACGTGGGAGAGCTCATGCCCGAGAACCGCACGCAACTCACGCTCGTTGAGGAGCTGCAGAATGCCGGTGGTACAGCACACCGCGGCATTGCGTGGGTTGCGGCCGGTGGCGAATGCGTTCGGGTTGGCGGTGTCGGAGATGTATAGGCGCGGCATCGGCTGATGCGCCGTGGTGGCCAACTCCCGGACGATCCGGTAGATCTCGGGCGCCTGCACCTCGGTGATCGGCTGGGCGTGCATCGCGCGCAGCGCCATCTTGTCGCTGTTGAAGTACACGTAGACGTTCATGCCGACGGCGAACAGCACCGCCAGGTACATCACGTTGCGGCCGAACAACGAACCGACGAACACAATCAGCGCCGAAAAACCGACCAGCAACAGGAATGTCTTGATTCGGTTCGCGTGCGGGTTCCACGTCATCGCAGTTTCCTCCTAGGCAACTACTCGGCAACCATCGCTGATTAAACGCTCAGTTACCGTCCGTGGTTCCGGAATCAGCCGTGACGGTTGACCGTGTAGTCCACGAGAGTGGCCAGCGCGTCACGCCCCGGCCCGGCCGGAAGGCTGGCCAGCTCGTCACGGGCCTGCGTCGCGTACTCGGCCACTGTCTCCTTGGCGCGCGCCATCCCGGTCGACCGGCGCAGCAGGGTAAGCGCCTCGGCCACGTCCTCTTCCCGCTCCACGGGGGTGGCCAGCAACTCGCGCAGCCGGTCCGAATCCGGCCCCGACTCACGCAGCGCGTACAGCACCGGCAGGGTGTGCACGCCTTCGCGCAGGTCAGTGCCCGGAACCTTGCCCGATTCATCGGGATCGCTGTCGATGTCGATGATGTCGTCGGAGATCTGGAACGCGGTGCCCACGATCCCGCCCAGCCGGTGCAACCGCTCGACCTGCTCGGCATCGGCACCAGAGAACGTCGCGCCGAACCGTCCCGATGCAGCGATCAGGCAGGCGGTCTTCTCGTAGACCACCTTGAGGTAATGGTCGACGGAGTCGGCATGCTCGGCCGCGCCGCGGGTCTCACGCATCTGACCGGTCACCAATTGGGCGAATGTGTCAGCAATCACACGCACGGCGTCCGGTCCCAGCCGGGAAACCAGCCGCGAGGCCGTGGCGAACAGATAGTCACCCGCCAGGATCGCGATGTTGTTGCCCCACCGGGCGTTGGCACTCGGTGCCCCGCGCCGCATCTGGGCCTCGTCCATGACGTCGTCGTGATACAGCGTCGCCAGGTGCACCAGCTCGATGACCGCACCGGCGATCGCGACGTCCGGATCGTCGGGCCGAGGCCCCAGGGACGCCGCGAGCACGGTGAACAGCGGCCGGAACCGCTTGCCACCCGCCTGGAACAGATGCTGGACCGCCTCGGCCATGAGCTCGTCGGCTTTGCCCAGCTCGTCAGACATCAGTTGTTCGATCCTGGCGACGCTGTCCCGGACGTCGGCGGCGAACGCCGCGTCCCCGAAATCAACGCCTGCCACCACAGTCGCTGGTGTCCTCATTCGTCCAACATACTGGGAGCAATGGATATCAAGTCAGACGTGGTCGTCGTCGGCGCGGGACCGGCCGGGTCGGCGGCCGCCGCGTGGGCGGCCCGAGCCGGTCGTGACGTGCTCGTGGTCGACGCGGCACAGTTCCCCCGGGACAAATCCTGCGGCGACGGACTCACGCCGCGCGCCGTTGCCGAACTGGAACGTCTCGGCATGGGCCCGTGGCTCGACACCCGGATCCGGCACCACGGCCTGCGGATGTCGGGGTTCGGCGCCGACGTCGAGGTGGCGTGGCCCGGGCCGTCGTTCCCGTCCACCGGGAGTGCGGTCCCGCGCACCGAACTCGACGACCGGATCCGCTCGGTCGCCGCCGACGACGGCGCCAAGATGCGCTTGGGCGCCAAAGTGGTTGGAGTCAACTATGACTCACGTGGACGGGTCGAATCTGTGCAGCTCGACGACGGCGCCACCATCGGCTGCAACCATCTGATCGTCGCCGACGGAGCCCGTTCCACTCTGGGCCGCGTGCTGGGCCGCACCTGGCACAAGGAAACCGTGTACGGCACGGCTATCCGCGGCTACCTCGCCACGCCACGCGCCGACGAGCCGTGGATCACCTCGCATCTGGAGCTGCGCTCGCCGGAAGGCCAGGTGCTCCCCGGCTACGGCTGGATCTTCCCGCTGGGCAACGGTGAGGTGAACATCGGTGTGGGAGCCCTGGCGACGGCCAAGCGTCCCGCCCACGCGGCTCTGCGGCCGCTGCTGTCGTATTACACCGAGTTGCGTCGCGAGGAATGGGGATTCTCCGGGGAGCCACGGGCCGCGCTGTCGGCGCTCCTGCCGATGGGCGGGGCGGTGTCCGGGGTGGCCGGGCCCAACTGGATGCTCGTCGGCGATGCGGCAGCGTGCATCAACCCGCTCAACGGCGAGGGCATCGACTACGGGCTGGAAACCGGCCGGTTGGCGGCCGAGCTGTTGGGGTCCGGCGACTATTCACAGGCCTGGCCGGCACTGTTGCAGGACCACTATGCCCAGGGCTTCTCGATCGCCCGAAGGCTGGCCCTGCTGCTCACGCTGCCCCGGTTCCTGCCGGCCTCCGGACCGCTCGCGGTCCGCTCGTCGTTCCTGATGAACATCGCCGTGCGGGTGATGGGCAACCTGGTCACCGAAGAGGACGACGACTGGGTCGCGCGGGTGTGGCGGGGTGCGGGTCTGGCATCGCGTCGCCTGGATCAGCGCAAGCCGTTCAGCTGATCGCCGTCAATCTCGGCTAATCGCGGTTGAGCATCCAGATCCGGGTGGACAGCGCGGTCGCGAAGGCACACCACAGCGGATAGGGCGTGAGGATGGCGCCGGGGGCACCCTGGGCCTGCACCGCACGACGGGTCAGATCCGCACTACTGGCGGTCAGTGCCGCGGCGGTGACGGCCGCGGCGCCGAGCCTGCGCTGCGAGAAGAACACCCATGACCATGCGGCGTTGACGGCGAGATTGCCGGCTAGCGCGACCGAGTAGGCGCGAGCTTGGTCCTGGCGGCCCTCGGTGCGCAGCCGGTCGATCGTGCGGGCCGACACCACCGCGATACCGGTGTACAGGATCGGCCAGACGATCGGAAAGGCTTGTCGCGGAGGCTGAAAGGACGGCTTGCGCAGCTGCTCGTACCAATGGGACTGGGCGGGCCGGCTGGCCAGGCCGCCGACGAGCGCAGTGGTCAGTGCCGCGGTGGCCGTCTTGGCCAGAGTGATCGGTCGCATGGGCGACTACATACCCGGATTGCCTGGTCCGCACACGTGCGCGTCAGTCGCCGATTTCTACGTCTGGGTCGCGACGAGCGACTCCGAACAGCCCTTGGGTCGAAATCGGCGTGCCTGAGAGGGCTAGGCAGCCGAGTCAGTCCGCGTCAGCGGTACTCACACAGGTAGGCAGTCTCAGCCTCGACCCGGACCTGGAACTTGCTGTCCGCGGGCACGGTGAATTGTGTTCCGGCCGCGAAGGTTTCCCACTGCTCGCTGCCGGGCAGCTTGACGGTCAGCGCGCCGGAGACCACCTTCATGATCTCGAGCTGGGAAGTGCCGAACTCGTACTCGCCGACAGCCATGACGCCCACGGTCGCGTTTCCCTCCGGCGTGGCGAAGGCGATCGATGCGACGTCGCCGCCGAAGTACTCGTTGACCTTGAACAATGCCGCTCCTTGAATTCGGGTGAGCGGCCAGGATAGCCGGGCGAGGAACCGCCGCCGCCGGCTACACCACGTACTTGAGCACCCCGAGCATCGCGTTCTCGTCTGCCGGCTCACGGGTGCACCGCTCGAGGCCGGCCCGCAGCGCCGACGGGTCCATCCCGGTGCCGATCAGCACCAACTCGGTGCCGCTCGCGCGCCGCTTCTCGAAACGCAGCGAGCTGCCGACCAGCTGCAGCAGGAAACGCTGGGCGCCGAAGTCGACGAACCCCTTGACGCGGTACAGGCCAGCAGGGCGGTCCCGCAGAAACTCCATGAACAGGCGCGGGTTGACCGCTGCGTCGGTGCGGAAGTCGACGCTCTGATACTGGGGATGGTCGTGATCGTGCTCGTCGTGCAACAGCTCGTCGAAGGACAGCTGGGCCTGCGGCGTCCGCTCCGGCGGGTCGATCAGCAGCTGGGGATCGATGCGGGCGAAGTCGGTGGGCAGCAGCGGAACCCGGGGACTGAACTCGCGGATCTGCGCGAGCAGGCCGTCGACGTCGGCGCATGAGGACGCCTTGTTGAGCACCACCAGGTCGGCGACCGGCAGCCCGTGACTCAGGTCGGGTTGCAGGCCGTCGAGGACCAGAACCAGGCCGGCGTAATGGAATCGCGGATCGTCGACGGTGACGATGGTGCGAGCCAGTGAGGCCGGTTCGGCAACGCCGCTGGCCTCCACGACGATGAGATCCAGCCGGGGTTTGACCGCCGCGAGCTTGCCCAGCATCTCGCCGACTTCCTCGCCGTCGACCGCACAGCAGATACAGCCGTTGGACAGCGACGCCATCGCATCGACCTGCCCAGCCACCAGCATGGCGTCGATGTTGACCGCGCCGAAGTCGTTGACCAGGGCACCGATCCGGACGCCGCGGCTGTTGCGCAGCAGATGGTTGAGCAGCGTGGTCTTGCCCGAGCCGAGATGCCCGGCGACCGCCAGCACGGGTATCGATCCGGTGGACGTCACCGGGCCATCGTAGGTTTATTGAGAATTGTTTTCAGTAAGGGGGTCAGGTCGGCCAGCGGGTATCGACGATGTCGAACGCGTGGGGCAGCCTGGCCCGGTACCGCGCCTTGTCGGCCGCCTTGAACGGGGCCCACCACGGCGCCTGGAACAACCCGAGGACGTTGGCCTTGGGACCCGCGTAACCCGAGGCCAGCAGTACGCCGTTGGCGGCATAGCGGCCGCCTTCGTTGGCGCCCTCCATCGTGGTGACGTTCTGGTCGGTCTTGATCCACTCACCGGCCAGGAACAGGTTGTCGATCCCGGTGACGGCCTCCGGCCGGCGCGCCCACGACCCCGGGTCCTGGATGAACAGCGGTTCGTCGTTGCGCACATTGGGCGTGCCCGAGTCGATGATCGACGGGTCGAGAAACCACGAATGCACCATCTGGTCCGTCACCACGATGCTGGTGTCGTTGAGATGGGCCTTGATCTGTGCCCAGGCCTCGGCGGCGATCTGCGGCGGGGTGCACTGCCGGGCGCTGAGCCCGTTGAAATTTCCCTGCGTGCTCCAATCCGAGATGATCGCCGACAGACAGTCTTTGACGGTGCCGTCCCCATAGGTCGTCAGCGGTCGCTTCCAGAACTGGGCCTCACTGATGGAGGTGAGCCCCCACCCGGAGTCGACGTAGTTGACGTGCCCCTTGGTGACGTCGACGCGTTCGCGCAGAAAGAACATCAGACCGTTCATCCACTCGGTGCGCAACGCCGCCACCGAGGCCAGCTTGGGATCGGCGGCGATCACGTCGGGGGTCAGCACCGCCGCGAGTTTTTCGCACGGCACCGCGGAGATGTACCAGTCGGCGACCACCGGTTGGGCCACCCCGTTGCCGTCCACCACCGTGGCCGACGCGATGTGCCTGCCGTTCGGAGTCAGCCGCGCCAGTGCCTGCCCGAGCCGGAACGTCACCCCGAGCGATTGCAGATGCGCCACCCAGGGATCGATCCACTGGGTGCTGGTGGGGCCATTGAGCACCCGGTCGAATCCCTTGTTGTCGATGTCGTTGCCCAGCAGCAGGATCGACCACACCGAAGCCTCGCCGACCAGCCCGATCGAATGGGCACTGGCGTCCTTGGACTTGGACGCGGCCAGGTTCCGGATGATGCCGTCGGCGAGGTAGCGGTTGTACTCCTTGCTCTTGTGGTCCGCCCCGATGAATTTCTCCCAGGTCATGTTGTCCCACTGGCCGAGCTTGCGCTCGTCGCAGCTGGTGACGTAGACCGCGAGCTTCTGCGCGGCGTATACCGCCTCCAACGGCGGCAACCGGAACAACGTCTGGAACACCGCGGCCACCGACTCGGTGAAGGCCTTCGGGGTGATCGGGTTGGGCAAGGTCGGGATCGGAAACGGCAGCGGGATCGTCAGATCCGCCCGCCCCAACCCCGAGTGCAGGTATGACGTGGCCCGGGTCAGGTTCTGCCAGACCCCGAAGGTGTTGCCGGCGAAAGGAATGCGCCGCATGGTGTCGGTGACATTGCGGTAGAAGCCCGGGAAGAACCGGAAGCCGTGCTCGGCCGGCAGCGGGCTGCCCGACGGGGACGGCGCCGGAATCGACCGCGCCTTGCCGCCCAACGCTTTTCGCTCGAACACCGTGACCCGGTACCCGCGCTCCGCCAGTTCGTGCGCGGCGGTCAGGCCGGCCACACCGGCGCCGAAGATCGCGACCGTGGAGCCCGGTGCGGCGCGCGCGGTTGCCGGCCTGCTCAGCGTGGCCGCGGCCACACCGGCCGTGGCCGTTCCGGCCAGAAATGACCTCCGCGAAATGTGACGTTCCCCAACCCCACCCGACATACCGACACCACCTCAGTTCGGCAACCCCTGTGGGCGCTAAGTTAATCGTGATTCTGCCGCGGGCCCCGCCCGACACGCCGAGTTGAATTCACGCGAAAGTAAGGCGATCACTTGATCACAAACTTGGGCCTCACACCGTTGAAGACCTCACAAGACAGGTCGAATCGACTCGAGAATGACCATTCACTTAATTCTTGCGAACGCGTCCCGAAATGTGACATGCTCCACAGGCGACCGGGGGGTCGAAACGTGCTCCAGCACAGCCGGTGGTCACCGGTCGGCCCCGCGCATGCCACGACAAGCGGGGAAGGAACTCGATGACCTACGAGCTACCGGCGTCCAAGGGGCCAGTTCGGGACGTCCTGGTCCAGGGCGGCTACGTGCTGGGCTTCTCGGTGCAGGCGCTGGTCAGCGTCGTCACCGCGGTGGTGCGCCGGCGCCTGGTGCTCGACGAGGTCGTCAACCAGACCCTGTTCATCGGCCGGGTATGCACCGGCCCGGCCCTGCTGCTGATGATGCCGATCGGGGTGTTCATCGCCGTGTCGGTCGGTGAGCTGGCCGGGCGCATCGGCGCCGGCGGCTACTCGGGCGCGGTGGTGGCGTTCATCATCGTCGGCCAGGCCGCGGCCCTGGTGTGCGCACTGATGATGGCCGGCGTGGCCGGTTCGGCGATCTGCACCGACCTGGGATCGCGCACCATCCGCGAGGAGATCGACGCGATGGAGGTGATGGGTCTCGACGTGATCGAGCGCCTCGTCGCACCGCGACTGGTCGCCGCCGTCATCGTGGCCCTGGCCCTGTGCTCGATCGTCACCTTCGGCGGCGTGATGGCGTGCTACCTGTACCACATCAGCGTGCAGCACCTGCCGGCCGGAACGTTCCTGGCCACGTTCAGTCAGTACGGCCAGGTGTCGGATTTCGTTATGGCACTGATCAAGTCGGCGGTGTTCGGCCTCACCGCAACGCTGGTCGCCACCTTCAAGGGCCTGCACACCAAGGGCGGCGCCGGCGGTGTGGCCAACGCGGTGAACGAAGCCGTGGTACTGGCCTTCGCCCTGGTCTTCATCCTGAACACGACCATGTCCGCGCTGTACACCGTGGTGGTTCCGGCCGTGGGCAGTTACCGATGACCGCGCTTTCCAGCAGCGCTGCCCTGCACCGGATCTCGCGACCCGCAGTCGCCGGGTACGACGCGCTCGCGGTCGCCGGTCAGCACGTCACGTTCTACGCCAAGGTCCTCGGTTCACTGCCATACGCCCTGGTGCGTTACCGCAAGCACACCCTCGGCCAGATCGGCGAGGTCACCTTCGGCACCAGCTCCCTGCTCTCCGGCGGCGGCACCATCGGCATCGTGTTCGCGATGTCGCTGGCCGCGGCGATGATGCTGGGCGTCGAGACCCAGCGCGGCCTGGACCTGGTCGGGATGAACACCCTGTCGGGGATGCTGGCCGCGATCGCCAACACCCGCGAACTCGCGCCGGTCGTGGTGGCAATCGCCCTGGCGGCCAAGGTCGGAACGGGCTTCACCGCGCAGATCGGGGCCATGCGGATCTCCGACGAGATCGACGCGCTCGACGCCATGGCACTGCGGTCCATTCCCTACCTGGTCGGCACCCGCGTACTGGCCTCGGTGGTCTGCGTCATCCCGATCTACATGATCGGCCTGCTGGCCAGCTACCTCTCCACCCGGACCGTGGTGGTGATCTTCAACGGCGCCTCCCCCGGCACGTACGACTATTTCTTCCATCTGGCCCTCGGCCCGCGGGACCTGCTCTATTCCGGGATCAAAGCCGTCGTCTTCGCGATCGTCGTCGCCCTGGTGCACTGCACGTACGGCTACTTTGCCTCGGGCGGGCCCGCCGGGGTGGGGCAGGCGGCCGGCCGGGCGTTGCGTACCGCGATACTGGCGGTCGGCATCCTCGACGTGCTGCTCACCTTCGCACTGTGGGGCCTGGTCCCCGAGATCCCCGGGATGGGAATGTGAAGCGCCTCAAGCGGTTCGGCAGGCGCCGCAGGTATTCGGAGCCCAGCCGGGCCAGGCTGGCGCTGCGCGGCCTGGCCGCCGCCACCGTGGCGGTAGCAGTGGCCGCGGTGCTGGTGGCCCGGGCCTCGGGACACCTGGAACGCAGTGCCGATGTGTTCGTGGGGGTTCCGGTGTCGGCCGGGCTCATCACCGGCGGGTCCCCGGTGCGCTACCACGGCGTGAACGTCGGGCGCATCGCCGACATCGAGTCGGGCACCCACACGTCCCGGGTAAAACTCGCGATCGAGCCCGACAGCCTCGGCATCATCCCGTCCTCGGCCGTCGCGCGGATCGTGCCCCGCACCTTCTTCGGCGACATCTACCTGCAACTCGTCGACCCGAAAGGCAACCGGTCGGCGACGGGCCTGAAGGCCGGCGACACCGTGTCGATCGACGACAGCCCCGATGCGATGGCTCTCTACGACGTGTTCACCAAGATCGTCGACCTGTTCTCGCAGATCAAGCCCGAGCGCATGCAGACCGCCCTCACCGCGATCAGCCAGTCGCTGCGCAACCGGGGTACCGAACTGGGCTCCACGATCGACAATCTGAGCGCCAGCGCGCAGGTGCTGACCCCGTCACTGGTGCGATTCCTCGACACCACACCGCAATTCCGGGACGTGATGGCCTCGCTGAACGCCGCCACCCCCGACATCATCTCGACGCTGTCGGCGGCGACGTCGGTGTCCAACCGGATGGTCGACGACCAGAAGAAGTTCGCTTCGGCCATCGACGGTTTCGCCCGGTTCTCGTCGGTGCTCACCTCGTTCATGTCCGATCACCGCGAACAGTTGATCACCGTGGTGGATTCGGCTGGCAAGATCATGGCGACCACTGCCGCCCAGCCGCTGGGATTGCTCGACACCCTGGCCGGCGCGCAGTCGTTCGGTGAGGCCGGCGCCAAGGTGTTCGCGACGGGTAAGTTCAACATCACCGCCGTGGCGACCTTCGCCGGGCCGATGCCGTACTCGATGCAGGACTGTCCGGTCTACGGCACCACCCAGGCCGCGCGCTGCGCCGAATCGGCACCGTCGGGCCAGGTTCCGGATCAGCCCGCCGACGTGCTGGCCCGCCCGGCCGCCGACCTTCCGGTCACCCCGTTCACGGCGCCGGCGCCGCACCTGCCGACGAACTCGTATCTGCCGCCGGGCCCCGGGCTGCCGCAGTCGGCGCCGATACCCACGGAACCGCTTCCCGCCGAAGCGGTTCCGGGATCCGCACCGGGAGCAGCGCCCGCGTCCGCGGTCGTCGACGCCGACGGCCAGGCCCACGCCCTGGCAGTGCTGCAGGACGAACTGGTACCCCCGGCCGGCGCTCCCTCGACCCAACCGAACATCGCCACGGTACTGATGCTGGGCCCGCTGGTACGCGGCACGGAAGTGCAGGTCTCATGAACCGGAACGGACGGTGGCAGTCGTGGGTCAAGCTCGGCGGCTTCAGCACGGCCGGGGTGCTCAGCGCAGTGCTGGTGATCAACACGCTGTCGGTGCCGGTGCGCGGTAGCACCGTCAACTACCAGGCGCAGTTCAGCAGCGTCGAGGGGCTCAACGTCGGAAACCCGGTGACCATGAACGGCATTCGGATCGGGCGGGTGGACTCGATCCGGTTCGCCCCCAACACCGACGGCACCAGCCGGGCCGACGTCGACATCGAGGTCAACTCCGACTTCACCCTGACCAGCAACGTCACCGCGGCGGTGCGTTACGGCGACATGCTCGGTGCCCGTTATGTGGCCCTGTCCGATCCGGGCGGCGCCATCATGGACGTCTCCACCGACGAACCGCCGGCGCGACTGGCTGCCGGGGGCGTCATCCCCCTAGCCCAGACCTCGCCCGCGGTCGATCTGACCGCACTGCTCAACGGATTCAAGCCACTGTTCGACGCGCTGGCCCCCGAACAGGTCAACACATTGACCCGGGGATTCGTCGAGACGTTCAGTGGTCAAGCCCAGACCCTGACGACGTTGCTCACCCAGATCGCCGCAATGACTTCGTCTTTGAGCAACAACGCGGGGATATTCACCCAGCTCATCGACAACATGTCGACGTTGATGCGCACGATGAACACCCGCCAGCCCCAGCTGGAGCAGATGCTCACCGGGCTCAACCGGCTCAGCGCAGCGGTGACCTCCGGTGACCGGCAGTTCGAAATGCTCATCGACCAGGGCAACGCCGTGCTGGCCACCCTGGCCAACACGGTCAACAACTCCAGTGCCGCCTACGGAGACACCATCACCAATCTCAACTCCATGCTGCAGACCTGGCAGCCCAACACCGAGGAGTTCACCAAGCTGCTGACCAGGTTGCCGGAGTTCGGCGATGCCATCAACCGGACCTCCAGCTACGGCGGGTTCGTCAGCCTGTACCTGTGCAACTTCACCCTCAAGATCCGCAGCCACGAAGCCAACATCTTCGGCTACACGCATTCAGAGGTGTGTCAGTAGATGTTTCTCGTCAAACTGATCGACCTCTTCGTCGGCGCGGTGATCTTCCTCTTCGTGAAGGATCAGCGCAAACACAACCCGTCAATCCCATTGGCGCTGGGCATGATCGGCACCATCACTCTGGTGGCCATCATGGTCGTCTCGATCGGGATTCCCCGCGCGGTCTACCACGTGCGGACCAACTCCTATGTCGCCGAGCTGGCCAATGCCAGCGGGCTGACCGGGGGCGACCCGGTGTACGTCGCCGGGGTCCCGGCCGGGCGGGTGGAGGATGTGGCCCTGGCCGTCGACCGGGTCCGGGTCGGCTTCCGGCTGGACAAGGCCCAGGCGCTCGGCAACCGCACCACGGTCACGGTGCGGCTGCGGACCGTGCTGGGTAAGCGGTTCCTCGATGTCATGCCGGCCGGAACCGTCAACGGTTTGGACTCCAACGTCATTCCGTTGTCGCGCACCACGGTTCCGTACAGCCTCGACGAAGTCGGGCGCAAGGCCGCCGACACCGCCGAGCACGTCGACCAGCAGCCCCTGACGGCGATGATGAACACCTTGGCCGAGACCATGCCCGGCAACAGCACCGAGCTCGGCCAGGCTTTGGCCGGGATCAGCGCCGCCAGTTCGGCCTTCGCCGACAACGGGGACAAGATCGACGAGATCCTGCGGATCAGCCGGTCGATGGCCGAAATGCTGTCGCACCAGACAGATTCGCTGGCCGACACCGCGGCCAATGCCCAGTACATCGTGTCCTCACTGGCCGCGCGTCGCCAGGCGCTGTCCGACATCGTCACCAACCTGACCGCGATCATGCGGCATCTGGCGGCGATCTACACCGACAAGCAGGCCGATTTCGGCAGTTTGATCAGCGGCCTCACCGCGGTCACCGGAACCCTGAAAGCCAACGTGGACAAGATCGACCAGACCCTGCAGAAGATGCCGCCGGCGATCCGCGCGGTCACCAACTCCACGGGCAACGGCAATTGGGCCGACGTCAACTCGCCGTCCGTGGTGATGCCCGACAACCTGTTGTGCTTCCTCAATGTCCAGCGGGAGTGCCGATGATGCGCAGAATTGTGACCGCGCTCGTCGTCGTCGTGTGCGTGGCCGCCGGCGGCTGGTACGTGTTCGGCCGCACAGACCGGGCCCGCACAGTGCACGCCGACTTCGGCTACATCAACGGCATCTACCCGGGCAGCAAGGTGACCGTGCTCGGGGTGCCGGTGGGGCGGGTCACCGCGGTGACCCCACAGGGCACCACCGTGCGGGTCACCATGACGCTGCCCGACGACGTCGCGCTGCCCGCCGAACCCGATGCCTACGTGGTGAGCCCGGCGCTGATCAGTGACCGCAGCGTCGAACTCGGCCCCGCCTACAGCGGAACGGGCCCCACCCTGGCCGACGGACACGTCATCGGGGCCGACCACAGCCACTCCCCGATCACCTTCGACACCATGCTGGGCAGCCTGAGCACACTGACCTCGGCGATCGGGCCGCAACAGGGAGACATCGGCGCGGTGCTCACCCGCGGCGCCGACCAGTGGCGCGATCAGGGCAAGCTGTTCAACTCCGCGATGCGCAACCTCAGTGCGGCCAGCGGTGTGCTCGGCGCCAGGGCCGAGGACATCGGTGCCGTGGTGGACAACCTCAGCACCCTGATGGCCGCCTTCAACCAGCGTCAGGTTTCGCTGAACCAGATGGTCGACGAACTCGGTCAGGTCGGCGGTAGCTGGGCCGACGCCAACGTCGACATCGCCCAGCCCATGGCCGATCTGAAAGTGGTGCTCGATCAGGTCGACACCTTCGTCACCCAGCACGGTGACGATCTGGGCACGATCGCGGCCAACCTCAACGCCGTCGGCGATGTGCTGACCGCCAAGCAACCCCAGCTGGCCGAGTTCATGGACCTGGTGCCGCTGATGATGCAGAACCTGTCCAACACCGTCGGCCAGGACCGGCGCGGCCGGATCCGGCTGAACGTGTCCACGGTGCTGTCGCAGTTCGCCGCGGCCCAGAACTTCTGCGACCGCAACATGCTGCCGATGTGTGTAGGTGCCGGGATCACCAACCCGATCTCCTACCCGATCAGCCGGTCTGACCCGCTGGGCATCGTGTCCGCCGTCACCGGTAATGCCCCGGCTCCGAACCCGAAGTACCCGAGGTGAACGTGCCTAGATTCCTGCCCAAACCCACCCTGCGGGGCGCGGCCGTCGGTTGCGCGGTGGTGGTCGCCGCCGCGAGCGTATGGGCGTTGAGCGACATCGGAATTCAGGACCTGCCGCTTGGCCGCACCTCACCGAGCGACACCATGGCAGTCACGGTGGTGCTGCCCACGGCCGACGGCATCACCATCGGGGCCGACGTGCGCAACGGGCAGAAAGTGGTGGGCCGGGTCAGCGGGATGACCCTGGCCGCCTCGGGCGCGTCGGTACAGCTGAGCCTGGCCGACGCCGACGGCCTGGACTCCGCGACCGTGGCCAGCGTGGAACTGCCGTCGGCCCTTGGTAATCCGTTCGTCCGGCTCAGCAGCGCACAGCCGGCTCCCCAGCGGGCGTTGCGCGACGGAGACGTGATCCCGCCCAGTCACACCGAGCTGGGGCCGCAGATCGAGAGCGCACTGGCCACCTTCGGGGCGCTGCTGTCCCGCAGCGGCGTCGATCAGCTGGCCACCATCGTCACCGAACTGGACAAGGCCTTCGCCGGCCGGGCCGACAAGGTGCGCGGACTGATCGACTCGATGTCGCTGCTGGCCGCCAATGCCTCCGAGCATCAGGGCGAGTTCGATCAGGCAATGAGCCTGGCCGCCAACATCACCGGCCAGTTCGGCCACGAGCAGAAAACCGTTGCCGGCTACCTCGACGCCGTGCCCAAGGTGGTGGCGATGCTCGATGTCCAGCGGGCCAAGTTGCAGACGCTGTTCTCCTCCACCACCGCGCTGGCCGCCACCGCCAACAGTGTGCTCTCCTCGACCGATCTGAACGCCATGGTGACCGACGCCGGCACCGTCGTGCAGACCATGGGCGCGTTCAACGACCGGCTCGGCGGGATGCTCACGGCGATGAACAACTTCCTGGAGAAGTTCGGCAACTCGGTGCACGGCGACTACCTGATGTTCGATGGTGCCCTGGACATCCCGGGCACCATCGACAAACTCCTCACCGGAGGGTTGATCGTCAACGGCACCCCGATCACCGGGGACGTCGCCTTGGAAGGGTTCTTGTCGGGAGGTCTGAATTGAGACGCCTGGTAGTGGTTCAGCTGGCGATCTTCGCAGCGATCGCCGTGATCGTCATACCGTTCGGCATCCGCTATGTGGCCGGGCCGCAAGGCTTCCGGACACCGATGACCCTGACCGCGACGATGAGCGACGCGTTCGGACTCACCGCGGGCACCAGCGTCACCGTTCGCGGGGTGCAGGTCGGCACCGTCGACGACGTGTGGCTGTCCCCCAGCCGCACCGCGATGGTGCGGCTGGCGATCGACCCCGACACCCGGATCCCGCGCGACGCGATCCTGACCGTCGGGATGGGCACGGCCGCCGGCATCCAGAGCGTCGACATCATGCCGCAATCCGATGCCGGTCCGTACCTGGCTTCCGGTGACACCATCGCCGCACCGGCCGACCGCCAACCGATCCAGATGGACCGGATCATGGGCGACACCGCACAATTGGTGAAAGGCATCGACACCCGGGCGGTGAGAGACGTCGGCATCGAACTGTCGAACGCCTTCGACGGGCTGGGGCCGGATCTGGCCATGCTGATCGACAACGCGTCGGACATGTCCACCCGCATCCGGAACCAGACCGGGCAACTGCAGCCGCTGATCGAGGGCACCGCGGAGCTGGTCACCACCATGGCCGGTCAGGGTGACCCGTTCGTGCGCGGCATGGCCGCCAGCTCACGGTTGGCCAATCAACTCGACGGCAGTGGCCCGGCGTTCCTGTACCTGACCGATCGATCACCGGCCGCACTGAAGTCCCTGCAGCGGGTGCTGGATACCTATCAGGGCACGTTCGGCGCCACCCTGGCCAACCTGGCCACCGTCACCCCGATCATCGGCGACCGCACCGATTCGCTGCAGACCGGGCTCTCGACCATCCCGAAGGGCCTGCAGGATCTGACGTCGATCGTCAAGGTCGACGCCACCGGCCAGACCCGGGCGGATTTCTCGCTGATCGCCACCCAGGGCCCGGTGTGCAACTACGACGTCGACCGGCGGGCCATCGGCGATGTCAGTCCCACCGAACCCAACCTGGTGATGTACTGCCCGCCCGCACCCGACATGCTGATGCGGGGGGCGGTCAACGCACCCCGACCCAACGATCTCGGCCTGCAGAACTCACAGATCCCCGGACATCCGATCGGACCCGAGGTGGTCAGTGACCCGGTCAAGATCCCGACCCTGGCCCAGCTGGCCTACAAATGGCGCAGCATCCTGAAAGGTGGCCCGCAGTGAGCAAATCCGACGAGTCCGATGGCACCGACGACACTGTCGACGACGACCGCAAGGAATCGGTGCTGACATTGGACAAGCCCTCCGAGGACGTCACTGAAGATGTCCCCGAGGACGCCCAGGAACCTGACGTCGACGAGACCGGGTCGGAGGACTCCGAACCCACTTCGCCCGGCCGGCTCAAGCGCCGGATCGCAACCGGTCTGGTCGCACTGCTGGCGGTCGCCGCCGTGGCAGCGCTGGTCGTGTTGTCGCTCGGCGAATACCACCACCGCCGCGACGACGCACTGCGCACCGAGGCCGTCGCGATGTCGCGCGATTATCTGGTGGCGATGGCGGCGTTCGACTACCAGAAAATGGACGCCAACCGTGAGCACATCGTCGCCAATTCCACCCCCGGATTCGCGGCCAAGTACGACGAGATGGTCAAGGCGCTGCGCGACATCGTGGTGACCAGCAAGGGCGTCGCGACCGCAACGGCCGATCACGTGGTCGTCGACGCCCTCGACGGCGATGCCGCGACCGTCGTCGCCTTCGTCGATCAGCACGTCACCAATGTGACTGCGCCGCAAGGCAGTAATCAGAAGTACCGGATGGTGGTCAAGCTCGTGCGCAGCGGTGACCGCTGGATCGTCGACGACGTGCAGACCGTGTAACCCGCTGTTCGCCCTGTTTCACCCCCGAGAGGAGTCCCCATGCCAGCGACGTACGTGGACCTGGCCGCCGAGCCGCGGCTGACCACCGCCGAGACCCGCATCACCGTCACGCAGCGGGTACCGCGGTGGATCCGCAAGAAGCACGTCGACCTCTCGGACGCGCTGGACTTCTGGTCCGCCGCCGGAGCGGCGGCCAATGTCATCATGCAGATGAGCTGGCCCGAAGTGGGGTACGGCGTCGCCGAAAGCCGGGTCGAATCAGGAAGTTTGGTGCACCACCCGTGGAAGCGGCTGCGCACCACGGCGCAATACCTGACCGTGGCGATCCTCGGCACCGACGAGGAGAAGAACGCCTACCGCGAAGCCGTCAACGTTGCGCACCGGCAGGTTCGGTCCACCGAGGACAGTCCGGTCAAGTACAACGCGTTCAACCGCGAACTGCAGTTGTGGGTGGCAGCATGCCTTTTCATCTTCTACGAGGACACCCATCAACTGCTCTACGGCACGATGACCGAAGAACAGGCCGAAACCTTCTACCAGAGCGCGATGACCATCGGCACCACGCTGCAGGTCCTCGAGGAGATGTGGCCGGCCACCAGGGCGGACTTCGACGCCTATTGGAACACCGCATGCGAACGCGTCGAGATGACCCCGTTCGTCCGGGATTACCTCATGGTCCTGGTCGAATTGCGGATGATCAACTGGCCGATGCGGAAGATGCTGGCGCCGCTGCTGCGGTTCCTGACCGTCGGATTCCTGGCACCGGTGTTCCGCGACGCGATGGAATTGGAGTGGACCGATACCGACCGGCGCCGCTTCGAGCATCTCTTTCTGTTCGTGGCGTTCGTCAACCGCTTCCTGCCGAAGTCACTGCGCAACGGCAACTATGCGCTGCTGATGAAGGACCTGCGCCGCCGGATCCGCCGCAAGAAGGCGCTGATCTGACCTCCGTGGCGGCCGGGCTCGGCCCGGACACCATGCTGTCGCGTTATCTGCAGGACCGGCGGTTCCTGTTCGTCCTGCCGAGAGCCGTCTGCCTGCAGTCCCTGCATCCGACGATCGCCACCGGGATCACACAGCACGCGCTGTTGCACCGACGGGTGTGGTTGCACCACAAACGCACGGTGACCCAGGCGATCAGGATCGCCTTCACCGACGTCGACATGCGCCCCTACATCCGGTTCGCGCACGAGGACGTCAAGGGTCGGGACCCGGACGGGAACAAGTACCACGCGCTGAATCCCGACGTATTCCACTTCCAGCACGCCACGTACGTGGAAAGCATTGTGATGATGGTCAATACATTCATCCGGAAGCTGGACGAAGGTGAGCACGAGCGGCTCTACCAGGAGTGCTGCGCGTGGTATCGGCGTTACGGCATCTCCACGCGCCCGATGCCGGCGAGCTGGCCCGAGTTCTGCACCTACTTCGAGGACGCCTGCCGCACCCAGTTGGTGGCGGGCGAACACTTCGAGCCGTTCCGCCGGCAGATGTTCGCGCCGACGGACTGGTGGCCGCGGGCCGTGCCGCGCCGGGCGATCCGGGCGATGCAGCATCCGAGGGCGGCCGAGCTGACTGGGACGGTGATCAGCGCGCGCGATCGCCGGTCCCTGCGGCGGTTCGTGCTGACCAGTCGCGTGCTGGCGTGAAGTCGAACCGCAGCAAGCCTCTCCTTCGGGACACATCGCGACGACATCGTCAAAGAACTTGACGCCCAGGCGGGCCACCCGGCCAATACACTCGGCCGCGTGGCAAAGAAACCTTGGGACGGTGACCGACCGCTGACACCGCGCACAGTGCTGGAGAGAAAGAAGGTAAACGCGCGGGGCCTGTCCTTCACCTTCGCCACGGAGCAGATTTCCGCACCGACGGACTGGTGCAGCTTCGATGAGGACCACCACCTGATGTATGTGTATCGGCACGGAGCGATGCGGTCGATGACGACGCTGCTCGACTGGGGCCCTTCTGGCCAAGTCCCACCCAGTACCGGCGACATCTGGTGGAAGCCGGCCGGAATACCCTGTGCCGCACTGGTTCAGGGGAACGTGGCCCGATACTGCGAGATCGGCATCCCCGGCCACGCGATCGGTGACACGGCACTGCTCCCCCGGGTCAAGTACAAAGACCTCCTGGTCCATCACCTGATCGAGGAGATCTACGGTGTCGCCGGCCGCGAAGACGCGGTGGCCCGGTTACTGACGGACTCGCTCGCCGAGACGATCCGGCTGTTGATCGTCGACACCTGCACGGCCGCCCGACCGCAAAAACAGCACCAGCGAACCACTCTGGACGCCGCGACCCGCTCGGCGATCGTGGCCTATCTGACCGACAGCCTCGATTCCGAGATCACACTCGATGGGCTCGCCGAACTGGCCGAGATGCCCGTGAGCACGTTCAGTCAGGCATTTCGCCGGTCCTTCCACACCACGCCATACCAGTTCGTACTGGAACGCCGGATCGCCCGCGCCCAGACACTGTTGCTGACGACAGCACTGTCGATCAGCGACATCGCCACGAAAGTCGGGTTCCCGAACCGTAGTCACTTTGCCACCGCTTTCAAGCGGCGCGTCGGTATATCACCGAGCGAGTACCGCGCCAAAGAGTAAACGCGCTGGTACACAACGAGGCACTCCCTTCACATCCTCCTCAGCGCGAGGCACCCCTGGAGATCTTTTAGCAATGTGAAGATTCGCAGCTTGCAGGAATTGAAACGTGTTTCAGAATGCGAATGTTTCACAGGTTTCTTTCAGCTACGTTCGCTCGGTCAGTGATCGCTGACACGTTTCACGATCTAGAAGGAGACCGAGTTGCACCTCGCACTACGGCCTTATGTGACCGCCGGCGTGGCGATTGTCGGGGCCGGCATCATTGCGGCCACCCCCATCACCGCGGCGGCGCCCGAGATCCAGAACCGCGCGGTGACGCTGTCGGCCGCGGTGCAGACCCTGGACCTGCCCAGCCCCGCCGATGCCAGCCCGTTCGCGGCGATCCTGGGCGATGCCAACCCGTTCGCAGCACCCCTGGCTGAGTCCTCGTTCGTGGATCCCATTGGGCGGTGGGCCGAGGTGTTCGAGCTGACATCCAGCAACCTGACGAAGCTCTTCCAGAACGCGCTGGCCGAGCCGGCGCCGGTCCTACGCCAGATCATCGCCAATCAGACCGGCTACGCCGAACTTGTCGGCGAGTCACTGTCGACGACGGTCCAGAACTTGATCAATGCGGCGACCATCTACATTCCGGAATATCTGGAAGAGGCGCGCCTCAAGTTCGAGGCCGGTGACATCATGGGCGTCGGCAACGTCATGTCGCGCGCCACCCTGACTATCGCGTCGACCCTGTTCCCGATGCTCAATCTCCTCTCCATCCCCAACCAGATGGTCGGCAATCTGTCCTCCGTGCTGAATCTTCTGTCCTACAAATCATTCATCGATGTAGGGCTGGTAGGCCAGGTCGGCATGGGGTACGTCAGCCTCATCCAGGGCTACGTGTCAGCGGGCGCCGCTCGCATCGGGCAGGACCTTTACGACGCCGTCAAGACTGGCGACATGGTGAAGTTCGCGAGCACGATCATCAACGCACCGGCCGATACCGTCAGCTCGATCCTCAACGGGTCCTATGTGCCTCCTCGACGCCCCGGAGCGCCCGGCAGCTGGACCGCCGGGCTCTTCAGCCCTGACCGGGGGTACGCCCCGCTGCGCGCGATCCTGATCGACGTTCCCAAGGCCATCGCCGCGGCGATCACTCCGCCCGCCGCGCCGGCCACCGCACGTCTGGCGGCCGGAACCACCTCGGAAACAACAGGATCCGAGTTGGCCGGTGCCGACAACACACTCGCAGCCATCACTGCGGTCGACGACGCTACCGTGAAGCCCGAAGCCGAACCGGCCGATACCGGCGCCGCGGTGACCGGACCGGCAGAGACGCCATCGGAAACCACCACCCCGGTGTCATCGGAAACCGAAACGGCTCCGGCCGCCGACGAATCCGAGACGCCCGCCGCCATCCCGGAGAAGGCAGGCACCAAGCCGACTTACCGGCTGGTGCGGGACAGCATCGTCGCAGTGCCCGGTAAGTCCACCGTCGAGGGCACCGCGGGTGACAAGGTGCTCAAGCCCGGCAAGGTAGTCAGCGAGAAAGTTTCGGCGACCGTCGACAAGGTCGGTCAGAAGATCAAGAAGGCCTTCGACAAGCCCGCCAAGAAGGCCGCGTCAGCCGACAAGACCGCCGGCAGCAAGACCGGAAAGTCCGACAAGAGCAGCAACTCCGAATAGCAGTACCACGCAAGGTAATCGGCCCTCTCGCTCAGGCGAGAGGGCCGATCTCCATCTGTATGTGTGTGCGCGGAATGCTGCCTCGACGCGGAATGCCCGGCGGGTGTTCAGGGAGACGGCTTGGTCGCCGCGTGCAGGGCCACGATGCCACCAGTCAGGTTGCGCCACTTGACCTGTGACCACCCGGCCTCGCCGATGCGCCGGGCCAGCTCGGCCTGATCCGGCCACGCGCGAATCGACTCGGCCAGATAGACGTAGGCGTCCGGGTTACTGGACACCGCGGTCGCCATCCGTGGCAGCGCCTGCATCAGGTACTCCTTGTACACCGTGGCGAACGCACCGTTGGTCGGCGTCGAGAACTCACACACCACCAACCGGCCGCCGGGCCGCGTCACGCGGGCCATCTCACGCAGACCCGCCACGTGGTCGACGACGTTGCGCAGCCCGAAGCTGATGGTGACCGCGTCGAACACCCCGTCGGCGAACGGCAGCCGGGTGGCGTCGGCACCCACCTTGGGCACGGGACGTCCTGCCCCCGCGGCGAGCATGCCGACCGAGAAGTCCGCCGCCACACACCAGGCACCCGACGTCGCCAACTCGACCGTCGACACCGCGGTGCCCGCGGCCAGGTCCAGCACCTTGTCACCGGGCCCGATCCCCAGCGCCGCGCGGGTCTGCCGGCGCCAGAAGCGGTCCTGCCCGAGCGAGAGCACGGTGTTCGTCAGGTCGTAGCGCCGCGCCACGGCATCGAACATCGACGCCACTTCGTGGGGGTTCTTCTCCAGGCTCGCTCGACTCACGCCGCCGACGCTACCCGTACTCATCTCTGTGAACTTCCTGCGACCGGGAATTGGCGCTCACCGGCACGCCTTGAACCTGATCATGAGTGAAAAAGTGTGGTTCATCACCGGTGCATCGCGCGGCTTCGGCCGGGAATGGGCGATCGCCGCCCTCGACCGGGGCGACAAGGTCGCCGCCACTGCGCGCGACACCGCCACGCTGGCCGACCTGTCCGCCAAGTACGGCGACGCACTCCTGCCGATCCGGCTGGATGTCACCGACCGCGAGGCGGACTTCGCCGCCGTCAAACAGGCCCATGACCACTTCGGCCGGCTGGACATCGTCGTCAACAACGCCGGCTACGGCCAGTTCGGGTTCATCGAGGAACTGTCGGAGGCCGACGCCCGCGATCAGATCGAGACGAACGTCTTCGGCGCACTGTGGGTCAGCCAGGCCGCGCTGCCGTACCTGCGCGCCCAGGGCAGCGGGCACATCATCCAGGTGTCCTCGATCGGCGGTATCACCGCGTTTCCCCTGGTCGGCATGTACCACGCGTCGAAGTGGGCGCTGGAAGGGTTCTCACAGTCACTGGCCGCCGAGGTCGCACCGTTCGGTGTGCATGTGACGCTGATCGAGCCGGGCGGCTTCTCCACCGACTGGGCGGGATCCTCGGCCAGACATGCTGCCCCGCTTGCCGATTACGACGAAGCCCGCGAGGCCGCGCAACGCGCCCGCGCCCAGCGCAGCGCCAAGCCCGGCGATCCGAAGGCGTCGGCCGAGGCGGTGCTCAAGATCGTCGACGCCGAGAACCCGCCGCTGCGGGTGTTCTTCGGTGAGCTGCCCCTGCAGTTGGCCAGGGCCGACTACGAGAGCCGGCTGGCGACGTGGGAGCAGTGGCAGCCGGTGTCGGTGCTGGCCCAGGGCTAACCTCGCCCAGGGGAAGGTGGGCCGGTTTCGCGGCGTGAGCACGCGGGAACGCTAGGGAGATGCCGGAGAGCGTCACACAGAAGTTGATCGGTTCGCATCTCGTCTCCGGGTCGATGACACCCGGGGACGAGATCGCGATCCGGATCGACCAGACCCTGACCCAGGACGCCACGGGAACGCTCGTGATGCAGGAACTCGAGGCCCTCGGGCTCGACCGGGCCCGCACCGAGGTCAGCGTGCAGTACGTCGACCACAACCTGCTGCAGACCGATGAGAAGAACGCCGAGGACCACGAATACCTGCGGACCGCGGCGCAACATTTCGGGCTGTGGTTCTCCAAGCCCGGCAACGGCGTCTCCCACCCCACGCACATGCAACGCTTCGGGATACCGGGTAAGACGATGGTGGGTTCGGACTCCCACACCCCGGCGGCCGGATCGCTGGGCATGCTGGCGATCGGTGTCGGTGGACTCGAAGTGGCGCTGGCCATCGCCGGCGAGCCGCTGCACCTGCGGGCACCGGAGGTGTGGGGTGTCCGACTGGAAGGCGAACTCCCGCAATGGTGTTCAGCGAAGGACGTCATCCTCGAGATGCTGCGGCGCCATGACGTCAAGGGCGGCGTCAACCGCATCATCGAGTACTACGGGCCCGGCCTGGCAGGGCTGTCGGCCATGGACCGGCATGTCATCGCGAACATGGGCGCCGAGCTCGGGGCCACCACGACCGTCTTCCCCAGCGACGACGCAGTGCGTGACTTTCTCACCAGCGAGGATCGCGGTGACGACTGGACCGAACTCGTCGCCGACGACGGCGCGCAATACGACATCGACGAGGTCATCGACCTGTCGACGCTCGAACCGCTGATCGCCAAACCGTCGTCACCGGGCAACGTCGTGCCGGTGTCGGAGGTGGCGGGCGAGCCCGTCGCGCAGGTCGTCATCGGCTCCAGCGCCAACCCCGGATTACGGGACTTCGCGATCGCAGCGGCCATGGTGCACGGCCGCCAGACCTCGCCCGACGTCAGCTTCGACGTCAACCCCACCTCCCGCGAGATCCTCACCGACCTGACGAGAATGGGCGCCACGACCGAACTCGTCATCAACGGCGCGCGCATCCACCAGGCCGGCTGCATGGGCTGCATCGGCATGGGCCAAGCTCCGGCCACCGGCCGCAACTCCCTGCGCACCATGCCCCGCAACTTCCCCGGCCGGTCGGGCACCAAGGAGGATTCGGTGTGGCTGTGCTCGCCGGAAACCGCTGCGGCATCGGCGATCACGGGGGTCATCACCGATCCGCGGCAGTGGGCCGCCGACAACGGCATCGAGTACCCGAAGCTCGATCTGCCCACCCATTTCAGCGTCAACACCGCCATGCTGGTTGCCCCGGCCACGCGTGAGCAGGCTCAGGCAGTCGAGGTCGTCAAGGGCCCCAACATCTCCAGCCTTCCCGAGCTGACGCCGCTGCCCGATGACGTGACGGCGCCGGTCCTGCTCAAGGTCGGCGACAACATCTCCACCGACGAGATCTCACCGGCGGGCGCGCGTGCCCTGCCGTTCCGGTCCAACATTCCCAAGCTGGCCATGTTCACTTTCACCCAGGTCGACGAGAGTTATCCGGAACGGGCACAGTCCGCCGAGAACGGCCACATCATCGTCGGTGGGGAGAACTACGGCCAGGGCTCGTCCCGCGAGCATGCCGCGATTGCGCCCCGCTACCTCGGGCTGCAAGTCGTGATCGCCAAGTCCTTCGCCCGAATCCATTGGCAGAACCTCGCCAATTTCGGTGTGCTGGCACTGGAATTCGCCGATCCAGCCGACTACGACGCGGTGGTCCAAGGCGACGTACTCAACCTCACCAACCTGCGGCAGACGTTGGCCGCCGGAGATCCCATCACCGTCACCAACGTCACGCAGGACACGACTTTCCCCGTGCGGCACAGGCTTTCCGAGCGGCAGATCCAGCACGTGCTGGCCGGTGGCCTCATTCCGTGGCTGGCCGCTCAGCCGAAAAACTAGGCCACGATCTGGTCTCCAGCAGTCGAAACGGGCGTAGCGTCGAGCACATGCCTAAGATCACGACTTCTGACAATGTCGAGATTTTCTATCGCGACTGGGGCTCGGGCCAGCCCATCGTGTTCAGTCACGGCTGGCCGTTGTCCGCCGACGACTGGGACACGTTCATGCTGTTCTTCCTGCAGCAGGGCTACCGTGTCGTCGCCCATGACCGGCGCGGCCACGGACGCTCCTCCCATGTGGCCGACGGCCACGACATGGACCACTACGCCGATGACCTCGCCGCCGTGGTCAAGCACCTCGACCTGCACGACGCCGTCCACGTCGGGCACTCGACCGGCGGCGGTGAGCTGGTGCACTATCTGGCGCGCCACGGCCTGGACCGGGCGGCCCACGCGGTCCTGATCAGCTCGTTGCCTCCGCTGATGGTCAAGACCGAGGCCAACCCGGGCGGCCTGCCCAAGTCGGTGTTCGACGATCTGCAGGCGCAGCTGGCGGCGAACCGCTCGGTGTTCTACCGCACCCTGCCGTCGGGCCCGTTCTACGGCTTCAATCGGGACCAGGAGAAGACGCCTCAGCCTGCCCGCGAGGCGATCATCGCCAATTGGTGGCGCCAGGGCATGATGGGCGACCCCAAGGCCCACTACGACGGCATCGTGGCCTTCTCCCAGACGGATTTCACCGAGGACCTCAAGAAGATCACCTTGCCGTCACTGGTGATGCACGGCGAAGACGACCAGATCGTGCCGTACGCGGATTCCGGTCCGCTGTCGGCGAAGCTGCTACCCAACGGGACCCTCAAGAGCTACCCCGATTTCCCGCACGGCATGCCGACCACCCAGGCCGAGACCATCATGGCCGATCTGCTGGAGTGGCTTCGGTCCTGAAACCGGTTGCAGCAATGGCCGAGTCAGGCGGCGCGCAGCTGACGCAGCCCCTGCACGGCTTCGTAGTGCCCGATCAGCTCGTCACAGATGGCCGGCCAGGTGCGGGTCAGCACGCTGCGCCGCGCAGCCACCGAGTAGCGCGACCGCTCGGCGATCAGGTGTTCCACGGAAGCGGGTAGGGCGGACTCGAATTCGTCCACAGGAAGCAACAACCCGGTGCGGTACGGCGCCACCAGGTCCCGGGGCCCGCCGGCGTCGGGAGCGATCACCGGCAGACCCGAGGCCATCGCCTCCTGCACGGCCTGGCAGAACGTCTCGTGCTCGCCGGGGTGGACGAACACGTCCATGCTCGCGTAGGCCGCGGCCAGTTCCGGGCCGTGCAATTCACCGGTGAAAACCGCCGAGGGCAGTACAGATTCGAGCTTGACCCGGTCCACCCCGTCACCCACCACCACTAGCTGCAGGTCGTCGCGCCCGGCCAGTGCGGCCAGCCGCTCGACGTGCTTCTCCGGTGCCAGCCGGCCGACGAACCCGACGATCGGCTTGCCGTCGGCCGACCACGACGCGCGTAGCTGCTCATCGCGGGCCGACGGGGCGAACCCGGTGATGTCCACGCCGCGTCCCCACTTGAACACTCGGGGAATCCGATGGGCCTCAAGGTTTTCCATCGCCGAGGTGGACGGGGCCAGGGTGCGGTCGGCCTTGCTGTGCAGGCGCCGGGTCCAGGCCCATGACGCCCGTGACAGGACGCCGACCCCGTAGCTCTCGGCGAAACCGGCGACATCGGTCTGGAACACGGCCACCGACGGCACGCCCAGGTAGCGGGCGGCGTGCACGCCACCCCAACCGAGCAGAGCGGGTGAGGCCAGGTGCACGACATCCGGGTCGAAGCCGCGCAGCACATTGACCATCCGGGGCCGCGGGACACCCAGCGGCAGCGAGGTCACCTTGGGAAACATTCGCGAAGGCACCCGGTGCACCCGCACACCGTCATGCACACGCTCCGCCGGCGGCTGACCCCGCGGGGTGTCCGGGGCGATGACGAGTACCTCGTGGCCGGTGCGGCGGAGATGCTCGATCACCCGAAGCACCGAGTTGGTGACGCCGTTGACATTCGGGAGGAAGGACTCTGCAACGATCGCAACGCGCACATCAAGATAGTCCCAGCGACACCTGTCCCCGAGGTAGCGTCCGGGGATACGACACGCTAAAACCTGATGCCCGGGTCTAGGGTTGGCGAATGCGATTACCGCGTGTTGCTGCAGCGATGCTGGCCGTGGTGGCCCTGTCCGTTGCCGGTGCCACCTCCGGTTGCACCCGACTGGTCGACGGCACCGCGCAGGCGAACGGCAACAAGCCCGGTAGCGAGGTCACCGAGGACGGCTGGGGTATCCAGATCGGCTTCCCGGATGCGCCTGCCCAGATCGAGTTTTTCACCGAACCGCAGTGCCCGGCCTGTGCCCACCTGCAACATGAGTCCGGCGATGCCATCGCCGCGGCCATCGGCCAGGGCCAGCTGGCCGTGACCTACCGGCCGCTGACCTTCCTGGACCGGACGGGCACCGAGTACTCGGCCCACGTGGCCAACGCGCTGTTCCTGGCCGCCGGTCCCGGCACCACTGGTATGGCGTTCCAGGCATTCGTTCAGGACCTCTGGGGCCACCAGGAGCCCGAGGGCTCGCCCGGCCCGACCGACGACGCGATCGCCGCGATGGCCTCCGGGAGCGGGGTCGGCAGTGAGCAGACCGACAAGATCGCGGCCGGCGCGCAGGCCATCGACGCCGAACAACTCAACGAGGCCAACGCCGAACTGCTCAGCGAAACCCAGTACGACGTGTCCACCCCGGCGATCTACGACCTCGTCGGCGAAGAGGTCGTCGACATCAGCGACCCGGACTGGCTGGCCAAACTGCTTGCTACGCCGAGGAGTTGACGGTTCCGGTTGAGCTGAGCCGGCGCTGCAGGAAAGCCAGCAGCGTCAACGCCGCGGCCGCCACCAGCCAACCCACCACCGCGATCGATCCGGCCGGGATGATCGCCAGTGACGCGTCGCGGTCCCGCACCCGGACCAGATCGGGATTGTTCTTGTCGTACTCGACGTAGATCCGCATCCCGGTATCGAGCTCCGAGGGATAGAGCACCCCCAGCTCGGGGCGGTAGGTCACCCGGTCCGGCGTGACGAACTCGATGGTCGAGCGCCGCGGACCGGCACTGAGCACCTCGGCCGCAGCCACCCCCATGTTGCGCTCGATCTGCTGGTCGTTGCGCCAGGCGCCCATCACCAACAGCACAGACTGCAACGTGACCAGGCAGGCGGCGATCACCACGCCGATCCGCACCCGCCGGATGATCCGCTGCGAGCGGGTCTCCCCCGGCTCGCCGTACAGGTGCGGGATCAATGGCTGCACCATCGCCCGCAACCGCGCCGCGATCTGTGCGGGCCTCACAAGGCTGCCTTGATCGACGCGTGCAGGGCACGCAGCGACGACCGGTCGGCCTTCACCTCCAGCACCCGCATGCCGTCGAAGGGCTCGGCCAGGGCCGCGCCGAGCACGTCGGCCTCAACCTGCCCGCACTCGACGTGATAGGCCCGGCACAACGCCGCGATGTCCACATCGTGCGGCGTGCCGAAGATCCGGGAGGACACGTCGGAGAACCGCGGATCACCCTGTTCCAGCAGCTCGAAGATGCCGCCGCCGTTGTCGTTGGACACCACGATCGTCAGGTCCCGCGGCGTCGGCTCGGTGGGCCCGATCAACAACCCCGAGCTGTCGTGGACGAAGGTCAGATCCCCGATCAGCGCGACGGTCCGGCCGTCGTGCGCCAGCGCCGCGCCGATCGCCGTCGACACCGTGCCGTCGATACCGGCCACACCGCGGTTGGACCGCACCTTGACGCCCTCGGTGTTCAGCCCGACCAGGGCGGCGTCGCGCACCGGGTTGGACGCCCCGAGCACCAGCTGATCCCCCGGGCGCAACGCATCGGCGACCACCGCAGCCACGTGCAGACCGGTGGTCAGCGGGTGGGCCTCGAGTTGTTGACGCACCGCCGCCACCGCGTGCTTGTTGACCTCGGCGCAGCGGTTCAGCCAGGCCGGGTCGGGAGTTCCGGTGGCCACGGCCCGGGTGCCGGTGGCCATCGAGTTGCCGGAGACATCGGGCCAGCGCGGACCCGTCGTCAGCGCGTAGACCGGCACCGCCGGATCGGCCAGCAGGGCGGACACCGGCCGGTGCAGCGTGGGCCGGCCGAGCATGATGACCTGCTTGGGATGCACCAGGCGAAGCGCCAGCGGGTGCAGCGGGTTGGCGGGCAGCGGCGCGGTGGGCTCGGCCACCGTCGGCAGACCGGCCAGGTTGGGGTGCACGCCGGCACCGTGCCCGGCGATCACCACCGTGTCCGGGGTGAGGTCGATCTCCAGCGGCTGATCGAAGCTCACCGCCGGGGTGTAGGTCCACGGCTTGCCGCCCGGACGGCCTTCCGGGAATGACTTGTCCGCGTGGACGCTGTCAGGAACCAGCGGTTCGCGCAGCGGGATGTCGAACTGCACCGGGCCCGCGTTGGCGGTGCGTGATCCGGTGGCCGCCGCCAGCACCCGGCAGGTCGCCGAACGCCACTGCGCGTTCAGTGAGTCCAGTTGTTCCGGGCGGTCTTCGGCCAGGCCGAGGCTGATGTTGGCCCGCACCTGGGTACCGAAGTAACCCAACTGCTCGAAGGTCTGATTGGCGCCGGTGCCCAACATCTCATAGGGCCGGTTGGCGCTCAGCACGATCAGCGGCACCCGGGCGTAGTTGGCCTCCACGACCGCGGGGCCGAGGTTGGCCACCGCGGTGCCCGAGGTCATCGCGATGCAGACCGGCGCCCGCTCCGCCACCGCGAGCCCGACGGCCAGGTAGCCGGCCGTGCGCTCGTCGATGCGGACGTGCAGACGGATCCGGCCGGCCCGGTCGGCGTCGGACAGCGCGAACGCCAGCGGGGCGTTACGCGAGCCCGGGCACAGCACGACATCGCGGACACCGCCGCGGATGAGTTCGTCGACGACTACGCGCGCCTGTGCCGTCGAGGGGTTCACCACTCCACCTTATTTGGTCAGTACTGGCCGGTCTGCCCGGTCTGCCCGGCGAGGAACTCGAGCAGCACGGTGTTCACGGCGTCGGGCTTCTCGATGAAGCCGAGGTGACCCGTGTCGGGGATCTCCAGGTAGCGGGCGGTGGGAATCGCGTCGGCCACCTCACGGCCCAGATGCGGCGGCAGCACCACATCGTCCGCGAACCCGATGACCAGCACCGGAGTGGTGATGGCCTGGTACGCCGGCAGCCGATTGCCCACCGGACCGGCGTCGGACTGGGCGGCGAGACCGGGAGTCTGCTTGGTCGGCCACATGGTGAACATCTCACTCCAGTCGCGCACCAACGCGTCGTCGTTGAGCGTCTTGGGCGAGAAACTCTCCATCATCCGGAGCTTGGCGTCGAACGTCGGCGGCAGCTGCACACCTGAGGCCGCCAGGTCACGCTCGGCGGTGCGGAAGAACTCGCGGGCCCGGTCGTGACGGCCGCGGGTGGCCATCAACACCGCCGATCGCACCAGCTCGGGACGCGCCAACATCAGTTCCTGCGCGATGAACGACCCCATCGACACACCCACGATGTGCGCCGGGGCCGCCCCGAGCTTCTCGATCAGCTCGGCGGTGTCGGCCACCATCTGCTCGGTGCCGAATCCCTGGGCGTTCTCCGTCGCGCCGACCCCGCGGTTGTCGAAGGTGATGACGCGGTAACCGGCGCGCTGCAGTGCCGGGACCTGGTGCAGGTGCCAGGTGCGGCCCGCACCACCGCGACCGGCGATGAACAGCACCGGGTCGCCCTTGCCTCGCTCGTCATATGCCAGATTCACTCGGCCGACGCTACTTGATGGCTGTCTGGGCGCTGCGCCGCCCGCGGACCCTCCTGATCGCCTGATCCCACGCCAGCAACACGCCCGCCTTGAGCGGTTCGGGCTTGATCATGTCCTTGCTCAGCAGCGCGGTGGCGCCGGCCTTGGTGGCCGCGCTGGCCTTCGACATGTGCCCGGAATCGAACGGCGGCTGCGGGTCGTACTCGATCATCAGCTGAATGGCCTTGGCCTTGGCCTCGCCGCCGATCTGGCCCGCCAGCCACACGGCCAGGTCGATCCCGGCCGAGACGCCCGCCGCCGTGATCACCTTCCCGTCCGGGTCGGCCCGCACGATGCGCTGATCGCCCACCGGCGTCACACCCATGAGCTTCAACGCGCTCAGCACCGACCAGTGCGACGTCGCCCGCTTCCCGTCGAGCAGGCCGGCCGCGGCCAGCACCACCGAACCCGAGCACACCGATGCCATCCAGGTCGTCCCCGGATAGACCTGACGCAGCCAGTCGAGCACCTTGTCGTCGCGGGCTGCCATGGTGGTGCCAGGACCGCCGGGCACCAGCACCACGTCGGGTGACGGGGTTTCGTCGAAACTGTGGGTGGCCCCCACTGTCAGCACGCCGGAATCTGCGGTGATGGGACCCGGCTCGTGCCAGACGAACCGCACATCCGCGTCCGGTAGGTTGCGCAACACTTCGTAGGGCCCGATGAAGTCGAGTGCGGTGAAGCTGGGGTAAAGCACGATGGCGATCTGCATGGTTTTTCCTTTCACGCGAAGGTCTTGCGGTACTGGTCGGGCGAAATGCCCAGGCGCCGAACGAAGTTGCGCCGCATGGTTTCGGCAGTACCGAACCCGCAGCGGGCGGCGATGACGGTGACGGTGTCGTCGGACTCCTCGAGCTGGCGTCGCGCGGCATCGGTGCGGATGCGTTCCACGTAGGCGCCGGGTGCCTCACCGACCTCGTCGGTGAACACCCGGGTGAAGTGCCTTGGGCTCATCGCCGCCCGCCGGGCGAGCTCGGAAATGCTGTGCACCCCACCGGGTTCGACCTCGATGGATTCCTGCACCACGCGGATCGGGGCACGTTTGGCCCGCGGCATCCACACCGGTGCGGCGAACTGGGTCTGACCGCCGGGGCGGCGCAGGTAGAGCACCAGATAGCGGGCGACCGTCTGGGCGATGTCGGTGCCGTAGTCGTCTTCGACGAGCGACAACGCCAGGTCGATACCTGCGGTCACTCCCGCCGCCGTCCACACCCGCTCGGAGCTTCTGACGAAGATCGGTTCGGGATCGACTGCCACCGAGGGGAATTCGTCTGCCATCCGGCGCGCGGAGGACCAGTGCGTGGTGGCGGGGCAGCCGTCGAGCAGTCCGGCCTGAGCGGCCAGGAACGCGCCGGTGCACACGCTGACGACGCGGCGGGCGTTGCGCGCGGCGGTGCCGATCCAGTCGATGACCGCCGGGTTGGCCCGGGCCGCATCGGCGCCGATCCCACCCGGGATGACGATCGTGTCGATCGGACCGCGGGGGTCGGGCAGCGGCGCGGCGACGAACTCCAACCCGGTGAGGGTGCTGACGGGTTGACCATCCGCCGAGGTCACCGTGACGGCATAGCCGTCGTCGGGCCTGCCCTGGCCGACCAGGGCCAGCGTGGCGGTGGAGAACACGTCGAAAGGTCCGACCAGGTCCAGCGCCTGCACCCCGGCATAGCCCAGGATCACCACCGATCGCGTCACCTCTTCAGTGTTCGCGACGTCCGCGATGGCGTCTATGCCATGCACCCCACAGATCAGGACATGAGCGCGGTCCGGGTGTCTAGAGCTTCTTGATCCCGCGCACCACCCGGTAGAACGACGGCACCGTCGCCACACCACGCCGCAGACTGCGCTGCATCAGGCCGCCGTTGGTCAGCACGAGGTGGCGCACGCCGCAATCCCGCCACTCGGCCACCCGGTCCAGCACCTCGTCGGGCGTCCCGATCAGCCCCATGTCCCGCATCAGGTGAGGCGTGATGCCCTTGATGTGCGAGAGCGCGGTCTGCTCGTCCCAGTCCTGGGGCAGGATGTCCTGCCCACCCGAGAAACCCACTCCCAGCGGGTGCTCTGCGCCGCGCTGCGCGAAGTACTCATCGGACGCACTGAGGCAACCCGCACGCATCACCTCGGAATCCAGGGCATCGTCGACCTCGGCGCGGGTACGCGCCGTCACGACCATCACCAACAGCGCCGGGGTGATGGCCATCGGGTCTCGGCCCGCGTCGGATGCGGCCCCGCGCACCACGTCCAACCGCTGGGCATAGTCCTGGGGCGAGTGCGGGAACGCCGGGAAGAACCCGTCGCCGTAGCGACCGGCGATACGCAACATCCTGGGGCCGTGCGCGGCGACCCAGATCGGCGGGAACTTGCCCCGATAGGGCGGTAGGTCGAAGATCGCGTTGCGCAGCGGAAAGAACGGCGAATCACGGTTGACCAGTTCACCATTCGAATCCCACAGGACGCGGATCGTGGCCATCGCCTCCTCGAACCGCGCCACCGGTTTCGCCCAGTCCACACCATAGGGTTCATTGCCCTCGCGCTCGCCGGGGCCGATGCCGAAGGTGAAGCGCCCCTTGGTCAGCAGCTGCATGGTGGCCGCCGCCTGAGCGCTGACGGCCGGGTTGCGGCGCCCGGCATCGGTGACACAGATGCCGAGCGGCACCCGCGCGAAGCGGTTGCGCGCCGCGAGTTTGCCCAGCATCGTCCACGGTTCCATGCAGGCGTCGACCGACGGGACCAACTTGGCGGCGGCGCAGTACTTCTCCTGCCACAACGCGCGTGGAAAGATCGCGTTGAGATGATCGGGAACCCAGAAGGAGTCCACCCGGGCACCGACGGCCGACAGATAGTTGGCGCGGGTGAAGGTGTCTGCCGCCGGCTTGCTCGCGGTGATCAAGTCCAGCAGGCCGACCTGCAGACCGCCCATGGGATCAGAGCTTCTTCAGCTTGCGGATTACCTGGCTGTACAGCAGCTGCGACGTCAGGCCTCTGCGGAGCTTGCCCTGCAGCGGACCGACATTCGCCAGCACGAGGTACCGGACACCGTGGTGGCGCCACTCCGCCGCCTGCTCGACGATCTCGTCCACCGTCCCGCACAGGTACATCTCCCGCAGCAGTGACGTCGGAACCGCCTTGATGTAGGACAGCGCTGTCTCCTCATCCCAGTCCTGGGGCAGGATGTCCTGCGCGCCCGAGAAACCGACGCCCAGCGGGTGCTGGGCGCCGTGTCGGGCGTAGAAATCGTCCGGGGCGTTCAGCGCACCGGCCTTGAGGACCGCCGATTCCAGAGCCCCGTCGAGGTCGTCGGGCGTGCGCGCCGGCACGACCATCATCCACAGGGCGGGGGTGATGGCCATCGGATCGCGCCCCGCGTCGGAGGCCGCCGACCGCACGACCTCGAGACGCTGGGCATACTCCTGTGGCGCATGGGGGAACGCGGGAAAGAACCCGTCTGCGTAGCGGCCCGCAGCCCGCAGCATCCTCGGGCCGTGCGCGGCGATCCAGATCTCGGGCCAGCGTCCGCGGTACGCGGGCAGGTCGAAGATCGCGTTGCGCAGTGGAAAGAACGGCGAATCACGGTTGACCAGTTCACCATTCGAATCCCACAGCGTCCGGATGGTGGCCATCGCCTCCTCGAACCGGGCCACCGGTTTCGCCCAATCCACCCCGTACGGTTCGTTGCCCTCTCGCTCCCCGGCACCGATGCCGAGGATGAACCGGCCTTTCGTGAGCAGGTTCATCGTTGCGGCGCCCTGCGCGGTGACGGCCGGGTTGCGCCGGCCGGTGTCGGTCACCCCCACTCCCAACCGAAGCCGGGCAACCCGGTTGCGGGCAGCGAGGTTACCCAGCATCGTCCACGGCTCCAGGTAGGCATCGGCCGAGGGCAGCATCTTGGCGCCACCGCAGAACTTCGGCTGCCACAACGACCGGGGGAACAACGCGTTGAGGTGGTCGGGCACCCAGAACGAGTCGACGCCACCGGCGACCGCACTCAGGTAGTTCGCCCGGGTGAGCAGGTCCACGGTGGGACGTGCGGCGATCGTCGGGTCCATGATGCCGACGCGGAATCGAGTCATCCAGCGAGTGTCGAACGCCCTAGCCGGTTTGCTTAGAGTAGTGCCCTACTCCAATGTCAGTGGGTAACACTCGCGTACCCGGTCGATCCACCATTGCCGACGCTCCGGCGTCGCTGCTAACGCGGACAGTCGGGCGGGATCCGGCACCACGGTCTTTACGGGCAGGTACCCGTCGACCGGCGCCGGAACCTCGGCGACATCTTCCACGAAGAATCCGCCCGTGCCCAGCCCGCACGCGTGCTCCAACGCGGGCAGTGCGGCGGCGGCCAGCAGTCCGCGCGCGATGCCGACCGCCGAATCCAGCGCGCTGGACACCACGATCGGGATATCGATCTGCGCGGCGATGTCGAGCATGCGGGCCACCCCGCCCAGCGGCGCCACCTTGAGCACCGCGACATCAGCGGCACGGGCCCGCACCACCCGCAACGGATCGGAGGCCTTGCGGATCGACTCGTCGGCCGCGATCGGCACCGACACCTGCCGGCGCAGCGCGGCCAACTCGTCGACCGTCGAACACGGCTGCTCCAGATACTCCAGTGGCCCGTCCGCGGTGAGCGCTGCGGTGGCATCGACAGCCTGCGGCAGCGTCCAACCTCCGTTGGCGTCCACCCGCACCACCGGAACCTGCTCGCGCACGGCGTTGACCCGCGCGACGTCGTCAGCCAGGGTCTGCCCCGGCTCGGCGACCTTGACCTTGGCCGTGCGTGCACCCGGGAACCGCGCCAGCACCTCGGGCACCTGGGCGGCCGGGACCGCGGGCACGGTCGCATTGATCGGGACGCGATCGCGGTGGACCACAGGCGCCGGCCGGTACGCGGCCTCGATTCCGGCGGCCAACCAGGCCGCCGCCTCCGGCGCCCCGTATTCGACGAACGCGCCGAACTCCCCCCAGCCGGCCGGGCCGTCGATCAGCGCCACCTCACGAACGGTGATGCCGCGGAAGCGAACCCGCATCGGCAGGGCCACGACATGCAGGCGCTCCAAGACGTCATCCAACACCGGCGCCGCATCAATCACGCCGTCAATGATGCCCAACGCGGTCAGGCGGCGCCCAAGGTCCGCTGGATGTCGGGCTTCATTTGATTCAACTGCGCACCCCAGTAGCCCCAGGTGTGGGTGCCGGTGGCCGGGAAGTTGAACACCGCGTTGTTTCCGCCCGCTGCGACGTATTGGTCACGGAAGTTGAAATTGCTCTGCAGCGCCGTGTTTTCCAGGAAGGTCGAGGCGACGTCGCCGCCGCCCAGCTCACCCGGGGTTCCCGAACCGCAATACACCCAGATGCGGGTGTGGTTCGCCACCAGGCGCCCCACCTGCAGCGTCGGATCGTTGCGCGCCCAGGCCGGATCACCGGCCGGACCCCACATCGCCGCCGAGGAGAAGCCACCGGAGTCGTTCATCGCCAACCCGATCAGCCCGGGCCAGGGGCCAGCCGAGGGATTCAGGAACGCCGACAACGACCCCGCGTAGCGGAACTGTCCCGGGTAGTAGGCGGCCAGGATCAGCGCCGAGCTGCCCGACATCGACAGTCCGACCACCGCATTGCCCGATGAGGACACATGCCGGTTGGCGGCCAGCCACTGCGGTAACTCGCTGGTCAGGAACGTCTCCCACTTGTAGGTCTGCACACCGCCGTTGCCCGCCGCCGGCTGGTACCAGTCGGAGTAGAAGCTCGACATACCACCGACGGGCATGACCACCGACAGCCCGGATTGATAGAACCACTCGAACGCCGGGGTCTCGATGTCCCAGCCGTTGGCGTCGTCGCGGGCACGCAGGCCGTCCAGCAGATAGACCGCGTGCGAACCGCCGCCTTGGAACTGCACCTTGATATCGCGCCCCATGGCGCCCGACGGAACCGACAGTGTCTCGACCGGCAAACCGGCTCGTGACCAGGCATTCGCTGTCGGCGGTGAACCGAGGAGACCGGCCGTAACGGCCAACATCAGGGCGGACAAGACCACCAGCCCGCGGGAAAATCCCTGCCGAATATACGTATCCACCATGTCCGCACCCCAGTTCTCGCGCACACGTATGGATTCGAAGCTACTCCCGCTGGAACAGGAAATACAGAGCCAATTCTCACACCGTGGCGCGGTCGCGACCCTCCCAGTAGGGCTTGCGCAGATCCTTCTTGAGGATCTTTCCGGTGGGATTACGCGGCAATTCGTCGACGATGTCGACCGACTTGGGGCATTTGTAGGCGGCCAGATGTTCGCGGGCGAACGCGATCAGGTCCGGCTCGGAGACCTCGCCTTCCAGTGTCACAACAGCTTTCACCGATTCACCCCATTTTTCGTCGGGTACCCCGATCACTGCGACGTCGACGACGGCGGGGTGCTCGGCCAGCACGCGCTCGACCTCGATCGAGTAGATGTTCTCCCCGCCGGAGATGATCATGTCCTTGAGCCGGTCTTCGACGAAGATGTAGCCGCCGTCGTCGACGCGGCCGATGTCGCCGGTGCGGAACCAGCCCTCGGGTGTGATGGCCTCTGCCGTCGACTCCGGGCGGTTCAGATAGCCCTTCATCAATTGCGGTGAGCGGAACCACAATTCGCCCTGCTCACCAACAGGCACCTCGGCACCGGTGTCGGGGTCGACCACCCTGACCTCGGCGCCGGGAACCACGGTGCCCGCACTCATGAGCCGCGCTTCACTGGCCTCACGGTGATCATCGGGCCCCAGCCGGCTGATCGCCCCGGACACCTCCGTCAGCCCGTACACCTGGATGAACTCCGTCTCCGGCCAGGCCTGCAGCGCAGAACGCAAGAGCGGCAACGGCATCGGCGACGCACCGTAGGCGAAGGTCTTCAACGCACCGAAGAGTTTCACTGCGTCCTCGCCGGTGTCGAACACCTTGGCCAGCACGGCAGGCACGAGGAACGTCCGGTTCGCCCCGGCGAGAATGCCACCGGCCAGTGCCATGCCGTCGACATCACGCGTCATGTACGTCGGCGCCCCGTGATACAGCCCCCACTGCATGTAGGACGACCCACCGACGTGGAACAGCGGCATGGCCACCAGACTCTTGTCCCCCGCGCTGAGCGTCCAGCCCTCAAACGCGTTGATGGTGTGGGCGATGACGTTGGAGTGGGTGAGCGCAATGCCTTTGGGCCTGCCTGTGGTACCCGACGAGTACATGATGATGCACGTGTCGTCGGGCTGGACATCGGCCGAGCGTCCGACCGGCGACGCACCGGCGAGCAGCGCCTCGTACTCGTCGCCGTCACCACCCTCGGGCGTCACCGTCACGATGTGCTCGACGGACGTGAGCCGATCGGCGATGGCATCGATGCCCGGCCGGAGTTCCTCGCCGACCACAAGAACCTTGGCCCCGCAGTCGTTGAGCACGTAATCCAACTCGTCGGCGGCGAGCCGGAAGTTGATGATGGCGTTCGCCGCACCGAGCGACGCGGCCGCGAGCGTCATCTCGACACACGCGACGTGGTTCTTGTCGAGGAAGGCGACCACGTCACCACGCCCGACGCCCCACGCACTCAGCGCGCCGGCCAACCGCCGGACCCTGTCGTACCACTGCGACCACGTCCAGCTGCGGCTCAGATAGGTGACCGCTTCCTCGTCAGGTTTGGTGGCCGCCCAGTGGGCGGCGCGTTCGTCGAGAAACTGCGGAGCCGGCAAATCTGACATGTCCAGAGCGTGCCATGGCGCCCCAGCCGTCAACCGGCTTTCGGATAAACCTGCTGCCCAGCCAGGAATGTGGCCTGTACTTCCAGGTCCGCGATGCTCTCCGGGGCAGTCTTGCGCGGGTCGGCCGAGACGATCACCAGGTCGGCGTACTTACCGACCTCGAGTGAGCCGATCACGTTGTCGGCGAACAACTGCCACGCCGCGTCGATGGTCTGCGCCCGGATCCCCTGCTCGACGGTGAGCCGCTCTTCGGGGGCGAGCACCCGCCCGCTCGGCGCAGTCCGGGTGACGGCCACACTGATGTTGCGCAGGGGCTCCTCCGGGGTGACCGGCGGATCGTTGTGCAGCGAGATCCTCATGCCGGTCGCCACGGCCGAGCCCGCGGGCATCCAGCGCCCGCCGTGCTCGGGACCGAACAGCCCGTCGACGAGGATGTCGCCCCAGTAGTGCAGATGGTCGACGAACAGGCTGCACGTGACCCCGAGGCCGTGCGCGCGCTGCAACTGCTCGGGCGTGATGGCGCCGACGTGTTCCAGCCGCAGCCGGTGATCGTCGCGGGGATGGGCACGCAGGGCTTCTTCGTAGACGTCGAGGATGGTGTCCACGCCCGCGTCACCGTGCACGTGGCAGGCCAGCTGCCAACCCTCGGAAAGAACGTGCCCACGATCTCGGTGAGCTGTTCCTTCGTGTAATTGGCGTGGCCGCACGAACCGGGCACCACGCCGATGGTCCGGGTGGCATCGGTGTCCAGGTACGGGAACGTCAGGTCGATGTTGCCCACCCATGGCGACCCGTCGACCCAGATCTTGATGCCGACCTGGCGCACGATGTCGTCACCCTCGGCCGGGCTGGCGTCGGTGTGCAGCGCGGCGGTCGACATCTCGTAGGTGCGCAACCGCACCGTCAACTGGTCGTGCAACTGCGCGAGCAACGGCCGGAACATCGGGTCGAATGCCATCTCCGAGCAGGTGGTCAAGCCGGCCCGGTTCAGCCGCGCGCATTCGGCGGCCAGCATCTCCGGATAGTCGCGGGCCGAGATGGCATCGCCGAGCAGCGGGAACACCGCCCCGGTTTCCTCGGCGGTGCCGTCGAGCTCACCGTCGGCCGTCCGCCCGTACTTGGCGCCCTTGGGGTCCGGAGTGTCTCGGGTCAGCCCGGCACGTCGGGCGGCCGCGCTGTTGAAAAAGGCCTTGTGGCCCGAGTTGTGCACGAGCACCAGCGGCGTCTCGGGCGCGACGCCGTCCAGCCAGGCCAGGGTCGGGTCGGGCAACCCGTCCTGCAGCAACGGGTCCCAGCCGTTCAGGAACGCACCATCGGCTCCGCGCTGGGCAACCTCGGCATGTATCGCGTCGAGCACCTCGCCCGCACTCGGCAAGGTGACCGGGCGGATGTCGACGATACGGCCCGACAGTGCCACCGCCTCCATCAGCGGATGACCATGTGCCTCAACGAAACCCGGCATGACGCAGCCGTCGACATCACGGACATCGGTGCGCTCCCCGACCCAGCCGGCCACCTCGGCCCGGGAGCCGACCGCGACGATGCGCCCGCCCGACACCGCGAGCGCCTCGGCGGTGGGCTGCGTGTCGTCGACCGTCAGGATGGTTCCGTAGAGGACGAGATCGGCGGACTCACTCGGGCTGGTCATGCCCGGATGCTAGAGCGTGGCGAGGTTCGCCCGGGTGCGTCCTCGGAAATAGGGGTCGAACAGAAAATTTCAAAAAGTTTTCGGCCCCGTGTCGATTTTCGCGTGGTGCCATTCGACGCACTAACGAGGGCACGATAGGCCGAGCCCCTTCCCGACACAAGAAGGAGACACACAATGTCGCGCTACATGCTGATCATGCGGTCCACCCCCGAGGCCGAGGCCGCGATGGCCGAGGAGAACATCGACTTCGACGAGATCATCGCCCAGATGGGCCGCTACAACGAAGAGCTGATCAAGGCCGGTGTGATGCTGGCCGGCGAGGGGTTGACCGATCCCGACGAGGGCTTCGTCGTCGATTTCAACACCGATCCCCCGGTGGTCACCGACGGGCCGTACACCGAGGCCAAGGAACTGTTCAACGGGTTCTGGATCCTGGAGGTGTCCTCCAAGGAGGAGGCCAAGCAGTGGGCCCGGAAGTGCCCGCTGGGATGCGGCGTCAAGCTGGAGGTCCGCCGGGTCAGCGAGACCGAAGAGTTTCCGCAGGACAACGAGTGGGTCCAGAAGGAAATCCAGTGGAAGGCCGACCTCGCGGAAAAAGCGGCCAAGGCCGCCCGCGCCGCCGCCAACCGCTGATCCGAGCACAGGCCCCGGCGGTCCCTAACCCGCCGGGGCCCGGCTCCGCCCCCCACATCTCAGACATTAAGCAGCGCGAACTTCGTGGACACGAGTAGCGCACTACCTGCATTTCGGTCCGCGGCGACCTTGTGTTACATCCCACATCGGGGGATCGGCTCCGCAGTTTCTGGAACACGTTCTAGTCTGTAGTTCATGAGTGATGCGCTGCTGCACCATCCCATCCATTCCGGCCATCTCACCGTCGGTGCGCTCAAGCGCAACAAGGACAAGCCCGTGCTGTTCCTCGGCGACACCACCCTGACCGGTGGCGAGCTCGCGGAACGCATCAGCCAGTACATTCAGGCCTTCGAGGCGCTCGGCGCCGGCACCGGCGAGGGCGTCGGCCTGCTGTCCCTGAACCGGCCCGAGGTCCTGATGATCATCGGCGCCGGCCAGACCCAGGGCTACCGCCGCACGGCACTACACCCTCTCGGTTCGCTGGACGATCACGCCTACGTGCTCGCCGACGCCGAGGTGACCACCCTGATCATCGACCCGACGCCGGCGTTCGTGGAGCGGGCCCTGGGGTTGCTGGAGAAGGTGCCCTCGCTTCGCCAGGTACTGACGATCGGCCCGGTGCCCGAAGCCCTGGCCGCGTCCAGCGCGTCGGTCTCCGATCTGACGGCCGAGGCCGCCAAGTACTCCCCGGTGCCGCTGGCTGCCGCCGAACTCAGTCCCGACCACGTCGGCGGTCTCACCTACACCGGCGGCACCACCGGCAAGCCCAAGGGCGTGATGGGCACGGTGCGGTCGATCTCCACCATGACGACCATTCAGCTCGCCGAGTGGGAGTGGCCCGAGAACCCGCGCTTTTTGATGTGCACCCCGCTGTCGCACGCCGGCGCGGCGTTCTTCACGCCGACCATCGTCAAGGGCGGCGAACTGGTGGTGCTGACCAAGTTCGACCCGGCCGAAGTGCTGCGCGTCATCGAGGAACAACGCATCACCGCGACCATGCTGGTGCCGTCGATGATCTACGCCCTGATGGACCACCCCGACTCGCACACCCGCGACCTGTCCTCGCTGGAGACCGTCTACTACGGCGCCTCGGCGATGAACCCGGTGCGGCTGGCCGAGGCGCTCAAGCGCTTCGGGCCGATCTTCGCGCAGTACTACGGCCAGTCCGAGGCCCCGATGGTGATCTCCTACCTCGGCAAGAAGGACCACGACGAGAAGCGACTCACCTCCTGTGGCCGGCCCACCCTGTTCGCGCGCACCGCGCTGTTGGACGCGTCCGGCCAGCCTGTTGCGCAGGGCGAGGTCGGCGAGATCTGTGTGGGCGGCCCGCTGCTGGCCGGCGGTTACTGGAAACTCGAGGACGCCACCTCGGAGACTTTCCGCGACGGCTGGCTTCACACCGGCGACATGGCCCGCGAAGACGAGGACGGCTACTGGTTCATCGTCGACCGGGTCAAGGACATGATCGTCACCGGCGGGTTCAACGTGTTCCCGCGTGAAGTGGAAGACGTTGTCGCCGAACATCCTTCGGTGGCCCAGGTGTGCGTGATCGGCACCCCCGACGAGAAGTGGGGCGAGGCCGTCACCGCGGTGATCGTGCTACGTCCCGACGCTGACTCCAGCGACGAAGCGGTGGCCACGGTGACCGCCGAGATCCAGGCCGCGGTCAAGGACCGCAAGGGCTCGGTGCAATCGCCCAAGCAGGTGATCGTCGTCGACTCCGTGCCGGTGACCGCACTCGGCAAGCCCGACAAGAAGGCCGTGCGCGCCCAGTTCTGGGAGGGCGCTGCCCGAGCGATCGGCTGATTTTCCGGGCCCTCCTTGCCTCTTCTGTCACGCTGGAGTGGCGCTCAAGCCTGAGCGCCACTCTGGCGTGACACTCGGCAGAATGGGTGAGGTGCCCGACGTGCCCGAGCCCGCCACCTCCGTCGACATGCGCGCGACGCTCGACGCGGTCTGGCGGATGGAGGCGGCCAAGATCCTGGCCACGCTGACCCGCACCGTCGGCGATGTCGGTCTGGCCGAGGATCTCGCCTCCGACGCACTGCTCGACGCCCTCACGCAGTGGCCGCAGACCGGCGTGCCGCGCAACCCCGGCGCCTGGCTGACCACCGTGGCCAAACGCAAGGCCATCGACCACTGGCGGCGCGCGGAAAGCCTCGACGCGAAGTACGCGGTGCTGGCCCACGATCTGGCCGAGCAAGTCGACGAGGCCTGGGACCCCGACCGGATCGACGACGACGTCCTGCGACTCATCTTCATCGCCGCCCACCCGGTGCTGTCGCGTGAGGCCCAGGTCGCGCTGACATTGCGCATGGTCGGCGGGTTGAGCACCGAGGAGATCGCCCGGGCCTTCCTCATCTCGACCGCCACCGCGGCCGCGCGCATCACCCGGGCCAAAAAGACCCTGACACAAGCCAACCCACCCTTCGAGGTGCCGCCGCGCGACGAATACCCGCACCGACTGTCGGCCGTGCTCTCGGTCATCTACCTGATCTACAACGAGGGCTACTCGGCATCCGCCGGACAGCGCTGGATCCGCGACGAATTGTGCACCGAGGCCCTGAGATTGGGCCGCGTACTGGCCGCACTGGTGCCCGATGAAGCCGAGGTCCACGGCCTGCTCGCCCTGATGGAGTTCCAGGCCTCACGCTTTGGGGCGCGCACCGATGCCGAGGGCCGACCCATCCTGCTGGAGGACCAGAATCGAGCCAGCTGGGACCGGGCCCAGATTCAGCGCGGCATCACAGCCCTTGAGCGCTCCGGCGCCGCACGGCAGCAACGTGGTTGGGGCCCGTATGCGCTGCAGGCCGCGCTCGCCGAATGCCACGCGGTGGCCCCGACGGCGGCCGACACCGACTGGGCGCGCATCGTCGCCCTGTACGACGCGCTGCTGCAGATCACCCCGTCCCCGGTGGTGCAGCTCAACCGGGCCGTGGCCGTCGCCATGCGCTCCGGCCCGCAGGAGGCATGGGAGATCGTCGACGGGATAGAGGGGCTGGACAGCTCGTACCTACTGCCCAGCGTGCGCGGCGAACTGCTGTCCCGGCTGGGCCGGCACACCGAGGCCGCCGAACAGTTCGACCGGGCCGCCGCCCTGACCGACAACGAGCGCGAGCGAGACGTACTGGCGAACAAGGCAATCCGCGAACGCGGCTGATCCCGGCCGCGGTCGTGGCACGATGGCGGACATGGTGTCGGCGGTGTTGTTCGACTTCTCCGGGACCCTGTTCCGCCTCGAGGAACAGGACAGCTGGTTCGCCGGGATGGCCGTCGACGAACGCGAGGTCGACGGCCACGTGCAGGCCGAGTTGATGCGCCGGCTGACCGCCCCGACCGGACGTTCCGTGACGATGACCGACGAGCAGTACCGGGCCTGGGCCAACCGGGACCTGGCCCCGCACCTGCACCGTGAGGCCTATCTGCATGTGCTGCGGGAATCCGGACTGCCCGACCATCACGCCGAATCGCTGTACAACCGGGTGATCGATCCGGCCAGCTGGACGGCCTATCCCGACACCCCGCGGGTCTTCAAACACCTGAAGGCACAAGGACTCCGGACGGCCGTCGTGTCCAACATCGCATTCGATGTGCGTCCGGCCTTCACCGCGATCGGCGCCGCCGGGCACGTCGACGAGTTCGTGCTGTCCTTCGAAGTGGGCGCGGTCAAACCCGACCCGGCGATCTTCACCACGACGCTGCAGCGCCTCGGCGTGCCGGCGCAGGACGCGCTGATGGTCGGCGACAGCGAGGAGGCCGACGGCGGTGCCCGTGCCGTCGGCTGCCAGTTCGCACTGGTCGATCCGCTGCCCACCGCGCAGCGGCCCGACGGGCTGATCACGGCCCTGCAGGCTGTCGGTATCCGCGCCTAGTGTGGAGTCATGGCTGACGACCGCATCAGGCCACCGTGGTGGCTGAAATACGTCAACAAGGTGATGATCGGGCTCAACAAGCTCGGCGTCGGCGGCGACAAGGGTCCCGTGGTGCTCACGGTGACGGGCCGCAAGAGCGGTAAACCCCGGTCGACACCTGTCACCCCGATGACCGTCGACGGGCACCGCTACATCGTCGGCGGGCTGCCGAAGGGCGACTGGGCCGCCAACGCCCGCGCTGCCGGCGAGGCCACCGTGCACCAAGGCCGCAAGGACCAGCGAGTCCGGGTGGTGGAGATCCCCGTCGAGCAGGCCCGGCCACTGCTGCGCCAATTCCCCGTCCTGGTTCCGACCGGTGTCGGGTTCATGCGCAATGCCGGGCTGGTGACCGGGCCCAATCCGGACGAGTTCGAAGCTCTCGCCGGGCGCTGCCCGGTGTTCCGGCTGGACCCGATCTAGAACCTGCCCGTCAGCTCAGGTGCGGGGCTTCCTTGATCTTGGAGTCCTGCTTGCCCACGGTCTGGCAGAAGGCCTGCACCGCCATCCGGGTGCCGGTGATCTCGAGTTGGGCTGGATCGCTGCCCTTCTCGTCCTTGAGCATCTTGGACACGGCTTCGTCCTGGGTCTTCTCGTCCTGCCCGATGAAGTCCTTGCACTTGGTGTCACCACCGGTGATCGCGGGTGAACATCCGACGAGTGCGAGGCCGACAGCCAACCCCGAGAACAACACACCTGCCGACTTCTTCATTGTGGTCAACGTCGTCTCTTTCTGATCTGGTGATGCGCTGTACGCATCATCGCGCCAGGTTTGGTACCCCGCGACGGTACCTGTGAAACGTCGAGTTGCCCTCGCTCTACAGTCGAGCACGTGAGTGCAGACAACCCGTTCGACCCGACAGCCTGGGAGCCGGTGCCCGGCTTCGACGATCTGACCGACATCACCTACCACCGCCACGTCGCCGACGGCGCCCGGCAGCCCACGGTGCGGGTCGCGTTCGACCGGCCCGAGGTGCGCAACGCGTTCCGGCCCCACACCGTCGACGAGCTGTACCGCGTCCTCGACCACGCCCGGATGTCCCCCGATGTCGGCGTGGTGCTGCTGACCGGCAACGGCCCGTCGGCCAAGGACGGCGGCTGGGCCTTCTGCTCCGGCGGGGACCAGCGCATCCGCGGCCGCTCCGGGTACCAGTACGCCGACGGGGAGACCGCCGAGACCGTCGACCCGGCCCGGGCCGGACGACTGCACATCCTCGAGGTTCAGCGGCTGATCCGCTTCATGCCGAAGGTGGTGATCTGCCTCGTCAACGGCTGGGCGGCCGGTGGCGGCCACAGCTTGCACGTCACCTGCGACCTGACCCTGGCCAGCCGCCAGCACGCCCGGTTCAAGCAGACCGACGCCGACGTCGGCAGCTTCGACGGCGGCTTCGGCAGCGCCTATCTGGCCCGCCAGACCGGGCAGAAGTTCGCCCGCGAGATCTTCTTCCTGGGCCGCGCCTACGACGCCGAGACCATGTACCAGATGGGCGCGGTGAACGACGTCGTCGACCACGCCGAGCTGGAGGCGGTCGGCCTGCAGTGGGCGGCCGAGATCAACGGCAAATCGCCCCAGGCCATCCGGATGCTGAAGTTCTCGTTCAACCTGATCGACGACGGCCTGGTGGGCCAGCAGGTGTTCGCCGGAGAGGCCACCCGGTTGGCGTACATGACCGACGAGGCCGTCGAGGGCCGCGACGCGTTCCTGCAGAAGCGCGATCCGGACTGGAGCGGTTTCCCGCGCTACTTCTGAGTGATTTGGGTGCGTTTGGTAACGCTAGGCGTTACCAAACGCACCGAAATCGCGGGGTTAGAAGCGGAAACCCGTCTGGCCATGAGGTGACTTCGCAAACGCGAGCACCTTGGCCGGGCTGACCCGGTAGACGATCGCAGCCTCACCGTCCGGATCGAAAACCTCGTCGTCACAATCGAAATCCCAGTCGTCGCCGTACTTGCTCCGGTAGGCATCGGCCAGGGCAGTCAGCCGTTGCCGACCGGTCACCCGCGCGGCGGTCCCCTCGACCACGATGTCCAGGCCCGCATTCCACGTGTTGGTTCCGGTCGTGACGACGACGGCCGCACCCGCCTGCAAGTTGCGGGCCTTCTGCTCGGAGGGCCCGGTGCAGAACACGAACGCATCGTCGGTCCACACCCCGACCAGTGGTGTGACGTGCGGCCGCCCGTCGCCGCGCACGGTAGTGAGCCAGTACAGCCCGGCAGCTTCGAGTGCGGCCGCGGCGGCCGGCCACGTGGTCGGTTCGGTCGCCTCGCTGAAGCGCTGGTCGAGCTTGCCGGTGATGGTCATAGCGGTATCGACTCGGGAGGCGCCCACAAGTCATCGCGGAAAGGTAGGCGACCTAAACTCGGCGGATGAGCAAGAACCCGCTGCGCCGACTCTCTGAGCAGGTGCTGTTGACGAGCATGCGCCCGCCGCTGACCGAACGGCTGCAGGCCCGTGACGATATCGATGTCGCAGGCAAGCGCATCCTGCTGACCGGCGCCTCGTCGGGCATCGGCGAGGCCGCAGCGGAGAAGTTCGCCGCGAAGGGAGCCACCGTCATCGCGGTGGCCCGCCGTCAGGAACTGCTCGACGACCTGGTCGGTCGGATCTCCGCCAAGGGCGGCGACGCCCGCGCCCACGCGGTGGACCTGTCCGACCTGGACGCCATCGACGAGCTCGTCGCCACCGTGGAACGTGACCTCGGCGGTGTCGACATCCTGATCAACAACGCCGGGCGGTCGATCCGGCGGCCGCTGGCCGAATCGCTGGACCGCTGGCACGACGTCGAGCGCACCATGACGCTCAACTACTACTCGCCGCTGCGCCTCATCCGCGGCCTGGCCCCGGGCATGCGGGAACGTCGCGACGGGCACATCATCAACGTCGCCACCTGGGGCGTGATGAACGAATCCTCACCGCTGTTCGCCGTGTACAACGCGTCCAAGGCAGCGCTCGCCGCGGTCAGCCGGGTCATCGAGACCGAATGGGCCTCCGTCGGCGTGCATTCCACCACGCTGTACTACCCGTTGGTGAAGACCCCGATGATCGCCCCCACCCGGGCCTACGACGGGCTGCCCGGGCTGTCGGCTGCCGAGGCCGCCGACTGGATGCTGACCGCGGCGCGCACCCGACCGGTGCAGATCGCGCCACGGATGGCGGTGACCGCCAAGGCGCTCAACACCGTGGCACCCGGTCTGGTCGACGCCGTGATGAAACGGCAACGGGTCCAACCGGTCTGACGTGTCGCACCGCGGCCGGCACCCGGCGGTGGTAGACAAGGGCTATGGAGATCCTGGCCAGCAGGATGTTGATCCGACCGGTCGATTACCCGAAGTCAGTGGAGTTCTACCGCGATGGGATCGGCCTGGCCATCGCCCGCGAATACGGTGCAGGCACAGTGTTTTACGCGGGCCAGTCACTGATCGAGCTGGCCGGGCACCATAGTCCCACCGAACCCGGGGTGTTTCCCGGGGCACTCTGGCTGCAGGTGCGCGACGTCTACGCCACGCAGGCTGAACTGGAAAGCCGCGGCGTGGCCATCGCCCGCGCCGCGACCCAGGAACCGTGGGGACTACACGAGATGCACGTGACCGATCCCGACGGCATCACCCTGATTTTCGTCCAGGTGCCCGACACTCATCCCCTGCGCCGGGACACCCGCGACTGAGCCAGCGCGCCGTTTTCCACCCCTGGGTTGTCGATCGGCACGATCAGCAGCCCTGCTGCAGAAATCGGCGATGCGCAGGCCTCAGCGCGTCGGGGTCGACAGCGGCCAACCCACCGAGGCCAGCCGCGCCGCGACCTGGTTGACCTCTTCGGGAAGGGGTTCCTTGTCGATGACGTTCTGCACCGCGCCCCGGATCTCGTCGTCGGTGACAGGGCTGTCTCCGTCGGAGGAGCGCAGGATGTCGTGGGTGGCCCGGACCACCTCGTCCTCGGACAGCGACCGGGTCAGCAACGCCAGCAGGGCGAACTGATCCTTGTGCGGCACACCCTCCGGATAGCCGGCCCGCAGCCAGCTCAGCACGTTGTCCAGGAAGCTCGTCGTTTCGGTCATGCTGCGCTCACTTACCCGGAATGAACGGGACGGGGTTGAATCCGAAGTGATGAATGATCGTGGTCTTGGTGATCCAGAGGATCGCGATCACGATCACCGCGGCGACGATGGTGAAAAGCGCCAGACCGAGGACCTTCAGCGCAGGGTTGGGCGCCACGACGGTGCCGTCCTCGTGGGTGCCGCCGGCGCCGTTCGAGTAGGCCACCAGACCCGTGGCGAACACCGCAGGCAGACCGGCTCCGAGGATCAACCCCACAACCAGCACCTTGAAGATGGAGTCCACATAAATCATCAGCTGATTCCTTAGCTAGATCCGGTCAGACTGCGGCTTTGTCGGCGGTGGTGGCGGGCTTGGCGGGCTTCCCGGCCTCGCGTACCTCGGCCGGCACCACCGAGTTGGTGGAGTCATCCCAATCGGCATTGACGTTCTTGTGGTCGACCTTCTGCTGCTGGGCGCGCCACCACATGTACCCGGACAGGGCGACCAGGATCAGGAAGATGAGGCCGTCGCCGGCCAGCGCGGCACCGGTGAGCGCCTCGACACCGTGCGACAGCCAGAAGGCCAGCGCGCCGACGATCCCGGCGGCGGGCAGCGTGATCAGCCACGCCATCGCCATGCGTCCGGCCACCGCCCAGCGCACCTCGGCACCGGGCTTACCGACGCCGCTACCGAGGATCGAGCCGGTGGCGACGTGAGTGGTGGACAGCGCCATACCCGCGGCGCTCGAGCTCAAAATGATTGCGGCCGAGGATGCTTCGGCGGCAAGCCCCTGCGGGGATTCGATCTCCACCAGGCCCTTGCCCAGCGTGCGGATGACGCGCCAGCCGCCGATGTAGGTGCCCAGGCCGATGGCCAGCGCGCAGGAGGCGATGATCCAGAACGGCAGGCCGTCTTCCTTCACGTTGCCGGTCAGGTGGCCGGTGGTGATGAGGGCGAGTGCGATGACGCCCATGGTCTTCTGGGCGTCATTCGTTCCGTGCGACAGTGCGACCAGCGAGGCGGTGGCGATCTGGCCCCAGCGGAAGCCCTGCTCGCGACGCTTCTTCAGCACGTTGCGGGTGATGCGGTAGACCAGCCAGGTTCCGGCGGCGGCGACGAGGCAGGCGATGAACGGCGCCGCGATCGCGGGGATGAGCACCTTCTGGAGGACGCCGGACCAGTTGACCCCCGACAGGCCGATGGCTGCCAACCCGGCGCCGATCAGCCCGCCGAAGAGCGCATGCGACGAGCTGGACGGGATGCCGAAGAGCCAGGTCAGCAGATTCCAGAGGATACCGCCGATCAGGCCGGCGAAGATGATCGTGAGTCCCGTCGAGGCGTCGATGCCGGAAACCAGCGACCCTGTCTTGCTGTCCTGGATCTTGAGCACCGATGTGGTGACCGTGACAGCCACCTCGACCGAGAGGAACGCGCCGACCAGATTGAGAACACCCGCCAGGATCACTGCGGTCTTGGGCTTCAACGCCCCCGTGGCGATCGAAGTGGCCATGGCATTGCCGGTGTCGTGAAAGCCGTTTGTGAAGTCAAAGGCCAGTGCTGTTGCTATCAACAGCACCAGGACGATCAGCTCAGCGCTCATGGCGGTAATTCTGTAGGACCATTGGCGTTTTTGACCAGCCGGAAACACCTCGCTGAGCTGGGAATTCGAATACGCTCCGAATGAGTTCACCGAGTGTTCATCTGCTCACCCCGGATTGTTCGCCGGGGCGGTTTGCCGATCCCCGAGCGGGCTATAAGTTCACTGCGAGCCAGAGTCGGCCGGCACCACTAACATCAATGCGGTCCTCCGGCTCAAACTCGTATGTCCGGTGGAACTTCGCTCGGGTGCATCAGGAGTAGGCACAGTGAACGCTTTTCTCGCGAAGATCGCGGCCTGGCTGAATGCCGGGTACCCCGAGGGGGTGCCCGGACCAGACCGGGTGCCGCTGCTGGCGCTGCTGACCCGGCGCCTGACCAACGACGAAGTCAAAGCAGTCGCACGGGATCTCATCGATCGCGGTGATTTCGATCACATCGACATCGGGGTGCTCATCACCCAGATCACCGACGAGCTGCCCCGCGTGGAAGACGTCGAACGGGTACGGCAACGGCTGGCCGCCAAGGGCTGGCCGTTGGACGATCCGCGCGACCCCGAAGACTCCGTCGACACCGATGAGGCCGGCCGCACCGACAGCGACGACCCGAAAGAGCCAGGGGGCCCGGCATAGCCGTTCTTCGCCCCGTCTCCGTCGGATCTGCGACGGACCCGTTGCTGGCGGTCCTCGATGACGTCCTGACCGGGCGCGAGTCGGCGATCCTGCCCGTGCCCGCAGACGATGAACGTCAGAGTTCCCTGCTGACAACCACTTTGCGCGCCGGCGAGGAGATCGACGACGACGTCGCCCTGGTGATCTCGACCTCGGGCACCACCGGCAAACCCAAAGGCGCGTTGCTGACCGCGGCGGCGTTGCGATCCAGCGCCGAGTCCACCCACGCCCGGTTGGGGGGTGCGGGCCGGTGGCTGCTGGCCTTGCCCGCCCATCACATCGCCGGCCTGCAGGTGCTGGTGCGCAGTGCGCTGGCCGGCACCACGCCCGTCGCCATTCCGGCCTCCTTCGACCCGGGCGAGTTGCCTTCGGCGGTGGCCGCTTTGGCCGGTGGGCGCCGGTACGCCTCACTGGTGGCGGTACAGCTGGACAAGTCCCTGCAGGACCCTGCCGCCGCGGAAGCGCTGGCCGAACTCGATGCCGTGCTGATCGGCGGCGGACCGATGCCGGCCGGTGTGGCCGAACGGGCCCGGGCGGCGGGGGTGAACGTGGTCCGCACCTATGGGATGAGCGAGACCGCGGGCGGCTGTGTGTACGACGGGGTGGCGCTCGACGGCGTGGAGGTGCGGATAGACAACTCCCGCATCCTGCTCGGCGGCGCCACCGTGGCCAAGGGGTATCGCAACCCGGTCACACCCGATCCGTTCGCCGAGCCCGGCTGGTTCCGCACCGATGATCTTGGTGCCGTGGATGATTCGGGTGCGCTCCGGGTCTTGGGCCGGGTCGACGACGCGGTCAGCACCGGAGGGTTGACGGTGCTGCCGCAACTGGTCGAATCGGCGCTGGCCGGCCATCCGGCGGTCGCCGACTGCGCGGTGTTCGGGGTCCCCGACGAGCGGCTCGGTCAGCGGGTGGTCGCCGCGCTGGTGCTGACCCCGGGTTCGAGCGCCCCCGACCTGGCCGAGCTGCGGGCCCAGGTGTCCCAGACGCTGGATGCCACCGCGGCACCGCGCGAGGTGCACATCGTCGACGAGTTGCCCCGTCGCGGCATCGGCAAGCTGGACCGCCGGGCGCTGTCGGCCCGCTACAGCTGAGCGCAGCGACGCCCAGAACAACGCCATGGCTCTGCCCGCCACGGAGAACGACCACTGCGTTGTTCTCGCGGGAGCGTCGCCGGAACTACGGAGCCGGAATTTCACTTGCGGCTTGGGCATGATGGAGCCATGCGCCGAGAAGTGACCTCAGTGGACGACCTTCGCGCCATCGTCGGCCAGCCCACCGCGGCCGCCGCCAACAAGGTGACCGCCCGGCTGTCGGAAGCGCAGCAGGTCTGGCTCAAGCAGTCGCCGCTGGGCTTCGTGGCGACCACCGATGCGCACGGCCGCGTCGACGTCTCCCCCAAGGGTGACCCGCCGGGTTTCGTCCAGATCCTCGACGACACCACGATCGCCATCCCGGAACGGCCCGGCAACCGGCGCGTCGACGGCTACCTCAACGTCCTCGAGCGCCCGCACGTGGGTACGGTGTTCGTCATCCCCGGCCGCGGCGACACCCTGCGCATCAACGGCACCGCGCGGATCCTTTCGGACGCCCACTATTTCGACACCATGGTGGTGAACGGCAAGCGGCCGATCCTGGCCCTGGAGATCGCCGTCGACGAGGTGTTCTTCCACTGCCCCAAGGCGTTCCTGCGCTCTGAGGCGTGGAAGCCCGAGAGCTGGAATCCGACGGCGGCACCCTCGGTGGCCCAGATGGCCAAGGCCTTCAAACCCGACCAGACCCAAGACGAACTCGACGCGTATTACCGCGAGGACAACCTGCGCACGATGCTCTACTGAACCGCCGCAGCCGGTTTCACCAGGATCGCCCGCGTGTAGAGCAGCTGGAATCCTCGACGCTGCACGTTGTGCTGGGACTTCGAGCCAGGCGCCGTCGTCACCACGGCGATCTCGCATCCGGCATCGGCAGCCTCGGCCAACCGGGCCGCCAGCAGCGCTGACTGCACGCCACGGCGCCGGAAGGCCGGTGCCGTCGCCGCTCCCGCCAACTGCGCGATCCCGTCGGCCAGCCGCATCATCGCGCCGCCCGCGACCGCTCCGCCGTACAATGCGATATACGGTGTGGCCCCGGCTTTTTCGATGTCACGCTCGGCGCGCTCGATGATGTCGGCGGGGAACTGCTCATGACTGACCGCGCCTTCACCGTCGGGATGGGCGAAGCCCTCCACCACGACGTTCACCCATGCGGTGAGATCGGCGGCCCGGCGCACGTCCACCTCCGTCGCCAACGGTGCCTCGACGCCGATCGGGCGGCCGAGGACGTTCTCGAACTCGGCGAGGCGATAGCCGCGGCCGGACAGCAGCGCGGTGATCTCGGGATCGGCGAGATTGGACAGCTCCACCCGGGTTTCGCTGCCCCTGGCCGCGAAGGCCCGTTCGACCTCGCCCAGCACGGCCTCGTCGGGCACACCGTCGAAGCCGAGGCCGACCAGCTTGTTCATCGGCGACTCAGCCTCGGCGAAACACGCGAATCCGCCGGCGACCGGCAACACCAACCCGTCGGCACCACGATCGCCTGCGGCCCGGGTCGCCGCGACGATCAGGTCCGACTCGGCCTTCTCGATACGGCGGGCCAGCTCGACCCCGCAAAACAATTGTCCTGTACCAACGTCCGAGTCACCGTAGATAGCCACGTCGATATTGTGCCCGCACAGGCATTTCCGAAACGTCCCGACATCGTGCCGGTCAGCGCGGCGGCCCGGCCGGCTCCCACGACTGCATCGCCATGTCGAGCTCATCACTGTCGAGCGCCTTCACCGGAATGCGCGATTGGCCGGCGTGGTAGCGCATGCCATCCAGCAGAATGGCCACGTAGCGACGCCACAGTTCGGCATCGACATTGCCGGCGAATTCGCTGACCGTGCCGGCCAGAAGCCCGAAGATCGGCATGTCCGTGGACGACAACTCCGGACGTAGATACCCGTCGCGTTGAGCCCGCTCGACCAGTTTGGTCAACACCGGGACGAGCTGCTCCTGGCAGGCCTTGACCCGGTCGCACCCATAGGCCTTGCTGAACGCGATTTCCCGCAATCCCCGGTCAGTCGCCGTGATCTCGCACATCTTGTCGACATACCAGGCGAATCCCTGCCATGAATCTTCTTGTTGCAGCGCAGATTCTGCCAGCGCAGTGAGCTGCTCCATACCGTCGACGAAGATGGCCGCGATCAGCTCTTCCTTCGTGGCGAACCGGCGGTACACCGTGCCCACCCCGACATTGGCGTAGCGCGCCACATCGTTGAGCGTCGCCTCAAGACCTTTCTCGGCAAACAGCTCCCTCGCAGCGTCGAGCACCCGCTGACGGTTGCGCTCCGCGTCCTTGCGCAGCGCGGGTCTTGTTTCCTCGGTCATATCTCTCAGTCCAAAGTGAGCGGCGTCATAAGTGGATTGATCCTATCCACTTATTCGGATAACTTTACGCCTCGAAGTGCGTAGGCCGCCTAACAGCAGGGTTGTCGCGATCGCATCGAAAACGTCGGGAGGCCCACCAGTGACACCTGTCATCGAAACGCCCGCCGCGGGCCTCCTCTCGGGGCCGTCGCGATGAAGGCAATCCGCCGAATCTGGCTCCCCGTCCTGATCGTCATCGCGATGGGGGCCGGCGTGCTGATCGTGATGAACGTCCGCAAGGTCTTCGGCGCACATCCGGTGATTATCACCGACACCACCTCGGACAACGCCGAAGACTTCAACCCCAAGTTCGTGAAGTACGAGATCTTCGGAACGGGCGGCACCGCCGTCATCAACTACATGGACCTCGAAGGCAAACCCCAGCGCACCGGAACCGTGCCGCTGCCATGGTCTTTGACCCTGCAAACCACATTGCCGTCGGTGCAGCCCAACATCATGGCGCAAGGCGACGGAAGCAGCATCAGTTGCCGAGTCACCGTCGATGACGAGGTCAAAGAAGAGAGAACGGCTACTGGATTGAACGCACAAACCTTCTGCTTTGTGAAGGCAGCATGATCGGCCGCAAGGAAGAAACCCAGACCGACGAGACCCCGACCGACGCCATCCCGACGGGACGCCATGCGGCACCTCCGCACCCGATGCTCCCGAGATTCATCCGGGCATTCGCCCTGCCGATCATCCTGATCTGGATCGTGATCGTGGCACTGCTCAACACCGTCGTGCCGCAACTCGAGGTTGTCGGCAAGATGCGCGCGGTGTCGATGAGTCCCAACGACGCACCGTCGATGATCGCCATCAAAGAAGTCGGCAAGAAGTTCCAGGAGTACGACACCAGCAGCTCGGTGATGGTCGTCCTCGAAGGCGACAAGCCACTGGGCCTTGAAGCGCACGTGTTCTACGACCAGATGGTTCGTGACCTGCGCGCGGACACCACGCACGTGCAGCATGTGCAGGACTTCTGGGGTGACACCCTGACCGCCAAGGGCGCCCAAAGCCGCGACGGCAAGGCCGCCTACGTGCAGGTCTACATCGCCGGCGACCAGGGCGAGACGCTGGCCAACGAGTCGGTCGAGGCGGTGCGGCGCATCGCCACCGAAAGCCCCGCGCCTGATGGCGTGAAGGCGTACGTGACCGGATCGGCCGCGTCCAGCACCGACCAGAACATCGTCGGCGACGAGAGCATGGAGCTGATCGAGCTCGTCACCTTCGGTGTCATCGCCGTGATGCTGCTTGGCGTCTACCGATCGATCATCACCACACTGATCGTGCTGTTGATGGTCGTGCTCGAATTGTCCGGCGCCCGTGGACTTGTCGCGCTACTGGGCTATCACAACTTCTTCGGTCTCACGACGTTCGCGACCAACATGCTGGTGACCTTGGCCATCGCCGCGGCCACCGACTACGCGATCTTCCTGATCGGCCGATATCAGGAAGCACGAAGAGCCGGCGAGGACAAGGAAGCGGCCTACTACGACATGTTCCACGGCACGGCCCATGTCGTGCTCGCCTCGGGTCTGACCATCGCCGGTGCGACGTTCTGCCTGCACTTCACGCGTCTGCCGTACTTCCAGACCATGGGCATTCCACTGGCGATCGGAATGACCATGGTGGTCGCCATGGCACTGACCCTGGGTCCGGCCGTCATCTCGGTGGCCAGCCGATTCGGCAAGATCCTCGAGCCCAAGCGGCATTCGAAGTCCCGCGGCTGGCACCGGGTCGGCACCGCCACCGTCCGTTGGCCGGGCGCAATCCTGGTGTGCGCCATCGTCGCAGCATTGGTCGGCCTGCTCGCCCTGCCCGGCTACCACACCACCTACAACGACCGCATCTTCCTGCCCAAGGACGTGGGGACGAACATCGGATACGACGCTGCGTTCCGGCACTTCTCGCAGGCCAAGATGAACCCGGACCTGATGATGATCGAGTCCGACCGCGATCTGCGGAACCCGGCCGACTTCCTGGTCATCGACAAGATCGCCAAGGCCCTCAAGAACGTGCACGGCATCGCCCAGGTGCAGACCATCACCCGTCCCGACGGCGATCCGATCAAGCACTCGACGATCCCGTACACGCTGGGCCAGAGCGGCACGACCCAGCTGATGAACAACGACTACGCGCAGACCAATCTGCAGAACATCCTCGATCAAGCTGACGATCTGCAGACCAGCATCGACGCGATGACCGAGATGATGAGCATCCAGACGGATCTCGCTGCGGTGTCACAGCGCATGGCCGACAAGATGAAGACGACGTCGAGCGACATGAACGACGTCCGGGATCACCTGGCGGACTTCGACGACCAGTTCCGGCCGCTCCGCAACTACCTGTACTGGGAACCGCATTGCTTCGACATCCCGATGTGCTGGTCCATTCGGTCCATATTCGACGCCCTCGACGGCATCAACACCATGTCCGACGACTTCCAGGACCTCGTTCCCGAGATGCAGCGCATGGCCGACCTGATGCCCAAGATGGTCGCCACGATGCCGCGGCAGATCCAGTCGATGAAGCATCAGAAGCAGATGCTGCTGAACCAGTACCAGGTGCAGAAGGCCCAGCAGGACCAGACGATGGCGATGCAGAACACCGCCACCGCCATGAGCGAAGCGTTCGATACGGCCAAGAACGACGATTCGTTCTACCTGCCGCCGGAGGCGTTCGAGACCGCCGACTTCCAGCGGGGCCTCAAGCTGTTCATGTCGCCTGACGGACATGCGGTGCGGTTCACCATCATTCACCAGGGTGATCCGCTGACGCCGGAAGGCACCGCACGCATCGAACCGATGAAGGTCGCGGCGACCGACGCCATCAAGGGCACACCGTTCGAGGGGGCCAAGATCTACCTCGGCGGCAGCTCGGCGACGTACTACGACATGCAGAAGGGTGCCGACTACGACCTGATCATCGTGGCCGCAGCGGCACTGATCCTGATCTTCATCATCATGTTGGTGCTCACCCGCGCCGTGGTGGCCTCTGCGGTGATCGTGGGCACGGTGGTGTTGAGCCTTGCCTCGGCCTTCGGCCTGTCGGTACTGCTCTGGCAACACATCGTGGGTATCCCACTGCACTGGATGGTGATGCCGATGTCGGTCATCGTCCTGCTGGCCGTCGGTGCGGACTACAACCTGCTGCTCGTGTCACGAATAAAGGAGGAGATCCACGCCGGGCTGAAGACCGGAATCATCCGGGCCATGGTCGGTACCGGCGCCGTGGTCACCTCCGCAGGCCTGGTCTTCGCCTTCACCATGGGATCGATGGCGGTGAGCAGTTTGATCGTTATCGGTCAGGTCGGAACGACGATCGGCTTAGGCTTGCTGTTCGACACCCTTGTGGTCCGGTCGCTGATGACACCGTCCATCGCCACGTTGCTCGGGCGCTGGTTCTGGTGGCCTCAGCGGGTGCGTCAGCGTCCGCTGCCACAACCGTGGCCGAAGCCCGTCCAGCGAGACCCCGAGGAGGCCCTGGCCTGATGAAACGCCTGATCATTGCCCTGTCGATCTGCGCCGCAACCGGTCTCGCCGTCGCGGCACCGGCCGCTGCCGATCCGGACACCGATTTCGCGAATGAGCTGCACACCTTCGGTATCTACGGGCAGCGGGACTACAACGCCTGGATCGCCAAGATCATGTGCAAGCGACTGCACAACGGCGTCGACCACACCGCCCAGGACTTGGTCGGTTTCGTGAAGAAGCAACTGGCCAAGGACAGCACCGACGCCCAGTCGTGGCAGTTCACCGGCACCGCCATCAACTACTACTGCCCCGATCAGCGCTTCGTCTACGAACAGGCCGCGCACTAACCAACCCTGGGAGCACCATGTCCAACCGCACCAGCGTCAAGAACCTGATCCGCACCGGCGTCGCCACCTGCGCGGTGGCCGCCAGCCTGGCCGGCGCCGGCATCGCAAATGCCGACGCCACCGACGACTACCCGATCCCCAACCGGATCCTGCGCACCCCGTGCACCGCCG
>NZ_JBZTYL010000035.1:0-200453 GCF_058536225.1 Mycolicibacterium arcueilense
CGACGATAAATACGCAGTTCAACACGCATTGTGCGCCCACATTGTGTAGTTAACTACTGATAAGCTGTGATGATCTTGCGGCCGAACGTGGTTCGTTCGTTGGCGTACCGGACCGCTTCGTCCAGGGCGGCCTGGGCGATGCCGACCGCGACGGCAGCGATGCCGAGCCGGCCGGAGTCCAACGCGGAGAACGCGATCGACAGGCCCTGGCCCTCAGTGCCGATCAGCCGGTCGGCGGGCAGGCGGGCGTTGTCGTAGAACGCCGAGGTGGTCGGGACCGCGTGCAGGCCCATCTTCTCCTCGGGTTTCCCGAAGCTCAGGCCCTCGAGATCGGCGGGGACCAGGAAGCACGAGATGCCCTTGGAGCCCTCTCCAGTGCGGGCGAACAGAGTGTAGAAGTCGGCCTTTCCACCGTGGGTGATCCACGCCTTCGAGCCGTTGAGGACGTAGTTGTCGCCGTCGCGGGTGGCCTTGCAGTTCAGGGCGGCGGCATCGGAGCCGGCCTGCGGCTCCGACAGGCTGTAGGCGCCGATCTGCTCACCGGAGAGCATGTCCGGCAGCCAGCGCTTCTTCTGCTCCTCGGTGCCGTAGGCCAGCAGTGGGTGCGAGGACAGGCTGTGCACGCTGACCGCGACGCCGATCGCGGCCCACCGCGCCGCGATCTCCTCGAGAACCTGCAGGTACACCTCGTAGGGCTGGCTACCGCCACCCCACTCGTCGGGCTGCGGCAGGCTCAGCAGCCCCGCCGCGCCGAGTTGGGCCATGACCCCTTCGGGGTACTTCTCGTCGCGTTCGTACTCGTCGACGATCGGGTCCAGGACCTTGTCGGCGACATCGCGGGTCAGCGCAATGAGGTCACGAGCGTCGTCAGAGGGAAGGAGGCGATCAACCGGCATACTTGCACATCCTAGTTTCTCTGCTCGGTGGGAGGCGATCCCCGGCGCGTTACGAAGCCGGGGTGTGCAACAGCCCGGCGATGTCGGGATCGAGTTGCTGCAGGGCGACGATGACCGCGACCCGGTAGTCGCGGCCGATCTGTGAGCGCACGGTGGTGGTGCGGCCACGCCTCTCGGGTGGTCTGATCTCGTCGATACGCGATTCGAGGGCGACGATGAGGTCCTCGAACTCGGTGATGAGCCCGGAGAGGATCATGACTTCCGGATCGAAGAGTGCTTCGGTGAGGATCGCGGTGTGCGCAATCCGGTCGATCACGTCGCGGATCATCTTCTGGGCGGCCGGTTTTCGACTGGTTTCCTGTGCGACGGCGTCGAGGTCGATGTCCTTCAGCGGCACACTTTCGGTCTGCGGGGCGACGGGTTGCATCGCGTGTAGCGACATACCGGCGTCGACGCAACCGGTTCTGCCGCACAGGCATTGCGCGTCGCTGCCGGCAATCGGCGTGTGTCCGATGGCTCCGGCGACTCCGGTGGCGCCGGAATATGGTCGTCCGCCGATGATCAACCCGACGTTGACATGGCCGCCGCAATCGAGCAGGAGCGCAGAGCGCACCTCTCTGGCTTCGCCGGCGATTGTCTCGGCAAGTGTCATGGCCTGCGTCGAATCCAGCACCGCGGTCGGAATTCCGAGAGAGCGTGAGATCGGTTTGCCCAGTTCCACCTCGGACCAGCCGAGAGCCTTCGACTCGACGACGAATCCCGTTGTGCTGTCGATGAATCCGGGCAGGCAGATGCCGGCTGCGGCGACGGCGCCGACGGCGGGGTCGTCGATCAGTTGATGTGCGATGCGGGTGATCGACCGGATCACGGATGCGGAGGTTCTCCCGGCCGTGGGCGTCTCTTCTTCGTGGGAGATGTTGCCCGTCGCATCGGCGACGACGATGCGCGCTCGACGCTCGTCGATCCAGATACCGAGCACCCGACGCGCCTGCGGGTTGCAGCCGAGAAGTTTGCGGGGGCGACCGCGGTAGCCCGGGCCCTCGACTCGCGAATCCAGTTCGATCAGGGTCCCGTCATCGATCAGTTCACTGACGATGGCCGTGATCGACGGTCGGCTCAGACCGAGCCGATCTGCCAGGTCGGCTCGGGCCAGCGGCCCCTCGGTCCGCAACAGGTGAACGACACGTTGGCGGTGCAGCAGGTGCAGCACCTGCGCTTCCTGACGCGTCGATTCTGACCGTTTCAGCAGAACCTCCTTGACGGTCTCAACAATATGCTGCTATTAAGTTCGTCACAGAAATTAAATAGGCATCTAGGGCATCGGAGCCACGCCATGACCGCTAGTAATCCCCTCGTCAATCCCCTGTTCGCTTCGCCTCGGACACCAACTCAAACTACCGCGAGGATCGGCGCATACGGCGGCGTCGTGGTGGCGGGGTGGCTGGTCGCCGCGGTAGCCAGTGGCTACGGCGTCGCCTCGGCCGACGCCACCGGTACGTCTTCGTCGGATTCCGCTACATCCAGCTCGACGAATTCCACATCGTCGGGTGCAGCGTCCACCGGAACGACGGCGAAGCCGAGCGCGGGGGACGGGGCCGGCGACAGGACCAAGACCGGACCCACCGTCGGTAAGGGCTGGGCCAAGAAGACCACCAAGCCGAAGCGGGCCGGCAAGACATCGTTGACCAAGGACCTGGCGCCCGGAGTGACGGTCAGCAGCAGTGGCGGAGCACGCGCGAACGATGCTGATTCTGCGCCCGCTGCCGAAAGTGCCGGGGCACAGAAGGAACCAGGAAAGCAGGCGAGGTTCGAGGAGGCGATCGATGTGCCCTTGAAGGCGCTGGCGTCGATACCTGACAAGGTTCGCTCGACCGTGCTGGACCTCTCGGTGGGCAAGGACCGCAAGCCGAGCACCGCGTCGGCGCGCACCTCAGATACCGCCCAGCCCCCGGCGTCACTGAGTCCGGTGAACATCAATGACACGGTCAAGCGATCGTTCGAGCGGGTGGAACAGGTCACCGGCACGATCACCGAGAAGGTGAGCGAACAACTCAGCGAGAAGCTCGCTGCGCCGAAGTCGGCGTCTACCGTGTACGAGGCCAGGTCGTTGGCGGTGTCGACTGCGAGTAATGCGCAGATCGCCACGGCTGCGGTGGCGCCGAGGTCTCAGGTGGCTGCGCCTACTGATCCGGCGGGGTTGCTCAACGGGATTGTGACGAATCTGCTGAATCCGTTCTTGGCGCCGTCTCCGGATGCTCCGGACCCGTTCACTCCGATGGCGTGGGCCGTGTTGGGGTGGGTGCGGCGCAATCTGTTCAATCAGGCTCCGGTGGTCAGCAATCCGACGACCACGGTGCAGACCGGCCAGACGGTGACCGGCAACATCGGTGTGACCGATGCTGAGGGTGACGCGTTGACGTACACGGTCACCAAGGCCCCCGAGCATGGCACGGTGACCATCGATCAGCAGACCGGTGAGTTCACCTACACCCCCGATGACATCAATTATGATGCGGCGCAAACGGATACGTTCACGGTGTCGGTCACCGACGGGAACCGGATCAACCTGTTGGCGCTGTTCAAGCCGCGCACCGCGCAGAAAGACGTCGACCTCACGGTGCTCAATCCGACCGTCGAGCGGGTGATCCTGGATCTCTCCGACGGCATCAAGAACCCGAACACCCCGCGGTTCTCCGAGGACGGCCAGTCCATCTACTTCGGGGCCACGCCGGCAGAAGGGGGCCGCCAGGAGATCTATCGGATCAGCGTCGACGGCAACGACGTCGAGTGCATCACCTGCGGCGTGTCCACCGAAGTCACTGCCGGCCTGTCGAGAGTCGTTCCTTTCCAGGATGGTTCGGGTCGGCTGATGATTCAGGTCACGACGAGCCCGAACTCCTACGTCGTCTACGAAGAGACAGCTGACGGCAAACAACTGGTTCCCGTCATCACCCCGCCCGCGGGGACACGCGTCCTCGACCCTCAGCGTGAGATGCGCATCTCCCCCGACGGGACGCACGTGCTGTTCAGCCAGATCCAGATGAGCCCGCAAGGTCTCATCACCGCGGTACCGGTGGTGGGCCGGCTGGAACGAACCGACGCCGGCTACGAGATCGCCGATGCCAGGGTGGTTTATCCCGTCGGTGAGGGCAAGCAGTGGACCCCGGACGGCAAGGGCGTGATCATCCTCGGTGGGCGATACGAGGCGGGGAACGTCGACGACATCGTCGTCGACCTGGAGACCGGAGAGGTGACCCGCCTGACCGGCAACCTCGACTACGACGAGGACATCGACATGTCCCCCAACGGGCAGTGGATCGCGGTCGGCAGCACCCGAGGGTACGACGCGCTGACGCCGATGTCGCGGATCGTCCGACCGGCGTTCCTGCCGGCGGACATCCAGGGCGCGGTGTACGAGGCGTACCGGGGAACCGGGGATTCCACCAATATCACGAACCAGGAATGGGTCATCGCGATCGAGGATGACCTCAAGGGCGAGAACGGCATCCCGGTGTTCGTCGACGGCGACGGATACACCGCCCGCAGCATGGCGAGCTGGAACAACACCGGAGATGCGGTGGCATTCTGGGAGGCCAGCGGGGCTGATGCGACAGATACCCGGTTGGTCATCGCCAAGGTGAACTACACCACCAGCGTCGGCCCCGTGGCGGGTGATCGCACCACCCCGGATCCGACGTGGGCTCCCGAACTCAAGACATACGTGCCCAGCACAGCACCGTTGCCGCCGACCGGAACGTATGCCGGTGCCGGCGGCGGCACCGCAGTGGTCACCGAGGCGACCGATGCGACGACGGGCCACATCGTCCGCACCGTCACCTACACCGATTACGTCAATGAGCAGGGAATGATCCTCAACGGCACCGAATCAACCGATACCACCGCCAGCCAGTCATCCATCCGCTACCTCGCCTACATCACCGTCACGGGTGAGCACACCGGATACCTCAAGGCGGACGCCACGATCAACAAGCTTCAGCGGACGATGACGGGCCACATCACCTCTGACCTCGACGGTGACGTGCAGAGCGTCAACGATCAGGACAGGATCGACGACGACAGGGCGAACATGTAGTTCACGAACGGCCCAACCGCTCCGACCCGCTCACCTCACGGAGAGTGCGTCGGAGCGGTTGGCGTTCAAGGCATCCGCGCGACGATCTGGATCTCGACCAGCGCGCCCGGCATGGCCAGCTCGGTGACGCCGACAGCCGTCCAGGCCGGATACGGCGCGGGCACGAACTCGTCCTTGACCTCGCCGAAAACCTGCACATGCTGCTGCAGGCCGACGTGGTAGCTGGTGATGTCGACGACATCGGCGAACGTCAGCCCGGCCTCCGCCAACAGCCCCTGCAGGTTCGAGAAGGCCTGGGTGAACTGGGCCCGTGGATCCTCCGGAACGGACATGTCGGGAAGCATCCCGATCATCCCCGAGCAGCGCAGGTGGTCGCCGTCGATCACCGCGGGCGCGAAATGGTGGGCGTCGTACATCGGCTGCATCCATTGCGGAACAACGATTTTCATGGACGATCTCCTTGTCTCTCCGCGGGCAGACGCGAAAGCCCCCTATTTCCAAGGAAATAGGGGGCTTCCACTGGGGATCTCCCGCTTACGGGGGACTGCTCGGCAGAGAACCTAGACGCGTTCCGCAGCGGGCAGCGCCGCCAGGATGTCGTTGACGCGGTCGCGGGCGTCGCCGAAGAGCATCTGCGTGTTCTCGCGGAAGAACAGCGGGTTCTGCACACCGGCGTAACCCGAGGCCATGGAGCGCTTGAACACAATGACGTTGTCGGCGTTCCAGACCGTGAGCACCGGCATTCCGGCGATCGGGCTGGACGGGTCCTCGGACGCAGCCGGGTTGACGGTGTCGTTGGCGCCGATCACGAGCACGACGGAGGTGCCGTCGAAGTCGTCGTTGATCTCGTCCATCTCGAGCACGATGTCGTAGGGCACCTTGGCCTCGGCCAGCAGCACGTTCATGTGGCCGGGCAGGCGGCCCGCGACGGGGTGGATGCCGAAGCGGACGTTGACGCCGCGCTCACGCAGCTTGCGGGTCAGGTCGGCCACACCGTACTGGGCCTGGGCCACGGCCATGCCGTAACCGGGGGTGATGATCACCGAGTCGGCGTGAGCGAGAAGCTCGGCCGCACCCTCGGCGTTGATCTCGCGGTGCTCGCCGTAGTCCTTGTCCTCGGCCGGTCCGGCTTCGATGCCGAACCCGCCGGCGATCACCGAGATGAACGACCGGTTCATCGCCTTGCACATGATGTACGACAGGTAGGCACCGGAGGAGCCGACGAGGGCGCCGGTGATGATGAGCAGGTCGTTGCCGAGCAGGAAGCCCGATGCTGCGGCGGCCCAGCCCGAGTAGCTGTTGAGCATCGACACCACGACGGGCATGTCGCCGCCGCCGATCGAGGCGACCAGGTGCCAACCGAGCAGCAGCGCGAGCACGGTGACGGCGATGAGCAGCCACAGGTGCGGTTCGACGACGAACCAGACGGTCAGTGCGGCGAAGACGACCAGCGCACCGATGTTGAGGAAGTTCTTGCCGGGCAGCATCAGCGGCGCGGACTTCATGCGGGCCGACAGCTTGAGGTTCGCCACGATCGAGCCGGTGAAGGTGACGGCACCGATGAAGACGCCGATGAACACCTCGGCCGAGTGGATGCCGGTCATGCCCTCGGCGGCAAGTTTCACGGCCTCGTGGCTGGTGGGGGCGTTCTCGACGTCCAGGTAGCCGTTCCAGCCGACCAGTACCGCGGCCAGACCGACGAAGCTGTGCAGCAGTGCGATCAGTTCGGGCATGCCGGTCATCTCGACGACCTTGGCGCGCCACAGGCCGATCGCGGCGCCGACGATCATGGCGCCGATCAACAGGGCCAGGCCCAGCGGCTCGATCTCGCGGTCGAAGGCCAGCGCGATGGTCGCGATGAGGGCGATCGCCATGCCGGTGATGCCGAAGGTGTTTCCGGCACGGGAGGTCTCGTGCTTGGACAGTCCGGCCAGAGCCAGGATGAAGAGCAGTGCCGCGACGACGTAGGCGGCCGTGGCAACGTTTTCTAGGGTGAACATGGAATCCATTCCAAAGTCTTTGTGGGCACGCAGGTTCTAGCTACGGGAGAACATCGCGAGCATGCGACGCGTCACCGCGAAGCCGCCGAATACGTTGATGCTGGCCAGCAGGATCGCGCAGGTCGCGATCGCGGTCACCAGCGTGTTGCCGTGGCCGACCTGGAGCAGGGCACCGACCACGATGATTCCCGAGATCGCGTTGGTCACCGACATCAGCGGGGTGTGCAGCGCGTGGTGCACGTTGCCGATCACGTAGTAGCCGATCACGATCGCCAGAGCGAACACGGTCAGGTGAACCTGCAGCGCGGCGGGTGAGAGCGCGATCAGGGCGAACACGGCGGCCGCGGCGGCGAACGTGATGCCGAGCCGGCGCCCGGTCGACATCGGCTGCTTCTCTTCCTTGACCGCCGGGGCGGCCGCAGCCTGCTGGGCGGCCGGCGCGGCGGAGACCTGCACCGGTGGCGGGGGCCAGGTGGTCTCGCCATCGCGCACCACGGTCATCGAGCGCTGCACCACGTCGTCCCAGTCAAGGACGACCTTGCCGTCCTTGTCCGGGGTCAGCAGCTTGAGCAGGTTCACCAGGTTGGTGCCGTACAACTGGGAGGCCTGGGCGGGCAGACGGCCGGCCAGGTCGGTGTAGCCGATGATCGTCACGCCGTTGTCGGTGACGATCGCCTGGTCCTTGACCGTGCCCTCGACGTTGCCGCCGTTGGCCGCGGCCATGTCGACGATCACGCTGCCGGCCTTCATCGAGGCGACCATCTCGGCGGTGATGATGCGCGGCGCGGGCTTACCGGGGATCAGCGCGGTCGTGACGATGATGTCGACGTCCTTGCACTGCTCGGCGTACAACGCGGCCTCGCGGGCCTTGTAGTCGTCGTCCATCTCTTTGGCGTATCCGGTGGCCGACACCTCGGCGGCCTCGTTGGCCACGGACAGGTACTCGCCACCGAGCGAGGCGACCTGATCGGCGACCTCGGGTCGGGGGTCGGTGGCCCGCACGATCGCGCCCAGGCTGCCGGCGGCGCCGATCGCGGCCAGACCGGCCACACCGGCGCCCACCACAAGCACCTTGGCCGGCGGCACCTTGCCCGCAGCGGTCACCTGACCGGTGAAGAACCGGCCGAATGCGTGGGCGGCCTCGACCACTGCGCGGTAGCCGGCGATGTTGGCCATCGAGGACAGCACGTCGAGCGACTGGGCACGCGAGATACGCGGCACCGCGTCCATGGCCAGCACGGTGATCGGCCGGGTGGACAGCTTCTCGACCAGCTCGGGCTTGAGCCCGGGTGAGATCAAGCTCACCAGAGTCGCTCCGTCATTGAGGACGGCAACTTCGTCATCGTTGGGGGCGTTGACCTTCAGCACGACGTCGGCGTCCCACGCGTCACCGATCTCGGCACCGGCGTCGACGTAGGCCGCGTCGGAGAAGCTCGAGGCAGCACCGGCGCCGGTTTCTACGACTACCGCGTAGCCGAGCTTGATGATCTGCCCGACTGTCTGCGGGGTGGCGGCGACGCGCGTTTCCCCAGGTAGGGACTCGCGCGGGATCCCGATGAGCATCGAATCCGCTCCGTTCTATGTGTCCAGGCCTCTTCGTTCAGCCTGGAAGAGTGTCGCACTTGTGTTCAGATAACGCGCATGCCCCTTTTGGGGGATGTGACTGCTGGCCCTGGTGCGGCTACAGCCAGTCACGACGTTTGAACATCACATACAACAGGATGACCAGCACAACAATCAAAATGGAGCTGGCGACGAACCCCACGGCGGTGTTGATCCCGGGATACAGGACGTTCTGGCCGTAGAAGCCCGTGATGGCCGTCGGCACCGCGATGATGGCGGCCCAGCCGCTGAGTTTCTTCATCACGGTGTTGAGCCGCGCGTCCTGCAGAGACAGGTTGGTCTCGAACACCGTGGTGACCATGTCGCGGAGCGATTCGGTCCATTCCGAGGCCCGCAACACGTGGTCGTACAGGTCGGCGTAAAGCGGGTCGAGGTCGGGCGAGGTGGACGAGTCCATCCGCCGGTGCTGGATGGTGCTGACCACCTCACGCATGGGTAGCACCACCCGCCGCAGCTCGACCAGGTCCTTGCGCAGTTGGAAGGTGCGTCGTTGTAGGCCGCGTCGTGGACCGCCGTCGGCGAACAACTCGTCCTCGAGTCCTTCGATGGCGTCGTCGAGCGCCTCGACAGCCTCGAAGTGTCCGTCGACCACGACGTCGAGCAGCGCGTGGACCAGCGACCCGACGCCGTACCGCTGGCCGCCGAGGTCGTCGAAGCGGTGCGACACCTTGCTGATGTCGAACTCGGTGGACTCACCGTTGGAGCTGGGTAGCCGGACGGTGATCAGGCCTCGCGGCAGGACGAACGCCGAGATGCGATGTTTGATCAACAGTGACGTGTCGGGTGTCGCGTCGGCTTCCGGCTCCCGGGTGTCCACGGCGTACACGGTGAAAAACGTATGGGTGTGGTACACCGAGGTTTTCGTGCGTTCCTTGGGTGCGACAGCATCCTCGACGGCCCACATGTTGAGCCCGAGCTCGGTGGCCAGTTCACGAAGTGCCTCGTGATCGGGGTCGTAGATGTCCGCCCACACCAAGGTGTCCTCGTCGGTTAGGCAGTCCGAGACATCCGTGAACTTGAAGCCGCCGTCGACCGGCTGTCCGTTGCGCCAGATCCGTCCCTGCACCTGCCTCACGAGGCGGCCACCATCGGCAGCAGGTAGGTGCGCACGTAGTCGCGGGTGTCCTCCAGGCTGGTCAGTTTGATGCTGGTGTGCGGAGTCACGATGAACGACAACGTAAGTCGGGTGTGCAACTCGGCGACGGTTCGGAGGTGACGTTCCTGTGCCGGGGTGGTTTCGGTGGTCCCGTAGAGATCGGTGCGCAAGTGCGCGACCGAGAAGTCGGTGGCGAAATCGATGATGGCGCCTGCGTCGACGGTCAGGCTGGGCAGGATCGTCTCGGGTTCGGTGCGTAGCAGCTTTTTGAGCAGCGCATGCTCGCGCAGGAAGGTCACCGTGAAGACGGTCTCGTAGACCATGCGGTCTTCGAGGGTGTCGGCGTGGGCCCGGGCCTGTGCACTGCCATCCAGGTAGCGCCGTGCTTCGGAGAGCACCACCGCGTCGATCAATACGTCCTTGGTGGGGAAGCGGCGGTAGAGAGTCGCCCGCCCGACGCCGCTGCGCCGCGCGACGTCCTCCATGGTGGTGCGCCGAATGCCGACCAACTCGGCCTGTTCCAGCGTCGCGCTCAAGATGCGTGCGGTGATCTCGTCGGGGTCGCGCACGCGGGCCAGTACCGCGGGATCCGGTTCGGCGAGGCGCCGCACGAAGTCCGCTGTTCGCGTGGAAGTCACGAAGTCTCTCCTTGCCCGTGCGTCGCGATGGCCGTAGCCTAACCAAAGAGACTAGCGAGACAGTGAGCGTATCGATGTCTCGCATGTCTCACCATAGTTGTCCGGGCCGACGAGGGAGGGCGTTATGAGCATCGGATTGTGGACCCGCTGGACGGCACTGCATGCCGTACCGAAGGCGTTCATGTCGTTTCAGGGCCGGGTGGGTAATCCGATGGGTGCGCTGATCTCCAGCCACGGCAAGGGCATCGACCCGTATCCGCTGATGGAGCAGATCCGTCGACGCGGCCCACTGGTGAAGACTCCGTTCGTCTGGGCCACCGTCGACCACGGGGTGGCTCGGCAAATCCTGCGGGACAAGCGGTTCGGCGTCACCCCGCCCACCGGGATGGGAATGCCGAAACCCGTGCAGCAGCTGCTGGACCTGACCGATCCGAAAGTGGCCAATCCGGTCGAGCCGCCCGCGATGGTCATCGTCGACCCGCCTGCGCACACGCAGTACCGGCAGCTGGTCGCGCAGAGTTTCACCCCGCGGGCGATCGACAAGCTGGACGCCAGGGTGGCGGAGGTGACTGCAGAACTCGTCAACCGGCTGGCAGGTACGCCTCGACCCCATCTGATCGCGGACTTCGCCGCTGTCCTCCCGGTTGCCATGATCGCCGAGATCCTCGGTCTGTCCGGCGAATCCCATGCGCAACTGCTCGAGTGGGGTCACGACGGGGCGCCGCTGCTCGACGTCGGGATCCCGTGGCGGACCTACCGTCGTGGCATCGACGGCATGCGCGGTCTCGGCGCATTCCTCGCCGAGCACTTCGACAAAGTCCGCGCCGGCGCTGCCGAGGACAACCCGTTCACCAAGATGGCCGCCGACCACACACTGACCGACCACGAACTCGCCGCCAACGCAGCGCTTCTCATCGGCGCGGGGTTCGAAACCACCGTCAACCTCATCGGCAACGGGATAGTCCTGCTGCAGCAGCACCCCGACCAACTCGCCCTGCTGCGTGACGATCCGGACCTGTGGCCCGCCGCGGTGGAGGAGATCCTGCGCATCGAGAGCCCGGTGCAGATGACGGCGCGCACCGCGCAGTGCGACGTGGAGATCGAGGGTCGACGCGTTCGCGCCGGGGACATGGTCGCAGTGCTGCTCGGCGGCGCCAACCGCGATCCGCGGGTGTTCGCCGAACCGGACCGTTTCGACGTGACCCGCTCCAATGCCCGCGAGCATCTGGCATTCGCTTCGGGCATCCACGCCTGCCTCGGTGCGGCCCTGGCTCGCATCGAGGGGGCGACTGCGCTGCGCGCACTGTTCGAGGCCTATCCGGATCTGCGCCTGACCGAGGCCCCGCGCCCGCGGGGTCTGGTCAATCTGCACGGATATGTGAAGCTGCCCGCTCTGCTGGGGTCCCGGCGCACCGAGCCGGCCGGTCTGGTCTGCTGAGCTCGGTACTCTCGGTGGGGACCTGCCCGATCTTGAACGCGAGGCCCACACCCCCATGACGGATTCCCCACTCGACGGACTGATGGCGCGCGTCGGGGGCGTCAGCGGCATGGTCTACTCGGCGCTCCCGGTCACCGTTTACGCGTCGGTCTCGGCGCTCTCGGGACGGGTGCCCGCGATCATCTCCGCGCTGGTGACGGCGGCCCTCGTATTCGGTTGGCAGTTGCTGCGCCGAGAATCGATCAGGCCCGCAGTGTGGGGATTCGTCGGGGTGGCGGCCTGCGGGCTGCTGGCCCTGGTGACCGGCCAGGCCAAGGACTTCTACCTCCCGGGTATCTGGATGTCCTTGGCATCGGCCATCGTGATGACCGGCTCGATCCTGGTCAGACGCCCCCTCGTCGGGGTGATCTGGGCCTGGGCCACCGGCCGGGACGGCAGCTGGCGCCAGGTCCCCGGGGTGCGGCTGGTCTTCAACATCGTCACCGCGGTCCTGGCGACAGTGTCCTGGTCGCGATTCCTGGTGCAGAACTATCTCTACGACACAGGGCAGGACGGACTGCTGGCGGTGGCCCGGCTCGCGATGGGCTGGCCGTTGTTCGTGGTCACTACGACGCTGGTCCTGCTCAGCGCCCGGTACGCCATCCGGGCGCTGCCGCGGTCGGCATCCTGAGCGGAGCCGGCCCTCAGTTGTTGCCGGGGATCAACCCGTACTCGGCCAGCAGTTCACCGATCTCGTTGTCGGTGACCTTGCCGATCACGCGCTTGCGGATGATCTCCGGTACGGGCAGATCCACTTCCTTGCCGTCACGCAGATGGACGGTTCCGGCGATCAACTTGCGGACGTCGTAGGTCGAGTTGAACACCTCCGGCACCCCGCGCTCGATACCCAGCAGCTGATACGCCGCCTCCATGCCGGTCCGGACCGAGTACTCGGTGGTGAAGATGCAATCGCGGGTGGTCTCGGCGAACTGACCGATGAAGGCGAAGTTCACCGCGCCTTCCGGGACGACGCCGGGACGGTCACCCGCCTGCCGCGGCATGAAGAACGACGTCACGTAGGGCATCATCACCGGCACGGTCTTGGCCGCGTTGGCGGCGAGCTCGGGGATGTCGGCCTCGGGGACACCCAGGTGGTACAGCCATTCCTGGGTGATCTCCTCGCCGGTGCAGTCGCTCAGCGACTTCTTGACGAAGTCGCCAGGGGTGTCGACGAACAACCCGTACACCCACACCACGATCTGGTCGGAAGGCTGCTGCTTGAAGTGCGGCTGCCGGTTGACGGTCCAGCTCATCAGCCACTTCGAGTCGCGCGCCGTCACGATGCCGCCGGTGACGACCTTGCCGGAGAACGGATCCCGCTTGCAGATCTTCTGGATGTACTCGGGGATGCGGTGGTCCAGGGTGGTCACGGTCGCCGATTCCCACTTCGTTTCGGGGATGTGGCCACCGAAGACGTCGGGGCGCCCGAATGACGGGTCCTTGGCCGCGATGCGGCGCCACAGATCCCAGGCCGGGGCGGACCCGGTGTTGAGCTTGGCCGGTGTGTGGTGATCGCCGTCGTCGGAGTTCTCGGTCAGCGAGCCGATGGTGGTGAGCACCAGGTCGTTCGGGCCGAGGTCGACACCGCCCGGCTGGCCGTCCTTGATCCAGTGAATCCTGGTGGCCTGCTTGCGGTCCGGGGTGATATCGAAGTCGATGTCGGTGACCTCGGTATCGAAATGGAAGGTCACGCCCTGATCCAGGAGCCATCGGTACATCGGCAGCACGAGTGACTCGTACTGGTTGTACTTGGTGAACTTCAGCGCCGACAGATCCGGGAGCCCCTTGATGTGGTGGATGAACCGGTGGATGTAGAGCTTCATCTCCAGCGCGCTGTGCCACTCTTCGAACGCGAACATGGTGCGCCAGTACAGCCAGAAGTTGCTCTCCAGGAAGTCTTTACCGAAGACCTCGTTGATGCGCTTGTTCTCCATCTCTTCGCGGGTCGCGAGGAACACCTTGACGATGTCCTTCTGCGCCTTGGCGTTGAGCGCGAACTTGTTGTCGGTGTGGGCGTCCTGACCGCGGTTCTCGGTGGCCCGGCACAGGCTGTAGTTGGGGTCGTCCTTGTTGAGCCAGTAGAACTCGTCGAGCACGCTGGCGCCCTCGACCTCGAGGGAAGGAATGGTCCGGAACAGGTCCCACAGGCATTCCATGTGGTCCTCCATCTCGCGGCCGCCGCGGATCACGAAGCCCTTCTCGGGTTCCTTGATGCCGTCGAGGGCGCCGCCGGGCAGCTTCAGCCGCTCGAGGATGGTGATCTTGTTGCCGGGGAGTTGTCCGTCGCGGATCATGAAGACCGCCGACGACATCGATGCCAAACCGGCGCCGACGAACCACGCGGTTTTGTCTTCTACGCCCTGCGGTTTGCGGGGGCGTGCGAATGCTTCGTAATTGCCACTGCTGTAATACATCTCGCCCACTTTCTCCTCAGTTGTACTTGTAGAAGCCCTCGCCGGTGGCGAGGCCCAACTTGCCTTTGTCGATGTAGTTCTCTTTGAGCCACGCGGCGAGCTTCTGAGCTTCGGCGTCTCCGTTGGCCATGATGTTGTACGGCGTTGTGAGGCCGATGATGTCGTAGATCTGGAACGGTCCGACGGGTGCTCCGGTGGCGATCCGCCAGGTGTCGTCCACGGCGCTGGGGTCGGCGTAGCCGCCGGCCGCGAGCTCGGCGGCCGCATTGAGGAACGGCACCAGAAGTGAGTTGAGGACGTAGCCGGCCTTCTCCTTGTGCAGTTCGATCGGCACCATCCCGATGGCCTTGGCGAACTCGACCACTTCGGCGAACACCGCCGGGTCGGTGTCGGTGGTTCCCATGATCTCGGCGGTGTTGAACTGCCACACCCGGTTCGCGAAGTGCAATGCCAGGAACTTGTCCGGCCTGCCGGTGGAATCCTTGAGGTCGCTGGGCAGCAGGGTCGAGGAGTTGGTGGCGAAGATGGTCTTGGCCGGGGCGAGTTCCCCGAGCTTCTGGTAGGTGTCCCGCTTCAGATCGAGGATCTCCGGGATTGCCTCGATGACCAGATCGGCGTCGGCCACCGCGTCCTTCAGGTCGGCGGTCAGCGTGAGCCGGCTCAACGCTTCCTGAGCCTTGCCGTCACGCGCATCGGGTACCTCGTTGGCATAGGTCTCGGCCAGCTTCGCGAATCGGTCCTTGGCCGCCTCGAGAACCTTGTCGTTGATGTCGTAGGCCGTGACGGTGAAGCCCTTGAACGCGGATTGGAACGCGATCTGGGAACCGAGCACTCCGGTCCCGAGCACGGTCACCTTCTTGATGGAGTTCGTCATGATGTCTCTCCTTCTCGTGGTGTTGTGGTTGCCAGGAACCCCAGCACGATCTGGTTGATCTGCTGGAGCAGTTCGTGGGCGCCGTCAGCACCCCACTTCACGCCGGTCGACGGTTGGACCACCAGGAGATGCAGTGCCGCGAAGACGCTTCTGGCGGCGCGGTCGGCGTCGGCCCGCAGCTCGTTGTCGGTGGTCGGATCGGCCGGGTGGCAGCGCATCAGGCGCGCGGCGATCGCATCCTCGAGCCGCATGACGTGGTCGAGGCCTTCAGCCCGGAAACGCTCGGTGGGGGAGCCGAACAGCAGCTCTCGTTGGTAGGCCGTGGCGTTGCTCGGCTGCCGTGCGGCCTCGGCGATGACGGGAGCCACCATCGCGAACACCGCGGCGCTCGGATCGTCGATGTCGGCTGCGTTGCGCATGCCGGTTTCGATGGCCTGCCGGAACTGGTCGTTGTAGACCATCAGCAGCAGTTCGGCTTTCGAGGACGCGTAGCGGAACAGGGTGCCCGCCGCGACGTCGGCGGCCTCGGCGATCTGGGCCACCGTGACGGGCTCGAATCCGTGCGCTTCGAACAGTGCACTCGCCACAGCGAAGATCCGCTGCTGCTTGTCCTGCATGTTGCGCGTCCGTCGGCCTGTCATGATCACCTCATTAATGAGTGCGCTCATTAATGAACGTACTCATTAATCCGGAGCGGTGTCAACCGGGGTGAATAAACTCAGCTCGATTTCAGACCTTCACCACGCCGGTGCTCACCGGTACCAATACCCAGGTGAACGGATCACTGCCTGGTTGCTGTCGTCGCTGAAGCCCATCGCCACCCCACTACCTTCAGCAACAGAAAGCTGCCCACAGTGTCTGTGTTCGTCGACATCGTTCCTCCCGAGGCCGAAGCCGGTCCGCCGCGCGCGGTCACACCGTCAAACCGGTGGCGCACGCTGCTGACCACGTCCGCGCTGCCACTTCTATCGGTGGTCCTGTTCTTCGTGGTGTGGCAGGCGGTGGCCTGGGCAGGCATCTGGAACCAGACGTTCGTGCCTTACCCGTCGGCAGTCTGGCGGGCCTTCATCGATGTCTCGACCACCCATGACGGCGCGCGCGGCTATGCGGGGTACCTGCTCTACGAGCACCTCTACATGACGCTGCGCCGCGTACTGGCCGGTGTGGTGATCGGTGTGGTCGTCGGCGTTCTCCTGGGCCTCCTCATGGGTTCGGTCGGATGGCTGCGCAGCGTGCTCGAACCGTGGCTGACTTTCCTGCGTGCGCTGCCGCCGTTGGCGTACTTCTTCCTGCTGGTGATCTGGCTCGGGATCGACGAGGCACCCAAGATCACGCTGCTGGCCCTGGCCGCGCTGCCGCCGGCCGCGGTCGCCACCACGGCCGCCGTGGTCGCTGCTCCCGTCGGTCTGCAGGAAGCGGCCCGGGCGTTGGGCGCCACCCGGGCACAGGTCATCCGCGACGTCGTGGTGCCCTCGGCGCTGCCGGAGACCTTCACCGGGATCCGGCTGGCCGTCGGCATGGCGTACTCGTCGGTGGTGGCCGCCGAACTGTTCAACGGCATCCCCGGCATCGGTGGATTGGTCAAGGACGCAAGCAATTACAACAACACACCGGTCGTGCTGGTCGGGATCTTCGCCATCGGGATCTCGGGCCTGGTGATCGACGGAGGTTTGCGGGCTGTCGAACGACGGGCCGTCCCCTGGAGAGGAAAAATATGAGATTGACGAAGCTGGTCACAGTGCTGGCTGCCGCGACGGTGGCACTGGCCGGCTGCGCGGTGGACCACTCCGGGGGGAACTCCCAGAAACCCACCATTCGCCTTGGCTACCAATCCTTTCCGAGTGGCGATCTGATCGTCAAGAACAACAAGTGGCTCGAAGAGGCGCTGCCCGACTACAACATCAAGTGGACGAAGTTCGACTCGGGCGCCGACGTGAACACCGCATTCATCGCCAAGGAACTGGACTTCGGTGCCCTGGGTTCGAGCCCGGTGGCCCGCGGTTTGTCAGCGCCGCTGAACATTCCGTACAAGGTGGCGTTCGTGCTCGACATCGCCGGTGACAACGAGGCGTTGGTGGCTCGTGACGGCGCCGGCGTCAACTCGATCGCCGACCTGCGGGGCAAGCGTGTCGCCACACCGTTCGCGTCCACCGCGCACTACAGCCTGCTGGCCGCGCTGGCGCAGAACGGCTTGTCGCCCAACGATGTCCAGCTGATCGACCTGCAGCCGCAGGCCATCCTGGCGGCCTGGGACCGGGGCGACATCGCCGCGGCCTACAGCTGGCTGCCCACGCTCGACCAGCTGCGCAAGACGGGCAAGGATCTGATCACCAGCCGGCAGCTGGCCAAGGACGGCAAGCCGACGCTGGACCTGGCCGCTGTATCCGACGAATTCTCGACCGCCCACCCTGAGGTGGTCGACATCTGGCGCCAGCAGCAGGCCCGCGCGCTGAACGTCATCAAGGACGATCCGCAGGCCGCGGCCAAGGCGATCGCCGCCGAGGTCGGTCTGAGCCCGGAAGATGTTGCCGGACAACTCAAGCAGGGCGTCTACCTGACCCCGGCCGAGGTGGCGTCTCCCGAATGGCTGGGTACCGATGGCGCACCGGGCAACATCGCCGCCAACCTGCAGAGCGCGTCGCAGTTCCTCGCCGATCAGAAGCAGATCCCCGAGGCCGCTTCGCTGCAGGTCTTCAAGGACGCCGTCTACACGAAGGGGTTGCCGGATGTCCTCGCCAAGCAGTGACGCATCGGGCGGCCTGAAGATCAAGAACGTCGCCCATCGGTACGGGCGCGGCTCGGATGAGGTGACCGCGCTCGGACCGGTGGATCTCGATGTCGATCCCGGTTCGTTCCTGGTGCTGGTGGGGGCCTCTGGGTGCGGCAAGAGCACGCTGTTGCGGCTGATCGCCGGCTTCGAGACCCCGTCCGAGGGCGAGGTCGAGGTGTCCGGTTTTCGCCCCACGCCCGGGGTCACCTCGGGTGTGGTGTTCCAGCAGCCGCGGCTCTTTCCGTGGCGCACGGTGGGCGGCAACGTGGATCTGGCGCTCAAGTACGCCGGCGTGCCGCGGGAGCGACGGACGGAGCGGCGCGAGGAACTGCTGGAACGTGTCGGTCTGGAAGGTACTGCCAAGCGCAAGATCTGGGAGATCAGCGGCGGCCAGCAGCAGCGTGTCGCGATCGCGCGGGCGCTCGCCGCCGAGACCCCGCTGTTCCTGTTGGACGAGCCGTTCGCGGCTCTGGACGCGCTGACCCGTGAGCGGTTGCAGGAGGACGTCCGTCAGGTCAGTGCGGAGTCCGGTCGCACCACGGTGTTCGTGACGCACAGTGCCGACGAGGCGGCGTTCCTGGGTTCGCGGATCGTGGTGCTGACGCGCAGGCCCGGGAAAATCGCGCTGGACCTGCCGGTGGAATTGCCGCGCACCGGCGTCGACGCGCACGAACTGCGACGCTCGCCGGAATACCTCAAGCTGCGTACCGATGTGAGCGAGGCGGTCAAACTCGCTGCGGCCTGATCTCGCAACGAAAGTGACGCCAGGGTCGTAAACCTTCGCGGTCAACGACCCTGGCGTCACTTTCGGCAGTGCCGCTACCAACACGCCACATCAGACGACAACCACCATCTTCCCGCCGGCGGCGCCTGACTCCATCACCTCATGCGCTTCGCGGATCTGATCGAACGTGAACACCCGCGACGGCGCGGCTTCCAGCGCGCCGTCGGCGACCTGGCGGGCGATGTCGCCCAACGGCACGTCGGACAGCGGGAACCCGGGTGAGCCGAACACGAAGCTGCCGAAGAAAGTCAGCTTGACGCCGCTGGCCATCTGCAGCAGCGGGTTGAAATCCGGGATCGGATCGAGCCCACCCAACCACCCCGCCAGGCACGCGGTTCCGCCTCGGCGCAACATGTCCAGTGAGTCGAGGATGGTGCTGTTGCCGACCAGGTCCAGTACCGCGTCGACGGTGCCGGATTCGGCGATGTGTGCGCTCAGATCGGGCACTTCTTGTTCGGCGCGAGCGACGCCGAGACTTTCCAGCAGTGCGAATCGTTCAGGGCTGCGGGTGGTCGCGATGACGCGCGCCCCCGCGTTGACCGCGAGCTTGACCGCGGCCTGGCCGAACGACGAGGTGGCGCCGCGGATCACCAGGGTCTGACCGGGCTGCAGGTCGATGTTGCGGAACAGGCAGGTCCAGGCCGTCGCATAGGTCTCGGGAAGCGCGGCCAGTCGGTCCCACGGCAAGTCGGCGTCGATCAGCGCGACGTTGGCCGCTCTCACCCGGGTGTACTCGGCGTAGCTGCCGTTGACTGTGCGGCCCAGCCCACCCATGAGTGCGGCGACCTTGGCGCCGACCGGGAACTCGCCGCCCGGACACGATTCGACGATGCCGACGCATTCGATGCCGCTGACCTCCGCGGCCTCGGCCCATTCACCTCGGCGCATGTGCATCTCGGCGTGATTGATGCCGAAGGCTTTGATCTGGATGACCACCTCGCCGGCTTTGGGCTCGGGCTTGGGGATATCGGTGTAGACCAGGTGGTCGAGTCCACCGAAGCCGTCGAGAACGATCGCGCGCATCTTTGTGGTCATGAGAGTCTCTCCAGGATCTCGTTGAGCTGTAATAGATCTGATGCGACGACGGTGGGTTGGGGCACATTCGGTGCTCGCAGCACACCGTTGCCGGGGCGGGTGATGAGTGCTCCGCTGAATCCGGCGGCCTGGGCGCCCAGGGTGTCCCACATGTGCGCGGCGACCATCATGCAGTCCGAGGGCGCCACTCCCAGGTATTCGGCGACGCCGGTGTACAGCGACGGCGCCGGCTTGAAAGCGCGTTGCCCGTCGACGCTGAACTGGTGCTCGAAGTAACTGCCCAAGCCGGCCCGTTCCAGCGGGGTCGGCTCGTCGCGATGTGGTGAGTTGGTAAGTGTGACGAGGCGGAAGCCGTTTGCCAGAAGTCGCTGCAAGCCTGCTGCGGCATCGGCGTGTGCCGGCATGCAGCGCATGCTGTCGGCAAGTGCGGTGAGATCGTCCTCGGTGAGATCCACGTGGCGGATGTCGCCGGTCATCCGCAGCGCAGCTTGCCCGAGCGTGAAGAAATCGGTGTATCGCCCGGACAGTGTGATGGCCATGGAGTACATCACCAGCTGGTTGAACCATTCGCGAAGGACCTGAGGGTCGCCGAAGATTCGCTCGAAATATGGCGTCAAAGAGTCGATGTCGATGAGCGTCTCGTTGACGTCGAACACCAGCACCGCCGGCTTCATCAGGCGACCCGGCGTTGCAGGAATCCGTCGATCAGGCTCGCGACTTCGTCGACGTGGGTTTCCAGTAGGAAGTGCCCGCCGTCGAGCAGGTGGATCTCGGCGTCGGCGGCGTCCTTGGCGAAGGCGCGCGCCCCGTCGGGACCGAAGATCGGATCGCCCTCACCCCACACGGCAAGCACGGGAACCTGACTGGTGCGCAGGTATTCGTGCAGTGTCGGGTACAGGGGAGCGTTGGTGGCGTAGTCGCGGAACAGTTTGAGCTGCACCAGATCATTGCCGGGTCGCGACACCATCGCCGCGTCGTGCACCCAGGTGTCGGGATTGACCAGGCTTTCGTCGGAAACCCCGGTCAGGTACTGCCATTTGATGCCGTCGAGGCTCAATGCGGTCCGCACTCCGGCCTCGGTCTCGGGGTTCTGCTCGCGCTGGTAGGCCCACACGCCGGACCAGAAGCTCTCGACGAAACCTTCGTCGTAGCCGTTGCCGTTCTGGCTGACGATCGCGGTGATGGCTTCCGGATGCCGCAGGGCCAGTCGCCAGCCGATCGGGGCGCCGTAGTCCTGGACGTAGATCGCGTAGCGGGACACCCCGAGCTGGTTCAGCAGGCCGTCGGTGAGGTCGGCCAGGGCGTCGAAGGTGTAGTCGAACTCGGTGACCGCGGGTGCATCGGAGTGGCCGTAGCCCAGGTGGTCGGGGGCGATGACGTGGAAGCGCTCGGCCAGCCGGGGGATGAGGTCGCGGAACATGTACGAGCTCGTCGGGAAGCCGTGCAGCAGGACGATCGCCGGTGCGTCAGGTGCTCCGGCCTCGCGGTAGAACAGGCGCTGCCCGTCGACGGTGGCGTAGCGATGGTGAACGGTCATGACTAACTCCTATAACTAGTTTTAGTGGTTAGTGACATCTAACGCCCGTCGGCATAACCTGTCAATACCTATTTGGAGGTTAGATATGAGACTCATGGAGGTAGGCCTGACGGACGAGTCGCTGCTGCTCGATCTCCTCAACACCACGCCGGTGATGGAGGGAATGCAATACGACGTGCTGAAAGAAGAGGCCGCCGCGCAGGCCTGGTTGCGTGAGCACGGGGCGGCCGAAGCCGAACTGGCAGAACTGGCCGCGGCCCGGAATGTGCTTCAGGCCGTGGTGCGCGGAACCGAGTCGGCGGTTGCGCTGACGCCGTACCTCAACGCCGCGACCCTACGGGCGCACGCGACGGAGAGCGGCGTGAACTGGGAACTGGATGTCGGCGAAGCGATGCGCGGCGCCGTGCGGGCGGTCCTGGCCTGGGATGCGCTGCGGATCGCGCGGCCGGGGCGGCTACGCGCGTGCGCGAACCCGGACTGTCGGCTCTTCCTGATGGATCGGAGCAAGCCCAACGCGAAACGCTGGTGCTCGATGACTACCTGCGGAAACCGCATGAAGGCGCGCCGGTATCACCGGCGCGCAAGGACTGCGAAGACTGACGAACAGCCCTGATTACACCGGGGGATAGGCCGGCGGCGGGTAGACGCCACGCAAGCCCCAGGCCAGCCACGGGAAGAAGAAGTCGCTCTCGTCGCTGACGTCGTAGTCAGGATTCGGATCCATTCCCGCAGTCTAGACGCAGTACGCGAGGTCGGAACAGGGCCGAGAACGGAAATTGCCTACACTCTTCAACCATCTAGTTGATTGATTTCCCGGGCAAGGTCCCGGCGATGCTGATAGTGAGTGTGCTATGTCATCCGATGCAGAGGGCGGCCGGGGCCGCGGGGGCGCGACTGCCAACGGGACATCCCGCCGCGATGAACTGCTGACCGTTGCGGCGAAACTGTTCGCCGCTCGCGGGTATCACGGCACCCGGATGGACGATGTCGCCGAGGCCGTCGGGCTGAACAAGGCCACGGTCTATCACTACTACTCCAGTAAGTCGCTGATCCTCTACGACATCTACAAGGGCACTGCGGACTTCACCGTCGAGGCGCTCCACGATGACCCGACCGCCTCGGCGCGGGAGACCATCTACAACTTCACCCGGCGGCTGATGGTCGGCATCGCCAACGACCTGGAGCGCGCTGCGGTGTACTTCCAGGAGGGCCCGTACATCGCCGAGTGGTTCACCGAGGAGCAGGTGGCCTACATCCGGCGGGCCGAGACCCAGGTCTACGAGCACGTCCGGGACGTGATCGATCGCGGCATCGCGAGCGGCGAGTTCTACGACTGCGACTCGCACGTGCTGGCTCTGGGCTACATCGGCATGACGCTCGGTTCCTACCGCTGGCTGCGACCCCACGGCCGGCGGAGTGCCCAGGAGATCGCCGTCGAGTTCAGCACGGCGCTGCTGCGCGGGCTGATCCGCGACGAGGGAATCCGCAACGAATCGCCGTTGGGCGTCGAGATCGAGGAAAAGGCCTAGAACATGACCGATCTGTTCCGACTGGACGGCAAGGTCGCCGTCGTCACCGGAGGTGGCCGGGGCATCGGCCTGATGATGGCCCGTGGCCTGCTGCAGGCCGGGGCGTCCGTGTACCTCTCGAGCCGTAAGGAAGCCGAGCTCAACGCGGCGGTCGAGGCGCTGTCCCCGCTCGGGCGGGTGTCCGCGGTACCGGCCGACCTCGGCACTGCCGAAGGTGTCGCCGCACTCACCGCCGCCGTCACTGGACGCGAGGACGCGATCCACGCCCTGTTCAACAACGCGGGCGCGGCCTGGGGTGCACCCTACGAGGAGTTCCCGGAGTCCGGATTCGACAAGGTCTACGACGTCAACGTCAAAGGCGTCTTCCTGCTGACCCGCGCGCTCACCCCGTTGCTGAAAGCCGCTGCCACCGAAGAGGATCCGGCCCGGGTGATCAACACCGGCAGCATCGACGGCATCGTCGCCCCGGGCAAGGGCCGCGACAACTTCTCCTACAGCGCCAGCAAGGCCGCCGTGCACATGCTGACCAAGCACCTCGCCGGTGAACTGGCCCCGAAGATCCTCGTCAACGCGATCGCCCCGGGCCTGTTCGAATCCCGGATGACCAAGGAGATGCTGCGCGCCGGCTCGGAAGAGGTAGGCGCCGTCCTTCCCTTGGGCCGGATCGGACAGCCCGACGACATCGCCGGGATCTCAGTGTTCTTGGCCAGCCGGGCCAGCGCCTACATCACCGGCACGGTGATCCCGGTCGACGGCGGCGTGAGCACCATCAGCTGACGGGCAGGGTGAACCAGCCCCAGGCCAAGAAGGCGAACACACCGAGATAGACGATGTCGCCGGCCATGTAGAGCCACTCGCTGCGACGGAATCTGGTCGTGGCCGCACCGGCCATGAACAGGGCCAGGCCGCAGGCGGCCACCGGCGTCAGCACCGGTGCGATACCCGACGCCGCAGGTAGCACCAGGCCGAGCGCGCCGACCAGCTTGATGGTCCCGATCACCTTCAGGTGACCGTCACCGAACTCGTCGACCCAGTGCTGGGTGCTGCCCATCGACCGGTACCTCTCCCGCGACATCAGGAGCATGGTGGTCCCGCCTGCGGCGTACGCCGCCGCGGCGATGATGGTGATGATCCAGAGGGCGGTGTGCATTTCTCGCTCCGTTTCGTGGTTACGTTTGGGCCTCGTGGTTACGTCGAGCCCTGTCGACTCGTCACTCTTATGACGGGTCGGCGCGAGGAGAGGTAACTGATGACACCTGAGGCATCTTTGGCGGAGGCATTCGAAGGGCAGCGGCCCCGACTGCTCGCGGTCGCCCAGCGCGTCCTCGGCTCCCGGGCAGATGCCGAGGACGCCGTGCAGGAAGCATGGCTACGGCTGTCTCGTCAGGACGCGGACTCGATCGAGAACGTCGCGGGCTGGCTGACAACTGTGGTGGGCCGCATCTGCATCGACATGTTGCGGTCGCGCACCAGCCGCGCCGAGGTGACGCCCACCGCCGAGATTCCGGATCTGGTGGTCACCGAGGACTCAGATATCCGGGAGGACTCCCCGGAGGACGCCGCGGTGCTCGCGGACTCGGTCGGGCTGGCGATGCTCGTCGTGCTGGGGTCGTTGCGTCCGGACGAGCGCCTCGCGTTCGTCCTGCACGACATGTTCGCCGTGCCGTTCGCCGAGATCGCGCAGATCCTGGACAAGTCGAGCGACGCCGTCAAGATGCTGGCCAGCCGTGCGCGCCGGAAGGTGCAGGACGTGCCGGCGCCCACCGGGGGCCGCCGACGGAAGCAGGAGCAGCGTGCGGTGGTCGACGCCTTCCTGGCCGCCGCGCGCGACGGCGACTTCGATGCCCTGCTGCGCGTGCTGGATCCCGACGTCAGCTGGCAGCGGTACACGGCCACCGGCGTGACCGTCGGGACCGGATCGGACGCGATCGTCGCCGCGGTCCGGCGCGGCCAGGGGACCCGCGTCCTGGCCCGGCGCGTGTCGGTCAACGGCGAGCCGGGGATCCTGGCGTGGGGTCCGACCGGTCGCCCGCTCAGCGTGATGGCCTGCATCGTCGACGGGGGTCGACTGGTGGGGATCGTGTCGATCATCGACCCGCGACGGCTGGCCAGGATGTCACTGCCCGAGCCGCCTTCCGGCGATTAACCTGGCCGCATGAAGTCGACCATCCTCTCGCGGCGCGACCTGGACTTCCTGCTCTACGAGTGGTTGGACGTCGAAAAGCTCACGAAGCTGGACCGGTACTCCGAGCACTCCCGCGAAACGTTCGACGGAGTGCTGGATCTGTGCGAGCAACTCGCGACCCGCTACTTCGCGCCGCACAACAAGCTCAGCGATGCGAACGAGCCGACATTTGACGGGCAGACCGTCACGCTGATCCCCGAGGTGAAAGAGGCGTGGGACGCGTTCGCGGCGGCCGACCTGATCGCCATGGGTTTCGACGACGAACTCGGCGGTGCGCAACTGCCGGTCACCGTCGCGCAGGCCGCGTTCGCCTGGATCGCCGCGGCCAACGTGTCGACATCGGGTTATCTGATGCTCACCATCGCCAATGCGAACCTGCTGGCCCGTTTCGGCTCGGCAGAGCAGATCGAGCGGTTCGTCAAACCCATGCTGGCCGGACGGTTCTCGGGCACCATGGCGCTGTCGGAGACCCAGGCCGGATCGTCGCTGGCCGACATCACCACGCGTGCCGAACCGCAGCCCGACGGCAGCTATCGGGTGTTCGGATCGAAGATGTGGATCTCCGGCGCCGAGCATGAGATGACCGAGAACATCGTCAACCTGGTGCTGGCCAAGATTCCCGGCGGGCCGGCCGGGACCAAGGGCATCTCACTGCTCATCGTGCCCAAGTACCTTGACGACGGAAGCCGCAACGGGGTCGCCATCTCCGGACTGAACCACAAGATGGGGCAGCGCGGTATCACCAACACTGTGCTCAACTTCGACGGCGCGGTCGGCTATCTCGTCGGCGAACCGCACCGCGGGATCATCTATATGTTCCACATGATGAACGAGGCCCGCCTCGGTGTCGGTATGGGCGCCGTCGCTCTCGGGTACACCGGCTACCTGAAGTCGCTGGAGTATGCGCGCGAGCGTCCCCAGGGCCGGCCGCTGGGAGTCAAGGATCCGTCGACCCCGCAGGTGCCCATCATCGAACATGCTGACGTCAAGCGAATGCTGTTGGCGCAGAAGGCTTATGTCGAGGGCGGTCTGGCTCTGGCGCTGTACTGCGCCAAGCTGGTCGACACCGGGTCCGCCGGGGACAGTTCTGTCCTCGACATCCTCACCCCGATCGCCAAGAGTTGGCCGTCGCAGTGGTGCGTGGAGGCCAACAATCTGGCGATCCAGGTGCACGGCGGCTACGGCTACACCCGCGAATACGACGTCGAGCAGCATTACCGCGACAACCGGCTGAACCCGATCCACGAGGGCACCCACGGCATCCAGAGCCTGGATCTGTTGGGGCGCAAGGTGACCCAGAACGGTGGGGCGGGCCTCGCGGCATTAGGCGAGCGGATCGCCGCCACGGCCGCGGCGGCTTCGGATGCGGCGCCCGAACTGGCCGCACAGCTCGACGCGGCCTGGCAGCGGCTGGTCGCCGTCACCGCTGCCATGTTCGCCTCGGGTGACATCGAAGCCGCGATGGGCAACAGCGCGGTGTATTTGGAAGCGTTCGGTCACATCGTCGTCGCCTGGATCTGGCTGGAACAGTTCCTTGCGGCCGATGGCCGGACCGGGGATTTCTACGACGGTAAGCGTCAGGCCGCCCGGTACTTCTTCCGTTACGAACTGCCCAGGACCGCACCACAATTGGATCTGCTCGAGAGCCTGGACCACACCACGCTCGAGATGCGCGACGGCTGGTTCTAGTCGAATTCGATGATCTGCCGCACGGCTCGACCGTCGGCGAGGGCGTCCATCCCGGTGTTGATCTGATCGAGGGTGATCGTGTCGGACACCAGGGATTCGACCGGCAGCCGGCCGGCCCGCCAGAGTTCGACGAAACGCGGAATGTCGCGCGCCGGTACCGCCGAGCCCAGGTAGCTGCCGATCAGCGACCGGCCTTCGGCGACGAAACCCAACGGCGACACCGAGATCCGGGCGTCTGGGCGGGGCAGGCCGACGGTGATCGTGCGCCCACCCGGCCCGGTCAGCGCGATCGAGGTTTCCAATGCGGCGGGATGACCGGCAGCTTCGATCACGATGTCGGCCTTGAGGTCGGCGGCCTGCTCAGGGGTGTAGGTCTCGTGCACACCGAGTTCACGGGCCCGGGCCAGTTTGTCGGGCAGCTGGTCCACACCGATGACGCGGACGTCGTCGTGGGCCAGCGCGGTCAGGGCGGCAGCCATGCCGACACCACCCAGACCGACGACCGCAACGGTCTGGCCCGGCCGCGGCGTGCCCACGTTGAGCACCGCACCACCGCCGGTGAGCACGGCACACCCCAACAGCGACGCGACCACAGCCGGGACATCAGAGGGCACGGGCACCACCGAGCGACGGTCCACGACGGCGTAGGTGGCGAAGCCGGACACCCCGAGGTGATGGAACACCGGTTCGCCGTCACGGATCAGCCGGATGTCGCCGTTCATCAAGGTGCCGGCGCCGTTGGCGGCCGATCCCGGACCACACGGGGTGAGGCCGTCGGTGGCGCATGCGGGGCAATCTCCGCAGCGCGGCAGAAACGTCATCACCACCCGTTGGCCCACCGGCAGATCGGTGTCACCGGCCTCGACGATCCCGGCGGCTTCGTGGCCCAGCAGCATCGGGACCGGTCGTACCCGGTTGCCGTCCACGACAGACAGATCGGAGTGACACAGACCCGCGGCCTCGATGCGGACCAGAAGTTCGCCCGGGCCGGGCTCGGCGAGTTCGAGGTCGCTCACCCGGATCGGTCGGGACTCGGCGTACGGACGGTTGAGGCCGATGTGCTCGAGGACGGCGCCGCGGATCTTCATGACCTCCAGCCTGTCAGACTGCCGGAATGACCGACGGAGCTGAATTGACCCGCGGGGACTTTCCCCTCCACTGGCCGGTGCTGACCCGGTGGACCGACAACGACATGTTCGGCCACCTCAACAACGCGGTGTACTACGAGCTCTTCGACACGGCGATCAACGCCTGGATCAACACCAACTGCGACGTCGATCCGGTCACCGCGCCCTGGCTCGGTGTGGTCGCCGAGTCCGGGTGCCGCTACTTCGCGGAGCTGAAGTTCCCCGACCCGCTGGTGGTCGGTCTGGCGGTGGCCCGGTTGGGGAACAGCAGCGTCACCTACCGACTCGGACTCTTCGAGCCGGATGGGCCGGTCGCGGCGGTCGGCCATTGGGTACATGTCTACGTCGATCGGACCTCGCGCCGCCCGGTACCGATTCCCGACGTGATCCGCGATCTGCTGCAGTCGATATGCTCGCCGGATGCCACTCGTGAGCAAGACCGTCGAGGTTGATGCCCCTGCCGAGAAGATCATGGCGATCGTCGGCGATTTCGAGGCCTACCCGCAGTGGAACCCCGAGATCAAGGGCTGCTGGATCCTGGCCCGCTACGACGACGGCCGGCCCAGCCAGCTGCGTATGGACGTCGAGATCCAGGGTCAGTCCGGCACCTTCATCAACGCGGTCTACTACCCCGCCGAAAACCAGATCTACACCGTGCTGCAGCAGGGCGACCACTTCACCAAGCAGGAGCAGCGCTTCTCCGTCGTTCCGCTGGGCCCGGACAACACGCTGCTTCAGGTCGATCTCGAGGTCGAGGTCAAGCTGCCGATCCCGGCGATGATGGTCAAGAAGCTCATCGGCGACACCCTGGACCACCTGGCCAACGCACTCGTCACCAGGGTGAAGGAACTGTCCGCCTAGGCAGCCCGGTCCGCCGCTGCCGCACGGAGCTCCAGTACCCGATTGCGGATGCGGTGCTCGGTGGCTCGTGGCATCTCGGCGGGGCGGTATCGACCGTGCCTGACCCGGTAGACCCGGCCGTGGCTCATCTCCCAGCGCAGGGCGTCCGAGATCGACTTCGATGCGCGCCCCGAGGTCGTGAACCCCTGATCCTCAAGGGCATCGACCAGGTCGGCGACCGATTGTGGGCCGTATTGGAGCAGCTGCATGGTGAGCACGTAACGGAGGTTGGTGCCCCGCAGCAGGAGTTTGTCCGCCATGGAGTCACGGTGCCAAGGCGGTCTGACAATTCATGCCGGTCCGGGATTTCGGTGACATATCCGATGTGCCCGGCTGTCAGCGACAATCCAGCGACAATCGCCTCACACGTTGCCGCGCGTCTCAACAGCCTCAAGTCTGGCTGTCACATTCGTCTCCAGCGCCACGGCAGCATCGTCAGCCTCATCCGTCCAGTGCCCACCTGTCAGCGACTCTGTCGCTCGCAGGTGGGCAACCCGAAATGTGTTACCCACGGGACTGGCGTCATCTGGAGTGGCGGAAGTGTTGAACGTCCGTGTGGCCGCCGGTGCTGACGATGTCTATGGGGCGATTGTCGCTGAATTGTCGCTCGTAGGCGGGCAGATCGGATGTCGCCGTCCTGCGCCGACACGCCGACACGGACACGCGGGCGGCCCGACTGGGCGCCGTCAGTCCCACATCCCGATCTCGGTCAGCCGCGCGATCAGCCGCTGGGCGGCGTCGGTGAACTGGTTGGCGTTGAGCTCCACTGCGGCCTCCTGATCGCGCCGGCGCAGCGCCTCGATCAGGAGTCGGTGGTTCTCGACGGCTTCGGTGCCCCACTTCGGATCGGTCGAATAGATCAGCGCGGGCAGGTACCGCGCGACGTGCAGCAGGAACCAAGCCAGCTTGATCCGGCCGCTGGCGTGGTTGAAGGCCCGGTGGAAGGTGAACTCGGCTGACGAGATCGCCACGGGGTCCTGCTCCTTGACGGCGGTCGCAAGCTCGGCGTTGAGCCGCTCCAGCTCGTCGATCTGAGCCGGGGTGATGCGGGCGGTGGCGGTGGCGGCCAGCTTGCGCGCGATGGTGGCCTGCAGCCAGAAGATGTCCTCGACGTCGGCGCGGGTCAAGGGCACCACGACGTGTCCGCGGTTCGGCTCCAGCTGCACCATGCCCTCACCGCGGAGCGTGCGCAGCGCCTCCCGCACCGGGGTGATGCTGACTCCGAGTGCCGCCGCGGTCTCGTCGAGCCGGATGAACGTCCCGGGGCGCAGTACGCCGGTCATGATCTCGGCCCGCAGTTGGGCGGCAACCTCGTCGGAAAGTTGCTCGCGCCGTCCCCCGCGACGACGTTGCACGGCCGCTCTGGCAGGTGCATTCACGCGAATCCGGTCGCCTTTCTGGTGGGCTTGTCGCCGAGGCGCCGAGGCCATAGTGTGACCGGGGCAACCCCATGTTTGATCAAATATAAAATTCGTGCAACTCAATACCCATGGAGTACAGATCCGTTGACTGCCGAGCCGTTCCCCACTGAGCAGCCGTACCTGGCCCGTCGTCAGAACTGGGCCAATCAACTGACCCGGCATGCCCTGATGCAGCCCGAAAAGACGGCCCTGCGCTTCCTGGGGCACACCACCACGTGGCGCGAGCTCGACCACCGGGTGACCAGGCTGGCCGGCGCCCTGAGCCGGCGCGGGGTCGGTTTCGGCGATCGCGTGCTGATCCTGATGCTGAACCGCCCCGAGTTCATCGAGGCGATGCTGGCGGCCAACAGGCTCGGCGCGATCGCAGTGCCGGTGAACTTCCGGATGACCCCACCCGAGGTGGCCTTCCTGGTCAGCGACTGCGAGGCCCGCGTCATCGTCACCGAGCCCGTGCTCGCCGGAGTCGCCACGGCGGTACGCGATCTCGATGCCACGCTGTCAACGGTCATCGTGGCCGACGCCCCCACAGAAGAAGGTGTCCTCGGCTACGAGGACCTGATCGCCGAAGACGGCCCGCCCGTCGAACCGGTCGACATCCCCAGCGATGCCCCGGCGCTCATCATGTACACCTCCGGCACCACCGGCCGGCCCAAGGGTGCGGTGCTGACGCACAACAACTTGGTCGGACAGGGCATGACCAACCTCTTCACCACCGGTGTCGACATCAACAACGACGTCGGCTTCATCGGAGTCCCGCTGTTCCACATCGCCGGTGTCGCCGGAAACGTGAACACAGGTCTGACCCTCGGCCTGCCGACGGTCATCTATCCGCTGGGCGCATTCGACCCGGGTGCGTTGCTCGACGTACTGGCGGCCGAGAAGGTCACCGCGATCTTCCTGGTGCCCGCGCAGTGGCAGGCGGTTTGTGCCGAGCAGAAAGCCAATCCACGCGACCTGTGCCTGCGGGCGCTGTCGTGGGGTGCTGCGCCGGCGTCGGACACGTTGCTACGCGCAATGGCCGAAACGTTCCCGGGCAGCCAGATCCTCGCTGCGTTCGGGCAGACCGAGATGTCCCCGGTCACCTGCATGTTGTTGGCAGACGACGCAATTCGGAAGCTGGGCTCGGTCGGTCAGGTGATCCCCACCGTTTCGGCCCGCATCGTGGACGAGAACATGAACGACGTCCCGGTCGGCGACGTCGGTGAGATCGTCTACCGCGCCCCGACTTTGATGGCGGGCTACTGGAACAACCCGAAGGCCACCGCCGAGGCGTTCGCCGGCGGCTGGTTCCACTCGGGCGATCTGGTGCGCCAGGACGCGGAGGGCTACATCTGGGTTGTCGACCGCAAGAAGGACATGATCATCTCCGGCGGCGAGAACATCTACTGCGCCGAGGTCGAGAACGTTCTGGCCGGGCACCCCGCCATCACCGAGGTCGCGGTGATCGGGCGCCACGACGAGAAGTGGGGCGAAGTTCCGGTTGCGGTGGTCGCTTTGAGTCGAGGAGACGTACTGAACCTCGGGGATCTCGACGGCTTCCTCACCGAGCGCCTGGCGCGCTACAAGCACCCGAAGGCGATCGAGATCGTCGACGCTTTGCCCCGCAACCCCTCGGGCAAGGTACTCAAGACCGAACTCCGGGAGCGGTTCGGTTCTCCGATCAACGTCCAGTAGCGGTTGACGTTTACGAAAGTAACTCCGCGTCAACGGGTTTCTGCAGGTCGCGGGGAAAGTTTGCTGTCTTTGCACGCCCTTGTTAACGGTTGATGGCACAATCCACCCGATGCAGTGCACGGCCCGGTTTCCATCGGGTACAGTCCGGTGGTCTCAATTACTACTCGTGAGTAGGGAGAGACGGATCACACAAGCTGACAGGCGACGAGGAGGGGGCGTGCGACACGTCCAGGGGGCGCACCGGTGACGGCGCCCGCCGACGGGCTCGTCGGCTACGTACGTGGTCAATTGGAGAAGCCGCTGGCTATGGTCGGTGGCTTCTTCAAGATGACTGTGCTCACTGGAAAGGCCTTTCTCACACGGCCTTTCCAGTGGAAGGAATTCGTGCTTCAGAGCTGGTTCCTGATCCGCGTGGCATTCCTGCCAACGCTCGCGGTGTCGATCCCGCTGACCGTGCTCATCATCTTCACCCTCAACATCCTGTTGGCGGAGTTCGGTGCAGCCGATGTTTCAGGCGCGGGCGCGGCCCTCGGCGCGGTGACGCAGCTCGGTCCGCTGGTGACCGTGCTCGTGGTGGCCGGCGCCGGATCGACCGCAATTTGCGCAGACCTCGGAGCCCGCACCGTGCGTGAAGAAATCGACGCGCTCGAGGTGCTCGGCATCGACCCGATCGAGCGGCTGGTCGTCCCGCGCGTGGTGGCCTCCACATTCGTGGCTTTCATGCTCAACGGTGCGGTCATCACCATCGGCCTCATCGGTGGCTTCTTCTTCGGCGTGTACGTCCAGAACGTGTCCGCCGGTGCGTACGTGTCCACCCTGACCCTGCTCACCGGATTCCCCGAGGTGATGATCTCGGTCATCAAGGCAACCTTGTTCGGCCTGATCGCCGGACTCGTCGGCTGCTACCGGGGCCTGACGGTGGCCGGTGGCTCCAAGGGCGTCGGTACCGCGGTGAACGAGACCCTGGTGTTGTGCGTGGTGGCATTGTTCGCAGTCAACGTCGTGCTCACCACCATCGGTGTGCGGTTCGGAACAGGGCACTGACATGAGTACTGCAACAGTTCTTCGCTCCCGGTTCCCCCGGGCTTTCTCGCGCACCTCGGACATCGCGGGCACTCCGGCCCGGTTCCTCGACAGCATGGGCCACGTCGCGTGGTTCGTCGTCCAGGCCATCGGCTCCATCCCGCATGCGTTCCGGCACTACCGCCGTGAGGCCCTGCGCCTGGTCGCCGAGATCGGTATGGGTACCGGCGCCATGGCCGTCATCGGCGGCACCGTGGCCATCATCGGTTTCGTCACCCTCTCGGCCGGCTCCTTGATCGCCATTCAGGGCTTCGCATCCCTGGGCAATATCGGTGTCGAGGCCTTCACCGGCTTCTTCGCCGCGTTGGCAAACATCCGCGTCGTTGCCCCGGTGGTCACGGGTCAGGCCCTGGCTTCGACAGTCGGCGCCGGTGCCACCGCAGAGCTTGGTGCCATGCGGATCAGCGAAGAGGTCGATGCGCTGGAAGTCATGGGTATCAGGTCGATTTCGTACCTGGTGTCGACTCGCCTGATCGCCGGCTCGATCGTCATCATCCCGCTGTACGCCGGGGCGGTCCTGCTGTCCTTCCTGTCTGCGCAGTTCGTCACGACGGTCTTCTACTCGCAGTCAGTCGGTACGTATGAGCACTACTTCCATACGTTCCTACGCGTCGACGACGTGATGTGGTCCTTCCTTCAGGTCATCGTCATGTCGATCGTGGTCATGTTGAACCACTGCTACTTCGGCTATTACGCCAGTGGCGGTGCCGTCGGTGTGGGTGAGGCAGTAGGGAGGTCGATGCGAACCTCGTTGATCGCAATCGTGTTGGTGGTCCTGTTGGCATCGTTGGCGCTCTACGGCACCGACCCCAACTTCAACCTCACGGTGTAGCGGCATGACCCAGCCTGCAGTGCCGCACGCGCCCTTGAACAAGCCGAAGGTCCCGCCGTACAAGCTGGCCGGCTTGATCCTCGCCCTCGTCACCATGGTGGTCTTCGCGTTGACGTGGATGCAGTTCCGCGGAACGTTCGAGAAGAAGACACAGCTGACCGTGCTGTCGGGTCGGGCCGGTCTGTCGATGGACCCGGGTTCGAAGGTCACCTTCAACGGGGTGCCCATCGGGCGACTGGCCTCGATCGACGTCGTCACCGTCGACAACAACCCCGAGGCGAAGCTGATCCTGGACGTCAAACCCCAGTATCTGAAGCTGATCCCGGAGAACGTGAGCGCAGAGTTGCGGGCCACCACGGTGTTCGGCAACAAGTACATCTCGTTCCTGTCGCCGCCGAACCCGTCGTCGGAGCGCTTGTCGCCCTCCACGCCGATCCGGGCGCAGGGTGTGACGACGGAGTTCAACACGCTGTTCGAAACGATCACCGCGATCTCCGAGCAGATCGACCCGATCAAGCTGAACCAGACGCTGACGGCGACCGCGCAGGCCCTCGACGGGCTGGGGGACAAGTTCGGCCAGTCGATCGTCAACGGCAACGACATCCTCTCGGATCTCAATCCGCGGATGCCCCAGATCCGTCGCGACATCGCCGGTCTGGCCGACCTCGGCGAGGTCTACGCCAACGCAGGACCGGACCTGTTCGACGGTCTGACCAACGCCGTCACCACCGCCCGCACCCTCAACGAGCAGCGCGGCAATCTGGACCAGGCGTTGGTGGCTGCGGTCGGTTTCGGCAACACCGGCGGCGACATCTTCGAGCGCGGCGGCCCGTACCTGGTCCGCGGCGCCCAGGACCTGTTGCCCACCTCGGCACTGCTCGACAAGTACAGCCCGGCGCTGTTCTGCACGATCCGCAACTACCACGACGCCGGCCCGAAACTCGCAGGCGCACTTGGTGGTAACGGCTACTCGCTGCAGACCCAGTCGCTGGTGATGGGCGTGGGCAACCCGTACGTCTATCCCGACAACCTGCCGCGGGTCAACGCCAAGGGTGGGCCCGAGGGCCGGCCCGGCTGCTGGCAGCCGATCACCAAGGACCTGTGGCCCATGCCGTACCTGGTGATGGACACCGGAGCATCGATCGCGCCGTACAACCACCTCGAGCTGGGGCAACCTCTCGTCGCCGAGTATGTGTGGGGACGCCAAGTGGGGGAGAACACGATCAACCCATGAGCATCAAGGGCACGCTTATCAAGCTCGGCATCTTCTCACTGGTGCTGCTCACCTTCACTGCGATCATCTTCGTGGTCTTCGGCCAGATCCGGTTCAACCGGACCTCCGAGTACTCGGCGATCTTCAAGAACGTCAGCGGGTTGCGCACCGGGCAGTTCGTCCGGGCTTCCGGTGTCGAGGTCGGCAAGGTCTCGGCCGTGAAGCTGGTCAACGGTGGCCAGCAGGCCGAGGTCACGTTCAACGTCGAGAAGTCGCTGCCGCTGTTCGAGGAGACCACGGCCGCGATCCGCTACCAGGACCTGATCGGTAACCGCTATCTGGAACTCAAGCGGGGCGAGAGCAACACGAAGATCGCTCCCGGCAGCACCATTCCGCTGGAGCGCACCGAGCCGGCTCTGGACCTCGACGCGCTCGTCGGTGGCTTCCGTCCGCTGTTCCAGTCGCTGAGCCCGGAGAAGGTCAACACCATCTCCCAGTCGATCATCACGATCTTCCAGGGCCAGGGCGGCACCATCAACGACATCCTGGACCAGACCGCGCAGCTCACCCAGAGCATCGCCGACCGGGATCAGGCGATCGGCGAGGTGATCAAGAACCTGAACATCGTGCTGGACACCACCGTGGCGCATCAGCAGCAGTTCAACGACACCCTGAAGAACTTCGAGACGCTGGTCACGGGGCTGAAGAACCGTGCCGATCCGATCGGAGCCTCGGTGGCCAACATCAGCAACGCGGCCGGTTCACTGGCAGATCTGCTGGGGGACAACCGCCCGCTGCTCAAGGACACCATCGGTCAGCTCGAGGTCATCCAGCAGCCGCTGATCGACCAGAAGCAGCAGCTGAACGACATCCTGGTGCAGTTCCCCCAGGCGTTGAAGATCATCGGCCGTGCCGGTGGCATCTACGGTGACTTCTTCAACTTCTATGCCTGCGACCTTTCGTTGAAGCTCAACGGGTTGCAGCCGGGCGGACCCGTCCGAACCGTCAGACTCGCTTCACAGCCGTCGGGGAGGTGCACGCCGCGATGAGGACACTGCAAGGTTCCGACCGCTTCCGCAAAGGCCTGATGGGTGTGGCGGTGGTGGCGCTGGTGATCGGCGTCGGTTCGACGCTGACGAGTGTGCCGATGCTGTTTGCGGTCCCGACGTACTACGGCCAGTTCTCCGACACCGGAGGCCTGAACCTGGGCGACAAGGTCCGCATCGCCGGTATGGATGTCGGCACCGTCAAGAGCATGGACATCAACGGCGACAAGGTCGAGATCGGCTACACCCTCGGTGGGAAGACGATCGGCACCGAGAGCCGCGCGGCGATCCGTACCGACACGATCCTGGGTCGGAAGAACATCGAGATCCAGCCGCGCGGCAGCCAGACCCTGCCGCCGCGCGGGATGTTGCCGCTTGGCCAGACGACGACGCCGTACCAGATCTACGACGCGTTCCTCGATGTCACGCGTAACGCGTCGGGCTGGGACACCAAGTCGGTCAAGGATTCGCTGAATGTCTTGTCGGAGACCGTCGATCAGACCTCGCCGCACCTGAGTGCCGCGCTGGACGGTGTGGCCAAGTTCTCCGAGACCATCGGCAAGCGCGACGAGGATGTCAAGAAGCTGCTGGCCAACGCCAACAAGGTGGCGACGATCCTCGGTGACCGCAGCACGCAGGTGAACCAGCTGCTGGTGAATGCCCAGACCCTGTTGGCCGCGGTCAACGAGCGCGGCCAGGCCGTGAGCATGCTGTTGGAGCGGGTCTCGTCGGTGTCGCGTCAGGTCGAGGGCCTGATCAACGACAACCCGAACCTCAACCACGTGCTGGAGCAGCTGCGCACGGTCAGCGATCTGCTGGTCGAGCGCAAGCAGGATCTGGCCGACACGCTGACCGTGGCGGGCAAGTTCATCACCTCGCTGGCCGAGGCGCTGGCCTCCGGCCCGTACTTCAAGGTGATGCTGGTCAACCTGATCCCGCCGCAGATCCTGCAGCCGTTCGTCGATTCCGCGTTCAAGAAGCGCGGCATCGATCCCGAGGAGTTCTGGCGCAACGCCGGCCTGCCGTCGTCGCGGTTCCCCGATCCCAACGGCAAGCGGTTCGAGAACGGTGCTCCGCCGCCGGCTCCGACACCGCTGGAAGGCACCCCGGAGCATCCGGGACCTGCCGTCCCGCCCGGGTCGCCGTGCTCGTACACGCCGACCGCGGCCGGAATCCCGTCGCCGGGCAACCCGATGCCGTGTGCGGCGGCCACGCAGGGTCCGTTCGGTGGCCCGGAGTACGGTCCGCCGGACCTCGCGACGTCGGCACCGAATCCTGACGGCATCGCGCATTCGCCGGGTGTGCCCAGTGCGGCCATCCCCGGTCAGATGCCGCCCGATCAGCCGGGCGCGCCGGTCGATCTGCTCCCCGGCCCGCCGGGAGCCCGCACCGTTCCGATCGCCCCGCTGCCGGTGGCGCCGGGACCCATCCCGGGTTACGCACCGCATCCGGGACCGCTGAACGCTCCCCCGGCACCGCCGGGACCGGGGCCGGACGCGGGGCCGGTGGGTACACCGCCGCTTCCGGGTAACCCGCCGTTCCTTCCGCCCGGGTCGCAGGGATAGGCCGCAAACATGTCAACAGTTTTCAACGTTCGAAACATCAAGTTGCCCAAGGCATCACGGGCATCTGTCATCGTCGGTGCGCTGGCGGTGGTGGCTGCCCTGGTGCTGGGCTACTTCGGCCTGAGCCTGTACAAGAAGATGACCAACACCACGGTCACCGCGTACTTCCCCGAGGTGCTGGCGCTGTATCCCGGCGACAAGGTGCTCATCATGGGCGTCAAGGTCGGCGCGATCGACAGCATCGAGACCGACGGCGACAAGATGAAGGTCGTCTTCCACGTCAGCAACAAGTACAAGGTGCCGGAGAACGTCACGGCGTCCGTGCTGAACCCCAGCCTGGTGGCCTCGCGCGTCATCCAGCTGTCCCCGCCGTACACCGGTGGGCCGCGGTTGCAGAACAACGCGGTGATCCCGATCGAGAACACCCAGATCCCGGTCGAATATGACGAGCTGCGTAACCAGATCACCCGTCTGCTCGACGAATTGGGTCCGACCGCCGAGCAACCCAAGGGGCCGTTCGGCGACATCATCGATTCCTTCGCCGACGGCTTCGAAGGCAAGGGGGAGCAGCTCAACCGCACCCTGAACGGGTTGTCGGAGGCGCTGACCACGCTGAACCAGGGCCGCGGTGATTTCTTCCAGGTGGTCAAGAGCCTGGCGTTGTTCGTCAACGCCCTGCACAAGAGCGATCAGCAGTTCGTGGCGCTCAACCAGGATCTGGCGCAGTTCACCAACTCGTTCACCAACACCGACCAGGAGCTGGCGACGGCCCTGCAGGATCTCAACCGGGTGCTCAAGACCACCCGTGAGTTCCTGGACGAGAACGGCGGGGTGCTCGCTCACGACGTGAACAACCTGTCGGAGGCGACGACGGCGATCCTGCAACCGGAACCGCGCGCGGGTCTGGAGAAGGGGCTGCACTCCTACCCGAACCTGGCCGCCAACGTGCTCAACATCGTCTCGCCCAATCAGGGTGGCATCGTGAGCCTGCCGGTTCTGCCGGGCCTGACCAACTTCTCCAACCCGCTGCAGTTCATCTGCAGTTCGATTCAGGCGGGTAGTCGGTTGGGCTACCAGGATTCGGCCGAGTTGTGCGCGCAGTACCTGGCGCCGATCCTCGACGCGATCAAGTTCAACTTCCTGCCGTTCGGCCAGAACCTGGCCAACACCGCGATGACGCTGCCCAAGCAGATCTCCTACTCGGAGTCCCGCCTGCAGCCACCCGGCGGGTACAAGGACACCACGGTGCCCGGTATCTGGTCGCGGGACACCTTGTTCTCGCACGGCAACCACGAGCCGGGTTGGACCGTGGCGCCGGGCATGCAGGGTGTGCAGGTGCAGCCGGCCACGCAGCAGATGCTGACCCCGGAGTCGTTGTCCGAGTTGATGGGTGGCCCGGACATCGTGGCGCCGCCGGCCCCGCCGGCGTTCGGGGCTCCTCCGGGAGGCAACCTGCCCGGTCCGCCGAACTCGTACAACGAGACCAACCCGCTGCCGCCGCCGTGGTACCCGCAGCCCGGACCGCCGCCGGCGCCTGCGCCGGGTGTGATCCCGGGTGACCCGATGTCGGGTCCCGCACCGGCCGCTCCGGCTCCGGCTCCCGCCGGACCGGCGTTGCCTGCCGAGGTCGGAGGACAGGGCTAATGGAGACACGTAACTGGGGTCGCGTCGGTCGACGCGTCGCGGTGTTGTCGGCGTCCGCGCTGATCCTCACCTCGTGTGGACAGTGGCGCGGCGTCGCCAACGTGCCGCTGCCGGGTGGGCCGGGCACTGAGTCCGGTCACACCACGCTGTACGTGCAGATGCCGGAGACGTTGGCGCTCAACGCCAACAGCCGGGTGCGGGTGCGCGACGTGTTCGTCGGCCGGGTCCGCAAGATCGAGCTGATCAACTGGACTCCGACGTTGACCGTCGACCTGGAGCCCGGCATCGTGCTGCCGAAGAACACCCTGGCCAAGATCGGCCAGACCAGCTTGCTGGGTTCGCAGCACGTGGAGCTCAACCCGCCGGAGAAGCCGTCCGAGGAGAAGTTGCACAACGGGGACACCATCCCGTTGTCGCAGTCGTCGGCGTACCCGACGATCGAGCGGACGCTGGCCGGCATCTCCGGCATCCTGACCGGCGGTGGCATCCCGAACATCGAGACCATCCAGACCGAGGTGTTCAACATCCTCAACGGTCGCGCCGATCAGATCCGCGACTTCCTGGGCCGGCTCGACACATTCACCGACGAGCTCAATCAGCAGCGCAACGACATCACCCGGGCGATCGATTCGACCAACCGGCTGTTGAACATCGTTGCGGCGCGCAATGACACGTTGGACCGGGTGCTGACCGAGTTCCCGCCGCTGATCCAGCATTTCGCCGACACGCGCGATTTGTTCGCCGACGCGGTGACCTCGCTGGGTCGCTTGTCGAAGGCCGCTGACGACACGTTGTCGAACAGCAATGCCAACCTGCACACCAACCTGCAGAACCTGCAGCGGCCGCTCAAGCAGTTGGCCCGTTCGGCTCCGTACCTGGTCGAGGCGCTCAAGCTGATCCTCACGGTGCCGTTCAACATCGAGAACATCCCGAAGGCGGTGCGCGGCGACTACATCAACGTGTCGCTGACGATCGACCTGACGTTGAGCTCGGTGGACAATGCGTTCCTGTCCGGTACCGGTGTCTCGGGCATGCTCCGTGCGCTGGAGCAGGCATGGGGCCGCGATCCGGCGACGATGATCCCGGATGTCCGGTTCACGCCGAACCCGCACGACGCACCTGGTGGCCCGCTTGTGGAAAGGGGGGAGTGAGACATGTTGCTGACCCGCTTCATCAAGATGCAGCTCGTTCTGTTCACTGTGTTGACGGTGATAGCCCTGGTCGTGCTGGCGCTGGTCTACCTGCGGTTGCCGACCTGGGCCGGCGTCGGGATGTACCAGCTCAACGCCAATCTCCCGAACTCGGGCGGTCTGTACGCCACGGCCAACGTGACCTATCGCGGAACCACGATCGGCAAGGTGACCTCGGTGGAGCCCACCGAGCAGGGTGCCCACGTCAAGATGGACATCTACAACCAGTTCCGGGTGCCGATCGACGCGAGCGCCAACGTGCACTCGGTGTCGGCGGTCGGTGAGCAGTTCATCGACCTGGTCTCCAAGGACGGCGCGAAGGAGTACTTCCGCAGCGGCGACACGATCCAGAAGGGCACCGTGCCTGCCGAGGTGGGCCCGTCGCTCGACGCGGCGCAGAAGGGCTTGGCGGCGCTGCCGAAGGAGAAGATCGCGACCCTGCTCGACGAGACGGCTCAGGCCGTCGGCGGGCTCGGGCCGTCACTGCAGCATCTGGTCGATTCCACCCAGGCGATCGCCGGTGACTTCAAGGACAACATCGGTTCGGTCAACGACATCGTGGAGAACTCCGGGCCGATCATCGACAGCCAGGTGAATTCGGGCGACGCGATCTCGCGGTGGGCCAAGAACCTGAACACGCTGGCCGCCCAGAGCGCTCAGAACGATGCCGCGTTGCGGGGTGGTATCCAGCAGGCGGCACCGACGGCCGATCAGCTGAACTCGGTGTTCGGTGACGTCCAGGAGTCGTTGCCGCAGACGCTGGCGAACCTGGAAATCGTCATCGACATGCTCAAGCGCTACAACAAGAACGTCGAGCAGGTGTTGGTGGCACTGCCCCAGGGTGGTGCCGTCGCCCAGACCGCGACGATCTTTGCGCCCAAGGGCCTGCTGCACTTCGGTCTCGGCATCAACATGCCGCCGCCGTGCCTGACCGGGTTCCTGCCGGCCTCGCAGTGGCGCTCGCCCGCGGACACGTCCGAGGCTCCGCTGCCCGAGGGCCTGTACTGCAAGATCCCCAAGGACGCGCCGAACGCGGTGCGTGGTGCGCGTAACTACCCGTGTGCCGACGTGCCCGGCAAGCGGGCCGCTTCCCCCGCGGAGTGCCGTAGCAACGAGCCTTACCAGCCGTTGGGCACCAACCCGTGGTACGGCGACCCGAATCAGATCCGCAACTGCCCGGCCCCGGCCGCGCGCTGCGATCAGCCCGTCGATCCGGGCCGGGTGATCCCCGCGCCTTCGGTGAATAATGGGATGAACCCGTTGCCGGCAAGTCAACTTCCACCACCGGAATCAACGGCGATGCGGAGCGATCCGCTGACCGCGCCGCGGGGTGGCAATGTGAGTTGTAGTGGACAGCAGCCGAACCCCTGCATCTACACTCCGGCAGCAGGTTCGACCGCCACCTATAGTCCGTCCAGCGGCGAGGTGGTCGGTCCCGGCGGTGTGAAGTACTCCGTCACCAACTCGAATAAACCAGGAGATGACGGATGGAAGGAGATGCTGGCGCCAGCCAGCTGAACCTCGCCGACCAGCAGGACCCCCACACCACCGAACCGCAAGCGGAGGCCGTCACCGAGATCACCGATCCGATCTCAGCCACGGACGCCGAGGAGGCCGCAGCGCGGCCTTCCCGGCTCGGGCGGGGCTGGATGGCGGCGATCCTCGCCGGGCTGCTGGTCTTGGCCGCGGCCGCCGGTGTCGGTGGCTACCTGGCACTGCGTGCGCATCAGGACAGTGAACGGATCGCCAGCGACGAGGCCGAGGCCCTGCAGGCGGCCAAGGACTGTGTCACCGCGACCCAGGCACCCAACACCCAGGCGATGATCGAGGCTCAGACCAAGATCATCGAATGTGCGACCGGTGACTTCGGCGCGCAGGCCGGCCTCTACAGCGGCATGCTGCTCGACGCCTACCAGGCTGCCAACGTGCAGGTGAAGGTTTCGGATCTGCGGGCTGCGGTGGAGAAGCACAACGACGACGGGTCGATGGACCTGTTGGTCGCGGTGCGGGTGTTGGTCACCAACAGCGAGAAGTCCGATGAAGAGCAGGGTTATCGGCTGCGGGTGAAGATGGCCCGCGCGGAGGACGGCAACTACAAGGTCGCGCGGCTCGACCAGGTCACGTCGTCGTGACCGCTGTGCTGGACAACGCCGGACCGGTGGCCGCCGAGGGCACCGGAACGGACGGGGTGCGGTTGGCGTCGTGGCCGGCGCGGGCCGGGGCGTTCGCCATCGATGTGCTGGCGCCGGCCGGTTTGATCGTGACGGCGACGCTGGTCGCCCAGGGCACGGATTTGGGCAAGTGGTTGTGGTGGGCGGTGTACGCGGGCGGGCTGGTCCTGCTGGTGGCCGTTTCTTGTGTGAATCGCATTCTGTTGCCGGCGTTGACCGGGTGGAGCCCCGGCCGATCGGTGTTCGGTATCCGGGTGGTGTCCTCGGCCGGCGATGCCGGTCTGGGGCGGCTGCTGCTGCGCGATGTCGCCCATCTGCTGGACACCGCGGCCGTGTTCGTGGGCTGGCTGTGGCCGCTGTGGGACTCGCGTCACCGGACGTTCGCCGATCTGCTGACCCGCACCGAGGTGCGTCGCGTCGACCGGCCGCAGTCCGATGTTCGGCGCCGCGTCGGAGCGATGTTGCTGACGCTCGCGCTGCTCAGCGGAATCGCTGTGGGGCTGGGATATCTGCTGGTGTACCGGCAGGACCGGGCCGTGGATCAGTCCCGGGCGCAGATCGCCGAGCAGGGGCCGCGCATCGTCGAGGAACTCCTCAGCTACGGGGTGGATTCCGTCGACGCGGATTTCACCAAGGCACAGGCGCTGACCACCGACAACTACCGCCAGCAGCTGGTTGCCCAGCAGGACGCGGTGCGCAAAGCCGGCCCCACGACCAACGACTACTGGGCCGTGAGCAGTGCGGTGCTGCCCGGCGTGACGAAGGATGCGGCGACCATGCTGGTGGCGCTGCAGGGCCAACGCGGCACCAATCCGCAGGAGTTGAAGTTCATCACCGCGACGGTGCGGGTGGAGTTCAAGAAGTCCGACGACCACTGGCTGGTCGACAACCTGACGGTGCTCAAGCGGCCGGTACTGAGCGGAGGCGGACAGTGAGCCCGCGTCGCCGGATCGAGCCGGGTCAAGTTGACTACTTCGCCGTCGAGCCGAAGGAGCCCAAGGAACCCATCCGTTGGGGTCTGCCGATCGTCGGAATGCTCTCCGCCCTGCTCATCGCTGCCGCCATCGTGGGCAGCAGCCTGATCCTGGTGCGTCACGAATCCGATCGCCGTGCCGAGATCAAGAGTGCCGGGGCGCTCGATTACGTGCGCGAGTTCATGACGGTCTATACGACGCTGGATCCGTTCCACGCCAACGACTATGCCGATCGCATCAAAGAGCAGGCGACCGGCGATTTCCGAAAGATGTTCCAGGAGAAGCAGAACGAGATCGTCGTTCAGGTGGCGCGCGCGGAACCGACAGAGGGTGCTGTGCTCGATGCCGGCATTCAGAGATGGAACGACAACGGCAGTGCCGACGTGCTGGTCGCCACCAAGATCAGCACCCGATCTCCGGACGGCAAGTCCGTGATCGAAAGCGGTAGCCGCTGGATTGCGACGACGATTTGGGAAGGACAGCAGTGGAAGATCAGCCAGCTGATTCAGGTGATCTGACCACCGGCGAGCCTGACAAGCCGCGCCGCAGAATACGTTTCGGGCGGCGTCGCCGTGCCGAGGCGGTGGTCGAGGAATCGGTCTCGGAGTCCGTCTCTGAATCCGAGGACGCCGACGACGACGCCGCCGATGCGGATGATGCAGCCGCGGCCGAGTCGGCTCCGGAACGTCGGATCCCGACCGGCAAGTCGCGCCGCAAGGCGGCGACCGAGTCCGAAGGTGATGTCGAGGCCGAACCGGAACCTGAAGCCGACGTTGCACCTGAGCCGACGGAGGAGTCGGACACCGAGGCCGACATCGACGCTGCCGACGCTGAACAGGCCGAGGACGCTGCCGATGCTGAACCGGCCGAGGACGAGGTCCTGGTACCGCACCGCGAGGCAGGCAAGCGACTGACGTACGTCGCCGCAGGTGCTGCGGCGGTGTTCGTGGTGGCCGGGGCTTTCGGCGGTGCGATGCTGCAGCCGTACCTGGCCGATCGGGCCCTGGTGGCCACCAAGCTTCAGGTGGCGCGGACGTCGGCCGATGCCATCACCACGTTGTGGACCTACAACCCGGACAACATCGAGACTCTGCCCGATCGAGCCGAGAAGTACCTGTCCAACGACTTCGCCACCCAGTACCGGCAATTCATCGATACCCTCGTGCCCACCAACAAGCAGGCGCAGGTCACCAACAACACCGAGGTGATGGGCACCGCGGTGGAGACGATCGGGCGCGATGAGGCCACCGCGATCGTCTACACCAACACGGTGTCGACCAGTCCGGTCACCAAAAACGTTCCGTCGCTGCGGTATCTGTCGTTCCGGCTGATGTTGCAGCGCACCGACGGTGATTGGCGCATCACCCAGATGCCCACGTTGACCCAATTGGACTTGTCTCCTCAGCTGTAGCAGCGAGGATGTAGGCATGGCCATCGCCTCACCGGTGACACAGCGATCAACCGTCGTGGCCCTGTTGTTGTTGACGTTCGCGACCGGGGTCGTCGATGCGGTCAGTGTGCTGGTGCTGGGTCACGTGTTCGTCGCCAACATGACCGGAAACGTGATCTTCCTGGGGTTCTGGTTCGTGCCGCACTCGGGCGTGGATGTGACGGGTGCGCTGGTCGCCTTTATCGGGTTCGTGTTGGGCACCGTGGTGGGCGGGCGCCTGCGGCGCCATCTCGACAGCCACGTCCGGAATTGGCTGACCACCGCACTGGGTGTGGAAGTCGCTCTGCTGACTGTGCTTTCGGTCCTCTGCGGAACGGGAGTGCTGGCCTATGACGACAACCGGAAGCTGATCCTGATCATTCTGGCGATGACCTTCGGGATCCAGAACGCGACTGCGCGACAGTTCGGTATCCAGGAACTGAGCACCACGGTGCTGACGCAGACGATCGTCGGCCTCGGCTTCGACAGCAGGCTGGCGGGCGGTACCGGGGACCGCGAGAAGCTCCGTTACGGCGTGGTGCTGACGATGTGTGTTGGTGCGGTGCTCGGCGGGACGGTGTCGCAGTTCACGGTTGCGCCGGTGATCGCTGCGGCGGCCGTGGTGGTGGCGACCAGCGCGTTGATCTTCAAGTTCGGGCCGGCTCCTGCGGAGAACGCGCGCTGATCCAGCTCTCCCCTTCGTGCGCTGCGTGTCGCAGGGCATTGACCTCGCCGAAGTAGGCGGCTACCGCGCCGACCCCGGGCAGCATCCCGAGGTAGCGGTAAACCTTTTGCGGGTGCGGTCTTTTCGCGATCTCCTCGCCGGCGGCCCGCACGCTGCCGGCGAAGTCCCAGAGTTTTTCCGGCAGCGATTGCGGCGGCGTTTCCGGGGCGTCGGCGGGGCTGTTGGTGAGGCCACGGTCGCACAGGACCGCGCCCAGCAGCCGTACCTGCTCATCGAGGTCGGTGACGCCGTCCTCGCGGGCCATGGCACACAACACGATGGCCTGGTTGGAGAACCCCAGGATGTCCTGGATCGGGAGGCGGTTGGCGATGACCCCGAACGCACCGGGGAATGCCACCGGGATGGTGGTCACCGCACCGGCCCGATGCACCCACCACTTCACGTGGCCGTCTTGATCCATCTCGGCCCAGGCCTTGGTGCCCGGCAGCTCGGCGAAGTTCAGCACCGCGGCCGCGACGTCGAGGGTCTTGCCGACGGCGCCCTCGGCGGGTTCCTCGCGGTGGGTACGTCGCCGCAGCCCGAAGGGGTCGAATCGGGTGAAGATGTCGAGTACCGGGTTGATGACAGCCACGGCATTCTCGAGCGCCCCCGCGACGTCGGCGTCGGAGAGGTGCGCAGAAGGCAACAGGTTTATCCCCACCGCAGCTATCTTGCCGGATGGCGGCGGCTGTCGTCGTTGTGGTCCGAAAAGTTGTCGGTCCCCTTTGGGATGATGGTGGCATGTATTCGGAGGCATCTTCTTTCGCCGGCGAGACGCCTGTGCGGCGGTTGGAGGTGCTGTGCGACGAGCTGTCGCAGCTGTGCGGTCAGCGCAATGCGATCGACGGTCGGATCGTGGAGATCGTGGCGGAGTTGGAGCGCGACGAGTTGTGCGGAGCCACCGGCGTTCGCTCGATCCCCGCGTTTGTCGCCTGGAAGACTGGCATCGCCCCGCGTAATGCCGAGACCGTGGTTGCGGTGGCCCGTCGGCTCGTGGAGTTCCCCCGCTGCGCCGAAGCGATGCGCGAAGGCCGACTCTCACTCGATCAAGTGGGGGTGATCGCCGAGAAAGCCGCCGACGGGTCCGACGAGCATTATTCGGAGTTGGCCGCGGTCGCGACCGTCAGGCAGTTACGCACCGCGGTCAAGCTCGAGCCACGTCCAACACCTGACCCGAAACCTGAGCCGCAGCGGTCATTCACTCGGGTCGAGGGCGACGGACACACCACCTACCGGATCACCCTGCCACGCTTGGACGCCGCCAAATTCGACGCCGCCCGCCAAGCGCACCACGACGCGTTGGTCGCGGACTTCAAACGCGACCACGACACCGACGAGGACGCCGAGGGCGCGCGGCCGTTTCCCGACAGGGCGGATGCGTTCATGAGCTTGGTCGAGGCGGGCTGGGACTACGAGGCGGCGCGGCGCCCGCACGGCCAGCACACCACCGTCGCTGTGCATTTGAATGCCGCCGATCGCATCGCTGCCCTGCATCTGGGGCCGGTGTTGACCGATGACGAACGCCAGTACCTATTGTGCGACGCCACCTGCGAGGTGTGGCTGGAACGCCAGGGTCGGCCGATCGGGGTCGGCCGCAGCACCCGCACCATCAGCCGCCGGTTGCGCCGCGCTCTGGAGCACCGCGACCGCTGCTGTGTGGTGCCCGGCTGCGGATCCACGCGCGGTCTGCACGCCCACCACATCGTGCACTGGGAAGATGGCGGGTCCACCGACCTCGATAATCTAGTCCTGGTCTGCCCCTATCACCACCGCGCCCACCACCGCGGCGAGATCACCATCACCGGTCCCGCACATCAACTCGTCGTCACCGACCCCACCGGGAAGCAGCTACACGGGGGATCGCTGGCCCGTCCACCCACCACACCCCCACCCAATGTCCCGCCGTGCCCCGGACCTACCGGTGAGCGTGCCGACTGGTGGTGGTACACACCGTTCCAACCGCAACCACCGCCTAAAGTCGCCTAGCCCCGGGCGGCGCCGTGCATCAGGCGTAACCGTCGACCCAGGTGCCGGTGTCATCGGTGCGGACGACGAGGGTGACACCGGGTGCTGCCATGAGTGCGGCCGGACGCGACGAGATCGGAATACTCCCGGTCTGCGCGCACGTGTCTCGGTCGAAGCTCACGAGCGCGTCGTAGGTGCCGAAAACGACCTGCCTGTCCAGGATCACGGCCATGCCGTCCGCGGACATGCGCCCGGTGGCACTCGCGGGACGGTTGGTGAACGAGCACTGCTCACGTCCGTCAGGGTTGCGCAGGGTGGCCCGGTCGTTGTCATGGGTCAGGAACTGGTCGGAGCCGTCGGTGGTGAGGATCGGATAGGCAGGATCGTTGAGGTCCGACAGTGTCCGTAGTCGGGCGTTGACGAAGACGGAGCGATCGGGTCCCCCTTTGGGGGCGAGGGTGATGATGGTTGCGTCGTCACTTGCTTCCAGGGTGTACAGCATCGCGCGGTGGGTTTTGAAATCCTGCTGCGAGTAAGGAAGTCCGCGTAGCACCGTCGCTTGCCAGGCGGTGGTGCCATCGTTCGGATCGGCAACGGCGAACTGGACATCCATGCCGTGGCCGTCGGGGCACCGGTCGACAACTCGCAGTAGGCGTGCGTCACTGTCGCTCCGGAACTGGCAACCTGTGACGGGGACAGGCGCGGTCCACAAAGCGGTCCCCGTTCGTGCGTCGAATCGTGTCCAGGCCAAGGCATCGGGATCCTCATCCACCAGGTACGTCTGACCCGGTGGGCGGCGGTGATCACTGACATGGCGGTAGGTGTCGACCAGAGTCCGGTCGGAGGACCACCACATCTGGCGGCCGGTGGGTGCGTCGAGACCCACCAATACCGAAGGGTATGAGCCGATTCCGATGATGACCGTCTGTCCGGCGTCGAACACCCGCAGCGAGGTCACGACTGATTCGCCGGGTCCGCGACGCGAATAATGCCACCGCTCAGTGGAATCAGGGCCGTAGGCGGTGACGCGTCCGTTGCCGTAGGTGACGAAGCCGCCGGCGATGGGTTCGACGTACCACCCGTTGTGCTCGATCCGGTCCCAGTTTGTCCAGTCGGACACTTTGAGGGTAAAGCGTTTTGCGCCCAGGGCCGCCGGCAGCGGAACATCAGTGGACGGCGGTGCTGAGACCGACGCATCGACGAATCGGTGGTCGTCACCGGCACGGATCGCCGGCATGGTTGCCGAAGCCGAGACCACTAACCCGAGGACAACCCCGGCCACGGCAGGCACGCGCCAGCCACGATCCGAGAGGCGGGAAACGGCGAAGCTGCCGACGATCAGTGCGACCACGCCGATCAGTGCCATACGCCAGGCGGCCAGCGTGATGGGCAGCTGGGCGGTTCGTGGATAGAACATCATCCAGCCGACGAACTGTCCGAACCGGTCGGCGAAGAACACCATGAACAACAGCGCCATCACGCCAGCTATCGCCGGCACAGCCCATGAACCCGGGTGGGTTCGACCCACGAACCAGGCAATGACAGCGGACACCAGCAGCAGCCCGACCAGCCAGCACAGGGCGACGGCGATGGTTCGGGGTGTCTGTGCACCCAGCGATGCTGCTTCAGGCGGTAGGAACTCCTCCCACGCACCGAGAGCCGGGGAGGGCTCACCCGTCAGCCAACCCGTGAGGGCGAGGCCCAACGCGGATATGAGCAGGGAGCACGCCAATCCCAGGCTCACTGCCGACATGACACGCAGCAACGATCTCCCCCACGGCACGGTGGAAAATTCTGCCAGTTCACGCCGGTAACCTGCCCTATATGCCCAATGCCGCGGACCGGGCCGACGTCTTCGTCAAACGCAATGAGTCGGCGCCGGCGGGATTCTTCGCCGCAGAGGCCGCCGGACTGAACTGGTTGGCGGTGGCAGGTGGCGTCCCGAGTGTCCCGGTAATCGGTTACGACGCAACATCATTGACGCTGCAGCGCCTGCACTCGGTGCCGCCGACAGCGCGAGCTGCTCGAGCCTTCGGCGAGCAACTGGCCCATACCCATGATGCGGGTGCGCCGGCCTACGGAGCCGGGCCGGACGGCTACGGGGGAGTGGGGTTCTTCGGGCCGATGTCGCAGCCGTTGCCGATGTCGTTGGCCCACCACGATTCTTGGGGCACGTTCTACGCCGATGAGCGATTGAGTCCGATGGCGCACCTGGCGGCGGGGCGGCTCAATGCAGGGGCGCACGACGCCATAGCGGCGGTCGCCGACCTCTGCCGCGCCGGCGCGTTCGATGACGACGACGGGCCGGCCAGGCTGCACGGCGACCTCTGGACCGGCAACGTGATGTGGACTGCCGACGGTGCGGTGTTCATCGATCCCGCCGCACATGGTGGTCATCGCGAGACGGATCTGGCGATGCTGGCGCTGTTCGGGTTTCCGTTCCTGGATGACGTGCTGGCGGCGTACCGGTCTATCCGGCCGATGCGCGACGGATGGCGTGATCGGGTCGACCTGCATCAGCTCTATCCGCTGCTGGCTCACGTTGTGCTGTTCGGCGGCGGATATGCGGGACAGGCTGAGGCGGCGGCCCGGAGAATCCTCGCCGGCAAACTTCGGATCGAGTAGTTCGAACCGCTGAGCGCCGCCGTTCCGCGTCGTCCGGTGCAGGTTGAGGAGGGTTCGGGGCCGATCAGGATCAGTTGACACATCGATGGGTGCCTGGCACGGCAAGGCGTACGCCCATGGGTGCATAGCAACGTCACTGGGGGTGGCTCGTCGTGGATCCGAGAGTTGCCTGTCGCAGGCGTCAATATATCTCTGCCCAGCACAGCACCGATCGGGTCAATTGCAACAAGTTTGCGACAAATTGAGAAGGCGAACAGTGAAATTTCTCCAGCAATTCAGTGACAAAGGTCACAATAGTGTTAAGTTGCCTGAGATAAACCTGAGAAGGTGACCGAAAGGACTGGTCAGATGGCAGTTAAGCACCGTAGGCAGCGGCGGCGCGTCAAGAGGGTCGCGACTCTCGGGGCGGCAACCGCAACGGTAACCGCGCTTACGGTGGGCGTTGCTCCGCCACCGGCCCAGGCCGCTGCAGTCCAGCGCGATCTTCGGCTGCAATCCGGGGTGCAGATCTTCCCGCCGCCCGACCAGATTCCGGACCTCACAGGTGGCTTGGGAACCCAGGTGTACAACCAGTTCCAGACCGTCGGCGCGCAGCTGGAGACGGCGTTCGTCGACAACTTCAACCTGCTGGCCCTCCTGCAGGCCGCGGGGATCGATCCGACCACCCCCACCAAGGACGCGCTGAACGGGATCTTGGGTGGGGCACTCGGCGCCCTGCCGGTCGACGTGGAAGACCTTCTGGGAGTCGATCTCACCGATCCGTTGTCCTCGGCCGGGGTCAACGTGATCACGACCGGCGGCCTGTTCACGCTCATCCGTCTGCTCGGTGTGGACCTCGGGTGGGTGCCGTCGTTCCCGAACTCGGTGGCCGACGAGATCAACAACACCCCGTACCTCGATGTCAGCCTCGATTCGATCTTCACGGCGCTCGGTCTGCCGACGAGTGGCCTCAAGTTCGACAGCCTCAAAGCTGCGCTCGCGTTGCTCGGTATCACCCTGCCACCGCTGAGTACGAATGCCGCCGATGTGCGCATCCCGATCGTCGCCGGCTGGGGCTTCGGCGCGTTCGCCGCGGGCGCGGCCTACCAACAGGTGGTCGATGATCTGCCGAACCAGCCCGGTGGCGCCAACTACACCGGAACCAACCCCCTGCTGGGCAGTTTCACCATCTTGCCGATGATCTTGATCGACAACCCGGGCCGCGCCAACGGCGGCATTCTGGCGCGGGCGTATCCGCTTTTCGGACTGCTCGGGATCGACACGGTGACACCCGATACCCAGGTGCAGAGCAGCGGGACCAGCATCGTCTCGGGCATCCCCGTGGTCGGTGACATCCCGTTGTTCGGACTCACTCCCGGCGGTGCGAACCTCATCCCGATCAAGATCGATGCCACCGCCGAGTACCTGCCGCTCTCGGACTTCGCCGCCTGGCCCAACCCGTTCACGATGGCGAACAATGTTGCGGCAGGCCTGTTCCCGACCTACATCCTGCGGAACCAGTCACTCGACACACTCGGCACAGTGCTGATCGACCAAGCCGTGTCACAGCTCGGCGCGGACGTCACCGACTATCTGGCCAATCCCGGGGACAACCCGCAGCTGGGTCCCAAGCTCAACATCTACATCACGATCCCCGCCAACAGCCTGCCGCTGCTGGAGCCGACGTATCTGGCGTACGACGTCATCAACCTGCTGACCGGGGCGAACCTCAACAATCCGATCGGCACGGCGCTGAGCCCGGTCCTCACCAGCCTGGTCAACCTCGGCTACACCGATGTGTCCTACAACCCGACGACGGGCATATATGAGCGCTCGCTCGACGAAGCCGATGTCCCAACCGCTTTCGGCACCCTTCCGGCGGACGTCGATTGGGAACAGGTGCCCGGGCATCTGATCAACAACCTCGTCACCGGCATCGAGAAGGCGATCAGCGACGGCCTGGTGAGTCAGACCCCGGTCTCCAACCCGATCAAGACCCTGCTGGGCCTGCTCGGCGTCGGTGGCTCGTCGAACCTGTCCGGCCTGGATCTCTCGGCGCTGACCGACTCGCTCAACAGCCTCACTCCGGAGGCGCTCGGTAACGCTGAGAACAACGTTGGGACACAGAGCCTTACGAAGACGACGAGTTTCGAGCCGCAACCCATCACTCAGACCAAGGTCGGCGCGGACACCGTCAAGCTGAAATCTGTTGAGGGCGACAGCGTCAAGAAGCTCACCGCCGCAGCTGACGGGGCTCGCCGAGAGGTCGAGAAATCGGTCACGGAGGCCGGTGAGCGTACGAAGGCTTCCGCGGAGAGGGCGCGTGAGCGCACCGCCAAGGCTGTCAAAGACGCCCAGGAGCGCGTGAACAAGCTCGCCGAAGACGGCCGCAAGCAGATCCAGTCGGCTGCCGAGGGTGTCCAGAAGGGCGCGGAGAAGGCGGTCAACGACGTGAAGGGTGCCAAGAAGCCCGAGAAGAAGCCGGAAAAGAAGCCCGAGAAGAAGGACACCAAGAAAGACGCCGCCTGACGCCTAGCTCGCCTCGTGCACCGATTCCACTGTGTACAGGTGCGGCTCGAAGCTGGTGGCGAGGTCGGCGCACCGGCCCATGTGTTCGCGCGCAGTGGGGTCGGCGAGCATGGCTTGGAAGTCCTCGGCACTGCGCCACTGCGCGTAGTTGATGACGCGAGTGCCGTCCGTACTCAGATGGATGTTGGCGGAGATGAATCCGGGGACGTGGCGCATCACGTCCTCGGTCGCCTGGCCCAGTAACGCGGCGAGTTCGGCTGCCCGCTGCGGCTCCACGGTGAACACGTTGATGAGGGTGGCGTGCGGGCTGTGCTGCTGGATGGTGGTCACGATTCCTCCTATGTCAGGTTCCTTACAAGTTCGACGGTAGCACTGATGTAAGGTTCCTGTCATGCCTCCGAACGTGGAAAGTGGGGCCGGCTACCTCGTCAAGCGGGTCCAGCAGAGCCTGCGTCGCAATTGCGATGCGGCACTGCGCTCCACCGGTTTGTCGATGGCGCAGTACACGGCCCTTCGTGCGCTGGCCGACCATCCGCAAGCCTCGGCCGCGGAGCTGGCGCGGTTGTGTTTCGTCACCCGCCAGTCGCTGCAGGACGTGTTGGCGGGCCTACGAGCCGAAGACCTGGTCGAGGAAGCCCCCGGCCCCCAGCGGGGCCGTGCCCGTGCGTTGCAGCTGACGGCGGCGGGGAAGCGTCGACTGGGTCAAGCCCACTCTGCGGTCATCCACGTCGAGCGGGACATGCTCAACGGTTTGTCCGGCAAGGATCAGAATGAGCTCGCAACGATGCTGTTGCGTTGCGCGGAGAACCTCGAGGCGGCCGTGCCGGTAACTACGGTTGGCCTGTGACCTCGGCAAGGCGTGGGCGAGGTAGGCCCGCCGGACCTGGTGTCGACGTCGAGCAGCGACGCACCGATCTGCTCGACGCCGCCGAGCGCGCGATCCGTGCCCACGGACCCGATGTGGGAATCGCCGAGGTGGCCAAAGAGGCCGGCTTCGTGCGCTCGGCCGTTTATGCGGTCTTCCCGAATCGGGCAGCCATCCTGTCTGCGCTCGGTGAGCGTCAGGCTCATCGGTTGCTGACGGAGATCACCCGCCGTGCCGCCGGGTCGACCGACCTGCGGCAACGCATGTCGTTGTTCTTCGATGTCCTCTGTGGCTGGATGCAGGACGACCCGAACTTGTACCGGGCGTTGAGCGTGCATGCCGCCGGGGGACACGAGATGCCGGGGATATTCGACGAACTCGCCACCGCCGTCGAGGTCATGCTGACGGTGTCCATGGCGGCCGGCGGTGTCGACACCGCGGCAGCCGCGCCGTGGGCCCGGGCCATCGTCGGGTCGGCGATGGTGAGTGCCCAGTGGTGGATCCGGGATTCGTCGATGCCTCGCGCCGAACTCGTCGAGCATCTGACGAAGCTGTGTTGGGACGGCGGCTCGGCTCTGCCGTTCAGCCCCTTCGACGTTTCGGCTATTGACAGTGGGCAGCCATAAAAGACACGATGTCTTTTATGGCTGCGCCCACCTCACCTCAGGTCGACGGTCCCTCGCGGTACTGGGAGGACGTCTCTGGCGAACATGACCTGACCCTCACCGAGATCACCGGCACGCTCCCGCAGGGGTTGACCGGAACGCTCTACCGCAATGGGTCTGGCCGCTGGAACATCGGTGCGTCACGGGTGGACAGCCTGTTCGACGCCGACGGCATGGTGGTCGCGTTCGCGATCGACGGCAACGGCGTCCGGTTCAAGAACCGGTTCGTCCGCACCGAGCACTACCTCACCACCACGGCAGCAGGCCGGATGGTGAAACGCGGCTTCGCCTACCAGCGGCCAGGGGGCATGCGGGCCAACGCATTTCGGTTGCCCGCAAACACGGCCAACACCAACGTGATGATCGGCGCAGACCAACTGCTCGCCCTGTGGGAGGGTGGTCGGCCGCACGGCATGGACCTCGACACGCTCAACACGATCGGGATGTGCAGTCTCGACGGCGTGCTCAAGGGTCCGATCGGTGCGTACTCGGCGCACTACACCTACGACGCGACGACGGACTCCAGGGTCAACTTCGGGTTCGAACCCTACTTTCCTCGCCTCGATCTGCGACACGTCCGTAGTGCGCCGAGCCGGGACGAAAAGATCAGGCGGCTGAGGGAACTCGCAGGCGAAGCGATTCCGCGTATGCGGCTGCGACTGTACGAGACCGACCGCAACGGCGTTACCCGGTACCTCCGCGCGGTACCGCTACCCGGCATGGGACTCATTCACGACATGGCGCTGACCCCGCGCTACGCCGTCTTCATGCTGTCGCCCCTTCGGATCAACCCCTGGGCCGCGTTGGGGCGGCAAACCTATTGGGACGCCATGCGGTTCAAGCAGAACGAGCCCTCCTACTTCGTCTTGGCCCCGCGAGACGGCGGCAAGGTCCGGACGATCGAGACCGACCCGTTCTACATGTGGCATTACGCCAACGCCTACGAGGAGGGCGCCGACGTGGTGGTGGAGCTACCCCGCTTCGCCCCGGAGACCTTCGGCGGGATGCAGGCCTGGGGTGCTGACAGCCGCAGCGACCCGGCGCGGTTGTACCAAGATGTGGCGGCCGAGGATGTGCCGGATACCGTGCGGCTCACCCGGTTCCGTATCACGCCCGATGACAGGGTGCTGGCCGAACCACTTGCCCAATTGGGTTGCGAATTCCCGCAGATCGATCCGCGTCGTTCAACCCGACCACACTCGGTGACCTACGTGACCGTGCCCAGCGACGGGCAGGGTGGCGGGGAGGGGATCGGCCGTTTCAACCATGCCGACGGCAGTGTGCAGACTTATTGCCCGCCGGGCCACAAACTTGTCGAGCCGATCTTCGTGCCGCGCCCGGGCAGTACCGCAGAAGGCGACGGATGGGTGCTGACCGTGGGGTATGACGAGGCCCAGCACCGTAGCCGGCTGATGGTGTTCGACGCGCCGCACATCGATGCCGGACCGATCGCCGAGGCCTGGCTGCCATTCCATCTGCCGATGAGCTATCACGGTGCCTTCACTGATCAGGTGGCCAGGTTGTAGAAACTAGTTGGGCGCCAGAGCACTTTCGGTCAAACGTGCGATCACCGGCGACAGCAACTGGGCGTACTCGGCAGTGATGTGGTTGTCGTCGCGGAACACCAAGGTGTTGCCGACGATCACCGGGCAGCGCTGGTCGGTGCAGAAGAACTGGTCCAGCCGCGCGTACTGGCCGCCGCCGGCCTGCACCGCCGCGGTCTCCGCGGCGATGCCGTTGTCGTTCATCGCGATCGAGCGGTTGGGGGCGCAGGCCGACGCGTCGTCCATGTGTGCCGACAGACATGTCGGCACTGTCGTGTGCGGGTCAGGAACCGGACCGAGGACCAGGACCCGCGCGCCCGTACCGCGTAACTGCGACACCAGTCGTGTCAATGCGTCCAGCCAGGTCGGGTCATAACTGACGAACCCGAAATCGGCCCCGTAGCGACGCACCATGTCCAGCACGATCAGCGCCGGGCGTTCGTTGGCGATCCTGGTCAGCACATCGGCCCGCCACTGCTTGCATTCGGTGAACTCGCGGTCGAGGTAGGGGCTGAGGATCGGGAGCTTCATCGGCGGACAGGTGACCTTCGCATAGGTCTCAAGCCGCCAATGCTGCTGTTGCGCCGCGGTTTCCAGGGCCGGTTGCCACATCCCCGCGTGAGAATCCCCGATCAGCGCGACCTTGGTGGCCGATGTGGTGTCGCCGGACGCGCAGTCCGGCACGGCGACGTCCTGCCACGACAGGACGCACCCGTTGACGAACGCCTCGGGTTTGGTGATGTTGTCCAGTGGCGGTGACAGATTCGACGGCACTGCGCGCAGACCGGCCGACGTGGCGACGGCTGCCTGTATCTGTTGTTCGGGCGTCAGAGCCCGCGTCGGGGCGGCAGCCGGGGGCGGCCCGATCAGGGCGACCGGAACCGCTGCCGGTCCGGACCCTGTCGGAACCGGGCGCATCGCCAACAGCACCAGACCCGCGCAGACGGCCACGCCGGTCGCCGTCGCGCCGACGGCCAAACTGCGCCACGAGGACGCCCGCAGCGCCGCAGCGAACCGGGCCGGGTTCTCGACCAGATGCAACGTCAGGAGCGCCAGGCCCAGCGATATCACCACCATCGCCAACCGGCCGGCGAGGCCCAGGCCGTGGCCGAACAGTGCGGGCGCCAACAGCAGTACGGGCCAGTGCCACAGGTACCACGAGTACGACAACCGGCCGATACCGCGCATCGCCGGTTTCGACAGGAGCCGTCCCACACCCAGGTCGGGTATCGCACAACCAGCGCCGATCACCAGTGCGGTCCCCATCACCGGCAGTATTGCCGCCGTACCCGGATAGGGCGTGGCGGTGCCGAGTTGAGTGCAGGTGGCCAGGATCAGCGCCAAGCCACCCCAGCCGACCAACGCCGCACACACCGGCGGCAGGGTGCGCCAGTGCGCCGCCGTCAACGCGATCAAACCGCCGGCGGCCAACTCCCAGGCGCGGGTCGGCAGGGAGAAGAACGCCCAGGGCGGCATGGTCTGGGTCCATGACAGCGACACCGCGAGCGACGCGCCGGCCACCACCGCCAGGACGCACGCATAAGGGACTGCTGACCGGGTGCCCCGGCCGTTGCGGGCCAGGAGGCACGCGGTGCCGAGGATCAGGGCCGGCCACAGCAGATAGAACTGTTCCTCGACACCGAGTGACCAGTAGTGCTGTAGCGGCGACGCTGCCGTCTCAGCCGCCAGATAGTCGGTGCCCTGCGCCGCGAAGCGGTAGTTCCCGGCATACAAGGCGCTGGCGATCGCATCGGCCAGCACGGATCGGGCCTGCAGTGGCGGCAGCAGGAGGGTCGCCGCCATCGACGTCGCCACGAGGACGAGTGCAGCTGCCGGCAGCAGACGACGCGCGCGTCCGGCATAGAACTGGGCCATCCGGACGGTCCCGCTGCCCGACGCCTCGCGCCACAGCATCCCGGTGATCAGGAATCCCGACACGACGAAAAAGACGTCGACGCCGACGAACCCGCCACCGAAGCCGGGTACCCCGGCATGAAACAGCACCACGGCGAGCACCGCGACCGCTCGTAGCCCCTCGATGTCGGGGCGAAATTGTTTGTTCGACAGGGGTTTTCGCCCGCTCGCGGCACTGCCGCGGCGGGCGGTGGGCCGCGCTGGGGTAATCACTCTGTTCACTCGAGTAACGATCGTCGCACGGCAACCCGTGTTGACCCTGGATTTGCGACCGCTGTTGCTAGCCTCGTGCCGATGGGACGATCACGCATTGCGGCGCTGGCAGTGCTGTGCGGCCTGCTTTCAGGGTGTTGCGCTCCGACCGAAACCACGTCATCTCCGGCTGCGCCACCGGCTTCGACATCGGGACCGGCAGCACCGGCGAAGTCTGCGGCAGCCGACGGCACCTGCGCGCTGAACGGCCTCCCGCCGGAAGCGGACAAGACCGTGGAGCTCATCCAGTCCGGAGGGCCGTTTCCCTACCCGCGCAACGACGGCGTCGTTTTCGGAAACTACGAAGGCCGGTTGCCCAAACACGAGCGCGGCTACTACCACGAGTACACGGTCCCGACGCCGGGCAACAAGCACCGTGGCAAGCGGCGCATCGTCACCGGGGGATCACCGCAGACCGACCCGCCCGAGTACTACTACACCGGCGACCATTACGAATCGTTCTGCCTGATCGGAGGCATGTGAAGACGTATCGGATCGACGGGACCAAGGTGGGTTCCAGAGCGGACTTCTTCACCGAGATCGGCCGCGCGGTCAACGGCGACGGCGGCTACTTCGGCTCGAATCTGGACGCGTTGGCCGACTGCCTGCGCGGCGGTTTCGGTACGCCGGAGAATCGCAAGTTCCGGTTCGTGATGACCGACTACCGCAACATCAAAGACACGCTCGGCGAGGACACCTGGAGCACCGTGCTGTCCATCTTCACCACCGAGGGCGTCGACCTCTGGCTGGAGAACTGACCCTCAGTTGTCAGGCCGGCAAATCACGGCTGTGACAGCTTACGCGCGTCCGGCGTGGGCAATGGTGCTGCGGCATCGGGTTGGCAACGAGCTTCTGCGGCAACGGTGTTGAGGGCTGAAGCGAAGCCTGCGAAAACTGGTTACCCTGGCGTTCTGCGCGCCGTCAGGTGCGGGATCACTGGCGGACAACAGGCGGGAGCGACGCGCGCGTGACCGAAATGCCGGCGACGGCGACGACGTGGCTGATGGCCCGCACCGAGGGGTCCGCACACCTGTGGCAAACCGACCCCAGGGGGATGGCCGCCGCGCTCCCGTACTTTCGAGCGACGATGACCCACTTTGTCGCGCTCCACGGCGGCGCGTTATCGGGGAAGCGATGGCCCTGCGACGGTTTCGTGGCTGCCTTCGACCGCGCATCCGATGCCGTGTCCTGCGCGCTGTATCTGCAACTGACGCCGTTGGATCCGTTTGAGCTGTGCATCGGTGTGCACAGCACTGCGGCCGGCACCGAGCGTCTGCGCGACATCGCCCATGGTGGGCAGACATTGATATCGGGCACGACGGCCTCCTTGGTTGCCGACGACCTTCCGTCCGGTACGACGCTGAAATACCTTGGCGATCAACGCATGGACGGCGGCGAGCCCCAGGAGCGCCTCCTGCAGCTGTGCCATCCGGGATTGCACCAATACCTGCGGCCCTTGCGCATGCCGAATGCGGTTCTCGCTGAAGTGCTGGTCAACTGAGCTCAGTTGAAGGCAAGCCAGCTGGGCAGGGCCCGCTCACGAGAATCGCACAGCACCTGACGGGTATCGCAGTTGCCGCGCGGTGATCCGGCTCCGCTCCACATGCCTCCGGTGTCACGGCGCAACACGATCGCCGACGAACCGCCGCCGTCGAGCAGCAGTGCGTTGTCGGCGCCGAGGCCGCGGAACAGGTCCTGGATGTTGTCCGGGGTATAGCTGCCGCCTTGGAAGACGTAGAGCTGGTCGGTGGCCCTGTTGTAGCCGATGGCGGTGCGGGCCGCACTCGGGCCGTTGTCGTTGAGCTGACCGGTGTCGCCGGGAGCGAGCAGTCCGATGCCGGCGACCGCGACGAACCGGGCGTTCTGATCCAGCAGGCGCTGGATCACCGGGGTGGCCGAGTCGTAGTCGTCGGGACCCTTGGGCATCACCACATACGGGGCGCCGCCCATCGGAAGGATCATGGTCGCCAGTGCGGCCCAACGCTCGTCACCGCCGGACAGGCCCTGCTTGCCCGCGTAGGCCAGCGTGCCCGTGACCGCGGCGTTGGCCCGGCCCTGGCCGCGGGTGTTGTCGACGTAGGCGCCCAGCGGGGACGAGCATTTGGTATCGCGCCACGAGCCGCCCTTCTGCCCGCGTACGTCGAAGAAGTTGGCGTTCACCGCGATGGTCGGCTGACCCAGGACCTGCCAGGCGGCCAGCGGCGCGTAGGTCTCCGACGCTTGCCAGAGTCCTTCGCTCGTCCGCGCGCCGGGGGTGCGCTCGCAGCGGGACTGATAGCCCTGATGGCTGTCGACCAGCAGGCGCGGGTTGAGCCGTCCGGAGGCGTTCTTCATCGCCATCAGATGGCCGCCGTTGTTCAACGTGTAGGCGCGGCCGTCGGCAGACAGGAACGGTGCGGCGAACTGGCCGCCGAAGTTGTAGACGAGGTAGGCGCCCTTGGTGTTGGCGATCGCTCCGAGCAGCAGCGTCCGGGCGTCCTCGGCGCGTGCGACGGGCGAGCCGGTGGTGGCTAGTGCCGCGCAGACGGCAACGGCGGCCGCAGTAGCGACCGCACGTTGGAAGAGTTTTGCCAGGGCTGGCACGAACTACACAATAACCACACAGGAAACTCTGTCAACATGCGTAACAGCCTGGTCACGGTTGGATCAAGGGGCGATCGCACCTGATTGATCGGTGTTAGCTGGATCGGCCGTCTCGGTCTTGCGGAGTACCGCCGGCCGCAAATGTGCGGGCAGCAGGCGCAGGCCTGCCGCACCCAGCGCCGTCACCGCAATCGCGCCCGCCGTGGTCAACAACGCCGGGGCTGCCGGGAACGCGCCCTCCAGCAGCATCGCGACACCGAAGATGACGAACAGGGCAGCAGCGCCCAGCTGGATCACCCGTTCGGGGAGGTGCTTGCCTGCGATCGCCCCGACCACGATGGCCAGCGCGTCGGCCGCCACCATGCCGATGGTGGAACCGATCCACACGCCCACCCAGTCGTTGTCGGCGGCCAACGTGATGGTCGCGAGCATCGTCTTGTCGCCGAGCTCGGCCAGCAGGAACGCGGAGGTGACCGTGAAGAACGCCGGCGCCGTCGAGCGCTGGGCTTTGGTCGCCTCATCGTCGGACAGCTTGTCGCCACGCAGGGTCCACAGCCCGAAGAACACGAACGCCACACCGGCGAGGATGCCGAGCAGGTGTGTCGGCAGCGCCGCGCCCAGGTAGTGACCGACGCCGACCGAGATCAGGTGAACTGCGGTGGTGGCCGCGGTGATGCCGATGAGCACCACCCACCAGCGGTAGCGCAGCGCAAACGTCATGGCCATCAACTGGGACTTGTCGCCGAGCTCGGCGACGAAGATGACAGCGAAACTCAAGAGCAGTGCAGCCAGCACTCGACAAACTCCTCGGTCGTTGGCTGCCGTTGGGGGCTGAACAGATGCCTCCGGCCGGCAAACCAATGGTCTACGGCCGAAGGTCTCGCCCACCGGTCGTGACCGGTTCGGATAACCGGGCCGCTCATGCGTCGCTGATGCGCGGCCAGTATGTCGAATATCCGATTGGGGGCTACTCCCCTTCGCTGTTGTCCACCATACGCACGCTCGCCGGGTCGGCGCAAACCGTGGCGCGCGAAAGTGCTTATTCGACAATAAGTTTGGGGATCAACACGGGAAAGTTCGGGTGCCCTGACAGTGCCGGTTCAGGCACCCACATATTCAGCGAGGTGCTTACCTGTGAGCGTGGCACGGTCCGCGACCAGATCCGCCGGGGTGCCCTCGAAGACGACGCGGCCGCCGTCGTGCCCGGCGCCGGGACCCAGGTCGATGATCCAGTCGGCATGCGCCATCACGGCCTGGTGGTGCTCGATCACGATCACCGACTTTCCCGAATCCACCAACCGGTCCAACAGCCCGAGAAGCTGTTCGACGTCGGCCAGGTGCAGCCCCGTGGTCGGCTCATCCAGGATCAACGTATCGGCCTTCTCGGCTCCGGTATCTCCGAGCCGGGCGGCGAGCTTCAGCCGCTGCCGCTCGCCGCCGGACAGGGTGGTCAGCGGCTGCCCGAGGGTGAGATAGCCCAGACCCACATCGGCCATCCGGGACAGGATCTTCTGCGCCGCAGGAACTTTCGCCTCACCGTCGGAGAAGTACTGCTCCGCTTCGCTGACCGGCATGGCCAGCACCTCGGCGATGTCACGTCCGCCGAGGGTGTACTGCAGCACCGAGGCGCCGAACCGCTTGCCCTCACATTCCTCGCAGGTGGTCTCGACGGTGGCCATCACCCCGAGGTCGGTGTAGATGACCCCCGCGCCGTTGCAGGTCGGGCAGGCACCTTCGGAGTTCGAGCTGAACAGCGCCGGTTTGACGCCGTTGGCCTTGGCGAAGGCCTTACGGATCGGGTCGAGCAGCCCGGTGTAGGTGGCCGGGTTGCTGCGGCGTGAACCGCGGATCGGGCTCTGATCGACCACCACCACGCCGTCGCGGCCGGCCACCGAGCCGTCGATCAACGAACTCTTTCCCGAGCCTGCGACACCGGTGATCACTACCAGTGCACCCAAGGGGAGGTCGACGTCCACGTCGCACAGGTTGTGGGTGTCGGCACCGCGGATCTCCAACGCACCGTTGGGTTCCCGCACTTTGTTCTTCAGGGCCGCGCGGTAGCCCAGGTGGCGTCCGGTGATGGTGTCGCCGGCGCGCAGATCCGCCACGCTGCCCTCGAAGACCACCTCGCCCCCGGCCGATCCGGCGCCCGGCCCGAGGTCGACGACATGGTCGGCGATCGAGATGGTCTCCGGCTTGTGCTCGACGACCAGCACGGTGTTGCCCTTGTCCCGCAGGGCCAGCAGCAGGTTGTTCATCCGGGCGATATCGTGCGGGTGCAGCCCGATGGTGGGCTCGTCGAACACGTAGGTGACATCGGTCAGTGACGAGCCCAGATGACGGATCATCTTGACGCGCTGGGCTTCTCCGCCGGACAGGGTGCCCGCAGGGCGGTCCAGCGACAGATAGCCCAACCCGATCTCGACGAATGAGTCCAGCGTGTGCTGCAGCGCCGTCAGGAGCGGAGCCACCGATTTATCTTTGACGCCGCCGAGCCACCCGGCCAGGTCGGTGATCTGCATCGCGCAGACCTCGGCGATGTTGACACCCTTGATCTTCGACGACCGCGCGGTCTCCGACAGGCGGGTGCCGTCGCATTCCGGGCAGGTGGTGAAGGTGACCGCGCGGTCCACGAAGGCGCGGATGTGCGGTTGCATGGCCTCGACGTCCTTGGCCAGGAACGATTTCTGGATCTGCGGGATGAGCCCCAGGTAGGTCAGGTTGACCCCGTCGACCTTGAGCTTGGTCGCCTCCTTGTGCAGCAGCGCGTCGAGTTCCTTCTTGGTGAACTTGTTGATCGGCTTGTCCGGATCGAAGAATCCGCAACCCCGGAAGATCCGGCCGTACCAGCCGTCCATGCTGAAACCCGGGATGCTCAGCGCACCCTCGTTCAGCGATTTCGTGTCGTCGTACAGCGCGGTCAGGTCGATGTCGTTGACCGCGCCGCGCCCCTCGCATCGCGGACACATCCCGCCGACGATCTTGAAGTCGCGCCGCTCCTTGACCGTGCGGCCGCCCTTCTCCAGCGTCACCGCTCCCGCCCCGCTGATCGACGCCACGTTGAACGAAAACGCCTGTGGCGAACCGATATGTGGGCTGCCCAGCCGGCTGAACAAGATGCGCAGCATCGCTCCGGTATCGGTGGCGGTGCCGACGGTGGAACGCGGGTCGGCGCTCATCCGCTGCTGGTCCACGATGATCGCGGTGGTCAACCCCTCGAGAACGTCGACCTCGGGCCGGGCCAGGTTCGGCATGAAGCCCTGCACGAACGCGCTGTAGGTCTCGTTGATCAACCGCTGGGATTCAGCGGCGATCGTGTCGAACACCAGCGAGCTCTTGCCCGACCCCGAGACACCGGTGAACACCGTCAAGCGCCGCTTGGGCAACTCGATGTCCACGTCCTTGAGGTTGTTCTCGCGGGCACCGGTGACCCGGATCAGATCGTGACTGTCGGCGGGATGCATCGGTTAGCGCGACTCCTGGATACGGACCATGTTGCCGGCGGGATCGCGAAGGGCGCAGTCCCGCACACCGTATGGCTGCTCGGTGGGTTCCTGGACTACTTCGACGTCTCCGGCCTGAACTTTTTCAAACGTACCGTCGAGGTCCTTGGTGGCCAGCAGGAGTGTCCCGAAAGTGCCCTTGGCCATCATCTCGGCGATGGTGCGGCGCTCGTCGTCGGTGAGGCCGGGGGTGGCGGTCGGCGGGTACAGCACGATCGAGGTGTCGGGCTGGTTCGGTGGGCCGACGGTGATCCACCGCATCTTGTCCTTGCCGACGTCCAGGCGGACCTCGAAGCCGAGGACGTCGCGATAGAACGCGAGGGATTCTTCCGGGTCGTCGAGCGGGAGCATGCTTGAGTGAATGGTGAGTTCCATGGTTTTCACGCTAGGTGCAGGCGGGTGGCCGGCGCTTCTCGATTCCTGATCGGTTTGGTGACCTGCTTCTCGACGCAGGACGGCATGCCATTCGTCACTCCCGCGGTCTGTTGCCGATACGCACTCGGCGGGATGCCGACGAGTTCGGTGAACCGGGTGCTGAACGTGCCGAGCGAGGAGCAGCCGACGGCGAAGCAGACCTCGGTGACGGACAGGTCACCGCGGCGCAGCAGCGCCATGGCGCGCTCGATACGACGGGTCATCAGATACGAATAGGGCGACTCGCCGTAAGCGATCTTGAACTGTCTGCTGAGGTGTCCGGCCGACATACTGACCCCGCGGGCAAGCGCTTCGACGTTCAGCGGTTGCGCGTACTCGCGGTCGATGCGGTCCCGCACCCGGCGCAGCAGCTTGAGATCACCCAGCTGTTGGTCGGCCACATCGGCGATGGTACGTCTAGGCTCCCAGTCGATACACCGCGCCGGCGTAGTCGTCGGTGATGTAGACGGCGCCGTCGGGGCCCGTCACCGCCGCCACCGGACGTCCCCAGCGGGAGCCGTCGTCGGCCTGGAAGCCGCCGACGAGGGTCTGCTGCGGGCCCAATGTGCCGTCGTGCCAACCGAAGAACGACACTTCCGGCGCTTGCGGTGACCGCCGGTTCCAGGAGCCGTGCACCCCGACGAGGGCACCTGGTCCGTAGGGTGGCGGCAGTTCGGCGAAGCTCATGCCCAGCGGGGCGGAATGGGCACCGAGGGTCTGCTCGACGGGTGTCAGCGCCGCACAGTCCAGCTTGCTGCCGTCGGGGTTGGTCTGCATGTCGCGGATGAACCCGGCTGGTGGCGGGCCGTCGGGATTGCAGTATGGCCAGCCCAATTCGCGTCCGGGCGTCAGCTTGGCCATCGACTCCGGCGGGTGGTCGTCCACGTAGTCCTGGCGGACCCGGCTCTGTGGATCGGCGACGTCGTCGCGGTTGTTCACCGCCGTCCACAGCGAGCCGTCGGGGGCCGGCGCCAGGCCCGTTCCGTTGCGGACTCCGGTGGCGAACGGGGTGGCAGGTCCGCCACCGGGCGGTACCCGCATGATGGTGGCCCGCGGCGGCGTGGCGGTGCGATCCTCGGCCGAGACGTTGCCCGTCGAGCCGATCGAAAAGTACACGGCGCCATCGGGTCCCACGGCGACGCTCTTGAGCGCGTGGGCGTAGGCACCGTGCAGGTCGGGGCTCTTGGCGTCGGGCAGATCGTCGGCGATGGTGCGGCGATTGACGGCCCGGCCTTCGACATAGTCATAGGCGTCGATCCGGTTGCTCTCGGCCACGTACAACGTCGGCCCGGCGAAGAACAGGCCGTGCGGCTGCTCCAGCCCGTCGAGCAGCGTGCGCTGGTCGGGGCGCACCGTCAGCACTTGCCCGGTGGCCGGCACCGACACCAGCAATGCGCCGTCGGGGGCGAACACGGCCATCCTGGCCTTGGGCACCCGGGCGATCACCTCGATGGTCCAACCGGCGGGTATCTGGGCGAGGCGAGGTTCGTCGAGCGGGGCCTGGGCGAATCGCTCGGGCACCTGAACGAGTACCGACTCGAGGCCGGCAGGTGGAGGCTCCGAGGCCGACGCCGAGGGGGTCGGCGGTGATCCGGTTCCGGGGTTCGTCCCACACGCGGTCAGGACGACCGCGGTGACCAGTGCGATCGCGCTACGCGCCGCCCAAACCCGCATTCATCTCCCAGACCAGGATCTCGGCTTCGGTGTCAGCTGTGACCCGTCCGCCCGAATCGGTGAGGCGGGCGGCGTCGCCCTCGGCGAGTCGCCCGGATCCTTCCAGCGTCACCGCGCCGCGTGCCACGAACAGGTGGACGTAGCGGGCCTGCGGCAGTTCGACCGAATCGCCGGGCTGCAGCCGCGCGCCGTACAGCGTGGCGTCGCGGTTGTGCAGCGTGACGGCCGCATCGCGGGCACCGGAGGCGATCGGGGTCAGCGTGGCGGCCAACTCGATCTCCTGCTGTTGATAGCTCGGAGTCACGCCGGCCGTATCGGGCAATACCCACATCTGCACGAAATGCACCGGCTCATCGGTAGATCCGTTCTTCTCCGAATGCTGCACGCCGGTGCCCGCCGACATCCGCTGGGCCAGACCCGGATAGATCACCCCGGAATTGCCCATCGAATCTTCGTGCGCCAATTGCCCGGACAACACCCAGGTGACGATCTCCATGTCCCGGTGCGGGTGGGTGTCAAACCCCGCATCCGGCGCGACGATGTCGTCGTTGTTCACCAGCAACAGGCCGTGGTGGGTGTTGGCCGGGTCGTAGTAGTCGGCGAACGAGAAGGAGTGCCGTGAATTCAGCCAGTCGGTTGTGCTGGCGCCGCGGTCCCCGGCGCGGCGGATGTCGACCGTGGCAGGCATGGTGCCAGCCTACCGAGGGCAGTAGCTGACCAACCGGTGGATCGGGGAGGGCCGGGGCTTAGTGTGTTGGGCGTGGAACTCAACGGAGCAAGCGCCATCGTCACAGGTGGCGCATCAGGTATCGGCGCGGCGACTGCCCGCCAGTTGGCTGCCAAGGGAGCCCGCGTTGTCGTGGCTGACCTGCAGGCGGACAAGGGCGAGGCCCTCGCCAAGGAGATCGGCGGCATCTTCGTCACTGTCGACGTCACCAACACCGACCAGATCATCGATGCGGTCAAGACCGCCGCGGACCTCGGCCCGCTGCGCGCCCTGGTGAACTCGGCCGGCGTCGGCTGGGCCCAGCGCACCATCGGCAAGGACGGCGAGTTCTCCTCGGCTCACGACCTCGGCCTGTACAAGAAGGTGCTCGACATCAACCTGGTCGGCACCTTCGACTGCATCCGCATCGCCGCCACCCAGATGAGCAAGAACGAGCTCAGCGAAACCGGCGAGCGCGGTGCCATCGTCAACATGACCAGCGTCGCGGCGTTCGACGGCCAGATCGGCCAGGCGGCCTACTCGTCGTCCAAGGGCGGCGTTGTCGGCCTGACCCTGCCGGTGGCCCGCGATCTGTCCGCTGTCGGCATCCGCGTCAACACCGTGGCCCCCGGCCTCATCGACACCCCGATCTACGGCGAGGGCGAGGCCTCCGAGGCATTCAAGGCCAAGCTCGGTGAGTCGGTGCTGTTCCCGCACCGCCTCGGCAAGCCCGACGAGCTGGCCTCCATGGTCGTCGAGCTGCTGACCAACTCGTACATGAACGCCGAGGTCGTCCGCGTCGACGGTGGCATCCGGATGCCACCGAAGTAACCTTCGCGAACAGACACGAGAGGTCCCCCGGAGCGCTTCAGTTCCGGGGGACTTTTGCGTCTGCTGGAAAATCGTCGTGTGACCGACACCTGGTGGGGCGATGCGTTGCTCGGTCTCGGCGCCGCTCTGCTGCTGAGCTGGCTCGTCCTGGTTGGCGCGCTGCTCATCGTGCGGCCGCGCGGAAATCTGCTCACCGAGGCGCTGCGCATACTTCCGGACCTGTTGCGGTTGATCCCTCGCCTGGCCAGGGACAAAACGCTGCCCCGCGGGGTGCGCTTCCGGTTGGCGCTGTTGGTCGTGTACCTGGCGCTGCCGATCGATCTGATCCCCGACTTCATCCCCGTGCTCGGCTATGCCGACGACGCCATCATCGTCACCTTGGTGCTGCGCAGCGTCGTACGCCATGCGGGGTTGGCGGCTGTCCGGGCGCACTGGCCGGGTACCGACGACGGGTTCGACGCCCTGACACGGCTGACCGGGTTGTCCCGCTGAACAAAAGCAGAATCCCCCTTTTCGACGCTGAAAAGGGGGATTCCGTGTCTGTGGGGGTTTACCAGTCCGACTCGTCGAACTTGATGACACCGCGAATGTTGTTGCCGTCCAACATGTCCTGGTAGCCCTGGTTAATGTCCTCGAGCTTGTAGGTCCGCGTGATCATGTCGTCGATGTTGAGCAGGCCCGACTTGTACAGCGCCGTCAGCCGGGGCGTCTCGACGTGCGAGTTGCCGCCGCCGAAGATGTTGCCCTTCAACGTCTTCTGCAACATGGTGAACAGGAACAGGTTGAGCTTGACGTCGGCGTCCATCATCGAACCCATGCCCGTCACCACACAGGTGCCGGTCTTGGCGGTGAGGATCATCGCCTCTTCGATGTACTCACCCTTCATCTCACCCACGGCGATGATGACCTTGTCGGCCATCAGACCCCAGGTGAACTCGATCATCGGCGCGATGGCCTCGGCCATCGACGCGTAGACGTGGGTGGCGCCGAACTTGATGGCCTGCTCGCGCTTCCACTCGTTCGGGTCGATCGCGATGACGTGCTTGGCGCCCGAGATCACCGCGCCCTGCAGCGCACTCATGCCGATGCCGCCGACGCCGACGACGACGACGGTCTCGCCGGGCTTGACGTCGGCGACGTTGGTGGCCGAACCGAAGCCGGTCGGCACCGCGCAGCCCATGATGGCCGCGGTCTCGAACGGGATGTCCTTGTCGATCTTGACGACCGAATCCTTGTGCACCGTCATGTACGGCGCGAAGGTGCCCAGCAGGTTCATCGGCGACACCTCACGGCCGCCGGCGGTGATGCGGCTGGTGCCGTCGGCGATGGCCTTGCCGCCGAGGAGGACCGCACCGCGGTCGCACAGTGAGCGGAAGCCCTTCAGACACGGCGGGCATTCACCACAGGCCGGGATGAAGGCGAGGATGACGTGGTCGCCCTCCTCGATGCCGGTGACGTTCTTGCCGACCTTGGTGACGACGCCGGCGCCCTCATGGCCGCCGAGCGCCGGCAGCGCCATCGGGGTCGCACCGGTGGTCAGGTGGTAGTCCGAGTGGCACATGCCCGCGGCATGCATCTGGATCTGTACTTCGTCGGCGACGGGGTCGCCGAGGTCGATCTCGTCGACCTTGAATGGCGAGTTGAGTTCCCACAGCAGGGCGCCTTTGGTCTTCATGGGAGGCGATAATAGAACAGGTTGCAATACCGCCGAGTAACTGGCCCCTGAACAGGCAGTTTGTCTGCTTGATTTCGTCGTCGAGTGGCTCGTTGTGACACGCGTCAGGTCGATCTGTGTGCATCAGGTGGCCACTCGGCGATGAGTAGCGCGGCCGACGCGGGTCTATCCCGCATGACCGAGATCAACGCAAGCATCGTCCCCAACCTCTGGTTCGACCGCGAGGCCGAACAGGCCGCGCAGCACTACATCGACGCGTTCGGCGGTAATGGCCGCATCGTCAAGACCATCGCCTCCCACCCCGATTCGCCCTCTCCCCAGGACGTGCCGGTGGTGGTCGAATTCGAACTGTCCGGTCAGCGCTTCGTCGGCATCAACGGTGGCCCGCACTTCCACTTCACCGAGGCCGTCTCCCTGGAGGTGCGCGTCACCGGACAGGAACAGCTCGATCAGATCTGGGCGGCACTGGTAGAGGGCGGCGAGGAACTGCCCTGCGGCTGGCTCAAGGACAAGTACGGGTTGGCCTGGCAGATCACCCCGACGGAGTACTACGACCTGCTGGACAAGGGCGATGACGCCGCCGATGGCCGGTTGATGGCGGCCGTGCTGAGCACCCACGGGAAGTTCGACATCGCTGAATTAGAAGCGGCCTACAAAGGTTCGTAGGTTCATGACCGGCGAGTGGCCAGTTGGCGCACATTAAGACCGGCTTGGCGTGCAATAACTGGCCATTCGAGTGGGATATCCCCAGCGCGGCTTTGATCCACAACAGGGGTGCCACGGCGCCGGGGGCCGCGGGATGTGTCACGCGGTGCGGTGACCGTACGGGCATGGAAGATCCCTTTCTCGGCACAGAGGCGCTGACGGCTGGGACGGTGACGAGGCGGAAACTCGCGAGCCGTCATGAGGCTGTCTATCGCGATGTCTACCTCGCCAAGGGCGCCGAGATGACAGCTGCAAAGCGCGCGCTGGCCGCCTGGCTGTGGTCCGGGCGCCAGGCGACGTTGACGGGTCTGTCTGCGTCGGCGGTGTACGGCACGCAGTGGATCGACCCGACAGCGCCTGCCGAGCTCTACCGTCGCAATGGAAAACCGACCACCGGGATCCTGATTCACCGCGACGAGTTGTATGCAGACGAGACTCGCCGTTTCTCCGGTCTTCCGGTGACGACACCCGCACGCACTGCTTTCGACCTGGGCCGGCGGCCGGGCCGGGACGAGGCCGTCATCCAGGTGGACGCGCTCTCGCAGGCAACTGGTTTGTGCGCGGCCGATATCGCACCGCTCCTCGACCGGCATCGGGGTGTTCGCGGTCTGGTGCAACTGCGCGAGGTCCTCAACCTGATGGACGGTGGTGCCGAATCGCCGCCGGAAACCCGCACCCGTCTGGTGCTGATCGATGCCGGTCTACCGAAGCCGCAGACACAGATCTTGGTGCATGGGAACTTCGGCACCAGGCGGTCTGCGCGTATCGACATGGGTTATGCGGACTTCAAGGTCGGAGTCGAATACGAGGGCGCCCAGCACTGGACCGATCCTCGGGTGCGGACCAACGACATCGACCGCTATGCCGAACTCGCCGCGCAAGGGTGGTTGATCATCAGGGTCGGAGCTGACCTACTGAACCATCGTCCGCAGGTGATCGTCGCTCGAACATGCGAAGCCCTGCGGGTCCGAGGAGCTCAGTGGCCAGTTGTTGCACGGGCTTCAGTAGATCGTGTGGCGTAACTGGCCACTCGACGTCAAGGCAGGACGACGGGCAGACCGAACTTCTCGAACAGCGACAGCTCCATGAACGCCACCACGTGGGAGATGCCCTCAGGGCCGACGTCGAGGACGTGCAGCTGAAAGGCCTCATGCCGGCCCGTCTCGGCGTTGAGCATGTACATCGCTGCGGCGGGCTGGCCGTTGGCGCTCGTCGCGATGAACCGCATGTCCCCGGGCTTCTCGGCCGGACACTTGTAGCGGGACAGGTCGCCGATGGCCTGCGGCCCCTGATACCAGCTGTCGAATGGCGGCATCTCCCAGATGGCCTCGGCGGTGAACAACTCGACGAGCTTGTCGATGTCGTAGGCCTCGAAGGCGGCCATGTAGTTGCGCAGGAGGTTCTGGGCGTGCGGGGAATCCGGCGGGTCCACCGCGTCGTCCTGGCTGGGGCCGACCGCGTCGAGCTGGGCCCGGGCGCGCTGCAGCAGGCTGTTGACCGCGGCCGTCGACGCCCCGATCGCCTCGCCCACCTCGGCCGCCTTCCACTGCAGCACCTCCCGCATCACCAGCACCGCGCGTTGACGGGCCGACAGATGCTGCAGTGCCGCGACGAACGCGAGCCGCACCGAATCACGGGTCCCCACGATCGTGCTCGGATCCGCCGGGTCGTCGGTGGAATCGGGGAGAGGCTGCAACCAGGGGATCTCGTGGTGTTCGGCGATCTCGTCGGTGGGTGACGAACTCGGATTACCCAGGCCCGACGGCAGCGGGCGGCGTTGCCTGCCCTCCAACGCCGTCAGGCACGTATTGGTGGCAATGCGGTACAACCAGGTCCGCACCGACGACTTGCCCTCGAAACCCCCGTACGCCTTCCAGGCGCGCAGGTAGGTCTCCTGCACCAGATCCTCGGCGTCGTGCAGCGAGCCGGTCATCCGGTAGCAGTGGGCCAGCAGCTCACGACGGTAGCGCTGAGCATCGGCCAGGAACGCATCGGCCGGGCTGTCGTCATCCAGGCGGTGGGCGAGGACCGTCACATTCGCGAGCTTACGCAGCACCCCCGACAACCACGACCGGAAAATCTCCGACCGGTGCGGCTACGCTCGCCAGGGTGACCAGCACCCGCAGTGAACAGACCTTTGACGGCGTCGGCGGGGTCCGCATCGTCTACGACGTATGGACGCCCGACACCGCACCGCGGGGCGTCGTCGTTCTCTCCCACGGCCTGGGCGAACACGCCGGGCGGTACCACCACGTCGCGCAACGGTTCGGGGAGGCCGGACTGGTCGTCTACGCCCTGGACCACCGCGGTCACGGCCGCTCGGGCGGCAAGCGGGTGTACCTGCGCGACATGTCCGAGTACGTCGGCGACTTCCACACGCTCGTCGGCATCGCGACCGCCGAGTATCCCGCCCTCCCGCGCCTCGTGCTGGGGCACAGCATGGGTGGCGGCATCGTGTTCAGCTACGGCGTCGAATACCCCGACGAGTACACCGCGATGGTGCTGTCGGGACCCGCGGTGGCCGCGCAGGCCGCCGTGTCGCCGGTGCTGGCGGCGGTGGCCAAGGTGCTCGGCAAGATCGCCCCCGGGTTGCCGGTGGAGAATCTGGACGCCAATGCGGTGTCCCGCGACCCCGAGGTGGTGGCGGCCTACAAGGCCGATCCGCTGGTGTGGCACGGCAAGGTTCCCGCGGGTATCGCCCGTGCGCTGATCATCGTGGGGGAGACCATGCCGCAGCGGGCCTCGGCCCTGACCGCGCCACTGCTGGTGGTGCACGGCGAGAAGGATCGGCTGGTGGCCGTCGAAGGCAGCCACCGTCTTGTCGAATGTGTGGCGTCCGAGGATGTGCACCTCAAGGTGTACCCGGGCCTGTTCCACGAGGTGTTCAACGAGCCCGAGAAGGGGCTGGTTCTCGACGACGTGACGTCCTGGATCGAGACGCACCTGTGAGAAAGCTTGTGGTGGCACTGCTTTCGGTGCTCCTGGTCGCCGGCTGCGGTACGGACGAGGCGTCGAAGGAGGCTCAGCAGCCGACGTGGACCGACACCGACGTCACCTTCGACGCCGACGGGCTCACCATCCACGGGTCCTACCGGCACGCGGGCGCGGCGCGCCCGGCCGCGCTGCTGATCTCCGAGAGCGGACCCACCGACCGCAACGGCGACAACAAGGTCGTCGGCCCGGTCGGCAACATGCGTCAGCTCGCGGAAACGTTGTCGGACAAGGGTGTTGCGTCCCTGCGCTACGACAAGATCGGAACCGGTGCCACCAAGCTCGGCCCCTACGCGAAGAAGCCCACCGACGTGGTCAGCGCCGTGTACACCACCGGCGCGGCCGCCGCTCTGCGCTTCCTGACCGCACAGCCGGACGCCGACAAGGCCGAGCTGTCGATCTACGCGGTGGGTGAGGGCGCCATCCACGCCATGACCCTGGCCGGCGCTGCCGATCCGAAGGTCCACTCGTTGGCCCTGTTTCAGCCACTGTCCGGGCGCTACCTGGACATCATCACCAACCGGGTGCGCGCCGGGGCCACTCCTGAGGTACTGACAGCCTGGCTGGCCGCCGTCGACGAGATCCGCACCAAGGGGACCGTGCCCGCCAACCTGCCCGAGGGCCTGAGCGCCATCGTCAACAAGGACAACCTCAACGCCATCGTCGAGGCCGACAAGATCGACCCGCTGCAACTGGCGGCCCGGCTGCCCGACGGCATGCCGGTGCTGCTCACCTGCTCAGACTCCGACGCGCAGGCCAACTGTGAGACCGAACGTCCGCTGATCGGCGCGCTCAAGCACACTGCGCTCACGGTCGTCGAACTGAAGGGCGTCAACCACGTGCTGCGCGACGATCCCACCGACAGCATCGCCAACTACGGCAAGCCCGGATCGCTGTCACTCCAGGTGGTGGAGGCGATCGGCAAGTTTGTCGGTACCGGTGGCTAGGTTTGTCGCGTGAGCGACGACAAGATGTTGGCGCGCATCGCCGCACTGCTGCGTCAGGCGGAGGGCACCGACAACCTCCACGAGGCCGAGGCGTTCATGGCCGCCGCTCAGCGGCTGGCCACCGCCACCTCCATCGACCTGGCCCTGGCCCGCGCGCATTCCGCGGAGCGCACCAAAGCGCAGATGCCGGTGCAACGCACCATCACCATCGGCGAGGCCGGCAGACGCGGATTGCGTACCTATGTACAGCTGTTCGTGGTGATCGGGATGGCCAACGACGTGAAATGTGATGTGGCGTCCAACTCGACCTTCGTCTACGCCTACGGGTTCGCCGAGGACATCGACGCCACCCACGCCCTCTACACCAGCCTGCTGGTGCAGATGGTCAAGGCGTCGGAGAGCTATATCGCCTCGGGCGCCCACCGTCCGACCCCGACCATCACCGCCCGGCTGAACTTCCAGCTGGCCTTCGGTGCCCGGATCGGCCAGCGCCTGACCGAGGCCCGGGAGGAAGCGCAACGCGAGGCCGACGAGGCCGACCGGCCGGGCACCGCTATCGCCCTGCGGGACAAGGACATCGAGCTGCGCAGCTTCTACCGGGAAGCCTCGCAGGCCCGTGGGACCTGGCGCGCGACGAACGCCTCGGCCGGGTATTCGTCGGCCGCTCGCCGGGCCGGGGACCGCGCCGGTCGCCACGCGCGGCTCGGGGCCGGCCAGGAGATCTCCGGCGCGCGCGGCGCCTTGGAGCAGTGAGCACCAGGGACACCCAGCGCGCCAGGGTGTACGCCGCCGAACAGTTCGTGCGCACCATGTTCGACCGTGCGGCACAACACAGTTCGCGCGCCATCGACTTCTTCGGTACCTCACTGACATTGCCGCCGGAGGCGAGGTTCGGGTCCGTCGATTCGGTGCAGCGCTACGTCGACGACGTCGTCGCCCGGGTCGGAGCCGGCCCGGTTGCGGTGCGTTCCCGTCGGGGAGCCACGGCGGCGCACTACGAATGGGTCGACGGCAAGGCCGTCATCGCCGTCCCCGAGCGCGATACCTGGGCACTGCGAGAGTTGGTGGTACTTCACGAACTGGCCCACCACGTCAGCCATGCCGACCCGCCCCACGGGCCGGCCTTCGTCGCCGCCTACAGCGAGCTCTGCGAAACGGTCATGGGTCCGGAGGTCGGGCTGGTGTTGCGGATGGTGTACGCCAAGGAAGGCGTCCTCTAGCCTGGCGCACATGACCGAGGCCGCTGACGTCGATGCCATGTTCAACGAGGTGTTGCGCACTGAAGACGAGGCGCTGATCGCGGCGCGTCAGTCCGCACACGCCGCCGATATGCCCGCCATCGAGGTGTCGGCTCAGCACGGCAAGCTGCTGTCGCTGCTCGCGACGATCTCCGGGGCGCGTCGGGTGCTTGAGATCGGCACTCTCGCCGGGTACAGCACCATCAACCTGGCCCGTGGTGTGGGACCCGACGGCAGCGTCGTCACGCTCGAATACGAGCCGCGTCACGCCGAGATCGCACAGGCGAATCTGGCGCGGGCCGCGGTCGCTGACCGCGTCGAGGTGATCGTCGGTGCCGCACTCGACACGCTGCCGCGGCTGGCCGAACGCGGTGACGTGTTCGACCTTGTCTTCATCGACGCCGACAAGGAGAACAACGTCCGCTACGTCGAGTGGGCGATCAAGCTGGGCCGGCCGGGCTCGATCATCGTGGTGGACAACGTCACCCGGTTCGGTCGGGTTCTCGCACCGGCGGCCGACGACGCACAGGCGCAGGCCGTGCGCGACATGCTGGAGATGATGGGTGCCGATCCGCGGTTGGACACCGCGGCCATTCAAACCGTGGGCACCAAGGGCTGGGACGGTTTCGCCGTGACGCTCGTGCGGTAAACGGACCCTCAAACGCCGCGAGCGTGCGTGTCCATCAGCAGACACGCACGCTCGCGGGGTTGAGGTCAGGGCTAAGCCAGGGAGTCCTGCGGCTCGCGCTGGATCGGCTTCGGCCACGGCTCGGGCTTGGGACGCTGACGCACCATCTGCGGCCACCAGAACCACTTGCCCATCAGGGCTGCGATCGACGGGGTCATGAAGGAGCGGATGACCAGGGTGTCGAACAGCAGACCCAGACCGATGGTGGTGCCCACCTGGCCGATCACGGCCAGCTCGCTGACCGCCATCGACATCATGGTGAACGCGAACACCAGACCTGCCGAGGTGACCACCGACCCGGTACCGCCCATGGCGCGGATGATGCCGGTGTTCAAGCCCGCGTGTATCTCCTCTTTGAATCGGGAGACCAGCAGCAGGTTGTAGTCGGCCCCCACGGCCAACAGGATGATCACCGACATGGCCAGCACCATCCAGTGCAATTCCAGGCCGATCAGGTGCTGCCAGATGAGCACCGACAGGCCGAACGAGGCGCCGAGCGACAACACGACGGTGCCGACGATGACCGCGGCGGCCACCATGCTTCGGGTCAGGATCAACATGATGATGAAAATCAGGCAGAGCGAGGCGATTCCGGCGATCAGCAGGTCGTAGTTGGCGCCCTCCTGCATGTCCTTGAACATGGCCGCGGTGCCGCCGAGGTAGATCTTGGACCCCTCCAGCGGCGTGCCCTTGATGGCCTCCTTGGCCGCCAGCTTGATCGGTTCGACGTGTGCGACGCCTTCGGGGCTCATGGGATCGCCCTCGTGGCTGATGATGAACCGCACTGCATGCCCGTCAGGGGACAGGAACATCTTCATGCCGCGCTTGAAGTCCGGATTGTCGAAGGTCTCCGGTGGCAGATAGAACGAGTCGTCGTTCTTGGCGGCATCGAAGGCCTGACCCATGGCGGTGGAGTTATCCTGCATGGCCGCCATCTGATCCTGCATGCCGCCCTGGGTGGCCTGCATGGTCAGCATCATGGTCTTCATCGTCTTCATCGTGGTGATCATCGGCTGCATGTTGGCGATCATCAACGGGATCAGCGCGTTCATCTTGTCCATGTCAGGGACGATCTGCTCGAAATCGGCTGTCATGGTGTCGATTCCGTCAAGGGTGTCGAAGACCGATCTGATCGACCAGCACATCGGGATGTCGAAGCAATGCGGTTCCCAGTACAGGTAGTTGCGGATCGGACGGAAGAAGTCGTCGAAATCCGAGATGTGGTCGCGCAATTCCTTGATGTCGTCGACCATGCCGTGCATCTTGCCGACCATGCTGTTCATGACGCCGCGCATCTGTTCCATGAGCGCGATCATCTGGGTCATCGTGTCGACGGTGACCTGCATTTCGTCGGCCTGCTTGAGCATGTCGGCCATCCGGTCCTGCATGTACTTCTGATTCATCGTCTGCGTCGTGCCCTGCATGCTGATGTTGAACGGGATCGAGGTGTGCTCGATCGGCGTTCCCTGCGGGCGCGTGATGGCCTGGACCCGGGAGACACCCGGCACGCCGACAATGCGTTTGGCGATCCGCTCGATCACCAGGAAGTCCGCGGAGTTGCGCAGGTCGTGATCGCTCTCGATCAGCAGCAGCTCGGGGTTCATCCGGGCCTGCGAGAAGTGCCGGTCGGCCGCGGCGTAGCCGGTGTTGGCGGGCAGATCTGGCGGCAGGTACTTGCGGTCGTTGTAGTTGGTCTTGTACCCCGGCAGTGCGAGCAGGCCGATCAGCGAGATCGCGATGGTGGCGATCAGGATCGGTCCCGGCCAACGCACCACCGCGGCACCGATCTTGCGCCACCCGCGGGTGCGCATGGCCCGCTTGGGTTCCAGCGTCTTACCGAACCTGGTGGCCACCGTGATGATCGCCGAGCCCAGCGACAGCGCGACGAGCACCACCATCACCATGCCGATCGCCAGGGGGATACCCAGCGACTGGAAGTAGGGCAGGCGCGTGAAATGCAGGCAGAACGTGGCGCCGGCGATGGTCAGGCCCGAACCCAGGATGACGTGGGCGGTGCCGTGGAACATGGTGTAGTAGGCCTGTTCCCGGTCCTCGCCGACACTTCGGGCCTCTTGATATCGGCCTATCAGGAAGATGGCGTAGTCCGTGGAGGCGGCGATGGCCAGCATCACCAACAGGTTGGTGGCGAACGTCGAGAGCCCGATGATGTTGTAGTAGCCCAGGAAAGCCACCAGACCGCGAGCGGCCGACAGCGACAGCACCACCATGACCAGGGTGAGTAGCACGGTCACGATGGAGCGGTAGACCGACAGCAGCATGATGATGATGACCACGAAAGTCAGGGCGGTGATCATCTCGAGGCTGCGGTTACCGGCGATCTCCTGATCGGCCGACATCGCTGCCGGGCCGGTCACATACGCCTTGACGCCCTCCGGCGCCTGGACGCTCTGGACGATCTTCTCGGTGGCCTCGACCGATTCGTTGGCCAGCGCCTCGCCCTGGTTACCGGCGGTGTAGACCTGCACGTAGGCCGACAAGCCGTCGGAGCTCTGGGCACCCGACGCGGTCAGCGGGTCGCCCCAGAAATCCTGGACGTGCTCGATGTGCTTCTTGTCGGCCTCGAGCTTGGCGACGATCTCGTCGTAGTACTTGTGTGCGTCGTCGCCCAGCGGCTTGTCGCCCTCGAGCACGACCATCACGGAGCTGTTGGACTTGAACTCCTGGAACACCTCGCCGACCCGCTTCATGGCGATCATCGACGGTGCGTCGTCCGGCGTCATCGACACCGAGCGCATCTTCCCCACCTCTTCGAGCTGGGGAACGATCACATTGAGGACACCGATGACGGCGATCCAGCCGATGATGATCGGGATGGCCAGGCGCCGGATCCATTTGGCGATCCCGCCGTGCCCGGCGGGCTGCGCGTGCTGTGGGCCGCTGACCGGGATCGAGTCGGTAGGAGTGTCGTAATTGCTCATGCAGATTTCACCAAGCAGAAGGTCTGGGCGTTCACGCCGTTGGAGGTTCTCTCGTCCTTGAGCTCGTCATCGACGGTGATGCGGCAGCTGATCGTGTTGCCGTCGCCCTGCGCGACGATGTTGGGGAACACCGACGGGGCGGTGGACTCCAGACGCAGCGTCCAGGGCAGGGTGACCCCGTCGACGCGCTGGGGCTGGGCGTCGAGATCGAGGTAGTTCACGTCCGCGGTGGCCCCGGGCACGCCGTCGATCTCGTAGACCACGACCTTGGGGTCGAACGGTTTGGTGTCATCGACCTTGGCGCTGGAAATGCCGGAGCCGGCGCCTGCGCCGAAGAACGTGCGCACCCGCATCACCGTGAATCCGCCTACCAACACCACCACGATGATGATCAACGGAATCCAGAACCGTCTCAACAGCTTCATATTCGCTGGTCGGCCTTTCGGAGGTCAGGTACGCGGTGACGTACCGGGCGGCGGCGAAGCTCCATTGCCACTTCGTGATCATTTCGGTGTCGGCGGAATCCCGCCAACATCTTTCTACGTCGATGTCCGCGGTGACGTCCCCGTCGGAATCGTCCCGGAACGGACTGACCGACACCTCTGAGATCAGCCGGCTGCCCGGCGCGCTCAGGGCGGTGATGTCGGCGACGAGTCGACGCTGTTCATCCGATGGAACGAAGGGTAGTACGCCTTCCACGCTCCACAGGGCGCTCCGGTCGGTGTCGAATCCTGCCCGGACCAGTGCGGCAGACCAGTCGCCGCTGACATCGGCGGGGACTCCTCGCACGACTGTGGTCGGCGTGGTGCCGGCCATGGCGGCGGTCTTGACGTCGAGGATCGCGGGATGGTCGACGACGTACACGTGGGTGCCTGCGGGCCAGGGCAGTTGATAAGGACGTGGGTCCAGATCGGAGGACAGGAACACCACCTGTTCGATGCCGGTTTCGGCAGCGGCGAGGAGAAAGGTGTCGAGGAGTTCTGCCGGATATGACGCGCATGTAGTTGGCATCATCACTCCTCCCCCGCAGGATTCCTTGCCGGATGTAAAGTGAAACCTATACAGTCGGCTAACTTCAATCAAGTTAGTTTGGCTATTGACGCTGTGATCTAGAACGCGTTCGGTACGCTCAGCGCGACGAAGGGACGGGTGTGGCGAAGGCTGTTGCGCCGCGTGGCTTTGCCCGCGAGCGGGTGCTGGAGGCGGCGCTGAGCCTGTTCGCAGAGCACGGCGTCAAAGGTACGTCGCTGCAGATGATCGCCGACCGCCTCGGCGTCAGCAAGGCGGCCGTCTACTACCAGTTCCATTCCAAGGACGAGATCGCGCTCGCGGTCATCCAACCTGTCTTCGACGACATGGTGCGGTTGGTCCGCATCGCCGAGGCGATGTCCACGCCGGAGGCGCGGCGCGAGGCCGCCGTCAGCGGCATGGTCGAGATGGCTGTGCGGCACCGCCGGGTCACCGCGGTGTTCCACGGTGACCCGGTGATCGACGCTCTGGTGCACGACCGGGCCGAACTCCAGGACACCATCGAACGGCTCACGCTGATCCTGCTGGGCCCCGAGCCCGACGCCGCAGGCCGGATCTGCATGTCGGTGCTTGCCTCGGGTGTCTACGGCAGTGCCACCGATCCCGCCCTCAACGACATCACCGACGAAGAGCTGCACCGGGTGCTGCTGGACTGCGCGCAACGGTTGCTGCCTGCAGTGGCGCCGGCCGCGCCCGTCGCATCCGGGTAGCCCCGTACCTAACCCCGCAGCGCCGACGCGAAGATCGCGGGCAGCTTGCTCCAACCGGGTGCCCCGGCGAAGTCCACCAACAGCCGGCCCGTCGTCGCCGCGGTGCGGTTGTTGACGAACCACGGCGGCTTGGGGGACAACGACCACTCGCCGCGGAACACCGAACGCGGCGCCGGACGGAACGGACCGCGGACCACCGTGCGCTCCGGCCGATCGAGCAGAAAAGCGTTGTGCACCACGCCGACTCCACTCTGGATGTCATTGCGCCGGTGGCCGGGGAACGCGCCCCAGGTGGCCGTCGGGGTCAGATAGCCGACGCCGGTCCACGCGTTGATCGCGATGGTGCCGTAGCGCAGCTGCTCGACGAGGCGGTCGAACTTGTCGCCCATGTTCTTGATGGAGTCCGGGTGGGCGATGATGTTCACCCCGAGGGTGCCGACGAACTCGTCGTTGGCGACGCGTACCGCTTCTTCGGCGAACTGATCGTCGGGTACGTCGAGCTCGATCACGCCGAGAACCGGACCGAAATACTCGGTGCACAACAACGCTTCGCGGTCGGCGGGATCGACCACCAGCACCCGGGCACCCCTCGAGCCCAGGTGCTGTGCGTCCGGATACGACGTGTCCGCGCCGGCGACCCTGACGTCTGAGCCCGGGTAGTAGGCCGGGCGGGCAGGTGCATCGTTGAAGGCCTTGCGGATGGCGGCGATGAACTCGTCGCGCTGCGCCCAGTGCTTGGGCAGCACCACCACCTGCGCCGCCACGCAGTTGTAGCCGTTGTTGTGCAGGCGTTGCGTGGCAACGTGATTGGCCTGGAACTCGATGTCGGCCGCACTCCAGGAGCCGGGCAGCACAATCGTCGGGGACACCCCGCCGAGTTCGGCGGTCATCTCCTTGTCGAGTACGGGTTCGTCAGCTGCCTTGCGTCGGGCACCCTCCTCGCCGGTGCCGAACACGATGGCGTCGTACGTCAGGGCGCTGCCGGTCATGTGCACGTGGTCAACGAGCTTGTGCTGCACCAGATATGTGCCGACCTCGGCCCCGCCGGTAAGGATGCGCACCGCGCCGACGGCGATGAACGGTGCCAACACCTTGGTCAGCACGGGCTGCAACGGATCGGTGATCGGGTTGAGCTTGAGGGCGACCACCCGGTTGTTGGCGTACAACTCGTAGATGGTGTCCAGCGGCGCGATGGAGAAGATGTTGCCCGCGCCCAGCACCGCGCCCACACCGTGGGTGCGGGACGGGTCGCGTTGAGCCAGACCGGCCGACCGGATGGCCTCGGCCTTCTCGATTCCGGGCTGCAACCACACCTCGGCGCTGAACCCGGACAGCAGAAGTTGATCGAAGGTGTTGAGCGGCAGAGCTTTTACCGTGGTCCGGCCGCCGGGCGCGTAGCCGAACTCGGCGCCGTCGAGCGGGCTGCGGCCCGCTTCCAGCTTGGTCAGGCTCTCCGACAGTGCGGCCAGCCCGGCCACCAGTGAGTACGGGCCGGACATCCATTCCTCGCCGACCAGGGGCGAGGCCGGGTCGAGTTGTTTGATCCCGACGGCAGCGTCGACCCACTCGGTGGCATGGCGCACGGTAAGGGCGCGTACCTCGTCGAGGAGTCCGCGGCGGGCCGCCAATGACAGGGAAGCCCAGGTCTTTTCGCCTTCGGCGAGATCATCGAGGGCCTGGTCGATCTGCGATTCGTTCATATCAGCTCACGCTCTTGTCGAATTGCATCAGTGCGTCGTGGTGGTTGTGGGCGTAGGGAGTCGGACCCTGCCCGATCTCCCGCTTGGCCATGATCTGACTGTACTGCTCGAACGGAGTCTGTCTGCCCCACTTCGCCCGGGCCTCGGCGGGCGTGTAGGTGACCGTGTTCCTGGCCGGGATGCCGACCAGGGTGGGGCCGACGATCGGCGTGGTGTTCGGCGTGGTGAGGTCCAGGACTGCCAGTTCGAGTCGCGGCTTGGCGGCGATGATCCGCAGGAAGGGCCGCACCACGGCGCGGGCCGCGACATCGGCGAACCGGCGCTGGGGGATACCGCCCAGGAGCCGCATCCACTGCGGCATGGTGGCGATGATGGCGGCGCGCATCGGAATGTTGAACGCCTTGCGCATCCAGCGCGGCATCCGCTCGGGCAGGATGTGGTAGCCCAGATCGACCAGGTAATCCATCATGCGCTGAGCCACCTCGGAGCCGACCAGGTCTGGGCGGAAGCCCTCGAAGTACGCGCGGATGCCCTCACGGGTGCGTGGCACGTCGTCGGGGTCGATGGTCTGGAACTCCGCGGCCCGCGCGCATTCCTCCCAGTACTGGCTCTCCTCTTCGGCCGAGAGCTTGCCGGGGCCGAACATCTCGTAGCTCTTGAGGATCGAGTGCCATGCGGTCAGGTGGATCCACAACTGTGAGTGCGGATCGTTGGCGTCGAACGGCCGCTTGGTGATGGGCTCGGTGCCGACAGCCTTGGAGTGGATCTTGACCAGGATCTCGGATGCGTCGAGGACGGATTTGGCGTCGCCGAACGCCACCAGGGCGAAGTACTGCATGGTCCGGTCGTAACGCAGGCGGGTGCGGGCGTAGACCTGCCCGGTGGCGTCGACGGCGGCGGCCAGGAACGGATCGAGGTGCTCGATGGTGACGGCGCGGGAGAAGCCGATCAGCAGCGAGGTGGGGTAACTCCACACCTTCCAGGTGACCGACCCGGGGCCGAAGAAACCGTAGTCCTCCGCCGGTGCCAGGGGTTCGGCAACTGCCGGCAGACCTGCCGCTTTGCGAAGTGCGATTACCGCGTCCATCTGCGTCGTTCCCTTCGAAATCTAGTGGTACGTTATGTACCAGTTGCGATATGGTACGTCATGTACCACTTGATTGGCTAGGGTGTGCCTGTGGCAACTGAGGGCAGCGGTTCCGTGAGTCGATGGGCCGGCCAGCGGGAGCGGCGGCGGGCGGAGTTCGTCGACGCCGCACTGTCGGCGATCGCCGAACACGGTCCGCAGGCCTCGACCGAGCAGATCGCCGCGCATGTCGGGGTGACCCGCACCAAGCTCTACCGGCACTTCGCCGGCGCGGCCGATCTGCAGAGCGCGATCGCGCAGCGCGCAGCCGAGATGCTCAACACCGAACTTGCCCCACTGTGGACGCCCCACGGATCGATGGCCCAGATCATCGAGGCCGGCGTCGGTGCCCACGTCCGGTTCCTCGTCGAACACCGGAATCTCTACCGCTACCTGGCACGGTGCTCCCTGGGTGACGACGGCTCGGCGCCCGATGCCATCGCCGACATCCGGCTGACCATCGGAACTCAACTGGATGCGCTGTTCACGGTGTATCTCAACGCCTTTGGCATGGACACCGACCCTCAACCACTGGCGTTCGCCATCGTCGGGTTGGTGGAATCGACGACCGGCCGGTGGCTCGACCAACCCGGCTCAACCGCACAGGGCCGGTTGGTGGCCGATCTCGTGCGCTGGATCTGGCTGTTGGTCGACGACACACTGCGTGCCGGCGGCGTGTACCTGGACAGCGCCGAGCCGCTGCCGACGCCCGACGTGATCGCCGCGCAGGTCGAGAGCTACCGCAACCCGGAACGGCTCGGCGTCTGAGCCCTTGCACCGCGTGCGTGCGTGTCTGCCGCCCGCCACGCCGTATTTCGCCGGCATTTTGCGCACATACGCGGGCGTTCCGGGCGTGCCTACGGTGTGAGATCGGCGACGGCCTGCGCTGCCGACGTAACCCGGTCCAACCGCAGTGCGGTATCCCCGGCGTACAGCGCGGCGCGGTCCGCCCACGTCGCAGGCATGTCGGCAGTGAGCGTGACCGGGGTGAGGAACGGCAGCGCCGGACGTTGCAGGCGGAGCATCGCGCCGTCACCACGGTCGGGGACTCGGGACAGCGGCGCGCTGAACTTGTTGATGGCCGCCGGCAACCGGCGGGCCGTGCCGTCCGGGTGACACCACCGATCCGTTGTCGCGTTGGGGATCACCCGATGACGTTCCGGCCAGGCGAGGCCGAACACGGTGGTCTCCAGCGTCTTTTCCGTGTCGATGATCCGCTGCCGGTAAACGGGATGTGCACCTGACTCGTGGGTGAGCAGGAACCGCGTGCCCGCCACCACGCCCGTCGCGCCCGCGGCGAGCGCCGCTCTCGTGTCGTCCGCCGTGGCGATGCCACCCGCGGCGAACACCGGGCGGGAACCGGCCAGTGCCAAAGCCTTTGGCAGGAAATCGGCCTGCGCCACGGTGCCGACCAGATGCCCACCCGCCTCACGGCCCTGCGCGATCAACCCGTCGGCGCCGTAGGCGAGCGCCTCCGTGGCCTGCCGTTCAGTGCCGACCATCACGATGACGAAAATGCCCCTGTCCGTCAGTCGTTCGATCAACGCCCGGTCGATCGCAAACGCCATCACCGCGATGTCGATCTTCGCTTCGAGACAGACCTCGATATGGGGACGACGGGTGAACGGCATCAAGAGATTGACGGCGACCGCACGGCCGGGGGCCTGGTCGCGGACCGTTGCGATGGCCGCCCTGAGCTTCCTGGGCGGCACGAGCCCCAGGGTTCCCAGTCCGCCGGCCGCTGACACCGCGGCGGCCAGCGGAGCACCCGCAATGCCGCCGCCCATGCCGGCCTGGACCACGGGCGCATCGAGTTTCAGCCGATCCGGGATGTCCATTCCGCGATTCTGCGCCATGTGGGTCTGTGTGAGCGTGCGCAAACTGCCGACTTCTTGCGGCGTGGCGGCCGACAGACACGCACGGTCGCGGTGCCTGGGCTACCAGCGGCAGACGTCGGCGCCCCAACCCGAGTCGACGGGGCGGAAAGCAAGCAGATGCCGTTGCCACCAGGGCAGTGGTGCCGCGAGTACGGGATCCTTCGTGGCGTCGTCCACGACGCGGGGTGGTCCGTCGCGAAGATAGGCGATCCGCACGCCACTGATACCCGCCTCCTGCCACAGCACCACACTGCGCCGCAACTCGAGCCACGGAATGCGGACCGGGGGATCTTCCGACATCCAACGCAGCTGTCGGCGAAGGTATGTCGGGTCCTCCGGCTGCTGCGGAAACTCCATCCCCACCACGGTGACGGTGTCGCGCTGATAGTCGGCCAGTTGGAGTGCGGTGACGCCCGGCACCAGATGATTGGTGGCGCCTTCCTCGGTGTGCAGGTTGGAGAACATCGAGTAGTTCGACACGGTCTTGAGCCCCACATACGGCGTCAACCCGTTGGCGAGAGCCAGCAGCGGGGCGAGAAGCAGCACCACGGGGCGAAAGCTCCAGTTCGACGGACGGACACCTGCCGCCTGTGCGGAGTAGTACGTGCGCAGCAGCGCGGCCATGAACGGCACCACCGCGACGAACCAGGTGAGCACCAGCAGGGTGTGCCAGGGCAGTCCGACCGGGCTCCTCGGAGAGTCGGCCGAGCTCGACACCACACTCAGCAGCACATGCGCCGCAAACCCGGCGAGCGCGACGGTCCGCAGCACGGAAGCGCGGGTGGCCAGGGTCGCGAACACCTCGGTCGGGACCAGCAGTACGTACGCCGCGAACACGACCGTGGCGAAGTCGTAGAACGAGGCCATCGCCAGTATCGAGTGGAAGCCCACCCCCAGCAGCACGCCCCAGAAGCGCAACCGCGGCACCGCCAGCAACCCGAGAATGGCGGCCTCGATCACCACCGCGGCGATGCCGACGAACTCACCCACACCCTGGCCCGGCGTCACACCGTCGAAGCCGTTCAGCCAGATGAGCTGGCCGAACAGCTCGCTGCCACACGAGGTCGCCGGGGTGAAATAAGCGGTGTTCAACTTGTCGAAGACCGTGAACAGGTAGACCACGAGCAACATGAGGCCGACCGGACTCCGCGCGGCATTCAGCCAGCGCTCCACGAAATTGTCCGGTTCGCCCGGCCGGTTCCGGGTGGCCAGGGCCCACAAGGCTGCGGTGCCGAGCGCCACGGCGATCAGCAGGCTCAGCACCAGATGGTTCGCGGCCGCGGGCAGGTTCAGCGCGGCCACCGTGGCGCCGGCTGTGACGGCCAGACCGGCCGCGGCCACCGAGCCGGGAAATAGCAGGGCGGGCAGACCCGCCAGCAATGCCGGCAGCATCGCGAGGGGTTGGCTGTCGGTGTAGTGGAACACCAACGCCATCGCGAAGAGCGTTGCGAACCAGCCGAGTTGCTGACGAGGGCCGGTGGGTTGATCCGTTCGGGCGTTGCTGCGCCACCGCATTGAGAACACCTTACTTGGCGCCCGCCAGTGGCCGATTCTGGCCGCTTCCCGTCGCCGCCATCTCGCCTGACGCGGCGTAATCTGGAAAGCGATGGATGGGGGCGGTAGGGCCCAAACGCCTTGCTGTGTAACGGAAAGGACAAGAAATGAGTGCAGTCCATTCATCGATCGACCTACACCCGGACATCCTGGCCCTGCGGGCCGGCTATGACCGCGTCGCAGAGTCGATGGCCGCGCAGGTCACCTTCGGCCTGACGTTGCTGACAGCGATGTACGTCGCGCTGTCCCCGTGGATCGTCGGCTACGACGCCTTCAACCGGCTGACGGTCAACGATCTGATCGTCGGTGGGGCGATCGCGTTCCTGTCGATGTGTTTCAGCTTCGCGCTGGATCGCGCGCACGGCATGACCTGGACACTGCCGATATTCGGTGTGTGGCTGATCATCTCGCCGTGGGTGTTCGTCAGTGGACCGGGCGCCGGGATGATCTGGTCGCATGTGATCAGCGGTGCGCTGGTGATGGTGCTGGGCTTCACCGCGATGTATTTCGGGATGCAGGTGCGCAATTCCGAAGCGCGGCACGCCTAACCGGCAAGCGCGCACCTTGACCCACCAGCCGGACCCCGGCTGGTGGGGAATCGGCGCGCCTGGATCACGTCCGGGTATCCGAAGATGCGTCAATTTGCCACCCGCGGGCAGGTTTGACGCCATATCCTGGGCAATCGCGGGACTTCCGATGACGGCGATGGCGGGTACCAACTGCTGACATGAAGCTGGCGGGGCGGGAAGAAGAACTGGCGACGATCCGTCGCTCCCTTGGTGGGCCGGGAACCCACCACGGTGTGGTGATCGTCGGCAGTGCCGGGGTCGGCAAGACCCGGTTGGCTCGGGAGGCCCTGAGCCACGCGGCGTCGTCAGGACACCGGACCAATTGGTTCGTCGGGACCGAATCCGCACGCGCCATCCCGCTCGGGGCGTTCACCGGATCGATCAGCCAGAGCATGTGCGACCCGCTGCCGGACGTGCGTCGCGTGATCGATTCCTTCGTCGCTCAGCAGCGCATGGGCAAGGTGGTCATCGGCGTCGACGACGCCCACCTGCTCGACCCGCTGTCCGCGCACGTCGTACATCAACTGGCGCAGACGCAGGGAGTACGTCTCGTCGTCACCGCGCGTTCCGGCGGTCCGGAACCCGACGCGGTGACCGCCCTGTGGAAGGACAGCCTGCTCGACCGGATCGACCTCGAACCGCTGTCCGCCGCGGCGGCCGCCACGCTGATCGAATCGGCGGTCGCGGGCCCGGTGGACAGCCGCAGCACGCGCCGGTTCTGGAAGCTGACCGGAGGCAACGCGCTGTACCTGCTGCAGCTGGTGAAGGACCAGATCGCCGCCGGGCGGATGCGCAAGTCCGCCGGGGTGTGGATGTGGGACGGCGATGTGGCCGTGTCCCAGAGCATCACCGACATGGTGGGGCGTCGCCTCGGTGGACTCGACCCCGGCATGGCGTTGGTGCTCGACACGCTGTCACAGTGCGAGCCACTGAGCGTCGACGTCCTGGGCGATCTCGTGGAGCCCGCCGACCTGGAAGCCGCAGAGCAGATGCATCTGGTCAGGGTCGAGCGCTCCGGGCGCGGGTTGGTGGCGACCCTCGCGCATCCGTTGTACGGCCAATTGCGCAGGGCGACAGCGGGCGAGATGCACCTGTCGAGGATCCGGGGGAGGCTCGCGCGACGGCTGGAGTCGGAGGCCGACGGAGACATGCGGGCGACCGTTCGCCGCGCGTTGCTGGCCCTGCACTCCGACCTGCCGCCGGATCCGGAGCTCTACCTCACGGCCGCCCGCTGCGCTGCCGTTCTGCTCGACCCTGACGCCGCTGACCGATTCGCCGCTGCCGCAGCCGAATGCGGCGCACCGGAGGCCGCGCCGATGCGGGCCATGACGCTGATCCTGCTGTGCCGGGGTGAAGAGGCCGAGGCGGTGCTGCGCGACATCAGCGCCGAAGGCAAGCCGGACAGTCACCACTGGGCGACGGTGCGGGCGGCGAATCTCACCTGGATGCTCGGTAGGCCACTCGATGCGCACGCGGTCTTGGAAAAGCTCTCCGGCACTGACGAATCCGATGGACAGCGGATGGAACGGCTGGCAGTACAGGCCGGAGTCGATGTGGTCCTCGGCCGTTGTGTCGACGCGGAAGAAGGTGCCAGGACTGCTCTGGCATCTGGCGAGCTGCCGGATTTCCATGCCATGGTCGCCTCGATCGCGCTGATGATGGCACTCGGTGCGTTGGGGCATGCCGACGAGATCAACGAGATTGCGGACACCGCGATCGCGAGGTCCGCTGCTTCGTTCGAATCTTCCTGGATGCGTTACTGGTTCGGTGCGGTCCACGGCAGGGCCTGTCGTCTCACCGGGCGTATCGAAGAGTGCACGACCACGGCCGCGCGGCTGGATGAATCGGCGCGCGACATCCCCGGGCTGGCCTACGCCAACCTCGCCTACCTGCTGGGCCATGCGGAACTGGTTCGAGCCGACCTCGCCACTGCGGTCAAACACCTGCACGAGGCATACGCAGGTGCCGAAACGCATGAGGTGAACACGGGTTTGCGGGTTGCCAGCTGCTTTTCGCTGGCCGAGGCGCACGCCAAGCTCGGGCAGACGGCCGCCGCTGAGGAGGCGCTGGCCTGGGCCGAGCGGCGGGTGCCCGACGACTACGTGTTCATGAACACCGCGATGTCGGTGGCCACCGGGTGGACGTTGGCGGCCGGTGGTGCGCTGACCGATGCCATCGATGTGGTCCGCGCCGCGGGGCGCGATGCCGGGCAACGCGAGCAGCCGACCCATGAACTGCTGTGTCTGCAGACGGCCGCCCAGTGGGGCGACACCACCGGTGCGGCGCGCGCACGCGAGCTGGCCGACACGTTGAAACTGCCGCTCGCCCAAACGGTGGCCGGTCATCTTGAGGCACTCGCAGCCGATGACGGTACCGGATTGCTCACCGCCGCAGAGGAATACCGGGCTCTCGGCGACCGGGCCACCGCCACCGACGCGATGGCGCAGGCCGCGGTCGCTTTCGGCCGCCACGGTCAGGGCAAGCGCAGCGCCTACGCGGCCGCGCTGGCGCAGGAGGGCGCCGACGAATGCGGCGGGCTGTGCACCCCGGCGTTGCGCAACCCGGCCGGACAGCCGCTGACCGGAAGGCAGCGTGAGATCGTCGAACTCGTCGTAGCGGGTCTGTCCAACAAACAGATCGCCGAGCGGCTGGTGATGTCGGTGCGCAGCGTCGAAGGCCATCTGTACCGGGCCTGCCAGCGGGTGGGCGTCAGTTCACGCGAGGAACTCGCCGCGATCATCCGGCGGGGTCCGAAGGGGCTGTGACGACGCCTCTGAGCAGATCTGCAGCCTCGGTCTGGTAGGCATGCTCGGCCCAATCCAGTGGCGTGGAGCCGAATCTCCGGTCGGTGATGGTCGCGTCGGCACCGGCGTCGAGGAGTCGTCGGATCAGTTCGAGATCACCGGACCAGGCCGCCTGGTGCAGGGGCGTCGCGCCTTCGTCGTCGAAAACGTTCGGGTCGTCCGGGAACGCCGGGACGACGACGTGCGCTGCGGATACGTCGATACCGTGCCGGGCCAGCAGGTCGAGCCGGCTGGTGAAGCCATGCTCGGCGGCCCAGCCGATCTGGCGTCCCCACATCTCGGCACGGTTTTCCATGGCCTCACCCAGCCTCAGCTCCCACGGGCTGGGCCCAGCCTCGGCCAGACCGTGGGCGAACAACAGTTCCAGGTGGGAATCGTCGGCGCGAAACATCCGGTTGTACAGCGTCTGTTGGTCGGCGGGATGAGCGCCTCTCGTCAGCAGCAACGTGGCCAGCTCCGGCGCGAACGGATGGCGGGGCTGACGCCGCGGACCCTGTTCCCCCTCACCGAACACACCCGTGAGCACCGTGAACGGCGTCGACATCCCGCACCAGAGGTACCCGGCATTCGGATCGGCGCCGGCGTCGAGCAGCAGCGTCGCGCTGGTGAGGACGTCATCGGCACTGCAGCCCAACGGAACCCGCGAATAGCACAGGTACATCAACGGAACCCAGCCGAACGGTCCGCCGCCGGTGTTCGCGAGTTCCGGATGATTCGTCAGATGGCGTGCCAGCGCGGCCGGATCCGTCGCCGACGCGGCGGCCCAGACGTGCTCGTCGACCAGATTCCTTTCGGACTCGAGCATCTCGGCGGCGGCCTGCCACCGGGGCGGAGCATCGGTTTCGTTGTAGCGCAACGATGCCCATGAGCAGAATCGATCGGCGGCGTCGAGGTTGTTCTCGTCGAGCGCGCCTGGGTCGATGCTGAGCTGTGCCGCATCCCGAAGGTAGTGCACGAGCCTGGGCCAACTGCTGAAACCGTACGCGCGGGCGACGGTCAGCTGCGCCTGGTGCAGCGGGGTGCGATTCGCGCGCTGCAGCCTGCGGGCTTCATCGCGGAGGTGCTCGATCGAGGGGTTGCTCGGCAGACGGCTGGCCATGACGGCCTCCTCTCAGACGCCCGTGTCCGCGAATCGGGCTGAGAAGAGGTCGGTCACACGACAACTCAACGTGCAGGGAGGCTTGGCCTCTTCGAGCGGACGTCGGGCGTTCCTGCACGCCCGACGTCACGCTACCACTGAGCTTTGCCGGGGTCCTACGTGCAGACGGCGCCGACGGCGGCTGACTGGACCAGCTTGGTGTACTTGGCCAGGACGCCGGTGGTGTAGGTCGGGGGCAGCGGCTGCCAGCCGTCCTTGCGGCCGGCGAGTTCGGCCTCGTCGACCAGGATGTCGAGCGTGCCGTTGGCGACGTCGAGCCGGATCCGGTCACCGTCGCGGACGAACGCGATCGGCCCACCGTCAACCGCCTCCGGAGCGATGTGCCCGACGCACAGGCCCGTCGTCCCGCCGGAGAACCGGCCGTCGGTCATCAGGAGCACGTCCTTGCCCAGCCCGGCACCCTTGATCGCGCCGGTGATGGCCAGCATCTCGCGCATTCCCGGGCCGCCCTTGGGCCCCTCGTAGCGGATGACCACGACGTCGCCGTGGGTGATGGTGCCGTCCTCCAGCGCGTCCAGGGCGGCCCGTTCGCGCTCGAAAACCCTTGCGGTGCCCTCGAAAACGTCGGATTCGAACCCTGCAGACTTCACCACGGCACCTTCTGGGGCGAGCGATCCGTGCAGGATCGTGATGCCGCCGGTGGGGTGGATCGGGTTGTTCATCGCGCGCAGCACCTTGCCGTCGGGGTCCGGCGGCGCGATGTGGGCCAGGTTCTCGGCCATGGTCTTACCCGTCACGGTCAGGCAGTCGCCGTGCAGCAGACCGGCATCCAGCAGCGCGCGCATGACCACCGGCACGCCGCCGATCTCGTCGACGTCCTTCATCACGTGGCGGCCGAAGGGTTTCACGTCGGCCAGGTGCGGCACCTTGTTGCCGATGCGGGTGAAGTCGGCCAGGGTCAGCTCCACCTCGGCCTCACGCGCGATCGCCAGCAGGTGCAGCACCGCGTTGGTGGACCCGCCGAACGCCATCACGACGGCGATGGCGTTCTCGAACGCTTCCTTGGTGAGGATGTCGCGCGCGGTGATGCCGCGGCGCAGCATCTCGACGACGGCTTCGCCCGACTTGCGGGCGAACTCGCCGCGCCGCTTGTCCACGGCCACCGGAGATGCGCTGCCCGGCAACGACATTCCGAGTGCCTCGGCTGCCGATGCCATGGTGTTCGCGGTGTACATGCCGCCACAGGCGCCCTCGCCCGGACAGATGGCACGCTCGATGATGTCGACGTCCTCCCGCGACATCAGCCCGCGCACGCACGCCCCGACGGCCTCGAAGGCGTCGATGATGGTGACTTCCTTCTCAGTGCCGTCGGTGAGCTTGGCGACACCCGGCATGATCGAGCCGTTGTAGAAGAACACCGAGGCCAGGTCCAGACGGGCCGCGGCCATCAGCATGCCCGGGATCGACTTGTCGCAGCCGGCCAGCAGCACGGAACCGTCGAGGCGCTCGGCCTGCATCACGGTCTCGACGCTGTCGGCGATCACCTCACGGGAGACGAGCGAGAAGTGCATCCCCTCGTGGCCCATCGAGATGCCGTCGGACACCGAGATGGTGCCGAACTCCAGCGGGTAGCCGCCGGCCTCGTGCACACCGGCCTTGACGTCCTGGGCGAGCCGCTGCAGCGACATGTTGCACGGGGTGATCTCATTCCACGACGAGCCGACGCCGATCTGCGGCTTGACCCAGTCGTCGTCGCCCATCCCTACCGCGCGGAGCATTCCGCGGGCTGCGGCCTTCTCCAGGCCGTCGGTGACGTCGCGGCTGCGGGGCTTGATATCGGGCTGGTCGGAAGACATGGGGGTAAGTATGCCCCCGGGTTAGTTAGCCGCCCAAATTCTTTACCATGCCCAAGCGGCGCAGGTCAGCCGGTCCACTCGGTGGACTTGATGGTCAGGTCGAGCCCCATGAGGAACCCGATCACGGTGCACACGATCGACACCAGCGGCCACACCCAGAGCCAGCGGCGGGTGAAGAAGACCATGACGATGCTGCCGGCGAATCCGGCGATCAGACCGCCCCCGATCCAGCCGAAGATGGTCGGATAGACCTGATCGTCATACGGGGTCGGGCCGCAGGTGGCGTGGCAGGTATCGGTCGACATCCCGAAGAACAACGACAGCCACGCGGCCGCCGCCGCACCGAGCACGGCGACGATCCACAGTGCGACCGCGAGAACGACGCTGACCACGGTGACCGTGGTGCCGACCGCAGATGACCGGCGCGCACCCGGGGCCGCGGGATACGGGGCCGGCTGGGCGGGCGGGTACCCCGGTGCGGTATAGGCCGGCGGCTGTCCGTGCGGCCCTGGCCAGGGTGGCATCGTCATCGGAGTCAGCGTATCGGCCGAGCGCCGGCCGTTCTGCGGCATTTCTCCCGGCCAAACGGGCGTGCATACCCCGGTGGGGTACCGGTATGATGGGGTTCATGGACGTGGCTGACAGCTCGGGCGCACATGGCTACTCGGCGCAGAAGGAGAACTACGCCAAGCGGCTGCGCCGGATCGAAGGCCAGGTCCGGGGCATCGCCAAGATGATCGACGAGGACAAGTACTGCATCGACGTGCTGACCCAGATCAGCGCCGTCAACAGTGCTCTGCAATCCGTGGCGCTCGGTCTGCTCGACGAGCACCTCGGGCATTGTGTGACGCAGGCGGTCTCCGAAGGTGGTGACCAGGCCGAGGCGAAGCTGGCCGAGGCATCGGCCGCGATTGCCCGCTTGGTCCGCTCCTGACCATGCTTATCCTCAAGCTCGCACTTGTCGCCTTCATCGTGGCGGCGGTGGTGTTCATCGTCGTCACGGGGATCCGGCGGTGGCGCAAGGACCCGGACCTGGTCGACCTGAGCGAGGCGTACGCGGCGCGATATGGAGCGCCGATGGCGGGCCACTGGACCCCGCCGATCGAGGACAACGTCCAGATCGTGGCCGAGGAGCCGTTCGACGACAACCGGGAACCGCGCTAGCCGCCCAGCGCCTGCTCGATCCGTTCGACCTTCGCGGTGAGCTGCCCGGTGTAACCGGGCCGGATGTCGGCCTTCAACACCAGGCTGACCCGTGGGGACACCGCCGCGACGACCTCGACGGCCTGTTTCACCACGGCCATCACCTCGTCCCATTCACCTTCGACGTTCGTGAACATGGCGTTGGTCTCGTTGGGCAGGCCTGAGGCCCGCACCACCCGCACGGCCTCGGCCACCGCAGCGCTGACACTTCCGGACTCGTCCCCGCCGGCGGGGCTGATGCTGAACGCGACAATCACAGATTCGATTGTGCGCGCTCGTAATGCTGCGGCGGTCCGGGCGCCGAAGTCCCGCCCTGACGTTACGAACGCGGGTAGCGGTCTCTCGGGTCGGCAACCACGCACGGCAACGTTATGGCACTACCGTGGCATCCCAGAATGACCTTCAGCGTCACCGGCGAATCGCTTTCCGCCCACATCAGCCCGTGGACACCGCGTGTTGCCACGCAACTCGCCGTCCTCGCAGCGGCGGCGTTCATCTACGTCACTGCCGAGATGCTCCCGGTCGGTGCCCTGCCGGCGATCGCCACAGACCTCCGGGTCAGCGAGGGCCTGGTCGCTACGCTGATGGCCAGTTACGCCCTGGTCGCCGCACTCACCACCGTCGCGCTGGTCCGGCTGACGGCACGCTGGCCGCGACGCCGGACCTTGGTCGCCACCCTCGTGTGCCTGACGGTCTCGCAGGTGATCTCGGCGCTCGCCCCGAACTTCGCGGTGCTGGCCGGTGGGCGGGTGCTGTGCGCGCTGGCCCATGGACTGATGTGGTCGGTGATCGCACCGATCGGCGCACGGTTGGTCCCGGCCAGTCACGCCGGCCGGGCCACCGCGGCGATCTATGTCGGCACCGGCCTGGCTCTGGTGGTGGGCAACCCACTCGCCGCGGCGATGAGCGAAATGTGGGGCTGGCGGCTTGCCGTGGTGGTGGTCGCCGTGGCTGCGGCGGTGGTGGCGCTGGCGGCATGGACGATGCTGCCACCGCTCGCGCCCACGGCCGGCTCGACCGCTGTCGATGGGGCGCGGCACGGACGCCGGCGAAACCGGCGTCTGCTCATCCTGTCCACGGTGACGATGATCGGTGTCACCGGGCACTTCATCGCCTTCACCTTCATCGTGGTGATCATCCGCGACGTGGTCGGGATCCACGGCCCACATCTGGCCTGGTTGCTGGCGGCGTTCGGCGTCGCGGGTCTGGCCGGGATGGCCGCCATGGCCCGGCCGCTGGACCTGTGGCCGAAGGCGTCGGTGCTGGGGTGCCTCGCGGTGCTGGCTGCCGCGCTGCTGACGCTGTCGATGGTGGCCGTCGAACACGTTGACGGTCGGGTGGCTCTGGTGCTCGGTGCGCTGGCCATCGTGGCCTGGGGCGCGGCCTCCACGGCGTTGCCGCCGATGCTGCAGGCCTCGGCGATGCGCACGTCTCCGGAAGACCCCGACAGAGCCTCCGGGCTGTATGTCGCGGCCTTCCAGATCGGCATCATGGGCGGTGCGCTGATCGGCGGCGGCATCTACGACCACGGCGGAGCGGCGCCGACAGTGGCCGCGGCCGCGGCCCTGATCGTCGTGTCGATGTGTGGCGTCGCGTCGTCCCGTGGCGTATTCGTAGTTTCCTGCCCCACCACCGAGAAGTAACGCGAGCACGCTCACACTCGATAAACACCGCAGTTCAGCGCCGTGGAATCGGCTGCTGCCGGGGGATGACGGCTTCTCGCGGCAGTAGCTGGTCACCGTGCTGTGAGACACTGGAGCGAGTTGTGCTGTCTGGAGGTTACTCATGCCGAAATCGGCAAAACGTCGACTGATCACTGCTTTCATGGCTGCGGGGTTGTTCGGTGGGCTGGTGCTCAGCCCGGCCGCGTACGCAGACCCCGAGGTGCCGCCGGCACCCGTCGACCCTGCTGTTCCGGGCCCCCCGCCGGGCGCCTACATCCCCCCGCTGCCGGCCGACCCGGCGGCTCCGGCCGCCGCCGCTCCGGGCGCTCCGTCGACGCCCGCGCCGATCATCAACTACGGCTCCCCGACCGTCCCGTTCACCGAGGGCAACGCGCCCGGGCAGAGCTCCGAGCCGTTCACCGGCGAAGCACCGTTCCTGCCGCCGTCGTTCAACCCGGTCAACGGGTCGATGGTCGGCGTCGCCAAGCCGATCTACATCAACTTCCAACGGCCGATCGCCAACCGGCAGATGGCCCAGGACGCCATTCGGATCACGTCGAACCCGCCGGTGGCAGGCCGCTTCTACTGGGTCACCGACACTCAGCTGCGCTGGCGCCCGCAGGACTTCTGGCCGTCCAACACCGTGGTGAACATCGACGCGGCCGGCACGAAGTCGAGCTTCCGGGTGGGCGACTACCTGGTGGCGACGGTTGACGACAAGGCCCACCAGATGGAGATCCTGCGCAACGGGAAGCTGGAGAAGACCTTCCCGGTGTCGATGGGCAAGCCTGACGGCAAGCATGAGACCAAGAACGGCACCTACTACGTGCTGGAGAAGTTCCCCGACATCATCATGGATTCCTCGACCTACGGTGTGCCGGTGGACTCCAAGGAGGGCTACAAGCTGAAGGTGCAGGACGCCGTCCGCATCGACAACAGCGGCGTCTTCGTGCACAGCGCCCCGTGGTCCGTCGCCCAGCAGGGCAAGAGCAACACCAGCCACGGCTGCATCAACCTCAGCCCGGAGAACGCCAAGTGGTTCTATGACAACTTCGGCAGCGGTGACCCGGTGGTGATCAAGAACACCGGTGGCGGCTGGTACAACACGCCTGACGGTGCATCCGACTGGCAGATGTTCTAGACGAACGTCGATACAACAAAACCCCTGCCGGTGGGCAGGGGTTTTGTTGTATCCGGACTAATTCCAGATGCGCACGCGCTGAGCCGGTTCCAGGTACAGCTCGTCGGAGTCGGCCACCTCGAACGCCTCGTAGAAGGAGTCGATGTTGCGGATGACGCCGTTGCAGCGGAACTCCGGCGGTGAGTGAGGATCCACGGCCAGGCGCCGGATCGCCTCGGCATCACGGGATTTGGTCCGCCACACCTGGGCCCAGCCGAAGTAGACGCGCTGCACACCGGTGAGTCCGTCGATCACCGGAGCTTCCTGGCCCTTCAACGACAGCTGATAGGCCAGCAGGGCGATGGACAGCCCGCCGAGGTCGCCGATGTTCTCCCCGACGGTGAACGCGCCGTTCACGTGGTGGGAGCCATCCAGCCCACGCGGGGTGAACTTTTCGTACTGGTCGATCAAAGCCTTTGTGCGGACCCCGAATTCGGCGCGATCGGCATCGGTCCACCAGTCCACCAGGTTTCCGTCACCGTCGTACTTGGCGCCCTGGTCGTCGAAACCGTGGCCGATCTCGTGCCCGATCACCGCGCCGATACCGCCGTAGTTGGCGGCGTCGTCGGCCTCGGCGTCGAAGAACGGCGGCTGCAGAATGGCTGCGGGAAAGACGATTTCGTTCATTCCCGGGTTGTAGTAGGCGTTGACCGTCTGCGGGGTCATGAACCACTCGTCGCGGTCCACCGGCCCGCCCAGCTTGGCCAGCTCGCGGTCGGAGTTCACGACGTGGCCCCGGCGGTAGTTGCCGTACAGGTCGTCGCGCTCGACCACCAGGGCCGAGTAGTCGCGCCACCGGGCGGGGTAGCCGATCTTGGGGGTGAACTTGTCGAGCTTCACCAGCGCCTTGGCCCTGGTCTCCGGCGTCATCCAGTCCAGCTCGTTGATGCTCACCCGGTAGGCCTCGCGCAGGTTGGCCACCAGCTCGTCCATCCGCGCCTTGGCCTCCGGCGGGAAGTACTGCTGGACGTAGAGCTTGCCCAGCGCATCGCCCATCAGGCCCTCCACCAGAGAGACGCCGCGCTTCCACCGGTCGCGGTTCTGCTCGGTGCCGCTGAGGGTGCGGCCGTAGAAATCGAAGTTCTCTGCCACCAGGTCATCGGTCAGCAGGCTCGCGCGCGAATGGATGACGCGCCAGCGGGTCCAGGCCTTCCAGTCCTCCAGATCCTCACTCGCCCACAGTGCGGCGAACGCCGTCACGTAGTCGGGCTGACGCAGCACCAGCTCGGAGGCCTTCTCCGGGGTGGTGCCGATAGCGCCAAGCCAGGAGGTCCAGTCGAATCCCGGCGCATCGGTGGACAGGTCGGTGAACTTGCGCAGGTTGTAGGTCAGGTCGGCGTCGCGGCGCTTGACCACATCCCAGTGCGCGGCGGCCAGCTTGGATTCCAGCGCGACGATCCGAGCCGCGGTCTCGGTCTGGGCCTCCGCGGTGTCTGCGCCGTAGACCAACGTGAACATCCGGGCGATGTGGCCGGGGTAGGCGGCCAGGATCTCGGCGTGCTGCTCGTCGCGGTAGTAGGACTCGTCGGGCAGCCCGAGGCCGGACTGGCTCATGTGCAGCAGGTAGCGCGTCGAGTCCTTGGAATCGGTGTCCACATAGACGCCGGCTCCACCGGACACCCCGGTGCGCTCCAGGCCGCCCAGCACCGAGGCCAGCGCGTCGCTGTCGGCGGCGCCGTCGATCAGGGCGAGCTCGGCCAGCAGCGGTGCCAGGCCACGCGTGGCGATGGTCTGCTCGTCCATGAAGCTGGCGTACAGATCGCCGATGCGCTGCTCGTCGGTGCCGGGCTCGGCGCCGGACGCTGCTGCCTGGGTGATCAGATCGCGGATCTGTTCCTCGGCGCGGTCGTGCAGCAGCCGGAAGGCGCCATCGGTGGCGCGGTCGGCGGGTATCTCGTAGTCGGTCAGCCAACTGCCGTTGACGTGGCCGAACAGATCGTCTTGCGGGCGTGCCTGCGGGTCGACATGGCTCAGGTCGATACCCGACTTGATCGCTTCTACCGTCACCCCGACATTCTTCCAGAAGGCCGCGGGTGCGCTGGGGCGGTTCGGCTGCCGGTACCCTCACGGCCATGCCCGAGGCGCCCAGCAAGGACAGCACCAACGATCACTCCGGCGGTGCTATCACCGGCTTCGGCTTCGCCTCGGCGGTCGCGGGCCTGATCGCCGTCGCCGCGGTGGTCCTGGCCGCGATGGTGTGGACCGGACATCGCAGTGAGACCGACGAACGCGCGTACCAGACCCGGGTGCTGCGGGCGGCCGCCGACTGGTCCAACATCCTGATCAACATCAACAAGGACTCCGTCGAGGCCGGTATGCAGAAGCTGCGCGAGGGCACCGTCGGTCAGCTCAATGCCGACTTCGATGCGGCCGTGCAGCCCTACCGCGACCTGGTGCAGCGGCTGCAGGCCCGCACCACCGGCCAGATCGACTCGGTGGCCATCGAATCGCTGTACCACCCGCCGCCAGGCCCGGACGGTCGTCCGGTGCCCGCGCCCAAGCAGGAGCTGGCCGGGATGGTGTCGCGCACCGACACCGTGCTCGTGGTGGCCACCTCGGTCAGTGAGAACGCCGGCACCGACAAGCCCCAGACCGTGCGCTGGAACCTGCGGCTGGACGTCTCCGACGTCGACGGCAACCTGATGGTCTCGCGGCTGGAGCCGATCCGATGAGGAACCGGTTGCGCGTCCTGGCGTTCGACATCGCCGCCCCGCTGGCCGCGATCGCGGCGGTCCTCTACATCGGGCTGGCGCTGTCCTGGCCGCTGTGGTGGGTGTCGCTGTGCTCGGTGCTGTGCCTGCTGATCGTGCAGGGCGTCATCGTCAACATCGTGCTGGCCCGGCGCGACGGCGTGACCCTGGGCACCGATGACGATGCCCCCGGGCTGCGTCTCGCAGTCGCGGGCGTGGCTGCCGCCGCTGTGGTGGCCGCGGTGACGGTGGGTTACCTGCGCTGGACGGTGCCCGACCGCACCTTCAACAACGACCGTGACGAGGTGGTGCGCATCGCCAGCAGCGTCTCGGAGGCCACCGCCACGTTCAGCCCGCAGAGCCCGACCTCCTCGATCGACCGTGCGACCGCCATGATGTCGCCCGATCAGGCTCAGCAGTTCAAGAACGAATTCGCCAATGTGGCAAAGGAATTGGCGAGCAAGAACGTATCCGCCACGGCCGCTACCATTTCGGCCGGGGTGGAGGCACTGGGTCCGCAGGTGGCCAGTGTGGCTGTGGTGCTGCGGGGAACTCAGAGTGCTCCGGGCAAACCCACCGACAATGCCGTCATGGCGCTGCGGGTGGCCTTGAGCAAGAGCGACGGGCGTTGGCTCGTCGACAATGTCACCCCGCTGCACTCTCGCTGACGCGGCGGGGTCCTCAGCCGGAGCGGACTACTTCGCCGAACGTTGCGCGGAGAGCTTGGCGAACCGGTCCGAGAGGCGCTGCATGCGCAGCAGCAGCGAGGCCGGCGGACTGGTGGTGCCCTCCAGGTAGTCGGCGAAGGATTCGTTGGATATCCCGATGCGCGAGGCGAACTCGGGTGCCTGAAGTTCGGACCGGCGCAGCATGGCCTGGATCTGGTGGGCGACCTCGGCGCGCTCGGTGGCTTCCAGGTGCTCACGGGTGCGCACCAGCACCTCGGACAGCGCCTTGGACACCCCGTAGGGGCGGGCGGTCTGCAGCACTTCCTCGACCTGGCGGGCGGTGCGGCCGTAGGGGTCACGCTTGATCGCGGCGACGATGCGCTGCCAGACCGCCATGTCGTCGGTCTCCAGGGCGGCGCGGATCGCCGCGGTCGGCCAGTACTCGACCGGCCGGTCGTCGAAGGCGGGCTGACGCTGCTGCGGCGCGGCCTGGCCCTGACGCGGTGGCCGTGGCTGTGCCGGCTGCTGTGAGCGCTGTACCGGTGTGCGTGACGTCTGCGTTCCTTGTCCCTGTGTGCGTTGTCCCTTGGTGTCGTGCCCAGGAGTGCGTTGCTCCTGTTTCCGTTGTACCTGGGTGGACGCATTCTGGGAGCGTTGTGCCGAACTGCGTTGCCCGGAAGTGCGTGAGGCGGTATCGCGCTGTGATGTCGTGCGCGGAGCCGAAGCGTCGCGTTGAGCGGATGCGGGCCGTTGAGTCGACGCCGGCCGCTGGGCGTTGGCGCGTTGGGCGGTGGTGCGTTGGGCGGGCGTGCGCGGCCCGGCGGTGCGTTGGGCCTGCGGTCCCTGGGGACGCCGAGCGGACGATTGAACCGGTTGAATCTCGTCGCGACGCGCAATCCGCGCATCCCTCGGTTCCCGGACGTCGGGGGCCAACGTCACTTCGCCTCCTCCAGCATCGCTACCGCAACTGACAGGCAGCGCTGCCTGACCTTCTCCCATTCGGCAGCTGCATCCGGGTCCGACATCGCGAACTCGTGTTCATCGGACGGCTGCGGGTCGGCCAGTCGCCGCACCAGCTGCGTGGCCACCCATCTGCTCTTCGGGTTCTGCCCACAGTAATACCGGTCCATGCCCGACAACACCAGAGCTGCAGTCTCGGTTTCCATCGACTCGACAAGATCAGCAAACTCTTCGAAGTCCTTGGCGCTGTTACGACACATCACCAGGTAACTTTTCAGCCGCAACGTTTCGGCGCCGGTCGGGATCTGCAGCCGATCACCGGTCGGCAGCTGCACATTGGTGGTCTCGACGGGGCCGAGGCGCTCCATCGGTGCCCGCTGCGCGTCCGCCTCGGCCTCCAGCGCGTCCACGGCTACCGACAGCCTGCCCCGCCACATCGTCACCGGATGGACACCGGGGCAGCGCTTCGGTCCGCCCGGCCGCCGCGCCGCCAGCCGCGCAGATGGTTTGCTGCAGCCGCTGAAGGCCAGTGGATCGGTGACGATGATCGTCTGTGGGGCAAGGTGTTTCATTCGGGCGGCAGTTCGGACCATCATGCGCAGGTCTGATCCGCTCGGGCCCAGCGCGGAGATGTCGTCGGGGATGATCACCAGATCCGTGACCTCGACCTTGGGCAAAGGCTTCTCGAAGTCCACCTCGGGCAACAGCCTGTCCAACCAGTGCGGCAACCACCAGTTCCACTCGTCGAACATGGCCATCAGGGCGGGCACGAGAATCAGCCGGACCACCGTTGCATCGACCGCGATGGCCACCGCGCAGGCCACTCCCAGCTGTGCCACCAGCGGCATGCCGGCAAAAGCGAACCCGATGAACACCGCGATCATGATCAACGCGGCACTGGTGATGGTGCGCGCGCTGGTGCTGACTCCGTAGGCGACCGCGTCACGCGTGCTGTTGGTCTGGAGGAACCGCTCCCGAATCCGGGTGAGCAAAAAGATCTCGTAGTCCATCGACAGACCGAAGGTCATGGCGAGCACCAACGGCGGAACGGTGCTGTCGAGCGAGCTGATCTTCTGGAAGCCCAACTCCTCGAACCAGCCCCACTGGAAGACGACCACCAGGCTGCCGTAGGCCGCGGCCACCGACAGCACCGTCATCAGCACACCCTTGAGTGCCAGGAACACCGACCGGATCGACACCAACAACATCACGAAGGCGATCAGTGCGACGAACAGGAAGACCAGCGGCTGGGTGCTCGACACCCGGTCGTCGAAGTCCTTGATCAGTGCGGTGGGACCGCCGACGTCGACGCTGGCGTTCGAGCCCGCGGCCTTCGGCAGGTTGTCCCGCATCCAGTCGACGGCCTCGCGGGCAGCCAGATCCTCGGGGTCCACCTTCAGCACTGCCGACAGCAGTGCGCTGTTGTTGTTGTCGGCGAAAACGGGCGGCTGCACGGTCTGCACGTTGGGTGCCCGGGTCATCTCCTGGCGCACTGCGTCGAGTGCGGCAGTGCGCGCGGGAGAGGACGCGCCGCCTGCGTCTCCTGAGGGGAACGTCACCAGCACCCGCACCGGGCCGAGCGCGCCGGGCCCGAGGGCGTCGGCGGCCGCGTTGACCCCGCCGCGGATCTCGTGGGTGGGCTCGAACTGGCGCTGCATGCTGTTGCCCAGCACCATGCCGAACGCCGGTGCAGCCAGAATCAGCAACAGGATCGTCGCGCCGACGGCCGAAGCCCACGGGCGGCGCATCACGGCGCCGGTCCAGCGGGTCCAGAACCGCGACTGGGTGGCCTCGGCGCGGCGCGACCAGTGCAGGTAGGACGAGCGCTTGGCCGCCGCCTGGCCGAACGTCGCCAGCACCGCCGGGGTCAGTGTGGTGGAGGTCAGGACCGCGACCGCGACCGCGAGGATCGCGCCGGTGGCCATCGACACCAGCACCGGGGTGTTGATGATGTAGATGCCTGTGACCGAGGCGATGACGGTGAGGCCGGACAGGGCCACCGCCAGCCCGGAGGTGGCCATCGCAGCGTCGACCGCATCGGCTGGGTCGCGGCCCGCCCGCAACTCCTCGCGGTACCGCATCAGGATGAACAGCGAGTAGTCGATGGCCAGGGCGATGCCGAACATCGACACCGTCGAGGTGACGAACACACTCATCTGCGTGTACATCGACAGCAGATAGACCAGGCCCATGGTCACCACGACCGTGCAGATACCGAGCACCAGTGGCAGCGCCGCGGCGGCCAGCGAGCCGAACACCGCCAGTAGCACGATCAACACGATCGGCAGGTTCCACTTCTCGGCCGCGGCGATGTCGTGCTTGGTGGCCTGGGTGGCCGCCGCGCCGAGCGCGCCCTGCCCGATGACGTAGAACTTGACCTTGCCGTTCTCGTTCTCACCCGGGTCTTCGCCGTGCACCCCGACCTTCTGGCGCAGCTGTTTGGCCACGTCCACTGCGCCGGTGTTGTTGAAGTCCAGCTGCAAGGTGATGACGTAGGGCCGGTCTGGCTGGGGGGCGGGCTGTTGGGGATTCGGCACGATCTTGACGCTGGGCACCTGCCCCGCGATCTTCTCCAGCGTGGCCACCGCGGCGTTCATGTCCTGGAACGAGGCGTCCGCGCGGGGAGAGGCGATCAGGGCAAGCGGGGACGCGCCCTGATCCGGGAAATGTTCCTCGAGCTGTCGCTGGACGTGGAGCGACTGTGAACCTTCGACGTCGAAACCGCCGCCGGTCAGATTGGACGACTGGTTGATCGCGAGGTAGATCGAGGGCACCAGAAGCAACAACCATGTCGCGAAAACCGCCCAGCGGAATCTGCGCAGATAGCTGCTCAAGCGCATCATGAACTGCTGGATGCGAGGTCCCCGCTTTCTCCCCCCGACGTGGCTGGGCGTGTCCTGGCTTGTGTCAGCCAGAGCGTACCTCTAGCGGTGTAGTGTGGCCCGCTCTCTGCGGGTTCTGAGATCGCCCTGAGACTTCTCACAGCAATATCCACAGCTGACCCCGATAGCGTTACGTCACCGTCGCTAACAGAACAGCGCTGTCCGGCGACATAGCCAAGGACGACCCCGGCTGACGTATGCGCCGGGGCCCACGCTGAAGGAGTTCTCCATGCAACCGACCAACGGTGGATTGCGCCGCTCGCTGGCCGTCGCCTTCGCGGCGATCGCGGCAGGCGGTGCGACGGTGGCCGCGCTCATGGTTCCGTCCGCCACGGCTGCGAGCGATCCCTGCGCGGCCAGTGAGGTCGCCCGTACCGCGGGCGGTGTGGCGACCAACATCGGCAACTACCTCGACACCCACCCGCAGACCAACCAGGCCCTGACCACGATCAGTCAGCAGCAGGGTGGAGCCCAGTCGATCGCGGCCCTCAAGACCTACTTCGACGCCAACCCGCAGGCGGCCAAGGACATCCAGCAGTTGCAGCAGCCCCTGACCGTCTTGGGATCGCGTTGCAAGTTGCCGGTCACGCTGCCGCAGCTGATGGGGCTGGTGCAGGCCACCCAATCACAGGGCGGGACGGCCACCGGTGGTTTGCCGGGTGCGCTGCCCTCGGCGCAGAACGTCGGAGTGCCCAGCGTCGCGGTGCCCGCGCAATCCCCGGCGGCCTCGGCCGTGCGACCGGGCTCCGGTCCGCTTCCGGGTCCCACAACGGCCTCGACGCGCTAGCTCCGCCGCCGTCGCGTCGCGGCGGTGACACCGTTGAGCTGCGGGTTCACGGCCCGGCGCGGCGGTTTGCGCACAAGGCAGGAAAGTCGTCACGGATTCTGCTTAGCTTTCTTGAGCCGATAACCGTTTGGGGTTACGGCCTTCCCTATCCGATGAAGGAGCTTGACCATGTTGCTCTCGGCCCGAAATGCGCGGCGCGTGGTAGCTGGCGTGGCCGGCGCCGGCGCTGTAGCCGGTGCGATGCTGCTCGGCGCCATCCCGTCGGCGCTTGCCGACGACCCGGCGAACAACCCTCCCAACTGCAGCGCAGCCGATCTGGCCGGCGTGGCTTCGGGCGTATCGGCATCGACTTCGGCCTACCTGTTCACCCATCCCGATGTGAACAACTTCTTCACCAGCCTGGAAGGCCTGCCGCGCGAGGAGGTCAAGACCAAGGTGCACGACTACCTCGAAGCAAACCCGCAGACCAAGGCCGAGCTGACCGGTATCCGCCAGCCGCTGGTAGACCTGAAGAACCGCTGCGGCGAAGCTCCGGCTCCCTCCATCCCGTAACCGAGTGCGGGTGGAAGCTACCCCCGCCAGCGGCGAAGGACACGTGACACCCGAGAGCGTGAACCGCACGGTGCTGATGGTCGACGACGACCCGGATGTGCGTACTTCGGTTGCCCGCGGATTGCGGCATTCGGGGTTCGATGTCCGGGTCGCGGCGTCCGGCAAGGAGGCACTGCGCCTGTTGTCGAACGAGTCGCACGACGCGCTCGTTCTCGACGTCCAGATGCCGGAACTCGACGGCGTCGCCGTGGTCACCGCCCTGCGGGCATTGGGCAACGAGATCCCGATCTGCGTGTTGTCGGCCCGTGACACGGTCAACGACCGCATCGCGGGACTGGAGGCAGGCGCGGACGACTATCTGACGAAACCGTTCGACCTCGGTGAACTCGTGGCACGTCTCAACGCGTTGTTGCGCCGGGCGAGCCACACCGACCGTCCGTCGGACACCATGACCGTCGGGGCGTTGACCATCGACACCGCCCGCCGATTGGTGTTCGTCGGCGGCGATCGTGTCGACCTGACCAAGCGGGAGTTCGACCTGCTGGCCGTGTTGGCGGAGAACACCGGCGTGGTGCTGTCCCGGCAGCGGCTCCTCGAGCTGGTCTGGGGATACGACTTCGACGTGGACACCAACGTCGCCGACGTGTTCATCTCGTATCTGCGGCGCAAGCTCGAGCGACCGGACGTGCCCCGGGTGATCCATACCGTCCGGGGGATCGGGTACGTGCTGCGGGAAGATGCGTGAGGGTCGCGTGATCGATTCGGTGGGGAACCAGCAGTAGGTGCGGATCTTCGGCTTCATCCGTTCGGCGTCGCTGCGCACCAGGGTCGCGGTGGCCTCGGCGCTGGCCGCCGCTGCGGTGGTCGCGGTGTTCACCATCCTGACCTCGGTGGTGTTGGCCAACAACGACTCTGCACAGTTGGACCGCAGGCTCGATTCGATCGTCGACGCCAGCATCAACCCCGAGCACCTCCAGGATCCGACGCGCGGCGTGTTGACCACCGGCCGGTCGCGGTCAACCGGGCAGGTGGTGTTCCAGCGGGGCTTCCAGTTGCCTGAGCTGCCGCCGGGAACCGAGACCGTCGAGGTCAACGGCGTCGATTACCGGGTACGCACCGTCCACGTGGACCAGCACGGCGGAGTGCTGATGTCCATCGGTATCCGCGCGGACAGTATTTTGTTGAGCCCCAACAGAATTCCGCTGTACAGTGCGTTCGGCGTGGCCACGGTTCTGGTGGCCGGTGGGTTGGGCTGGCTGTTGGCGGGGCCGGCCATCCGGCCGCTGCGTAAGCTCACCGAGCACACCTCGAAACTGGACAGCGGCACCGACACGATGCCGAAGGTGCGCGGCGTGCGGGAGGCCGAGGACCTGTCGGAGGCCATGGCGGGCATGCTCACCCGGCTGGCTGCCGCGCAGCGCGCCACCACCAATTCCCTTCAGGCGGCACAGGATTTCGCCGCCAACGCCGCACACGAGCTGCGCACGCCCCTGACCGCGATGCGCGCAGACCTCGACACCCTGCGAATCCACAACCTGCCCGAGTCCGAACGTGACGAGGTGGTCGCCGATCTGTCCAGGGCGCAACGCCGGGTCGAGGCCATCATCACTGCACTGGGTCAGCTCGCCTCGGGACAACTGGCCCAGGCCGAAGACCGCGAACTGATCGACATCGCCGATCTGCTCGACCGGGTGGTGCGAGAGAACGCCCGGGGCAGCGCGCATGTCCGGATCGACGTGCACGTCGCCGATGACATCGGCCTGGTGATGGGCTGGCCCGGCGGGCTGCGCATCGCGGTGGACAACCTGGTGCGCAATGCGGTTGTCCACGGCGAGGCCACCCGGATCGTGCTGACCGCGCACCGCAACAGCGAGTTCCTGGTCATCACCGTCGACGACAACGGGCGCGGCCTACCGGTCGAGGAGCACCAGACCGTGCTGGGCCGGTTCCGCCGCGGCAGCACCGCGATGGCAGGCGGCTCCGGGCTGGGCCTGGCGCTGGTGGCGCAGCAGGCTCAGTTGCACGGTGGCGAGATCACGTTGTCCGACGGGCCTCTCGGTGGCCTGCGGGCCACGTTGACCGTTGCCATGTCGGGCTCACCGACAGAGGATGCGGCTCAGGCGGATTGACGACGCCGCAGCCCGGCGAGCACCGCGCGCCAGCCCAACAGCAGCAGCGCGGTCGTCAGCGAGGCGACGATGATGAAGCTGACGGCCACTCCGGTCGAGGTCAGCTTGCGCAACACCATGCCGACCACCACCGTGCTGATCCACACCACGACCCCGGTCGGGGCCAACGACGTCGGCCGCTGCCAACCGCGGGAGAGCAACCAGCCCACCACGGTTCCGGTCAGGAACGGCCATGCGGTCTCGGCCACGCCGGCCACCGTCAGGCCCTCCGCATGGCTGCGCCGGCCGATGGTGCAGAACACCACCACGCAGATCAGGTCCACCAGGAAGGCCGTGCCGCTAGCTCGTCGCATAGGTCATCACATCCAGTACCAGTGGGCTGACGTCGGTTTGGTCGCGCTCGGCGAAGCCCGGTTGCCGCGCGGCCGGCTTCCCGTCGAAGAGTGCGTCGGCGGCGCTCAGCGATGTGAGCCGGGAATCGAGCCGGAACGATTTGAAGGTAAATGGTAAGCCATTGGACGCCAACGGATCCGGCCCGTCCATCACATGGAAGTGCAGATGCGGTGCATCGGAGTTGCCGGAGTTGCCGAGCGCGCCGATGACCTGCCCGGTGCTGAGTTTGTCACCGGGTTTGACCTTGAGGCTGTTCGGCTGCAAATGCGCATAGAAGGCGTAGTTGCCGTCACCGATGTCCTGCACGATGTGGTTGCCGCCGTACTGCTGCAGGGTCAGACCGTTCGGCGTGACACCGGGAACCTGCTCGTTGAGTCCGTCGAGCACGGCCACCACCGGCCCGTCGGCGACCGCGTGGATCTCCGAGCCGACATAGGGGTAGCTCGCCACCTTCGCCCGGTCCCCGGCGAAGATCCGGCCGTCGGCGCCGAGCTGCACGTAGTCGATCGCGAAACGCTCTGCCGCCCAGACTTTTCCGTTGATCGGGTTGAGCGCCATGCGGTGCGGTGTCATGTCGCAGCAACTGTTGGCGTCGACCCAGTTGTCGCCGGTCAGCGGCGGGGAGATGGACACCGGCTTGCGGGTCTGCACCGATACCGGCGCCACGGATTCGGTCAGGGTCGGCGGGACCAGCGGCGGCATCGGCTTGGCCACGGTGATCCCGAGTTCGTGGGTGAGCTCGGTGGGCACCTGCGTCGGATCGTCGGCGATCACGTCCAGCCACACGTAAGCACTTTGCCCGGGGCCGAGCACGTTGGTTCCGACAGCGGAATTTCCCACGGCCCTGGTCCAGTACTTGAGGCTGTCCCCGGAGAGGGTGAGCAGCTTGCGGTCGCCCGTCGCGGTGCTCAGTGAGTTGAGGGTGACGACACCCGGCGAGGTATTCGTCAGCATCACCTCGTACGCCAGGTGGGTGCGGCCATCGGTGGCCGCCACCGGGACCGGTTCGGCCAGAACCGATCCCACCACGGGTGTGACCACCGGTGGCGGAGTGGTGGTCGTGGGCGACTCCGACTGCGGAGTCTGCGCCGACGAGCACCCGGCCAAGGTCAGCACGAGCACCGCGATCGGATACCGGATTCGCATGGACGTCTCCTAGCGCTCGGATTCAGGTTTCGGGGAAGTGGGATCTGCACCGGGATCCGGTGGCTGTGTCGGCGGCCGGCCGCCGGCGTCTTGCTGGATTGCCGGCCCGCCGGCGTCCGGATCGATGTCCTTCTCCGTGCGGAACATGAAGAAGAACACCACCCAGCCGATCGTGGAGATGAAGATCCAGCTGACCAGGCGGTAGATGAGCATTGCCGAGATGGCCGAGGCCAGCGTCATTCCGGAGGAGACCAGACCTGGCACCAGAACGGCCTCCACCACCAGCAGGCCGCCCGGCATCAAGGGGATGGACCCCACGGCCCGGGCCGCGGCGTAGGCGACGGTGACCCCGGCCAGCGACGGATGACCGCCAGCGGCGTAGCACGCGAAGGCCAGGCAGGCCACGTCGGCGACCCAGTTGAACATCGACCAACTGAACGCCACTGCGAGATCCCGGCGGCCCAGGCTGACCGACTCGAGTTGCTGCAGGATTTCGCGCCACTTGGACAGCCCGGTGTTGGCCGGCTTGCCACGCAACGAGTTCACCGACGACAACACCCTGGCGCCGATGCCGTCGATCAACTCCGGTCTGGTCGCCACGGCCTGGGCGAGAAGGATGATCGCCAGAAACGCGCCGAGCGAAAAGATCAGTGACAGTGGGTTTTTGCTGGCGCCCAGCATGAGCGCCCCGCCGAGGCCCAGCAGCGCCAGGCCGACGATCTGCAGCACCCCCGACATCACCAGCTGCCACGAGGCCACCAGCGGTGAGGCACCCCAGATGCGTTGTTGGCGATAGACGAACGTTGCGGAGAGCACCGGGCCGCCGGGCATGGTGGTGGACAGCGCGTTGCCGGCGTAGAACGCGGCCTCCGAACGCCACTGTCTGACGGGCACCCCGGCCGAGCGGAGCAACGTCCGCTGGATCTGGGCGAAGCTGTGCATCGAGGCCATCGCGGCGCCCACTGCCGCCAGCACCCACCACCCGTTCGCGGTGAGCAGGCTGCGCCACGCCTTCGCCAGTTGGTCCCAGACCAGGGTCACTTCGACGGCGAGCACCGTCACCGCGAGTGCGATGACCACCCAGCGGACCCACCAGTACTTGCCGCGCGTGGAGCCGACCCGGTCCCGGGCTGTGTCGGCCGGCGCGTCCTGTGACACGCCCTACAGGGTAACCGCGCTGGTCGCGACGACCTCACCGGTTGCGGCGGCGCGCCGCATTACGCTACCGACATGGCACTGGACCCTGTTGCTGATGAGGCCGTTACGCCGTTCGTCCGGAAGGTCGCGGCGTGGTCATGGCGTCTGCTGGTCATCCTGGCGGCCGTTGTAGCGCTGCTGTGGCTGATCAAACACCTTGAGGTGATCGTGGTGCCGGTGGCGCTGGCCACCATGGTCGCGGCGCTGCTGCTGCCTGCCGTCGACTTCATGGACCGCCGGGGTGCCCCGCGCGGTGCCGCCGTCGCCCTGGTGTTGCTCGCCAGTTTCGCGGTGGTGGGCGGCATCCTGAGCTTCGTCATCTCCCAATTCATCGAGGGCGCACCGCAACTCGTCGAGCAGGTGACGCGAAGCATCGACGGGCTGCGCAACTGGCTGATCAACGGCCCGCTGCAGCTGAGCAAGGAGCAGATCGACCAGGCCGGCAACACCGCGATCGAGGCGCTGCAGCGCAACCAGGAGAAGCTCACCACCGGGGCGTTGTCCACCGCGGGCACTCTCACCGAGCTGCTCACCGGCGCGCTGTTGGTGTTGTTCACGCTGATCTTCCTGCTGCAGGGCGGGCGCAGCATCTTCGGGTTCGTCACCAAGGTGTTCCCGGCCCATGTGCGGGAACGGGTCCAGGATGCCGGGCGGGCCGGTTTCCACTCGCTGGGCGGCTACATGCGGGCCACGTTCCTGGTGGCCCTGGTCGATGCGGTCGGCATCGGTACCGGCCTGGCCATCATGGGTATCCCGCTGGCGCTGCCACTGGCCTCGCTGGTCTTCATGGGCGCGTTCATCCCGCTGGTCGGTGCGGTGGTCGCCGGATTCCTGGCGGTGGTGGTGGCCCTGCTGGCCAAGGGGTTTGTCTACGCCCTGATCACACTCGGGCTGATCATCGCGGTGCAGCAGCTCGAAGGCCATGTGCTGCAACCGCTGGTGATGGGCCGTGCGGTGTCGATCCACCCGCTGGCGGTGGTGTTGGCCATCGCCGGCGGCGGTGTCCTGGCGGGCATTGTCGGTGCCCTGCTCGCGGTGCCCACGGTGGCGTTCATCAACAGCGCGACGCGGGTACTGCTGGCAGACGACCCCGACGCCGAGCAAGCCAGGCAGGAGGAAGCCGAAGGGACGGTGGTGGCGGTACCGCCGCCGGACGACCCGGACGATTAACGCCGAACGTCGGCCTGTGGTTGCGATTCGGGCGAATCGACGAACACAGGCCGACGTTCGATCAGCGAGCTCCTACAGACGGCCTTCACGGCGCAGCAGATCCTGCGCACTCATCCCGCCGCCGCGACGCGGAGGTTCGTCGTCGCGGGGGTTGAACTTCTGGGTCGACGGATCCTGATCACGTTGGCGCGGGGCCGGATTCGGGCCGGGGCCCGGTCCCGGACGCTGCGCGTTGAACGCCGTCGTCGGCGCAGCCTCACCACCGGCAGGCGGACGGTGCTGCTGTTGCGGCATCGCGCGGGTGGCATCAGCAGACGGTCGCGGTGCCGGCGATGGTGCCGGTGGCGGAGGCGGGGGCGGAGGGGTGCCGTTGGACGGACCACCCTTGGCCGGACCGCCGCGCAATGCACCCAGCCACGACTCGATCTCGCGATCTTCGCGCTGCGGCGGCCCCGCCGGGCCTCCGGCAGGCCGTCCGGCCGGCGGCTGCGGGGTGCGCTCGGTGTTGGCGTTGGTGTTGCCGGTTGCGGTGTTGACCGTGTTGACGGCCGTGTTCACCGCATTGCGCACGGCGTTACGGGCCATGGCGAACCGGGTGGTGGACGGTTCCTGGTTGGGCTGCGGTGGCTGCTGCGCGGGCTGCCGCTGCGGCGGGCTGATCCGGGCCGTGCCCGCAGCCGAGGGGGCGTTGGTCCGTGGCATCAGCGGGCGCATGGGTTCGGCCGCCGGGTGCGTCGGATCGTGGGGCCGCGGTGCCGGCAGGGCGCCGACACCGGCCAGAGCCCGGGGGTCCTCGCCGGAGTCCTGCGCCATCGGGCGCTTGCGCTCGTCGGGCAGTTCGGTCTCACCGAGGCCGAGCTTCTCCTGGACGCGCTTCATCCACAGTGGTGCCCACCAGCAATCGTCGCCGAGCAGCTTCATGATCGCGGGCACCAGGAACATACGGATGACCGTGGCGTCCAACAGAAGTGCGATGAGCAGACCGAACGCCAGGTACTTCATCATCACCAGGTCGGAGAAGGCGAACGCACCGGCCACGACCGCCAGCACCAGGGCGGCACCGGTGATGAGGCGACCGGTCGTCGCGGTACCGATGCGGATGGCCTCGGCGGTGGACATGCCGCGTTCTCGGGCCTCCACCATGCGGGAGACCAGGAACACCTCGTAGTCGGTCGACAGACCCCAGATCACCGCGATGATCAGACCGATCATTGGTGCCATCAGTGGCTGTGGCGTGTAGTTCAATATCCCCGAACCGTGGCCGTCGACGAACATCCAGGTCAGGATGCCCATCGTCGAACCGAGCGTCAGGGCACTCATCAACGCGGCCTTGACCGGTAGCACGATCGATCCGAACGCCAGGAACATCAGCACCGTGGTGGTGATGACCAGGATCGTCACCATCAGCGGCAGTCTGGAGAACAGACTGTGGATCGAGTCCTGTTCGAGGGCCGGGGTGCCACCGACGAACACGTCGATGCCGTGTGGGGGCTGCAGGGCCCGCAGGTCCGAGATGTTCGTCGCCGCGTCGCCGCGGTTGACCAGGCCGTTCTGGATCACCCGGACCGACTTGTCCTTCGAACCGCTGTCGGTGGCCGCGCGCTCCTTCCACATGGCGTCCGGATTGTTGTCCGGATCGGTGAAGCCCGAGACGGTCATCGCCTTGGCCCGCATGTCGGCGATCTGGGCGTCCGTGATCGGCTCACCGTCCTGGCGCTGCATCACCAGGGTGATCTGTTCGGTGCGGAACCCGGGGAAGAGCTTGTCGAACTGTTCCTGCGACTGGCGCACCGCGTTGTCCGGCGGCAGGTACTTCTCGCTGATACCCGCGAGTGTGAGCGAGCCGATCGGGAGGACCAGCAGGGTCATCACGACCAGGATCGGGGTCGCGAAGGCGATGGGCCGTTTCATCACGATGTTGACCAGTCGGCCCCAGAACCCCTGCTCGACTTCTTCGCGGGTCTTGGTCTTCTGGGTCTTCTCGGCGAACCAGTCGATGATCCGGCGGGAGAACGGCCAGTTGGCCAGGAACGGGATCTTCAGCAGCGTGGTCACGCCCAGGGCGTCGACGCGGGGGCCGAGGATGGCCAGGACAGCCGGCAGCACCGTGATCGACAGGAATGCCGCCAACATGACCGAGGCGATGATCGCGTACGTGATCGACTTGAGGAAACCGAGCGGGATCAGCAGCAGTGGCAGCGAGGACGCCACGATGATCACCGCGGAGAAGGCCACGGTCCGGCCTGAGGTCATCACCGATCTTCGTACTGCGGCCTCGGTGTCATAACCCTCGGCGAGTTCCTCTCGGAACCGGCTCACGATGAACAGGCCGTAGTCGATGGCGATACCGAAGCCCATCATCGTCACGACGGGCTGGGCGAAGAAGTGCACCGGTCCGAACTCGGCGGTGAACCGCAGAATGCCGAGCGCGCCGCCGATTGTCAGGCCACCGATGATCGCGGGGAGGGCGGCGGCGACCGCACCGCCGAAGACGAAGAACAGCACGACTGCCACCAAGGGCACGATCGCGAGCTCGGCTCGTTTCTGGTCGGTGCCGATGGTGCCGGTCAGTTCGCTGGCCAGCGGGTTGAGGCCGGCGAGTTTGATGTCGCCGCCGTTGACCTGTTGCAGATCGGGCTCGACGGCCTGGTAGTTCTTCAGGATCGCGTCGTCGTCGTCGCCCTTGAGGGGCACGCTGATGAAGGTGTGACGTCCGTCCTCGGTCTTCATCGCGGCGAGCGAGGCGACGTCAGGCGCCTTCAGCCAGCCGACCCAACCCTGGACCTGGTCCGGGTGATCGGCGACGACTTTGTCGAGTTCCTCGGTGACCGTCTTCTGCCACGCCTTGTCGGTGACCTTCTTGTCATCCGGCGGCGTCAGGATGGCGACAACGTGGCTGGTTCGGTCGCGGCCGTAGACCTCGTCGCCCAACAGCGACGCCTGGACCGACTGGCTGCCCTCGTCGTAGAAACCACTCTGGGTGACGTGCTCTCCGAGACTGGCGCCGTAGACGCCGCCACCTAGGCACAGCGCCACCATGACACCGATGACGATGTACCTGAACTGGTACACCGTTCGACCCCACCAGGCGAACACTTAGGCTCCTAACGCTTTAACATTTCGCTTCAAAACTTGTGGTGACCCGCGCATGGATTCGACGAAGGTCTTCAGTTGTCACACCCGCGCGGTCAGTAGCGATGACAGCGGCCGGAACGGCTGCAGCCATGCTCCCTGCTCGGGAAGCGAGTCCAGGCCGATCCGTGGCAACGGTTCCCGGAACACACCAGGAATGTCCTCCAGATCGATAAACTCCAAGGTATCCGACGCTAACGCCCAGCTCGCATGTTCGCGAAATCCGAGCACCTGCACCGGGGTGCCCTCGCGGGCTATTTCTTCGAGTGGATGCCGGAACGCCTGTCCGTCCGCCGACGCAACCAGAACCGCTGCCAGTCCCTCGCTGCGACGCAGGTCGATGTGGTCGAGCATGTCGCTGTCGACATCGCTGTCGTCGTCGATCTTCGGTTTTGCGAAGACGGCGAAACCCACGTTACGCAACGCTTCCACCCATGGGCGCACCACATCGGCGCTACCTGGGGCGATGTTGGTGAAGACGGTGGCTTCCGGTTCCAGCGAGACGTCCCCGTCATCGCCGCTTTCGGCGACCAGATCAGAGGTGTACGCGAGCAACCAGCGGCCCAACGCGTCGAAGCGGGGACGGTGCGCCGCCGTCGGACGGCCACCCAGGATCGCGCCCAGCCCCATGTCGAGATTCGGCGCATCCCAGACCAGCAACACGCGGCGTGGGGGCGTGCCGTCCGGCGTGTCGGAACCTGCGCTCGATCGGGCCTCTACCTGCGCGGTGTCGTCCTGCATGTCTTCGGTCACACTCATGGCAGTTTCTCCCACACCAGCTCGGTGACGTCGGGGCCGGCCAGTGCCTTGCGCTCGTACTTGGTGACCGGACGCTCGACCGAGACGGGCAGGGCCGCACCGGGCTCGACCCGGCGCAACCGGGGCTCGGCGTCGCCGACCTCGGCGATGTGCTCGGCATATCCGGCGTGGTCGGTGGCCGCATGAAGGATTCCGCCGGGGAGCAACCGGTCGGCGATCAGGGCCACGGTGGCCGGCTGCAGCAGGCGGCGCTTGTGATGGCGGGCCTTGGGCCAGGGGTCCGGGAAGTACACCCGCACGGCGGTCAGGGTCCCGGTGGTGAACATGTGCTCCAGCACGTCGACGCCGTCCCCCCGAACCAGGCGGATATTGGTGACGGGGGACGACGTCTGGTTGGTGCGGTCGATCGCGCTCAGCAGTTGGGCCAGGCCCTTGCGGTAGACCTCCACCGCGACGACGTCGAAATCGGGCTCGGCCTGGGCCATCGCCAGCGTGGACGTCCCGGTGCCGGAGCCGATCTCCAGGATCAGCGGGGCCGAGCGGCCGAACCAGGCCGTGGTGTCGAGGTCGACGACCGGTTGCGAATCCTCGTCACGGGCCTGGATGCCGACCTCAGGCCACAGCCGGTCCCACGTCTGTTGCTGGGCCGGCGACAGCGTCGACCGCCGGGTACGGAAGCTGGTCACCCGGGGAAAACGGTGCGGTTGGGCAGGCGGCACGTCGGCCGCCTCATCTGCCGACGCCGGCCCACCGACGTCGGACCTGGACGGGTGCATCCGTCCATCGTCTCTTATCGGGGGCGGTGTGCCCGCATCGTGGTAGAGATTGATACCCAACAGTTGCCTCCAGCTGCCAGGGCTCAAACATCCGTTCGCGAGTCCGTCCGGGTCGTGTCACGATTTTTTGTGAGGCACCGGGGTTGCGCCCGTCACCGCGTAGGGAAGGCCGCCAGATTTTCGCAGACGAACTCACACGCTTTGCCGACCGTGACGGCGATGCGCGGTTGGCGGAGATCGGTGCGCGGGTTTCGGCTCCCCTGACGGTGGGTGTGCGGGGACGTCGAGGCGTCGGGGTGACCTCGGTGGAGCACGCCCTTGCGGGCGCAGGTCTGGAGATCGCCGAAAGCGGAGATGTCACGGTGGTCGTCATCGCCGAGGTGCTCAAACCTGAGGATGAGGTCCTGCTCGCCGAGCTGCGCCGGGCGGGCCGTCCGACACTCGTCGTTCTCAACAAGGCCGATCTGGCCGGGTCCGGGCCCGGCGGTCCGATCGCGACCGCCCGTCACCGGGCGCGGCGTCTGCAGGAGTTGGCCGGAGTGCCGGTGGCGCCGATGATCGCGCTGCTGAGCCGGACGGTTCTGCCGGGGCCGCTGGTAGATGCACTCCGGCTGCTGGCTGCCGAGCCCGCGGACCTGACGTCGGTGGACGCCTTCGTCTCTGCTCCGCATCGGCTGGACGTGCCGGTGCGCGTCGACCTCCTGAACCGCCTCGACCGGTTCGGGATCGCGCACACCACGTTGGCGCTGAGCCGCGGTGCAACCGCCGAGAGCCTGCCGGAGTTGTTGCGGCGGCTCAGTGAGGTCGACCGGGTGGTCGCGGCCATCGATACCGCGGCCGCTTCGGTCCGGTACCGACGGGGGCGGTGGGCACTGGCTGAGCTGCGCGCGGTCGGCGGTCCGGCCGTGGGCCGCTTCCTGGCCGCGGACGAGACGGTGATCGCGCTGATGGCCGCGGCCGTGGACGTGGCGCAGGCCGACGGGCTGACGGTGGATCCCGGCGCCGACCGTGACGCCCACCTGTGCCGGGCCCGGCACTGGCGGCGCTACCGTGACGGTCCGGTGAATGCCCTGCACCGTAGTTGTGGCGACGACATTGTGCGAGGGTCACTGAGACTGTTGGGTGCGGCGGGTAAGGAACGATGACCGACGTGGGTACGGCCCGGGACGAGGCCGTGGCGGATGCGGTGGCGGCGGCTGACGCCGTGGTGGCGGCGATCGATCCCGGCCTGAACTCGCCGGGGGTGGAGACCCGCGACGCGGTGCTGGTGGCCGGTCCGTGGTTGGCCGGTTCGACGAGTGTGATGGCGGCGTTGCGGGAGCGGATGCCGGAGACCACGTTCGTGGAATCCACCGAACTGGTGGCCGGTGAGGCGCCGGCGGCCGTGATCTTCGTGGTTTCGGCGGCCGCTCCGATCACCGAATCCGACTGTGCCCTGGTTGATTTGGCGTCGCGCTACACCGACCTGGTGATCGGCGTGGTGTCCAAGATCGATGCCTACCGCGACTGGCGCGACGTACGCGACGCCGACGCGGAGATCCTGAGCGGACGCGACGAGCGCTACGACCGCATGCCCTGGGTGGGCGTGTCGGCGGCACCCGATCTCGGCGAACCGCAACTCGACGAACTCGTCGACCTGCTGTCCGGCCAGTTGGCCGATCCCGACGTAGCCCGCCGGAACAGGTTGCGCGCCTGGGAAACTCGTCTGGAAGCCGTGATCGGCCGCTACGAGGCCGACGGGTCCGGGGCGGATCGTCAGGCGCGGGTGGATGTGTTGCGGGAGCGTCGCGCCGAGTTGGCACGGGCCCGGAGGCTGACCCGCACCGAACGCAGCATCGCGCTGCGCAGTCAGATGCAGCAGGCCCGGGTTCAACTCGGCTACTTCGCCCGGAATCGCTGCAACTCGGTTCGCACCGAACTGCAGGAGGATGTCGCAGGCATCAGCCGTCGCCGGGTCGCGACGTTCGAGGAGTACGCCCGTCAGCGCGCCGGCGAGGTTGTCGGCGAGGTCGACGAGGGCATCACCGCGCACCTGCGCGGCATGGCGGCCGAACTCGAATTGACCGTGCCCGAGCCGCTGACTCAGTCGGCGGCCATCCCTGACCTGCCGCCACCGCCCCTGAAATCCCGCACACCCGAGACCCGGCTGATGCTGGTTCTGGGTGCGGGGTTCGGGCTCGGCGTCGCGGTGGCGGTCAGCCGGCTGCTGGTCGGCGCGGCGCCGCGACTGGCCGTGGCCGGACTCGTGGTCGGTGCGGTGGTGGGCCTGCTCCTGGCGGTCTGGGTGGTCGGCACCCGCGCGCTGTTGCACGACCGGGCGGTGCTGGATCGGTGGGTCGGCGAGATCACCACGACGCTGCGTTCGGCGGTGGAACAACTCGTCGCGACGCGGGTGCTCGCTGCGGAATCCGCACTCACCACCGAGCAGGCGGCCCGGGAGGAAGCCGACGGCGCCGCGGCGGCTGAGAAGACCGCCGCGATGGACGCCGAACTGCGCGAACATGCCATCGCCACCGCGCGGGCGGCGGCTCAGCGGGACCGTCGGATCCCTCCGCTACAGCGGGCGCTGGACGCGGTCCGGGCGGATTTGTACGGCAACAGCGATGCTACTGACGAGTAACCAGCTGATAACGTCGATCTGAATCGTTCCTGTGAGTGATCGGACATACCACTGGTTCACCGTGGGTATGTCACCCGCGTTAACCTCTACCCAAGGGGTAGCCGTGACCGCGTCGTGACGCGGGGTTGGGTTACACAAACCTACGCAGGAGAATTTGATGACCTCAGCGACCATTCCGGGTCTGGACACCGCACCGACGAAACATCAGGGACTGCTGGCCTGGGTTCAGGAGGTCGCAGAGTTGACTCAGCCTGACCGGGTGGTTTTCGCCGACGGGTCCGCCGAGGAGTACGACCGTCTGGCCGCCCACCTGGTCGAGGCGGGCACTTTCCAGAAGCTGAACGAGGAGAAGCAGCCGAACTCGTACCTGGCGCTCTCCGATCCGTCCGACGTCGCCCGCGTCGAATCACGCACCTTCATCTGCTCCGAGCGCGAGATCGATGCCGGCCCCACCAACAACTGGATGGATCCCACCGAGATGCGCGGGATCCTGGCCGACCTCTACCGCGGTTCGATGCGCGGTCGCACCATGTACGTGGTGCCGTTCTGCATGGGCCCGCTGGACGCCGAGGATCCCAAGCTCGGTGTGGAGATCACCGACTCCGAGTACGTCGTGGTCTCGATGCGCACCATGACCCGCATGGGCCAGGCCGCGCTCGACAAGATCGGTGACGACGGCTTCTTCGTCAAGGCGCTGCATTCGATCGGCGCTCCCCTGGAGCCCGGGCAGAAGGATGTGCCATGGCCGTGCAACGACACGAAGTACATCACCCACTTCCCGGAGACCCGCGAGATCATGAGCTTCGGCTCGGGCTACGGCGGTAACGCGCTGCTGGGCAAGAAGTGCTACTCGCTGCGCATCGCCTCGGCGATGGCCCACGACGAGGGCTGGCTCGCCGAGCACATGCTGATCGTCAAGCTGATTTCTCCCGAGAACAAGGCCTACTTCGTCGCGGCGGCGTTCCCGTCGGCCTGCGGCAAGACCAACCTCGCGATGCTGCAGCCCACCATCCCCGGCTGGCGCGCGGAGACCGTCGGTGACGACATCGCCTGGATGCGGTTCGGCAAGGACGGTCGGCTCTACGCCGTCAACCCGGAGTTCGGTTTCTTCGGCGTGGCGCCCGGCACCAACTGGGATTCCAACCCGAACGCGATGAAGACCATTGCCGCGGGCAACACCGTCTTCACCAACGTGGCCAAGACCGACGACAACGACGTGTGGTGGGAAGGCCTGGAGGGCGAGCCCGACCACCTGATCGACTGGAAGGGTCAGGACTGGAACCTGCGGGAGGCGGAAACCAAAGCGGCGCACCCGAACTCGCGCTACTGCACCCCGATCTCGCAGTGCCCGACGCTGGCACCGGAATGGGACGACCCGCAGGGTGTGCCGATCTCGGCGATCCTGTTCGGCGGCCGTCGCAAGACCACGGTCCCGCTGGTGACCCAAGCCCGCGACTGGCAGCACGGTGTGTTCATCGGCGCCACCCTGGGCTCCGAGCAGACCGCCGCCGCCGAGGGCAAGGTCGGCACCGTCCGTCGCGACCCGATGGCCATGCTGCCGTTCCTGGGCTACAACGTCGGCGACTACTTCCAGCACTGGATCAACATCGGCAAGAACGCCGACGAGTCCAAGATGCCCGCGGTGTTCTTCGTCAACTGGTTCCGCCGGGGCGATGACGGCCGCTTCCTGTGGCCGGGCTTCGGTGAGAACAGCCGCGTGCTGAAGTGGGCCATCGAGCGCATCGAGCACAAGGCCGACGGCAAGAGCACCCCGATCGGCATCGTGCCGACCGCGGCCGACCTGGACCTGGACGGGCTCGACGTGGATCCCGCCGACGTGGACGAGGCCCTGGCCGTCAACGCCGAGGAGTGGAAGGCCGAGCTCCCGCTGATCGAGGAGTGGTTCGAGTTCGTCGGTGAGAAGCTGCCCACCGGCATCAAGGACGAGTTCGACGCCCTCAAGCACCGTCTCGACGAAGAGGCCTAACCCTTTCCAGAACCGGCGACTGGCCAGTTATCGCACGCAAACCACGAAAAAGCGTGCAATAACTGGCCTTTCGGCTGTCTGGGCCCGGGTCAGCGCGCCGGCCACCACATGCGCTCGCCCAGCAGGCTCATCGCGGCGGGAACCAGGTAGGTCCGCACGACCGTGATGTCGAGCAGCAGGCCGATGCCGATGGTCGATCCGATCTGCACCAGGTTGAGCACCGTCCCGCTGGTCAGGGCGAACATCGTGATCGCGAAAACCACTCCGGCAGTGGTGATCACGCTGCCGGTGCTGCCGAAGCCGCGGATGATGCCGCTGGTCACGCCGCTGTGGGATTCCTCGCGGATCCGGGCGGCGAACAGCATGCTGTAGTCGGCGCCGACGGCGACCAGGGCCATGAACGCCACCGGGAAGACCGACCAGTCCAGGCTGATGCCGATCAGGTGTTGCCAGATCAGGGTGGACATTCCCGCTGCCGCGCCGAAGGACAGCACGACCGCGGCGATCATCAGCAGGGGAGCCACCAGGCTGCGCAGCATCACGATCAGTACCAGCAGCACGGCTGCCACCGCGACGACACCGAAAAGTGCGAAATCACGCCAGGTTTGGTCGATATGGCGTTGGGACAGCGACGCCAGGCCGGTCGATTTGATCTGGGCGTGCTCCAGCACGGTTCCCGTTGCGGCGTTGTTCGCCGCTGCGATGACGTCGGGTACCGCGCCCATGGCCTCGGCACCGTACGGGTTCACCGCCCAGACCACCATCATGCGGGCGCTGTGGCCGTCAGGGGAGATGAGCATTCGTTCGCCTGCGGTGAACCGGCGGTCGCTGCGGCCCTCCTCGGGCAGGTAGAAGCCGCGGCCCGCGCCGGTGCTGGTGTCGGCAGACATCCGCTGCAGGAAGTCCGACGCGCGGTTGAGCCCCGCACTGAGTTCGGTGGTCAGCGCCATCATGGTGTCGGTGCCGGACTTCACCTGGCCAAGCCCGGTGGTGAGTTGGCCCAGACCCGTTGACAGTTCGTTGATTCCGGACATCAGCCGGGTGAGGTCTCCGCGGGTCTGCTCGGGCGTGCGGGTGCCCAGCTGGTCGAGCATGGCTCGCAGCCCCTTGATGCCCGCGCGCAGGTCGGGCAGTGTTTCCAGCGCGGTGCTCACCGGACGCTCGGGGACCAGTGGGGCGGCAAGCGTCAATCCGGTGATCGCGAGTTGCGCCTTCCCGCCGGTGGCCGTGTTGAGGTCGGCGAATGCCTGCCGTGCGCGCAGGCAGTCCGCCGTGCAGTCGGGGCCGGGATCGGCTGCGGTGAGTGGGTCGAACACCGCGTGTACGGCTGCCGTGGGGACGGCCAATTTGTCTCGGGTGGCATCGATCTCGTTCACCGCACCTTCCAGTGCGTCGGTGGCGCCGGACATGGTGCGCACGACAGCCGACACATCGAGCGACCCGTCTGAGGCGGTGTCGACCACCCGGTTCGCGGATTCCAGGGTGCTGAGCAGGTTTCGGGTTAGCGTGACGAGATCGTGGGCGCCCTTGGCGAGTTCGGGCAGCCTCTCGGCGGCGCCGGTAGAGCCGTCGTGCAGCTGGGTCACCCCCGAGGCCAGGCGTTTCAGCTGCGGTATGGCCTGTTCGACGCGATTGTGGGCGTCCGCCAGGCCGGCGCCGACTTGTGCGGTCTGAGAACTGATGGCCGTCTCGGGCAAGGGTTTTCCCTCGGGCCGGGTGATCGAGCGGACGTAGGCGACCTGGGGGATGTTGCCGATGGACATGGCGATCAGGTCCAGCGCGGCCAGGTCATTGGTGTTGCGCATGTCGTGGTCGGCCCGAATGGTGACGAATTCCGGGGCCGCCTCATTGACGCCCCAGTGACGGTAGACGGCCTCGTAGCCGCGTTTGCTGTCGGTTGCGCGCAACTGCATGGCGTTCTCGTCGATGTTCGGCTGGAACGTGAACAGCACTGAACTGGTGGCGAGCAGGAACGCCAATGATGCGGCGACGAGGGCCGGGGCTCGGCGGATGATGGCCGCACCGCGCTTGCGCCAGCGCCGTTCATCCAGCGGCCGGGGTTCGGCATATCCGCGCCGGCCCCACAGTGCCATGACCGCTGGGGTCAGCGTCAGATTGACCGCCGCCGCTATCGCGATCGCCAGTGCGATGGGAGGTCCGGCGGTGCGGAACATCCCGATCTTGGTGAAGATCATGGCCATTCCGGCACCGGCAATGGTCAGAGCGGAGGCGATGACGATACCCGCGGTGTGCGCGCCGGAGCGGGCCACCGCGTCGTCGACACCCAGCCCTCGCCGTCGGCCCTCGTGGTAGTTGGCCAGCAGGAAGATGCCGTAGTCCGTGGCCGCGCCCAGCACCATCGCGGTGACCAGCGCGATGGTGAAGTTCGAAACCGTCATCAGGTCGTGTCCGCCCAGCCACGAGATGACCGGCCGCGCCACGGCCAGCGAAATAGCGACCGTGAGAAGGGGAATCATCGCCGTCAGCAGCGACCGGTAGACGGCGAGCAGGAGCAGCGTGATCAGCACGACCGATACCACGGTGATGATGGCCAGCGAGGTGTCGATGGCGGAGAACAGATCCGACAGCGTCGGTGCGGCGCCGGTGAAATGTACGTCGAGCCCGGCCGGGCGGGGAAGTTCTTCGACCACGGCCCGGACGTTCTCGGTGGACCGGTGCGCGCGGGTCGAGCCGACGTCGCCGGTGGTTGCCACGATCAGGTGGATGGCCTTCCCGTCGGGGCTCAGTCCGAGGTCCTCCAGTCCGGGGGTGCCGTAGGTGTCGAGCACATAGGCGACGTCGTCTTTGTCTGCCACCAGTCGCGATACCAGGTCGCGGTAGTAGGTGGTGTCCGCGGTGTCGAGGACCCGGTCGCTGGATACGACGATGCTGCCGACAGCGGTGGTGTCGGGGACGTCGAAATCCCGCGACATCTGCCGCAGGGTTTCGGTGGTCGCACTCTCCGGGGTGAACGGCGCGGAGTGCTCGGCCACGGTGCGTTCGAGCTGGGGGATGGCCAGATTGAGCACGCCGGCCAGGGCCAGCCACGCTCCCAGGACCACCCACGCATACTTCGCGCAGACTCGGGCGAGTTTGCCGAAGATCGCCAGATTGTGCATTTCGGCATCGTAGACCAATCGGTCTATGAGCGGTGAACTAGGATGGACCGACTGGTCTATTCGGTGATGGAGAGGGGTGGCGGCGGTGGCGGGCCCGCGGGAACGTCTCATTCTGAGCGCGATCGAGTTGATGCGTGAGTACGGCGTCCACGGGACGGGCCTCAGCGACCTCCTGCAGCGCAGCAGTACCGCCCGTGGTTCGATCTACCAGCATTTTCCGGCCGGGAAAACGGAACTGATGGAGCAGGCGACGCTGGAGGCCGGGCGGATCATCACCGCCAGGATCGAAGAGTTGACGCAGGCATTGCCTGCCGAGGACGTGATCCACGCCTTCATCGGCGGTTGGAAACAGAACTTGATCGACAGTGATTTCACCGGCGGATGTCCGATCGTGGCGGCCGCCCAGGCGGGTCCCGACGCGCTCGCGGTGCGTGAAGCCTCTGCATCAGTGTTTGCTGACTGGGCGCGGGTGATCGGCGCTTCGATCGAATCGAAGGGCGTGGACGCCGGGACTGCGGGCTCGCTCGGCAGCTTCATCGTCAGTTCACTCGAGGGCGCCATCATCCAGTGCCGCAGCGCCCGGTCGCTGCAACCACTCGATGACGCGGGTGCCGGTCTGCTGTTGCTTTTGCGGGGTGTCGGGGCTGACTGAACGTCCCGGTTCAACCTTCGGTGGCCAGCTCGGATCGTGCCCGGTCGATCTGTTCGAACGCATAGTCGGCAATCTCGGTGGTGGTCATGGTGGCGCCGGTCATCGCCAGTGATTGATAGCGTTCGTCGCCGAGAACGTCGCGCAGATGGGCGATTGCGGCGCTGATCTCGGGAAAACTCGGGTATCCGATTGCAGCCGTGGTGAATCCCATGATGGTAGTCGCCGGCTCGTGAATGCCCAGCCGCACAAGCAGCGCCGCGAGCAGCCCAAGCGTGACTCGCATGAGCTCAGTGGTCCCGGAATCGTAGTAGTGCCGGACGGTTTGGGCGATGTAACCAAACGCTTCGGAAAGCTCGCCGCGGTCGGCCGCGAGCCCCGCCAGAAGCCCCGCGATGATGGAAGTCTGCTGCCGGTCGCCGCTTTCGTCGGCGATCACCAGTGCCCGGCGAAGGGCTTCGTACGCCGTAGTGGGATCGGACTCCCGCCGGGCCCAGCCGTATCCGAGCAGCGCCGCGCCCGCCAGGCTGGGATTGTCGGCGGCCGCCGCGGCCGCGGGCAGATTCTCCGACACCGCCATCGCTTCGGCCGCGGCGCCGCAGACGGCCAACGCCACCACCATCACCGACTCGCTGGCGGTGTGGCCGTCCGGACTTCGCGCAATGCTGGCCCGGCACCACTCAACTGCCCGCTCGGGCCGACCCGTCGTGCTGTACCCGGCGGCCACCACACACGAGAACGCGTCGCCCACGTCGTCGAACTCTCCGCTGTCGATCGCCGCCCGGGCGGCGTCGGCGTACTCGTCGAAGTCGTTGAGTCGGCCCAATGCCGCACAGTTCGCAGCCCCCACGTACAACTGCGCCAGCCGCGGATGTCGAGTTGCTCTTGCGAGTGGGATTATCTCCTCGACCCAGGCGATGGGCTCCCATTGCTCGAGGAAGTACCCGAGGAAGATCGACGTCACCGCGATCGTGGCGGCGGTATCGAGGTCGCCGTGATCGGCCACCCATCGGAATGCCGCACGCAGGTTCGGCAGTTCGCCGGAGAACCATGCGTAGGACTCCCGCTGGAGCGGGCTGTCCCACAGGGCAAGCACTTCCGGCTCCAGGTTCGCGAAGTAGCGCGCGTGCGCGGCGCGGACAGCTTGGCCGTCGCCTGATTCGACGAGTTGTTCCTCGGCGAACTGGCGGATCGTCTCCAGCATCGAATAGCGGGTTCGCGCGGATGCTCGGTCGGCCACCAGCAGCGACTTGCGGACCAGGGCATCGAGGAGATCCAAGGTGATGAGTTCGTCGCCGGAGCCCGACACCGCGCACGCTCCCGCCAGATCGAATCCGCCGGAGAACACGGAACACCGTGCCAGCAGGGCCTTTTCATCGCCTTGCAGGAGGTCATAGGACCATTGCACAGCGTGGCGCAGCGTCTGGTGGCGCTCCAACCCGCGCCGTGCTCCGATGAGCAATCGGAAGCGATCATCGAGGCGGTCCCGCACCTCGGCAGCCGTCATCGACCCGGTGCGGGACGCCGCAAGCTCGATCGCCAACGGAATCCCGTCGAGCTTGCGGCAGATCTCGACTACTGCGGCGGCCTCCGCTGGTGCGGTGAACGTGGCGTACGGTGACACCGCTTGCGCCCGATCGATGAACAATGCGGCAGCGGCCGAATTGTTGCCGGCCCGGATATCCAATGACGGTACCGGCCAGAGCTGTTCGTCGTTGAGTCGGAGCCCTTCCCGGCTGGTGGCCAGGATTCCGACGGTGTCGGAATGGGCGAAGATCCGTTCGACCAGGTCCGCCGTGGCGTCAAGGACGTGTTCGCAGTTGTCGAGCACCAGCAGCCGGGATCGGCCTTCCAACGCCACGGCGACACTATCTGAGACGCTCAATCCTGCCTGTTGGGTGATTCCGAGCACGGCTGCGACCTCATCGGGTACGGCTGCCGGGTCTCCGACCGCGGCAAGTTCGATGACGAACACCCCATCCGGGTACCGGTCTGCGGATCGTGAAGCCAACTCCAGTGCGAGACGGGTCTTGCCGACACCGCCGACACCGGTCAACGTCACCACGCGGTGTGCTTTCAGAGTCGTGTCCAACTCGTCGAGTTCGGCCGCGCGGCCGATGAGGCTCGTGCTCGGCGTTCGCAGATTGCCTGGCTGGGCATCGATCGTATTCAACGGTGGGAACTCGGCGCGTAGGCCATCTGCCCGAACCTGGAAAAGCTCAACAGGTTTGGTGATATCGCGGAGCGTGCGGGGGCCAACCGAGATGAGGTCTACGTCGCTCAGCATTTCGGATGTCACTCCGTCGAGCAGGATCTGTCCACCGTGGCCGGCGGCCATGATGCGGGACGCTCGGTTGAGCACGGGTCCGAAGTAGTCGTCGCCGCGCAATTGAGCTTCTCCGGTGGCGATACCCATTCGGACCGGCAGTCCCAACTCCCGCTGCGCGGCCACCGCGGCCTCGACGGCGCCCGCTGGTGAGGTGAAGACAGCGCACACCCCGTCGCCGGTGTGTTTGAATGCCTGTCCTTCATGCTCGGTTATCGTCCGATGCAGCACCTCATCGTGGACCTCGAGCGCCGCCCGCATGGCGTCACGGTCGGACTCCCACCGTCGAGTGGATCCCTCGATATCGGTGAACAGAAACGTGAGGACTCCCGACGGCATGTCTGGGCCGTCCTCAGCGCCGTTCGGTGAATCGCATCGGCGCTCCCCACGCTGGATCCGCTGGGCGTTCTGACATCGTAGGACCGTTGCGCGGGGCCGGACACGACTTTGGCGGTGCGAGCGGTCCCGGTGCTTCTGCAGTCAAACACCTGCTCACGGCCAGCCCGGCGGGTGTAACCCCGACCTAATTGACACCTGTCAAGTGGCGCCGGTTACAGTGCCATCATGCAGATCCGCGAGCATGCCGAGGCCAACCCCGAAAAGCCGGCGATCATCCTCCACCCGACGGGAACCGTCGTCACCTTCGGTGAGCTCGAAGCCCGCGCGAATCGGCTGGCCCACTACTTCCGGCAGCAGGGTCTGCAGGAGGGCGATGTGGTCGCGATCCTCATGGAGAACAACGAGCACATTCATGCGGTGATGTGGGCGGCCCGCCGCAGTGGGCTCTACTACGTGCCGATCAACACGCACCTGACCGCCGCCGAGGCGGCCTACATCATCGACAACAGCGGAGCCAAGGCCATCGTCGGCTCCGCCGTCCTCAAGGACGTCCTGGGCGGCCTGGAGAAGGAGCTGCCCAACGGCTTGCCGGGCACTCTGCTGATTGCCGACGGAGCCGAACCGTCGGCGACAAGCGCCTCCAGCGAACTCGACGGCTGGAAGCGCTACCCGGAGGCCGTCTCGGACCTGCCGAGCACCCCGATCGCCGACGAGATGGACGGCGATCTGCTGCAGTACTCGTCGGGGACGACGGGCCGGCCCAAGGGCATCAAACGTGAACTGCCGCATGTGCCGCCGTCGGAAACCCCCGGCATGATGTCGGCCCTGGTCGGATTCTGGATGCAGCCCGATTCGGTGTACCTCAGCCCGGCGCCGCTCTATCACACCGCACCCTCGGTGTGGTCGATGCAGACCCACGCCGCCGGCATCACCACCGTGGTGCTCGAGAAGTTCGACGCCGAAGGTTGCCTGGACGCCATCCAGAAACACAAGGTCACCCAGGGCCAGTTCGTCCCGGTGATGTTCACCCGGATGCTGAAACTCCCTGAAAGCGTGCGTAATTCGTACGACGTGTCGAGCCTGCGGCGCGTGATGCACGCGGCCGCACCGTGTCCGGTGGAAATCAAGCAGCAGATGATCGACTGGTGGGGGCCCATCGTCGACGAGTACTACGCCTCTTCGGAGGCCATCGGCGCGACGGTGATCTTCGCCGAGGACTGGCTGACGCACCCTGGTTCGGTCGGCAAGCCGATGAACGGCCTGGTGCACATCCTCGACGAGGACGGCAACGAACTGCCCGCCGGTCAGGCCGGCGAGATCTACTTCGAGGGCGGTGCCGATTTCGAATACCTCAACGACGCCGAGAAAACCGCCTCCTCGCGTGAGTCGCACGGTTGGAAGACCGTGGGGGACATCGGCTATGTCGATGAGGACGGCTACCTGTACCTGACGGACCGCCGCCACCACATGATCATCTCGGGTGGGGTCAACATCTACCCGCAGGAAGCCGAGAACATGCTCGTCGTGCACCCGAAGGTGATGGACGCCGCGGTATTCGGCATCCCGGACGACGAGATGGGGCAGAGCGTCAAGGGCGTGGTGCAGACCGTCGACCCGGCCGATGCGACCCCGGAATTCGCCGAGGAACTGCTGGCCTGGCTACGTGACAAGCTGACGCATTACAAGTGCCCGCGGACCATCTCGTTCGAGATCGAACTGCCCCGCACCGATACCGGCAAGCTGTACAAGCAGGAGCTGATAAACAAGTACTCGTGACCGTCCTGGAACTGCCCGCGGGGATCCACGTCGGGGTCGACGCCCCGACCGATGCCGTGACGTTCACGTTGACCGAGCGCCCCAGCACCGACCGGCGAGCGGTCACCGTGGACTCGGTCGAGCAGGCCCTGGCCGAACTCACCGAGCGCTGCCAGGCGTGGCCGCAGGCCGCCGCGGTGTGTGATGACGTGCTGCGTTCGCTCGATCCGGACGGGCCGACCCGCGCCGGGGTGATCACGGAATCGCTGGCCTACTCGACGCTGCAGTCGGGTTCGGAGTTCGCCCGGTGGCTGGCCGAGCGCGGGCCCGCCAACGCGCCGCTGCTGCCGGACCCGGTGCAGGCCCACCGTGACGGGAACACGCTGCACGTCCGCTTCAACCGGCCGCAGCGGCACAACGCGTTCTCCACCGACGCCCGGGGCGCCCTGCTGGAGGCCCTCGAGGTGGCCCGACTGGATCCGTCGGTCGACGAGGTGGTGCTGGCTGGAAACGGCCGATCCTTCTGCAGCGGCGGCGATCTGGCCGAGTTCGGCACATTCACCGACCCGGCCAGCGCCCATCTGGCCCGGACCCGGCACAGCCCGGCCCTGGTCCTCGCTGAACTCACCGAAAGGCTGGGACGGCGCTGCCGCGCCGAGGTGCACGGTCAGGTGCTGGGCAGCGGTCTGGAGATGGCCTCGTTCTGCGGATGGGTACGGTGCCACCCGGACGCCGTCGTCGGCCTGCCGGAACTGGCCCTGGGACTGATTCCCGGCGCGGGCGGCACGGTGAGCATCACGCGACGCATCGGCCGGTGGCGCACCGCGTATCTGGTGCTCTCCGGGCGCACCATCGACGCCGCGACGGCGCAGACGTGGGGCCTCGTAGACGAGGTGGCATAGTGCCAGATGTGAAACAGGGTGGCCCGTACTTCGATGACCTGGTGGTTGGCCAGGTATTCGACACCGCACCGTCTATGACGCTGACCGCCGGTGCGGCCGCGACGCATCAGGCGATCCTCGGCGACCGGTTGCGGCTGGCGCTCGACGCCGACCTCGCCACCGCAGTGACGGGAGAGCCGGGGCCGCTGGCACACCCGGGGTTGGTCTGCGATGTGGCGATCGGTCAGAGCACGCTGGTGACGCAGCGGGTCAAGGCCAACCTGTTCTACCGCGGCCTGGCGTTCCACCGCTGCCCGGTGATCGGGGACACCCTGTATACCCGCACCGAAGTGGTTGGTCTCAAACAGAATTCGACGAAGCCGGGCCGCGCGGCCACCGGTCTGGCCGCCCTGCGGATGACGACCGTCGACCAGCAGGACCGCAAGGTCCTCGACTTCTACCGCTGTGCGATGTTGCCGCTGTCCGGAGATGACGTCGACACCGGACACGCCGACGACCTATCGGCGATCGGGGCCGATACCACCGCGCCGAACCCGACCGCCGGATGGGATGCCGAGGCATTCCGCGCCCGGGTGCCCGGACCGCATTTCGATCCGGGCCTGTCCGGCGCAGTGCTGCACAGCACCGCCGATGTGGTCAGTAGTGCCCCGGAACTGGCCCGGCTGACCTTGAACATTGCTGCCACCCATCATGATTGGCGGGCCGGTGGCCAGCGCCTGGTGTACGGCGGACACACCATCGGGCTCGCGCTGGCCCAGGCCAACCGGTTGTTGCCCAACCTGGTGACCGTGCTGGGCTGGGAGTCCTGCGACCACACCGGTCCGGTGCACGAGGGCGACACCCTGTTCAGTGAGCTGCACGTGGAATCGGCCGATGCCGGGGTGCTGCGGTTGCGCTCGCTGGTGTACGCGGCCGGCGGACCCGACGACCCCGACCGCCAGGTGCTGGACTGGCGGTTCAGCGCGTTGCAGTTCTGATGGCGGAGTTGGCGATTCCGAGGGCCCTGCTGAGGCAGGCCCAGGAGGTCGCCGACGGCTTCACCGCACACACCGGTGTGCCGCTCGATGCCGTCGAACTGCTGACCGGACGCGCCGCGCTGTTGGACATCGCGCCCCGGGGGCAGATCTCGGCGGGTGGGGCGACGCACCTGTTGGCTGCTCGCGACGGATGGTGTGCCCTGACCCTCTCGCGCCCCGACGACATCGCCATGATCCCCGCACTGCTGCAGGATGATTCGGTAGCCGCCGATGCCTGGCCGGCGATCCGGAGGTGGGTGGCGGAAACCAGCGCCGCGACGGTCGCCGAACGCGCTCGCCTGCTCGGGTTGCCGGTCGGCGTGCTGGGCGAAACGCGGCCGGCGCCCCCCTTGGTGCGCTCGCTCGGCCCGGCAGGGCCGGCATCGCTGGCCGGGGTGCTGGTGGCCGATCTGTCGTCGATGTGGGCCGGGCCGCTGTGCGGTCAGCTGCTCGCCCGGGCCGGGGCCACCGTGGTCAAGGTCGAGAGCTGGAGCCGGCCGGACGGCACTCGCGCCGGGGAGCCGGAGTTCTTCGACTGGATGAACGGTGGAAAGCTTTCATACGCCACTGATTTCGACGATCCCAATGGGCTGGGCGCACTGATCGACGCGGCCGATGTGGTGATCGAGGCCTCGCGGCCGGCCGCGCTGGCCCGTCGCGGCCTGGGGCCGGACAGAGTCTCGGACCGGCCAGGGCGGATCTGGCTGCGCATCACCGGTCACGGTACCGGTGGGGACAGGGCCGACTGGGTGGCGTTCGGGGATGATGCCGCGGTATCCGGTGGCCTGGTCGAATACGAAGACGGTGCACCGATGTTCAGCGGCGACGCCATCGCCGACCCTCTCACCGGACTGCACGCCGCCGCTGCGGTGGCGCAATCGCGCGCACGCGGTGGCGGTGAGCTGATCGAGTTCTCGATGGCGGCGGTGGCTGCCGGGTACCGCTCATCGGACGGTGACGGCACCCGGGTGCAGGCGGTCCGGCCCACTCCAGGTGCGGCCGGCCCCGAACTCGGAGCCGACAACGAGGCGGTGCGCCGGTTGGTGGCGGAACGGACCGTGGCCCCATGCTGATTCGTCACGCGACGCTGCTGGACGGAGCGGTGGTCGACATCCGGGTCGGCGAGACCATCGAGCAGGTCGCGGAGTCGCTGTCGCCCGAGCCCGGTGAAGAGGTGCTCGACGCCGCATCGGGTGCCGTGATCCCAGGGCTGCACGATCACCATCTACACGTGCATTCGGCTGCAGCCGAGCAGGATTCGATCCGGGTCGGCCCAGCCGAGGTGGCCGATGAGGCGGCACTGGCGCAGGCGCTGACGGCCGCGGTCGTGGGCAGCGACGGCTGGATCCGGGCCGTCGGCTATCACGAGGCGGTGGCCGGCCCGTTGGACCGGCACCTGCTGGACCGGTTGCTGCCGGGCACCCCGGTGCGGGTGCAGCATCGCAGCGGGGTGATGTGGATGGTGAATTCGCCCGGTCTCGCGGCCCTGGGATTGGGCGATCATCCCGATGGGCGGCTGCGCAGCGCGGACCCGACCTGGTCGGATGCATTGCAGCGGCGTCCCACTCAGATCGCGGAGTTCAGCGCTCGCCTCGCCGGCTATGGCGTCACCGGCGTCACCGATGCGACCCCGGACCTGCAGCCCGCGGACCGCCCCACCGGGATGCGGCAACGCGTGCACTACCTGGCGCCGGGCAAGCGAATCCTGCACGATGACGCACTCGACCTGGACGAGCTGACGGCGTGGATCTCCGAGCGGCACCGTGGCGGTCAACCCGTGGCCGTGCATTGCGTGACGGCTGCCCAACTCGTCGTCACCATCGCCGCGCTACGCGCCGCAGGCAGTCACCCGGCCGACCGGATCGAGCATGCCGCGATGGTGCCCGAGGACTGTATCGACGACCTCGTCTCCCTCGGGATCACGGTGGTGACCCAACCCAATTTCGTCGCGGAGCGCGGCGACCAGTACCACGCGGATGTGCCTGGCGCCGAACACGATCAACTGTGGCGGCTGGCGACTCTGCTGGCCGCCGGGGTGTCGGTGGCGCTGGCCACGGACGCGCCGTTCGGCGCCCCCGACCCATGGGCGGCCATGCGCGCCGCGATGGATCGGCGTACCCCGCACGGTGTGGTGCTGAACCCGGTCGAACGGATCTCGGGGCGTCGCGCGCTGACGCTGTTCCTGGGCAGCGCCACCCAGCCGGCCCGGCCGCGCCGCATCGCCCCCGGCGAGCCTGGCGACCTGTGCCTGCTGGCGGCCTCCCCGCAGAGGGTGGTGGACACGCTCGACGCCGATCTGGTGGCCGCTACCATCATCGCCGGTGCGGTGGTGTTCCGGCGGTGACCCGCGACAGCGTGTGGCGGGTACCCGGCATGCCCGCATTGTTGGCCTGTGCCGCACTGGGATTCGCCGGCTTCTCCCTGCTGCTACCGGTGGCCCCCATGTGGGCCGTGCGGATCGGCGCGGACAACCTCGGGGCCGGAGTGGTCAATGGCCTGCTCATGCTGTGCACCGTCATCGCGCAGTTGTTGGTCGGGCGGTTGTTGCGGCGCGCCGGATGGGCGCTCACGCTGTCGCTCGGGCTGGTACTGCTGGGAGCTCCGGCACTGCTGCACCCGCTGGCCACTTCCCTGTGGCAGGTGTTGGTGCTGGCGGCGTTGCGTGGACTGGGTTTCGGCGTCCTGACGGTCTGCGGTGTCAGCGGTATCGCGGCGCTGATCCCGCAGGAGCGCCGCGGCCGGGCGATCGGAGCGTACGGGTTGGCCATCGCGGCACCGCAGTTCGTGCTCATTCCGCTGGCGCCGTGGCTGGCCGAGCATGTCGGCTATCAGTTGGTGTTCGCGCTGGCCGCCGCCCCGCTACTGGGGCTGCCGCTGGCTTTCGCCCGCCCCGCCCCGATCCTGGCCCACGAGGTGCACTCCGATCGGCTGCACGGTGTCGGCGGGCTGGTCGGGCCGATCGCCGCACTTGTGGTGATCACCGCGGCCGGCGGCGGAATCCTGACCTTCGCCCCGCAACTGGGTGGCGCCACCACCGCATTCGCGGCACTGCTCGGAATGACCGGAACGGCCGCGCTGGCCCGGTGGTGGATCGGGGGCGTCGCCGATCGTCATGGCCCGGCAAGATTCATCGCCCCGATGCTGGGAATCGGTGCGGTCGGCCTTGCGGTGATCGCGATCGGCATCGGAGTCGGCTCGACCCGCGGCGCGGCCGGGGTGATCCTCGGCTGTGTCCTGCTCGGGATCGCCTACGGGGCCCTGCAGAACCTCACCCTGGTGCAGGCGTTCGCCGCGACCGGTGAGCACGCGCGCGGTGCGGTCAGCGTGGCCTGGAACGTCGGATTCGACACCGGTACCGGTCTCGGCTCTCTGGCTGTCGGTGCGCTGGCCACCTCGTTCTCGTTCCCGACAGCATTCGCGGTGATGACGGCCGCGTGTGTGGCGGTTGGGCTGATGTGGGTACTCACCCGCCATGACGGGCAATCAGGCCGCGGCGCCGCTGCTTGACGCGCTGCACGAGTACCACACTTCCAACCGGTACGGGTTCTCGCCGCCAGGGCATCGCCAGGGCCGCGGTGTCGATCGGCGGGTGCTGCAGGTACTGGGTCGAGAGCCGTTCTTCAGCGATGTTCTGGCCAGCGGCGGCCTCGATGACCGACGGATGAGCAATGGCTATCTGAAGCAGGCGGAGGACCTGATGGCCGAGGCCGTGGGAGCGCAGGCGGCCTGGTTTTCGACGTGCGGCAGTTCGCTGTCGGTCAAGGCCGCCATGATGGCGGTGGCCGGGTGCGATGGCAGTCTCCTGCTCAGCCGGGACAGCCACAAGTCTGTGGTGGCCGGCCTGATCTTCTCGGGTCTGGTGCCCCGCTGGATCACCCCGCAATGGGACGCCGAACGCCACCTCTCCCACCCGCCGTCACCGCAACAGGTCGAGGAGGCCTGGCAGCGGCACCCGGATGCCGCCGCCGCGCTGATCGTCAGCCCCAGTCCGTACGGCACCTGCGCCGATATCGAGGGCATCGCCCAGGTCTGCCACCGCCGGGGCAAGCCGCTGATCGTCGATGAGGCTTGGGGCGCGCATCTGCCCTTCCACGAGGATCTGCCGACGTGGGCGATGAACGCGGGCGCCGACGTGTGCGTGGTCAGCGTGCACAAGATGGGAGCCGGTTTCGAGCAGGGCTCGGTGTTTCATCTGCAGGGCGATCTCGTGGACGAGGACCGCCTATCGGCATGTGCGGATCTCCTCATGACGACGAGCCCGAATGTACTGGTGTACAGCGCGATTGACGGCTGGCGTCGGCAGATGGTCGAGCACGGTCACGAGTTGATGGGCGCCGCACTGGATCTGGCTGGGCAGACCCGGCGCGAGATCGAGGAGATCGACGATGTCGAGGTGCTCGACAAGGAGCTACTGGGCAAGCAGGCCTCACACGATCTGGATCGGTTGCAGGTGCTGATCGATGTGGCCGGGACCGGTACGTCGGGCTACCAGGCGGCAGACTGGTTGCGGAAGCGCTGTGAACTCGACCTGGGGATGACCGACCATCGCCGGGTCCTGGCCACCATGTCGTTGGCCGACGGCCCGGATACCGCGGGCCGGCTGGTCGAGGCGCTGAAGCTGTGGCGCAAGGCCGCCTACGATTTCGACCCGCCGCCGCGCGTCGACCTGCCTTCGCCGACGGAGTTGGAGCTGGAGACCGTGGCGTCGCCCCGCGATGCGTTTTTCGGCCGGGTCGAGGATGTTCCGGTGGAGCAGGCGGCCGGCCGGATCTCCGCCGAGCAGATCACCCCGTACCCGCCGGGCATCCCGGCAGTGGTTCCCGGTGAACGGATCAACGAGGCGGTCCTGGATTACCTGCGTACCGGTTTGGCGGCAGGGATGAACGTGCCGGACCCCGCCGATCCTTCGCTGCGCACGGTTCGCGTCGTTGCGTAGGCGGTGCGAAGGTCGGCGACCAGTCCGTCGAAGGCTTCGTCCCGCGTCTGCGACGGCCCGCGCAGCACGGCCGACGGGTGAATCGTCGCCACCAGTGCCGGGTCCCCGTCGGACATCAGGCCGTCGGCACGGAGGATCTCCCCGCGGTGGCGCGAGACCCGAAAGTCGTTTCCCAGCAGGGATTTCGCCGCCGTCGCCCCGAGAAGAAGGACGACCTCCGGGGAGACCGTGTCCAATTCAGCGACGATCCATGGCCGGCATGCCTCCACCTCGGTTCGGCTGGGGGTCTTGTGGATACGGCGTTTACCGCGCTCGTTGGTGGTGAACTTGAAGTGCTTCACGGCGTTGGTGAGATAGAGCTCGTCTCGGTCGATCTCGGCAGCGGTCAGGGCCTTGTCCAGGAGACGGCCGGCCGGACCGACGAAGGGTTCTCCCGCCCGGTCCTCTTGATCGCCCGGCTGCTCGCCGATCAGCATCACCCGTGCAGACGGTCGTCCGGACCCGAAGACAGTCTGGGTGGCGTCGCGATACAGCGGACATCCTTCACAGTGCCGCGCCGCGCTGGCCAGTTCGGACAACTCATGTGTCTCAGGGACGAACGGCGCTGCGCTGTGCATTGCCGTGGAATACCCGATCGACCGTTTGCCACGCGCAAGTGCGGGTATTCGTTGTGATGACAACAGGAGATGATCGACATGACCGGGGCATACGCGGCGAAACGGGTATTGCATCGCAGAAGCAGCCTTGAAGCCGCGGTCCTGGGAATCGGCTGTCGGTTGGCCGTGAAGAACGCGATCCGTGCCTGGGCGTTGCAGCCTGATCTGGCGTGGCCGCTGAGCTCCATCGATCATCTTGTCGGATTGGTCCCGCGGCGCTCGCCGGTGTCGGTGCAGCCCGTGGCACTGCCGAATTGCCCGGCGGAACTGGTGCGCGCACCGGGGACATCGGGGCGTAACGCGATTCTGTACTTGCACGGTGGGGCGTTTCTTACCTGTGGGCTCAACACCCACCGTGCTCTGGCTTCTCGATTGTCGGCTGCGGCAGACGCGCTGGTGCTCAACGTCGGCTACCGGATGTTGCCCGTGTGCGGCCTTGCCGACGCCGTCGAGGATGCCCTGGCCGGGTTGTCCTGGCTTCGGCGGCGAGGCTACGACGCCGAGCGGACAGTGATCGCCGGTGACTCGGCCGGCGGATACCTGGCCTTCGGGACGGCACTCAGGTCGTTGGCCCGCGGTGTGGTGCCGGCGGCTGGTCTGGCCGCGATCTCGCCGTTGATCGATCTCAACCCGGCGCAAAAACTGGCTCACCGCAATGTCTCTCGATGCTCGATGTTCACCGGTGCGGCGTTGTCGGCATTCGCTCACTGTGTGCGGCGCAGCCAATGTGAGCCCGGCCGGTGTGACGCCGAGCCGTTGATCGACCCGGCCACCGCGGAGCTGGCGGGCATGCCACCGGTCATGATCCATGTGGGCGCGGACGAATTACTCTTGGCGGACTCGGAATTGGTGGCCGACCGGCTGGCCGCTGCGCATGTACCCTGCGAGCTTCACGTCTGGAGCGGCCAGATCCACGACTTCCCGCTCGCCGCCGAGGTCCTGCCGGAAGGCAGGCGGGCCATCGGTTATATCGGCGACTTCGTCAAAGGTGTGACCGCCGCGCCTGCTCAGAGTGCGGCCTGATCGATCTGCCGGAGTTTCCCGCGGCGGTGCCGTGGGCATTCCACCACCATGAGCGATATCGAAAATGGCCCGGACGACACTCTGTCGCCGAGTGAGTCGACCGATTCCGACGAAGTCGCCAATGCCGACGGCGACGATGTGGTCGATCCGCCGGAGCAGTGGCACGGTGCTGACCGTGCGGGCGAGCCGGAATCGCTCGAGCGCAAGCTGGAGGCGGAGCGGCCCGACAAGCCGGCCGGGCCGGGGCCTGCGCGCGACGTCGACGAGGCGATCGTCGAGCCTGACGGCTTCCGGATCGTGAGCCCCGACGACGAGCCTCAGGACGAGTGACGAAATCGACCCGGGCGGTGGAGTATTCCGTCAGCCGGCCTGGCGCTGCAGGGTGACAGAGGCGGTGTTGGCATCGGCGTGGGTGGCGATGCCGCTGCCCTTCGCCGTGACGGCCAGCGCCGTGCGGTCCCCGCGGAACAGGTCGCGGGAGAACTCGCACGGGGAACCGTTCTGGTCGTAGGTGACCCGCGTGATCAACAGCAGTGCCGCCTTGGGCTTGATGCCGAGCAGGGTGGCTTCATTGCTGGTGGCGTTGACTGCCTCGATCCGCTCATCGGCCCGGCCGGTGACCAAACCGTATCGGGATTGCAGGATTTCGTAGAGTGACCCACCCAACTGCTGGTCGAGCAGGCCGGGGAACGCGTCCGCAGGGAACTGGGCGTGTTCGAGCGAGATGGGCGAGCCGTCGGCCAGGCGGACGCGCTGGATCTCGATGACGTAATCGCCTGCACCCAGCCGCAGCGCGCTCCGGGTGGCGTCGTCGGGGGTGGTGATGCGCGTCGAGAGCACCCGGGTACCGGCGACGTACCCCTGGTTGGCCAGGAACGCGGGCACACCCACCACATCGGAGAGATGCCGCTCCACCTGGCCGTGGCTGATGAAGATGCCGCCGGCCCGGCCGATCACCCGGTGCACCATCCCGGCTTCTTCCAGCGCGGCCAGCACCTGGCGCAGGCTGGAGCGACTGGTGCCGTAGCGTTCGGCCAGGTCACGCTCGCTGCCGAGTTTGGCGCCGGGGGTGCCCGCGTTGATGTCGGCGACGATGTGCCTGCGCAACTCTTCGCTGTGAACTGCCACCCCGGCCCCCTGCCCGTGTATTGGTCCAGCCAATTCTATCCAGGTTGAACTAGAGTTCAGCGATCGCCATGTGCGATTCGGGCAGAATCTGTCCGCCGTCCACGACCAGCGACTGTCCGGTGATGTAGGCGGCCTCGTCGGTGGCGAAGAACAACGCCGCGTTACCGATGTCGGCGACCGAACCGAGGCGACCGGCAGGCACTGCCGAGGCCATTTGGTTGAGGTAATCGGGGCCCATTTCATCGAGGCCCTCGGTGACGATGTTGCCGGGCAGGACGGCGTTGACGGTGATTTTCTTCGGTGCCAGTTCCATCGCCGCGGTGCGCAGGAAGCCCAGCTGGGCAGCCTTGGATGCACCGTAGTGCGACCAACCGGGGTATCCGGTGATCGGGCCGGTGATGGACGAAGTGATGACGACGCGTCCATGGCCGCTGGCGGTCAGTGCCGTGAGGGCGGCTTGCACGATATAGACGGTGCCCTTGAAGTTCACCGCGAGGACCTGGTCGATGTCGTCGGGGGTCAGGTCTTCCAGGCGTCCGGACGGGAAGATGCCGGCGTTGGCGCAGACGATGTCCAGGCCGCCGTGCCGTTCGACGGCGGCGTCGACCACCTGCCGGGCGTCTTCGGGGCTGGTCACGTCGGCGCGTAGGGCGCTGACCCGGCCCGGGGTGTCGGCGAGCGCCGAGACCGTCTCATCGAGGTCGGTCTGGTTGCGACCGGTGATCAAGACGTCCACGCCGGCATTTGCGAAAGTCTGGGCGATGCCGCGGCCGATGCCCTTGCTGCCGCCGGTGACGATGGCCGAGCGGCCCTGAAGCGATGCGAACATGGTTGGGATCCTTTGAGAGTCAGGTCAAGGTGAGGCCGTTGGAGCGCAGATAGCGCTCGGCGAGTTCACAGCTACCCGCGGCATAGCTTATGGCCTTGGTGGCCGATTCCCTGGAGTGGCTGTGGCTGCCCATCCAGGCCAGCAGCAACAGCCTGCGCAGCAGCACGAACGAGGCCAGCATGTCCTCGTCGGAGGCCGGCAGGTCGCGTCGCGTGCGGTAGCCGCTCACCCAGGCGTCCTGCCATTCCGGCAGGGCTGGGTCGTGTTCGATGAACGATACGGCGGTGCCGAAATCATAGAAATGCCAACCGAATCCACAGTCATCGAAGTCGATGACGGTGATGTTGGGAGTTCCTGCGGGGTCAGGGTCCACCAACAGGTTGGCCAGCCGCAGATCGGCGTGGATGAGCCCGTAGACGTCGGAGCCGGTGCCGTACGCCTGCAGCCGGTCGTGCAGCAGCGCCTGGGCGCGTTCGAGCACCTGTTGCTCGGCCGGGCCGACGCCTTCGGCATCGTGCCAGCGGCCCCAGCGCGGTTTCGCGCCGAGGCTGTGCTCCCAGTCCCACGAGAACCGGCCGAACCCGGCCGGGCGTTCCCACCGCTGCGAATGGTCGTGCAGCGCAGCGGTGATCCGGCCCAGCGTGTGGAAATCGTCGAGGGTCAACGACCCTTCGTCGGGTTCGGCCCCGGCGACCATGCCGAAATGTACGACATGCCGGGCGATTCCGCCGGTCTCCTCGCCCTGGACAGTGACCAGCCGCCGACCGTCAGTGGCCGGCAGCACCGAGGGCACCGTGACGTCACTGTCGGTCTGAAGCGCCTGCAGCCAGTCCAGTTCGGACTCGATCTCGTGGGGGCGGTGGTAGTCCTGCCGGTGCACTCGAAGGATGGACCGGGTGCTGCCGTCCTCGACGAGATACGTGGCATTCTCGGACAGGTTCAGCAACCGCAGGGTCGCGTCCGTCCCGATGTCGTACTGGCGTAACGCCAGTTGTGCGACATCGATCTCGTCGGTGATGACCATTAGTGATCCCGTCCTTCGATACTGTCGAGCACTGCAGTGATCCGGTCCCGTGCCACCGTGACATCCGCGGTGCTGCCACCGATGTAGAGCCTTCCAGCAGCGCCGATCATCTGCACGTCGACCACAGTAAGCCCGGGTGCGGCGCGCTCCGCCTCATTGGCCGCGACCGCCGCGAACAGCGCCGGGGTCATCTCGTACACCAGCAGTGACTGCCCGGGCAGGATCATCGATGCCTGCCGGTTGCGGTTGAGGATCACCGCGTGCTGATCGGTGATGTTCTCGATGATGTCGTGGTAGAGGACCCGCGGCCGCAACTGGTCAGATGCCTTGTTGCCGGTGCCGGCCAGGATCGCCTCGCCGGCCCGCCGGACATCGTCCAGATTGGCCGAGTGGATCTCCAGGACGCCGAACTGGCGCTCCACGTACAGGATTCCGGGCTGTATGCCGGGGACTTCACGCAGGGCCAGATCGATCACCCGCTCGATGGCCAGGGCGGGGGATACCTCGACGATGAGCGCATGCTCACCCTCGTACGGCGGGTATCCCCGCGCCCGGGTCGGCGTTCCGAGGTACGCAGCGAACTGGCGCTGCAGATCCTCCACCAACAGGTAGACGCGGATCTGGGTGCGAATCCGCGTGCTCTCCTCCGCTTTGGTAGGCATGGCTACTTGCTGGCGACCGAGAAGTGCGCGCCGAGCTCGTTGTGCGGACGCGGGATGACGTGCACGCTGACCAGTTCGCCCACCTGCGAGGCAGTCTCGGCGCCGGCCTCGGTGGCGGCCTTGACCGCACCCACCTCACCGGTGACGATCACGGCGACCAGGCCGTCGCCGACCTGCTGCCGATCGGTGATGGTGACGTTGGCGGCCTTCACCATGGCATCGGCGGCGGCCAGCGCAGCCACGAAGCCCTTGGTTTCGATCAATCCGATTGCGTTGCTGGACATAGTTGTTTCTCCTTGTTTGTTGGGTTCGGTATCAGGGTTGGGTGTCTGAATTGATATCGATGGATCCGATGATGAGGGCGTCGACGGGCGGCGGGGTTCCGGTGAACCAACCCGAAGCCACCGAGCCCTGGGACACGAGGACGTGCTCGCCCACGCCGGTGCCCAGGACATCGAAGGCGATCAGCTTCGATCCGGTGCCGTCGACCTCGACCTCGAGGAAGGCGCCCGCGGGGATACCGTCGATGCGTCGGGTCGACCACACGTTGCCGGTGACAGTCGCTGCTAGCACTTTGGCTCCTTTTCAATCTTGATTCCCAAGGTGCGGGCCTTCTCCCGGGCCAGCGGGGTGAGCACCGCCTTGCGACCGAGCACGAGCGTGCCGCCGGCCATGTCGGCGATCTGACGTTCGGTGACCGCGCCGCTGTCGATGCGCCTGCTGGCCCCGCCACCCGACGTGCGGGATGCTCCGGCCAACCGGAAGCTGAGCCGGCCGGCCTTCAGGTCAGCGCGTGTCTTGGGGCTTTCGAAGAGACGCAACAACTTCCGGACGAAGGTGTCGAGGTCCCTGTCGTTGGCCAGCTGCACGGTCTCGGTGCGGTTCTTGCCGTCGACGGCGCGGGGCCCGGTGGGCTCCACACCGAACTGGGCCGCGACTGTAGGTGGCACTTTTGGAGCCGGAGCCGGTGGTGGGGGGACAGCCACCGGCCCCGGAGTCTTGGCGGCGGCGCCGGCATCCCGGACGGCCTCCCGCACCACCTCGCGTACCAGGGCGCGCAGCTCGTCACGGTTCATGCCGTGGCCCTGGCGAGTGCGTCCTGGGCGGCCTGGGCCGCGGTGCGGATGTCGGCTTCGGTACCGGACAGGTAGACGCGGCCGGTGGCGCCGATCATCCGGAAGTCGACCACCTTGATGTCGGCGGCCTTCTCGGCCTCGTTGGTGGCCAGGATGGCGTACGACGCGGGCTGAACCTCCAGCACGAACAACGACTCACCCGGCAGCACCATCGACCCGATCTTGTTGCGGTTGATCAGGAATGCATGCTGATGGTCGACGCTGGAGATGATCCGCGAGGCCAGCACATTCGGTGCCACAGCGCTTCCGGTGTCGCCGCCCAGCTCATCGAGCGCGGCGTCGGCAGCGGCCTTGACGGCCCCAGTCTCGCCGTGGAACTCCAGGTAGCCGAATTGCCTTTCGACGACCAGGATTCCAGCCTTGACCTCGGCGTGTTTGAGGGCGACGTCGGTGACGCCCTCGATGTCCAGACCGGGAGCCACCTCGATGATCTGGGCGGCCTGATTGGCCCTGGGCAGGGCACCTTTGATCCAGGTACCCAGATATGACATGGTCTGCGGTTGCAGCCGGTCGATGAAAATGAAGGAACGAAGTTCAGCCACAGCCCTACCTCTTGATCAGTTGTGCGAGTTCTTCGACGACCAGTGCGCGCAGTTCGGCGCGCAGCGTGTCCAGCCCGGGATCCGACGACCGGTTGGCTGTCGGGTACGAACGGCGCGGCGTGACGGGCACGCCGTCGCGGTCGTTGGAGGCGCGGGGATATTCGGGCACCGGACCGGCCGGGGAGTGCCACGGGTTGATGCCCGCGAAATTGCCCATCGGTACCCCGGCGTCGCTGTTGTAGGCGACACGGGCCCAGTTGATCAGGTTCTGCGGCTGCAGGTTCTCCCCGATCGAACTGCGGCCGACGAACCCGGTGCCGATGGTCATCGACGGTGCCAGGTTGGTGTCCAGCCCCGAGCTGCCGGTGGAGTTGCCGACGTTGACCGATACCCGCAGTACGGGGACCTGCGCGGCGAATTCGGTGATGACCGAGGGGTTCTCGCTGTGGATGGCGGCGGAATGCCCGGCCCCGCCGATCCGTACCACGGCCCGGGCCGCCCGGATGCCCCGTGCCGCGTCTGCAGCGGTGGTCATGCCGAGCACCGGGGACAGCTTCTCGTGGGCGAGCATCTCCTCGGTGATCACGTCGTCGAACGGCGCGATCAGCACGCGGGTCTTGGGGGTCACCCGTAGACCGGCCTGCCCCGCGATCCACGCGGCGTCCCGTCCGACCACATCGGTATTGAGGTGGCCGTCGGCGAACATGTAGGCCCGCAGCCGCTTGGCGCCGTCCTCGTCGAGGATGTGCGCCCCGGCCCGGGTCAGCGCCGAGCGCAGCTTGTCTGCGATGGCCTCTTCGACGATCAGCACCGACTCGTTGGTGCACAGCACCGAGTTGTCGAATGCCTTGCTGTCCACGATCCGCTTGGCGGCGGCGTTGATGTCCGCACTGGCGTCGACGAACACGGGGACGTTGCCCGGGCCGACCCCGAGCGCGGGGTTGCCCGACGAGTATGCGGCACGGACCACGCCGGTGCCGCCCGTGGCGACGATGACGTCGGTGCGTTCGTCGGCCATGAGCGCCTGGACCAGCGGAATCGACGGCTCGTCGACGACCTGCACGATGCCGTCGGGTGCGCCGGCCGCGACGGCGGCCTCGGCGAGCACACGGGCGGCGTCGGCCGAGCACTGCTTGGCCCGCGGATGTGGCGCGACGACGACGGCGTTGCGCGTCATCAGCGCCAGGATCACCTTGAAATACACCGTGGCAACGGGATTGGTGGTCGGCGTCAGTGCCAGCACCACACCCGCGGGCCGGGGCAGTTCGACGATCTTGCGGGCATCGTCTATCCGGGGAGACACATAATCTTCTCCCCGGTAGTAGTCGACAATGCCCCGGGAGCAGGCCCGGTTCTTGGTGACCTTGTCGGCCACCACACCCATGCCGGTCTCGGCGACCGCCTCGGCGGCAAAGCGTTCGGCCTCGGCGTAGCCGGCCTCGGCCACCGCGTTGACGATGTTGCTCACCGCGGCTGCGTCGTAGTCGGCGTAGGCCGCGGCGGCCCACCGGGCCCGTTCGAGCATGTGGCCGGCCTGTGCAGTACTGGTCATACCGTGTTGGTTTTCCATCGCTTCGCTCACCCGTTCTTCCGTCCGATGGCGGCGGTCTTGGCCCGGCTCACCGCTACTTCGAGGCGGTCCAGGACGTCTTCGCACAGCTCGCGCGAGAGCAGGAGACCCGGTTTGAACTGCAGCACACGGGGATCCAGTGTCGAGAAGATCGCCCAGACCCCGTTCTGGTAGAGCTCGCGCATCACGAACTTGGCGCCCTCGGGATGGTCGAACTCCAGGCCGATCACCACACCGTTCTGCCGGATTCCGACGAACCAGTCCGGGTGGTCGGCCTGGATGCGGCGCAGGCCCTGGTCGAAGATGTCGGAGATGTAGTGGACCATCGAGCGCACCTCGGGTCGGGTACAGATCTCCAGGGTCTTGATCGCCGCGACACAACCGAGTTCGGCGCCACCGAAGGTGGAGATGTGGCCGAAGCCGTCCTCATCGAGCCACTGCGCTGCGCGATCGCCGAGGAGGGCCGCGGTGATCGGGTACATGCCGCCGGACAGGCCCTTGCCGGTGACCAGGATGTCGGGTTCGATGCCGTGTTTGGTGATGGCCCACAGTTCACCGGTGCGCATCAGACCGGTCTGCACCTCGTCGGCGATGTAGAGCGTGCCGTGCTTCTCGGTGGCGGCCTTGACCGCCTCCAGGTATCCCGGTGCGGGAAGAGGGAATCCGTAGGTGGCCGGGATGGTCTCCATGATCACCGCGGCGACATCGCCGGGAGCCAGCACCTTCTCCATCGCGGCGATGTCGTTGAACGGCACCTGGAGGAACTCATCGGGCTGGTCGGCCAGGAAGAACTTGGCGAACCTGTCGTCGCCGGTGGCCACCGCCAGACCGGTGTGGCCGTGATAGGCCTTGACGATCGAGACGATCTTGCGGCGCTTGGTCGCGTGCCGGGCGCTCTTGAGCGCGATGTCGATGGCCTCGCCGCCACCTGACCCGAACGCGACCTTCTTGATCGACGCCGGGGCCGTCTCGACCAGGCGCTGTGCCAGGGCGGTACGGGCCACCGAGGGGAAGTGGTGGTTACCGACGTCGAAGTGCTGCATGCCTTCGGTAATCGCCTGCATCACTTCGGGATTGCGGTGACCGAGGTTGTAGGTGCCGCCGTTGAGGTGCATGTCGATGAGACGACGCTGCTCCATGTCCCAAAGGAAGTAGCCTTCCCTGCGGTCGATCACCAGATCGACACCCGTATCGGTCCAGAACTGCGTCTTGTCTGGATTCCAGAACGTCTTCGCCCTATCCAGCACTTCGGCTTTGGATTCGAACGTGAACGTGCCGTAGTCGTACATGCGGCTCCCTTGAGTAGCTACCCGGTAGCTGTGATGGCCCTCACCGTAAACGGTCGCAACCATTTATGTCAATGGTTGCGAGTAGTGCTTGCGAACCGCTTTTGGTCGTGCCAATATGCCTTAGGTTCGCACTGTGGCCCACGCCACATCGAGCATCCACTGTTACCTGGAAGGTATTCCGCTAGATGACCGAACAAGTTGTCGCAAAGAGTGAATCTGCAGCTCACGATGTACAGCGACTAAAGCGCAACGCCGTCGGGACGGTCGGCGTCATCTTCATGGCGGTGGCGACGGCAGCACCGATCACCGCAATGGTCGGCAATGTCCCGATCGCAGTTGGCTTCGGAAATGGTTCACACGCCCCGGCCGGCTACATCGTGGCGACGGTCGTCCTCGGCCTCTTCGCCGTCGGCTACGCGACCATGGCCAAGCACATCACCACCACCGGCGCGTTCTACGGCTACATCTCCCACGGCCTCGGCCGCATCGTGGGGATGGCCAGCGGCGGGCTGATCACCATGGCCTACGTGGTGTTCGAGGCCTCGCTCATCGGGATCTTCTCGTTCTTCTTCCAGAACTTCATGCAATCCCAGCTCGGTGTCCATATCCACTGGATCATCCCGGCGCTGCTGATGCTGGTGATCAACGCGGCCCTGACCTACTTCGACGTCAACCTGACCGCCAAGGTACTCGGCGTGTTCCTGGTGACCGAGATCGTGATGTTGGCGCTCGGCGCGGTGGCGGTGCTGTTCAAGGGCGGCGGCCCGCAGGGATTCGCGATCGCCGAGACCATCAACCCGATCGGCGCCTTCTCTCCGGCAGCTGGAATCGCCGGTGCCAGTGCCGGATTGGGCCTGTTCTTCGCATTCTGGTCATGGGTCGGGTTCGAGTCGACCGCGATGTACGGCGAGGAGTCGCGTAACCCCAAGAAGATCATTCCCCGCGCCACGATGCTGAGCGTCGTCGGTGTCGGCGTGTTCTACGTGTTCGTGTCCTGGATGGCGATCGCCGGCACCGGACCGCAGCACGCGGTGGAACTCGCACAGGATTCGGCCACGTCCTCGGAGATCTTCTTCGCCCCGGTGCGGGATGCCTACGGCGAATGGGCCATCACGGTGTTCAACGTCCTGCTGGTCACCGGATCGTTCGCCTGCGGGATGGCATTCCACAACTGCGCCTCGCGCTATCTGTACGCGCTCGGCCGTGAGGGTCTGTCCAAGGGACTGCAGAAGACCATCGGCTCAACACATCCCACGCACGGTTCGCCCTACATCGCCTCGTTCGTACAGAGTGGCATCGCGCTGGTGATCATCCTGGCCTTCCTGTTCGCCGGAATGGACCCCTACGTGCACATGTACACGCTGCTGGCGATCCTCGGGACGATGGCGATCCTGATCGTGCAGTCGCTGTGTGCGTTCTCGGTGATCAGTTACTTCCACATCCGCAAGAACCACCCGGTGTCCAAGCACTGGTTCAAGACGCTCATCGCCCCCGGCCTCGGCGGGATCGGCATGCTCTATGTCGTGTACCTGCTGTGGGAACACAAGGACGCCGCCGCGGGTACCGCATCCGGCACCCTGCTGTTCAAGTTGACGCCGTGGATCGTGGTGGGGATCTTCGTCCTGGGCGCGGGAATGGCCACCTACTTCAAGCTGCGCGATCCACGCCGCTACGAGTTGATCGGCCGGATCGTGTTCGAGGACAACGTTGTTCGAGACTGACGCGTTCGACAGGTAGATGGACTCCTTCGAGCGTGTCCTGCTGAAGTTCGTCCTCGCGTGGGCTCCCTATGGGGGTCCGCGCGAGGACGACGTCTGGCTCGAGTTCGGGATGACCGCCGAGCAGTTGTGCGCCCGGTTCGCCGGCATCGTCTCCGGTCAGGTGCCCAGGGTCAGGGCGCTGTCGGCGGCGGACCGGTCACTGCTCGGACTGGCCTGCCGGCATCTGCGCGAGCAGCGTCTATCAGGCGAACGCCGCGCGTAGGCGCTCACACTGGCTGGCCATGAAGGCTTGGGCCACCGGTGTTTTCGCGGCAATCTGGTCGAATCCGTGGAACGCCCCGTACACCTGTTCCACCTGGCAGTCGACCCCGGCGGCCCGAAGGCGCTCGGCATAGGCCATGTCCTCGTCGTGGAACAGGTCCAGTGTTCCCACCCCGATCCAGGCCGGCGGCAGGCCGGCCAGATCGTCACGACGTCCCGGCACCGCGGTGGCCGGGTCGGCATCGCCGAGGTAGGCCGACCAGCCGAACTTGTTGCTTCCCTGCGTCCACAGTCGGTGGCCGGGATTCTCCAGTTCCGGTCCCACCGAGCGGTCGTCGAGCATCGGGTACACGAGTATCTGTGCGGCAAGGGACACCTCGCCGCGGTCACGAGCCAGGAGCGCGAGGGCGGCAGCCAATCCGCCGCCCGCACTGGCACCGGCTATCGCCACCTTCGAGGCGTCGACCGCGGGCAGCGCGGCGAGCCATTTCAGTGCCTCGTAGCAGTCCTCCAACCCGGCCGGGTAGGGGTTCTGCGGCGCCAGTCGGTATTTGACCGCCGCCACTGTGATGCCGAGTTCCCTGGCGAAGCGTCGGCACAGGGCGTCGTCCTGCGCCGGGCTCCCCAGCACGTAGCCGCCGCCGTGGATCCACAACAGCGCCGGCGCCGGTGCGGTGACCCCGGTAGGCCGGAACAGCCGCACCCCGACGCCGGAGCTCAAGGTGAGCACCTCGACGTCCTTGGGTGTCTGCCGGTTCTGCAGCACCGTGAGACGCTGCAGTACCGGCAGCGTGCGCCTGGACACCAGCTTGCGGGGGATGAAACGGGCGATCCGCTCGAGGTCCGGGTGGAACGCGGGCCGGGCGCCTGTGCTTGAGGTCACAAATACCGTTCTACCCGGTGATCTCGAGGCCATGTCAAGCAGGCCCTCCGTCCGTCCATTCGTGCCGTTTCCACACCCGGGTTGTGCGTCGCGTCGCACCGCGACCCGCAGGTAGAAATCGGTGCGCCAGCGCCAAGCGGGCACTACTTCAGCAGCGGGTCGCGGGGGAGACCGAGGATGCGCTCGGCGATGGTGTTCCGCGTGATCTCGGAGGTCCCGCCCGCGATGGTCATGGCCCGGTTGCCCAGATAGGCGCGGGTCAGCTTCGGCGTCTGCCCGGTCACGCCGGCCGAACCGACCAGATCCATGCCCAGCTCGGTCAGGTGCTGAGAATGCTCGGCGACCAACAGCTTGGTGACGTTGCCCTCGGGTCCGGGCTCGGTGCCGGCGATGGCCCGGCTCACCCGGCGCAGGTTCAGTAGACGCAGCGTGTGGCCCACGGCGATCACCTCGCCGGCGCGCCGCACATAGCGGGCGCCATCCGGATCCGCGTCGATCAGCGCCACCAGCTCGTCGGCGTCGAATCCGGTGGGCGCCGCCGAACCGCCGCCGATGGAGATGCGCTCGTTACCCAGCGTGGCCCGGGCGACCAGCCAGCCCTTGTTCACATCGCCGACGACATCGGCGTCGGGGACGAACACGTCGTCGAAGAACACCTCGTTGAAGTGTGCGTCACCGGTCAGCCCGCGCAACGGATTCACCGTCACCCCAGGGGCTTTCATGTCGATCGCCATCATGGTGACGCCGGCGTGCTTGGGTGCATCGGGGTCGGTGCGCACGGTGGCCAGGCCCCACTGACAGTGCTGGGCCAGGCTGGTCCACACCTTCTGACCAGTTACCCGCCAGCCGCCGTCGACCTTCTTCGCCGCGGTGCGCACGGCGGCGGCATCCGAACCCGCACCCGGCTCGGAGAACAGCTGGCACCACATCACCTGACCGCGCAGCACCGGCTCCACCCAGCGCTCGCGCTGATCGTCGGTACCGGCCTGGGCGATGGTCAGGGTCACCCAGCCGGTGATGCCCATGTCCGCGCGCTCGATGTCGGTGAATTCTTCCTCGATCACCAACTGTTCCAACACATCTGCGGCACGGCCATACGGCTTGGGCCAGTGCGGCACCAGGTAGCCGGAATCCACCAGGTAGTCGCGGCGCTTGTCCTCGGGCAGCGCCCGCACTGCCGATGCCGCGGCCTGCGCGTCCTGGCGATACTGCTCGGCGTCTTCGGGCAGTGTGAAGGACGCCCCGTGCGCCTGTCCGCTGCGCTGGCCGTCGACGACGTCGATCAGCGGATCGGCGCCGTCGCCGAGTACCGCGGCCAGGGTCCTGGCGCGTCGCAGGTACAGGTGCGCGTCATGCTCCCAGGTGAAGGCGATGCCGCCGTGCAGTTGAACGTTGGTCTCGGCGCAGAAGATCTGGGCCCGGATGGCGTGGGCGGCGGCCACCGCGGCGGCGAACGGGGCTCCGTCGAGGTTGTCGGCGCGGGCGGCGTCCCACACCGCTGCGGTGGTCTGTTCGGCGTCGACGAGCATGTTGGCCGCGTGGTGTTTGACGGCCTGGAAGGTACCGATGGTGCGACCGAACTGCTCGCGCACCTTCGCATACTCGACCGCCATGTCCAGCGCGGCCCAGGACACACCGACCGCCTCAGCCGAGCCGAGGATCCGGAACACCGTGCGGGCCCCGCGTGCGGCCCCACGCAGGATCCGGCTCTCGTCGACCGCCACCGCGCGCAGGTCCACCGCGCCGATGCTGCGGGTGGTGTCCAGGGAATCCTCTGCGGTGACGGTGATTCCGTCGGAAACGGCGTCGAGGACGACGATGTCGTCCCCGGCGGCCAGCACGAGTACCTGCGCATCGGGGGCGCCCAGTACCGCACGGGCCTGCCCGCCGAGGAGTCCGTCGGCGCCGATGCTCACCGAGCCGGCCAGTCCGAGTGCCGCCACCGTCGTTCCCTCGGCGAGGCCCGGAAGCAGTTCGGCGCGAACGGAATCCGGTGCATAGCGGTCGATGACCACCGAGGCGGACACGGTGGGCAGGAACGGACCCGGGCACAGTTCGCGTCCGGCGACCTCGGCCACCACCGCGAGTTCGGGCAGGCCGAAGCCCGAGCCCCCGTACTCCTCGGAGAGGGCGAGTCCGTTCCAGCCGAGCCCGGCGCCGGCCGCCCAGATCTCGTCGGGATAGCTGCCCGCCTTCTCCAAGGTGGCGCGGGCGGCTGCGCGGCTGTCGAGGCGGTTCAACTGCCCGAGTGCAGCATCGGCGAGGTCCAGGTGCTCTTCGGTGATGGCCAGCGCAGACTTAGTCATGGTTAGCGAAGCTAACGGGGGTTATGCGGCTAAGTCGACGTGATGCAGGTCACAATTCGACGCCGGGTGGACAAGTCGGCGAAGTTGTCGCCTGAGTCAATAGGCTGCGGGGTACGCTCGCGCAATGACGGCACGACCGGATAACCGGTACCCCGCACCGACGCTCGCTGATCGAGCAAAATGGTTGCTGCATGCCAAGCCTTCCGATCATATGCTGGCGCTTAGCGTGGCATCGGCTTCGCTGCCCGTCGTGGGCAAGCACCTGGAACCGCTCGGCGCCCTTACTGCCATGAGCGTGTGGGGATTCCGCCACCTGCCCGAGTTCGTCGCCTCCTCGGCGAAGTCCTGGTTCGCCCCGGACAACAGCGAGTTGCGGAAGTCGGAGCGGGAACAGACCAACGCCGTCGCCCAGGAGGCGCTGCGCGGCGTGGTCTCGCCGGCCGACCTGGCCATCGACTGGCCGGCTCCCGACAGCGTGGCGCCGTTGTGGCACACCTACGAGTACCGGCGCGACGTGTACCGGACCTCGGTGCGCTACGGCGACGACCCGACCCAGCTGCTCGATGTGTGGCGGTCCAAGGATCTGCCCAGCGCTGCCCCCGCTCCCGTCCTGTTGTTCGTACCGGGCGGTGCCTGGGTGCACGGCGGCCGGATCCTGCAGGGCTACGCGCTGTTGTCGCATCTGGCCCAGCAGGGCTGGGTGTGTCTGTCGATCGATTACCGGGTGGCCCCGCATCATCGCTGGCCGCGGCACATCACCGACGTCAAGGCCGCCATCGCCTGGGCGCGGGCCAATGTCGACAAGTTCGGCGGCGACCGCAACTTCGTCGCCGTCGCGGGTTGCTCGGCCGGCGGTCATCTGGCCGCGCTCGCCGGGCTCACCCCGAACGACCCCGAGCTCCAAGGAGACCTGCCGGAGGGCGCCGACACCTCGGTCGATGCCGTCGTGGGCATTTACGGGCGCTACGACTGGGAGGACCGCTCCACCGAGGAGCGGGTCCGCTTCGTCGACTTCCTGGAACGGATCGTGGTGGGCCGCAAGCTCGATCGATATCCGGAGATCTTCCGGAAGGCCTCACCGATCGCGCAGATCCATCCCGATGCGCCGCCGTTCCTGGTCATCCACGGCACCGGCGACAGTGTCATCCCGGTCGCGCAGGCACGCAGTTTCGTCGACAAGCTCAAAGCGGTGTCGCGGGCCGCGGTCAGCTACCTCGAGTTGCCCGGCGCCGGACATGCCTTCGACATGACGGACGGGGCCAGAACCGGGACGATGGCTACGGCAATCGGCTTGTTCCTCAACCAGATTCACCGAAACCGGGCGATGGACGAGGCTAAAGCGGTCATATAGACGTTTCCACACCTGGGGAGGGACACCGTGAAGCGGTTGAGTGGGTGGGACGCGTTCCTGCTGTATACAGAGACGCCCAACGTGCATATGCACACGTTGAAGATCGCGGTCATCGCGCTCGACGACATGGGTGAGCGGACTTTCGGGATCGACGAGTTCCGGGAGGTGATCCGCGGGCGGCTGCACAAGCTCGACCCGTTCCGCTATCAGCTCGTCGACATCCCGTTCAAGTTCCACCACCCGATGTGGCGGGAGAACTGCGACGTCGACCTGGAGTACCACGTCCGGCCGTGGCGGGTACGTGCCCCGGGTGGGCGCCGCGAACTCGACGAGGCCATCGGTGAGATCGGCAGCACTCCGCTGGACCGTAGCCGGCCGTTGTGGGAGATGTACTTCGTCGAAGGCCTGGCCAACGGACGCATCGCCGTGGTCGGCAAGATCCACCACGCCCTGGCCGACGGGGTCGCCTCGGCCAATCTCCTGGCCCGCGGGATGGACCTGCGCGACGGACCGGACCGCGACGACGACTCGTATGCCACCGATCCAGCGCCGAGCAAGTCCGAACTCGTGCGCTCGGCGTTCGCCGATCACATGCGCCAGCTCGGCCGGCTGCCCGGGACCATGCGATACACGGCCAAGGGGTTCGGGCGGGTTCGACGCAGCAGCCGCAAGCTGTCGCCCGAATTGACCCGGCCGTTCACCCCGCCGCCCAGCTTCATGAACCACATCCTCGACGAGAAGCGCCTGTTCGCCACGGCCACACTGGCATTGGCCGACGTCAAGGAGACGAGCAAGAAGCTCGGGGTGACGATCAACGACCTGGTGCTGGCCATGTCGTCGGGGGCGCTGCGCACGTTGTCGCTCAAATACGACGGCAAGGCCGACCATCCGCTGCTGGCCTCGGTGCCGATGAGCTTCGACTTCTCGCCGGACCGCATCTCGGGTAACCGCTTCAGCGGTGTGCTGGTGGCACTGCCGGTGGATGTCGCCGACACCGCCGAGCGGGTGCAGCGGGCGCACGATGCAGCCGCGCTGGCGAAGGAAAGCCATCAACTGATCGGTCCGGAACTGATCGCGCGCTGGGCCGCGTACATGCCGCCCGCGCCCGTCGAGGCCGCATTCAAATGGCTGTCCCATCAGGACGGTCAGAACAAGGTGCTCAACCTCAACATCTCGAACGTTCCGGGACCTCGGGAACGCGGCAAGGTCGGCGGTGCCACCGTCACCGAGATCTATTCGGTCGGGCCGATCACGACGGGCAGCGGGCTGAACATCACAGTCTGGAGCTACGTCGATCAGCTCAACATCTCGGTGCTCTCCGACGACGCCACGGTTGACGATCCGCACGAGGTCACCGACGGCATGGTCGAGGAATTCCGCGAAATTCGCAGGGTCGCAGGGCTTTCGGAGAAGTTGACCGTGGTCGAGTCTGCGATGCCGCAGTAGGTGCGTAGGTAGGCAGACGGCTCTCCCTGCACCGCGAGCGTGCGTGTTTGCCTGCCGACACACCGTGCAGCAGCGACAGTTGCCGCACCCTCGCGCATTCGCAGATCGGCCGGGGTGCCGGATAAGCCGGCCAAAGGGAAGGATTCCACCCATGGACATCGGGGACTCGAGGTCCGGCGATCTCGCCGAGTTGCAGGAGGAGATCAGGCTTCGACTGATCGCCGGGTTCTGGGACTACCGCGGCTTGCTGGACTGGGTGTCCGATTCCGAAGTGCTGCAGCCTGACGACGCGGCGCTCCTGGTGGGATCGATGTGGGATGAGCGGGTGGCCGAGCAGGCCGCCTGGCTCGACACCGGTGATTACGGACGGCTGAAGGACGCGTTCACTCAGCTGGAATCGGAGGGCATCTCGGCCGGATGTGCTTCTCCTGTTGCATGACCTGTGGCACCAGCGAGATCGATGACGAGCGCACCCTCAATCCGAATCCGCCGGACTGGTATCGCTACCGCGAGTGGGCCTACACCTTCTTCCACGAGCAAGATGCACTGCGGCTCGGTGAATACCCGCCGCAATTGGCATTGGGATACAGCTCTTTTCGTGCGCATCCTGACTTGCCGGAGGCATTGGTCCAGGCGTCCTACGACGGCGACGAAGCGGCGACCGAGGAGGTAAAGGACCGTACCGACACCATGGTGGGGCAGCGAATCGTCGCAGTGGCCGAGAGTTTCGGTCTGACTACGTACTGGTCGGGGTCACGCCGCGAACGCATCGAAGTGGAGATCAAGGAGTGGCGCAAGCCGCTGTCACCCCGCGCGGCCGACGTGTCGCAGGAGCCGAACCGGAGCTGGGCGGCGCCGGTGCGGTGGCTGGGCGGTCTGTTGAAACCGCGTGGCGACGGTTTCTAGGGCCGCGGGTGCCCATCAGAGGTAGTATTTCTACAAATAAATCTTGGAGAAACTCCTCGGGAGGTTGCCGTGCGCGTCGAAGTCGACCTGGACCGTTGTGAAGGCAATGCGATCTGCGAGAAACTCGCGCCGCAGCTGTTTGAACTCGACGAGGACGACTACTCGGTCGTGAAGCTCGATCCGGTGCCGGCCGAGTTGGAAGCACTCGCCGCTCGTGCGATAGAGGAATGCCCGCGCGCGGCACTGCGGCGCGGCTGACCGGGTCCTCTATGCCTGTCGGTCAAATGGTCGATCCGCCCGCGCATCTCGGGAGAACTGGCTAGCCTCCGTGGCATGCCTGCCGCCGACATTGCCGATTTCATCGTCGTCGGTGCGGGTTCGGCCGGATCGATCGTGGCAGCCCGGCTGGCGTCGGCAGGTGCCGATGTGGTGCTGATCGAGGCCGGCGGCACGGATCACCGGCCCGACGTCCGCGTACCGACCGGGATTGCCTCGCTCTACATGACGGCGAACTGGAAACACCAGTGCGCACCCGACCCGAGCAAGGGCGACATCGCCGAGCACTTCCCCGGTGGCCGCATCATCGGCGGCAGCGGGTCGATCAACGCCATGGTCTACGTGCGTGGACGCGCTGCCGACTACGACGGTTGGTCCGAGGCTGGATGCGCGGGTTGGTCGTTCGATGTGGTTTTGCCGCATTTCAAGGCGATCGAGAACTGGGTCGGCGGCGGTGACGAGTATCGCGGCGACGCTGGCCCGATTCCGGTGTCGTGGTGTGGGCACCACCATGCGGTTGACGAGGCGTTCATCGCTGCCGCCGCCGAGGCCGGACATGACCTCAACCCGGACCAGAACGGCCGGTCGCAACTGGGCGTGTCCCGAACCCAGGTCAACCAGCGCCGGGGCCTGCGGGTCTCCTCGGCACGTGGCTTCCTCCGATCGCTGCCCCGAGATCGACGGCCGCGGCTGCTCGCCAGGACGACGGTGTCACGGGTACTCATCGAGAACGGTCGAGCCGTCGGCGTCGAGTGCGGGGGTCGCAAACTTATTGCCCGCCAAGAGGTTATCTTGAGCGCGGGCGCCATCGGCTCGCCGGCGCTGCTGTTGCACTCGGGTATCGGGCCCGCAGGCGCCGTACTCGACCTTCCCGGCGTCGGCGAGAACTTCCAGGACCACCTGGTCGGCACTCAGTTCTGGGAATCGAAGGTGCCCACGGCAAATACGCTCGGCCCGATCAGGGCGCTGAGGGGTGTCGGCTCACTGCTGCTCGGTGGCACCGGCATACTCACCATGTCGCCGTTCGAAGCCCAGATCTTCACCGACGATTTCCAAATCGCGGTCAGCCCCATACATTACGAGCTCGACGGGAGCACGGGGCGCACGGCCATCGAGCGCGTCGACGGGTTCACCGTCTACACCGTGCTCATGCATCCGAAGACCCGGGGCCGGGTCGGACTGCACGGCGGGAAGCCTCGGATCGAATTCGAGCGGTTGGGCGACGGGGACGACATCGATCGGCTGCGCAAGGGGATGAGCCACGCCCGTGACGTCGTCGAGGGAGCCTCGGCGATGAGAGGCATTGCGGGCGCGTACCTGAACACCGGCGATCAGGATCACGCATGGCTGGCCCGACGGGAGACCAGCATCGGCCATGCGGTCGGAACGTGCCGCATGGGTACCGACGACGCGTCGGTCGTGGACCCCGAGTTGCGCGTGCACGGCATCGACGGGCTCCGCGTCATCGACGCATCCGTCATGCCGACACTGACTTCGGGCAACACCAACGCGCCCACCATGATGATCGCCCACCGCGCCGCCGATCTCGTACTGCGCGGCGCCTGACGGGGTTACTGGATCGGCTCGTCGCCGAGCACCGTGGTGCGCAGCATGTGGCGGGGGGAGTTGGGTTCGTACGGCGCGGCGCGGTGCAGAACTCCCTGGTTGTCCCAGATGACGGTGTCGCCGACCGACCACTTGTGGCTGTACACCTTGTCTGCGGTGGTGGCGTGGGCGAGGAGCTCGGCGAGCAGGGCCCGGCCCTCGTCTCGGTCCATCCCGACGATGTAGTCCGCCGAAGCGCCCAGTACCAAAGACTTTCGCCCATTGCGGTGCGTCCATACCAGCGGGTTCTCGTGGGTGGGCCGGGCCTGCCAACGGCTCAGTTGATCGGGCGTCGGATCCGGATAGACCCGCCGCTGCGACGCTTCCAGGGAGTGGACCACCCGCAGCCCGCGATAGCGCTCCTTCTCGGCCGCATCGAGCGAGTCGTAGGCCGCATAGGTGTTCGCGAACTCGGTTTCACCTCCCCGTGCGGCGACCTCCAAGGCCGACAGCACCGTCGCCTTCTGCGGGCATTCGTCGTGCATGGGGGTGCACCCGTCGATATGCCAGTCGAACGTCGCCTTGAGGTATTCGGCGGCCTTGTTCTTCGTCTTGTCCAGCGTGATCGGGTAGATCCCCGAGACCGGGTGATGGCCGTCTGCCGAGCGGTCGATCTCGCCGAGGCGCTGTGAGAAAGCCACTTGGGCTTCGGGATCCAGATGCAGGTCGTGGAACACCAGCACCCCGTTGTCCTCCAGGGCGTCGAGCACCGCGGCTCCCAGGCTGTCGTCGGTGCCCAGGCGTTCGGGGTCGACGCCGACAACCTCGGCGCCCACCGAAGTGGTCAGCTTGTTGATGGTCAACACACTCATCGGGTGCGTCCTTTCGGTGTTCGGTGGTGTTACGGCCGTGGCTCGCCGGTGCGGATCATCACGGCGTCGGCGGAATCGGTCGGCGCCGGTTGGTGCATGATCTCCACCGACATGGCGACCATGATCAGCGAATAGATCAGGTGCAGCAGGTTCAGCGCATCGTCGGGAATGTCGTCGAGCGGAAACTTGTCGCAGTACTCGATCGCTTCTTCGACGCGCGGGAAGAAGGCGTCGTAGAACTGATGCATCTCCGGCATGGTGCTGGCCAGGCGACGATCCCACCGTTCGGTCTCCGTTGGCAGGCACCAGATCTCGGCGTAGGGCTCCAGCTCGGCGAAGGCGCTGGGGAGTCGGGGCGAGGTCATGCTCATGCTCCCGCCGGCGTGCGGTCGCGCTGATAGTCCTCGACCCAGTCGACCGCCATCTTGTGGAGGTGCCGCACCAGGATCTCCTGATCGTTGAGCGGGTACTCGTCGATGACGTCGTATTCGAGCGCGGCCTGGGTGCCGCCGAGCATGCCGGCGTCCTGCAGGGCGAACTCCTTGAGCACCACGGCGGCCACCTCGTGCTCGACCCGCTCCCGCACCGTGCGGGCCGGGTGGAAGTAGGTGAACGCCTCGTAGCGGTGGGTGTTGTGCGACGTCGGCCAATAGCGGTAGAGCAGGTACCAGCCGCCGTAGATCAGGATCTCCAGATTCGGGAAGATCTGGAAGTTGCTGATGCCCCACGGCTCGATGTTGCCCGGGTTGAGCCCGTGCATCGGTAGCTCGCCGATATCGGGGGTGCGCCACGGACCCACCAGGCCACTCTGGGTGGCCCGCTCGATCGGGTACATGTATTCCGGTGCCAGCAGCCAGCGTCGGGTGCCGGCGGTCGAAACGAGCCGGTGTGGACCGTCGAGCTGAAAGTGTCCACAGGTGAAGCCGGCGTTGGGATCCCGCACCTCCGGAGGCACCTGCTGGGTGTGCAGCGACGGCACGTGGTAGTACTCCTGGAAGGCATCGGCGAAGATCTTCCAGTTGCTGTTGTTGTGCGCCACCCAGTCGTATCGCTCGCTGAGTTTGTCGAACGGGTAATCGTCGAGTGCGGTCACCATGGGGCCGAGGAAGTCGCGCAGGCTCTGGCGCGGTTCGCGGCCGAGGTTGACGAACACGAAGCCGGCCCAGACGTCGCAGTGCACCGGAACCAGCCCGTAGTCATCAGGGTTCAGGTCGGTGAAGCGGTCGGCGTCGGGCAGCGATACCAGCCTTCCGTCCAGGCCGTAACGCCAGCCGCAGTGTCGGCATTCGAACTCGGCTCCGGTACTGCGTAATTCGGTGGCGCGGAAGTCCGGGGGCACCAGCGTGTGCCCGCGCCTGCGGCACAGATTGTGGAAGGCGCGGATACCGCCGTCGTGGTCTCTCACCAGAAGCAGCGACGCTTCGGCGGCCTCGATCTGCCGGGTGATGAAACTGCCGACCTCGGGCGTCTCCTCGACCCGGCTGATGTTGAGCCAGGCCCGCTTGAAGATGGCCTCCCGCTCCAGGGCATAAAACTCTTCGGAGATGGAGTCCCGGAACGGGATCGGTCCCGTACCCAGATCGGGATAGTGTTCGGTCCAGGAGCCCTCAGCCGGCTTGGGCCACTTGGTTGCCATGTGAACCTCCGTGTGACTAGTGCGTTTTGGGACTGCTCGGACGGCTCGGGAGCCGTTACATCACGGCGCCGCCGTTCACCCCGAGGGTTTGGCCGGTGATGAAACCGGCCTCCTCGGAGCACAGGAACCCCACGGCGGCAGCGATATCCGCACCGGTGCCGAGCCGGCCGAGCGGGATGTTGGCGGCGATCGTCTCATTGGGCGGCAGGTAGCCCGCGGCTTGCGACTGGTGCTGCATCGGGGTCTCGATACCCGATGGTGGGATGTTGTTGACCGTGATGCCGTGCGCGGCGTATTCGCGCGCCAGCGATTTCGTCAGGGTCAAGAGAGCGCCTTTGGAGGCGGCGTAGTGGGCTGCGAACGGGGTGCCGCGCTGCGCGCTCGACGAGGAGATCATCACAATACGACCCCACCCCGCCTCGACCATGTCCGGCAGGGCCACCTGGCAGCAGCGGAACGTCCCGCTCAGATTCACGTCGATCATCTGGGCCCAGGACTGTTCCGTGATGTCGGCGAACGAGGCGTACCCGAACATGCCCGCGCTCGTCACCAGGACGCCGACCGGCCCGAGCTCGCTGCGCACCTTGCCGAAGGCCTCTTCCACCGCGGCCCGGTCGGTGATGTCGGCGCCGACCGCGAAGGCGGTGGCGCCGGCCGACCGCAGGTCGTCGGTGACGCGTTGGGCGGCATCGGCATTGACGTCGAGCACAGCGACCTTGTGGCCGCGTCGTCCCAACTCGTGGCACGTCGACTCACCCATTCCCGACGCCCCGCCCGTCACCACGGCGACCCTGCTCATACTTGCTTTACTCATAGACCACTCTCACTCGGCGGCTGGTGGGCAGCGCCTGGCACGTCACCACCCACCCCTCGGCAATCTCGTCGTCGTCGAGGGCATCGTTGTTGAGCATGCGCGCGCTGCCCTCGACCACCTGAGCTATACATGTTCCACACGAACCGGTTTCGCAGGAGGACGGCGCCTTCAGGCCGGCCAGGCGCGCCGTCTGCAGCAGGGTGTTGCCCGCTCGGTACGGCGCGGTGATCGTGCTGCGGCCGAGTTCGATGGTCACCTCTTCGGTGACCACGGGTTCGGTCAGGTCGGGCGGTGGGATCGCGGCGACGCTGAACCGCTCCAGATGCACCTGCTGCCTGGGGATTCCGGAGTCGAGCAGGACGCGTTCGACGGTGTCCATGAACGGGGCGGGTCCGCAGACGTAGTAATCGGTTTCAGTCCGGCTGTCGTCGGCGATGAAGTCAGCGATGTGTTGCGGCGAGACGACGCCGTCCAGATCGTCGAGATGATGGTGCACCTCAACGCGCTCGCTGTGGCTGTCGACGAGGGCGGCCAACGCCTCCCGGAAGATCACCGAGTCGAGATTGCGGTTGGCGTAGAACAGTCGAGTCCTGCGGGTGGTGGCGGCCAGCGCCGACTGCACCAACGAGAACACGGGGGTGATGCCGCTGCCGCCGGCGAAGGTGACGACGTTGCGTTCGCTTGCGGTGAGGACAAAGCGGCCCTCGGGTGGTGCGATGTGCAGTTCATCGCCGATGCCCACGGTGTCGTTGACCCAGTTGGAGACCAGGCCGTCGCGATCACGCTTGACGGTGATCCGCAGATCGGGATCGACGGCCGGCGACGACGACATCGAGTAGCACCGACGGTGTTCGGCCCCATCGATTCTCGCCCGGATGGTAACGAATTGCCCTGCCTCATAACGGAACTGATCTCGGTTCGGCTCGGGTATGTCGAGAACCAGGGACACCGCGTCGGAGGTCTCCCTGATCACCTGCTTGATCGGCACGGGGGTGAACCCGTCGGCGTCGATCACGTCGGCGGATTCCATGCGTGGTGTCGTAGTCGATGTCTCCATCGCGGCCAACAATATCAAGTACTTGTCATTAATCTCAAGTGGTAGATATCAACGACGGTATGGCGGCATGGCCGACTCCGGTCGATACGCGCGGGCCGCACGTTTGCGCCGCCATTTTGCCTGGTGGGCGCGCTCGATTACCCGTCGGTAAGTCTGAGGCTCTAGGCTGCGGTCCGACGCTCGCGGTGATTGTGCCGCTCTACCTGCCGCACCACCCCGAGGACACCTTGATGGCGATCGCCGATGTTCCCGCCTACCTGCATCTCAGCAGTGAGGATGTCGAAGAGATCGCCTATGAACTCGACGTCATCCGCCGAGACGTCGAGGAGTCCCTCGGGGCGCAGGACGCGGCCTACATCCGGCGGGTGATCCATTTCCACCGCGCGCTCGACGTCGCGGCGCGACTGACGATCGCCGGCACCCGGTCGAAGACCGGATGGTTGGTGGGCACGTGCGCACTGGCATATGCGAAGTCCATCGAGAACATGGAACTCGGCCACAACATCTCCCACGGCCAGTGGGACTGGATGAACGATCCCGAGATCCACTCCAACACCTGGGAGTGGGACATGGTCGGACATTCCGCGCAGTGGCGGTACTCGCACAACTACCGGCACCACGTGTACAGCAACGTGCTCGGGATGGACGAGGACATCGGCTACCGCCTGCATCGGGTCACCACCGACCAGCCGTGGCGCTGGGTCCACTTGGCGACCCCGGTGCGAAACCTGGTGCTGGCCGCGATGTTCGAATGGGGCATTGCCCTGCACGGCCTGCACTCCGAGCGTCTGCGCCACGAGACGGCAGACGGTCTGGCCGTGGAGAAGCGGAAGTTCTTCGGCAAGATCGCCCGCCAGCTGAGCAAGGATTATGTGGTCCTGCCCGCCCTCAGCCTGCGCCGGTGGCGCCGGACCCTGGCAGCCAACATCACCGCGAATGTGGTCCGGAACCTTTGGGTGTACGTGAACATCATCTGCGGGCACATCCCTGACGGCGCCGAGACGTTCGACCCTGCGGTGGTCACCGACGAGACCAAAGGCGAGTGGTATCTGCGGCAGATGGTCGGGACCGCGAACTTCAACGCGAGCCGGCTGCTGGCGTTCTCAGGCGGTCACCTGTGCTATCAGATCGAGCATCACCTGTTCCCCGACCTGCCGAGCAACCGCCTCCCCGAGGTCAGCGTTCGCGTACGGCAACTGTGCGAGAAGTACGACCTGCCCTACAACACGGCATCGCTTCCGCGCCAGTACTTCCGGACACAGCGGATCATCCACGGGTTGGCGTTTCCCGACTGGATGCTGAGCATCGGCCGCCGACGCCGCACATAGTCCTGGTTGCGCCCACCGGGAGACGTCATGGGTCGATGTGATCGGAGTGCGGGGTGTGGCCCGTGCCCTGTTCGATCACCCGACGCAGCAGTGCCTTCAGCTGCTCCTGCTCCTCGTCAGTGAGCACGCCGAACACCCGCTCATGGGCGGCGACTGCGTCGGCGACCACCGCCGAGGCCACCGCGCGCCCCTCGTCGGTGAGGAAGACCTGCAGGATGCGTCCGTGCTGGGGATCCTGTTTGCGCTCGACCAGGCCCCGCTTCTCCAGCGCGGTGAGCGCGAGCTGCACGCCCTGCGGGGTGATCAGCAGGCGACGGGCCAACTCGGCGCCGGACAGGCCCGGCTGATTGGTCAGCTGGCGTAGGACACCGATCTGGGCCGTGGTGACCCCGTGTTCTTTGACCGACTCGTTGACCTCGGTGAGCGAGAAGTAGAACGCCTGCTTGAGCCACCACAAGGTGTTCTCGGTGAGGTCCATGCTCTCGTCTCCTGCCGTGCCCGTCACTTTCGACGCTAGCGCACAGTGCTATCTGTGCTTGACGACGCTGCCGTCCTTCATCACGAACCGCACATCGAGCGTCGTCGCGATGTCCACGCTGGGATCGCCCGCAACGGCGACGACGTCGGCCAGGTACCCGGGTGCCAGCCGGCCCAGCTCGTCGGCGGCATCGACCAACTCTGCGGCCACCAGCGTCGCTGCCTGCAACGCCTGCATCGGGGTCATGCCGCGTTCGACGAGGGCAACCAGTTCCTTGGCGTTCTCGCCGTGCGGGATCGCCGGGGCATCGGTGCCGCAGGCGACACGCACGCCTGCCGCGATGGCCTTGGGCAGCATGGCCTTTGCCCGTGGGAAGACGTCGAGGGCCTTCTTACGCAGCTCGGGCGCGATGCGGTCGATGGCCATCGCGTCGGTGAGATAGGTGGTGGAAACCAGGAACGTGCCGTGGTCGACCATCATCTGGATCGTCTCGTCGCTGGCCAGGAATCCGTGTTCGATGCAGTCGATACCGGCGCGGATGCAGGCCTGGATCGCGGTGTCCCCGACCGCGTGGGCAGCGACCTTGACGCCTGCGCGGTGGGCCTCGTCGGCGATCGCGGCGAACTCGGCATCGGAATACTGCTGGGCGCCGGGTGCGGTGCTGTGGGACATCACGCCACCGGAGGCCGAAACCTTGATCAGCTTGGCGCCGTGGCGGATCTGGTAGCGCACGCACGCGATGACGTCGGGCACCCCGTTGGCGATGCCCTCGGCGACCGACAGCGGCATGATGCCCGGTGCCAGCCGCTGGAAGACCGTGGGGTCGAGATGTCCGCCGTAGGGGGTGACGGCGTGGCCGGCCGGATAGATGCGGGGCCCTTGATGCCAGCCCTGGTCGATGGCGCGCTGCAGTGCGACGTCGAGCAGGTAGCCGCCGGTCTTGACCATCAGGCCCAGGTTGCGGACAGTGGTGAACCCGGCGTCCAGCGTGGTGCGGGCGTTGACCGCGCCGCGCAGCGTCCGGTACGCCGGATCGTCCTGCACGCCGTGCATCGGGGTCGGCAGGCCGCCGGGATTGCCCGGACCGCCGATCAGCAGGTTGAGCTCCATGTCCATCAGCCCGGGCAGCAGAGTGGTATCGCCCAGATCGATGACGGTGGCCGAATCCGGCAGTGGTCCTTCGGGGTTGATGTCCTTGATGCGGTTGCCCTCGATCACTACGACCGCGGGAGACCGGACCTGGCCGTCGGCCACGTCCACCCAACGGGCGGCGCGCAGAATCGTCGTCGAGGCTTCGGTTTGGGTCACGGCACGGGCTCAGCGACGCAGTCCAACGATGTCGCACCGGAATCAGGTACCCGAGGCTGCTTCCAGCACTCCACCGGGAACGACACCGTGATCATCGAGTACAGCAGGTGCATCAGGTTGAGCACGTCCTCGGGTAAATCGTCGAGGCTGAACTTGTCGCAGAAGCTGATCGCTTCCTCGGCCCGCGGCGTGATCGCGTCGTAGAAGGCCTGCATCTCGGTCATGGTGGAAGCCAGCCGCTTGGCGTAGCGCTGCGGTTCACTGGGCAGGCACCAGTCTGAAAACTGTTCCAGGTCAGCGAATTCAGCGGGTAGTTGGGTGCTCATCGGTTCACACTCCTGCGGTCTTGCGCTGGTAGTCGTCGATCCAGGCCGCGGTCTCCTTGTGCAGGTGACGTAGCAGAATCTCCTGATCGCAGAGCAGGAACTCGTCGACCACCCGGGTCTCGATGGAGCTCTGCGTCGCCTCCAGGGTGTTGGCGTCCTGCAGTCCGTACTCCTTGAACGAGACGGCGGCCAACTCCTGGCCCAACCGCTCCCGCGGCGTGCGCGGCTGCGGGAAGTACAGCGTGCACTCGAAGGTGTGCGTGTTGAACGACGTCGGCCAGTAGTGGTACGTCAGATACCAGCCCTGGCCCCAGAACAGCACGACAAAATTGGGGAACAGCTGGAAGGAGTCCAGCCCCCACGGATCGCACTTGGCGGGGTTCAGCCCGGCCGGCATCTCGCCGAGATCCGGCTTCTCCCACGGGCCGAAAAGTCCGCTCTGGCAGATGTCTTCCATCGGCTTGCGCATCTCGTCGGGCATCTCCCACGCCCGGACACCGGACGTGCTCACCAGCCGGTGCGGCCCTTCGATCCGGTAGTGCGGTGCCTCGAAACCGGACTCCGCGGCGGCCTTCGAGTAGGCGGTCGGGGATTGGTTCGCGTGCAGGATGGGGGCGTGGTAGAACTCCTGGAAGGCGTCCATGTACAGCTTCCAATTCGCCTTCACCTCAGAGCGATAGGTGAATCGTGAAGTCATCTTGTCGAACGGGTAGCCCTCCAGATCGGTGATCATCGGGCCCAGGAATTCGCGGAGAGATTGTTCGGGGGCTTCAGTATTGCTGGCGAAGTTGACGAAGATGAACCCCTCCCACACCTCGCAATGCACGGGGACCAGGCCGTAGCGGCTCTTGTCCAGGTCGAAGAACTCGGCCTCCTGCTGGACGAAGGTGAGCTCGCCGTCCAGGTCGTAACGCCAGGCGTGGTACTTGCAGGTGAACTGCCGGCACACCCCGCTGGTCTCCTCCAGCGGCATGTCGTCCCACACCAGTTTGTTCCCCCGGTGGCGGCAGACGTTGTGGAACGCCTTGACCTCCCCGGACTTGCCGCGCACCACGATGATCGAGGTGTTGGCGGCCTTCATCTCCCGGGTGAAATAGCTGCCCTTGCGTGAAAGCTGTTCGACGCGACCGACATTCAGCCATGCGCGTTTGAAGATCGCCTTGCGCTCCAGCTCATAGATCTCCGGGCTGATCGAGTCTTCGTAGGACACCGGGCCGGTGCCGAGCTCCGGGTAGTGCTGAGTCCAGCTGCCTTCAGCCGGCTTGGGAAACCGAGCCATGCTCGCTCCTAAAGAGATGTGGTTCGACCGATGATGCCGACATGGGGCTGCGATGCCGGCCAGGGGCTTCAGGCTCGACGGTAGACGGCGGTTTCGTCAATGACAAGTAGTTGATACTCTGAATTCGACTGAGGCGGGAGAGTCTGGATGGATCAGCATCTTGGGGAGTACCTGGGAATCGAGGCCGACTGGTCGCTCGACGGCGACCCTGCCGACACCGTGGAGGTGATCTCGCCGCATACCGAGCAACCCATCGCCCGGGTGGCGGCGGCCGGGCCGGCCGAGGTGGACGCCGCCGTGGCGGCCGCCCGTGCGGCCATCGATCACGGGCCGTGGCCACGTCTCGACCCAGCGGAGCGCATCGCGGCGGTGCGGCGCCTCGCCGAGGCCTACGCCGGCCGACGCGGTGAGATGGCCCAGCTGATCTCGGCCGAGATGGGTGCGCCGATCACTTTCGCCCAACGGGCGCAGGTCGGACTGCCGACGATGATGATGTCCGCGTTCAGCGACCTCGCCGAGACCTACCTCTGGCAGGAGACCCGCACCGGTTTCTTCGGATCGGACGTACGTATCCAGAAGCAACCGGTGGGCGTCGTCGCCGCCATCGTGCCCTGGAACATGCCGCAGTTCCTGATCGTCACCAAACTGGTGCCGGCGCTGCTGGCCGGGTGCGCCGTGGTACTCAAACCCGCCCCCGAATCCCCATTGGATGCACTGCTTTTAAGCGACATGCTCAAAGAGATCGGCCTGCCCGACGGCGTCGTCTCCGTCGTCCAGGGGGATGCCGCCGTCGGTGCCCGTCTGGTCGGTCATCCCGGCGTCGACAAGGTCTCGTTCACCGGCTCCAGCGCCGCGGGCCGGGCCGTCGCAGCAGCCGCCGCGGCCAACCTGACCAAGGTCAGCCTCGAGCTCGGCGGCAAGTCGGCGGCGATCATCCTCGATGACGCCGACCCGGCGACAGTCGCAGCCGGGGTGCGCTCGGCCAGCCTGTCCAACAGCGGCCAGATCTGCAACGCGCTGACCCGCATCGTCGTCCCGGCCTATCGGGAACACGAATTCGTCGACGCCCTGGCCGACCGGATGAACGCACTCGTCGTGGGCGATCCCGCCGATCCCGCCACCGAGCTCGGGCCACTCGTGTCCCGACGCCAACAGCAACGCGTGCGTGACTACATCGACCTCGGCCGGCGCGAGGGCGCCCGTCTGGTCTGCGGCGGCACCGATCTGCCCGCCGGTGTGGACACCGGCTGGTACGTCCGGCCCACGCTGTTCGCCGGCGCTGACAACTCGATGCGCATCGCCCGCGAAGAGATCTTCGGTCCCGTCCTCACGGTGATCGGATACCGGGATGAGGACGAGGCCGTCGCGATTGCCAACGACTCCGATTACGGCCTGGCCGGCTCGGTGTGGACGGCCGATCCAGACCGGGGAATCGGGATCGCCGAGCGTGTACAAACCGGGACTTTCGGGGTAAACCAGGGGTACACGATGGATCCGTTCGCACCGTTCGGCGGTATCAAGGACAGCGGCTACGGCCGCGAACTCGGCCGTGAAGGGCTCGACGGGTACCTCGAGACCAAGTCCATCGCCGTCGCGGCCACCCGGTGATCGAGAGGGAATGACGATGACCACTACTACGTCGCCCAGGATTCCTGCGGCTGAGCGCATCGCGGTGCGATGCGTCGATTCCGACGTGCATCCCGTGCCCCGGCGGGGCGAGCTCGGTCAGTACATCCCCGAGCCGTGGCGGTCCCGATACTTCAACACCCACGACGTCGGCGACCTGATCTACTACGACGCTCCCGACTACGCGCATGCCTACGCAATGCGTACCGATTCCTTCCCGTCCGACGGCGAATTCGCCGGCAGCGACCCCGATCTCGCGTTCCGGCAGCTGATCATGGAGGCCGGAGCGGACATCGCCGTCCTGGAACCCGCGGCGTACTCGGCCCACATTCCCGAGGCCAACCATGTGATGAACTGCGCGCTGAACGACTGGCAGGCCAATCACTGGCTCGACAGCCACAACAACTGGCATGAGCGCTGGCGCGGATCCATCTGCCTGGCAGTCGAGGCGCCGGAGTTGGGGGCGCAGGAGATCGAGCGGTGGGCCGGCCATCCCTACATGGCGCAGATCCTGATCAAGGCCGAGCCGCGTCCGTCGTGGGGTGACCCGAAGTACGACCCGATCTGGGCCGCGGCGACCAAGCACGACATCACCGTGAGCTGCCACCTGTCCCGCGGCGAGTACGACGAACTCCCACTCCCGCCGGTCGGGTTGCCCAGCTACAACCACGACTTCATGGTCACGTACTCGCTGCTGGCGGCCAACCAGGTGATGAGCCTGATTTTCGACGGGGTTTTCGACCGCTTCCCGACGCTGCGGGTGGTGTTCGTGGAGCATGCGTTCACCTGGATCCTGCCTTTGATGTGGCGGATGGATGCCATCTACGCGAAGCGTAAGAACTGGATGGACATCAAGCGCAAGCCGTCGGAGTACGTCAAGGACCACATCAAGTTCACCACCCAGCCGTTGGATTATCCCGAGGACAAGACCGAACTGTCCCGGGCCTTCGAGTGGATGGAGTGCGAGAAGATCCTGCTGTTTTCCAGCGATTACCCGCACTGGACGTTCGACGATCCCCGCTGGCTGGTCAAGCATCTGCCCGAGCACGCCCGCGAGCCCATCATGTTCCGCAACGGCATCGAGACCTACAAGCTGCCCGAGACCGTTCCGGTGCTCGAGGGGCAGGTTCGCGTCTTCTGAGACTTGGCGCGTGCAGGGCGGGGCGTCAGGGCAGCTTGATGGCCGATACGTACATCTCGACCATGGGCCGGTAGAGGTCGACATCGTCGAGTTCGCTGCCCAGAACCACCGAGTCGCTGGTGGCGATGAGAACTTGGGCGAACGTCTTCGGCGGTATCAGCAGGGTGCCGCCGAATTGCTCGATGCCGTTGACGATGAACTTCGCCAGCGCGTCGACAACCTCCGAACGCTTGGCGGCGACACGGTCTCGTGACTCCGGGTTTCGCCGGAGGTAGAGCGTGAACTCATGCCCCAAGGCGGCGTGCTCGGCGCCGCGGTCTTGGCTCAATTGCCGCCAGCGCTTTGCGATCTCGTCGCGTTCACGCGCACCGACCTGTTTCGCGCTCGACATCACCTCGGCGAAATTGTCGAAATAGCGTCGCCAATAGCGGTCACTCACCGCCAGGAACAGGTCTTCCTTGGTCGTGAAGTGCTTGTAGATGGCGCCCTTGGTGTAACCGGCGGCTCGTGCGATGTCATCGAGTGTGGCTGGGGCAAAACCTTTTTCGGCAAATACCTCTTCGGCGGCGTCGAGCAGTACCGAACGCGTGTGCTCCAGTCTGCGTTCTCGGGTCCAGCGCTCCACCATGGCAGAATTCTGCCACAGAATCTGAGTGACCTATTGGAATCTCAGATACCCATGAGTATATTTGCACCCGTTGGCCGGCCTCACACCACCGGCTGTCTCCACGATCGCCAAGGGGAAACCGAACATGAGTGATCTGTCCAAGAAGCCTGCTGTCACCGAATCGGTCGGCGGCATCGCCGAACTCGGAAAGCAAGGTCCGCCGTCGTCGAATGCGTACAGGATCTGGGCGACCGTCGGCGGCGTGTTCCTGCTGGTGACGTTGTACGTGTTCACCCGGTGGGTGACCGGCCCCTATTTCGAGCCGGTGTCGGGCGGCCCGAGTGAGCCACCGATGTATATGAAGATCCCGCTGATGGCCAACGCTGTGGTCCTATGGGTGGGTCTGCCGTTTGCCTTGTGGTTCTTCATTATTCGGCCTTGGATGCGGGAGCGGCGGATCACGCTCGACGGCATGCTGCTCGTGTCGATGGGTCTGATGATGTTCCAGGATCCGATGCTCAACTACTACAGCACCTGGTGTACGTACAACGCCTGGCTGTTCAACCAGGGGTCGTGGGCGCCGTACATTCCGGGCTGGGTGGCGCATGAGGAACCGGGCCACACGGTGCCCGAACCGCTGCTGACCAACATCCCCGGCTATGCGTACGGGGTCTTGCTGCTCACCATCGTCGGCTGCGCGATCATGCGAAAGATCAAGAACCGTTGGCCTGGGATCACCAATCTGCGGCTGGTCTTGGTCACCTATGCGATCGCCTTCGTCTTCGACTTCGTCATGGAGGCCCTGATCATGTTGCCGATCGGGTTCTACTCCTATCCCGGCGCCATCCAGTCCTTGTCGTTCAACGCCGGCACCTACTACCAGTGGCCGATCTACGAGGGGCTGATGTGGGGTGGTGTCCAGACCGCGCTGGTCTGCCTGCGCTTCTTCACCGACGACCGCGGCCGCACCGTGGTCGAACGGGGAATCGACCGGGTCCGCGGCGGGTTCGTGAAACAACAGTTCGTCCGCTTCCTGGCCATCTTCGGTGGTGTCAGCGCGTGCTTCTTCCTCTTCTACAACGTTCCCGCGACCTGGCTGGGCATGCACGGGGATGCGTGGCCCGAAGATGTCCAGAAGCGCTCGTACTTCAACCCCGGGATCTGCGGCGAAGGGACTGACCGGCCGTGCCCGAATCCTGACCTGCCGCTGCCGACCAAACACTCGGGGTATGTGAACCACGAAGGCGAACTGGTGCTGCCGGATGGGGTGAGCATCCCGCCCGTGGTGCCGATCCAAAGGCCCGAAAAGTGATGACGGTCAGTAAGTTTCGGTCGACCGCCGAATCAGGAATACAGCCGCCGTTCTATCGGCCCGCGGGCGGGGAGGTGGAGACCTTCCGGGCGGCCGCCCGCCGCGGGGCGCCGGTGCTCCTCAAAGGCCCCACCGGGTGTGGCAAGACCCGTTTCGTCGAGGCGATGGCTCACGAACTCGGTCGCGAGCTCATCACCGTCGCCGGGCACGAGGACATGACATCTGCCGATCTGGTGGGGCGCTTCCTGCTCAAGGGCGGCGAAACAGTCTGGGTGGACGGCCCGTTGACCAGAGCGGTGCGAGACGGCGCCATCTGCTACCTCGACGAGATCGTGGAGGCGCGTCAGGACACCACGGTGGTCATCCATCCGCTCGCCGACCACCGGCGTGAGTTGCCGATCGACCGGCTGGGCACCACCTTGTCCGCAGCGCCCGGCTTTCAACTGGTGATCTCCTACAACCCCGGCTACCAGAGCATCCTGAAGAGCCTCAAAGACTCGACCCGGCAACGCTTTGTCGCGATCAGCCTCGACTTCCCGACAGCCGAGATCGAGACCGAGATCGTCGCCGTCGAGGCTGGAATCGACTCATCCACCGCTGCGTCGCTGGTCGCCCTCGGAGCCGCCATCCGGCGCCTTGACGGCTCCGCACTGAGCGAGGTGGCCTCGACCCGCATGCTGATTCTCGCCGGCGGTCTCGTCGCCGAAGGACTCAACCTGCGCGACGCTGTCCAGTCCGCGGTGGTCGAGGTGCTGTCCGACGATCCCGATGTGATCCGGGGACTCGGAGAACTCGTCGACGCAGTCCTGCCACCACCGTGAGCACCGACCTCCCGGAACCGCATCACTTTCGGTTTCTGGCCGGTTTCCTCGCCGGGCGGCCGGTCGAGGTGGCCGTCGCGCGCGCGAACGAGCCTGCGTACACCGACGGGCAGACGATCTTCGTGTCGGCGAGCGCGGATCGGGACCGGCAGCGTCGCGAGGCTCTGGTCCAGAGCGCGCTCCTCGGAGCCGGAAGCCTCGACAGTCAGTACCTCAAGCAGCTGCGGGCGCGGCCCTCGCTGGCGCGCCGGTATCTGGGGGTCGAAGGCCATCGTGTCCTGGCTGAACTCAGCCCGCGGATTGCCCTGGCGGCATCGGTCGCCCCCACCGCGGCGGCACAGTCGACCAGCTGCGAGGAGTCGCTGCAGATCGCCCTGGGCAGAACCGAACTCGACCCGCCTCCCGATTGGTTCGGGACGATCAAACCAGCCAAACTGATCCGCACCCGCGGCGAAGCTGGTTCCCCGGCGACCGCTGCCGACGTCCGGATGAGCGTCGAGCACACCGACGCGTCAGACATGGATGACGACGATGACGACGACGGACCGGCCGAGAAGAGTTGGATCCTCAAACTGTTCGAGGCTCCCACCGGTATGCAGGCGCCCGCGAAGTTCTTGCGGACGCTCTTCGGCAGCTCCCGCTCGTCCGGAAGCGAGGGCGCCGGGGGCGAGGTGGGCGTCGGCGCGATACGAAGGACATCGCGCGCCGGGGTGAACGCGCGGCCGGCACCGACGCCGATCCGCTTCGTCGGTGCCAACCGGCCGGGCGCCGCACTCACGGTCGGTGGCGCCCTGTATCCGGAATGGAACGTTTTCGGCGCCCGGTATCGGGAGAACTGGTGCCGCGTGATCGATCATCCGATCACCGCCCCGGCGGATGTCTCAACCGTTCGGGTGGCCCGCGACGCGGTGCTGCGACGCAGGCTGGCACGAGTCAGACTCGGGCCCAAAGTGTTACGCGCCCGCGCGGACGGGGACGACGTGGACATCGAGGCCATGATCGACCTGTTCGTCGATCTGCGCTCTGGCCATTCACCGCCCGAGCATGTGTACACCGAGCGTCGCCGACTCGCGCGCAATCTCGGTGTGCTCATCCTCCTCGACGCATCGGGATCAGCGACCGACGCCGACGGCGAAGGCCTTGCCGTCCATGAGCACCAACGTCGCGCGGCAGCGACGCTGGCTGCGACGCTCGAGGAACTCGGTGATCGCGTCGCTGTCTACGGCTTTCGTTCACAGGGCCGCCGCGCGGTGCACCTGCTCGCCGTCAAGACCTTCGGGCAACGCTTCGGCGCTCGCGAACGGACCCGGCTCGCCCAACTACAACCCTTCGGCTATACCCGCCTGGGAGCCGGAATCCGCGGCGCCGGCGAGATCCTCAAAAGCCAAGCGGGAACACCACACCGGCTGCTGCTCGTACTCTCCGACGGGTACCCGTACGACGACGGCTACGAGGGACGATATGCCCAGGCCGACGCTGCCAAGGCCCTCGAAGAACTGCGGGCCGACGGCGTGGCCTGCCTGTGCCTGTCCATCGGCGCACCCGCCGAACCCGACGCGCTCGATCAGGTCTTCGGGCCGGCCAGTCACGCCGGGGCCGCTACGTTGTCGGAGCTGAGCCCGAGGATGGATGAGCTGTTCTTGTCCGCACTGGCAGAGCTGGCTGCTCCGAAGCCACGGTGAGGTCAGGGGCTGATCAACAGCATGCATTGTCGTCGCGTCCGGCTTTGCGTAACAACGTCTTGAGTTGCCGCTGTTCGGTGGGCGTCAGCCGGTCGAGCACCCGCTGATCGGCGATGTGCACGGCTTCCTCGGCGCGGGTGAGCAACGCCCGGCCAGACGCAGTGAGTTCGGCGGGCAGTGCTTTACCTGCCGCCGCGGCATCAGGGCGATGAACAGCGCCCGCGGCTTCCAGCCGGTGCAGCAACTGGTTGGTCGCCTGCGCGCTGACGTTGGTGAAGCGAGCCAGTTCGGCGCTGGTGAGCCCGGGATTCAGCGAGATGATCCGCAGGCAGACGAACTCCGCCAGGCCGAGTCCCATCGGGGCGAGAACTGCGACCGCCTCTGGACGCAGCGTTGCAGCCACGCGGTGCAGCAGATATCCCAGCGGCTCGCCGTCCGAGGCAGTCATAGCTGGCATCTTCACACGCGCCGACCCCGCCGACCATCCGGACCGACCGCACCGTTTCGCCCAGAGCTCAACGAGTTCTCAGCCAGATCTCATTGAATTGGTCCCGACTCGAGCGTATCAAGGAACTTGATACACCTGCCGGGCCGCGTTCCTGCGGTCCGGTTGAAACCTGGAAAAAGGATGTGTGACATGGGTTTTGGAGGATTTGGTGGTGGCTGGGGTCCGGCGGGATTCGGCGGCGGCTGCGGCCATGAAGGACAGGGCGGTTTCGGCCCGGGAGGGTTCGGCGCGGGGGGCTTCGGCGGAGGTTTCGGCGGCCCCGGGTTCGGTAGGGGTTTCGGGCCGGGCTTCGCACTCAAGCGTGCTGCGGTTGGCACCGCGGCCCTGCTGCTCGACGGGCCGGCCACCGCTGAACAGATCGTCGAGCGCACCACCGAGGCCACCGGCGGCGCCTTCACCCCGCCGCTGGACATCGTCGAACTGGCCATCTCAGGACTGGCCGGCCGCGGTGTGGTCACCGTCTCCGACGGGGTCGCCACACTGACTGAATTCGGCACCCAGCTGCTGGCCTGGCGTGGTGTCACCAGCGAGACCGCGCACACGCTGTTGGGTAAGGTCGGCAAGTTCGCCGACGTCATCAAGATCCGTACGGGCCTGCACGAGGTGGCGGGTCTGGCCCGCACCATCGCGTTCACGGGCACCGACGAGCAGAAGGCCAAGCTCGGTGAGGTTCGGACGAACCTGCTCGCGGCGATCACCGAGGCGAAGAAGGCTCTCCACGGAGTGCTGGCCGAAAGCTGAAATCCTCTCCGAGACTACGGTTTGTGACGCAATTTCGGTTGACCGCATCAGAAACCGTAGTCTCGGCGGGCCGGCTGGGCCGTCTCAGCGCAGCACTGAGCCCGGATTGAGGATGCCGAGCGGGTCGAGGGCATCTTTGATGCGTCGGGTCAGCTCGATCACGTCGTCGCCGAGTTGCAGTGGCAGCCAATCCCTTTTGAGTCGGCCGATACCGTGTTCGCCGGTGATGGTGCCGCCCATGGCGATGGCCAGTTCCATCACCCGGGCGAATGCCTGACGGGCGCGCTCGCTCATATCCGGATCGTCGGCGTCGAACACCACCACCGGGTGGGTGTTCCCGTCCCCGGCATGAGCGACGACGCAGATCAGCACGTCGCAATCCTCGGCGATGTGTTTGATACCGGCCAGCAACGCCGGTAGGTCGGGAATCGGCACGGTCACGTCCTCGAGATAGAACGTGCCCAGCTGCATCAGGGCCAGGCCCACCAGCCGCCGGGCCGCCGTCAAGGCAGCGCCTTCCGCGGCGTCATCGGTCGCGTAAACCTCGGTGGCCCCGGACTTCTCGCAGGCCTCGACGATGTGGGCGATCTCCTCGGCCGCCGCGCCCGGTGCATCCGACTGGACCAGCAGCAGCGCCTGCGCCGAACGGTCCAGGCCCATGCGGCGGTAGTCCTCGACCGCGTTGATGGTGGCGTGGTCCATCAGCTCCAGCATCGCGGGCCGCACTTTGGCCGTGATCGCCACGACGGCGTCGGCGGCGTCCTCCACCGAGGCGAACACCGCGACCACGGTCGACGCCGGAGGCTGCGCCGGGATCAGCCGCAGCGTGAGTTCGGTGATCACCCCGAGAATTCCTTCGGAGCCGACGAACAACTTGGTGAGCGACAACCCGGCGACGTCCTTCAACCGCGGTCCGCCCAACCGGACGGCGGTGCCGTCGGCCAGCACCACCTGCATGCCCAGTACGTAATCGCTGGTGACCCCGTACTTCACACAGCACAGTCCACCGGCATTGGTCGCCGCGTTCCCGCCGATCGAGGAGATCTCGACAGAGCCGGGGTCGGGCGGGTACCACAGGCCGTACTCGGCGGCGGCCTTCTTCACCTCGGAGTTCAGCAGACCGGGTTGCACCACTGCGGTGCGGTTCGCGGTGTCGATGTGGATCTGCCGCATCCGTTCGGTGCTGAGGATGATGCCGCCGTCGACGCCGTTGGCGCCGCCCGCGAGCCCGGAACCCGCACCTCGGGCCACCACGGCAACACGGTGTGCGCTCGCCCACCGCAGTACGGCCTGCACATCCTCGGTGCTGGTGGCCCGCACCACGGCTCGCGGCACCCCGGCCTCGGGATCGAGAGCGGCGTCGCGCCGATACCCCTCGATCACGGCCGGGTCGGTGAGTACCGCGCCGTCGGGTAGGTCGGCGGCCAGCGTTGCGATCTCGGTGTCCGGTGCGGACATCTTCAGGAGCTTACCGACCGGCGGCGGAGCCCGCGGTGAGCTGAGCCCGGGCCCGCGCCCAGGTCAGGAATTCTGCGACGGCATCGGCGGTGTAGTGCCCGCGGGGTGAGCCGAAGATGTCGAAGGCGTGCTGTGCATGGGGGATCTCGGCGTAGACCACCGGTGAATTCGACACCCTGCGCAGGGCGGCGACGAAATCGCGGCCTTCCACCACCGGGATGAGTGAGTCGTTGGTCCCGTGCAGCACGAAGAACGGCGGTGCGTCCGGGTGTACCAGGGTGATCGGTGACGCGTCCCGGTACACCTGATCATTGGTGGCGAGCGGCAATTTCACGATCAGCCGCTCCAGGATCTCCATGAACTCCTCGCGCCCGGGGCCCGTGGTGCTGAACCAGTCGTAGCGACCGTAGACGGGTACCGCTGCCGCCACCGAGGTGTCGGCGTCCTCGAAACCGGGCTGCCACTTGGGATCGTTGGGAGTCAACGCGGCCAAGGCGGTCAGATGCCCGCCCGCCGAACCGCCGGTGATGCACACCGCGTCCGGGTCACCGCCGTACTCGGCGATGTTCTCCTTCACCCAGGCCAACGCGCGCTTCACGTCGATGATGTGGTTGGGCCACGGATGGCGCGGGCTGATCCGGTAGCCGATCGACACGCAGATCCAACCCTGCTCGGCCAGGTGGCTCATCAGCGGATACGACTGCGGCCTGCGCATCCCGATCATCCATGCCCCGCCCGGGACCTGCAGCAGCACCGGCGCTTTGCCGTCGCGCGGCAGGTCCGGGCGCATCCAGATGTCGGCCAGGTTGGCCCGGTGCGGGCCGTAGTGGACGGTCTTGCGGGCGTAGCGGCGCCGGCTCATCGCGGTGGAGTACACCTCACCCCGACGCAGGGGCCGCACCGTGGTGGGGTATTCGTCGGCCAGGGCTTCGTGCACCGGATTCTCGAAGTAGGGCCGCGATTGCACACCGCGCCGGTGCACCAGCACCAGCAGGCCCCAGGAAATGGCCTTGAGAAGCAACGAGATTCGGCCGCCCGCGGAGCGGTAGTCGCCGCGGATGGCGCGGCGCAGTGCATCGAGGGCCGACACGGTGATCACCAGCGGGGCATTCTCCGAGGTGGGCCAGCCGAACGCGAAGGACTGGACCGTGGTGTAACCCCTGCGTCCGAGCGGTTTCACCGCGTTGGCAGCGTTGAGCAACTCGGCGGCGGCAAGGAGCAGCCGCCTTCTTGGTCCAGGTTGGCGGTCAGCCACTCACGATCTCCTGCAGTTGACGGCGGTCGATCTTGCCGGTGCTGTTGCGCGGCAACTCGGCTAGCACGGTGATCTCCCGCGGCACTTTGTAATTGGCGAGGTTCTCCCGAACATACGCCTTCAGGTCGTCGGGCGTGGCAGCGCCCGAGACCCTCACGAACGCCACCAGGCGTTGGCCGTACTGCTCGTCGTCGACACCGATGACCGCGGCCTCTGCGACATCGGCATGGCCGGCCAGCACTTTCTCGACCTCGATCGGGTAGACGTTCTCGCCGCCGGAGACGATCATCTCGTCGTCGCGGCCCACCACGAACAGCCGGCCTGTCTCGTCGAGGTAACCGACATCACCCGAAGACATGAAGCCCTCGTGGAAGTCCTTGCCTTTGACGGTGGGGCCCCCGGTGTAGCCGTCGAACTGTGTGGAGTTGCGGACGTAGATGGTGCCCACTTCTCTGGTGGGGACCTGTTGGAACTCCGCGTCGAGAATGCGGATCTCGGTACCTTCGGCCGGCTTGCCCGCGGTGTCGGGTGCGGCGCGCAGATCGGCGGGCGTCGCGGTGGCGATCATGCCTGCCTCGGTGGCGTTGTAGTTGTTGTAGATGATGTCGCCGAACCGGTCCATGAAGGCGGTGACGACATCGGGACGCATGCGCGAGCCGGACGCTGCGGCGAACCGCAGCGTGCGGCCGTCGTAGCGATTCAGGACGTTCTCGGGCAGGTCCATGATCCGGTCGAACATCACCGGCACCACGCACAGCCCCTTGGCCCGATGCCGGTCGACGAGCTCGAGGGTGGCCGCGGGATCGAACTTGCGCCGCGTGACGATGGTGCAGGCCATCGACGCCGCGAAGGCCAGCTGGGAGAAGCCCCAGGCGTGAAACATCGGCGCCACGATCACGACCCGCTCTTCGGTGTGCCACGGGGTGCGGTCGAGGATTGCCTTGAGCACCTCGGGACCGCCACCGGAATGCTTGGCGCCCTTGGGAGTTCCGGTGGTGCCCGAGGTCAGCAGGATCACCTTGCTTTTCTCGGAAGCGCGGCGCGGCTCGGTACCGCGGTGCTGCTCGACCAGCTTCGCGACGGTGAGGTCGTGGGCGTGGGTGTCGGTCCACGCCACGATCCGTGCGGCGCCGGGCCGGTCGGAGAGGGCCCGCTCGACGGTGTCGGTGAACTCTTCGTCGTAGATGACGGCGTCGACGGACTCGCGGTTGACCACCTCGGCCATGGCCGGTGCGGCGAACGACGTGTTGAGCAGCAGCACGTCGGCGCCGATGCGATTGGCCGCGATCAGTGACAGCACGAAGCCGCGGTGATTGCGGGCCATGATGCCGAGCACCTTGGGTTCACCACCCGGCAGCGCCTGCAGGCCGGCGGCCAGGGCGTCGGCCTGCTGGTCGACCTGCTGCCAGGTCAGCGTCCCGAGTTCGTCGACCAGGCCGGGACGGTTCGGACACCGCTGCGCCGAGGCCGCGAAACCCGAAGTGACGCCCATGTTCTCGCGGGCCATGGCCGCCGCGATGCGCAGGTACTTGTCCGGGCGCATCACAGTGATGATTCCAGCCCTGCGCATGGTGGCCACCAGGCCGGCGACGTCGGAGACCCGGTCCACCGGTCCGGCCAGCAGATCAAGCGGATTCATCGATGCTCAGCCGATCACCGGGAAGCGGCGCTCTTCGGCCAGCTCGTCCAGCGCGCGCTGCATGACCCGGCGGACGTGGGCGTCGACCTCGTCGATGTCGGGGTTCTCGCCGAATTCGGCCTCGATGTCGATCGGCGGCAACGTCTTCATCACGATCTTGGATGGCAGCGGCACATTGAGCGGCAGCACCGCCGACAGGCCGAACGGGAAGCCGAACGACACCGGCACGATCTTGGTGCGGGCCATCCGCGCGATCGGGCCGAGCGCCTTGGCGATCTCGGTGCCGCGGGACAGGAACAGTTGGGTCTCCTGGCCGCCGATGCCGACCATGGGCACGATCGGGACGCCGGAGTTGATCGCCGCCTTGATGTAACCGGTACGCCCGGCGAAGTCGATCTTGTTCGCCGACAGGGTCGGTCGGTACACGTCGTAGTCACCGCCGGGGAACACCACGACCACCCCACCCGAGCGCAACGCCTCGTCGGCGTTCTCGTGGTTGGCGCGGATGAAGCCGGTCTTCTTGAAGAACGCCGCGGTCGGGCCGGTCATCAACATGTCGTGGCTGAGGGTGTAGACCGGCCGCTCGTAGCCGAACTTCTCGTAGAAGCCCGTCGCGAACACCGGCACGTCCAGGGCGAACAGGCCACCGGAATGGTTCGACACCACCAGGGCACCGCCGTTGGGGAAATTGTCCAGCCCGCGCACCTCGGCGCGGTGGTAGCCCTTGATCAGCGGCCGCAGCAAGCCCATGACCTTCTCGGTCAGGCCCGGATCCCACTTGGTGATTTCGGACGGGTCGATGTCGGTCGCGGCCACAGGGTCCCCCTATGTGGATTGGAACGTGTTCTAGTTTTGCTAGTGTACCCAGGTCGAGGGTAAAAAACCCATTCGCTTCGTGGGTTGCTTCACCTACTGCCGAGTAGCTGCGGTCAATCCTCTCAAAACCACAGGTCGCGTGGCGTCGCTATGAGTTCAGCACGCTGATCTCCTCGCCGACGTTGCGCCGGGCCTGCGCTTCCCAGCGTTGCCGGCCCGCCTCTGTGTGGAAGATCGGTCCATCGAGCAACGCCGCGAGCACCCGCGCCCGTGCCGGTCGGAACACGTCGTCGGGCACCGATGCGTACTCCTCGCGGACCGCGTCGGCGTACTGCCGGTAGCGCAGTGCCGGCGCCGCGAGCACCGACAGGTCTGCGTCGCTGAGCACCGCAGCGTTGACGTCGTCCGGCTCGACCTTGTGCGACTTGGTGGCCAGCACGAGTCGGGCGACCTCGTCGCTGTCGGGGGATTCGGCCAACAGTTCACGGGCCAACGCTGCGGAGCGGTCTTCGTTGTCGTCGCGACCGATCTCGTAGATCGCGTCGTGGAACCACGCCGCGAGTTCGACCGCTTCCCGGTCGAACTGCAGTCCGTCCTCGGCAAGGACGCCGATCGCGTCGAGCACCTCCCGAAGATGCGCGACGTTGTGATGCTTCCGGTGTGGTTCGGACCAGCGGGCCAGCAGGTCTTCCCGCAGTCGCTCGGTGAGATGTGCAGCCATAGGGCCAGTGTCCTCCGAGGTTGACCTCAACCACCGCTGAGGCACGATGGCCATCATGGGATCAGACCTCACTGGGTACCTCGACCGGATCGGCCTTGCGGGTCCGGTGTCAGCCGATGTGGACACGCTGCGAAACGTCGTCGCCGCACATGGTCGCTCGATCCCGTTCGAGAACCTCGACCCACTGCTGGGCATCCCGGTCGCCGACCTCGGTGCGGAGGCATTGGCGGACAAGATGATCACCCGGCGCCGTGGTGGCTACTGCTACGAGCACAACGGCCTGCTCGGCTACATCCTGGTCGAGCTGGGGTACGGCGTCGACCGGTTGGCCGGGCGGGTGGTCTGGATGAAGGAACCCGACGCGCCGTTGCCCGCCCTCACCCACAACGTGCTCGCCGTGACGGTGCCGGGCGAGGCCGGACGCTTCCTGGTCGACGTCGGTTTCGGCGGGCAGACGCTGTCGTCCCCGATCCGCTTGCAGACCGCCGCGGTGCAGCAGACCCGCCACGAGCCCTACCGGTTGATGGAATTGCCCACCCAGGGCGCGCCGGTGTACGAACTGGCCGCACAGGTCCGCGGGCAGTGGCAGCCGCTGTACCGGTTCACCGCCGTGCCGCAACCACGCGTCGACCTCGAAGTCGGAAGCTGGTATGTGTCAACGCATCCCGGCGGAATCTTCGTCGTCGGGCTGACTGCGGCCCTGGTCACCGACGATGCCAGGATCAACCTGCGCGGCCGGAACCTGGCCATCCACCACCACGACGGGACCGAGAAGATCCGCTTCGACACCGCCGAGCAGGTGCTCGATGCACTCGCCGGGCGGTTCGGGATCAACCTGTCCGATCTCGACGGCGTCGACGTCGAGGCCCGGGTGGCGCAGGTGCTGGACAGCTGACGGCGCGAGCGCAGCAGGAAATGTCATGTTCCCGGGGCAGGCAGCCGACCATACTCGGTGACCGTGGAGGTACAGCCGAACGGGCGTGACCGGTTACGGGAACTGCTCGACGCCGTCGTCGACGACGCGAATTCCGGCGTCGGTGACATGGCGCGCAGCAGTTACGCATCGGAGTTTCACTTCTCCCGGGAGGTCCGCAGACTCACCGGAGAACCGCCCGCGGCGCTGCGCCGTCGGGTCATGCTCGAGCGTGCGGCGTGGCGGTTGCAGCAGGGGGCCGGGGTGGCCGAGGTGGCCGAGTCCGAGGGCTGGTCTTCGGCCGAGGTGTTCTCCAGGGCGTTCCGCCGCGCGTTCGGGGTGCCGCCGTCACGGGCCGACGATGTGGGATTTCGGCTCACCGCGCCCAACGGCGTGCACTTCCATCCGCCACAGGCCTTGTGGTGTGACGCCGACCCGAGTGAGGCCACCGGTCCGGACATCGCACAGTTCATGCTCGTGCACGACGTCGCCGACACCGAGTATCTGATCGGTGCCGCCCGCAGGCTCTCCGAAGAGCAATGGGCGCAGGAGATCTCACCGGGGCAGGTGGTGCTCGACTGGGACGGTCCCGAAGGGAGTGTCGCCGCGGTGCTCGGTGCGATCGTGTGGACCAAGGAGGTCTGGCTGGCCACCATCGAGGGTCGGGACTTCCCCGCCCGGACCACGACCAGCCAGACGACCGCCGAGCAACTGGGCGCGCATCACGCCGACATCGGAAAGCGCTGGACCACAATGATCTCCGAATATTCGGCAGCACGCCGGCTGGGGGACACCGTCATCGATGCACTGTGCGATCCGCCGGAATCCTTTCAGCTGTACGGGATCGTCGCGCACGTGCTGACGTACTCGGCGCACCGGCGTGCCCTCGTACGCGGCATGCTGGCCCGGCACGGTGTCGCTGTCGACCGGGGCGACCCACTCGAATGGATGAGGAAGGACTGACCGTTGAAGATCGTGTACTACACCGCGTCGAGCCTGGACGGTTTCATCGTCGACACCGAGGACAGTCTGGATTGGCTGATCTCGCGGAACATCGACCAGCAGGGCCCGTTCGGCTACGACGAGTTCATCAAAACCATTGGCGCCCTTGCGATGGGATCGTCGACCTACGAATGGATCGTGAAGAACCAGCCGGATGAGTGGTCGTATGAGCAGCCGACGTGGGTGCTGACCCGCCGACCCGAGATCGTGGCTGCCGAGCATCCGGTGCAGGTGTTCTCGGGTGACGTCACCGAGCTGTACACCGAGCTGGTGGCGGCTGCGGCGGGCAAGGACGTCTGGGTGGTCGGGGGAGGGCAGGTAGCTGCCCAGTTCGTCACGGCCGGGCTGATCGACGAGATGATCGTCAGCTACGCACCCTGTTCGCTGGGGGCGGGGTCGCCGGTACTGCCGGTCCGGTCCGAGTGGGCGCTGGCCGAGTCTGCGCTCAACGGCGATTTCGTCTGTGCCCGCTGGGTCAGGGCGCAGCCTGCCGGCTGAGTCGCGGGACGCCGTTACGGAGGACGAATTCCTTTGACTTGATCAGGAATTCGAGTTGGCGGGCGACATCGTGCAGTGGCTCGACCGATCTCGAAGATCGGCACAGCACCACGGCGCCCTCCAGGGCTGCGATGCACATGACCGCCAGCGAGGACGCGTCGGACGCGTCGAAGCCGTCGGCGGCGAAGTCAGCGGTCAGGGCGGTTCGCCAGCGGTCGAAGACCGCGCCGGCCGCCGCGGCGAGTTCGGGTTCCTCGTCCGGGTCGGCGATCGCCACCGCGACCACCGGGCAGCCTGCGGTGAAGTCACTTCCGGTGAGCACTCGCTCCCAGAATTCGACGAACCGGTGCACCAGATCCCAGGCGTTGTCCGACGTTTCGGCGCCGACGACATCACCGATCCTGTCCGCGGCGAACTGCAGTGCCTCCATCAGGATCTGGCGGCGACCGCCGGGGAAATGGTGGTACACGGAACCGCGAGGCGCGCCACTACGGGCCAGTACCTCGTCGATCGTGACGCCGGCAGCGCCCCGCTCGCGCAGTACCTCGACCGCGCTTCCGAGCATGCGGGCGCGGGTGGAGCCGCGTTTGTTCCGCGGCCTCGCGGCGGAGTCAGGCGACCCGGTCATGCAAGAACTGCGAGGAACAGCGAAGCAGCATCCGCGGGGTGATGGTGCGCACCGGAGCGTGAGGTGTGCGGACCCGACGGGTGAACCGGTGACCGGCGAGGTTGAGTTCAACGACCCACATCGCGCACCGCCCTTCTATGTCATCCACCATAGAAATGATGGAATCCTCGCATGATGTCGAGTATCCAACGAACATGCTTGTGGATAAGAGACTAGCAGGTGAACGGCTTCTGAACAGGTCCTACTCAGCCTCGGAGGCTCTCAGTCAAATTATGATGTCTTGCATAATTCTGCGAACAGGCGTTGACTGCCCCCATGACGACCGACCCGGCCCTCGACACTCTGACGTTGCATCGGGACGGCCACGTCCTGCTGATCGGACTCAATCGTCCGGAGAAACGCAACGCGTTCAATGTCGCGATGCTCACTGATCTGGCCCTCGCCTACGGACTGCTCGAATCCGACGAGGACCTGCGGGTCGGGGTGCTGTTCGCCCATGGCGACCACTTCACGGCCGGCCTCGACCTCGTCGACGTCGCCCCCTATGTGGCCAGCGGTGACCTGCCCACTCCCGAGGGCGGACGTGATCCGTGGCGTCTCGACGGCGACTGGACGAAGCCGATCATCGCCGCGGCGCAGGGTCGGTGCCTGACCCTCGGAATCGAACTGCTCCTGGCCGCCGACGTCCGGGTAGCGGCGGAAGACACCAAGTTCGCCCAGATCGAGGTGTTGCGCGGCATCTACCCGTTCGGCGGTGCCACACTGCGGCTGCCGCGCCAGACCGGCTGGGGCAATGCGATGCGATGGCTGCTGACCGGGGACGAGTTCGACGCCGCCGAGGCGTACCGCATCGGGCTGATCCAGGAGGTCGCGCCGGACGCCGATGCGGCCCTGACCCGAGCCTGCGCGATCGCGCACACGATTGCCGATCGCGCCGCCCCGCTCGGGGTCCGGGCCACCCTCGCCTCGGCACACACGGCCCGCCGCGAAGGGGATGGCGCCGCCATCGCGCGACTGCGGCCTGTGGTCGCTGAGCTGTTCGCCACCGCCGATGCGGCCGAAGGTGTGCAGTCCTTCATCGAACGCCGGGCCGCGAACTTCCAGGGCCGCTGAAGTTTCTAGCTCGCCGAAGGGAATCAGCCGGCGGTATCCAGCGCGACCAGGGCTGCGGCGACCGCGAAGAACTTGTTGGACCCGAGCTGGCGCACGGTCTTGATGTTGAACGCGGCAGCGAGATGCTCGGCATCAGCGTCGGTAACCCCGGCCAGGGCCGCCGGCGAGGCGTCCAGGATCTCCTTGAGCGACTTGTCCTCGTAGGCCTTGTCGAGCGACTTGGCCAGATCGACGGAAACTGCCATGGGAATCTCCTTGCATCTCGGTGCCGGGTGAACCCGCGCCACGCTAGATGGCGAACCTGAACATTGGCTGTCGGTGCAGGCGCGCTGAAACGAAAGACGCCCTGAAACCGTAGTTCCAGGGCGCCTTTACGAGTTCCGCGGAGTTTTACTCCGGGGTGTAGCCAAACGGCAGCAGCACGCTCTTGGCCTGGGTGTAGGCGTCGATGCCCTCGGGGCCGTTCTCGCGGCCGATGCCCGAGTTCTTGTACCCGCCGAACGGGGCGCCCGGATCGAAGGCGTACATGTTCACCGCGTAGGTGCCGGTGCGGATCTTCGAGGCGATCTTGACGGCCTTGGGGAAGTCCGTGGTGTACACGCTGCCGGCCAGGCCGTACGGCGAGTCGTTGGCGATACGCACCGCGTCTTCCTCGGTGTCGAACGGGATCACGACGAGGACCGGCCCGAAGATCTCTTCCTGCGCGATGGTCATCGAGTTGTCGACGTCGGCGAACACCGTCGGCTGCACGAACCAGCCCGAATCCAGGCCCTCGGGGCGGCCACCGCCGGTGACGATGCGGGCACCCTCTTCGACGCCCTTCTTGATGTAGCCCTCGACCCGTTCGCGCTGCTTCTCCGAGATCAGCGGGCCGATCATCGAGGCCGGATCGTCGGGCAGACCGACCGGCATGGCGGCGACGGCGGCCGAAAGTTTCTCGACGACCTCGTCGTAGCGCGACCGCGGTGCCAGGATGCGGGTCTGGCCCACGCAGGCCTGTCCGCAGTTCATCAGGCCGGAGAACACCAGCATCGGCAGGGTGGAGTCCACGTCGGCGTCCTCGAGGATGATCGCCGCGGACTTGCCGCCGAGTTCCAACGTGCAGGGCTTGAGCTTCTCGGCGGCGATCTTGCCGATCTCCTTGCCGACGCCGCTGGAGCCGGTGAAGGTGAACTTGTCCAGCTCGGGGTTGGCGGTCAGGGCGCGACCGGTCTCCGGGCCACCCGGCACCACCGAGAGCACGCCCTCGGGCAGCCCGGCTTCGGTGAGGATCTCGGCGAACAGGTTGGTGGTCAGCGGGGTCTCGCCGGCCGGCTTGAGGACGACGGTGCAGCCGGCGAGCAGGGCCGGGCCCAACTTGTTGCAGGCCAGGAAGAAGGGCACGTTCCAGGCGATGACGGCGCCCACAACACCGATCGGCTCCTTGATGACCAGGGTCTGGCCGTAGATGCCGTCGCGGATGTCCTTCCAGTCGTACTTGTCGGCTGCGCCGGCGTAGTACTGCAGGCTCGACACACCCGCGCCGAACTGCATCATGTCGACGATGGTCGGCGGCTGGCCGGTCTCCAGCTTCAGCAGGTGCTTGAAATCCTCGGCCCGCTCGTTGATGAGCTCGACGGCCTTGGCCAGCACGGCCTGGCGCTCCTCGGGCGACATGTGGGGCCACGGGCCATCGTCGAAGGCTTTGCGGGCAGCGGCGCACGCGGCGTTGACGTCGGCCTCGGCGGCGAGCGGGACCTGGCCGACCTTCTCGCCGGTCGCGGGGGAGAAGACCTCGATGACCTCGGAGGTCGAGGGCTCCACCCAGTGGCCGCCGATGAACAGTTTGTCGAATTCCGTCCTGGTCACAGCTGGCGCGGCTGACGAAGTTTGTGTCATGGCCGTCACATTACCTAGATTTCCCAGAAAAACGAGAACCTGTTCCAGTGGACGGGTTAGGACGGCCGAAGAACCAGAACCAGATTGCTCACCAGGAACTCCCGCAACCCTGGTACCGAGGTCATCCACCAGGCCCATCGTGGGTGGTAGCGGGGAAATGCGGCGATCAGCGCGCCCGTGCTGGCGGCCCACTGCAGACCATCCGACGCTGACACCGCGAACAACGACGAGCCGTAGTCGTTCTTGGGTCGGCGACCGTGTTTGCGGGCGTAGCGCTCGGCCGCCCGGGCTCCGCCCAGATAATGCGTCAGCCCCATCTCATGGCCGCCGAACGGACCCAGCCACACCGTGTAGGACAACACCGCCAGCCCACCCGGCTTCGTGACCCGCAACATCTCGTTGCCCAACCGCCACGGGTGCGGCACATGCTCGGCGACATTGGAGGACAGGCAGATGTCGACGCTGTCGTCGGCGAACGGCAGCGCCATCCCGGAGGCCCGCACGAAGGTGCCCTCGGTCGCGTCCGCGGCTGGTCCCGCATGCATTTCCCGGGGGTCCGGTTCCACCCCGATGTAGTCCATGCCCGCCGCATCGAATGCCGAGGCGAAGTAGCCGGGTCCGCCGCCGACGTCGAGCACGGTGCGCCCAGAAGAAGATTCACCGGTGGCGCCCGACCACAGATCGGTGACCAGGTCGACGGTGTCGGCGGCCAGCGCCCCGTAGAAGCGGGCTGGGTCGCTCTGCTCGAACCGGAACTGGGCCAGCAGGCGTACCGACCTGTTCAAGGTTGCCCGGCGGGCGAAGCGCGCGGATATGTCGCTGGGCTGCACCTGCCCAACCTACTGACCGGTACTCTCAACACGATGTCTGCCCGTCCCGACCCTCGCCTGCGGAGCGTCCTGCTGCTCTGCTGGCGCGACACCGGGCACCCTCAGGGCGGCGGCAGCGAGGCCTATCTACAGCGGATCGGCGCGTGCCTGGCCGACGACGGCGTGGACGTCACGTTGCGCACCGCGCGGTACCCGGGTGCGGCCCGGCGCGAGGTGGTCGACGGGGTGCAGATCAACCGGGCAGGCGGGCCCTACAGCGTGTACATCTGGGCCGGGCTGGCCATGGTGGCCTCCCGCGTCGGTCTCGGGCCGCTGCGCAAGGTCCGGCCGGATGTCGTCATCGACACTCAGAACGGGCTGCCGTTCCTGGCCCGGCTGGCGTTCGGCCGTCGGGTGGCGGTGCTCGTGCACCACTGTCACCGGGAACTGTGGCCCGTGGCCGGCCCGATGAAGGGCCGCATCGGCTGGTTCGTCGAGTCCAAACTGTCCCCGCGACTGCACCGTAGCAACCAGTACGTCACCGTCTCCCTGCCGTCGGCCCGCGACCTCAATGAGCTCGGGGTCGATTCCGGCCGGATCGCCGTGGTGCGCAACGGGCTTGACGAGGCGCCCGGCCCCACCCTCGAGCTGCCGCGGTCGACCAGCCCGCGCCTCGTGGTCCTGTCCCGGCTGGTGCCGCACAAGCAGATCGAGGACGCCCTCGAAGCTGTCGCGACACTGCGCACCAAGATTCCCGGGCTGCACCTGGACATCCTGGGCGGCGGCTGGTGGCGGAAACGGCTGGTCGAACACGCCGAACTGCTCGGCATCTCCGATTCGGTGACGTTCCACGGCCACGTCGACGAAGAGACCAAACACCGTGTGCTGCAGCAGAGTTGGGTGCATGTGCTGCCGTCACGGAAAGAAGGCTGGGGACTCGCCGTCACCGAGGCCGCTCAGCACGGGGTGCCGACCATCGGTTATCGCGCATCAGGCGGGCTGACCGACTCGATCGTGGACGGGGTCACCGGGCTGCTGGTGGAGGATCGTGACGCCCTGGTCGCCGGCTTGCACCAGCTGTTGAGCGACCCGGTGCTGCGGGTCCAATTGGGCAGCAAGGCGCAGGCCCGCAGCGACGAGTTCTCTTGGACGCTCAGTGCGGACGCGATGCGGGCGGTGCTCGAATCGGTGCACGACGGCAACTACGTCAGCGGACTGGTCTAGCCACACCGGTCACTCCGACTACGCGGGGCGGTGCCCGTTGACTTTGAAACCACGCACACCGCTACCCGCAAAAATGCAGCGTCAGCTCAAAGTCAACAAGAAGTTCTGGCTCGCCAGAAGCTGACCGTCATCCCCACTGCCCCGCCGACCAGGGCCAGCAGCCAGACCAGATGGGCGGCGATCAACATGCTCCGGTGAGGTGAGCCCGGGTGGTCGCCGCCGATTGGGTACAGCGCGATATCGGCATCCCGGTAAGCCACCGGAAGATCCAGTTCTGCCGGCACCCCATTGGTTTCGACAACCAGCCAGCCGACACCGGCGTCGGCCATTGTCTGGCGATCGGCGCCCGAGCGCATCAGATCCTGGACTTCGCGGGCCCGTGTTCCCTCGCCGGGCACCACCTGGCCGCCGATCACCAGATCGCCGGTCGACAGCACCTCGGCGCGCAGCCACCGGGGCAACGGATCGAGTACCGGCGCGGCGCCGGACCAGTAGAACGACCGCATACTGTCTGGTGGCAACACCGCCACCGGTCGGGGATCCGCGTTGATGGCGGCCGCTGCGGCGGTCCACCCAGGCGGGTACTGCACCGCGCGCATCTGATTGCCGACGCCCCAGGCGAGATCTGGGAGCACCGCGATCAGCGCCGCACAGGCCACGGCGGCCGAAGCCGGCATCGGTATCCCCAGGCGCCGCAACGTGACCGGCGCGGCGGCAGCGGCCACGACATAGCCCGGCATGGCCAGCGCCACCCATTTCTGACCATCGCGTACCACCCCGAGGCCGGGCACGGCCCGGATCGTCGCGTCGACGAACGCCAGGCCGACGTCGGTGGCCATCGCGGCCGGGATCAGCACCGCTGCCGCGGCCAGGATCAGCAGCGGCACCGCCCTGCGGTTGCGCACCACCGCGGGCAGGCCGAGCGCGACGACGCCGACCAGTACGACGGTGGCGACCACGGCGAAAAGTGTTGTGCGCGAGCCGGGTACGGCTTCACCGTTCCAGATGCCACCCAGGCCGGCCAGGCTGCCGAGGGTGGAAAGACCGGGCTCGGCGCGAGCCGCGAATGCTTGCACCCCGGCCGCCGAGACCGGAGATGACACCGTGCCAGCCACCGCGGCGGCCACCAGCCACGGCGTCGCCGCGAGCACCGAGGTGCCCAACGCGAGCGCGGCGACGCGCAGGCGCCGCCAGCCGTCGCCGTCGCCGGGGGCCGCAACGCACACGAGCGCGACCGTGGCGGCCAGCATCAGCCCCGTCGGCGTCAGCCCGGCCAGCGCGATCCAGAACAGCAGGCCCCACATCGGGCGGTAGCCCGAACCGTTTTGTCGCGCGCGGGACCCCCCGCGTAGCCGCAGTACGCACACCGCCACCCAGGGCAGGCAGCCGTAGCCGACGAGCAGGCTCCAGTGCCCTTGCAGCAACCGCTCGGCCACGTACGGATTCCAGATGGCCACCGTCGCGGCGATGAACTGACCGGGCAGCCCGGCGTCCATCACCGTGGAGGCCAGGTGTGCGGCGCCCCAACCGGCCAGCCACAGGCCCGCCACGAGCAGGACCTTGACCACGATTCCGCCGTCCAGCACGGTCGAGGTCAGGGCGACGAGAAAATCCTGCGGCAACGCGCGGGGGGCGGCCTCGGTCAGGCCCAGCGCCGCATCGGTCAGGTATGAGCGGGGCGTGGAGACGGCGTCCCGCAAAAGCAGATAACCGGGCCCCAGCAGGGGCCCGGTTACCGATAACGACAGTGCCAGCGCGTAGGCCGGCAGCAGGGCAGAGCGCAGTCTCAGATCACCGGTCCGGCGGTAGGTCGGATGGTCGTTGAGCGGGCAGCTTCTCGGTCTTGGCCTCGGCGCCGGGTACCTGGAAGCCCTGGGTGTCGAAGAAGCCGTGATCGGCGGTGTCGAGCCCGGGATCGATCAGCGTGGACTCGGCGCGGATCGCGAACGAACCCACCACGCCGCCACCGACGAGTGCCAGCAGGCCCAGCGCGGTGAACGTGATGGGCAGGACGCGGGTCCACAGTGACACGCGATCACGCTCATCCTGTGCGGCCGCGACCTGGGACTCCACGGTCTCCTCGTTGTAGGTGACCTTGTAGTCGACGTAGGTCACCTCGGGCTTGAGCTTGTCCCGCGCGTAGTACTGGTAGCCGTGGTCCTGCGCCTTGACGATGGTGCCCGACACCGGGTCGACCCAGAAGGTGCGCTGCGCGGCGTAGAAGCGGTCCATCGTGATCCGCTCGTCGGGTTCGCCGGGCACACCCCACATCTCGGGGCTTGCGGTGACCGAGCTGTCGGCGTCGTCCTCGTAGAGCGAGGAGTACTTGACCGGATCGGCCAGCTTGCCGTTGGAGTCGTAGCCCACGTTCTGGATGAACCGGTAGGTGGTCAGCCCGTTGACGTCTTCTTCGCCGTCGTAGTTCGCGTCATACGCCTTCTGCGCGATCGCGTCGAAGAACGGATACGTCTTCTTCTCGGTGTCGAACGGGAACCGGTAGGTCAGGCCGTCATGCGGCAGCGCGACGTTGGTCGGCGGCTTCTCATCCTCGATGGCCCGCGGCTTCTGCAGGGCCCCGCCCGGGTTGTTGTCGCTGGACACCGCCAGCGCGGTACTGCGGTTCATCGTGACGGTATCCACCAGCGCCAACAGCAGGCCGGAGTCCTTCTGCCGGTCCGTGCGCCGCAGCGTGCTACCCACCTGCAGCGTCACCACCTCGGCGTTCGACGGTGATTCCACACTGACCTGTTGCTGCAAAGCGACCGGCACGTTGCGGTCGACCGAGAACTTCTCGGCCACCAGCGATTCCGGATCGAAAGCGGTCGCGGTCCCGTCGCTGACCAGGCTGGTATCCAGATTGAGCGGGATCTTGGCGATCTTGCCCTTGGTATAGGTGGTCAGCAACAGTGCGGCAATGAGCAGGGCTGCACCCAGCCCCATCAGTCCGCATGCCGCTATCCGCAGCGCCACTGCGCGGTTCAAACCGTGCCTCCTTCAGTGTGGGCCAACTCGCCGTGAGGCAAACCCGTTCGACCCTAACAGCACTATCTAAGGCCATTACTTACTCCGGCGACATCCCGCGGGCGCGTTAACCCGCAGTTTGGCGGGGTTGCCATCGAGCGGCACACTGGTCGCCGTGGCCACCGGAGCACCGGACCCGGAAACCGGATCGGAATCTCAGGTCGGCGGGACACGTAGCTTCCTGCCGGCGGTCGAAGGCATGCGCGCCTGCGCGGCCATGGGTGTGGTGCTCACCCACGTCGCCTTCCAGACCGGGCACACCACCGGGGTGAGCGGCCGGTTCTTCGGCCGGTTCGACCTGGCAGTCGCGGTGTTCTTCGCGCTGTCGGGGTTCCTGCTGTGGCGCGGCCATGCCGCCGCTGCCCGCGGTATGCGTCCCCGCCCGCGCACCAGTCACTACCTGCGCTCGCGCGTCGTGCGCATCATGCCCGGCTATGTGGTGGCCGTTGTGGTGATCATCCTGCTGCTCCCGGAGGCCAAGGCCGATCTGACGGTGTGGCTGGCCAACCTGACCCTGACCCAGATCTACGTGCCGCTGACGCTGACCGCGGGCCTCACCCAGATGTGGAGCCTGTCGGTGGAGGTCAGTTTCTATCTGGCGCTGCCGCTGCTGGCGCTGCTCGCGCGGCGCCTGCCGGTGCGGGCCCGCGTCGGCGTGATCGTCGCGCTGGCGGCGCTGAGCCTGTTGTGGGTGCGCATCCCGTTCTCGGGCACCACGGGACTCAACCCGTGGAACTGGCCGCCGGCGTTCTTTTCCTGGTTCGCCGCGGGCATGGTGCTGGCTGAACTCACGGTGAGCCCATTCGGCTGGGTGCACCGGTTGGCCCGGCGCCGGGTGCTGATGGGCGTCATCGCTGCGGTGGCGTTCGCGATCGCGGCCTCGCCGCTGGCCGGACTGGAAGGGCTACGCCCAGGCTCGGTGGGCCAGGTGACACTGAAGACCGCGATGGGTGCGATCGTTGCGGGCGCGCTGCTGGCCCCGCTGGTCCTCGACCACCCCGACACCGGGCATCCGATTCTGGGCAACAAGGTGATGGTGACGCTGGGCCGCTGGTCCTACGGGCTGTTCGTCTGGCACCTGGCGGCGCTGGCCATGGTGTTCCCGATGATCGGGGAGTTCCTGTTCAACGGCCAGATGCTGGTGGTGCTGGTGCTGACGCTGGTGTTCGGCTTCGCGCTGGCCGCGGTCAGCTACGCGCTGATCGAATCTCCGTGCCGGGAGGCGTTGCGGCGCTGGGAGTACCGGAATCAGACCCCGGTGCCGCCGTTGGACAGCTCGATCACCGACGAGCCCGAGCCGGCTCCAGCCGCGCGATGATCTCGTCGCGCACCGCGGTGCGCCGGGCCTTGCCCGCGTCGTCGCGCAGCGGGGTGTCGACGAACTCGACATCAACCGGCACCTTGTAACCCGACAGACGCTCGCGCAGGAATGCCTGCACCGCCGCGGAATCCAGGTCCGACCCGTCGGACGTCTGCACCAGCGCGTACGGCACCTGACCCAGATCTTCGTGCGGTACGCCGACGACGAGGCACGACAGGACGTCGGGATGCTCGGCCAGCGCGGCTTCGATCTCGGCCGGGTAGACGTTCTTGCCGCCGACGGTGAACATGTCCACCCGCCGGTCGTTGAGGTAGAAGAACCGCTCGCTGCCATCGTCGACGTAGTACCCCAGATCTCCGAGTGAGTCCCAGCCGTCGCGGCTCTTGGCCGTGCTGCCGACGTAGCGGTAGGTGGGTGCACTGCCCGGCCCGGGCCGCATGTAGATCTCACCGGTCACGCCGGGCGGGCACTCCTGGCCGTCGTCGTCGAGCACCTTCATCTCGCCGGCCACCACCACCCCGACCGATCCCGGATGTCGCAGCCACTGCTCGCCGGAGATGAACGTGAGCGCCTGCAGTTCGGTGCCGCCGTACAGTTCCCACAGTGCCTCGGGACCGAGCAGATCGATCCAGGCCTGCTTGACCGCAGGTGGGCAGGGTGCGCCGACGTGCCAGAACCGCCGAATGCTGGACAGGTCATAGGCTTTCGGGTCGGCGTGGTACACCGGCAGCAGCCGTTGCATGATGGTGGGCACCGTGGTCAGGAACGTCACGCGGTGTTCGGTGACCAGCGCCAGGAACTCGGTCGGGTCGAAGCGCGGCATCAACACCAGGTGGTGGCCCTGCAACAGCGCGATCGCGAATGTGGTGAAACCGGTGTTGTGGCTCATCGGTACCGACATCAGCGTGACGTCGTCGGGTTGGGCGCCCAGGGGAACGCCGATCAGGGCGGGCACCCGGCTGTCGCCGCCGGCTTCGATCAGCTTCGGGCGTCCGGTACTGCCGCCCGAGGCCATCGACTTCCACGTCGGCGCGACGGCCTCGGGAAGCGGTGCATCCGACAGTGCGGTATCCGGGGTGAAACCGGCTGGTACCCAGGGGGTTTCGCCGGCATCGCGGCCGACGACGAGGGCCCTGGGACGCAGCGTGAGGATCCCGGCGAATTCGGCGTCCGGCAGCCGGGGCGACAAGGGTTGCGGTACCGCACCGAGTTTCCAGGCGGCGAGCGTGGCCTGCACCCACTCGATCGAGTTCGGCAGGCTGATCGTCACGTAATCACCTTGTCGCACACCAAGTTCGGCGTAGGCGCGGGCAAGCCGGTTGCTGGAACGTTCGAGCTCGTCCCGGGTGAGGGTACGACCCTGGCACGTCACCGCGGGCCGGTCAGGGCCGGCCGCTGCCAACTGGGCAACCTGGGTGGGGATCGGCGGGATGGTCTCGGTCATCTCAGTAGCCGCCCTTCTGCTCGAAGATCCGGCGCGGATTGTCCACCAGCATCGTGGTGATCTGCTCCTCGGTGACCCCGCGCTCGCGCAACGCAGGCAGCACGTCGTTGTGGATGTGCAGATAGTGACTGTTGGGCAGGGCCGTGGCGGTCAGTTTGTCGGGCAGCGCGTCGAAGTAGCACCAGGTGTCGTGCGAGAGCACCATCTTCTCGGCGTGGCCGCGCTCGCACATGGTCGCCACCGTGGCGACCCGCTCCTCGAACGGCAGGAAGACATCCACCCCGAACCGGTCCATGCCGATGTAGGACCCGTTGGCGATCAACTCTTCGAGGTAGCCGATGTCGGTGGTGTCACCGCAGTGGCCGATCACCACGCGGGACAGATCGACGCCCTCCTCGGCGAAGATGCGCTGCTGCTCGAGGCCGCGCCGGCTGGCCGCGTGGGTGTGCGTCGAGATGGGCACCCCGGTCTGCCGGTGGGCCTGCGCGACGGCCCGCAGCACCCGTTCGACACCCGGGGTGACGCCCGGTTCGTCGGTGGCGCACTTGAGGATTGCCGCCTTGATCCCGGTGTCGGCGATGCCGTGTTCGATGTCGCGGACGAACATCTCGGTCATCGGTTCGGGCAGGCCCACCGCGGGTCCGTTGAAGTGGAAGGTCAGCGGCAGGTCGTTGTAGGTGTAGAAGCCGGTGGCGACGACGATGTTGAGGTCGGTGGCCTCGGCGATCCGGGCGATACGCGGAATGTAGCGGCCCAGGCCGATCACCGTGAGGTCGACGATGGTGTCGACGCCGTTGGACTTGAGCTCGGTGAGCCGCGCGATCGCATCGGCTTCCCGGCTGGCGTCGTCACCCCAGGACTCCGGATAGTTCTGGGTCAGCTCGCTGCTCATGATGAAGACGTGCTCGTGCATGAGCGTGACGCCGAGGTCGGCGGTATCGATGGCTCCGTGGGCGGTGTTGACAGTCGGCACGGGCCCGATGCTAGGTGCGTCAGTCCGCCGCGTGTGGGGATTCGGCCCAGTCGCGGGCGGTGGTGCCGGCCCCGTCGAGCCCCCAGCTGATGCCGCGGGCGTCGGGCGGGCGTACCGAGAGCACGGTGTCGACGATGAAGGCGACCTGCGGGTTACCAATCACATTGCGCCACTTCTGCGTCGAAGCCAACGCGTGGCCGACGATATCGATGGTGGCGTCGTCGGGGCCGAGGTGAACCCCGACCGGGCGGATCTGGGGAGCGCCGTTGCGGTCGACGGTGCTCAGCCGTCCGATCGGTTGCTCGCGAAGGTAGGCCAGTTCGGCCGCGGTGAAGGTCATGGTGTCTGTCTTTCGTCGTCGGGTGGCAGCTCGTCGTGCTGCAGGGTGTCGTGGAGCCGGGTGAATACTCGTTCGATGCAGTCGAGTTCGTCGGGCCGGATGTGATCGAAGAACAGTTCGCGGACCGACGCGGCGTGCAGCGGCATGGCCTCGCGTAGCACTTCGGCGCCGGAGGCGGTCAGCACTGCGCGGTAGCCGCGGCGGTCCTCGGGAACCGGTTCCCGCAGCACCAGACCGCGTTTGGTCATCGAGTTGATCTGGTAGGTGATCCTGCTGCGCGAGAACACCATTTTCTCGGCGAGCTCGCTCATCCGCAGGCGGTGATCGGAAGCGGCGGCCAGCAGCATCAACAGGTGATAGTCCATCAGGCTGAGGCCGGTGGCCTCCCGGAGGCGCTCGTCGAGCAACGTCTCCAGGCGCAGGCTGGACTCGATGTAGGGCCGCCAGGTCCGTGCCTCGGCGGTGGAGAGCATTCGCGTCACGTTCCTCCGATCGGACAACTAGTTCAGATCTCAACAGTGTGAAGCATCGCCTTGCCGTGTGGTAAATCTCGGCCTACAGTCAATATAGTACAAATTTTAACTAAAAGAAGGGACGCATGACATGACACACGTGATCGATTGGGACGACGCCTACCGGCAGGAGCACACTCCGGCCTGGAGCATCGGTGCACCGCAACCGGAGTATGCGGCGATCATCGACACCGACGGCGCGGTTCGAGGCGAGGTGCTCGACGCGGGGTGCGGACACGCCGAACTCGCGTTGGCGCTGGCTGCCCGCGGCCACAACGTCGTCGGCCTGGACCTGAGCCCCACCGCCGTCGCGGCAGCAACCGAGACCGCCCGTGAGCGGGGGCTGGACACGGCGACATTCGCGCAGGCCGACATCTCCTCGTTCACCGGATACGACGGTCGCTTCTCGACGATCTTCGACAGCGGGCTGCTGCATGCACTGCCCGCCGAACTCCGTGACGGCTACCTGCAGGCCGTGTATCGCGCCGCGACACCCGGCGCGCGGTTCTACATCCTGGCCTTCGGTGCCGGCGCATTCGGTGACCTGGAGGGCCCGGGTCCGACGCAGTTCACCGAAGGTCAACTGCGCGAGGTGGTCTCACGTCACTGGCAGGTCGACGAGATCCGGCCGGCTCGGCTGCACGCAGCGCTGCCCGAAGGCCGCACCGAGATGCCGGCCTTGTTGGTGACAGCCACCAAGGTCTAGCTCATCCGGCGTCGGCTTCGACCGCGGCCAGCACCTCCGGAGTGATCGGGTCGAGGATGTCGTCGAAGTCGTGGTGCTTCTGCACGTACTTCTTGACATACGGGCAGACCGCGACGATGCGTTTGCCGGCGGCGCGCGCATCTGTCAGTGCCGCGGTGACCAGCTCGCCTGCCAGGCCGCGGCCGCCGAACTCGTCGTCGATCTCGGTGTGGTGGAAGATGCGCTGGTCGCCGGAGTCGACATAGGCCGCGAGGCCGGCGTGTTCGCCGTCGACGGTGATCTCGTAATGGCGCGCTTCGGGAATGTTGCGGACTTCAGCCATGTCCCAACTATGCCCGAGCGGCACTGGCACGATCATGCAGATGGCCGTCACCGCAGGTTCGACGTGGGCGCCGTTGGCATCGCCGGTCTACCGGGCGCTGTGGATCGCACAATTCGTCTCCAACCTCGGCACGTGGATGCAGACGGTGGGTGCCCAGTGGATGCTGGTCGGAGATCCGCGTGCCCCGGTGCTGGTGCCGTTGGTGCAGACCGCCACCACGCTGCCGGTGATGCTGCTGGCCCTGCCGTCGGGCGTGCTCGCCGACCTGGTCGACCGGCGCAGGCTGCTGCTGGCCACGCAGGGCGCGATGGCGGCGGGAGTGGCCGCGCTGGCGACGCTGACCGGTGTCGGTCTCGCGACGCCGACGGTGCTGCTGATTCTGCTGTTCCTGATCGGTTGCGGGCAGGCGCTGACGGCGCCGGCATGGCAGGCGATTCAACCTGATCTTGTTCCGCGTGAACAGATTCCGGCCGCCGCCGCGCTCGGCAGCATGAGTATGAACGGGGCCAGGGCGATCGGACCGGCGATCGCCGGCGCGTTGGTCTCGCTGTCGGGCCCCACCCTGGTGTTCGCGCTCAACGCGGTCTCGTTCGTCGGCATCGTCGTGGTGCTGATGCTCTGGCGCAGCCCCGTCGCCGAACAGCTGCTGCCCGCCGAGCGGCCGTTGGCGGCGCTCAGTGCCGGTGGCCGGTTCATCCGGAGCTCACCGATCATCCGGCGGATTCTGCTGCGGGCTGTGCTGTTCATCGCGCCCGGCAGCGCATTGTGGGGCCTGCTCGCGGTGATCGCCGACAGGCAACTCGCGCTGTCCTCGTCCGGCTACGGTCTGCTGCTGGGCGCGCTCGGAGTCGGGGCGGTGCTCGGCGCGTTCGTCCTGGGCCGGCTGCAGTTCATGTTCGGCCTGAACACCCTGCTGATTGCCGCCGCCGTCGGATTCGCCGGAGCCACTGCGGTTCTGGCGCTGGTCCACAACTTCGGTATCGTCCTGGCGGCCCTCGTGATCGGGGGCACGTCCTGGCTGTTGGCACTGTCGACGCTCAACGCCTCGATGCAGCTGAGTCTGCCCGCGTGGGTGCGCGCCCGCGGGTTGTCGGTGTATCAGCTGACGTTCATGGGCGGTCAGGCGATCGGTTCGCTGGTGTGGGGGCTGGTGGCCGGTGCGACGAGCACCGTGACGGCCCTGTTGATCAGTGCCGGGCTTCTGGTGTTCTGCGCGGTATCGGCCTCGTGGTGGCCGCTGCACGCGCGCACCGGCGACTTGGACCTGACTCCGTCGGCGCATTGGCCCGAACCGGCGCTGGTGTTCGAGCCGGCTCCGCCAGATGGTCCCGTCCTGGTACTGACCTCCTACCGGGTGCAACCCGAACATGAGGCCGAGTACTTCGCTGCCATGGGTGTGCTCGGCCGGTCCCGGCAGCGCACCGGGGCCACACAATGGCAGCTGTTCCGCAGCGTCGAGCGTGACGCCGTCTTCGTCGAGGCGTTCGTGGTGCGGTCCTGGGACGAGCATCTGCGGCAGCACCGCACCCGTCTCACCGGCAACGACCTGCTCATCGAGCAATCGGTGGAGCGGTGGGTCGAGGGCGAGCCGGTTTCGCATCATCTGATCGCGGTGCGCACTCCTTGACTGTGAGCGCCATCACAGTAATATGACCAGTGGTCATCCACTCTGGAGGCGCTGATGCCAACGGTCACCTGGGCACGTGTCGATCCCGCTCGTCGGGCCGCGGTGATCGCGGCCGCCGAGGCGGAATTCGGGGCGCACGGATACTCCCGCGGCAGCCTCAACGTCATCGCCCGCAAGGCCGGTGTCGCGAAAGGCAGCCTGTTCCAGTACTTTGCGGACAAGCGCGACCTGTACGCCTTCATCGCCGATGTCGGCAGCCAGCGGGTTCGCTCCTACATGGAAGGGCGGATTCGCGAGCTCGACCCGAGCCGCCCGTTCTTCGAATTCCTCCCTGATCTGCTCGACGACTGGGTGGCCTACTTCGCCGATCACCCCAGGGAGCGCGCGCTACACGCCGCCGCCAGTTTCGAGGTCGACGCCGACGCGCGGGTCAGCGTGCGCGCCGTGGTCCACCGCCATTACCTCGATGTGCTGCGCCCCCTGGTGCGCGATGCGCAGACCCGCGGCGACCTGAGGCCCGACTGCGACGTCGATGCGTTGCTGTCGCTGATGTTGATGATCTTCCCGCACCTCGCCCTCGCGCCGTACGTGCGTGGGATGGATCCGATCCTGGGCCTCGATGAGCCCAGCCCTGAGCAACCGGCACTGGCCGTACGCCGCCTCGTCGCGGTGTTGTCGGCCGCATTCTGCGCCTCCGATCAACCAGCCCGCCAGACCTGAGGAGGTCAATTCCCATGTCACACACACAGTTCGGTTCACTGGCCAAAGGTGGCCTCAATTGGAACAGCTTGCCGCTGAAGCTCTTTGCCGGTGGTAACGCGAAATTCTGGGACCCGGCCGATATCGATTTCTCCCGCGACCGGGCGGATTGGGAGGCACTGACGGATCGGGAACGGGAGTACGCCACCCGCCTGTGCGCCGAGTTCATCGCCGGGGAGGAGGCCGTCACCAAGGACATTCAGCCGTTCATGTCCGCGATGCGGGCCGAGGGCCGCCTGGGCGACGAGATGTATCTGACCCAGTTCGCCTTCGAAGAGGCCAAGCACACCCAGGTGTTCCGCATGTGGCTGGACGCCGTCGGTATCGGCGAGGATCTGCACAACTACTTCGACGAGCTTCCGGCCTATCGGCAGATGTTCTACGAGGAGCTGCCGCAGTCGCTGGATGCGTTGTACACCGACCCGTCGCCGGCTGCGCAGGTGCGGGCGTCGGTGACCTACAACCACATCGTCGAAGGCATGCTCGCGCTCACGGGATACTATGCGTGGCACAAGATTTGCGTCGATCGCGGGATCCTTCCCGGCATGCAGGAGCTGGTCCGGCGGATCGGGGACGACGAACGCCGGCACATGGCGTGGGGCACGTTCACCTGTCGCCGTCACGTCGCCGCAGATGACGCCAACTGGGCGGTGTTCGAGGAGCGGATGAACGAGCTCATCCCGCTGGCGCTGCGGCTCACCGAGGAGGGCTTTGCCCTCTACGCACCGGACATTCCGTTCGGCTTGGTGCAGGACGAGTTCATGCAGTACTCGGCCGACAAGGGGATGCGCCGGTTCGGCACCATCAGCAGCGCCCGGGGCCGGCCGCTCGAGGAGATCGACCTCGACTACTCGCCGCTGACGTTGGAGGACACGTTCGCCGACGAGGACGCCCGAGCGTTGGCTGCTACGGCGTAGGCCCACCCCCGCCGGCAGATCCCGACAGTGCGGTGTCGGCGAACCCCTCAGTCGCCGACACCGCAGCCGTGCGCACTGCATAGTGCGCGGCCGCGTGAGCACAGCTAAGCCAGATGGCTCAACTATGAACTGACTGCGTAGTTAATACGCTCAGTCCTGCACAATCCTGGTCCGCAACCTGTGATCCCCCATGTAGCAAAGGGCATTCCCGGCGTGCGCAACGCGTGCCGGTACCGTAAGTACTGCATATGTGCGTTGTCAACAGGTCCACTGTTATCTGTAGGTCGGTTGCGGGTGTCCTCGACTGTCGCTGACGGTGATCGGGATGGTGTTTGCGACCG
>NZ_JBZTYL010000036.1:0-218991 GCF_058536225.1 Mycolicibacterium arcueilense
AATCCCCTGCCACATCCAACGACATGCCAGGGGAATCATCAGCCGCACAGAAAATGCAACAGCCACTATCAAGCAGCAATCCGCCACGTAAGCGGTTCAGGGCGCGGGCGCAGCTGAGGTGGGCGTGGCTGCGGGCGTGGGCTCGGGTGCCTTGGTGGGCTCCGGCGTGTGCGTGGGCTCGGGCGAATGCGACGGCTCAGGCGTCGGCTCTGGGGTATGTGTCGGCTCTGGCTTCGGCTCCGGCGTATGTGTCGGCTCTGGGGTATGTGTCGGCTCTGGCGTCGGTGAAGGAGTCGGCGACGGGCTGGGCGCAGGCACCGGCGGCGTGAACGTCGGGATCGGCAACTGCGGAAGCGTGACGGGCGGAAATACCAACGGCGGCACCGGAATCGGCGGCAGTGCTACCGGAGGCGCAGGCAGCGGCGCGGGTGCCGGAGCGGCCGGCGGTGGCAGAGGTGCCTGCGGCGCGGGAGCCACTCGCTGCGGAACGGGTGGACTCTGTGCGCTCTGCACCATCCGTGGCGCGGCCGCCGGGCGCGGCGCAGCCTGCGCGGGCTCACCAGTACCAGTACCAGTGCCAGGACCTGGCCAGGATGGATCACGCACCACCACGGTCCGGGTCGGCGGTGCGGGCGCGGACTGGGCCAGCGGGGACTCAGCCGGATCCGTCTGCGGCGCCGTCAGTCCGGATACCGCGGAGTCGAGGCGGTCGGCGCGCGCCGACAACACCATGCCGACGGTGCCGACAACGGCCAGGAACACCGCCGCATAGGCCACCACGCCGCCGCGCCGGTACCAGGCAACACGCGCCGGAGCGGGCGCCACAGGTGGTTCGGAGAACACGAATTCGGGGCGGGCCGAATCCTCGGTCACCGATTCGGGAATGAACTCGGCGACCTCAGCCGCCGAATCTTCCACCGACCAGGCCAGGGCGGACGCGGCCACCGTGCCGGTCGCCGAAGCCCAAGCCGAAGCCGAAGCCCAAGCCGAGACAGCAGACGCAGCCACAGGAGCAGCCACCGGCCCAACCGCCACCTGCGTCGCGGTCTCGTCGACCCCGCGTCGGGCCAGCAGGCCGGCTCCGACCGCAGCGATCACCTGGGCCTGCGGCACGGTGGTGACCGGAAGCCGGAAAGCCGATGAAAGCCGTTGGGTGACAAGTGGTATCCGCGCTCCGCCGCCGACGGTGACCAACGCCGCAAGCTGTGCGGGGTGAATACCGTTGCGGCGCAGCAGGTCCAGCAGGACTTCGATAACGCCACTCAAAGGTCCGTCCACGACCGCGTCGAGCTCGGCACGGGTGAGCCTCATCGCGCTGCGAACTCCGGCCAGGCTGGTGGCGCTCTGATCGCTCAACCGTTCCTTGGCGTCGCGGCACTCATCCCGCAGCCGGGCCAGTGTGGTCACCGCTGCGGTACCGGCGGGTTCGGCCTCCAGATTGCGCAGGACGAGTCGCAGCAGTTCCTGGTCGATCAAATCGCCGGAAAACTCGTCGAACCGCACCGTCTGGCCGATGGTCGCGAATCCCGCGGCAGCGTCGGCCAAGGTCAGGCTGGTGCCGGTCCCGCCGAAGTCGCACAGGGCGACCACGCCACGGGCGGGCAGACCCGGGTACGACTGAATGGCCGTCAACGCTGCGACGGAATCGGGAACCACACGGACGCCGGGCATCGCCCGTCGCACAGAATCGAAGGCCGCCGAGTTCCAATGCGCGGGCACCGCCACCACCGACGCATCCGGACGGTGCGCGGGGCTGACCTCACGCGTCAGCGCCTCGATCGCCGAGGCCAACAACTGCTCCGCGCGATGGGTCGAGCCGTCGGCGGCGACCAGCGGCACCGGATCGCCGACCCGTCCCACGAAATCGGTCAACACCAGCTCGCCATCGGCCGAGGACGGCGCACCGATCACCGGCCCACGATGCCCGGACACGGTGAGCACCGCCCGCCGCACCAACGGCGTGTGGTCGGCGATCGCCACCAGATTGGTCGCCCCCACGGACAACCCCAGGCAATCACGCATACCTCTATGTCGGCGGCGGGGCCCGATTCGTTAGTGCCGCGCCGAGTACTCGGCCACCAGCGCCTCGGCGCTGCGCACTGCGGCCCGACAGGCCCGCGTGGTGAAGGGGTCGTTGAGGGGATGCTCGGCACGCCGCCGCCAGCGCTGCGCCGCCGCGAAAGCCGCGCGGGGACCGTCGAACGGCGCATCGGGCTGCAGCCCGAGCCGGCTGGCCGCATCGGTGCCCGAGCCACCGATGATGCGGCGCAGCGACGCCATCTCGTCCTCGTTCAGCGTCGTGGGGCGCGAGCGCAACAGGCTGAGCAACCGCAGCTCTTCGAAGGCGTGCGTGTCGGCGAGCAGCGGGTCGATGTCGGCGAGGATGTAGGGCGTCGCGTAGATCGGGTTGTGCTGCACGAACTGCCGCAACGACAGCAGCGCCGTGTGCGCCTTGAGCAGCTCCGAACGTTGCGCGAACTGCTGGTCGATGACGTCGCGCAGGGCGATCAGGCCGCTGCGTTCCAGCAGTTCGTCGGCCAGGGCCACCGAATCGGACACCCCGGCGTGCATCACCGCGATCGCGATCCGGATACCGAACATGCCGAACCGGTCCAACAGCGCCGCGCGGGTGGCCGCGTCCACCGGCAGCGAGCTGTCCTCGCGCACGAACCGGTCCACCGAAAGCATGGCCTTCGTCAGCTGGGCCGGCTCGATGCCCGCGAGCTTCTGCAGCGCGACGAACTCGCCTTGCCGCAGGGTGCGGGCGGTCAGCGCCAGCAGGCCGGACACCGGGACCACGGCCTGGCAGATCCCGGTCTTGTCCATCTCCTCGGTGAACCGCTTGGCCACGTCCTTGGCCGACATCATCGCGTCGATGCGCCCGGCACCGATCTCGTCGGCGCGCGACGCCACCCCGATGACGCCGAGCGCACCGGACGACCCGCCGACGAGTTCGCCGATCTGTTTGAGCAGGGCGATGTCGGCGGCGTTGAGGGTGCGCAGCAGGAACACCACGGCATCGACGCGGGGCACGCCGTCCTCGGGCACCAGGAGCCGGTGGGTCCGCATCGACACGTCTCGCGACAGCGACGAGGTTCCCGGGGTGTCGATGATCGTGGTGTCGATGAGCTCGGCGGCCGGCCACTCGACGTCGAGATCGACTACGTCCTCGGGGTTCAGCCCGGCGAAGCTGAAGGTGAGACCGCGATCGTGCGGGTCCCGCGCGATCGGCACATTGGCGCGCCGCCCGCCGCGGTGGTTGGCGGTCACCTTGGGGGTGGGCCCATGCCGGAACCAGGTGACGATGCGGGTCGCCTCGGTGGCGTCGGTGGGCGCGATGTCCTCCCCGACCAGGGCGTTGACGAGCGTCGACTTACCCGCCTTGAGCGTGCCGGCCAACGCGATGCGGATCGGCTGGTTGAGCCTGCGCCCGATGCGGTCGAGCTCGTTGTGTACGTCGGGCCGATTGCGGTAGGCCGGATCGCCCCGGTACGCCTTGATGGTGCCGCCCAGAATCGAGCGCACCTGATCGGCCGTGCTCACGCTGCGGGGTCCAACCTTTCGACGCTGGGTAACCCTTCGAGCTTAAATCGTGCCGAACACGCTTGAATATTCACCGAGGCGATCGCGCGGTCAGCCTCTCGGTCCGCCGGCACGGAGGTGCAGAACATGGAATCTGCGAGCAGCGTCAGTTCCGACACCTGGCGGACCGCCACCTGGTCGGTACCGCTGGTTTTCCAGTTGGTGATGGCCCTCTTCCTGTCGACCACCTGGGCGGCAGGAAAGTGGGTGTTTGACGGCGCCACATTCCGGACGACGATGTCGGCCGGGGCCGCGACGTCAACCGTGATCGCCCTCGTGATCAGCATCGTGCTCCTCAAAGACCGGTCATCCCGTTGGCGCGGCGTCGGTCTGGCTGTCGCCGGTTCGGCTGCAGCCGTGTTGATCGGCTGGATGGTCGCCGCATTCTGGATCTACGGATGACGGACAACCCCGCGCCGACCAAGTTCGGTCCTCTCAGCTTCGCGGCGGCTCTGGTCACCAGCCTCATATTCGAATTCGCCGCGGTGACAATGGGATACTTCGTGATCTTCGTGCTCTACTTCGTGTTGCCCGCGCTGCTGATCGCGGTCGCGATCGGAGGCCTGCTCTACTTCTCGGGCGGCAAGGCGACTCAGGTCGGTCTCGGAGTGCTGATCGGCTGCCTGGCGGCTCCGTTGACCGCAGCGATCGCGGTGATCGTCATCGCTGTCACCTAGCCGGAGCCTGGTTGCCCTCGCCCGCCAGATTCGTGGCGTGGTGGACGACCTGTTTGAGGATGTTCTGCTGGCGTTCCAGTTCCGCGACCCGGGTATTGCGTTCGTTCTCCTCGACCTTCGCCGCCATCAGGGTGGCCTGCAGCGATTCGTTGAGTGAGCGCGTGGTCTGGTTGGCGATTCCGCGGTAGTGGTCGCGCAGTTGACGTTGGATGCCTTTGAGCCGGTCCCGAGATTCCTTGCCGACGACGAACGCAACGTCGTCGACGAACTTGCGGGTGTTTGTCTTGGCCTCGCCACGGACCCGCAGCATCCGGTTCTCCATGTCCTCCTTGTAGGCCTTGCGGCCCAGCACCAGGCCGGCGCCCAGGGACAGCGGGTTGAACATGCCCAACCCGGCGAAGGAGGTGAGCATGCCGAACATCAGCACACCGCCGTAGGAGCCGCGCATACCGGTGATCACCTTGTGCCCGGCCTTGATCGGCTTGGCCTCCAGCCGCGCCAGCGATTTCATCTCACCGAATCCCGCACCCATGTCGCGGGCGTCGATCTGCGGCAGCTGCACGGCCTCCAAACCGGCTTCGGTGAAGGTGCGGGCCACCTCGGCTGCGAGCGCCTCGGCCCGCTGGTACGCCCACACGAAGTTGTCGCCGACCGCGGTGGCCACCGCTTCTTCCAGTTCGGCGCCGATCTCGGCCCAGTGCAAGGTCGGGTCGCCGGAGTCGATGACCTTCTCGGTGTGCGCGGTGATGTTGCGGAACCGGTGGCGAAGATCGTGATCGACGTCAGCGGTCAGGTCGGCGATACCATCGTTGAGCACCTGCTGCCACAGGGCGGTCTGCTGCAGTGCCTCCTGAGCTTCCTCCTTGCGCCGTTCCAGGTCGGCGGTCAGCCGCTCCCGTTCACCGGGATCGTTGAACGCCGAGAGTTCGGAATCGACTGCCAGCAGAAGATGTTCTGCAGCCGAATGGATTTCGGCCACCACCTCATCGCGGACCCGGTCGTTCTCACGGGAGAGCACACGGTCGGACAGGAACTTCACGATCGCCGGGAAGTTCGACTCCTCGTTGAGTTCCTTGTCGTTGAGCTGGATCGCATGGCTGCGCAGTATTGAGGAGACTGGAGTAACCGGGGTCGATATACCGGCCCGTTGCAGGTGGCCGACATTGGCGCCGACGATTTGCCGCCAATGCGGGTACAGGTCGGTCTTGGTCGCGACAATCGTTGCCACCGGGCAGATTTCGATCGCCTGCCGGATGAAGATCATCTCCGGCTCGGTGAACTCCTGGCTGGTGTCGCTGACCATCAGCAGGGCATCCGCATCGGGCAGCAGGCCGAGGGTGGAGGACAGATGCGGTTGCCCATGGCCACCCACGCCCGGGGTGTCGATGAATGCCAGTCCGCCTTTGAGCAGCGGGCTGGGCGCGGTCACCTCGACGCGCAGCACTTCGCGTCCACCGGCTTCGGGCGCCCGGCGCAGATCCTTAGTCAGGTCCGAGGGCGGTATGGCGATCCGCTCGGGTTCGGCGCCGTCGGGCCGGGCCACCACCAGGTGCGCGGTGGGCTGGTCCCCGTAAGAGACGACGGTGGCCAGCACGGTGCTCTCGTCGTCGCCGACGCGCGCCACGGGGACGTTGAGCAGTGAGTTGAGCAGCTGGCTCTTGCCCTGTTTGAGCTGACCGGCGATGACCACGCGGATCTGCGGATCGTTGATCCGCACATTGGCCACTTTCAGCCGTTCCACCAGGTCACCGCGGTCCCGCGCGGCGGCGATCTTGGTGGTGTGGTCGATGAGCTCGACGATCACCTTGACCTTGCGCGGGTCACCCGGTTGCGTCGGCTGAGTTGTCGGTTGGGTCATTGAACGTTCCCTCCTGCGGAGTCCACCGTAGGCGCACGAACGGGGCGGAGACCCCCTGATGGGGTCTCCGCCCGTTGCGATGCAGTGCGGATCAGAAGGCGTCGAACCCGGTTTCGATCGGGTTGTGCGACGCCACGTCGGTGTGGGACTGCGAGTGCGAGTCGTAGCTGTTGCCCGAGCCGAGCGCGGTGTGCGACTCGTTGCCCGACCCGAACGCGGTGTGAGTCTCGTTGCCCGACCCGAGAGCGGTGTGAGACTCGTTGCCCGAGGCGATGTTCGACGAGTAGCTGGACGAGTTGTCCTCGACACTGTGCGTGGTCGACGTCGAGGTCGAGCTGTGCACCGACGAGTCGATCACGCTGCTATTACCGCTGCCCACGTCGTGACCGGCGGTGGTCTGGTTACCGCCGACAGCATGGTTGGAGCTGTCGCTGATCACGATGCTGCCCGCGTTGCCGCCGTCACCACCGCTGGCGTGTCCGCCACCGATGCCGAGCAGGCCGCCGCCACCGCTGGCGCTGGCGCCCCCGCCGTGTCCGCCGCTCATGTCGACATCGCTGATCACCGGGCCGTCGTTGCCGGAGATGACGTTGCCGCCTGCGTGCTGCGAGCTGTCCTCGATGGCGTTGCCCTCACCCACGTTGACGTGCGAGCCGGAGCCGGCCCAGACATCACCGTTGTTGACGGTGTTGCCGTGGCCGAGCACCGCACCGTCGCCGGTGACGATGGGCCCGTCGGCGTGGCCGGTGTTCACGACCGCACCGTTGGTGGCGGTGTTGGAGGTCTTGTCCCCCAGCGTGATGTCCCCGAAGCCCAGGTTGAACGCACCCTGCTGAGCGTTGGCGCCCGCGTCCTGGTTGGGGCTCATGACCGGCACGTTGTTGTGGCTGGCCAGATCGGTGGAGTTACCGCTCATGAAATCGGTGTTGGTCTCCGGTGCGAACGTCGGCTGCGAGGTGAAGGCCGTCTGCGGGGAGAACGGGGAGGCGATGCTGTGGTAGTCCGCCACGGCCCGCTGCAGTCCGTAGACCGGGTCGCCGTTGCCCAGCGCGATGCCGGCCGGGGCAGCCGATGCCGCCACAGAGGCGAGCTGGGCGGCCGACACGTTGGGCAGTCCCGCGTCCCGCAGTGCACCCTCGGGGTTGGCGACGTAGGACGCCGCGGCGGCCGGGCTGCGGAAGAGCTCGAGGATGAAGTCGATCAGAGTGGTCATTGCTCCAACCTTTCGGATGTTTCTGTGGAGTGTCTGGTGACTCCCCGTGCCGGGCTCTCCGGCGATCTGGAGACAACGTTATGGGCGCGCCGCAACACCGGAAACGGGGTCGATTCCCCTCCCCGCATCGCCCCCACCCGGGGTGCAGGGGGTTCCCCCAATAGGGGCATAGGGGATTGGTAGGGGCATAGGCCGGCGGCCCCAAATCTATTGACGTTTCCGCTGGTAAACGCAATAAGCGCGCGACCACATGGGTCGCGCGCTTATTGGTAGGTCGGCTGGTTTCAGTCGAAGATATCGAAGCCGCCTGGGTCGTCGGTGTGATGCTCGGTGTCGACGACGTGGTGATCCCACACCGCATCCGATACCGGATCGACGACGGGCACGTCCTCGATGACCGGCTCGTTGAGCTGCAGCGATACGTCGTCGAGCGGCTGTTGAAGGACGCCGACGTCGTCGATGACCGGCCCGGAGGACACCAGATGGTCCAGGGAGTCCGACTGGTCGATCACCTGACCCGCCGTCGTATCCCAGGCGTGGTTGGGGGCATCGACCGGTACGTGATCGCCGAAGGCGTCGAACGCCGCCGTGGCCGCGCCACTGGCCCAGACGTTGCCGCCCGGGTCGGCGGCACCCAGGTCGCCGAAGGCACCGCCACCGCCGGCAGTCGACAGCGACTCCGACACGACGGGAATCAGATTGTTGACGTCCGCGCTGGTCACATCGGTCAGATGCGCGTCGGCGATGGCCTGCGCCGGATCGGCGGCATAGTGGGCAGCAGCGTCAGGGTCGCGTACCAGCGACATCACAAAGTCCAACAATGTGTTCGCCATGCTCCACCTCCTCAACGGTTCGCTTCGAATGCTAGCCAGCTGTGAGGACGCTGGGATCGGTGCCGAACCCACCCCTGCCCGCCCACCATTAGGGGGGCGGACATTAGGGGATTGACGCCACTAGGGGAACAATGCCGGGCCCTGGATGCCTCAGCGGTTAGGGTGAGGGTCGGCCGAGACAACAGGAGTGACGCCTGATGACCGACTCACTGGGGTTGTCGATCGGGATGACCAATCTGGTGGCAGCCCGCGAAGGCCGCCAACCGGTGATCCGCCGATCGATTTTCACGCTGCACAGCGACCGCGCGCCGGACGTTGGCGAGTACACCGGCAGCGGGTTGCCGTTGGCCGGCTTCGTGGAACGCGTCGGCGACCCGGTCCCCCTAGTCGCCGCAGACGGGTCCCAGCACCGCGGTGAACTGGTACTGGCCGAGGCCCTGGACGTCATGGCCCGCACCGCCGGCGGTGGTGCGCCCGTGGTGATCGCGGTACCCGCGCACTGGGGTCCCAGCACCGTGGGCGCCTTGCGTGGCGCACTGCGCAACAAGCCCGCGCTGTCACCGGCCGGTGTGCCGCCGGGACTGGTGCCCGACTCCTTGACCGCGCTGGCGGCGCTGCAGGCCGATCCGGGATTACCCGCCGACGGCGTCGTGGTGTTGTGCGATTTCGGCGGCAGCGGGACGAGCCTGACGCTGGCCGACGCCGGCGCCAATTTCGCCACCATCGCACCGACTTTCCGTTATCCCGACTTCTCGGGCGATCAGATCGACCAGGCGCTGCTCAACCACGTGCTCAGCGGGATCGCGACCGCCAACGATGCCGACCCGGCGGGTACCGCGGCGGTCGGTTCTCTGGCGAAGCTGCGGGCCGAATGCCGTCAGGCCAAGGAGCGGTTGTCTGCCGACACCGCGACGGCGATTCCCACAGAACTGCCGGGCTTCAACTCCGATGTCCGGGTGACCCGCCCAGAACTAGAGCAACTCATGTCCGCGCCACTGGCGGGCCTGTTGGATGCCGTTGAAGACACCTTGCAGCGCAACAACATTGCGTTGTCGAGTGTGACCGCAGTCGCCACCGTCGGCGGCGGAGCAGCGATCCCACTGGTGACCCAGCGACTGTCCGAGCGGTTGCGCGCCCCCGTGGTGACAACCCAGCGACCACAACTCGACGTGGCCCTCGGCGCCGCTCTGGTCGCCGAGCGCGTCATCGACGCCGCTGCACCGACCGGCATGGCCCCCGAGGTGGCGGCTGCAGATGCTCCCACCGGCATGGCCCCCACCAGCCTCGGTCCGGCTGCCTGGGCGGCGGGTGCCACCATGGCGCAACCGTCGGCCGACGACGGGGATGCAGGGAGCGCCCTGGCCTGGTCGCAGGACGATGCACCTGGAAATGAACCGGTGCCCTATGCGGGCGGCGAGTACGAAACCGCTCCGGGCACGACCGCGGCGCGGCCACCCGTCCAGTTCAGCCATGACGAGGAGATGTTCGACGCCGCACCGGCGCCGCTGCCCTGGTACAAGCGCCCGGGGATCCTGTTCGGGGCTGCGGCCGCGGCTGTGCTGCTGGCCGCGGGCGGCCTCGCGGTGACGTTGACCAGTTCCGAGGGGGATTCCACCCCGCTCACCGAGACCAGCACCACCTACTCGATGGGTCCGTCCCCGGAAGGGCCGCCGCCCGAGCCGATCACGACCGTGACCGAGGGGCCCGACGGGGTCAAGACCACCACCGTCGTCGTCCCGCCACCACCGCCACCGCCGGAGACGACGACGTCTGCGCCGGAAACCACCACAACGACCAGTCCGACCACAACCACCACGACAACGACGACCACCACAACGACCACGACGCCGCCGACGACAACGACAACTACGACGCAACCGCCGACGACGACCACGCAGCCTCCGACGACGACGAAGCCGCCGACCACCACCCAGCCGCCGGTTACCACGACTGCGGCGGCGGAGGCCCCAGGCGGCGGAGCCTAGGTCGGCGCTGATGACCGCCCCGGCACCGGAACCCGTTCCGGAGCTTCCGTTGGCTGCCCGGTCGGCGATCGGTGCGGTACTGGCCGACCCGGCTGCGCCGGTGAAGCTGCTCCTGTCTGGCGGCATCGGAACCGGCAAGAGCACGGTGCTCGCCGAGATCCGTAGCGCACTGCGCGAGGCCGGCCGTACCGTGCTGACCCGCGCTCCGCGACCTGGCGATGCCGCCGAGGCGGCATTCGTCGTCGACGACGCAGACCAGCTGAGCGACGACGAAATTGACTGTCTTGCAGAGAAAGTCGCAGATTCGTCGGCGACGGTGGTGGCGGCGTGTGAGCCGTTGACCCACCGCCCGCCGTTGCATGCGTTGGCCACCGCGCTGGAGCGGGAGAACCCGGTACTGCGGCTCGGCCCCCTGCCGGCAGCCGAGGTGGGCCGGGTGCTGACCGCGGCGCTGGGATCACCGGCCACCGCGGAAACCGTGAGATCGGTGCTGGCCGCGACCGCCGGACTGCCGTTTCTGTTGCGGGCAGCAGCGGAAGCGGTCGAAGCCCCGGCCGACGCGGCAAAGTTCGCACTGCTGCACCGATTACGCCTGGTTGACGACGCCACCCGTGATGCGCTGCTGATCCTGTCGCTCAGCCACGATCTCGGCCCCGACGACGTCGCCGCGGCACTGCGGCTGACCGGCGCCGAGGCGTCGGCACTGGTGGATCGGGCTCGCGCCGGCGGCTTGGTGGAGCCGTCCCACGACCGGCGGTTCGTCCGGTTGGTACACGAATCGCTCGCCCAGATCGCTGGCGCCGCCCGCCACCACGACATCGAAACCTCCCTGCTCACTTCGCAACTCGAACTGTCGACCTTGTCTGCCGACCTCGCGGTACGCCTGGCCGAGCACGGACTGCGCGATGACCGGCTGGCCGAGGCGCTGGCCGAGCACGCCGCCCACAATCGGGCCCGGCCGGCGCGGGCGGCCCGGCTCTACCGCGCCGCGGTCACGGCCGGTGCTGCCGCGGTGAGCACGCGACTGGCCGACGCACTGGCGTTGGCCGGAGACTGCACCACCGCAGCCCGCATGGCCGATGAGTTGCTCGGCTCCGAGGACCCCTCCGAACGCGCCACCGCGGTGCGGGTCGCGGCCAGCGTCGCCATGCACGACGGCGGTGCAGCCCAGGCCGCCGACCTGTTCCGGTGGCTCGGCCCGTATCCGGACACCTTGATCAGCTCAGCCGCCGCGACCTCCTTCCTTGCCGCCGGTGACGCCGATGCGGCGCGGGCGTCGTCGAACTCGGAGGCGGCCGGACCACCCACCTCGACGGCGCGGGCAGCACGCAGCCTGGCCGAAGGTCTGGTGCTGTCACTGGATCAGCCGTTCGCCGTGACCGTGGCCCGGCTGGGACAGGCGGTCACGGCGGAATATCAGGCCGGCAGCGTCGCCCCTGATACCCCGGCGGCCCTGGTGACGTTGGCCGCCCTGCACGGCGGTGACTCGGTGCGGGCACGCAGCGTGATCAGCCGGGCGGTGCGGGCCGGCAGCGGCGATGAGGCGTTCAGCGCGGCTCGACACCGGCTGCTGTTGGGCTGGGTGAAGATGCAGGACGGCCAGCTCGGCGCGGCCGCCGCGGATGCTGCCGCCGCCGAAGTGGGTGAGGATCTGCACCGTCGCGACGCGTTGTGGGCGGCGGCGTTGCGTACCGCGATCGCCCGGCGAAGCGGAGACAGCGGCGCCGTCCAGAAGCACTGGTATGCCGCGGTCGAGGTGCTCGCCGAGTATTCGATCGACCTGTTCTCGCTGCTGCCGCTCGGTGAGCTGTGGGTGGCCGGCGCCAGAATGCGTCAGGTCGACCGCCTGGAACACACACTGTCCGAGGCGTGGAGCCTGCTCGCGGCGCTCGGTAATCCGGTGTTGTGGTCGGTGCCGCTGCACTGGGCCGGCGTGCACGCCGGGATCCTGGCCAATTCGCCCGGAGCCGTCGCCCCGCACGGACAGGCACTGACCGCGGCGGCCGGTGAGAGCGCGTTCGCCCGCGCGCTGGCCAATGCGGGGCGCATCTGGCTGCGGGTGCTGGCCAATCACGTCGACACCGATGAGGTCACGATCGCGGCCCGTGGGCTGTCGCAGTTCGGCCTGACCTGGGACGGCACCCGGCTGGCCAGCCAGGCCGCACTGCAGACCCCGGATCCCCGGGTGTCCCAGGCGATGCTGCAACTGGCCCGCGACCTCAAGCAGACCAGCGCGGTCGAGGAGGTCGAAGTCGTCTCGGCCCCGCCGCACGGCGCCGCTCCGCAGGCACCGGCTCCTTCGTCGACCAAGCTGTCCGACCGCGAACGTGAGGTGGCCGAACTGCTGCTGCTCGGCATGCCCTATCGCGACATCGGCAGCCAGTTGTTCATCTCGGCGAAGACCGTCGAGCACCATGTGGCCCGCATCCGACGGCGTCTGGGAGCCGAATCCCGCACCGAGATGTTGTCGATGCTGAGGGCGATGCTGGCGCCGCAGGGCTGAGATCCATACCACAGTGACCTCAAAGTTAGGTAAGCCTCGGTAGCGGCAAGAAACACCTAAATGTCACTATGAGCTGAAGGAAGCTAAGTTACTGACGGGTAACTATGCCCAAGTTACTCACGGGTAACATCCGAATGGAGGCGTTTCTGTGGAGAGTCTCGAACACACACTGGTTGTGTCGCGACTGATTCTCGGTGTGCTCGCAACGCTCGTCGTGCTGGTGTTCGCCGGCAAGCGCGTGCTGTGGCTGACCAAGCTGATCAGCTCGGGACAGAAGGTCGGCGACGAGCGTGGCCGCAAGGACCATCTCGTCCAGCGCTTCCTGAACCAGAACAAGGAAGTCTTCGCACAGTCGAAGCTGCTGAAGTGGTCCATCCCCGGCCTTGCGCACTTCTTTACCATGTGGGGCTTCTTCGTCCTGGCCACGGTGTATCTCGAGGCCTACGGCGTGCTGTTCAACCCCGAGTTCCACATCCCGTTCGTCGGCCGCTGGGCCATCCTGGGCTTCCTGCAGGACTTCTTCGCCGTCGCCGTGCTGGCCGGCATCATCGTGTTCGCGATCATCCGCATCCGCAAGAACCCCGAGCAGCTGGGCCGCGAGTCCCGCTTCTACGGTTCGCACAACGGTGGCGCCTGGACGATTCTGATCATGATCTTCCTGGTCATCGCGACCTACGCGGTGTTCCGCGGTGCCGCCGTCAACGTCCTGGGCGAGAACTTCCCGTACCAGTCCGGCGCCTTCTTCTCCGACGGCATGGCCGCTCTGCTGGCTCCGCTGGGCCACACCGCCAACGTCTGGCTCGAGACCATCGCGCTGCTCGCCCACTTGGGCGTCATGCTGGCCTTCCTGCTGATCGTGCTGCACTCCAAGCACCTGCACATCGGCCTGGCCCCGATCAACGTCACCTTCAAGCGTCTGCCCGACGGCCTCGGCCCGCTGCTGCCGATGGAGTACAAGGGCGACAAGATCGACTTCGAGGACCCAGCTGAAGACGCGGTGTTCGGCAAGGGCCGCATCGAGGACTTCACCTGGAAGGCCAACCTCGACATGGCGACCTGCACCGAGTGCGGTCGCTGCCAGTCGCAGTGCCCGGCCTGGAATACGGGTAAGCCACTGTCGCCCAAGCTCGTGATGATGAACCTGCGCGATCACCTGTTCGCGAAGGCCCCCTACATCATCGAGGGCAAGCCGCTGCCCGAAGAGGGTTCGGTCGACTTCGCCAAGCTGGGCGACAGCCTGCACGGACACGGCGTGCCCGAAGACGGCTTCGCCCGCATCGAAGGTTCCGGCCCCGAGCAGGCGCTGCGCCCGCTGGTCGGCACCGCCGAGCAGGGTGGCGTCATCGATCCCGACGTGCTCTGGTCCTGCACCAACTGTGGCGCCTGCGTCGAGCAGTGCCCCGTCGACATCGAGCACATCGACCACATCGTCGACATGCGCCGCTACCAGGTCATGGTCGAGTCGGAGTTCCCCGGTGAGCTCGGCGTGCTGTTCAAGAACCTGGAGACCAAGGGCAACCCCTGGGGCCAGAACGCCAAGGACCGCACCAACTGGATCGACGAGGTCGACTTCGACGTCCCGGTCTACGGCGAGGACGTGGAGAGCTTCGACGGCTTCGAGTACCTGTTCTGGGTCGGCTGTGCCGGCGCCTACGAGGACCGGGCCAAGAAGACCACCAAGGCCGTCGCCGAACTGCTGGCCGCCTCGGGCGTGAAGTTCCTGGTGCTGGGCACCGGCGAGACCTGTACGGGTGACTCGGCCCGCCGCTCCGGCAACGAGTTCCTGTTCCAGCAGCTGGCCGCGCAGAACGTCGAGACCATCAACGAGCTGTTCGAGGGTGTCGAGACGGTCGACCGCAAGATCATCGTCACCTGCCCGCACTGCTTCAACACGATCGGCCGCGAGTACCCGCAGCTGGGTGCCAACTACACCGTCGTGCACCACACGCAGCTGCTGAACCGCCTGGTCCGGGACAAGAAGCTGGTGCCGGTCAAGTCCACCGGCGGCCCCGAGGTCACCTACCACGATCCGTGCTTCCTGGGTCGTCACAACAAGGTCTACGAGGCTCCGCGTGAGCTGGTCGAGGCCTCCGGCGTGACGCTCAAGGAAATGCCCCGCCACGCCGATCGCGGCCTGTGCTGTGGTGCCGGTGGCGCGCGGATGTGGATGGAAGAGCACATCGGCAAGCGCGTGAACGTGGAGCGCACCGAAGAGGCGATGGACACCGCCTCGACCATCGCGACCGGCTGCCCGTTCTGCCGCGTGATGATCACCGACGGTGTCGACGACGTGGCCGCTGCCCGCAACGTCGAGAAGGCCGAAGTGCTCGACGTGGCTCAGCTGCTGCTGAACTCGCTGGACAAGAGCAACGTCACCCTGCCCGAGAAGGGCACGGCGGCAAAGGAATCCGAGAAGCGGGCCGAGGCACGCGCCGAAGCCGAGGCCAAGGCGGCAGCCGCGGCACCGGCTCCGGCACCCGTGGTCGAGGAAGCCCCGGCGGCTGAGGCGGCACCCGCTGCCGAAGCTCCGGCAGCCCCGGCCGCAGCTGCGGCCCCGGTCAAGGGTCTGGGCATGGCCGGTGGCGCCAAGCGTCCAGGTGCCAAGAAGACCGCGGCTCCTGCCGCCTCCGCTGCTCCGGCTGAGGCACCCGCCGCTCCGGCTGCTCCGGTCAAGGGTCTGGGTATCGCCGGTGGCGCCAAGCGTCCAGGTGCCAAGAAGACCGCGGCTCCTGCCGCCTCTGCTGCCCCGGCCGCACCCGCGGCGCCGGTGAAGGGTCTGGGCATGGCGGCCGGCGCGAAGCGTCCGGGCGCCAAGAAGGCTGCGGCCCCTGCTGCGTCGGCTGCACCGGCCGCTCCCGCCGCTGCGGCACCGGCTGCCGCTCCTGCGGCCGCCGAGCCGGCCAAACCGGAACCGCCGGTCGTGGGTCTGGGCATCGCCGCAGGCGCGCGTCGTCCGGGTGCCAAGAAGGCCGCTCCGGCTGCCCCGGCACCGGCTGCGCCTGCCGCACCCGCTGCCGAACAGGCACCGGAACCGGCAGCTGAGAAGCCCGCCGAGGCGCCTGCCGAGCCTGCGAAGCCGGAACCCCCGGTCGTGGGCCTTGGCATCAAGCCGGGCGCCAAGCGCCCCGGTAAGCGCTGAGCACGTCCGTAACGCACCGAACGGCCATCTCCGCAACGGAGGTGGCCGTTCGGCGTATCTGGGGCACGGTGCGATCGATATCGGGCCCGAAAGCCGGCGCGCCGTGACCCGCCGAGTGTGGCGGTGGCCACCTACCACATGGGCAAATTCCAAAATCAGTGGACGGTGATGAGACCATGGTGAGCGTGACTACCCATCAGTTGCCGTGGCAGACCGGTCAGCACCCGAAGCCGCGTACGTTCGCCCAGTCCACGAAGCTGCAGGACGTCCTGTACGAGATCCGTGGACCGGTACACGAGCACGCCTCACGGCTGGAAGCTGAAGGGCACCGCATCCTCAAGCTGAACATCGGCAACCCCGCGCCGTTCGGCTTCGAGGCGCCCGACGTGATCATGCGCGACATGATCCAGGCGCTGCCCAACGCGCAGGGCTATTCCGACTCGAAGGGCATCGCCAGCGCGCGCCGCGCGGTATTCACCCGATACGAGCTGGTCGAAGGTTTCCCCAAGTTCGACATCGAAGACGTATACCTGGGCAACGGCGTCTCCGAGCTCATCACCATGACCCTGCAGGCGCTGCTGGACAACGGCGACCAGGTGCTCATCCCCGCACCGGACTACCCGCTGTGGACGGCCTCGACCGCGCTCGCGGGCGGCACCCCGGTGCATTACATGTGCGACGAGACCCAGGGCTGGAATCCCGACGTCGCCGATATCGAATCCAAGATCACCGAGCGCACCAAGGCGCTCGTCGTGATCAACCCGAACAACCCCACAGGCGCGGTGTACAGCCGCGAAACCCTGGAACAGATGGTGGAGCTGGCCCGCAAGCACCAGCTCCTGCTGCTGGCCGACGAGATCTACGACAAGATCCTCTACGACGACGCCAAGCACATCTCGCTGGCCACGCTGGCGCCTGACCTGCTGACCTTGACGTTCAACGGGCTGTCCAAGGCCTATCGAGTGGCGGGTTACCGCTCCGGCTGGCTGGTCATCACCGGCCCCAAGGAGCACGCGACCAGCTTCATCGAGGGCATCAGCCTGCTGTCGAACATGCGGCTGTGCCCGAATGTGCCTGCCCAGCATGCGATCCAGGTGGCCCTCGGCGGTCACCAGAGCATCGACGACCTGGTGTTGCCGGGCGGCCGGCTGCTCGAGCAGCGGGACACCGCGTGGACCAAGCTCAACGAGATCCCGGGAGTTTCCTGCGTGAAACCGTCGGGTGCGCTGTACGCGTTCCCGCGCCTGGATCCCGAGGTGCACGACATCCACGACGACGAGCAGTTGGTGCTCGATCTGTTGCTGCAGGAGAAGATCCTGTTGACCCAGGGCACGGGATTCAACTGGCCCACACCGGATCACCTGCGCATCGTCACCCTGCCGTGGTCGCGCGACCTGGCCCAGGCCATCGAGCGCCTCGGTAACTTCCTGGCCAGTTACCGCCAGTAGCACCGCCGCCAACACTCAGCCACCCGCTCTACGCTGTCCGGGTGGCGCACACGCATTCCCACTCTCATTCCCTGGCCGGCCCGTCTCCCCTGGGTCCGCTGGCCGCCCGCATCGTCGTCGGCCTGTTGGTTGCCATCGGGCTCGCGATGCTCATTGGCGCCGCGGTGCTGTGGCCCAGCCACCAGAAGGTCGACATTCCGCTGCCCTTCCAGAACGCTGCGGGCGGCGCCGTCACCACCGAGGCCGGGCACGTCACATCCAGCACCCTGGCCGATTGCGGCAGCCCGTCGGCCGGAGGCGTGCTGACGTCGGCATCGAGACCCGCCGAACCCGGCGGCGGTACCTGCGTGCAGAACCTCGTGGCCATCGATTCCGGGCCCAACAAGGGCGCCAAGACGCTACTGGAATTCACCACCGGCCCCGGACAGCCGAATCTTGCTGCCGGAGACAGCATTCGGGTGAGCCGGCAGGTGGATGAGGTCGGCACGACAACCTATGCGTTCTTCGATTTCGAGCGCACCTGGCCGCTCATCGCTCTCGCGGTGGCGTTCGCGGTGGTGATCGTGGCAGTGGCGCGCTGGCGCGGACTGCGGGCCATCGTCGGCATCGTCGTGGCGTTCGCGGTGCTGATGATCTTCCTGCTGCCTGCCCTACGTGATGGCGCCCCGGCCATCCCGGTGGCCCTGGTGGCGTCGGCGGCCATTCTCTATGCGGTGATCTACCTGGCCCACGGCGTCAGCCTGCGCACGAGCGCGGCCCTGCTGGGCACCCTGACCTCACTGCTGCTGGCGGCGATACTGTCCTGGGCGGCAATCGAATTGGCCCATCTGACGGGACTGTCCGAGGACCAGAACAACGAGGTCGCGGCGTATATGGGCAACGTATCCATCACCGGACTGCTGCTGGCCGGGTTCATCATCGGCTCACTCGGTGTACTCAACGACGTGACCATCACCCAGGCCTCGGCCGTGTTCGAGCTCGCCGAGCACGGTGGCAGCCGGCGCTCGATCTTCGTGGGCGCCATGCGGGTGGGTAGCGATCACATCGCCAGCACGGTCTACACGCTGGTGCTGGCCTATGCCGGCAGCGCCCTGCCGCTGCTGCTGTTGTTCAGCGTGGCCAACCGGTCACTGGGCGACGTGCTGACGGGTGAGAGTGTGGCGATCGAGATCGCCCGCTCCGCGGTGGGCGGCATCGCCCTGGCGCTGTCGGTCCCGTTGACGACGGGGATTGCCGCGGTGCTGGCGACGCCGCAGACCAGCAGGCACTGAGCCGTCAGTTTTGGCCACCACCAGCCGGGGTACCCGGCGACGGTGAGCCAGCCCGATCACCATCACAGCGAGTTGACCCTCGAGGTCGACGGAACCCGTCGCGACCTGACGGTCGACAACCGCATGACGCTACTGGACGCCCTGCGTGAACGGCTGGGCGTCACGGCACCCAAGAAGGGTTGCGATCACGGCCAGTGCGGCTCGTGCACTGTGCTACTCGACGGACGGCGCGTCACCACCTGCCTGACGTTCGCCGTTGCCGCCGATGGGGCACAGATCACCACGGCGGCGGGCCTCGAGCAGAACGGTCAACTGCACCCGGTGGCGCAGTCGTTCTACGAAGAGGACGCCTTCCAGTGCGGCTACTGCACGCCCGGCCAGATCTGTTCTGCGGTCGGCATGTTGGACGAGGCCAAGGCCGGCGCTCCCAGCTTCGTCACCGACGATGTCGAACTCAGCCCGGCGCTCACCGACGAGGAGATCCGGGAACGGATGAGCGGCAACCTCTGCCGGTGCGCGGCGTATCCGAACATCGTCGCCGCGATCGGGCGGGCGGCGGCCCAATGAAGCCGTTCGACTACCACCGCGCGACGAGTCCCGCCGATGCGGTGGCCGTGCTGGCCGAGCACCCTCGTGGCGCCTATCTGGCCGGAGGAACAAATCTGGTCGATCACATGAAACTCGGTGTCGCACAACCTGATCTACTCGTCGACGTCAGCCGGCTGGATCTGACCGAGACCGTTCACACCGCAGACGGTGGCGTACGCATCGGCGCAAATGTCCGCAACAGCGATCTGGCGGCCGATCCGGTGATCCGCGCGCGATATCCGATGCTGGCCCGGGCCTTGTTGTCCGGTGCGTCCGGACAGTTGCGCAACGCTGCCACCACGGCCGGTAACCTGCTGCAGCGAACCAGATGCGTGTACTTCCAAGATGTCACGACGCCATGCAACAAGCGATCTCCCGGCACCGGTTGCTCGGCGCTCGACGGCTACGTGCGCTACCACGCCATCCTCGGAGCGTCCCCGCACTGCGTGGCCGTGCACCCTTCGGACATGGCCGTGGCGATGTGTGCCCTCGATGCGCACGTGGTGGTGCAGGCCCGAGATGGCGAGCGCCGGATACCGATCGACGAGTTCTACCGGCTGCCCGGAGACGAGCCAGACCGTGACACCGTGCTGCGGCACGGCGAGCTGATCACCGCGGTCGAGTTGCCCGCGCCACCGAAAGGGGCGGTGTCGGACTACCGCAAGGTCCGCGACCGCGCATCCTATGCCTTCGCGCTGGTGTCGGTCGCCGCCGAGCTGACCTTCACGCCGACGTTCCAGATCAGTTCGGCGCGAGTCGCATTGGGCGGAGTGGCGCACAAGCCATGGCGGGCGTGGCGAGCCGAGCAGGTTCTCACCGGCGATCAGCCCTCTGCGGAGACATTCGCCGCTGCCGCCGACGCCGAACTCAGGCAGGCACAACCCCTGCCGGGCAACGAGTTCAAGGTGGACCTGGCCCGCCGCACGCTGATGGCGCAGTTGCGCATGCTCACGGAACGGAGGCGGCCGTGACTCTGGTCGAACCACACGCAATCGGAGAGTCATTGGCCCGCGCCGACGGCCGAGCCAAGGTCACCGGTACCGCCCGCTACGCATTCGAGCAGCAGGTCGAGCATCCGGCGTATCTGCATCCGATCCAGGCCGCCGTCGCCCGTGGCCGGGTCGCGGCCATGGATACCACCGCGGCCGTCGCCATGGCGGGTGTCCTCGACGTGCTGACCGTGTTCGACGCCCCGACGCTGGCCGATACCTCCGATGGTGAGCTGGCGATCCTGCAGGACGACCGGGTGCACTTCCGCGGGCAGATCATCGGCGGTGTGGTGGCCGAGACGGCTGAGATCGCCCGGGAGGCAAGTGCTCTGGTGCGGGTCGACTACCACCGAGAACCGCACGACGCGGAACTGACCGCGGACCACCCTGCCCTCTACACCCCCGAGTCGGTCAACCCGTCATTTCCTGCCGACACCGACGAAGGGGACGTCGAGGCGGCGCTGGCGGCGGCCGAGGTGACCGTCGACGCGACGTATCAGACTCCGATAGAGCACAACAACCCGATGGAACCGCACGCATGTATCGCGCACTGGGCGATGCGCGATGGCCGCCCGGCGGTGACGCTCTACGACTCGACCCAAGGTGTTCACGTCGTGCGCAAGACACTGGCACCGATGCTGGACCTGCAGCCCGAGCAACTGCGCGTGGTGGCGCCGCATGTGGGTGGCGGATTCGGGTCGAAAGGCGCGCCCCACGCCCACGACGTCCTAGCGCTGTTGGCCGCCCAACGGTCCGGCGGCCGTCCGGTGAAGCTGGCGCTCACCCGACAGCAGATGTTCGCCCTCGTCGGCTATCGCACCCCGACCATCCAGCGGCTGCGGCTCGGCGCGGACAAGAGCGGCCGGCTGACCGCGCTGGTGCACGACGTGATCGAACAGACCTCGGCCGTCAAGGAATTCGCCGAACAGACCGCCGTCACCTCCCGCAAGATGTACGCCAGCCCCAACCGGCGCACGACGCACCGCCTGGCCGCGCTCGACGTTGCCGTTCCGTTCTGGATGCGGGCACCCGGTGAGTGCCCTGGCACGTTCGCCGCGGAGGTGGCGATGGACGAGCTCGCGGTCGCCTGCCATCTGGATCCGATCGAGCTCCGCTTACGCAACGAACCCGACGTCGATCCCGAATCCGGCAAGCCCTGGTCGGGCCGTCACCTCGTCGAGTGCCTGAATCTCGGTGCGGAGCGGTTCGGCTGGGCTCCGCGGGATCCCCGACCCGCCAAACGCCTGGCCGGGCATTGGTTCATCGGAACCGGGGTGGCAGCTGCGACGTACCCCGGAATGGCAATGGACGGCAACACCGCCCGGGTCACGCACACGGGACAGGGCCGCTACACGGTCCAGATCGGTGCCGCCGACATCGGTACCGGCACGTGGACGGCCCTGGCCCAGATCGCCGCCGACGCGCTGGGTTGTGGCGTCGCGGCAGTCGATCTGCAGATCGGTGACTCCGATCTGCCGCAGGCGTCGGTGGCGGGCGGCTCGTCGGGCATCACGTCGTGGGGTTCGGCAATCGTCGCCGCGGCCAAGCAGTTTCGCCGGGAGCACGGGGATCACCCGCACATCGGTGTGACGGCGGAGGCCGACGCGCCGCAAAACCCCGACGCGGAGAAGTACACCGTGCAGTCGTTCGGAGCGCACTTCGTCGAGGCCCACGTCAATTCCGACACCGGCGAGATCCGGATCCCACGCATGCTCGGCGTTTTCTCGGTGGGCCGGGCCATCAACGCGCTCACCCTGCGTTCCCAGCTGATCGGCGGGATGACCATGGGCCTGTCCATGGCTTTGCACGAGGAGAGTGTGCGCGACTTCCGGTTCGGCCATGTCGTCACGCAGGATCTCGCGTCCTATCACTTCAGCGCCCACGCGGATGTGACTGGTATCGAAGCGATCTGGCTCGACGAGGTCGAGGAGCATCTCAACCCGATGGGGTCCCGCGGTGCCGGTGAGATCGGCATCGTCGGCGCCGCAGCCGCAGTGGTCAACGCCGTCCACCATGCAACCGGAGTCCGGGTTCGCGAGCTCCCGGTGACCCTCGACAAGGTGTTGCCGGGGCTGCCGTGAGCCGTCGGATCAGCCGACGAGATCCTTTTCGGTGAGCTCGGTGGCGGCCAGGGCGGCGGCCAGGGTGTCGTGGCGGAACGCCGACGTGACGTGATCGTGCACCACCCGGAACGCCGCGGCACCGGTGCGGGTGGTCCCGTCGGCCGCCATGATGGTCTGTTCGACGACGACCACGCCGTCGTGCACGAACATCCGCCCCGGCGTCACCGTGTCCCCACCGGATGCGGCCCATTCACGTAGGGCGGCGTGCCCTTGGGCGGCACCGTTGGCATCGCCCACCTCGATGTCATCGCTGGACAGTGCGATCAAGGTGTCGATGTCGTCTTCGTCCAGCGCGTCGTGCCAGGCCAGAACCGTGGCGATCTCGGATGTGGTCATGAACGAAACGTACGCCTCTCAGAACGGTGTGCGGTCGAGCCACGCATCCCAGGTTGCGGTGTCGCCGAACACTTCCAGTCCGAGGTCGGCAGCTGTGCCCCGCCGCGTGACCGCCATCAGCAGCTTCTGGGCCGGGCCCTTGAGCGCGACGGTGCCCTTGCCGTGGCTGTGGGACCACCCGAGCCCGTCCTCGTCGTGCTCGACGGTCCACTCCCCCGTCGGCCCCAGACCGTCCTCAGTCGCGTGCAGGTGGATGCTGGCACCCATTGGCAGCGGTTCTCCGTGGCGTTTCTTGGCCATGGCGGTGGCGATCTCCAGCCATTCACTGACCGCGTCGGCGGCAAGGTCGGCCGGCAGCACGAACTCGGTTCCCACGGCCAGCGCAGCGTCGGCGTGGTGTACCGCCGCCTCGTGGACGCGTCGCCGTACCCACCAACCCGCGGGTTTGGGGCCCAGGAAGGTCCAGATCCTGGCGTCGGTACCGATCTGGTCCACGGACTTGAGGACCTGGGCCGCGCCCGCGTTGAGCCACTCGATGGCGGCGTCGGGATCGTCGGGCGGCTTCCCGTCATGGACCTCACGTGGGTCGAGCGGTGAGACCCGGCGCTCGGAGATAATCTGTGCCGCCCAACGGTTTCCGCGCCCGACATGGCGGAACAGTTGTTTGAGCGTCCAGTCCGGGCACGTCGGCACCGGCGTCTCGGGATCGCTGGAGGCGATCAGCTCCCCGAAGCTCCGGGTCTGGTCGAGCAGAGCGGCTCGGAAGTCCACGTCACGAACCTACCGCTGTGCGTGCCTTTCCGAGTGTGATCGGCAGAGTCGACCAGCCGCGCAGGATTCGGGTGTCGCGGCGACTGCCTTCGCCGGCGGCCCGCGCGTCGGGGAAGCGGTCGAAGAAGGTCTGCAGACCCACCTGGCCCTCGGCTCTGGCCAGGGCCGCGCCGAGGCAGAAGTGACGGCCGCCGGAGAACGACAGGTGGCGTCCGGCGTTGTCGCGTTCGATGTCGAAGCGGTGCGGGTCGGTGAACACCGCGGGGTCACGGTTGGCGCCGGCCAGGTGAATGATGACGAGTTCGCCGGCCTGCACCGCGGTACCGGCCACCTCGGTGTCGCGCAGGGCAACCCGCGCACTCATCAGCACCGGTGAGTCCAGCCGCAGGATCTCTTCCACCGTGTTCGGCCACAGCTCGGGGCGCGCCGCCAGGGTGTGTAGATGCTCCGGATGGTCGAGCAGCATCCGGATGCCATTGCCCAGCAGGTTGACCGTGGTCTCGAATCCGGCGGCCAGCACCAGCCCGGCCAGCGCCCGCAGTTCGGACTCGTCGAGCGGTTCTCCGGCTGCGCCGGCATCGGAGGCGGCGATGATCTGGCTGAGCAGGTCGTCACCCGGGTTGCGCCGCAGGTGGCGCAGATGATCGGTCAGCCAGGTCTCGAATCCGTGGATGCCGGAGTTCACCTGCTGGTACTGCTGCCAGCTCAGTCCGATGTCGAGACTCGGCGCGCCGAGCTCACCGAAGCGCAGGACCTGGGGCCGATCGGCGTCGGGGACACCCAGGATGTCGCTGATCACCGCGACGGGCAGTTGCGCGCAGTAGCGGTCCACGATGTTGACCACTCCGGCGTCGCCGTCCATCGAGTCCAGCAGGGCGTTCGCGGTTTCCTGGACGCCTTCCCGCAGCCGGGCCACCGCGCGGGTGGTGAACACCGAGGAGACCAGCTTGCGGTAGCGGGTGTGATCGGGCGGCTCCGTCGCGAGCAGCGACGGCGGCAGCAGCGGGTGCAGCATCCCGGTGTCGGTCTTGTCGGCCACCCAGCGCAACGGCTTCGGCAGGTTGCCGCCGAGCCGCGACACCCGGAAGTCGTCGGAGCGCAGCAGGTCGGTGGCCACGTCGTGGTCGAAGGTCATCAGGAGGGCGCGGCCGCGCACAAGCGGTCCGTGCCGGCGCATCTCGTCGGCGAAAGGCGCCGGGTCGGCCCGCACCGCTGGGTCGGCGATCAACCGAGCCTGCGGATCCCCGCGACGTATGCCGACCGCAGAAATGCCTCTAACCACCCCGTGCAGGGCCATCCATCGGATTCGTTCCCGCATGGCCCGAGCCTACGACCGCGGAAATTGTTCTACAAGCGTCAAACAGTGGCGACGGGGCGTCCCAGCGCGTAGACCCGCCACCCGGCTGCCCGCCACCGCTCCGCATCCAGGCAATTGCGGCCGTCCACAACGACTTTGACCCGCACCGTGTCGGCCAGCTCGGCCGGGTCCAGGTCGACGAACTCGGCCCACTCGGTGAGCACCAGCACCGCGTCGGCCCGATCGCAGGCTTCGATGACCGAGGTGGAGTAGTTCAGCGTGGGGAACACCCGCTGCGAGTTGTCCATGGCCTTGGGGTCGTACACGTTGACCGCGGCCCCGTTCAGCTGCAGCATGCCGGCGACGTTGAGGGCGGGCGAATCGCGCACATCGTCGGACTCGGGTTTGAATGCCGCGCCGAGGACGGCGATGTTGGCGCCGAGTAGCGATCCACCACAGGCCCGGGTGGTCAGTTCCACCATGGCGGTGCGCCGACGCATATTGATGCTGTCGACCTCGCGCAGGAAGGTCAGCGCATGGTTGGCGCCCAGTTCACCGGCGCGGGCCATGAAGGCGCGGATGTCCTTGGGCAGGCAGCCGCCACCGAAACCCAAGCCCGCGTTGAGGAATCGCCGCCCGATGCGTGGGTCGTAGCCCAGCGCGTCGGCCAGCAGCGTGACGTCCGCACCCGCGGCCTCACACACCTCGGAGATCGCGTTGATGAAGGAGATCTTGGTGGCCAGGAACGCGTTGGCCGACACCTTGACCAGCTCGGCGGTCTGCAGATCGGTGACCAGGAACGGCACGCCGTCCTCGATCAACGGCGCGTAGAGTTCGCGCACCGCGGCCTCGGCACGCAGCGAATCGTGCTGCACCCCAACCACAATGCGATCCGGGTGCAGAGTGTCGTGCACGGCGTAGCCCTCGCGGAGGAACTCCGGGTTCCAGGCCACCTCGACGTCGACGCCCGCCGGAGCGAGTCGGCGCGCCCGCTCGGCCAGGTCGGCGGATGTGCCGACCGGGACGGTCGACTTGCCGACGATCACCGCGTTGCGGCGCAGGCGTGGCACCAGGGTGTCGATGACGGCGTGCACGTGGCGCAGGTCGGCGCTGTATTCGCCCTTCTTCTGCGGGGTCCCGACGCCGAGGAAGTGCACATCGGCGAAGTCGGCGGCCTCGTCATAGTCGGTGGTGAAGCGCAACCGTCCCGCATTCAGGTTGTCGTTGAGCACCTTGCGCAGGCCGGGCTCGTAGAACGGGATGTCCCCGGCGGCGAGTTTGGCCACCTTGCCCGGGTCGATGTCGACCCCGATCACCTCGTGGCCGAGCTCGGCCATCCCCGCCGCATGTGTCGCGCCCAGATAGCCGGTACCGAATACGGTGCATCGCATACTGCCTGGATAGGCCGCGAGTATGAGCTAGCTGCTACGTGACACTGAGCGGCAGGCCAACGTCAGGTGACGGTTGGAGGAGGGGCCCTAGATCCACGAGATCAACGCCATGGTCGTGGTCGCGCGCTACGAACAACCATGCCGTTGCATTCGACGCGATTGGCGTCAGTGGCCGCCGAACGACGGGAACGGCCATAGCCCTCCGCCGTCACCGCCACTGCGCGAACCACCGGACCGGCCTGGGTTCCAATCGCCGGATCCCGAGCCACCCGGGTTCCAGTCGCCCGAGCCCCGGCCCGGGTTCCAGTCGCCGGACCCACCGGACCGGCCGGGATTCCAATCGCCCGACCCGCGGCCGGGGTTCCAGTCACCCGAGCCTGAGCCCGGCCACTGCGGGGTTTCGGGTTCGTGACGCGATGGCGGATCCCACGGCCGCTGACGCTGCGGCGGGTCCCACGGGGGACGGAAGATGTTCGGCAGCCGCGGCGCAGGCGGCAGCACGACCAGCGGCGGGATGTACGGCGCCGGCGGGTTGTAGATCGGGGCCGGCGGCGGCGCCACAGGCTCCGGGGCCGGCGGCGGAGCCTCGGGGGCCGGAGCGGGCGCCTCGGGCGCCGGAGCCGGAACAGCGGCGGGCTGCTCGACGTAGACCGTGCGCGGTGGCGCCTGCGGCGCCGGTGCCGGAGCCTCCTGGACCACCGGGATCGGGGCCTTGATGGTCTCGGGCGGCGGAGCCGGTGGTGGGGGTACCGCCGCTTCCGGCGGCGGTGCGGGTGCCGGGAGTTTGGCCGGAGCGCTGGGCGCCACGGCACCTTGAGCCGGGGAGGGCCGTTGATCGACCGTCGGCCGGATGCTCACCGCAAGCGAAATAACCAGGGCCACAACGCCAACCACGAACACAGAGGTCAACGCGGAACCGACGAGCAGGAACGGTTTGCGCTCACCTTCCATCGGCATCTCGTCGTTGACGAGCTCCACGACCGGCTCATCGCCCAGCGGGGCCATCTCGGTAGCCAGACCGGCCAGCGCGTAGGCGCTGCCCGCGGTGGTGCCGTCGGGATCCTGCGAATAGGCCAGCCCGACCGTGGTCGCCTCGAACGCGGGCGCATTGGCCGAGGCCAGCGCGGCGCCGCGGGCCAGCGCCATCTCCGGCTCGTCGGGGGCGCTGACCGGCAACGACACCAGGTTCTCCAGATGCGCCTTCACCGAGGCGACATCGACACCTGAGCCCAGCACGAACATGCCCTGCGGCGCGGAGTCGGAAGCCTCGACCGCGGCGGCCATCTCGGAGAGGACGGCCATGGCGTCGGTGCTGTGCAACGACTGGGCCAGCACCTTGACCACCGAGCCGTCGTCGGTCTTCACCACCGACAAGGTCGCGGCGTCACGGTCGATGAACAGCAGCGCCGTGGTGTCGTAGCCGACCGCGCGGCCGACCGCCTGGGCCAGTGCCGCGGCGGCGTGACTTTCGGAGACCAGCATGACATCGTCGATGCCGTGCGCAGACAGTGTGTCGCGCAGCGCCGCGGCGTCGGAATGGTCCGTCCAGGTGACGCCGATCGACTTCAGATGGTGCCCGCCCGAAGTGGCGCTCTCCTGGGTTCCGAGGATGGCCGCGACCACCTGATCGGACGCAGTGGTGGTTGCCGAATCATCACCGGCGGTGACATCGAAGACGTCGTGATCAACTGTGACCCCGTCGGCCTTCTCCCCCTCGACCAGCACCATGCGGACCGTCGTAGGTGCCATCGCCACACCCAATACGATGTCCACCAAGCCCTCCAATGTGTTTGCTGCACTGCTTTTGTCGCCATTGCGCACACATTCCGCACGAACCGACAACTAGAACCTTTTTCGGCGTAACCAGGTCGATCGTTACACCTGCCCGCATTAGCTGCGCCGCTAGATTCTGGTCGGACCGCGACGGCATGCTGCGCGCCGGCGCCGGTTAGTTAGACCCTACTCGGCATTACGACAAACAGCGCCGCCCGGTTCATCCCGCGCTGTCTTCCTCGGCGGGATCGGGGCGCTGCGTCAGGCCGCCGGGCTGGCCCAACTGGCCCAGGGTTCCACCGAACAAACCGGGCCGACGCTGGGGCAGATGCCCGTGCACACCTTCGGCGTAGGCGGACTCTGCGTGCTGGGTGAAATCGACGCCGGTGGTCTCGTCCTCGGGGCTGAGCCGGAAGCCCATGAACCGGTCGATGGCCTTGGCCAACAGGTAGGACATGGTGAAGGCGTAGGCCGCCACGACGACCGCAGCGAGCAGCTGCTTACCCAGCTGTGTCAGCCCGCCGCCGTAGAAGAGGCCCTGCGGACCCTGGGTCATCACCTCGGTGGCGAGGAATCCGATCAGCAGCACGCCGACCACGCCGCCGACGAAGTGCACGCCGACGACGTCGAGCGAGTCGTCGTACCCGAAGCGGAACTTCAGGCCGATTGCAAAGGAACACACCACACCGGCGGCCAGGCCGACGACGACCGCGCCGAGGGTGTTCACGGTGCCGCACGAGGGGGTGATCGCCACCAGGCCGGCCACCACGCCGGAGGCCGCGCCGAAGGTGGTGGGCTTGCCGTCGCGGACCTGCTCGACCGTCAGCCAGCCGAGCATGCCCAGGCAGCCGGCGACCAGGGTGTTGAGGAAGATCGCGGCGGCGGTGCCGTTGGCGGCCAGCGCCGAGCCCGCGTTGAAGCCGAACCAGCCGAACCACAGCAGGCCGACGCCGAGCAGGACGAAGGGCAGGTTGTGCGGGCGCATCGCGTCCTGCTTGAAGCCGATGCGGGGGCCGAGCACCAGAGCCAGTGCCAGCGCCGAGGAGCCGGAGACGATCTCGACGACGAGGCCGCCCGCGTAGTCGAGGACGCCGAGGCCGGCCAGCCAGCCGCCGGGACCCCAGACCCAGTGCGCGACGACGGCGTACACCGCGACCGCCCACAGCGGGACGAACAGCATCCAGGCGGCGAACTTCGCGCGGTCCGCGATGGCCCCGCTGACCAGGGCGGCAGTGATGATCGCGAAGGTCAGCTGGAACGTGGCGAACAGCAATTCGGGTACCGCGCCGTGGGCAGTGCTGGGCGTGATGCCGAGCATGCCGAAGTGCTGCAGGCCGCCGATCAGGCCGCCACCCGCGTCCTCGGAGAACGCCAGGGTGTAGCCCACCAGCAGCCAGGCCACCGTGACCAGCGGGATCGAGATGAAGCTCATCATGATCATGTTGAGCACGCCGGTGGTGCGGACCATGCCGCCGTAGAAGATGGCGAGGCCGGGGGTCATCAACAGGACCAGCGCGGTGCTGGCCAGCAGCCAGGCAGTGGCAGCCGGATCGATCTCGTGCACGTCGGGCTCCTTCGGTTCCGACGAGAATGTCCGGCGCGCGTTTCAGGTGCGCGGCGAGCGTGTTTCCGGCGTGTTTCGTGTTGCGGTGTGGTTACTGAAAGTTCACCGGGCTATGTGTTGGGCGCGGTGCTTTGGCGCGCTGAGCCTCGGCGCGGCCCGCTTCCGCTGAGCCTCGACGCCGCTTTCCACACCTGGGCTGGTGATCGGCAAATTCCACGACCCCCACGTAGAAAACGACGCACGGGGTGGGAGGGCTGGCCTCGCCCATCACGCCCAGCGGCCACTAATGGCACGCGAATCACTGGCCTGCGTGTCTTAGGTGGCCACTCGATGCCGCAGGCTCAGGCCCTGCCTAGGACTTGATGAAGTTCAAATGCGAGCGTGACGGCGTCGGACCACGCTGGCCTTGATATTTCGAGCCGACCTTGTCGCTGCCGTACGGGTGCTCGGCCGGGCTGGTGAGCCGCAGCAGGCACAGCTGGCCGATCTTCATGCCGGGCCACAGCGTGATGGGCAGGTTGGCGACGTTCGACAGCTCAAGGGTGATGTGCCCAGAGAATCCCGGGTCGATGAACCCGGCCGTCGAGTGCGTCAACAATCCGAGACGGCCCAGAGAGGACTTGCCTTCCAGTCGTCCGGCCAGGTCATCGGGCAGCGTGCACACCTCAAGCGTGGAACCGAGCACGAACTCGCCGGGGTGCAGCACGAACGGCTCGTCTTCGGCGGGTTCAACCAGGGTGGTCAGCTCGTCCTGCTGTTTGGCGGGGTCGATATGGGTGTATCGGGTGTTGTTGAACACCCGGAACAGGGTGTCCAGGCGGACATCGACGCTCGACGGTTGCACCAGGGCATCGTCGAACGGCTCGATGGCCAGGCGTTTCGCGGCGATCTCGGCCCGGATGTCCCTATCGGAGAGCAGCACCCGACGAGCGTATCGGTTAGCGACGGACCACCCCCGTCAACGGCGGCACAACGCTGTCGGCGTAGGGCGCGGCCAACGATTTCTCAGCCGCCCGACCGGCCAGGGGCACCACCTTGCGTACGACGACGCGCACGGGCGGCTCGGTCGGCGGGACCGGCGCCGCGTGTTCGGCCGGCGTCGACGCCTGCGGCGGAGGGCTGCCGTCCTTCCCGTGGACCGTGAGCGCCAGGAACACCGCACCCGCCACGATCAGCACCGCCGTGGTCAGGATCATGGTCAGGGTTCGCATCACCGGGTCGTACTTCGGAGCAGATGCCGCCTCGTCCCGAAACTCGGAGCTGGCGAGCAGCGCACCGCGCGCCAGCAGCAGCGCCGCGTCGTCGCCCAGCACGACGGGCCGCGACATCACTGAATTCACCTCTTCGACAAGGCTTTCCGCGTCTGGTGCGGATCCGGCGATGGCAACTTCGGCGATCGGCTCGGGGAAGCTCTCGCAGATGCCGCGCAGCGCCAGCACCGCCGTCGCCTCGTCAGCCCCGTCCAGGCGGCGGAAACGCAATCGGCGTGTGCCGTCCTCTTGCTCGTCGCCGATCACGGCCAGCATGGTCTCCTCGGGTTCCACCACGCACAGCGCGATGGAGTCACAGTCCGCCACCTGCACGGTGTATTCGGCGGCGGCTTCGAGCGCGTCGGTCGTGGAGACCACTGCCACGTTGGCGACGCCTTGCTCCGCGAGGGCGTCGAGCACAAGTTTGGCGTGAGCGTCGGCGGCGTCAGTCCAGGTCAGCGTGACGCGGGTGACGGTGTATCCGTTCGCCGGCGCGTCGGCGTAGGTATCGAGCACCGCCTTGACGACGTACTCGTGAAAGCCAGGGTGCTCGACGCCGATGCGCGTGTCCGTGTCGAGCGAGTCGTGGTCGATCACCGCGCCGTCGCCATGAGTGCCCTCAACCAGGAGAAGCCGGGCGTCGCGCGAGGTCATGGCAATACCGATAACAACATCCATGGGTAGAACCCCTTGATTGGTTCGGCCCGTCGTGCGGACCTGTTCGCTCCATTCAGCGCCGGATGGAGCCCACGACTACCGACGGTAGAGGGGGCTCCTGAGAGCGACGGCCCGAGGTTTTACGCGACTCTCAGGGTCGGGCATGAACAGCAATCATGTTCTGGGGTCATATGTTTCGCCACACCGTCCGAGACCCCGGATCCACACTGGGCAGCCGCGCGTCGACTGCGCCTGCGACCTTCGCCAGTTGCCGACGATCACCCTCGGCGTGCACTGGCGTCAATTTCTTAGACTCACCGAGACGATGCCCGCCCGCCTTACCCACAACCCGGGTCGGGTTGCTATCCTTCGTCAGCACCACGCCGATGTAGTTCAATGGCAGAACATCAGCTTCCCAAGCTGAATACGCGGGTTCGATTCCCGTCATCGGCTCCATACATGCAGGTCAGCGACGCAGCTGCGCATCCAGACCCCGAACGCGGGCAATTGAACATTTCCACCGCACCTGGCTAATCCGGTGCGCGATCATCGGAACCGACCTGGACCACACGAGTAGCATTGGCACTTGTCGGGGGCCATCGGCCGGAGGTACCGATCATGTTCGACGCGACCCGCTTACTCGTCGTTTCTGCCGCAGCAACACTGACGCTGAGCTTCGGCGCCGCCGTCGCCAATGCCGACCCGCCAACACCCGGCTCCCCCTGCGGCCCTGACAAGGTGATCACGTCCGTCAACACCTGCGAGCCGCTCAACTCATCGTGCACAGGGTATGACGGCATGGTGATCGGGCGGGTGGCCGCCGACGGCCGGTGCGTGATTCCGGGGCTCGACGGCACCCGGTGGTAAGCCGGACCGGTAGCGGGCGAGCCGTCACCGACTGGCGGTAATTGCCGCTGCTCCAGCACCAGGCGACCACGAGAGTGGTTGCAGCGCATTACTTCAACGAACGACTGCGGACGGCGTTCTTCACCGTCGTGCAGTTGCTTGATCTTGCCAGCGCCCGGCTCACGCCGCATCACCCTCCCATTCATTGAGAACCCTCATTGACAATTGCCCTCGCCGGCCTGACAGTGCTAGACGTCCGCGGAACGAAAGGCACGTCATTGAGCACGAACCAGCCCGAAGACCAGCTCAACGAGCTCGGCTACTACGCCGTGACCCGCCACCCCGCGGATGTCCGGGTGGTCCTGCCCGAAGCCCGGACCGCGGATGCGCTTGGCCTCGGCTCCTGCCACATAGGTGAACGCTTCACGGTGAAGGACCCGGCGGTCCTCTCGGGAGCGGTCGCGGGCGCCAGCACCACGCTGGGCATCGCGCCGTCGACGAATTACCACACGCGCCATCCCACGGTCACCGCGACGATCGGCTCGACGATGCACGCCCTCACCGAGGGCCGCTTCGCCATGGCGTTCGGCCGGGGAATGGCGGCGTACTGGCAGGCGATCGGTCTGCCGGTGGTGACCGAGGCCAGGCTGCGCGACTTCTTCGGCATCCTGCGCCGGCTCTGGGCCGGCGAGATGATCCTGGATCACGACGGCCCGGCCGGGAAGTGGCCGTTCCTGCGCCACGCCAGCGGCCTGCCCGACGGACCTCCGATCGGCCTGGTGGCCGTCGGCCCCAAGACGATGGAGCTCGCCGGCGAGATCGCCGATTTCGTTGTGCTCCACACTTTTTTCTCCGACGAGGCGACGACGTCATCCGTCGAGGCGGTGCGCCGGGGTGCGGAACGCGCCGGCCGGGACCCTGACAGCGTCCGCATCTGGGCGTGCCTTGCCACCGTCCCCGACGCGTTGTCGCCGGAGGATCAGATGCGCCGCGGGGTCGGGCGGCTCGCCACGTACCTGCAGGCGTACGCGGACGTGTTGGTATCGGCCAACGGCTGGGATCCCGCGGCGTGGGAGCGGATCAAGCAGACCGAACTGTTCGCCGAAGCGGCCGCCGCGGGGCCGATCGACGCCACTGCCTCGTTCGAGACGCTGCAGCGGATCGCCGACCTGATTCCCGCCGACTGGCTGGACTCGGTGGCCAAGGGATCGCCGCAGGACTGCGCGAAAACCATTGCCCGGCAGTATGACCTGGGCACTCACTCGGTCATCATGCATGGCGCGAGTCCGCACGAACTCGCGCCCGTCGTGCAGGCCTACCGGGACAACCGGCCGACGCTACGGCGCGCAGTCGCGGCGAACCCCGGGCGGTTCGCCTGAACTCCCACGAATCCCCGCAGGCCACCCGCGCCCGGGAGCAGTGGGTGGCGGCGGTCCCGTCTGCGGCCATCCAGTCGGCCGCAGGCACCCGGCTGAACAAGCGCGGCCTGGAAACCCGGGCACGCCTACTCGACGTCGCCATCCACTGCCTGGCCGACAGCGGCGGCGAGCCGGTGTCGGCCAATCGCATCGCCAAAGACGCGGGCGTCACCTGGGGCACGGTGCAGCATCAGTTCGGCGACCTGGACGGGCTGTGGGTAGCGGTGATCACCGAAATCCATTCCCGCAGTTGGTCACCCAATGCAGACAGGCCGGCGCGCACCGGCACCTTGCGCGAGCGGGTGACAGCAGCCATCGACTCGGTCTGGACATACCTGGACACCACCGAAGGTCGGGCACTCACAGCATTGCGCACCTCACTGCCCGCACGCCGTTCTGATATCGCCGCCGAGTATCCCTTGACGGCAGCAGCTTTCGCGGCGCGCGAACTCGACTGGATTCAAGGGTTCGACTACCTGATGGACGGACTCGATCTCGACCCGAACCAACTGTACCGGGTTCGGTGCCTGTTGCCCGCTGCGATCCGGGGACTGAGCAACGAGCGCCAGATCGGCTTTACCTCGGACCTGGAGATCGCCCGCGTGACATTGGCCGACGCGATCGTGGCTTTGTTGACCCAACAGCGGTCTTGATGCGCCCACCCCGGCACGGTTTTCCACACCCGGGCTGTTGACCGGCGGCGACTACGACCCTGCGGTAGAAACCGGCGCCGACGCAGGCCCCCGCCCCGCCCGAGCACCCCTCCGCGTGAGCGGATAACAGCACAGCCCGATCAGCAGCGCCGCCATATGTCCGATCGCGGTGAAGTTGATATTGCTGACCAGCGCGGCGCCGAAGTACACAAACGCCGCGCCGAGGTACACCCAGCGCCACGGGCGCGGCATGCGGTAGGCCAACACCGCCCCTACCCCGGCGAGAAAGTAACTAACCCCGACGTCGCGGACATGGACGAGCCGTTCGGGTGCGACGTGGTCGTGGATCGCCAGGAATAGCAGACCTTCGCTGATGTAGGTTGCCAGCACGTGTGCGATCAAACCGACTGTCAACCAACGGATCTGGCCGAGCCAGCGCTCTGCCGGGGCAAGTATCAGGCTAAACAGCACCAGGTAGGGCGTCCAATAGCGGCCGTCGATCCACAACAGGCTGGTGACCAACACGTAGAGCGGATCCGTGCCCAGGTGGTGAATATTGGTCGATCTCTCGACCAACAGAGCATGAAGCTCACGCCCGTGCATTTGGTGCTGAATAATCGTGGTGACCAGCAGCGCGGCCAGCCAGGCATAGGTCAGCGGGGCGCTGCGAACATATCTCCACACCGCCGCCGGCCATGCCCTCGGGCGCACGACATTCAGTATGTGCGCCAAACCTGGGCGTGCGCCGAGATTATGCAGTCCTGGATGGGCGGCGCCCCGTGGCAGCACCTCGCCCGGCGCCCGAAACCCAAAAGCGACCACAATCGTGAGCCGATTCATGTTTACGAATTAACAAGGCGCGCAATAATTTTGATCGATTCATGATGAACCGACCGGAATGCATTGAATGTATAGGCCAGAACATCAGGCCTCCACAGCAGACTCACAACCACCAGGCCCCTTCACATGGGATACTCCCTGGATGGGCAGCGCGCCGCAGCACGAGATGACCCGAACTCCGGTCGATGAACTATCGGCATTCGAAGTCGCAACCCGAGATCTGGTAGGCGTGGCGCTGCGCAGCGTCGACCAACTGGAGATCTCACTGCCGCAGTGCCGACTACTGCTCGTGCTCCAGGCGCGCGGGAAGTCGACATCGACGGAGTGCGCGCAGGCGCTCGGGGTCGTCGGGTCGACGGTGACGCGGTTGGCCGACCGGCTGGATGCCTCCGGCCATCTGACGCGCGGCTCCGACCCGAGCAACCGCAGTGTCGTCACACTGTCGCTGACCGACCGTGGCCGCAAACTGGTCCGGCAGGTGAACACCCGCCGCCGGCGGGAACTCAGCAAGGTACTCGATCGGCTCGATCCAGCCGAGCGGGCGGCCTGCGCATCGGCATTGCGCAGTTTCCATGAGCTACTCGCCGACGATGACGCCGACGATTTGAATCGTCCGATTCCACTGTAGGAATATCACCCATAATGGGTGATCTCTTGGCCCACAATGCAAATCAACTGTTAGCAACTCGTGCCGTCAGTTATCCGGACAATCTGTTCAATCGGGCATAGTGTCAGCGGACATGGAATCGAATACCGATGACATGGCCCAGTCCGAGGACAATAAGCGCGGCAAACTGTCGAGACGTTCGATGCTGGGGGGCATCGCTGCCACCGGAGTCGGAGTAGCCGCTGCCGGAGCGTTCGTCGCCGGATGCGATGACAACTCTGGAAAGCCGGGCGCCAGTACCAAAGCCGGCCCTCCCGACTACGGAACGGGCATCAACGAAGGCTTCGACGGCAAGATCGAACTGGATGTTCGTGACTCAAAGCCGGATTGGAAACCCTTCGAACTCAAGCATGCCCCGGAGGGCGCACCCAACGTCCTGGTGGTGCTCTTCGACGACACCGGTATGGCCTCGTGGTCGCCGTACGGCGGCCGGATCAACATGCCGACGTTGCAGAAGCTGGCAGACAACGGGCTCACCTATTCGCAGTGGCACACCACGGCGCTGTGTTCGCCCACCCGGTCCTGCATGTTGACCGGCCGTAATCACCACGTCAACCGGTTCGCGACCATCACCGAGGGTTCCGACGGCTTCCCAGGCGCGGCGGCACGACTGCCCGCGCAGTGCGCGACGGTCGGGCAGGTGCTGCAGGACAACGGTTACAGCACCTTCTGGGTGGGCAAAGACCACAACGTGCCCGAAGAGGACGTCTCCAGCGGCGGTAGCAAATCGGAATGGCCGCTGCAGAAGGGCTTCGACCGGTTCTACGGGTTCCTCGGCGGTGAAACCAACCAGTGGTATCCCGACCTGTCCGAGGACAATCGGTTCATCGATCAGCCGTACCCCCCTGAACAGGGCTACCACCTGTCGAAAGACCTTGCGGATCAAGCTATTCGGATGCTGCGTGACCAGCGCTCCAGTAACCCGTCCAAGCCTTGGTATATGTGGTTCTGCCCCGGCGCGAACCACGCTCCGCATCACAGCCCCGAGGAGTACTCCGCGAAGTACAAGGGCAAGTTCGACGATGGCTACGAGGCCTACCGGGAGTGGGTACTGGGCCGGATGATCGACAAGGGCATCATGCCCAAGGGCACCGAGCTGACCCCCATCAACCCGTTGCCGGCCGACGTGGCTTCGGAGGCCGATGCGGTGCGGCCGTGGGATTCACTCAATCCCGACGAGAAGAAGTTGTTCAGCCGGATGGCCGAGGTGTTCGCCGGTTTCTCCGAGTACACCGATGCCCAGGTCGGCCGGGTCGTCGACTACCTGGAGCAGACGGGGCAGCTGGACAACACCGTCATCTTCTACTGCGCCGACAACGGCGCGTCCGGTGAGGGTTCGCCGAACGGGTCGGTCAACGAGAACAAGTTCTTCAACGGCTACCCCGATGACCTCGCCGAGAACATGAAGATGCTCGACAAGCTCGGCACCCCCGACACCTACAACCACTACCCGACGGGCTGGGCGGTGGCATTCTCCACACCGTTCCAGATGTTCAAGCGGTACTCGCAGTTCTCGGGCGGCACCTGCGATCCGATGGTGATCCACTGGCCCAAGGGCATCAAGGCCAGGGGCGAGGTGCGTCACCAGTACCACCACGCCACCGATGTCGTCCCGACGATCCTCGACGTCGCGGGGATCGAGATGCCCGAGGAGTACCGCGGCATCAAGCAGTACCCGGTCAACGGGGTGTCGATGCGGTACAGCTTCGACGGCGCCGATGCCCCCACCACGAAGAAGCGGCAGTACTACGCGATGCTGGGTACCCGCGGTATCTGGCAGGACGGCTGGAAGGCCTCGGCACTGCACGCACCCATCAGCGGTAAGGGCCATTTCGATCAGGACAAGTGGGAGCTCTTCCACGTCGACGAGGATCGCTCCGAGGCCAAGAACGTCGCCGATCAGAATCCGGACAAGCTCAAGGAGCTCATCGACGTGTGGAACGAGGAGGCCAAGAACAACTACGTCCTGCCCCTCGACGACCGCACCGCCGTCGACCTGATCACCATTCAACGGCCCCAGTTCGAACCGCCTCGCACCCGCTACCTCTACTACCCGGACACCGCGCCGGTGCCCGAGGGCGTGGCGGTCAACATCCGTGGCCGGTCCTACAAGATCATCGCCGACGTGGATATGACCAAGGATGCCCAGGGCGTGCTGTTCGCGCACGGTTCCCGCTTCGGCGGGCACTCCTTGTTCATCAAGGACAACAAACTGCATTACGTCTACAACTTCCTCGGTATCAAACCCGAGCAGGTGTTCGTCTCCGGTCCGCTGCCGGAAGGCAAGCATGCACTGGGCATGGAGTTCGTCTGGGAGAAGAAGGGCGAACATGGTGAATCCCTGGGAACCACAATCCTTTACGTAGACGGCAAAGAGGCCGCGAAGGGACCGATGCGGGCCCAGACCGGCAAGTTCACCCTCGCCGGTGACGGGCTCTGCGTCGGATTCGACAGTGGCGACAACGTGTCCGATCTGTACCAGAACCCGGGACGGTTCACCGGCGGCACCATCAAGGGCGTCGCGGTCGACGTGAGCGAGGAGAAATACCTCGACCTCAACAGGGAGGCGCAGGCCGCGTTCGCGACCGACTGATCCACGGAGCCGACACTCTGGCCCAGCACCCGGTGCTGGGCCAGAGTGCTGTTTGCAGGCCCGACTAGTTTGTTCAGAGAACCCTGACGATAGGAGCGGCCATGGACTCCGACACGATCTGGCGCAATGTCGATGAACAGCGCGGACACCTCGCTGATCTCCTCGACACTCTCGAACCGCAACAGTGGGCCACCCAGTCACTGTGCGCGGGTTGGACGGTGCGCGAGGTGGCCATCCACATCACGCAGTCCCACGCGAGCATCGGCGAGATGTTGCCGGCGGCGCTCAAGTCGGGCTTCCGGTTCGACGCGATGGTCCGCCGGGCGGCGCTGGAGGACCCATCCGACCCGGCCGCTATCACTGCACGACTGCGCGCCATGGCCGGGTCGCGTAAACGCCCGCCGCTGACCAAAGAGGTCGATCCGCTGCTGGACATCCTGATTCACACGCAAGATATCTGCATCCCGCTCGGGATCGACCGGCCGATGCCCCCAGACGCCGCCGTCGCCGTCGCAGACCGCCTGTGGCACATGAAGTTTCCGTTCGCCCCGCAACGGGACCTACCGGGCTACCGGTTCGTCGCCACCGATGCCGACTACGCCGTCGGCCCGGAATGGGGCGGCCGGCGCGAGGTGCCGATCCGAGACATGGTGCTGATGTTCGCGCGACGACGCGACGTGCCCGACGCAGAACCCGAGGCCGACGACGAGACCCCAACCGACTAGCTCCCGTTCTGCACCTCGTGCAGCCGCTTGTACAGGCCGTCCTGGGCCATCAACTCTCGATGGTCGCCGCTCTGTGAGATGCACCCGTCCTCGAGTACCAGGATCCGGTCGGCTACCGCGGCAATGAAATCCAGATCGTGGCTGATCACCAGGCAGGTGCGCTCGCTGGCATAGCCGCGGATCACCCCGATCATGCGGGCCCGCTCATCGGCGTCGAGATTCTCGGTCGGCTCGTCGAGCAGCAGCACCTCGGGACGGCGCAGCAGACAGCGCGCGAGGGCGATCAGGCGTTTCTGCCCACCGGAAGGGATCTGGACATCGACCACGGTGTCGTAGCCGTCGTGCATCTTGGTCTCGATGACCGCATGGATATGGGCCTCGGTGCAGGCCTCTTCGATCTCGGCGTCGGTGGCCTGTGGGCGGGCCAACCGGATGTTCTCCCGGATGGTGTCCTTGGTGAAGAACGGGAACTGGGCGAGTTTGGACACCTGGTCGCGCAGTGAGACAAGCGTGACAGTCGAAATATCCTTGCCGTCCAATAGGATCCGCCCACGCTGCGGGTCGCGGAATCTCAGGAGCAGGTTGAAGACCGTCGACTTTCCTGACCCGATTCCGCCGACCAGTCCCACCGTCTCGCCCTCAGCGACCGTGAACGACAACCCGTCCAGTACGTTCTCGCCGGCGACATAGCCGAAGGTCACGTCCTCGAATACCAGGTTGCCGTGCACCTCGCCGAGCGCCACCGCGTCCTCGGCTTCGCGCACCGAAGGCTTGGTGTCGAGCAGCTCGTAGGTGGACATCACGTTCGGAGCCAACGACTGGTAGGTGGTGTAGGCGCCCAGGACTCGTTGCGCGGCACCGAACATCGCCGGAACCACACCCGCGAACACCAGCAGCCCGGCGAACGTCAGCCCGAAGTGCCCGCTGAGCCCGACACCGACCAGCAGCACGACGACGGTGCTGAGGGCGACGAAGATCTGCGAGCCATTGACGGTGGCCTGCATCCAGACCACCGAGGCCGCCGATCCCTTGGCGGCCTCCTCTGACACGGCATGAAACCGCTTGCTGCGGACTGGTTGCGCGTTGAACGTCTGAATCTCGGCGATCCCGCTGATCGTCTGCTCGACCTCGGCGGCCATCGCCCGCTCGGCGTTCATCACCCGCCTCATCACCTCCTGCACGTGGCGGCCGGCGAATTTGAGGGTGAGCAGAGCCAGGGGTGTCAGCACCAGCGCGGCCACGGTCATCTGCCACGAGATGGCCAACAGGTAGCTGATCACCACCACGAGCACCACCGCGTCGATCAACGGGGGCAACAGGCAGTCGGTCAGAAGTCGCTGCACACCAGCGGATTCCGTCATCACCCGGTGCATCAGCTCGCCGCTGCGCGAAGTCAGGAAGAAGTCCAGGGACAGCGACTGTAGGTGGTCGTGGACACGCTGGCGGATGTCGACCAGCAGGACCCGTTCGACCCTCGCTCCGATCCAGGCGTTGACGAAGTACATGAGCTGGGTCAGCACCAGGGAGGCCGCCCAGACCACGAGCAGCACCGCGAACGGCACCGGTCCGGCCAGCGCGTGCAGCAGGCCGTCCTGACGGGCGACCAGCGGTCCGCTCAGATCCCATACCCCGCTGAGGTTTCCGCTGTTGCCGGCCTCCGAGATGACCTGGACCATCGGCCCGAAGGCCGCCACGGTGACATAGGGCAGCGCCGAGGCGATCACCCCGATCACCAACAGTAGTGTCAGCACGCCCCGCACCGACCGCAGCATGCTCAGACTGCGCCGCACCAGATACAGCGACGATGCCACGTCGGCCACGCGCACCCCCTCTGTCCCGCGAAGGCTAACCTGCCGGGTCGTTGCTGTCGCGCGGACCGTCCGACGGAACGGGTGCTTGGTCGTCCTCGAAGAACCTGCGGATCGCGAGGAACCCGCCGCGCCGGTACGCCTCGTAGGCCCAGATCGCGGCGATGATCGGCAGTGGGCCGAACGCCACCCACCAGCGCGCTGAGGGCGGAACCAGTTCGGCGATCACCTGCGCGCTGGGTTGTCCGTCGACCTCGGCGGGCAGCCATTCGTGCAACAGGATGGTCAGCATCCGGGTGGCCTCGAATGGGCCTGCAACGGTGGACAGCACCCAGCTGAGCGAGGCGATGATCAGTGCCCACGGCCAGGCCAGCAGCAGGGACTGGTCATCGACGATGTCTGCGGCCGAGCGGATCGACTCGGCGATGAACGCAAAACCCAACGCCACCAACAGCACACCGATCTGCGCCGCCAGCAGGTCGTCGAGCACCGAATTGGCCAGTTCGTCCGCGGTCCGGGTCGGCAGACCGAACGCCAACGACAGCAGGCCGGCCAGCAGGGCCAGCAGCATCAGCGCCGAGGTGGAGTCGTCGATGCGCATGAAGGAGTCGGTCAGGATGCGCATCACCAGGCGCGAGGACGACGCCGGCCGGGTCCGGTAGAGGATCATCACCACCAACCCGGAGATGATGATCGAGATCAGCCAGGCCACCACGGCCACGCAGATGATCACCAGGGCCAGTGAGCCGATGACGGGGACCAGTTGCTCATTCGCGGTTTCCCCGTTGCGGACCACCAGGAGTGGCACCACACCGATGGCCACCACGCCCAGGGCACGCACCAGGATCGGCAGGGTGAAGCCGGCGATATCACCCGCGTCGAGGTCGGGGTCGCTGCGGCGGATCGCGCCGATCTCGGCGCTCATCACCGACCGCGCCCGGCGGAACGACATTCTGCGCGCCACGACGCGAATCTAAACGTCGTGCGCACCGGTGATCGGCCGACACGCTCAGCGCAGGTACTGCTCGCCGCCGGTCGGGTACCCGCCGCCCTTGGTGGTGAGGTGAACGTGGTCGTAATGCCCGTAGCCGCCGGCTTTCGCACCGCCGTCGGGCGTGTAATAGGTGCCGCGCCAGATCGCATCCTGCAGCGCGAACCGATCGGCGTTCTTCAGGGCATAGGCGACGATCCGGTTGCCGAGCGCAATGCCTTCAGAACTGCTCGGATTGGGGATCATCACGTCGAGCGCCAGGCCGTTGGGATGCCAGCGCAGCGCGTCCGGACGGACGCCGCCGATCTCGTGGATCTGAGGGAAATCGGCGTGGACGCTGCGGGCGGCCAGGATGGTTTTGACCTGCAGGCCACGCTCGGGTGCGATGCCGACGGGTAACAGCTGGGGAATGTTGAGGACGCGCCAGCGCGAGGCGGTGGCCGGCTGTGCCTGCGCCGCGCTCAACGAGAGAGTCTGTACCGAGGGAGCCGACGCGGACGCGGCCGATGCGGCCACGATCTCCATGCAGCACGGCGCAGCTTCAGAGGCCGCGGCGGGCTCGGCCACGTGCTCGACGGGATAGGGGTGGGCATCGCCGCCGGCGGCGAAGAACGCAGCGACCGGCGCAACGATCGCAGCCGCTACCGCCGGAAGTTTGCGCTGGCGGGGGCTGGCTAATGCATGTCGGCCCACACGGGCACCATACGGGTCGTTCTGTGACAACGCAGCAACCGCTCCCCGGATCTACGAGTTTCCTCAGAAACGTGTCAAGCATTTGCTCGGCGTGTTTTCGCAGGTCATTAGTCACAAATTGGTCACGGAATTAAGAGGTTTCTAAGACAACTTTGGTTGGCACGTACCGCGCTCCGATCGGTACTTCAAGGCGAAAACACCCACCCGCTCATCTCCGCATCGCTACGCTCCGAGCCGGATTGACGCAGCCGACAGCGCGCAGGAGGGACGCATGTGGCGATGAAGCCGTGGACCGGCGATCGGCCCATGACCCGACGTGTCGTGCTCGGTGAGCGGGCCGTCGCGACCCGCGGCTTGTCCATCCGGTACGCCACCGAGCAGATTCACGCGACGACCGATTGGTGCTGTTACGACGACGCCCGGCACCTGGTCTACGTCCACCGAGCCGGACAGCTGCGCTCGATGGAGACAGATCTCGATTGGGGCCCGTCGGGCCGGGCACTGCCCAGCGTGGGCGATATCTGGGTGGTGCCCGCCGGCGACAAGTGCGCGTCACTGGTCGTAGGCGACACAGCGGCGTACTGCGAGATCGCCATCCCCGATCAGCTGCTCGGCGAGACGACGTTGATTCCGCGCGTGAAGCACCGCGACCCGCTGATCCATCAGATGGTGGAGCGCATCTACGAAGTTGCCGATCGCGGCGATGCGCTCGCACGGCTGCTCACCGACTCCGTGAGCGAAACCTTGAGGCTGTTGCTCACCGACATGTACACGGCGGATCCACCGCGCCGGGTTGAGCGGAGGCCCGACACCCTGGATGCCGCCACCCGCTCGAAGATCATCGAGTTTCTCGAGGACGGCATGGACTCGGAGATCACTCTCGAAATGCTTGCGCAGCAAGCGAAGATGTCAGTCGGCGGCTTCATCAAGGCATTCCGGGCCGCATTCCACACCACGCCCTACCAGTACCTGCTTGATCGACGGATCGAACGCGCGAAATCGCTGCTGCTACATACCACTCGGACTGTCACCGAGATCAGCGCAATGGTGGGCTTCTCGACGCCCAATCATTTCGCCACAGCCTTCCGCCGCCGGGTCGGCATGTCACCCCGCAACTATCGCGCCCCTCGCTGATCAAGGGGAGCCACCCTCGCCGCGTCAACAATTCAAACGTCGAAAAGAATGCGAATGTTGTTCGGCGACTTTCCAGATACCTTCGCGCGGTCAGCAGTAGCTGGCATCCCGCTGTTGCGAAGGAGACCTTCTTGAACCTCGCTCTACGGCCATATATGACGGCCGGTGTCGCCTTGGTCGGCGCCGGCGTCATCGCAGTCACCCCGGTGGCCGCGCCCCCGCCCGAGATGCAATCCCACTCGATACAACTCAGTGCGGCGATCGATAACCCCATCGAGGTGTTCTCCCCGGTATTCACCAAGGCGAGCACCGTAATTCAGAATGCGATCCAGGCCGAGATCGACGACCCGTTCCCCATCATTGTCGGGCTGGCCGGCAAGCTCGCCGCGGACGGCAAAACGCTTGGCGATATTGCCAGTACCCTCGGTCAGTCCTATGCCGGGCTGGTGGCCGGGCTCCCAGGGGCATTGACCACCTACGCGCAGAAATTGGCGGCAGGCGATTTCACCGGAGCGGTCGGGGCGTTCATGCCCATCGCCATGGGACCGTTCATGACCACGTTCATGCAGCTGATGAACATCCAGAACTTCGTGAAGACCCAGTTCGATGTCGCGAGGGATCTGACCAACGCCGCAATCATGGGTGCCTGGTCCCTCGGCCCCGGACAGCTGCTGTCGGTGTACAGCGTCATCGGCGCGGTGACAGGCACCCTGGACAAACTCGTGAAGGCAGTGCCAACGGGTGATCCCGGCGAAATCGTCAACGTCATCCAGCATGGTGCCGCGAACATCGCAACCGCGGCCCTCGGTGTTGCCGACTTGTGGAGGTTCTCCCTCGACGACACACGTCAGAATTTCCGCGACATCCTGAACCCGCCGCCGCCAGACCCGGAGGAAGAGTTCCGGACCGCGAAACTGGTTCCCGATCTTGCAAAGTCACTGCCGGCCGCGCAAACAGTGCCAGTCGAGGCACCGTCGGTCGAAACACCGCAGGCGGAGCAGGAAACCAAGGCGGCGACTGAGGTCGTTTCGACCCCCGACGCGACGTCAGCGACAGAGGCGACGCCCGAGACGAAGCCTCTTGTTCGAGACAGTCTCGTCGCGGCGCCAGGGAAACCCGGCCTGAAAACGTTGAGGAACGCCCAGGCCCACAAGATTGCCTCAAGCGTGAGCGAACAAGTCTCGGCTACTGCCAACAAGATTGGCGAAGGGATCAAGTCAGCCCTTGGCAAGCCGGCCAAGAAGCCGGCAGGCGCATCGGGCGACAGTTCGGGGGATGCCAGGTAGTAGACGCCCCGTCCCCGCCCGGCCTCGGGCGGGGACGCTCGCTCAGGCACTCACGAACGCTGACGGTAACCGCTGGGTGAGACTCCCACCCGCCGCCGGAATGCCGTAGCGAAATGGCTCGGCGTCGAAAACCCCACTGACGAGCCGATTTCCGCGATCGTCTTCGAGGTGGTCAGCAGCAGCGTCTTGGCCCGATCGATCCGCAGATCCAACAGGAATTGGTAGGGCGTGGTGTGGAAGGCGCGACGGAAAGCACCGATGAATCCCTGGACCGGCATCCCGGTCAGCCGCGCCAGCGCGTCCAGGTGGATCTCGGAATCCAGGCTGTCGTTGAGGAACTCGACAAGCATCGCGCGAGTCGCGGTATCCAGGGTCCGGAGTTCGCGCTCCGCCGGCGGAGCCTCGGCATACTTGTCCCTGATCAGCAGCGCCATGGTCTCGGCCACAGAGTCGGTGAGCAACCGAGCGATCGCGTCGTCGCGGTCCGCGACGCTGTAGATCTCCTCGACCAAGTGGTGCATCAGCGGATCCCGGTATTTTATCCGGGGAAGCAGCGCGGTGTCGCCGATGATCCGGCGCGGCAATGCGATCTCGCAGTATCCTGCGATGCCTCCCTGGACCAAGGCCGCGCATGGGATGCCGGCGGGTTTCCACCAGACATCCCCCGCCGTCGGCAGCGTTTGCCCGGACGACCCCCAATCGAGGGCGGTCTGCATCGAATGCATTGCACCACCGCGGTATACGTACACCAGATGATGCGTGTCGCTGAAGCTGCACCAATCTGTCGGCTCGGATATCTGCTCAGTGCCGAAGGTGAATGCCAAGCCACGCGCCGCGACATCCTTCTGCTCCAACACAACGCGCGGGGTCAGCGGCCGGTCCCCATCCCATGGCTTCATACCCATCCGAGCAACCCCCAGGCAGCACCATCACGAACGGCGTCAGGGTACGCCCGCTGCCCGCCCCAGATCGACGATTTGGCCGGAGTAGCCACATCTCAACGGCGCCGGTCGGAATATTTCGAAAGCCAAAAAGAATGTGAATGCGCGTCCGCAGTCCAGTCCGTATTTTCGGCCGGTCAGTGATAGCTGATGCCCTCATCTGAACCGAAGGAGACCGAGTTGAACCTCGCTCTACGGCCGTATGCGACTGCGGGGATCGCCCTCGTCGGCGCCAGCGTCATCGCGGCCACGCCTCTCGCCCCACCCCCGGCAATCCACCCGCCTGCGCTGTCATCGCAGGCAGCGGTCGAACTCTCAGCATTCACAAACCCGCTGGACACGTGGGCCTCGGTACTGGCGGCGACAATAACCAACCTCGAAGTGCGCGGCCAGGTCATTATCAATAATCCAGCGCCGATCCTGCGCCAGGTGATCGCCAATCAGATGGCGAACGCAACCGCGCTGGCTGGTATCGGTCAGCAGGTGGCCACCAACATCGAGGGCCTGCTCGATCCCAGCAATCCGTACGGTTCAGTCGGCTGGCTGCAGAAAGCTGTCGACCAGGTTGCGGCAGGCGACGTCGGGAGCGCCATCGGAAGCATCTACCAAGCGCTCTGGTACTTGCCGGCCGCGAGCATCGGATTTCCTCTGCTCGGCGCTTTTAACATCGTGAACACGACGATGACGCACCTCCAGAAGTTCGTCGCGACGATACCGAACCTCATTGTCTCCGCCGGTCAGAACTTCGCCTTCGGCACAGGGGGCGCTGTCCAAGCGGCGCTATCGGACACTGCACAAGGACTCGTCGATGCGATTGAGGTGGGCGACGTCGAGACCGCAGCAAGCATCGCGCTCAATGCTCCTGCCGTGCTTGCGGGCGCCGTGCTGAATGGGTACGGCCCATACGGTCAGAGTGGGCTGCTCGGCGAATATGGCCCAGTCAAGTACGCCGTGAAGTGGCTGGAAACCGCAGCTGAGGCAATCGGGAAGCCTAAGCCGTCGATTACCTTCAATTTGCAGCCGGCCGAACTGCCCACTGTTCCGGATGCTGCCGCCGCAACCTCGGTAACCCTGGCGGCGGGACCGGCAGCCTCGGCGCCGAAAACTGACGCGGCACCAACAGCAGATCCTGTTGCACCAGAGGCCGATTCACTGGCAGCCGACGCCCCTGCGACCGCGAATGGGTCAACCGCGACAGAAGCCGTCACGCCTGCACCCGCCAAAGAGCCATCGATTCGCCTAGTTCGGGAGAGCCTCGTTGCGGTTCCCGGGAAGGGCAGCGCCACCACCAACAAACCTGCGGGCAAGTTGGCCTCCGATGTCCGTGACGGAATCTCGTCCACTGCCAACAAGATCGGCGAAGGACTGAAGAAGGCACTCACCAAACCCGCCAAACAAGCCAAGGCGGACAATTCGAGCAAGAGCGACGCCGGTTCCGGCAGTTCGGGGGACGCCAGGTAACACCGGCGCACGGGACCTGGCCGAGATCATCACTCGATCTCGGCCAGGTCGCAATCGGGCCGGCGGCTCCGCCCGACGAAAGCTGCTGTGACTGAATTACATATGGGCGCATCAGCTCGTGATAACGATCGAACGCCCACATCGCTGACCACGGCACCGCGCCGGTTCGAGCGATCCAATGTCGACAATCATTTGCATTCAACATTCACTGAGCTATCCCGCCAGGGGGGCCAGGGCCAATGGTGTCCCAACCGACTTCGCCACGGAGTACGCCGCAACCCAGCCAGGAGGGCAAGGCGTTGCTGCAGACATTCACCCAATTTTTTTGAATCGAAATAGCCCGCAACATTGGCCCGGATCGATACCCTGTTGGCAAGATTGACGTAGCCGTTGATAACTCAGGAAGTTCACGCGTGGCAACGAAGCCGTGGAACGACGACCGACCTCAGTCCCGACGCCTCGTATTGAGCGAGACGCGCGTCGCCACCGGTGGCATGTCCGTCAGGTTCGCGACCGAGGAGATCCACTCCACGACCGAATGGTGCTGTCTCGACGAGAATCACCACCTGCTGTTCGTGCACCGCGCCGGGAAAGTGCGCTCCATGGAGACCGACTTGGATTGGGGCCCCTCGGGCCGAGTACTTCCCAAGGCCGGCGACATCTGGGTGGTGCCGGTCGGCGACGAGTGCGCGGCCCTGGTCGAAGGCGATACCGTCGACACCTGCGAGATCGCCATCCCCGATGTCCTGCTCGAGGCTCCGACGCTGGTTCCCCGTATCAAACACCGCAATCCGCTGATCCATGAAATGGTGGAGCGCATCTACGCCGTCGCCGATCGTGACGTCCCTGGCACCCGGCTTCTCACCGACTCGGTGGGCGAAACCCTACGGTTGGTGATCTCCAGGACCTGTGCAGAGAACCCACCGCCCCCGGCCGAGCGTAGGCCCGACACCCTGGACGCGACCACTCGCTCGAAGGTCATCGAGTTTCTCGAGGACAGCATCGATTCGGCAATCACACTCGAAACCCTTGCGGGGCAAGCCAACATGCCCGTGGCGGTATTCATCACCGCGTTCCGGGCCGCCTTCCACACCACCCCGTACCAGTATCTGCTGGATCTCCGATTCGAACGCGCCAAGCATCTACTCCGATATACCTCGCGGACGATTGCCGAAATCAGTGCACTCGTCGGATTTTCTCGGCCGAGCCACTTCTCCAGTGCCTTCCGACGCCGTGTAGGGGTATCACCCCGTGCCTACCGCGACCGCTGTTGAGCACACAGCGCTCCGCTACGGCGCGGTCATCACCGCGGTAAAGGTCATCCGGTCACCCCGATACAAGGAACGCCGCTGTTCGATCGGGATTCCGTGCTGGTCGTAGGACACCCGGTTGAGCAGGAACATCGGCGTCCGGGTGTCGACGGTGAGCAGGGCCGATTCGCGTGAGTCTGGCAGCGCCGTCTCGATAGTGTCGACCGTGCGCGCGAAATGCACCCCGCGGCTGCGGATCTCGGCGTAGAGCGAGTCGCGGTAGTCGAAGGTTTCCCGCAGGCCCGGGTAGCGGGCGGCGGGCAGCTTGGTAGTCTCCAGCCCAACCCGGATGCCGTCGGTGGTCAGGACTCGCTCGAGCTGCAGGATGGGTCCTCCGACGTCGATCGCGAGCTGGCCGGCCAGGATGTCGTCGGCGCTCAGATCGCTCCAGCCCACCAGGATGCGCCCACCGCTGCGGCCCTGTTCCTTGGCAGCCTCGGTGTAGGACCCCATGGACAGGGGTTGCAGGATCTTGGGCCGCGCGACGATGGTGGTGCGACCACGTCGTTCAATCCGACCGGCCAGCAACAACTCTCGCAACGCCTGCCGGACTGTCTCGCGGGCTACGTCGAACCGTTCCGCGATCTCCCGCTCTGCCGGAAACGGGTCTCCGACCTCCAGGTCGTCGAGCAGTCGCTCCAGTTGCGCACGGACAACCTGGTGCTTGAGAACCCTCGGTTCTGCACTCGCGGACACCTGCCCACAGTAGCAAGTCTTGGTATAGACCAAGACTTGCCGTGTTGTTAACCTCCTCGCCAACTTGGATGCACCCGCTGGTATAGACCAACCCACAGGGTGTGGGGCAGGGCAGTTGCGCACCCCCGCTCGCGCACTGCCCGTCAAACGTCCCCCGCCCGAAAGGTCCCGCGCGCCATGAAGTTCCGCACCGCCCGCACCTCAGCCCGCATCGCTGCCGTGGCAACCGCCAGCGCCGCCCTCGTCCTGTCCGGCTGTTCGAGCTCCGAGAACTCCGACGCCAAGACCGCTCAGGGCTTCCCCGAAACCCTCACCCTGGCCGCGATCCCGGCCGAGAACTCCACCGACCTCAAGGCCAGCTACCAGCCGCTGATCAAACTGCTGGAGAAGGAGACCGGCTCCAAGGTCGAGTTCGTCCAGGCCTCCGATTACGCCGGGGTGGTCGAGGGCATCATCGCCAACAACGTCGACCTCGCCTTCTTCGGCCCGTTCGCCTACGTGGTGGCCGGCGTCAACGGCGCGAAGGTCACCCCGGTTGGCGCCGTCATCCAGGAGCAAGGCGCCAAGCCCGGCTACCAGTCCTACGGCCTGGCCCGTGCCGACGAAGCGAACGTGAACGGCCTCAAGGATTTTGCCGGTAAGAAGGTCTGCTTCGTGGACCCGAGCTCGACGTCCGGCTTCCTGTACCCCACTGCCGGCCTGATCGAGGCCGGGGTGATCAAATCCGGTTCCGAGGGCGATCTCTCCGGAGCGATGTCCCCGATCTTCGCAGGTGGCCATGACTCCTCGGCGCTGGCGATCGCCAACGGTGACTGTGACGCGGGCTTCGCCTTCGACACCATGGTGGACAAGACCATGATCGCCAAAGGCGACCTCAAACCCGGTCAGCTCAAGACGGTCTGGAAGTCGGAGATGATCGCCGGGTCGGTGTTCGCCGCCAACGATTCCCTTGGTAGCGAGGCGATCGGCAAGCTCAAGACCCTCTTCGCTGACAAGGTCAACGTGCCCAACCTCGAGGCCGAAGGCTTCTGCCAGGGCGACGCCTGCCGGATCACCGACGAACGCGCCTGGGGATTCGTCCCCGTCGAGGACTCTGATTACAGCGGCGTGCGCCACGTCTGCGACGTCACCGGCTCCGAGAAGTGCAAGGGCTGAGATCCATGAGCGCCGACGGACCCCACCATTCCGTCGCGGGCGACGATCTTGTCGTCATCGCCCGCGACGTCACCAAACGCTTCGGTGACACCCTGGCCCTGGACCAGGTCAGCCTCGACGTCCGGCGCAGCGAGATGCTGGTGCTGCTCGGACTTTCCGGGTCGGGCAAGTCCACCCTGCTGCGCTGCCTCAACGGACTGCACCCGGTCAGCTCCGGCAGTGTCGAGGTCGGCGGCACCCACGTCGACACCGCCTCGGCCAAACAGTTGCGCGCACTGCGCCGCAACGTGGGGTTCGTCTTTCAGCATTTCAATCTGGTCGGGCGGCTGAGCTGCCTGGAGAACGTCCTGATCGGCGGTCTCGGACAGCTGCGGCTCACCCGTTACGGCGCCCTGACCTACCCCAAGACGATGCGCGTCGAAGCCCTGACCTACTTGGACCGCGTCGGTCTGGCCGACTACGCCGACCGCCGCGCCGACACTCTCTCCGGCGGCCAACAGCAACGAGTCGCCATCGCCCGCACCCTGATGCAGAAGCCGGGCCTGCTGCTGGCCGACGAGCCCGTCGCCTCACTGGATCCCGAAAACGCCGGTGTGGTCATGGATCTGCTGTTCCGGGTGTGCATCGAGGAGAAGCTGACCGTGGTGTGCACGCTGCACCAGGTGGACCTGGCCCTGGGCTGGGCCCACCGACTGGTCGGCCTGCGCAATGGCCAGAAGATCCTCGACCGGCCCGCCGTCGGCATGACCCGCGACGACGTCATGGAGATCTACCAACGCGTCGACCCCGCAGCCCGGTCGGCGGCCCGGCCGTCGTGAGTACCGACCTGACCGAACGCCCGACCCCGTCCGCGCCCCGGACGCCCCAGCGCCGGCCGCTACCGAACCTCCTGCACCTGGTCGGTGTCTCCGCGGTACTGGCCACCCTCGTCGCGGCCTGGTCGATCGACTTCGCCCCCGCGACGCTGCTGAACGGGTTCGACGAAGTGATCGCGTTGCTGCAGCGCATGATCCCGCCCCGGCTCGATGATCCGGGACGCATCGGCGGCCTCGCGGTCGAAACCCTGCTGATGGCCGTGCTGGGAACGGTGCTCGCCGCGATCGCCTCTGTGCCCCTGGCCTTCCTGGCCGCCCGCAACACCACGCCTCACCCGGCCGTACAGGCGGTGGCCCGGGGGATCATCACGTTCTGCCGCGCCATGCCGGACCTGTTGTTCGCGGTGCTGTTGGTCCGCGCGCTGGGAATCGGCGTGCTGCCCGGCATTCTCGCGCTGGCCATCCATTCCATCGGCATGCTCGGCAAGGTGTTCGCCGATGCGATCGAGCAGACCGACCCCGGCCCACGCGAGGCGGTGCGCAGCACCGGCGTCGGCTATTTCCGCGAGATGCTCAACGCTGTCGTTCCCCAGGTCATCCCGTCCTGGATCGCCACCTTCATCTACCGCATCGACATCAACCTGCGCATGTCGGTGGTACTCGGCTTCGTCGGCGCGGGCGGCATTGGCTTCGCCCTGCAGGATGCCTTGCGGGGCTTGATCTATCCGCGGGCCCTCGGCATCGCCTGTGTCATCCTGGCGATCATCGCCGCGATGGAGCTGCTGTCCATCCTGATCCGGCGGATGCTCCTGGATTCCGCGCAGTCCAACCCGGCACGCGAGCGCGCCGCCCGGTTCTTCTTCGGCGGTGCGCTGGTCGCAACCTGTCTCGCGGCCCTCATGGTGCTGAAGATCAATCCGCTGTCCCTGATCACCTGGGTGGGCCCGGCCGCCGAGGTGTTCACCCGGATGATCCCGCCCAACTTCTCGGCGCTGGGCGGTGAGTTGTTCGCGGCTGCAGGACAAACCGTCGCCATCGGGGTGGTGTCCACTGCCATCGGCGTGGTGTTGTCGATCCCGGTCGGCATCCTGGCGGCCCGCAACGTCACACCCCACCCGGCGGTCTACTGGCTGGCCCGGGCCTGGATCCTGCTGGTGCGGGCGGTACCCGAACTCATCCTGGCCGTGGTGTTCGTCGCCGCACTGGGGCTCGGGCCCATCGCCGGTACCTGCGCACTGGCCATCGGCTCGATCGGGTTCCTGGCCAAACTGGTCGCCGATGCGGTCGAGGAGATCGACCCAGGGCCGCTGGAGGCGGTGCGATCCGTCGGCGGCGGTTGGTGGAAGACCTTGTTCTCCGCCGTGATTCCGCAAGCCATGCCGGCCATGGTCGGATCGAGCCTCTACCTGTTCGACGTGAATGTGCGGACCTCGACCATCCTGGGCATCGTCGGTGCGGGCGGCGTCGGCTACCTGCTGTTCGAGTCGATCCGCACACTGAACTTCGACGTCGCCGGCGCGATCGTCCTCGTCATCTTCGTCATCGTCTACGCCATCGAAAGGTTGTCCGGATGGATCCGATCCCGCCTCGTGTGACGATGGCCGCCGTGTGGACCGGCGCCGACGTCGACGTACGGACGGTGCCGGTTCCCGCGCTCGGCGCCGGTGAGGTCCTGGTCCGGGTGCGACTGGCCACCGTGTGCGGCAGCGACCTGCACACCGTCACAGGCCGGCGTCCCGCGGCCTGCCCGTCGGTTCTCGGCCATGAGGCCGTCGGTGACGTCGTCGCCACCGGCTCGGGCACGGAAGTCGCGGTGGGCCAACGCGTTATCTGGTCGGTGACGGTGGCCTGTGGTGAGTGCCCGCGGTGCCGGTCGGGTCTGAGCGCCAAATGTCTGTCGGTGCGCAAGGTCGGCCATGAGCCATTCGACGGCGACTGGGCCCTGTCGGGTTCCTATGCCGTACATGTGGTCCTGCCGCGCGGCACCACCATCGCCGTCGTCCCCGACACGCTTTCCGATGCCGTCGCCGCACCTGCGGCCTGCGCGACCGCGACGGTGATGGCCACTCTGGAAGCGGCAGGCGAACTGACCGGCCGTCGGGTGCTGATCGGCGGGGCGGGCATGCTCGGGCTGACCGCAGTCGCGGCCTGTGCAGACGCCGGTACCGATGTGCAGGTGGTCGACCGCAACGCCGACCGCCTGGCGTTGGCGGCACAGTTCGGTGGCCGCTCCTCCGATGGTGGGCCGGTCGATGTCGCGATCGACTACACGGGTTCTTCGGCAGCCGTGGCAGATGCGTTGGCGCGCCTCGACATCGGCGGCACCCTGGTGCTGGCCGGATCGGTCACCCCCGGACCGCCGCTGACGGTGGATCCGGAAGCTGTTGTGCGGCAATGGCTGACCATCACCGGTGTGCACAACTATGAGCCTCGGCACCTGCACCGGGCCGTGGATTTCCTCGACCGCACCCGCAAGTGTCATCCGTGGGACGCGCTCGTCGTCGCGCCGGTTCCGCTCAAGCAGATCGCATCGGCCCTGCGTCCGCCCCCGCCCGGCAAGCTCCGGACGGCAGTCTGCCCTTAGACGCGGTCCGGGTCGCCTTGCAGCGCCCAATGTCACGCTGGAGTGGCCCTCGTGTCCGAGAGCCACTCCAGCGTGACAAAGCAAGGTATAGCGGGCGGAGGATCGAGAAGAAAACTCAGCCCTGGAAGACGCGGATCCAGTCGACCAGCATCTCGGCCGGGTAGCTGCCACCGCTCGGATCGCGACCACCGGAGCCGCCGACGGCGATGTTGAACACCGGCACCAGGGTGTAGCCCGGGTCATTGAAAGGCCAGTCTTCCAACGAGTTTGCCGGGACCTCGAAGAAGGGGTCCATGCCCGGGGCATAGTCCTTCCAGAAGTACATGCCCTGCGGCGTCCATGACATCCGCCAGGTGTGCCACCCGCTGTCGATGGGGTGCGGGTCGGTGGCGAAGGACTCGCCGTCCAGCCGGGCGTGCACCGTGGAGCCCGACGGCCAGTCCCGGTTGCCGTACCACTCGACCAGGTCGACCTCGCCGCCGCGGACGGGATCGTCGTTGAGGAGCCAGAACGCGGGCCAGGCGCCGTCGGTCAGGCAGTTGAGCTTGACCCGGGCCTCCCACGTGGTGCCGATGCCACCGCGCCAGTTTCCGACGACCTTGGCGCTGGCGTACTTCTCCTGGACGGTGGTGCCCGGGCCGCGCGTCGCGCGGATCACCAGGTTGCCCTTGCCGTCCTGGAAGGCGTGGTCCGTGTCGGTGACGTAGCGGCCCATGTTGAACGGCTTGTCCCACTCGACCGGGTTCTTGATGGTCTCGCGCTCGGGCACCAGATGCCACCACGCCGGATCGGGCGGGGACCCGGCCGGACCGTTGAACTCGTCCTGGAACAGGAACGTCGGTGACGCCGCGGTAGCAGCCGGTGGGGTGGGCGCTCCGGGCGCGGCGGGACCAGGTGCGGCTGGGTCGGCGTTGGCCGTCCCGGCCGGCAGCGCTGCCGCTGCCACCCCCAGACCCATCATGAACATCACACTGCGACGATCCATCTCAGGCACAGCAGAACCTTAACCGAACTCTTACCGAGATATTCGCCCCCTGCCCAAAGTTTCGTGGTCGCAAGCCCGTTTCCCCAGCTAGAGGCATTGGGCGGGCGCGTCGTTCCGCACCGGAGCGTCGGCGGGCAGCGTGTAGGTGACGACGACATCGGCGTCGACGGCGCCTTCGTTGTTCACCCGGTGGGGCACCCCGGCGGGAATGACGACCGCCTGGCCCGCGGTGTACTCCGCAGGCACACAGTCGACCGCGGTCTGTACCACCACGGCACCCTCGTTGATCACCGACTGCTCCGGTCCGGGATGGGTGTGCCAACCGCTGCCGGCCCCGGGTTTGAGCTCCAGGCCGTGCACATGCAGCGTGGTGGGCTGGCCCGCGGTGAACACCCAGATCGGCGCAGTGGTGGTGCCTTTGCCGAGATCGGTGCGCACGACGTCTCCCTCGGCCGGAGTTGCGGCGGCCGGACCGACCGAGACCCCTGCGGCGATGACGGCGGTGGCGCCCACGGCGACGGCATGAATGCGCTTCATCTTTCCTCCCGGTTTTGACCGAGAAGGTACAGCCGAACCACGCGGCCGGCAGGGTATTGCCCCACCCAGCCGTCAGTCGTCGCCCGAGGCCGCCCCTTCCCGCGCGCATGGCACGGAACGTTGCGCCGCCGTCAGTTCAATGTATTGACAATGCGCACAATACTTTTCGGCCCAGCAACACCATCAGGGATAGGGCTGGAACGGATTCTGCGGCTGCTGCTGGTAGGGGTACTGCGGCTGTGGCTGATAGGGGTATTGGGGTTGCTGCGTCTCGCCACGGTTCGGCACCTGGATCGGAATGGGCACCGGGACGAACGGCACGGTGACATACGTCGTCGTCATCGGGTTCGTCGTCGTGGTGGTCGTGGTCGGCGTCGTCGTAGTGGTGGTGGTCGGCGGCGTCGTGGTTGTCGTCGTCGTTGTCGTGGTGGTCGTGACCGGCGGAGGCGTCGTCGTCTGCGTGACGACGTGCGTCTCCGTCACGGGCGGAGGCGGGGGCGGAGGCGCCTGAGTGACGGTGACCGGCGGCGGCGCGGGTGCCTGGGTGACGGGCTCGGGAGCCGGTGGGGGCTCGACCGGCGGCGGGGGTGCGACCGGACTCGGTGCCACCTCCTGCGGAGGCAACGGCTTGGGCTCGGGTGGCTTGACCTCCGAACTCGGCGCGGTACCCGTCGCACTGGTCAACGCATACGTCACACCACCGATGGCGACCAGGACCAGCGCCGCGGCCACCGCGAAAACCGTCAGCGGCAACCGCTCCCACCCGCCACGCGGCTGCTCGATGGGACCCGTCGGCGCAACGTACTGCACCGCCGGGCGCGCCGCGGTCTCGCTGCCGTAGGACTCCACCAGGTCCGGGCCGGTATAGGGCACCACGTCGTCGCCCGCGTCGTCTTCGGACCACGCCAGCGCCCGGAACGTCGACGATGCCTCAGAACCCCCTGCACCGGCAGGCATTTCGGCCAGCGGTGGCACCGCGGCCACGCCAAGGGTAGGAGCCACGCCCGTCTGCGCCTCGGCGTCTGCGGAGTAGGCGGCGGACAACGCCGCACCGATCGCGGCATCCAGTGCCGGTTGCGGAGTAGTCACCACCTGCGCCTGCGAGTGTTGTGAAAGCTGTTGGGTGACAAGCGGAATACTGGCGCCACCACCGATGGTCACCACTGCCGACACCGCCGGCCAGCTGATCCCGTTGCGCTCCAACGCCTTTTCCAGCGCATCCAACGCACCGGCGAGCGGCGCCTGCATCAGCCCCTCGAGTTCGGTGCGGGTCACCCGCACCGTGGCCGAATATCCGGGCAGGTCGACCACCAGGTCGGTGGCGGTCTCCGCCGACAGACGTTCCTTGGCCTGACGGCACTCTTCGCGCAATCGGGCCAGGGAGCCGACCGCCGCGGTGCCGGCCGGATCGATACCGCCGGCCTGGGCGACACCGTCGAGCACATGGGTCAGCAGCGCCTGATCGATCTGGTCGCCCGAGAAATCGGGATAGCGGGTGGTCTCGTCGATCGGCTCGAAGGCCGCCGCGGCGTCAGCCAGCGTGATGCTGGTGCCGCCGCCGCCGAAATCCAGCAGGGCCACCACGCCGTTGGACGGCAGGCCCGGGTTGGCGCGTAGCGCCGCCAGCGAGGCGACGGCATCGGGAACGAGCCGGGCGGGCCGACCGTCACGCGACAGGCTGGGGTTGTGCCGCAGCGCGTTGCGCAGAGCCCGCAAGGTGGGCGCACCCCAGTGCGCGGGCACCGCGATCGCGAGCTGGTCGGAAGGCCCGCCGACCAGCTCGACCATGGCATCGAGGGCCTCCACCAACAGAGTGTCGGCGGGATAGGACGCGCCGTCGGGCGCCACCAGCGGAACCGGGTCGCCAACCCGTTCGACGAATCCGCCGAGCGTGACACCGGGACCGGATTCGGGCACGCCGACCTGCGGCGTCCGGTCGGTCGACAAGGTCAACACCGAACGCCGGCTGACAGGTTGATTGCCGACACGCGCCGCAACCAAGTTGGTGGTCCCGATCGACAACCCCAACGGGCCGCTCATAACGCACGCCACGATAGCCGCACTGCAGCCCCGGGGCCCCTCGACACTCCGCAGCGACCCGGCGAAGCCCGTTCCGCCGGTGCGGTTTTGACTTCGTCAGCAACGCTCACGTGACACACAGGAACATTGATGGTTACTGCAGATGGCGGCCAGGCGGGCTACCTGGCAACAATTCTCCAGGCGGCTGTGACGAGCGTGCAGCTTCTCGGGCCGGACGTCGAGCGCCCGTCGCGAAAGCCTGCACACTCGCCACAGCGGCCCGGGCGGGTATTGCACCCGACTGAGGAATCGACCGGGCTTTCCAACCCCCACACCCAAAGCTGTTACCCATCAATGCTTCTGACGCCGCCCAGAAGCACCCTCCGCACCTACGTTTGAGTTCCCCACCTGCGGGTACAGCCACAACCGTGACGTCTCTCTGGCTTGCCGAGCGCCCCGAGCACCGCATCGTGCCCACTCTCGACGAGGAATCCGCGCGCAGCGCAGACGTCGTCGTGGTCGGCGCCGGGATCACCGGCCTGGTCACCGCCGCCCTACTGGCACGGGCCGGGCGGGATGTGCTGGTCCTGGAGGGGCGCACCGCGGGTGCGGGCGCGACCGGCAACACCACCGCGAAGATCAGCCTGCTGCAGGGCACCCGGATGACCGACATCGTAGGCAAGCATTCGCCCGAGGTGGCCCGGCAGTACGCCCAGGGCAACCTCGAAGGTCAGCAGTGGCTGATCGACTACTGCGAGCAACGGCAGATCGGCCTGCAGCACGAGGACGCCTACACCTACGCGCAGTCACCTCGCGGGGTCGCAAAGGCCAAGGCCGAGCTGAAGGCCTGCCAGACCGCGGGCCTGGATGTCGAGTGGGTCGACGACGCCGACGTGCCCTTTCCGTTCCACGGCGGAGTCCGGTTGGCCGATCAGGCTCAGTTCGATCCCATGCCGTTCCTGGACAGCCTGACCGCCGAACTGCACGAACGCGAAGGGCGATTGGTCGAGGGCGCCAGGGTGCAACGCGTCAGCCATGACGGTGGGGCCCGCCTCAAACTGCGGGTGCGGACGAACACCGGTACCGACGTCGACGTACTCGCCAATCGCTGCGTACTGGCCACCGGCGTCCCGATTCTGGACCGCGGTGGATTCTTCGCGCGACTGACTCCCCACCGCTCCTACTGCATGGCGTTCCAGGTGCCGGGCAATATCACCCGCGGCATGTTCATCTCGACCGATTCCCCCACCCGCTCAATACGTTCGGCGCCGACTGCCGAGGGAGAGCGACTCATCGTCGGCGGCGCCGGCCACCCAGTCGGGCGCGGCAGCGACCCCGCGGCAGCCACCGACGAGCTGGCGTCGTGGGCCAAGCAGCACTGGCCCGGGTCCCTCCAGACGCACTTCTGGTCCGCGCAGGACTATTCACCCATCGACGCCCTTCCCTACGTCGGCCCGATCCTGCCGGGGCACGAAGAGATCTTGGTGGCAACGGGTTTCGACAAATGGGGCATGACCAACGGGGTGGCGGCCTCACTGGCGCTGACGGCCCGCATCCTGGGCGGTCGGATGGACTGGGCCGAGGCCTTCGCAAGCTGGAGCCCACACGAACTGTCCGGCATCGCCACCGCGGTGCAGGCCAATCTGACCGTCGGGCTGAATATGGCCAAGGGCTGGATCGCTCCGGTCACCCGCATCGGTAAGCCCGCCACCGAGGACTGCGGCGTGGTCAGCGGGCCGCCGTGGCATCTGGAGGCACGCAGCGTCGTCGACGGAGTCGAGCGCACCGTATCGCCCGTGTGCCCCCACCTGGGCGGCATCGTGAATTGGAACGACGCCGACAAGTCCTGGGACTGCCCACTGCACGGGTCCCGCTTCGCGCCGGACGGCACCCTGATCGAGGGACCGGCCACCCGCGACCTCACGCGTTCGGCATAGCGTCACACCCGCTGTGGCCGGTGTGCTCCAATGTCGGGCATGGGTGACATCGACGACATCAAGCAAGTCAAATACCGGTACCTGCGTGCGCTCGACACCAAGCACTGGGACGAGTTCGCCGACACCCTCACCGAGGACGTCGCGGGCGACTACGGACAGTCCATGGGCAAGACGCTGCACTTCACCGAGCGCGGCCCTCTGGTGGAGTACATGAAGGCCTCGTTGGGTCCCGAGGTCATCACCGAACATCGCGTCGCGCACCCCGAGATCGAGGTCAACGGCGACGACGCCACCGCCACCTGGTATCTGCAGGACCGCGTGATCGTCCCGAGCATGAACTTCATGCTGTTCGGCTCGGCGTTCTATCACGACACCTACCGCCGCACGGCGGACGGCTGGAAGATCAGCAGCACCGGCTACGACCGCACCTATGACGCCACCCTCTCGCTGGAGGGTCTCAACTTCAATCTCGAACCCGGTGCTGCGCTGAATCTTTGAGCTATTGCGCGACGGCGATCACGGCGCCCGGCCGTAGCCACTGCATGATCTTGACGAGCATGGCGTCGTCGATCGCCACGCAACCGGCGGTCGGCCCGCCATCAGTGGTGTGCACGAAGAACGCACCGCCGTTGCCGGGCACCCGCGCCTTGTTGACGCCCATCACGATGGCGTGTTTGTAGGCGGTGATGTCGAGGTTCTCGGTGCCGCTGGCCGGGTCTGTGTTGAACGGGCACTGCGCCTTCTTGCACACCTGCATGGTGTTGTAGGTCGGGCTCTTCATGTCCCCGTCCCACCAGTGGTCGGGTGTCACCTGGACGTACTGCAGCCCGCCACCGGGATTGGGGGCGGTGCCGAACGCGAAGTCGAGGGTGAAAACGCCCATGGGGGTCTTCATCTCCCCGTCATGGGTCTGCGGGGCCATGCCATTGGAGCCGATGTTGGCCGGAATCCCGGCGGCTACCGGCTGCCAGCCTGCCGGCCCGCGTTGCCAGACATCCATCTTCGCCTTCGAACCACCCACTCCGACAACGGAAATCACCTGGGTGGCGTTGCCCACCGAGGGGGCGAACCAGGGCGGGTCGACGGCGCCGGCCGTGGGCGCGCATGCCAGAGCCAACACCCCGGCACACAGCATGGCGAGCAGACGGCGCATCCGTCCATCGTCGCCGCTGCCCCTCTCGGCCCGGTAAAGCTTGGAGCACGATCCGGTCGCGACAGATACGTTGGCGGGATGGATGTGCGCGCGATCGGCAAGGGCCTCGGCACCTTGGACCGTGAGGTCTTCGAGGCGGTGGCCGAGTCACCGAGCCCCTTACTGGATTCCGTGATGCCCGGGCTGACCAGGGCCGCAGACCACTCCAAGCTGTGGTTTGCCATCGCGGCCGCCATGGGCGCGCTGGGCGGCACATCGCTGCGGCGCGGCGCCGCGCGCGGCGTGGTCAGCCTGGCGGTGACCAGCCTGGTGACCAATCAGGTGGCCAAGCGAATCTGGCGGCGACCACGACCGGACCGAAGCGTGATCCCACTGGCCCGACGGACCCGACGTGTGCCCACCTCACATTCCCTGCCGTCAGGGCACTCCGCGAGCGCGGCGGCCTTCGCGGTGGCCGTCGGCCTGGAATCCCCGGCCGCCGGCCTGCCGCTGGCTCTGCTGGCCGGCCTGGTCGGCCTGTCCCGGGTGGCCACGGGTGCGCACTATCCCGGCGACGTGTTCGCCGGGTTCGGCATCGGCGCCGCCATCGCGGTCATCGGCGCCCGCATCGTCCCGACCATCCCGGCCGCCACCCTTCCCCGATCCGAACCGCTGCGATACCGCACCGAGCCCCGACCGGACGGCGCCGGCGTCGCACTGGTGATCAACCCGGCCTCCGGCGACGGGACGGGCGCGCGGATCGTCGACGACGTGCGCAAAGCCCTGCCGCGCACCGAGATCGTCGAACTCGGCGACGACGATGACATCGAGACGGTGTTACGCGAGACGGCGGCCCGCGTCGACGTGCTCGCAGTAGGCGGCGGCGACGGCACGGTGGCGTGCGCGGCGGGCATCGCCGTCGAGGCGGGGGTCCCGCTCGCCGTGTTCCCCGGCGGGACGTTCAACCACTTCGCCAAGGACATCGGCTGCGACACGGTGGCCCGCACCGTGACGGCGATCAAGGACGGCGCCGCGGCCTACGTCGACCTGGTGTGCCTCAACGAGGAACGCATGGTGATCAACACCGCCAGCATCGGCGCCTACCCGAACTACGTACGGATGCGCGAGAAGCTCGAACACCGGATGGGCAAGCGACTGGCCGGGATGTACGCGCTGTACCTGACGCTGCGCCGGGAAGCTCCGGTGCGGATCAGCTACGACGACAAGACCCTTGAGACGGAACTGTTCTTCCTGGGCAATTCGACGTACTTCCCGTCCGGGTTCGCTCCATCACAGCGGCCACGTCTCGACGACGGTCTGATCGACGTGCGGATCCTGGAGACCGGGCGGCGGTTCAGCCGGCTGCGCATCGCGACGGCGGTCGCGTTGGGCCGGCTCGAACGCAGCCCGCTCTATCACGAGCTTCAGGTGCCGGAGTTCCGGTTCGTCGCGGTCGACGGGCCCACCACACTGGCCCATGACGGCGAGGTGGGTGAGGCGCTCAGCGAGGCGAGCTTCACCGTGCGGTACCGGGCGCTACCGGTGTTTCGTCCACTGCCATGACCGTCGACGGATACGGCGGGTACAGCAGGAACACCACCACGAACCATATGTAGCCCAAGGCCCAGCCGGCCACCACATCCGAGGGATGGTGGACGTTGAGCACGACCCGGCCCACGCCGATCGCGACGATGACGAGCGCCCCGGCCGCCACCCACCAGCCCCGCAGGTTGGGGCGCAACGTCGGCCACGCCAGGGCCGACAGCGCGAGCACCGAGACCATCACACCCATCGCGTGCCCGGACGGGAACGAGGTGGACAGGGCGTGGACCAGCGCGGTGGACGGGCGCGGCCGGTCGGCCAGGAACTTGGCCACCTCGGTCGTCACCGCGCTGAGCTCGATGGTCAACACCAGGTACCACGCGATGCGCCACCGGCGACGCACCAGCGCAATGACGATCAGCACCAACGCCAGCAACCGGAAGGCGAACGGCCCGAGCACGGTGCAGAACACGTCCCACGCGGTCACCCAGCCCGGGTGCGCCGAGCCGTACCGGTACGGACCTGCCAGCCCCGCGGCATCGACATCGGCCAGCCAGGCCCACTGCATCGCGTAGCCGATCCACAGCGCCGCGTACACCACGGCGGCCGCCACCGCGGTCACGATCAGCCATCTGGCACGGGATCCCACCAGATAATCTCTACCAGCTCCCATCGATTTGCCATGTTTGCGCGCTACCGTCGAAGCATGGCTCTGATCCTGCGAAAGCTGATGCACATCGGCGGACTGCCGGAAGGTCTGCGATCAGAGGCCGAAGCCGAGGGCATCCTCTTCCTGGCCGAGTACATCCCGGTGACCAGGCGTTTCACCGGATCGATCCCGGGAACGCGCTCGGCCGGGAGCGTCGCCAGCTACGCCGGTTCACTGGTTCTCACCAACTACCGGGTACTGGCCACCATGTCCACCCTGCCCAAACTCGCCGGCCGCAGCATCGACCAGCCGTGGTCAGCCCCGCAGGTCGGTGCGGTGCATGCCGAGCTCACCGAGACCGGGCTCACCCTGCAGGCCGACGTGGCCCAGATCGACCGGCGCGGTCACGGGAAGCTCTCACTGCACTACAAAACCGAGATCCCCGACGAGGTGCTGACACGACTGCCGCGTCGGTCGCTGGCCTTCGACGTCGGCCCGGAATACGTGTTCCGCGCGGTCGGCGTGCCGTACCACCCGTAGCAAACTCCGTCACAAATCAGGTATTTACCGAGACCCGATGTCTCGGTAAATTGTCGCCATGGCTTCCACCTCGCCCGACACCGCACGCCTGGATGCGGACTACCGGGATCTGCTGCAGACACTGTCCGAGGGCTCCGTGCGCCGCCGCTTCGATCCCTATCTGGACATCGCGTGGGACTCCCCCGATCTGGCGATCGACCTCGACGATCCGCGGTGGGTGCTGTCACCGAACGTCGACCCGCTCGGCGCCACCGCCTGGTACCAGCGCCAGCCTTTGGCCCGCCAGATCGAGATCGGCCGGTGGCGGACACTCAACTCCGTCAAGGTCGGCGCGGCGTTCGAGAGCATCCTCATCCGCGGGTTGATGGCGTTCATCATGAAGCTGCCCAACAACTCGCCCGAGTTCCGTTACGCGTTGCACGAGATGACCGAGGAGTGCAACCACATCCAGATGTTCCAGGAGCTGGTCAACCGGTCCGGCGTCGACGTGCCCGGCATGCGGCCGCTGTTCCGCCGGCTGTCGCCGTACATCGGCCTGGTCGGCCAGTACTCGCCGACGGCGTTCATGGCAGGCATCCTCGCCGGCGAAGAGCCGATCGACCATTTCCAGAAGGGCCTGATCCGCGAGGGCGCCAACATTCCGCCCGCGGTGCTGCGCACCATGCAGATCCACATCGCCGAGGAGGCCCGCCACATCTCCTGGGCGCACGAGTTCCTCAAAACCCATATGCCGCAACGATCGTGGCGGATGAAGACCTTCGCGTGTGTGGCGTTCCCGTTGACGCTGCGCTGGCTGGCCCATGAGATCGTGGCGCCCCCGAAGTCGTTCGGCGAGGAGTTCGGGATTCCGCGGGCGGTGATCAAGGACGCGTTCTGGCGCAGCCCGCACTCACGCAAGATCCTGTCCGGCTACTTCGGTGAGATGCGTTCTCTCAGTGAGGAGCTCGGGTTGATGAGCCGGGTCGGCCGGAGGGTGTGGAAGCGCTGCGGTATCGACGGCGAGGCCGCCCGCTACCGCGGCGTGCCGGACCGTGAAGCGGTTGCGCTCGCCTGATGCCGCACGTCATCACGCAGTCCTGCTGCAGCGACGCCTCGTGCGTCTACGCCTGCCCGGTGAACTGCATCCACCCCACGCCCGACGAACCCGACTTCCACACCGCCCAGATGCTCTACGTCGACCCGGTCGAGTGTGTCGATTGCGGCGCGTGCGTGTCGGCATGCCCGGTGGATGCGATCAAACCGCATACCAAGCTGATCGCCGCGGAGGACGTGTTCACCACGCTGAACGCCGATTTCTATGCCACACCCCGACCCCGCCCGGTCCTGGCGCCGGTGGTGCCGCCGTTACAGGTGCGCGCGGGCGACCTGCGCGTGGCGATCGTCGGGTCGGGCCCGGCCGCGATGTATGCCGCCGAAGAGGTGCTGACCATTCCCAGCGCCCAGGTACGGGTCTATGAAAAACTCACGCAACCCTACGGTTTGGCCCGGTACGGGGTGGCCCCCGATCACCAGCGCACCCGCGGGGTGACCCGGCAGTTCGACCACATCACCGCCGACCCCCGACTGTCGATGCGTCTGGGAGTCGAGGTCGGCAGCGACGTCACCCATGACGATCTGCTGAATGAGCACCACGCAGTCATTTACGCCGTAGGTGCCTCAACCGACCGTCCGCTCGACATCCCCGGTATCGACCTGCCCGGCGTCACCTCAGCCACCGACTTCGTCGCCTGGTACAACGGTCACCCTGAACACGCGGGCCGCTCCTTCGATCTGTTCCATCGACGCGCCGTGGTGATCGGGAACGGCAATGTCGCACTTGACGTCGCACGCATCCTCACGATCGACCCGGACCTGCTCGCGGGTACCGCCATCGCGCCTGAGGCCCTGGAAGCGCTGCGCCACAGTGCAATCGAAGAGGTGGTCGTGGTCGGGCGACGCGGGATCGAGCAGTCCGCGTTCACCGTCCCCGAACTGGTCGGACTGTGCTCCACACCGGGTGTCGACGTCGTCGCGCGTGACGAGGACCTACGGATGTTGTCCGGGTCGGATCCGCGGTCCGCGATTCTGCGCGCCGCGCCACGCGGAGCGGGCCATCGCCGGATCGCGCTCGAATATCTGCTGTCACCGACCACGATCCGCGGCCGGTTCGCGGCCACCGGTGTGGAGTTCGTCCACAACGAGCTGGTCGCCGCGGCTGACGGATCAGTGCGGGTGAAATCGAGTGGGCGCGAACGGGTTATCGACGCCGGTCTGGTGCTGACGTCCATCGGTTATCGAGGCCGGCGTGTTGCGGGCCTGCCGTTCGACGAGCACACCGCCACGGTCCCGCACGAGGGCGGCCGGGTCACGCCGGGCGTGTACGTCACCGGCTGGATCAAACGTGGGCCGACCGGCTTCATCGGGACCAACAAGTCCTGCGCCCAGGAAACCGTGCGGAGCCTGGTCGGCGATTACAACGCCGGACTGCTCTAGCGCGTGGTCAGCGCGGCGATCACGGCCGTGAACTCGTCGTCGCGGTTGATCTCCAGGCCGCTCGCGCGGGCCGCGCCGTCCAGGACGTACCAGGCGAAGTCGGCCAGGTGCGTCACGACCTCTTCCCGTGACCGCTCCGGCGCCGCGCCGCGGATCCAGGCCGACAAGCTGGCTTCCACCATCGTCACCACCGCGAACGGAACCGTCTTGAACGCGCTGTCGTCCACCCCGATGGTCTGGGCGATCGCGGCGATGACCTCCTCGGACTGCCTGGTCATCCGGAGCTTCAGCTCGCTGACCGCGTCGAGTGAGCCGTCGCTCTCGAACGTCGGACCGCGCCGGACGAAGTCATCGAGCCGCGGGTGATCGAGCATCCAATCGGCGACCGCCGCCACGGTGCGGGTCAGGATGTCGCGCAAGGAGCCGTTGGAGACATCGAGGTTGGTGTCGAGAACCGCGGCAAAATCGTCGAACACCCAGGACCGGACGCGTCGCTCAAGCTCGTCCTTGCCGGTGAACTGCCGGTACACCACTGACTTCGCCACCCCGGCGCGCTCGGCGATGCGCACCATCGAGATCTCCGTGCCGGGCGGATTCTCCTCGACCAATGCCACCGCAGCCTGCAGGATCTGGGCGCGCCGCTCGGTGTTGTGCTGCTCCCAGCGGGCCTCATAACCGCTGACCGCAGCGGGATCGGTGGCGGTCGGCATGGGTCCACCCTACCGACGGCGCCGCGCCCGATACGCCGGATAAGTAGCTCTCGATGAGCCAAACGGTTGCGGGCGGCGCATTCAGGCTGTTCGGTCGTAGTGTGGACGGAAAGGATGTGACGTGACCGAGCCGCAACGGCAGAACCTGCTGATCGTGCACTGGCATGATCTGGGGCGCTACCTCGGCGTATATGGCCACCCGGACGTGACCAGCCCGCACCTCGACCGCCTCGCCGCCGAGGGAGTGCTGTTCACCCGCGCCCACGCCACCGCCCCGCTGTGCTCACCGTCGCGGGGCTCGCTGTTCACCGGCCGCTACCCGCAGAGCAACGGCCTGGTGGGCCTGGCCCACCACGGCTGGGAGTACCGCGCCGGGGTACGCACGCTCCCGCACCTTCTTGCCGAATCAGGCTGGCACACAGCCCTGTTCGGTATGCAACACGAAACTTCGCAGCCGGCCAATCTGGGGTACGCCGAGTACGACGTGTCGAACTCGTTCTGCGAGTATGTCGTCGAGCAGGCCAACGCCTGGCTGACCGCACCGCCGCGGCAACCGTTCCTGCTGACCGCCGGGTTCTTCGAGACGCACCGGCCGTACCCGCGCGACCGATACGAGCCAGCCGATTCCGCGTCCGTCGAGCCTCCCGACTATCTGCCCGACACCACCGAGGTGCGCGACGACCTCGCGGAGTTCTACGGCTCGATCGCGGTCGCGGACGCCAAGGTGGGCGAACTGCTCGCCACGTTGACCGCGACCGGTCTCGACGAGAGCACGTGGGTGGTGTTCATGACCGACCACGGGCCGGCATTGCCCCGGGCCAAGTCGACGCTGTACGACGCGGGCACCGGCATCGCCTTGATCGTGCGCCCGCCGCGGGGGTCTGCTGTGGCGCCGCGCCGCTACGACGAACTGTTCAGCGGGGTCGATCTGCTCCCCACCCTGCTGGACCTCCTCGGCGTCGAGATCCCCGACGAGGTCGAGGGGCTGTCCCATGCCAGCAACCTCACGGCGACGCCTACGGAAACCGCAGAGGTCCGGTCCGAGGTGTACACGACAAAGACCTATCACGATTCTTTCGACCCGATTCGCGCCATTCGCACAAAGGAATACAGCTATATCGAGAATTACGCGGCGCGGCCATTGTTGGACCTGCCGTGGGATATCGCCGACAGCCCCTCGGGACGTGCACTCGGCGATACCGTCCTGAGCCCGCGTCCCGGTCGCGAACTGTACGACCTCGTCGCGGACCCGACCGAGAACAACAACCTGCTGGGAGCGGACGCCACCGACAAGGCCGAGGCGATCGCGAACGACTTGGCACTGTTACTGAACGACTGGCGCGAGAAGACGCTGGATGTCATTCCCTCTGAATTCGCCGGCACCCGGATATCGGAGCGTTACACCGAGACGTATCTGCATATCCATGGCCGTCCCGCCACCAGCAGATCGGCCATCGCCGCCGACCGCGGCATCACCGATACCCGCCAATAGTTTTCCTCACGGTGAACGAAAACTCTTGACGCCCACTTAAATAGGCGCCGCAAACAAATCATGGTTAGAGTCTCGCCCATGCCAGATCATCCGACGGCCTACCTGGTGCTCGCATCCCAGCGCAGCGGCAGCACCTTGCTGGTGGAATCCCTGCGTGCCACCGGCATGGCCGGCGAACCCCAGGAGTTCTTCCAGTACCTGCCGACCACCAGCATGTCGCCGCAGCCGCGGGAGTGGTTCGCCGGTGTCGAGGACGAGTCGATCCTGCGCCTGCTCGACCCCCTGGTCGAGGGCAAGCCGGACCTGGCCCCGGCCGAGATCTGGCGTGACTACATCCGCACCGTCGGCCGGACCCCCAACGGGGTGTGGGGCGGGAAACTCATGTGGAACCAGACGCCGCTGCTGCTGGACCGCGTCGAGGGTCTGCCCGAACGATCCGGGCCCGGCCTGCTCGCCGCGATCCGCGATGTCACCGGCGGCGACCCGGTGCTCGTCCACGTCTACCGCCCTGACGTTGTGTCGCAGGCGGTTTCGTTCTGGCGGGCGGTGCAGACCAGGGTGTGGCGCGGCCGGGCCGATCCGGTGCGCGATGCCCGTGCCGAGTACCACGCGGGCGCCATCGCCCATGTGATCCGGCTGATGCAGGCCCAGGAGGAAGGCTGGCGCTCCTGGTTCGCCGAGGAGAACATCTCCCCCATCGACGTGTCCTACCCGTACCTGTGGCGCAACCTGACGACCGTGGTGGCCACGGTGCTGGAGGCGCTGGGCCTGGACCCGCGACTGGCGCCGCAGCCGGTTCTGGAACGTCAGGCAGATCAGCGATCCGACGAATGGGTGGACCGCTACCGCCGCGATGCCGAGAAAGAGGGGTTGCCGGTATGACAGCTTCTGACACTGTGCATGTCGACGAGTTACGACTGCTGGAAGCCGAGGCGGTGCACATCATCCGCGAGGTCGTCGCCGAACTGCAGCGGCCGGTGCTGCTGTTCTCGGCGGGCAAGGATTCCATCGTCCTTTTGCGGTTGGCCGAGAAGGCTTTTCGCCCCTCACCGTTGCCGTTCCCGGTGCTGCATGTGGATACCGGGCACAACTTCGACGAGGTCATCAAGTTCCGCGACCGCCGCACCACCGGGCTCGGCCACAAGCTGGTGGTGGCCTCGGTACAGGAGACCATCGACAGCGGTCGGGTAGCCGATCCCGGTCCGGGAGCCTCCCGCAACCGCCAGCAGACGCGCACGCTGCTGGATGCGCTGGAGGCCGGTGGATTCGACGCGGCGTTCGGCGGCGCCCGCCGCGACGAAGAGCGGGCGCGGGCCAAGGAACGCATCCTGAGTTTCCGCGACGAGTTCGGTCAGTGGGATCCGCGAGCCCAGCGCCCTGAGCCGTGGTCGCTGTACAACGGCCGGATCCGCAAGGGTGAGCAGGTGCGGGTGTTCCCGCTCTCGAACTGGACCGAACTCGACATCTGGCGCTACATCGAGCTGGAAAACCTTGAGCTGCCGTCGATCTACTTCGCCCACGAGCGCGAGGTGTTCGAGCGCGACGGCATCCTGCTCGCGGTGTCGGAGTACGCCGCACCCGCCGGCGCCGAGAAGGCGGCGGTGGAGTGGGTGCGCTACCGCACCGTCGGCGACCTGACCATCACCGGAGCCGTGCGGTCACGGGCCACCACCATCGACGGGGTGATCGCCGAGATCTCAGCGGCCACCGTCTCCGAACGCGGCGAGACCCGCGCCGATGACCGAACGTCCGTTGCGGCGATGGAAGACCGGAAACGGGAGGGGTACTTCTGATGACGAGGCGAGCCGAGCGCAGCGGAGCGACGGGGAATCAGGCACGGCCGCGTCAACTGCTGCGCATCACCACCGCCGGTTCGGTGGACGACGGCAAGAGCACCCTGATCGGCCGCCTGCTGCACGACACCGACAGCCTGCCGTTGGACCACCTTGAGGCTGTCACCGATTCGGAAGGGGTGGCCGACCTGGCTGCGCTGTCCGATGGACTGCGGGCCGAACGGGAGCAGGGCATCACCATCGATGTCGCTTACCGTTTCTTCTCCACCGCCACCCGCAGTTACATCCTGGCCGACACCCCCGGGCACGAGCGCTACACCCGCAACATGTTCACCGGCGCCTCCAATGCGCACGTGGCGATCCTGCTGGTCGATGCCCGGGCCGGAGTGCTGCGTCAGACCCGTCGCCACGCCCGCATCGCAAAGCTGTTGGGCATCACGCACTTTGTCGCCACGGTCAACAAGATCGACCTGGTCGACTTCGACAAAGGCCGGTTCGCCGAGGTCGAACGGGAACTGCAGCAGGTGGCAGACCGCCTTGGCGGGCTCGATCTGACGGTCATCCCGATCGCGGCCAAGCTCGGCGACAATGTGGTGCACCGCTCCGAGAACACTCCCTGGTACGACGGCCCGACCCTGCTCGAATACCTCGAGGGCGTCGAACTGTCTGCGCCGCATGCCGATCCGGCCAGCCTGCGACTCGCCGTCCAATGGGTATCGCGGCCGACAGCGGAACAGCGCCGTCGCTACACCGGCCGTCTGTCCGCGGGCACGCTTCAGGTAGGTGACCCCGTCGTGAGCCTGCCGGCTGGTACCCGCTCGGTGGTGACGGCCCTGGACACGCTCGACGATGACCGATCGGTGGGCGTTGCGCCGCTGTCGGTTTCGATCGAGCTGGCCGACGACATCGATGTGGGCCGCGGCGACGTCCTCGTCAGTGGGCTCTCGGAGCCAGTGCTGCCGGTGCTGGCCCGTGAGGTCGACGCGACGGTGTGCTGGTTCTTCGACGATCCGCTGCGCGCCGGAGACCGGCTGGCACTCAAGCAAGGTGCCCGCACGGTGCGGGCCACGGTCCAGGAGTTGCACACCAAGCTGGACCCGGAAACCCTGGACGAGGTCGAGACCCCGGTTGAGCTGGCACTCAACGACATCGGCTCGGTCACGCTGCGTACCAGCTCGGTGCTCGTCGCCGACAACTACGCCGACAACCGCGACAACGGGGCGTTCATCCTCATCGACGAGGTGTCCAATGACACCGTCGGCGCCGGGATCATCCTGCAGGCCCGGGAGCTCAAGCCGAGCGGGCACAACCGCTCAGACATCAAATGGCACCCCTCGTCACTGGACCGCGACTACCGCTGGAACAGCACGGGGCAACGCGGCGCCACGATCTGGTTCACCGGCCTACCCGCGTCCGGCAAGTCCACGCTGGCGGTGGCCGTCGAGCGGGCCCTGGTCGAATCGGGTCAGGTGGCGTATCTGCTCGACGGCGACAATCTGCGCCACGGCCTGTCCGATGATCTCGGCTTCTCCGCCGGTGACCGAACCGAGAACATCCGCCGCGTCGGACATCTGACCCGGCTACTGGCCGATGCCGGCGTCGTGGCCCTGGCGTCTTTGGTGTCGCCGCTCAAGTCCGATCGGGAGACTGCTCGGGCACTCAACGACGCCGCCAAGCTGCCGTTCATCGAGGTGCATGTCGCGACCCCCGTCGAAGAATGCGCACGCCGCGATCCCAAAGGGCTCTACGCGCGGGCCCGCGCCGGCGAGCTCACCGGGCTCACCGGCGTCGACGCCCCCTACGAGGCCCCGGAGAACCCGGACCTGGTGCTCGACACGACCGGCGCCGTCATCGACGACCTGGTCCAACAAGTCGTCGACCTGCTCAACACCCGCCGCTAACCAGTGATTTCGGTGCATCCAGTAACGCCTGGCGTTACCAAATGCACCGAAATCGCGTCGACGATGCGGTCGGCGTGGGTGAGGTACAGCCCGTGGGCGGCGCCCGGGATCTCGACGAGCTCCGCGTGCGGCAGCAGTGCGGCCGTGCGTCGTCCGGTGAGCTCGATGGGCGTCGACGCGTCGGCGTCACCGTGGAGCAGCAGCACCGGAAGATCGAGTTCGGCGAGCTCGGCACGGTAGTCGGCGTGGGCGCCCATCCGCTGCGTGGCGAGCAGGGTCTCGACGGGCAACGCCACGATCTGATCGATGGTCCAGTTCACCACCTCGGGTGACACCGGGTGGTCGCCGAAGAAGGGCGGCGCATTGTCGATACACCATTGCCGCACATCGCGTTCCAGCTCCACCAGCATGGCGTCGAGCATCGCCTCGGGGACGCCGTCGGGGTTTTCCGCGGTCTGGACCACCAACGGAAGTTGCCCCGCCACCAGCACCGCGCGATTCACCCGACCGGTCGCGTGCCGGCTGAGGTAACGCACGATCTCTCCGCAGCCCAGCGAATGTCCCACCAGCGTCACATCGTCGAGATCCAGGTGTTCGAGCACTCGGGCCAGGTCGTCGGCCAGCAGATCCACCGTCCACTCACCGTCGTAGGCGCCCGAGCCTCCATGCCCGCGCCGGTCGTAGGCGACACAGCGAAAACCCTTGCACACCAAGCTTTCGATGATCGGATTCCACTGGCCCGAGTTGAGCCCCCACGAGTGGGTGAACACCAGCACCGGCCCGGATCCGGTGTCGGTGTAGTGGATGTCGGTTCGGTCGGCGGTCTCCATCGTAGGCATGCGTCGATCGTCGACCGCGCACGTACGCATGTCGATTACGTCGTAGGTAATGCCCAGGCCCCGCCGTTGTCACGCCAGAGTGGCATTCGACCTCGAGAGCCACTCTGGCGTGACAAACGTGGCACAGCGCGATCAGCCGACTTGCGCCACCACGAACACGCGACGGAACGGAAAGAACGTCGTACCGTCAGCGCGCTTCGGATAGGCCTCGGCCAGCATCGGGATGATGGCCTGGCGATATTGCTCCCACATCTCCTCGCTCAGCCGACCCTTGACCTGTGTCAGAGCCGTCCCGGTGATCCAGTCCAGAACCGGTGTCTCACCAGTCAATTGGTGTACGTACGTGGTCTCCCAGGCATCCACCACACAGCCCGCATCGGTCAACAGCCCGGCGTATTCGACGGGCGTGTCCACCTGGCCGACATCGCGCCACGGCATGTCGCGCAGCGGCTCCATGAACGGTTCACGACGGGCCAGTTCCCGCACCGCGTGGTGCGACGGAGCATCGAAATTGCCCGGCACCTGGAAGGCGATCCAGGATCCCGGCGCCAGCTGCCCGGCCCAGCGCACCACGAGTTCGCGATGAGTGGGCACCCACTGCAGTGCCGCGTTGGTGACCACCACATCGGTGTCGGGTTGCGGCGTCCACTCCTCGATCGCCCCGACGTGTGCTTCGAGCCCACGGGACTGCGCTGCCGCGACCATCTCCGGGGAGCTGTCCCAGGCCTCCAGCGTGGCACCCGGCCAACGCTGCGCAAGCGTCTCGGTCAGGTTGCCCGGCCCGCAACCCAGGTCGACCACCCGGCGTGGCGCCTGCGCCGCGACCCGCGTGAGCAGGTCGTAGAACGGCCGGCCCCGATGGTCGGCGAAGGCGAGGTACGTGTCCGGATTCCACATGCCCCGATCATGCCCCGAACCCGGGTCGATATCGTCGGACGCGATGGACGAATCGGAGAAAGTGCGGAAGATCTGGACGGAGCTGGAGCTTCCCGGCATCGTCGACGTGCACACGCACTTCATGCCCAAGAACGTGATGGACAAGGTGTGGCAGTACTTCGACAGCCAGGGCCCGATGATCGGCCGGGAATGGCCCATCACCTACCGCGCCGACGAGGCCGAGCGGGTCGCCACGCTGCGGGAGTTCGGCGTCCGCAGATTCTCCTCACTGATCTACGCACACAAGCCCGAGATGGCCGCCTGGCTCAACCAGTGGGCGGTCGGCTTCGCCGAGGGCACCCCGGACTGCCTGCACACCGCCACGTTCTTCCCGGAACCCGAGGCCCCCGAGTACGTCGCGGAGGCGATCACCGCAGGTACCCAGGTGTTCAAGGTGCACATCCAGGTAGGCAACTACGACCCGAACGATCCCCTGCTCGACGAGGTCTGGGGGCTGATCGAGGACGCCGGTGTCCCGGTGGTCATCCACTGCGGTTCCGGTCCGGTGCCGGGTCAGTTCACCGGCCCAGACCCCATCGCCGAGCTGCTGGCCCGCTATCCGCGGCTGGTGCTGATCGTCGCGCACATGGGGATGCCCGAGTACTCCGCCTTCCTGGATCTCGCCGAGCAGTTCGAGCAGGTGAGGCTGGACACCACGATGGCGTTCACCCCGTTCGTCGAAGAGACGATGCCGTTCCCCACCACCGAGGTCAGCCGGCTGAAAGCGCTGGGTGAGCACATCCTGTGGGGCAGCGACTTCCCGAACATCCCCTACGGCTACGCCGAGGCCATCCACCACCTGATCGACCTGCCGGGCGTCGACGACGCCTGGCGCCGCAATGTCCTGCACGACAACGCCGCGAAGTTGTTCGGGCTGAGCTGAGCAGTTGGCTAGCATCGGGAAGCGTGGAGCCGTCCAGCGCAGATCCGGTCGAACCCCCGATCCCTGTTCCCGACGTTCCCGGCGGTGAAGCCGGTGCGCGCGGCCTTCCGCGGCGCGCCGAGCTGACGCTGAAGCAGCGGGCCATCGTGGACACCTCGGCGATCGCCGACATCGCGTTGCGCACCGGGGTCGCCTCGATCGTGGCCACGTCGATGGTGCCGACGACGCTGGCGTCGATGCTGCACCCCGCCGCGTCGCGGGCCGAGCAGGACCACATGCGGTTCTACGCGGATCTGGCGGCGGCGCAGGATCCCGCGGTGTCGTTCCCGGCGCCCACCGGGCCACCCCGGGTATCCACCCGCCAGGCCAACCCGGTTGCCGAGCTGATCGCCCACGGCCGGGTCGAGAACATCCGGTTCCAGAGCGGCTTCACCGCGGTCAACCCGGCACTGCGCGAGATGTGCGGCGGATTCACCCGCAACAACGTTGTGCGGGCCCAACATTGGCGCCATGACGACGGCCCGCACCCGACGTTGTGTGTGATCCACGGTTTCATGGGATCGCCGTATCTGGCCAACGGGCTGTTCCTGTCGTTGCCGTGGTTCTACCGCTCCGGATACGACGTGCTGTTGTACACCTTGCCGTTTCACGGTCAACGCGCCGAACGGTTCTCACCGTTCAGCGGCTACGGATACTTTTCCCACGGGTACGCCGGCTTCTCCGAGGCCATGGCCCAGGCTGTGCACGACTTCCGTTCGGTGATCGACTATCTGGAGTCCACCGGTGTCGACCGGATCGCCCTGACCGGCATTTCACTGGGTGGGTTCACCTCGGCGCTCCTGGCCAGTGTCGACGACCGGATTCAGGCTGTGGTGCCGAATGTTCCTGTGGTGACGCCGGATCGCACGGTCGACGAGTGGTTCCCGGCCAACAAGCTGGTGGCCCTGCAACGGCGTGTGGCCCGAACCGATCCCGCTTTGATCGAAGCGGCGGCGCGTTACACCTCGCCGCTGAATTACCGTCCGCTGGTGCCCAAGGACCGACGGATGATCATCGCCGGCCTGGGTGACCGGCTGGCTCCACCGCAGCAGGCCGAGATGCTGTGGGAACACTGGGATCGCTGCGCGTTCCACTGGTTCCCGGGCAACCACCTGCTACATGTGAGCCAGCCGGACTACCTACGCCGGATGACCCGCTTCCTGCGGGATTTCATGTTCGACTGACCGCTCGACGGACGCCGGCAGCGCCTTCGGCGGCGCGGCCGGGGCCCCCTCCAGACGGTCCGAGGACAACGGGTTCAACGCAGCCAACGCCGGACGGTGCCGGCCACCCGCCGGTTTCAGGCCGGCCAGCGGCGCCTTGCGTGCGGGCCGGTCCGCCGTGCGGATCGCCGCGCCCACCGTCAGCTGAGGCTGGGTCGGAGATCCGGTGAATTCCAGTGCCGTCCAGGTTTCCTGGGCCGGCAGGGCGCCGATCCCGGCGAGTACGGCGTCCAGCTTGTCGCTGACGCTGACGCGATAGGCCGCCACGAATCCTGAGTCGTCCTTCACCCCGCGCCAGGTTTCCTTACCCGGGTCAGGCAGCGGGGAGTCCACTCCGTCGACGAGCGTGACGGTCCAACCCTGCTCACGCAGGTGGTCGGCGAGCCGACGCCCGACGATTTCGGTGGTGTCCCGCAACGGGATCTGCGACGAACGGGCGCGCAGCGCAGCGAGATTGTCCGCTGCTGCCACGGTCAGGCTGATCCAGCTGCGGCGGGTGCCACCGGCGTCACGGTGGGTGACCCGGACCTTGTCGCAGCGAATGCCGTAGCGGTCCAGGTAGCTGACCACCACCGGCAACTGGGCCGGGTCCGCGGGATCGACCCGCAGCGTGACGGTCTCCACGCCCGGCTTGTCAGCCGGCCGGCTCTTGGCGAGGTTGCGCCGCCACACGGCGATGTGCCGGGCGACCCGCGTGGTCAGGAACAGCCCACCCCACCAGGCGAGCAACAGCACCACAGCCGCGACGGAAACTCCGAGCACCCACCGTTCGGTGTTGGTCTGCCATGGCCGGGCCAGGACGGCTGCGACGATGAACAGCGACGCCAACGCAAGTCGGGCGGTCATGAATGGTCCTTCCGTCTGTACGCGCTGAACGCAACGGCAATGGCCGCCAGCGCAAGTGCTCCGGTGCCGGCGAAAGCGACGATTCGGCCGGTGTTGTCACGCGGGGCTGGTTCTTGTGGTGCGGCAATGGGTTTGCCTGCAGGAGCCGCCGGTCCGTCCAGCGGCATGTCTGCGACATCCCAGGTGAGTGCGGCCACCGGATCGACACCCCCGGCGCCGATGATGTTCGACGGCGAGCGGGCGGCGCCCTGCGCGGTCGTGGTCAACCGGTGCACCACCTGGCGGGCGTTCAGATCGGGAAACTTGCTGCGCACCAGGGCTGCAACGCCGGACACGTAAGCCGTGGCGTAACTGGTACCGCTGAGCGGGATCAGCTTGCCCTGATCGGTGGGCAGCGCGTTGGCCAACCCTCCGCCGGGTCCGTTGCTCACCGAGGAGATGTTCTCGCCCGGCGCCGAGATCCCGACCCAGGGGCCGGCCATGGTGAATCCGGACGGCTGCCCGGTGGCGTTCAGCGCGCCGACCGACAACACGTAGGGCTGCCACCACGACGGGATCGACACCGAGGAGACGCCGCCCCAGTTGCGCGGATCACCCGGAGTTCCGGACAGCGGATTGGACGCGCACGCGGTCCCGGTGGTGACCCCACCCTGGGTGTTGCCCGCGGCCGCGATGATGACCGCGTCCTTCTCGACCGCCGCATAACGCAGTGCCGCACCGAGTTCGGTCTGGTCGACCTGTTTGTCGGCGGGAAGGCACGTCACCACCGAGATGTTGATGACGCGCGCACCCATGTCGGCGGCACGCACCACGGCCCGGGCCAGGCTGGCCACATCGGCGACGGCGCGGGCCTCGGCGGCGTCGGCGCTGGGCGTACGCGGCGCGAAGCGCGGTGAGTTCTGCCGGATCGAGATCAACCGGGCCTCCGGCGCCACGCCGGAGAACCCGTCGGATCCGGGTTGGCCGGCGATCAGACCGGCGACCGCGGTGCCATGGCCGTCACAGTCGGTCAGGCCATCGGTGGATTCGATGAAGTCTCCACCGCCCTCGACATGGGGCAACCGGGGTCCCGGCTGCACTCCGGTGTCGATGACCGCAACGGTCTGCCCCTGCCCCCGGCTCTGTTTCCAGGCACCGGACAGGTTGAGCGCCAACTGGTTCGGGTTGACCGCACCGGGATCGGTACCCGGCCTCGCCTCGGTGGCGACGCACGCCGAACGCTGCGCCATCGCCTCCACCGGACCGGCACTGCCGGCTGGTGGGGCGACCTGCGGGTCGACCTCGGGCGGGCTCACCGCACCCGCTGACGGGGAGCCGACCAACAGCACCAGACCGGCTGTGGCCAGGACACCCAGACTTTTGTGGATCACCGATTCATCACCTGTCGATAACGAGGCTGAACAGCCCGATGAGGAAGGCCATCACCGGAATCAGCGAAGCATCGAGCCCGGTCGCCAGGAAGCCCACCAGGCGCCGCATCGGCAGCGAGTAGGTATCCGGCGACGCCGCCCGCGGATTCAGCGCGGCGAAAACCCACACCACGACGAGCGCCGCGAGCACCGCCAGCGCCAACCAGGCAGCCTGGTACCGGCCGTCGATCGCGAAGGCCACCAACAGGGCAACGGACAGCACGTACGGATGGGCCAGCAGCCAGGACTTGCAGGAGGCGGAATCCCAGACACGAGCCCGCAGCACAGCACCGAGCGCCAAAGCGACGACCACGTACCAGGCCCACGGCGACGCGGTCGACGAAGCCACCAGGGCCACCGATCCCGCGACACCGAGCAGCACACCCGCGGCGATCACGCCGGTCTGGTGCGACTGGCTCACCTGGACCCGGCGCGGCAGGTCGGCCAGCACCGAAAGCGGTTGTGCCGACGGGGAAGGATCACCCGGCGCCGGGATGACCGGCAGCGGGAAGCGGGCCCACATCGCGGACAGTTGGGCGGCCTGGACCGTGACCACCAGGGCGATCAGGATCAGGGCACACCCGATCACGGTCGCGTTGATCTCCCACAGTGAGGCCGCACCGGCGACCAGCAACACCCCGGCTCCGGCCACCGTGGCCGCGGTGAACACCGCGATACCCCGGTCGTCGGGTGAGCTGGCCATGCTGATCAGCGACCATGCCGCCACTCCGGCCGCGGCCAGCAGGATGCTGGGCGCACCGAAACCGCCTGGCACACCGAGAGCGAACGCCGCGCCGACGGGGACGAGCCCGGTGACGGCCAACGCGGTCGCCAGGGCCCCCGATCGGCTCCTGGTCGACAGGGAGGCGAGCACGGCGGCGATGGCGATACCACTCACCACGAACAGCCCGAGCAGTTCACCGGTCAGCACGCGATGGGCGACGGCCAGGCCGGTGCCCACCAGGATCAGCCCGATCACGGCCAGCGCCGCACCCCGGGCAATGTGCGCGGTGCCCCACGGGCGTCGGCGGGCAGCCGAGAAGATCACCGCGGCGTCGGCGATGTCCTCGACGATGCGCGGGGCGGCCGGGCCGGCGGGGACGGCCTGCAGCGCAAGCAGATCCCCGTCCACCACACCGACCGTGTCGAGGGTGGCGTCCAAGCTGTAGGGAGCACCCCCCACCGGGGCCAGGCTGAGCCGCACCGGGTCCGGGGCGCTCGCGCCATCATCGCCGCCGGCGTTGGGGGGCAGCACGATGCGCTGGACCGCGGGCAGAATCTCGCGCAGCGGCAGCTCGGACGGCAGGGCCATCTCGGTCAGCCGGCCACCGTCGTCTCCAGCGGCCAGCACGGCCACCCGGACGATCGGCATCACAGTGTTGTCGGACATTCCTATGCTTTCTGGGTTCTTCTCATGGAGCGTGGATCTTGGTGGGGTACATCGTTATTAGAAAAAATGTCATTGACGGCTTCGCTGTCGAAGTCGCGGATGAGCGGTTGGTCCGGGAACCAGGAACCGCTCGGTAGTGAGGCGGTGAGCCGTTCGATCGCCATCGCGATCGCGTCGGCACTTCCCGCCGTGAAGGTCGAGATCCACTCCCCGTCGAAGGCTTTCGACGGGGAGACCAGAATCCGGCCTCCGGGGGTGTCGATGATGCTGACCCCCACCTGGGTGGTGACCCGGTGTCCGTCGCGATGCTCACCGGCCACGATCTCCACGTACGTCCGGCGCCCGTCGAACACCGCCTCCACGATCGGGCGGGCCGAGGACGGGACCCCGAGAAATCCCAGCACCTCGGTCAACGGGGTGCCGTTTCGGATCTGCTCGTCGGCGCGGGCGCCGGCCGCGGCAGGCAGCGCGAACTCCTCGAACCGGGCCGGTTTGCGCTGTGACAGCCCGGCCGTGAGCACCGGACCCAGGGCGTGCGGGTGGGCGATGTCCATCTCGGTGAACGTCACCAACTGTGCGTTGCGCAGCACGACAACAGTCCGGCCTTCCGACCGAGCCACGATGCCTCGCAGCAGATCTCCCGGCCCGGAGACAAACCGCAGGTCCAGCCACTGGGTCGCCCGGCAGGCCAGCCGAACCCATTGCGCCACCCGCGGATTGACTCCGCCACCGGCGTCGAGCACGCCCATCCTGGTCAGTTCAGCGGCCTGTCCGGCAACGAAGCCGGCCCGCTGTGCCGGTTCGCTGTAGGGCGGCGTGATGGCCAGCACCCACGGGTACGCCCCGGCGCCCAGTACCTCGGCGAGGTACCAGGCCTGGTCGGTGGTCAGCTCGACGGCGTTAGCCCCCACAGGTCACCGGCATCAGCCCCACTTGGCGCCTTCGGCGGCGTCGCGCGCACTCATCGACATGGTGTTCATCTCGTGAGTGGACGCCATGGCCCGGTACGCCCGGGTCAGCTCTTCCATCGCCTGGTTCCACTGGGCCTGCCAGGCCTGGTAGGTCATACCGGTGTCACCCTGCCAGGCGCTGCTCAGTGCGGCCTGCTCGGCGGCGATGTCGGCACCGACGGCGTGCAGCGCAGCCGAGTAGGTGTTCATCTCGCCGGCGTGAGCCAGCATGGCCGGGTAGTTGTACATGATCTGAGACATGAAAACTCCTGTATCCCTGTAGATCTAGCTCGGTCAGATGGAGGTGTAGGTGCTGGCCGCGGCGGCATCCTGGGCCACGTAGGTGCCCGCGGCGTCGCCGAGGTTGAGCTGCGCGTAATCGAGCAGGGCGTTGACCTTGGCCGAGACCTCGACGAATCGGGCGTGCGCGGCCTGGAAGGCAGCCGAGGCCTCACCCATGTGGAAGGCCTGCGACGACATGGCAGCCTGCTCGGCCTGCGCGATGGTGCTGCGCATCAGGGCGGCCTTGGCACTGAACGCCGCCTCGGAGGCGATCAGCTGGGGGATGTGAGCGTCCAACATGCTCATGGATTTTCCTTTCGGGTCGTAGACATTTGGCGGTGCATCGAACGTGATGAAGATGATCTGGTCAGCTGCGGGTACCCCCTTGCGAATCACCGGGTTCCCAGGAACCGGGCAGCATCGGCGAGGACGGACTCTCGTCGTAGCTCTCGCCGGCCAGCGTGGTCAGACCGGCCGCCGTGGTATCGGATTTCGTCTCGGTACCGGTGAATCCGATCGTGCCGGTGCCGCTTTCGGACGCCCGCACCCGCGGCTCCGGCTTCGGTGCCGGGTCCGGGTCGGGTTGCTCGTAGTCCATGTAGGCATCCGCGTAGGCGTGGTCTTCCAATGCCGCACCGCGCTTGCGACGCCGCTTGCGCCGTGCCGCCAGCGATGCGGCCACACCGGATGCCGCCGCGGGGATGCCGGAAGCCGGTGCCGAGGCACTGGACTTGCCGCCCACGGTCGGGCTGAATCCCTCGTCGGGGTCACTGCCGAGTACCGCATACGGTGCGAAGGCTGCCGCCGCGACGGGTGCCGGTGCGGCGACACCTCCGGCGGCAGGCGCAGCGGCGGGCGCAGCGCCCGCGCCGGCTCCACCGCCGAAACCCGCCGGGGACAGGCCGGCCATCGGCAGCCCCTGATCGGCGCGCACCGGTCCCGCCGGAACATCGGCGTCGGCGGGAGCCTCGTCCGGTGCCACATCGTCGGTGGGAAGCAGATCGAGGAAACCCAGTGCGGCAAGGCCCATGCCGAGCAGTGGGGCCAGGAACGGCGACAGCGCGACACCGATCCACGTTCCCCAACCCACCGGCTGGAAGATCAACTGATAGATGACGCCGAACAGGAACGGACCCCAGGTGGTCAGGAAGCCGGACGGGTTGGTCATCAGGTCCGTGAGCATGCTCTGGATGGTTCCGAGCGGATCGTTGAGGAACCTCAGCAGCTCCTTGCCGCCGATCATCGAGTCGTTACCGAGGTAATCGACCAGCCACTGCGGCAGGTTGGGGTACTCGTTGTCGGCCGTCGCGTCGGCGTTGGTCAGCGCTGAACCCGAATCCGTCGCCGTCGCCTGCGCCATCATCTGCTGTGCGTTGGCCGAGGCGGCGCCGGCTTCCCCGGCGCCCGGCTTGAGCAGCATCGGCGACGGCGTGCTGGTCGGCGCCGCCATCACGGCGGCCCCCGAGACAGCCTGGTAGGTGGCCATGGTGGTGGCGGCCTGGATCCACATCCGCACGTAGTCGGCCTCGTTGACCGCGATCGGAATCATGTTGATGCCGAAGAAGTTCGTCGCGAGCAGCACACCGTGCACCACGTGGTTGAGCGCCAGCTCGGGCATGGTCGGCATGGCCGCCACGGCCGTGGTGTACGCCGCGGCCGCCGTCTCGTGCTGCACGGCCACCGCAGCGCTGTTCGCGCTCTGCTGCGCCAGCCAGGTCAGGTAGGGCCCGTGCGCGGTGATGTACTGCTCCGAGCTCGGCCCTTCCCAGGACCCGGCCTGCACCGAGCCCAGCACGCTGGTGAGTTCTGCTGCCGCCGACGCGTATTCGGTGCTCAGCGACTGCCAGGCCCCCGCGGCAGCCAGCAACGACCCGGCGCCTGGACCGCTGGAGAGCAGCGTCGAGTGCACTTCGGGTGGTAGGGCCATCCAAATGGGGGCAGTCATCTCAGATGCCGCGCGCAGTCAGGTAGGACGAAGCCGCCATCGCGTCACCGGTCATGTAGCTGGCACCGGACTCGCCGACGCCGACGCCGGAGCGTCCGAGCTCCTCGACACCCTGTGCGGCCATCGTCGAGTGCTGGGCACCGTGGGCGCTGAAGCCGGTCGCGGTCTGCAGCGAAACCGCGTCGGCCGCAGGCGGAATCACCGCCGAGACCAGTGGGGCGGCTGCCGCGTGAGCGGCGGCCAGGCGCGCGGTGAGCGCCTCCACGGCCGCGCTGGCGGCGGTCAATCCTTCTGGAACTACCCGCAATGTCATCAGAATTCCTTTCGCCCGTTGTTCACGGAAAGTGCCGTGTCATCGATGAGTGGGTTGACGAGCTGGACGAACTCGGGTGCGTCACCGTCGCCGAGCAACATGCCGCGCCCCGCCGGGAACCGGGCGAACCGGTGTCCACGGAGCTTGCCGCTGTCGGCCGGATTGCCCGACAGCATCAACGTGGTCGCCTGCAGATCATTGAGGCGACGCAGCAGCGGTGCCGTCATCACGGCGTGGGCCGATCCGGTGGCACGGGCCGTCACGATGACGCGCAGACCCAGATCGGTGGCCTCGGCCAACAATCCGACGATGTTGGTCCACGGACGCTGTCCGGCGAATGGACCGCTGACCGCGGGGCCGTCTGGAATCTGGTCCACGTCGTCGATGATCAGGTAGTGCGTGTGGCCGTCCTGCCCGGACCGCTGGTTCCACGCGCTGAGCTCCTGCGGGCTCAAACCGGCCGGCGGACGGCGCTTCTCGATGAGCGCCGACAGTCCCAGCATCGCGGGCAGCACGCGGTCGATGTTGGCCGTGTACTCGTTGTCCGGGAACAACGGCTCCTCGACCAGATGCAGTCGTCGGTCGATGACGGTGAAGGCCACCTCGTCCGGCCGGGAGTTCTCCCGGATGGTCCGGATGATGTGACGCAGCAGCGTGGTCTTACCCGACTTCGTATCGCCGAACACCGCCAGCAGCGGGTTGTGCTTGAAGTCCAGCACCACCGGTGCCAGATCCTCTTCACGCTGCCCGATGACCACCTGTTCGGCGGCCGGGTACAGCGGGGCCAGCGCGGCGGGGGCCAGCGCGGTCGGCAGCAGCCGCACCGGGGGTGCACTCTGGCCCGGGTAGCGGGCGTTGATGACGGCGATGTCGCTCAGCTGCGGCTCGGCGAACAGGAAGTGTTCGGCGGCCATGGTCAGGCCGCGGCCCGGCTGATCGGCGGGCACCGACTCGGCCGGCCGGCGCAGCGCACCCACCACCCGCACGATGCTGTCGTGGCTGTCGTGCAGTTTGAGCTCGAGTCGCAGACCCAGGCCGTCACGCATCGCCAACGGCACCTCCAGCCAGTTCGGCGTGGTGATCACGACGTGGATGCCGTAGGCAAGGCCAGTGTTGGCCAGCTCGGTCACCTTGGCCAGCAACGGGTTACGCGTATTGAACGTGTCGGTGTTGTCGCGGCTGAACGCGTACAGGTTGTCGATGATCAAGAAGACCTCGCCATACCCGTCTGCGTAACTACCCACCCGGCTCACGGCGCCCTGCCGCTGGCGGGCCTGCAGCAGCTGCTCGAGCTCGCCGAAGGTACGCCGGATGCGCTCGGGCTCCAGCGGGGTGGCCACACTGCCGACGTGGGCCAGACCCTCCAGGCCGGCGAGCTGTCCGCCGCCGTAGTCCAGGCAGTAGAAGCTGACCTCGCTCGGCGAGTGCAGCGCTGCGGCCGACAGGACGAAGGTCTGCAACGCGGTCGACTTGCCCGAGCGCGGACCGCCGTGGATCAGCACGTTGGCTGCCGACGAGTTGGCGTCGAACACCAGGGCGTCGCGACGCATCTCGAACGGCTTGTCGATCTCGCCGAGCGGCCAACGCAGTTGACCGGGCTCCACCTCGGTGCGGGCCAGCACGTCGTCCAGGGCGATCGCGCCATCCAGCGGCGGCAGCCACAGCTTCGGTGCCTGCGGGCCGTAGGTGGCCAACTGGTCGCCGATGGTGGCGATCAGCTTGCGCGGCGGCAGCACGTCGATCTCGGGCTCGTTCGTGACGATCACGGTATCGGGTTCAGGCTCCACCCGCGAGGCCGTGAACAGCTGCGGCTGCGGCAGTGCCCGGACCACGATCGACTTCTCGGCCCGCGGCGGGTCGTAGATGCCGTCGACATAGGTGCTCCGGAACTTGACCGGCACCGCACCAGGGGCGGGCACCAGGAAGCCCTCGCCCTTGTGCTCGCGGCCCGATTCGATGTGATAGGCGTCCTCGACCCCGATGATCTGGCGAGAGATGCTGGGGCTGGCCACCTTCAGGCCGATCCGGTACGACGTGTTCTTGTCGATGTCCTTGATGCGGCCCACGTCGAGGGTCTGCGACGCGAACAGGATGTGGATCCGGAACGAGCGGCCCTTGCGCGCAACGTAATCGAACAGGTCCGCGTACTCGGGATGCTCGGCGAGCATCAACGTGAACTCGTCGGCGACCACGAACAGTGTCGGCATCGGCGGCAGGTCATGCCCGGCGGCGATCGCGGCCTCGTACTCGGTCACCGAGTTGAAGGCGCTGCCCTGCACCCGGCGGCCGGCCTCCTTGAGCAGCTGCTCACGGCGGGCCACCTCACCGCGCAGGGTGTCGGCGAACCGGTCGGCCAGCGACCGCTTCTCGGCCATGTTCGAGATGACCGCGACGACCTGCGGGAAGTTGCGGAAGATGTCGGCTCCGGCCTCACCCTTGAAGTCGGCGTAGATCACGATGAGCCGGTCGGCGGAGTGAGTGGTCAACAGCGACAACAGGATCGACATCAGGGTCTGGGACTTGCCCGAGCCCGTCATACCGATCATCAGGCCGTGCGGGCCCATGCCGCCCTCGGCTTCGTCCTTGAGGTCGAAGTACAGCGGTTCGCCGGTGGCGGTGACGCCGATCGGAACCCGCAGCTCGTCGTCACGGTTACGCGGGGCCCACAGGCTGGCCACGTCCAGGGCCGAGGCATCCGGGATGTCGAGCAGCGTGCCGAAGGTGGCACCGCCGGTGGCGGTGGAGCGCACGTAACCGGGGTTGGAGTCCCAACGCGACAACCGCCGCGCGATGTGGGCGGCCTCGGCGGCCGACATCGTGTCAGCCTGACCGACGTAGGGCTGCCAGCCGCTGCTCTGCCACCGCTCGATCCGGCCCTCGGTGACCCGCAGGATGGGCCGCTCGGGATCCGGGTACTGCTCACGGTTCGGCAGCTTGTCGCTGCGGTGGATCACGGTCACGCCGGTCAGCCCGGGCTTCCGCGCGATGTCATCGGGATCGGCCTCGGGATCGTCGAGGACGACCAGCAGGTGCTTGAGCACCTGGTCCGCCTCGGCCGGGAACGCGGGCCGGCCGACCAGGGCCGAGTCGAGGTGCTCGCGCAGCTCGGCGACACCGGTGGTCAGGTACCGGGCCGGGCCGACACCGTCGGCCTGCGACGGGATATCCACGTGCGGAAGCCACTTCAGCCACGACCAGGCGTCGGAATCGATGTCGGGAGAGGCCAGCGCCACCCCGAGCATGGTCGGATCGTGCCAGGTGACGGCCTGGGCGATCCAGGCCCGCAACGCATCCCGGACTTCCTCGGCCTCACCGATCACGGTGATCCGGGCGAGCTTGGTGACGTCGATGCCGGTCGGGGCATCACGCACGGTGCGCTGCACGTCGAGCAGACCGCGAAGGGTGCTGTGCGACACCGGTTCCAGGTCGATCTCGTCGGCGGTGTCCTTGACCTTGAGCGCGGCATCCAGCGGCACATCGTGCAATCCGGCGCGCAGCACCAGGAAGTCGCTGTCGCGCGGATCGCGTTCCCACTGCCTGCGCGTGCCCGGGACGGAGGCCAGATCTGCAGGCTCCGGGTGTGACCACTCCAGCGCCTTGCGCTGCTCGGCGGCATGGGCACGGACGTTGTCGCGCACCACCGACAGGTAGCGCAGGTAGTCGGCGCGTTCGGCGTCGACCTCCTCGGTGCGCATCTTGTTGCCGCCGCGGTAGAGCGCGGTGGCGGCCAGCAGCAGCACGAACGGGAAGAACAGCATCGTCGGCGAGATCATCTTCATGCCGGTGGCGAACAGGGCCACGATCATGCCCACGATCAGGATGACGATCAGGTAAGGCAGCACCCGGCGCAGCAGTGACGGCGGGACCATCCGCTCCAACTGGGGCGGCGGCTCGATCGTGATGGTGCCCTTGCGGGTGGTCGGCGGGGCCAGCCTGCGCTGGTGCTCGAAGATCAGCCGGCTCATCGGGTCGTCGCCTCCAGGCGTGCAGCATTTGCGTTGGGCGACAGCGCATCGTGTGCGGTCAGGGCGTCGCCACGGGACAGGGTCGGACCGGCCGCGAACTGCGTCAGGATCGACCACGGAATGGGCAGGGCCGGGGAGGTGAGGCCAAGCGCCTCGACAACTTTGGCGTCGCCGGCGGTGTCGATGCCGTAGCGGACACCGGTGTCGCTGACCCAGAACAAAGAGCCTGCGGTCGGCGAGCCCGGCTCGGCCCCGACAGTCTGGACGAAGTAGCCGCTGCCCGGAGTGAGCGCGACCCGGTTGGCGGCGCCGTTACTGCCCGCTCCGACCAGGTCGACAGTGTGCAGGCCGTCCGGCACCGGCAACGCCGCACCGGAGAGGACCGACAGCTTGCTCTCGGTGGCACCCGTCGGCTTGATCCACTGGGCACAGGTCACCGGAGCAGTCGACGGCGCGACCAGCTTGACCGGAGCCTCCGGGTAGCCGGCGGTGTCGATGGCGTGCGACACGGGCATCCGCGACACCTCGTCGGGCCCGATCCGCGGCGCCTGGTCCAGGCCATAGGAGTTGGTGTTGCGCAGGATTGCGGCCAGTACCGGCGAGACCGGCTGCAGGCCGTCATTGAGCACCGCGTAGTAGCGGGCGGTGTTGTCGGCGTCGTAGGCCGCCACCACGCCACCGACGGGCACCTGGGTCGACAGCTCGTAGCTCGTCGGCGCACCGGCGTCGGCGATGTGCGGAGCCGCCAGCGCCGGGGCTTCGGGGATCGCATTGAACAGGCCGGCCGCGATGGGTCGCGGCGTGGGGATCTGTCCGCCGAGACCGAGGGCATCGGTGACGGCGCGGTTGGCCAGATCGACCGGGCTGCGTTTGCCGGCCCACAGCAGCCAGTCGCCCGGCGTCGGGCCCTCGCTGTTGTGCACCAGGACGGCCGCATCCGACGTCAGCGTCAGAGCACGCTCACCGCCCGACGCGAGGGTGCCGGCAATGACCGTCACACCGGCATTGGCGCCCGAAACCGCGTCGCACACAGTCCAATCCGCGTCGGTGCTGGTGCTCTGCACCATCCGCTCGGGCGCACCGGCGATGCCCAGCAGGTTGCCGCGCGGGAACTTGTCGATCTCACTGGTCTTGACCGTGCTCGGGTTGTCCGACTTGCCGGTGATCAACCGCGCCGAGGTCAGGTTGAGCACGGGATGCAGCTGCTCCCCCACCCGCACATACAGCGCGGCCGTGGACCGGTCGGCGAGAACGGCATCGTTTCCGGCAGCCCCGCCCGGACGGAACAACGAGAACAGGAAACAGCCGATCAGGCCGGTGATCATGATCAAGGCACCGGTCAGCACCGCCCGGCTCTGCGTACGCAGCGGGTCGACCAGCATGCGGGTGTCGTGCAGCGCCACGCCAGAAGCGATGCGGCGCATGACGAATCGCCAGCCGGTGACCTGGTTCTTGGTGACGAAGCCACGCCGGTACTGCACCCCGTCAGGGTTCTCGTTGTTGGGCGTGCGGGAGCTGAACGAACGACGCTCGTCCGGTCCGGGCGCGGTCATGCGGGCACCGTCAGCCCCAGGCCGCGCAGCAGCGGGCCGGCCGAACTGTTCACGTCACCGGCGGTGATCGTCATCATTTCCTCGTCGGTGAAGTCGTCGTGGTCGGAATGGTCGAGGCGGTACTCGCGCTCCTCCTCGGAACGCTCGACCAGGTTGCGGACGAAGCGGCCGTTGCCCGCGATGTCCAGGCTGCGCCGCGGCACACCTTGGGCGTCGGGCGTGGTGGCCTCGGCCAGGTAGCCGAACAGCCGCTCCATCTCGTCGTGCGCGGTCTTCTCGAACGTGCTGTCCCGCTTCTCGGCCATCCGCTCGGCGATCTCGACGAGTTCGGACGAGGAGTAGGACGGGAAGTCGATGCTGCGGGTGAAGCGCGAGCGCAGACCTTCGTTGGTGTCGAGGAACATGTCGAGGTCCTTGCGGTACCCCGCGACGATCACGACCAAGCGGTCACGGTCGTTCTCCATGCGCGCCAGCAGCGTGTCGATGGCGACCAGGCCGAAGTCGTTCTTGGCGCCGGTGGACACCAGGGCATAGGCCTCGTCGAGGAACAGCACGCCGTCGAGCGCACTGTCGATGATGGCGTTGGTCTTGGCCTCGGTCTCACCGATGTGCTGGCCGATCAGGTCGGCACGGTGCACCTCACGGACCGTCTCCTTCTTGAGAAGTCCGAGGCCGCAATAGATCTTGGCGACGACGCGGGCGATGGTGGTCTTACCCGTTCCGGGCGGCCCGGCGAACACGAGGTGGTTGGTGCGCTGAGCGACGGCCAGCCCGCGCTCCTGGCGGCGGATCGACATGGCGACCGAGCTCTTCAGCCGCGCTACCTGGAACTTCACTTCTTCCAGGCCGATGAACTCGGCGAGCTCGGCTTCGGCCTCGACGAGCAGGTGCGCCTTGCGTTCCTTGGCACCCGGGTCGACGAAGTCGGACTCCGACGGTTCGGTCTCCGGGTCCCACGGATCGGTACGCGCGTCGATGCGGGCGGCATTGGTGAGGAGCAGCCCGAAAGTCGGATCCGACAGGGCCTCTTCAACCTGCTTGTTCTCCGGGTGGGCGGCGAAGAGGTCCTGCAGCACCTCGCTCGCGTCTTCGTCCTCGCCCTGCCCGCGCAGCGTCAGCGCCTTGGCGAGCGCGCCGTCGAGCGCGGCCACCGTGATCGGGCCGGACGGGTCCTCCAGGTACGACAGCGCGGGCGCCAGCATGCCGAGCCGGGCCAGCGCGATGCCCAGGGTGACGCGGGCGGCGTGCGCAGTGACCTCGTCGAGCGACGGGTTGGTGACCACCGGGGTGAGCAGCCGCACCACGTCGTTCCAGCGCTGGGCCCGGTGGTTGATCGCCACGCGCAGCCAGGTGGCGTTCAGCCAACCCGGCCGGCGAGCGAGGAGATCGCCAACGAGCGCGTCCGCCTCGGCGAGTTCACCCTGGGCGGCGCGGCGTGCCGCGTAGGCCAGCTGGAAGTCGTCGACCTCACTGGCGCGGAACTGTAGATACAGCCCACTGTCATAGGTGAAACCGAGGTCACCGGCAGCCAGGTCGATCTCGCGCTGGAGCAGACCGGCGCTGGCCCGGGTGCGCCACACCGCGTCGATGACCGCACCGGACACGTCGCCCGCGGCGGCCAGGCCCGTCCAGGCGTCACAGTGGTCGTGCGCGATGTGTGCCAATCCAGCAAAGCCGGACCGGGCTGCGGTGAGGTCGGCCGGCCGCTGCCGGTCGTTCACCGTCAGGCCCAGCGCACGACAACATGTGGCGAAACGGCTGATCACATCGCGATCGAGCCGGGGCGCTCCCTGAGGCGGAGCCGCAAGCGTGTCACTACCCATATGCGTGCACGGGAGCGACTAAGCCCCCGAATCTCTCCCTTATGTATGGCTAAGCTAACTTTTGCTGAAGTTAGCATTGCATAACTTAACTGTCGAGAGGCACGTACTCGGGCTAGCTCGTGAACTGCCTCACCTTTTGGTCGCGGCGACCAAGGTGATAGTTCCCGTCATCAGGCCTGCTTCGGAGTCCGGAGCAGGCACAGGCCGGCCGGCGCCGGTCAGATAGTCGTGCAGCGGAGTCTCAGCGGCTTCCCAGCCACGCTCGCCGAACCACCGCTGCGCGGGCGCGTGCTGCTGGTTGTACACGAGAGTGAAGAAGGCGTTCTCCTCTCCGGAGGAGACGGCTTCGGCGCGCTTGGCCTGGAATGCCTCGTCCGGCATCGGGATCGCTTCCTCGATGCCGACGAAGCTGCCCGGCGCGGCCAGCGCGTCAATTCCAGCAAACAGCCGTTCCTGTGCTGTGGCAGGCAGATAGATCAACAGTCCCTCGGCGATCCAGGCCGACGGCCGCGCCGGGTCGAAGCCGCTCTCCTGCAGCGCGCGCGGCCAGTCGTCGCGCAGATCGATCGCCACCTCGCGCCGCTCGGCCGTCGGCGCCTCACCCAGCCGCTCGATGGTGTCGCGCTTGAACTCGAGCACCCGGGGCTGATCCAACTCGTAGACCACGGTGCCGTCGGCCCACGGCAGGCGGTAGGCCCGTGAGTCCAGGCCGGCCGCCAGCAGCACGACCTGCTTGACCCCGGCGTCGATGGCCCGGGTGAAGTACTCGTCGAAGAACTTGGTGCGGGCGCCCTGGAAGTTGACGAAGCTCTCGCCGAATTCGGTCTGCAGCGGATGCTCGGGGTCGGTGCCCTCGACCGCCGTCGTCCATTCGCCACCGACCGCGCGACAGAACACCTCGGCATACTTGTCGACGGCAAGCGGATCGGACTTCTGCGCCTCCAATGCTCTTGAGGCAGCGACGAATAACGCTGTCGAACCTACGCTCGTGGTGATGTCCCAGTTGTCATTGTCTGTACGCACCCGCGCGAGGGTACGCCGCGAGCCTGACAGCTACACCAACGGACGGCCGGTGCGGATCCGCCAGTCGAGGTCTTTGAGCAGCACATTGAACGGGAACTGCCGCAGGACCGAGGGCAGCAGGTCGTTGATCGTGCGGAGCACTTTGATCAGCTGGTCGAACCGCTTCTGACTCTTGGCATCCCACGGCAACCGCATCTCCTCACGGAACCGCTGCGGCAGGAATCCCGTGGTGATCAGCAGGGCCACTGCATCGAGCCGACGCTGCACGAAGCGGGGCAGCACCGGGTTCTTGGGCCGTCCCGCCGCGATCGGATACAGATAGCCGCGCACGGTGTCGTCGATGTGCAGCTTTTCCAGGGATTCCTCCCAGTACCGGTCGAACGCAGCCCGGTCGGCCGGCCACATCGACTCGGGCACCTGCAGTGTGGTGCCCATCGTGACACTGTCGCGGTAGTGCTGGTCGGCGGTCTCGTCGTCCAGCTCGCCGATGAACATCCGGAACACGTCGACGCCGCCCTTGTAGAGGCAGGCAGCCACCCAGAGCTGGAGGTTCTTGTCGAACGCGTTGTACTTCACCGGGCTGTCCTCGGTGGAGTACACCTGCGCGTGCGCCTTGTTGACCGCACGCCGGTAGGCCGACTTCTGTGCGTCGCTGCCGCGGGTGGCCACGGCCAGGTAGGTGAAGGTGGTCCTGGCCCGCTTGATCGGGTGCAGATCGGTGCGGCCGCTCTCGACGCGGCTCTCGACCACGCCGTAGCCGACGCCGGGGTTGGCCAGCTGCATGATCACGTTGGCCGGGCCGGCCAGCAGTGCCACGCCCATCAGCCCGTCGTCGAAGCTCGCGCCGCGCCGGCGCTTGGGCGCGGCGCCGGGCCGCGGCGACTCGTTCATCGGCCGCTCGACGTGCGGGATCGGTTCGCTGACCGTCATGGCCACCCCTTCTAGAAACTGAGAACCTGTGTTTCCTGATACTGGCCCGCCGGAGTGACAGGTGTCAAGATGTGGGGGTGAAGCAGGTCCGCCCGTACCGCGGCGTCGAAGCCGCCGACCGCCTGGCGCAGCGCCGCAGCCAGCTGCTGGAGGCCGGGCTGGATCTGCTGGGAGCCGAAGACGCCGAGGTCACCGTGCGGGCGGTGTGCCGCACCGCCGGTTTGGCCGCGCGGTATTTCTACGAGAGCTTCACCGACAAGAACGACTTCATCGCCGCGGTCTATGACTGGGTGATCGCCGATATCGCGACCTCGACACAGGCGGCCGTCGCGGCCGTTCCGCTGGCCGATCAGACCACCGCCGGGATGACCAACATCGTGCATCTGATCGCCAAAGACCCGCGGATCGGCCGGCTGCTGTTCAGCGTCAAGCTGTCCAACGAGGTACTGGCACGCAAGCGCGCCGAGTCCACCGCGCTCTTCGCCACCCTGCTCGGTCAGCACGCCGGCGATGCCCTGCAGCTGCGCGCGAACGACTACCTGCGGGCCACTTCCCATTTCGCGGTCGGCGGCGTCACCCAGACCATCAGCGCGTGGTTGTCCGGCGAGATCACCTACTCCCCCGAACAACTCATCGACCAGTTGCGTTCGATGCTCGACGCACTGGCCGGAATGCAGCAGCCAGGGGATTGAGGTGGCCGGCCCGGTATTGCTACGTCCGAGCCCACCGCTGGCCGCCCATGTTCAGTTCTTCGGATACTGGCACAACGCGCAGTCGACGACCCATCACAGCCGTGCCCTCCCCCGCGGCGCCGCCACCGTGATCATCGATCTCGGTTCCCGCGAGCGGGTCGATTTCTTCGCCGCCGATGGCACCACCCGTCTCGACGTCGGGACCGCCTTCATCGCCGGGGCCGGTGTGACCTCGTACGTCACCCAGATCGATCCGTCGCAGACCGTGCTGACCATCCATTTCCGTCCCGGTGGCGCGTCGGCGTTCCTGCCGGCGCCGCAGGACGACCTGGAGGACCACTGTGTGGACCTGGACACGATCTGGGGTCGCGACGCATCGACCCTGCGCGCCCGACTGATCGACGTGTCCTCGGCTGGGTCGAGGGTGGCGCTGGTGGAGTCATTTCTGCTGGCGCGCATGAGATCCCGCGATCTCGCCGTCGGTGCGGTCTTGCTCGCGGCCGAACGTCAACCCTCGCTGCGGGTGGCCGAGGCGTCGGCCCTGACCGGGTTGTCGGCCCGACGGCTGATCGCGTCTTTCCGCGCCGAGGTGGGCCTGACGCCCAAGACCTATCTGCGGGTGCGTCGGTTCCAGGCGGCCATGAGGCTGTTGGACGCCGGCGACGCCAACGGTGCCCGGATCGCGGCCGATCTGGGCTACTTCGACCAGGCGCATCTCGTCCGCGAGTTCCGATCGTTCACCGCGATGACGCCCACCCAGTACGCCCAGCGCCGCACCCCGCTGCCGAGTCATATCGGGATCAACCCACACCGGTGAATCGGCGCGTCTCCCCCGGCGCCCAGCCCGGATCTCCCGTGGTGGCGTAACGGACCCAGGCACCGTGCATCTCGGCGGCCAATGCCGCCGGAGGCTCGCCGGGCCCCAGCAGGGCACCGGGGCCACGTACCGACTCCAGGCCGGTGCGTTCGAAGACGAACGGCAGTTCCACGGCGTGAGCCGCGCCCAGCCTGCCGTCCACTGCTTCTGAGCGCCAACTGAATTCGTAACGATGCGCCGCACCATGGGCTTGAGCCGTGCGGTCACTGCCCGTGCGGAACAACGCGTCGCCCAGGATTGCCGAGCGCAGCTGACCCCAGCCCGCCCGGGGGAAGCGGGAGCGGTACCGCTGGACCACGGCGGCCGGGTCGGCGTCGACCTGCGCGGCGAGCCGCTCGACGTCGTCGCGGGTCGAGGAGTCGAAGGTTCCCTGCGGAACCAGGTACAGGTTGCCCTCTTCGGTGTTGGTCCCGATCAGCAGGCCCACGGCCGGATTGAGCTGCCGTGCAGGCTGTTCGGTCAGCACCAGACCGAACGGGCTCAACCCCAGCAGTGGGTCGAAACGTCCTTCGGTGCGCAGATCAAGCCGCGCCAGCTCGGGGATCGCCTCGACCAGCTGTTCATCGGAGAGGGCGTCAAATCCGGTGACCGTGGCCTCGACGTCGAGAACCTTGGCGGCCGCCCGGCTGACCCGTTCGGCCTGCTCCGGATGGAACGCACCGAAGCCGTTGCCGCTCTCCATGATTGCGCGCCGGATCAGCTTGTCCGCGCCGGGTGCGGCCAGGGCTCCGGCGGTGATCGTCGCACCGGCGGACTGGCCGAACAGGGTGACGTTGCCGGGATCACCACCGAAGGCCTCGATGTTGGCCTGCACCCACTCCAGCGCGGCCAGCACGTCGAGCAGGCCGCGGTTGGGTGCCGCGCCGGGCAGGTCGAGAAATCCGGTGATGCCCAGCCGGTGGGTGACCGTCACCAACACCACGCCGTCGCGGGCGAAGGCGGTGCCGTCGTAGAGCGGTGAATGGGTGGAGCCCGCCACGAAACCGCCGCCGTGGACGAACACCATGACCGGGCATCGCCGTGCGTCCGGCGGAACCCAGAGGTTGACCGTGAGGTAGTCCGAACCACGCGTCCACCCCGGCCCGAAGAACGGTGACATATCCAAGCGCCCGAAGCCGTTTCGACGTGGCTGTGGCGCCGTCGGCCCGAGTCGGGTCGCATCGCGCACGCCGCGCCACGGCTCGTGTGCCGCCGGGGCCGCGAAGCGACCGGTGATGCTGGGCGGTGTGGCGTACGGGATCCCGAGGAAGGCCGAGCCGTTGACGGTGCGGATTCCCCGCACCGTCCCGGTGGCGGTGTCGACGGTCGGGTCGATCATGCTGTCACCCGCTCGAACGCTGCCCATTCCTTGACCGCGAATCGGTCCCCGTCCCGCATCACCTCGGCCGCGCCGTGACCGCCGAAATGAGCCGGTATCACCAGCGTGTTGGTATCGGCGGCGTGGCCGAGTACCCGTCGCCGCGATGCCCGCGCCTGTTCGGGATCCTCGCAGTAGCAGCTGTTGACATCGGGTTCAGCGATCTGCAGCGCGGTGTGCATCATGTCGCCGACGAACACCGCCCGGTCACCGCCCGACTGCAACCGGACCACCGCCGAGCCTGGGGTATGTCCGGGAGCCGGCTCCAGGGTGAGGTTGCCGTCGATCAGAAAGCTGTTCTCCCACAATGTGGTCTGACCGGACTCGTGGACCGGCGCGACACTGTCGAGGAAGACGTTGTCCCGTCCCGAGACGGGTGCGCCGCGGTTGGCCGGGTTAAAGAAATCGAAGTCGGCTCGCGGCATCAGGTAGGTGGCGTTGGGGAACGTCGGGACCCAGCTGCCCTCGTCGAGGTAGGTGTTCCAGCCGACGTGATCGATGTGCAGGTGGGTATTGATCACCACGTCGACGTCTTCGGGTGCGACCCCGGCCCGGGCCAGGTTGCCCAGAAAATCAGTGTCCAGGTGATGCCACACCGGGGCGTGCGGCCGCTCCTTGTGGTTGCCCACCCCGGTGTCGACCAGGATGGTGCGGCCCTCGCTGCGCAGCAGCCAGGTCTGGAGGGCCGATACGCAGTCGTCGTGGCCGGGATCGTAGAAATCCGGGGCCAGCCAATCCTCGTTGCGCCGCCACATGTCGTCGCCGCTCTCCGGGAAGAACTCCTGCGGCGACAGCCGCACCGAGCCGTAGTACTCCATGACCCGGGTCACCGTGACGTCGCCCAACACAATCTCGCTCATGCCCCCAGCTTGGGGACGCCCTGACCGGCCAACCAGACCCGCTCGTGCCTACCACTGGCAGTGATAGGCACGCCCCTCGAGCCGGAGGCATAGTGGGCTGATGAGCACCGGACAACTCGGCGAGTTCCTGCGGGCCAGGCGCGGGCGGCTGCATCCGGAGGATGTGGGCCTGGCCCGGTACGGCGAACGACGACGTGTGGCCGGTCTGCGGCGCGAAGAGGTCGCCCAGTTGGCCGGGGTCAGCGTTTCCTACTACACGCGGTTGGAGCAGGGGCAGTCGGGGAATGCCTCGGAGGCGATCCTCGACGCGCTGGCCCGGGCTCTGCAACTCGATGTTCACGAGCAGGCGCATCTGCGGGAGTTGGCGTCCCAGCGCGTACAGCCGCCCCGCCGGCCTCCCGTCGAACGCGTCAGCACCTTTACCCGCGATCTGTTGCGCTCCCTGGACCATCTGCCGGTGCTGGTGATCGGCCGGCGCACTGACGTGCTGGCCTGGAACGAGCTGGGCCACGCCCTGTTGGCCGGCCATCTGGATTTCACCTCGGTGGACCACCCGGCGACCCGGCCCAACCTGGCCCGGCTGCTGTTCCTCGATCCGCACACCCGCGATCTCTACGCGGACTGGGGCCGCAAGGTGCGCACGGTGGTCGGCAGTCTGCGCCGGGCCGCGGGGCGATATCCCGACGATGCACTGCTGTCCGCCCTGATCGGTGAATTGTCGGTCAAGAGCCCGGAATTCGTCGCGCTCTGGGCCGATCACCGGGTCAAGCCGTGCGAGGCCGACTCCTATGAGATGCGTCATCCGCTGGCCGGATCACTCACCGTCACCATGCAGAACCTGGCGATTGCCCGGGACGTCGACCAATCGCTGTGTGTCGTGACGACCGCGGAAGGTTCGAGTTCGGCGGACGCGCTGCAACTCCTCGCGCAGTCGATCCGGGACAAAAATATCCAAGCCCACACCACAGCCGCACGCGCATGATGGCGGCATGACGAACTCTGGACCGACCCCAGGTCAAGCCGTCGCCGATACCGGCGTCCTGGTGGCGGCCATCCGTGCCGAGGAAACCCGCCGCCCCGACCGGCTTTTCGACGATCCCTTCGCGGAGCGGTTGGCAGGGGAAGCGGGTCGGCGGCTGCTCGCCGAGGCGGTCGCCGCCACCGGTGACAAGTCGACATTGCAGATCGTGGTGCGCACCCGGTTCTGGGACGAGGCGCTGTTGAATGTCGTTCCGCCGGTGAAGCAGGTGGTGATCCTCGCCGCCGGTCTGGACGCGCGGGCCTACCGGCTGCCCTGGCCCGACGGCACCACGGTCTTCGAACTCGACCAGCCCGCCGTGATCGCGACCAAGGCCGATCTACTTGCCGGCGACGAGCCACACTGCCGGCGGGTGGCCATCGGCGTCGACCTCACCACGGACTGGACCGATGCCCTGCGGTCCAACGGTTTTGACCCGACGACGCCGTCCGTGTGGTTGATCGAGGGCCTGTTGCAGTACCTCGACGAGGACGCCGTGCACACGGTGTTCGAGCGCGTCGACGCGCTGTCGGCAGCCGGATCGGTCCTGCTGTACGACATCGTCGGCAAGACATTGCTGGACAACGTGATGCTCGCAGCCGTTCGCGAGCAGATGGCCCGTAACGGCGCGCCGTGGCTGTTCGGGACCGACTCCCCGGAGCAATTGTGCGAGCCGCTGGGCTGGTCGGCGGTGGTCACCGACATCGCGGAGCCTGGAAACACGTGGAACCGGTGGTTCGCCGCGGCGGTGCCACTCGACGTCCCAGGGGTACCGCGGGGCTATTTCGTCACCGCCACCAAGTCTTGACGCCTTGACGCCCGGGGGCGGTTGTGGCCCACTTTGTGGCCCGTTGCCGCGGGCCGTTGCCGTTGCCGTTGCCGTTGCCGTTGCCGGCCGTTTGTCACGCTGGAGTGGCTGTCGGGCTCGACGGCCACTCTGGCGTGACAATGTCTGCGGCCAACCCGGCCGACGCACGCCCATTGTCACGTTGGAGTGGCGCTCGACGGCGACAGCCACTCTGGCGTGACAGTGGTGGGCCGGGCGAGGCGGTCGGGCCGGAGCTAGCCGGAGCTAACTACCCGCCGTCACGGGCGGACGACGATCGGCGGCCGTCTTGGGCGGCGTCTGTGCATCGTTGTCGGTGAATTCCTTCGTCCAGCAGGCGAATTCCAGCGTGATCCCGTCGGGGTCGAGAAAGTAGAATGACCGGACGTAGACCCCGGGGTGCACGGTCGCCGACGCCTGCATCGGGCTGTCGTCATGGTTGAGCACCGGGCCGACGCGAACCCCCTTGGCCTTGAGCTTCTGCCGGTATTCGTCAAACTTCTCGGCGGGCACGTGTAGGGCGATGTGGTTCAGCGAGCCGGTGGCGCTGACGAATTCGCCGATGCCGGGAATGGCGGCCGGCGCCGAGATCCCCGGCACGCCGTCGGGGGCGTCGCGGAACCAGAAGAACGCGATGCAGTCCCCGTTGCCGGCGTCGAAGAAGAAGTGCTGTCCCATGTCGCCCGGTAGGTCGAGCGATTTGATCAGGGGCATGCCGAGCACGTTGGTGTAGAAGTCAACGGTGCGTGCCATGTCCGCGCACACCAGGGCCACATGGTTGATTCCGCCGAACTCGAACTCCGAGTTGGGATTGTTGGGCTTGATCACGTGACACACCTCCGGGGCGAACGCGCCAAGGACTGGCGCTGCGGCGAATCTGAATCTAACATCAGATTCAGATGTGATCAATGACCGGGCAAGTTTCCCCAGCCCGCCGGGAGTGAGGAAATCCGTGACCGTCAGTCCCCGCACCCCGTTGCCGACCGCGCGTGGCCGCCAGACCCAGGCGGCGATCGACAATGCGGCCCGTGTGGTGATCGCCCGCAAGGGCATCCTGGCCACGACGATCACCGACATCGCCTCGGAGGCGGGCCGCTCGGCCGCCTCGTTCTACAACTATTACGCCTCGAAAGAGGCCATGGTTCGCGAATGGGCGCTGCGGTTCCGCAACGAGGCCCGCGAGCGGGCACTGCCTGCGACCGCGCCGAATCTGACCAACTGGGAACGCTGCCACCAGGCGGCCTCGGCACACTGGATGACCTACCGGCACCGCCTGGCCGAGATCATCAGCGTCTCCCAGATGGCCATGATCGACGACGACTTCGCCGAATACTGGGACGAGATCTGCCAGCTGCCGATCGCCATGATCACCGAGATGGTCAAACATGCACAGCAGCAAGGCTTCTGCCCCGACGACGACGCCCACCTGACCGCCGTCGCGCTGGTATCGATGCTCAACCAGTTCTGCTACGCGCAACTGTCCGGCGGCCGTGACGCCGTCGGCGACGACGCGGCCTGCATCACCACCCTGGCCAACGTGTTCTACCGGACCATCTACCACGAGGAGACCCCGCGTTTATGAGTACAGCGTCACCGGAAGTGGTCCGCGAGTTCATCGGGCTGGAATCCCCGACTGCCCAGCGCGCCGGGGCCGGCGGGTACCCGTGCCAGGGCCTCTACTACCGCGGCGCGGGACACAAACCCAAGGTGGCCGTGATCGCCACGCACTATCAAATTGACTTTTCCGAGCACTACATCGCGGACTTCCTGGCCCGCAGGGGCATCGGCTTCCTCGGCTGGAACACTCGTTTCCGCGGCTTCGAGAGCAGCTTCCTCTTGGACCACGCGCTGGTCGACATCGGAGTGGGCGTGCGCTGGCTGCGGGAACAGCAGGACATCGAAACCGTTGTCCTGCTCGGCAACTCCGGCGGCGGATCGCTGATGGCCGCCTACCAGTCCCAGGCCGTCGACCCGAACGTGGGGCCGCTGGAGGGCATGCGACCGGCAACCGGCCTGACCGACCTCCCACCTGCCGACGGCTATGTGGCCAGTGCGGCCCATCCGGGACGCCCAGATGTGCTGACCGCCTGGATGGACGCCTCCGTCGTCGACGAGAACGACGCCGTCGCCAGCGACCCCGAACTGGACCTGTTCGATGAGCGCAACCCGGCGCCCTTCTCGGCCGAGTTCGTGGCCCGGTACCGCGCGGCCCAGGTGGCCCGCAACGAGAAGATCACCGACTGGGCCGAGGCCGAGCTCAAACAGATTCAGGCAGAAGGTTATTCGGACCGTCCGTTCACCGTCATGCGTACCTGGGCCGATCCCAGGATGGTCGATCCGGCCATCGAGCCGACCAACCGGCAAGCCAATCTCTGCTACGCGGGAACACCGATCAAGGCCAACCGGTCGGCTCGCGGCATCGCCGCAGCCACCACAGTGCGGAACTGGATCGGGATGTGGAGCCTGCGGCACGCCCAGACCCGGGCCGAGCCGCACCTGGCCCGGATCACCTGCCCGGCCCTGGTGATCAACGCCGACCAGGACACCGGGGTGTACCCGTCGGACGCCAAACGCATCTACGACGCGCTGGCGAGCACGGACAAATCCCAGTCCTCCATCGACACCGATCATTACTTCACCACTGCCGGCGCCCGCGACGAACAGGCCGATACCATCGCCGGATGGATCGCGAAGCGGTGGCGGTGAGCCCCGGCCGGATCAAGGTCCTGGCCCACTTCACTCCCGGTGACAAGGTGCTGGATTTCCTTGCACCTCATCAGGACTGGATCGACGTGACGTTCTGCGCCGAAGACGACGACACCACGTTCTACCGGGAGCTGCCGTCCGCCGAGGTGCTCTGGCACGTGTTACGGCCGGTGTACGGCGACGACCTCCAGCGTGGCCTGCGGTTGCGGCTGGTGCACAAGCTCGGCGCCGGGGTGAACACCATCGACGTCGACACCGCCAGTCGGCTGGGCATCCTGGTGGCCAACATGCCGGGGGCCAATGCCCCTTCGGTGGCCGAGGGCACTGTACTGCTGATGCTGGCCGCATTGCGCCGGTTGCCCGAGCTCGACCGCGCCACCCGGGACGGCAAGGGCTGGCCGTCGGACCACAGCCTGGGCGAGACCGTCCGCGACATCAGCGGGTGCACAGTGGGCTTGCTCGGCTACGGCAACGTCGCGAAGCGGGTCGAGAAAATCGTCATCGCCATGGGCGCCGAGCCGGCACAGGTGCTGCACACCAGCACGCGCGATACCGGTCACCCACGGTGGCGCAGTCTGCCAGACCTGTTGGCCGCCAGCGATATCGTCTCGCTGCATCTCCCGTTGACCGAGGCCACCCAGGGCCTGCTCGACAAGGCGGCCCTGGCGTCGATGAAACCCGGTGCCGTGGTCATCAACACCGCGCGTGGACCGATCATCGACGAGCCCGCCCTGGTCGAAGCGCTGCGCACCGGGCAGCTGGCCGCGGCCGGCCTCGATGTGTTCGCCGAGGAGCCGGTACCGCCCGGCAACCCCCTGCTAGAGCTGCCCAATGTGGTGCTGACACCGCATGTCTCCTGGTACACGGCCGACACCATGCGGCGGTATCTGACCATGGCGGTGGACAACTGCCGACGCATTCACGACGGCGAACCGTTGGTCCACGTAGTTAACGGGGTGAGATGAAGTCTCCGCCTCCTGAAGGAGGCGGTTTCCCTACTAGCTACCGCTGTTAAGCGGCGGTTTTCGGGTTTTGACGTTTCACAGCCTGCCTGATGGCGTTGGGCTCCACGTCCTGCAAGGCCACTTCCTGGCCCCGGTGATTGATTGCGATCGCGGCGTTGGTGTCAGCGTTGCCGGTCCACCCGCATGCTGGGTCTGCGCATCGGAACAACGCTTGGCTTTCGCGTTGCCCCTCTGCGGTGGACCCGCATCGGTGGCACGTCTGTGACGTGCCGTGTGGCCGGACCCGGATGACCCGTGCCCCTGCTTGATCGGCCTTGTATGTGAGCAGTGTCAGAATCTGGGTCCATCCTTGATCGAGGATGGACCGGTTCAACCCAGACTTTTGTTTGACGTTCGTCCCCGGTGCTTCGACGGTGCCTCTAGCACTGCGGGTCATGTTCTTCACCCGCAGGTCCTCCACCACCAGGGTGGCCATCCCGGTGGCGACCAGTGCGGTCGTGGCTTGGTGGGCGAAGTCGTAGCGGCGTCGGGCCTGGCGGGCTTTCAAGCTCGCGATCTGAGCGTAGGTCCGCAGCAGTCTACGGCTTGCTTTGTGGCCGCGGAGTGTCCCTGCCCGCTGCCGCGCGGCTCGGCGTTCAAGACGGTAAAGACGTTTCTTCTCACCTGCAGTGAGGGTGGCTGCTTGGTCGATGAACGACCCGTCCGACAGTGCCAGAGTATGGATCACGCCACGGTCGATACCGACGCTGCCCCGTTGCGCTCGCCGCTGGCAGGGTTTCACGACCTGGTTTTCACCACGCACCACCAACATCCAGCCAGTCGACTCCCGCACCACCCGCGCACCGGTGACCCGTTCAGGTATATCGCGGTGCAACCGGAGCTTGACCTTCCCGACTTTCGGAATGGCCACGGTCGCCCACTTGCGATTGAGCCGGGTGAAGTTGAGGTCGCGAGCTTGGGGCACATCGACCGCGTGGCGTGCCCGACGCGTTTTCCAGGTAGGCCGGCCATGGGTGCCGTTCCAATAATTCAACCAGGCCTGCTGGTAGGCTTTGAGCACTTGCTGTGCAGCCTGGGCCGGCAGGATCGCGAGCCAGTCGATGTCCTTGCGGGCCTGCCGGATCGCCGCGTCCGAGTCCGACCACGACGGCCACCGTCTCGACGCCTCATAAAACGTGTGGTGCGCGTGGATGAGATTCCACAACGCCCGAGCAGCGCCAGCCTGACGAGCCAACACCTCCGACTGCGCCGCCGACGGTGCCAGCGGATACTTCACGCACCGCTTGACCACCATCAACTCGCTCACAGCAGCAGTATCGTCCACACCACTGACATGACCGTTGGCGTATGTCACCACGATGGCAACGAAACGAGGATGCACCCCCAGCAAGACATGTCGTCTACAAGCCCTCGCCTCCGAAAATACCTGTGGGGCCGACACTTCTGGTCCATCTCCTACTTCGCGCGCCCATTCGGCGGAGCGACCGAAAACCAGCAACGTCCCGTCTGACAGACACGACCTCGCTCTGCGAGGCACAAACCCCGGGATGCGCTACACCCAGCCCTAAAGGACGGAGCACCGCGCAAGGTACAGATAGACCCCCGAAGTGGCGCCGGTCACGCCGGGGTACCCTCGGCCCAACCGACCGGTTAATAGATGTACGCCCCGGATGGAGGAACCGCATGCCTATTGCGATCACGTCTGAGCACAGCGACCTGGCCGATTCGGTCCGGTCCCTGGTGGCGAGAGTGGCGCCCTCGGAGGTGCTTCACGAAGCGCTCGAGACCCCGATCCCCAATCCCCCGCCGTACTGGAAAGCCACGGCCGAACAGGGGCTGCTGGGCCTTCACCTCTCGGAATCCGTTGGCGGACAAGGGTTCGGCATCCTTGAACTAGCCATCACACTGGCCGAGTTCGGCTACGGCGCGGTCCCCGGACCCTTCGTCCCGTCGGCGATCGCCAGCGCACTGATCTCGGCCGACAACCCCGAGGCGAAGGTGCTGAGCGGCCTGGCCTCGGGCGAGACCATCGCGGCCTACGCCATCGACTCCGGTCTGACCGCGACCCGCCACGGTGACGGCCTGGTGATCCGCGGCGAGGCCCAGGCGGTGCCCTCCGCAGCGCAGGCATCGATCCTGGTGCTGCCGGTCGCGATCGAGTCCGGTGTCCAATGGGTGGTGCTGGACGCCGCCCAGCTCGAGATCGAGCCGGTGCGCAGCGTCGATCCGCTACGTCCGTTGGCCCACGTCCGGGCCAACGCAGTCGAGGTCGACGCCGACCGGGTGTTGACCAGCCTGAGCACCGCCCACGCCCGCGCACTGATCACCACCCTGCTGTCGGCCGAGGCGATCGGTGTCGCTCGCTGGGCCACCGACACCGCCACCGCATACGCAAAGATCCGCGAGCAGTTCGGCAGGCCGATCGGGCAGTTCCAGGCGATCAAGCACAAGTGCGCCGGAATGATCGCCGACACCGAGCGCGCCACCGCCGCCGTCTGGGACGCGGCCCGCGCGTTGGACGACGCGCAGGAAGACCCCTCGGCAACAACTCATTACGAGTTCGCCGCCGCGGTGGCCGCCACCCTGGCACCCGCTGCCGCACAGCACACCGCCCAGGACTGCATCCAGGTGCACGGCGGGATCGGCTTCACCTGGGAACACGACACCAACGTCTACTACCGGCGCGCACTCGTGCTGGCTGCCTGCTTCGGCCGAGCCTCGGACTACGCGCAACTTGTGGTCGACACCGCGACGGCAAGCGGGATGCGGCCGGTCGACATCGACCTCGACCCGGACACCGAGAAGCTCCGTGACGAGATCCGCACGGAAGTCGCTGGGCTGAAGGCTATTCCGAGCGGTGCCGAACGCAACACCGCGATCGCCGAGGGTGGTTGGGTGCAGCCGCACCTGCCCAAGCCGTGGGGCCGCGCGTCGGCGCCGATCGAGCAGATCATCATCGCCCAGGAATTCAGCACCGGCCGCGTGCGGCGCCCGCAGATGGGTATCGCCGCCTGGATCATCCCGTCGATCGTGGCCTTCGGCACCGAGGAGCAGCAGCAGCGGTTCCTGCCACCGACGTTCCGCGGCGAGATGATCTGGTGCCAGCTGTTTTCCGAGCCGGGTGCCGGTTCTGACCTGGCCAGCCTGACCACCAAGGCCACTAAGGTCGACGGCGGCTGGCGGATCACCGGACAGAAGATCTGGACGACGGGTGCACAGTACTCGGAGTGGGGCGCCCTGCTGGCGAGAACGGAGCCAAGCGCTCCAAAACACAATGGCATCACGTACTTCCTGCTGGATATGAAGTCACCGGGCGTCGAGGTGAAGCCGCTGCGGGAGCTGACCGGCAACGCGATGTTCAACACCGTGTTCATCGACGACGTGTTCGTACCCGACGACATGGTGCTCGGCGAGGTCAACCGTGGCTGGGAGGTCAGCCGCAACACGCTGACCAACGAGCGGGTGTCGATCGGCAGCAGCGAGCCGCCGTTCTTGGCCAACCTCGACCAGTTCGTGGCCTTCTTACGTGACGGGCAGTTCGACCAGATCGAGCAGAACCACGCGGGCCGGCTGATCGCCGAAGGCCACGCCGCCAAGGTGCTGAACCTGCGGTCCACGCTGCTGACGCTGGCCGGCGGGGACCCCATGCCTGCGGCCGCGATCTCCAAACTGTTGTCGATGAAGACCGGCCAGGGCTACGCCGAGTTCGCGGTGGCCTCCTTCGGCACCGACGGCGCAGTCGGGGACCCCGAGCAGGAATCCGGCCGCTGGGCCGAGTACCTGTTGGCCAGCCGCGCCACCACGATCTACGGCGGCACCACCGAGGTTCAGCTCAACATCATCGCCGAACGCCTGCTGGGCCTGCCCCGCGATCCGTAACCCGATCGCGCGAGCAGACGCAAAACTGCCCTGGAAACGGGGCAGTTTTGCGTCTGCTCGGTAGGTGACTCGAGTGCTACCGTCGAAATAGACGGCTACCAGAAACGGTTGGCACTCAACGATGAGAACGTCAGTACAGCGCATCCTGCGCCCGGTGGCAGTGGGCGTAGCGGCAGTCGCGGTCGTCATCGCGCCGACTGCCGTGTCGGGCCAGGTCTCCGCGGGACCTGCCGAGATTCAGGCCGAGCCATGTGTAAACGGGGTCATCCCGTGGAACCCGTACGTGGTGAACTGCAATCTGCAACCCCGACCGCCGCGGGTGCGCGGGTCGGCTCCCGATGCCGGCGCCATCATCGCGTGCCGCGGCCGGCCGGGTTGTCTGGCCTGGTACATCAACGGGCCGCCGTGACGGATGTGAGCCGAAGATATGGGCAGCGATGAAGACGATGTCGAAAAGCGTTGGCACAACCCGGAGATGTTCCGGTCCGCGGTGGGCTACGTGGTCGCCGTCGTTGTCGTGGCGGGCTTGGCGCTGACGTTCTACGCCTTTGACCACTCCGTGCTCTCGGCGGCGCTGGTTCCCACGATCACGTTCGTCGGCGGGCTCGGGGCCTTCATCCGGACCTACCAGGTGTGGAAAGCCGAGAGCACCTGGCCGATCTGGCAGGGCGCAGGATGGTTCCTGCTGGCATTGTCGTTGGTATGCCTGGCCGTGCCCGGCACCGCGATGCTCTCCTAATGCCCCGCGTTGAGCTCCGCCTGCACAGCACGGTTGCGCTCGAGCGCCGTTTTCGCCAAGCGCAACGACAGCCGCGGTGAAAGCCGCTCCAGATACCAGAACAACTTCCACCACGCGGGCACGATGATAATCGCGTCGCCCCGCATCACGGCCCGCACCACACGCTCGGCGAAAACGTCAGGATCCATGGGCCGCAACGGTTCCCACACCTTCTTGACGAAGTCTTCGTCGGTGACGCCTGCGCCTTTTAGCCTCCCGTACTTGCCACCGCTGAGAATCGGTGTCCGGATCACCCCTGGGCACAGCGCCGAAACCAGCACGTTGTGACGCTCGGCCTCGACGCGCAAGGTCCGCGAGATGGCCACGACGGCATGCTTCGTGGCGGAGTAGCTCGCCTGACCTGCGCCGGTCATGAGCCCAGCCATGGAGGCGGTGTTCACGATGTGGCCACTGTGCTGCCGGATCATGATCGGATAGACCGCCTGAATGCCGTGCACGACACCACGCAGGTTCACGTCGAAGACTTCGTTCCAGTCGTCCAGCGTGTACGAGTCGATCTCGCCGCCGACCCCGATTCCCGCATTGTTGAACAGGTAGTCGATCCGGCCCGACCGCTCCGCGATCGTGGCGATCGCGCGCTCGAACGAGGCGAAGTCGCGCACGTCGACTGCGATGGCGTGTGCTGTTCCACCACTGGCACCGAGCTTGTCGGCGAGATCCTGTGCGACGTCCTTCTGTCGATCGGCAATCCACACTTCAGCGCCTTGGCCGGCCAGCCTTGCCGCGAGCGCCGCACCGATACCGGATGCACCACCGGTGATCACGGCGACTTTTCCCGATACGCTCTGCGCCCCCATGGCGGCAGAATACGTTCGATCTCGCGGCAGCGCCGGAGGTTGAGTTTCTACGGCAGGATCGAGTCGACGTAACCGCCGTCGACGCGTAGCGCCCCACCTGTGGTCGCCGAGGCCAGGGGCGACGCCAGATAAGTCACCATGTTGGCGATCTCCTCCGGCTCGATCAGGCGCTGGATCAGCGACTGCGGCCGATGCTTGATCATGAACTCCCGCTGCGCCTCCTCCCACGGCAGCGACTTGTCGACGAGTTGATAGACGAAGTCCTCCACCCCCGCGGTATGGGTCGGCCCGGCAATCACCGAGTTCACGGTCACGCCGGTACCCGCAGCTTCCTTGGCGAAACCACGCGACACCGCGAGCAGCGCCGTCTTGGACACGCCGTAATGGATCATCTCCGCCGGCGTGACAATCGCGGAGTCACTGGCGATCTGGATCGCCCTGCCCCAGCCGCGCTCGGTCATACCCGGCAGGTAGCTACGGATAAGCCGCACGGCCGCAAGCACATTCACGTCGAAGTAGGTGCGCCACTGCTCGTCGGTGATCTCCATCGGCGGAACCGCCCCGAAGATGCCGAGGTTGTTCACCAGGATGTCGACGTCGGGCAACTGACGCAGTAGATCGGCAGTTCCCTCCTCCGTCGAGACGTCGGCGGCAACACCCAGGGCGTCGAACTCGCCCAGCTTGGCGACGGCTTCATCGACCCGGGCCGGCGTACGACCGTTGACGGCGACACGGGCACCGCTACGTGCCAGTTGCTCGGCGATGGCCAGCCCGATGCCTTGCGTCGAGCCCGTGACGAGTGCGGTCTTTCCGGCCAGTTCGATGTTCACAAGCCTGTACTACCACCGATGTGGGCAAACTATTCCAGATCGCGGAGTTCCCGCTTGAGGATCTTGCCGGTCGGGTTGCGCGGCAACTCGTCGAGGAACACCACCTCACGCGGCACCTTGTATCGCGCCAGATGCTCTTTGACGTAGGACTTGATGGAGTCCTCGTCGAGGCTGGCTCCTTCGGCCTTCACCACGAAGGCCTTGAGCCGCGCACCCCATTCCTTGTCCTCGACACCGAGCGCGGTGGCCTCGATGACGTCGGGGTGTCCACTGATCAGATCCTCGACCTCGGCCGGGAACACGTTCTCGCCGCCGGAGACGATCATCTCGTCGTCGCGACCGCTGACGTAGAGCAGGCCGTGCTCGTCGAAGTATCCGACGTCGCCCGACGACAGCATGCCGTCGATGATCTCCTTGCCCCCGCCACCGGTATATCCCTTGAACGGGAAGGTGTTTCGCACGAAGATGCGCCCCACCTGCCCCGTCGGCAACTCGTTGCCGTTGTCATCGATGATCTTGACGGTGATGCCCTTGACCACCGGTCCGACCGTCGACGGATTGATCGACAGATCCTTGGGGCGCGCGATGCTGGCGAAGGCGATCTCGGTCGATCCATAGAGGTTGTAGATGACCGGCCCGAGCTCTTTGAGGGCACGGGCTGCCAGTTCCGCGCCGAGTTGGGAGCCGGAGACGAACACGATCCGCAGCGACGACAGGTTGGGTTTGGGCTGCATCTGATCGAGATGGTCGAGCATGCGCGACAGCATCACCGGCACCACCACCATGCCGGTGACTCCGTGCTTCTCGACGTCTTCGAACACGGTGGCCGGCTTGAACCGGCGACGGAGCACCAGCGTGGAGCCCAGCATCATCGCGATGGTGGCGTGCAGGAACCCGAGCGCGTGGAACATCGGCGCCGGCAGTGCGGTCACCTCACCGGCCTTGAACGGGACGTGGGACAGTACTCCCCCGATCGGCGCCAGCGACGGCGGAGCGGCCCGGTTGGCACCCTTGGGGGTGCCGGTGGTGCCGCTGGTCAGGATGATGATCGCGGGATGTTTGGTGGCCTTGGGCGCAGGTTTGCCGTTGCTGCGCGCGATGACGTCGGCCAGGGTCTCGTCGGTACTACCCGACGGAGTGTCGGAATCGGGGTTGACGCCCAGCGCCCGTAGTTTGCCCAGTGTCGGCTCGGCGTGTGCCACGGCAGCGGTGTACTCGTCGTCGTAGATGATCACCTTTGCGCCCTCGCGCTCGGAGACCTCTTTGATCTGCGGCCCCGAGAACTCGGAGTTCAGCATGATGATCCGGGCCCCGACCCGGGCCGCGCCGTATTGGGAGATCAGGAACCAACGGTGGTTGCGAGCCAGGATGGCCACGCCGTCACCGCCGCGCACACCCATGGTCAGCAGTTCGTTGGCCACCGCGTGCGCCGCGGCGTCGAGCTCACCGAACGTCAACTCGCCTTCGTCGTCGATCACCGCGACACGGTTGGGATGCCGACGCGCGTTGAGCGCCGGGATCATCCCGATCTCGCCCCAGGTCCGGATGTCGTTCAGCATGGCCGCGAGGTGCTGAGGCGGTTCCAGCCGTAGCGCACCCGCCTCGAACATCTTGCGCGCGTAGTGCAATTCGGCCGCGCCACGCTCCGCGTACTGCTTGGCTTTCGCGGTCAGGTTCGCCGGCAGATCAGACAGACTTGGCATGTCGCCACAATAAGTGACATCTATCGCACCGCGGGCAGTAACTACCATGTGGTCATGGCCGGTGCAGAGTCGCTGGAGATCGACGGCCTCGAGGTGGCCGTCAGCAACCCCGACAAGGTGGTTTTCCCTGACGCGCATGTCACCAAGCTGGACCTGATCAACTATTACCGATCAGTCGCCGACGGTGCACTGCGTGGTGTTTATGAGCGTCCGATGATCCTCAAACGGTTCGTCAAGGGCATCTCCACCGAAGCCATCTTCCAGAAACGTGCCCCGGAGAAACGGCCGGACTATGTGGACGTCGCCGAGCTCAAGTACCGGTCCGGCACGTCGGCCAAGGAAGCGGTGCTGCGCAACACCGCGGGACTGGCCTGGGCGGTGAACCTCGGGTGCGTCGATTTCAACCCCCACCCGGTGCGCGCCGACGACCTCGACCACCCCGACGAACTTCGCGTCGACCTCGACCCGATGCCCGGGGTCGACTGGTCGCAGATCGTCGATGTCGCGCAGGTCGCCCGCGAGGTGCTGGAGGAACACGGCCTGACCGCGTGGCCCAAGACGTCGGGTTCGCGCGGCTTCCACATCTATGCGCGCATCCACCCGCGGTGGCCGTTCACCAAGGTGCGGCTGGCTGCCGAGACGGTGGCTCGTGAGGTCGAGCGACGTGTCCCGGACCTGGCGACCGCCCGCTGGTGGAAGGAAGAGCGGGGCTCCCGGGTCTTCGTCGACTTCAACCAGAACGCGAAGGACCGCACGGTGGCCTCGGCCTATTCCGTTCGGGCCACCCCCGATGCCCGGGTCTCCACCCCGTTGCGCTGGGACGAGGTCGACGGCTGCCGCCCCGAAGCGTTCACGGTCGCCACCGTGCCCTCCCGGTTCGCCGAGATCGGCGACCCGTGGGAAGGCATGGATCTAGCGGTCGGCGAGCTGGACGCGTTGCTCGCGCTCGCCAAGGAGCTCGGCCCGGCAGAGAAAGCCCCCAAGGGCGCGTCTCACGATGGACGACGACAGTCGAGCATGCCGCTGATCGAGATCGCCAAGACCAAAACCAAAGACGAAGCCATGGCGGCACTGGACGTATGGCGCGAGCGCTATCCCGCGGTGGCGGCGCGGCTCGAACCCGTCGACGTCTTACTCGACGGCATGCGCGGACCGAGCTCGATCTGGTACCGGGTGCGGATCAACCTGCAACACGTGCCCGAGGCTGAGCGCCCACCGCAGGAAGAGCTGCTCGCGGACTACAACCCGTGGGAGCACTATCGCGGTGCTCAGTGGCCGCCGGATCGACACCGCGACTGATCGGAAACCACCCGAATCAGCAATTCAGCAGTGCCTTCTGGTGATTCGACGTGGAAGTGGTGGCTGCCCAGATCCACGGGCACGATGTCGATCCGGTCGCGGTAGCGTTCGATGGCTTCCTGCCTGATGAGTGAGCGCACCGCCAACAGCGTCACCGGCTTTCGAACGTCACCGAGCGCGGCGTCCATGTCCCAGTCCACCAGGCCCTCGACAGCGCGCAGACCGGCCGGCTGGCGCACAGCCGCCATTTTCGTGAAGTACGCGTTCGTGCGCGCCGGGTCAGTGCCTTCGGGCGATCCTCCCTCGACCATGTCCCGCGTCGCCGCATCGAAGTCGTCGTAGAAGGGTTGCAGCACGGCCCGGGCCTGCCGTGCGTCCTGGGCCGGATACAGCGACAGGTAGTGCAGGCCGTCCAGCGCAACGACGTGCGAAACCGCGTCGGGCAGCAACCGTGCGGTTTCCACCGCTACCGCACCGCCGAGAGAATGCCCGACCACGACGACGCTCTGCGCAACCTCGGCGGTCAGGACTGCCGCCACGTCACGGGCGAATTCCTCGATCGTCCAGACCTCGCGCGCCGACCGAGATTCGCCGTGTTCGGCCAGATCGATCGCGATGACGCGGTACCGGTCCGACAGGAGGCCGGTAACGGCGTCGTAATCGGTTCTGTCACAACCCCACCCGTGAATGAAGGCGAGCGTCGGCCCGTCGGGCTGGCCGGTGACCGCGTATCGGATCGTGGTGTCGTATGGACGCTGAACCTCGCGGACCGCAGGTGCAGCCTCGCCCGTTGCCGACATACTGGCCTTTCACTCTCCGACCGCGTTCCGCGGCCACGCCGAACAACAGCCGCCCGCGGTTACGGATTCCCGGCATATTGTGGATACGTCACGGTTTAGGAGTGTGCATGCGAATCGCCCTGTTCGCGACCTGCCTGGCGGATGCGATGTTCCCACCTGCGGCGATCGCCACGGTGCAGTTGCTCGAGCGTCTGGGTCACCAGGTGGTCTTTCCTGCTGGCCAAACCTGTTGCGGCCAAATGCATGTCAACACCGGCTATCTGCAGGAAGCCACCGCGTTGGTGCGCAATCACGTCGAGGCCTTCGAATCCGCGAACTGCGATGCCATCGTCGCGCCCTCCGGATCGTGTGTGGGATCGGTCCGTCACCAACATGCGATGGTGGCCCGCCGGGCCGGCGACGAGAACCTGGCCACCCGTGCCGAGCGCCTGGCCGAAAAGACCTATGAGCTGTCCGAACTGCTGATCGATGTGCTCGGGGTCGACGACGTCGGCGCGTACTACCCGCACCGCGTCACCTATCACCCCACTTGCCACTCGCTGCGCATGCTCGGGGTGGGCGACAAGCCACTGCGGCTGCTGCACAACGTGCAGGGACTCACTCTCGTGGAGCTGCCGGAGGCCGAATCCTGTTGCGGATTCGGCGGAACCTTCGCGATCAAGAATGCCGACACCTCCACGGCGATGCTGGCAGACAAGATGGCGCACATCCTCGAAACCGAGGCCGAAGTATGCAGCGCCGGAGACTCCTCATGCCTGATGCACATCGGTGGCGGGCTCAGTCGGCTGCGCTCCGGGGTGCGCACCGTGCACCTGGCCGAGATCCTGGCGGCCGAAGCATGACCACATTCCTGGGCACCCCCGGAGTCGGCAACCTCCGTGGCGACGAGTCCTTTCCGAAAGCCGCCCGCACCGCACTGGCCGACTCCCAGCTGCGCCGCAACATCGGCCACGCCACCCACACCATCCGGACCAAACGACTGGCCGCCGTCGCCGAATGCGACGACTGGGAACAGTTGCGCGCCGCGGGCAGCGCGCTCAAGCAGGACGTGATGGCGCGGTTGCCCGAGTTGCTCGAGCAACTCGAGTCCAATGTCACCCGCCGCGGCGGCGTGGTGCACTGGGCCCGCGACGGCGAGGAGGCCAACCGCATCGTCGCCGATCTCATCCGCGCCACCGGCGCCGACGAGGTGGTCAAGGTCAAGTCGATGGCCACCCAGGAGATCGGCCTCAACGAGTACCTGGAAGCCAACGGCATCGCCGCGTTCGAAACCGATCTGGCCGAGCTGATCGTTCAGCTCGGCCACGACAAGCCCAGCCACATCCTGGTGCCGGCCATCCACCGCAACCGGGCCGAGATCCGCGAGATCTTCGACCGGGAGATGCCCGACGCGGGTGAGCTGACCGACGAGCCGCGCGTGCTGGCCATGGCGGCCCGGGCCCATCTGCGGCGCAAGTTCCTCACTGCGAAGGTCGCGGTCAGCGGGGCGAACTTCGGCATCGCCGAGACGGGCACGCTGGCCGTCGTGGAGTCCGAGGGCAACGGCCGGATGTGTCTGACGCTTCCGCAGACGCTGATCACGGTGATGGGTATCGAGAAGGTGGTGCCGTCGTTCACCGATCTCGAGGTCTTCATGCAGTTGCTGCCGCGCTCCTCGACCGCGGAACGGATGAACCCGTACACCTCGATGTGGACCGGCGTGCATCCCGGTGACGGGCCGCAGGAATTCCATCTGGTGCTGTTGGACAACGGCCGCACCCGGGTGCTGGCCGATGAGGTGGGGCGCCCGGCGCTGCACTGCATCCGGTGCAGCGCGTGCCTGAACGTGTGCCCGGTCTACGAACGCACGGGCGGGCACGCCTACGGCTCGGTGTATCCCGGACCGATCGGGGCGATCCTGAGCCCCCAACTCACCGGCACCACCGGCCACAATGACCCCAACGCCAGCCTGCCGTTCGCCTCGTCGCTGTGCGGAGCATGCTTCGAGGCCTGCCCGGTACGCATCGACATCCCGACGATCCTGGTACACCTGCGCGCGCAACAGGTGGACCAGGAAAGGACAGGGCGCGGGGTCCTTTTCTCCGGGCAGGATCTGGCGATGAAGGCGGCGGGCTGGGCAATGGGCGGCGCGGCCCGGTTCGCACTGGCTGAGAAGGCCCTGGGCGCCGGACGCCTGATCGCCGGGCGCGATCACCGGATCTCTGCACTGCCCTGGCCGGCGTCGAAGTGGACCGCCAGCCGTGACATTCCCGAGCCGCCCGCCGAGACGTTCCGGCAGTGGTGGAACCGGACCCACGAGGGAGACCGATAGTGACCGATCCGACGCCCGACGCGGCCCGCGCCGCCGTGCTCGACCGGATCCGCGGTGCCCTGGCCGCCGCACCGCCACCGTCGGTCGAGGTGCCGCGGGACTATCACCATGAGTCCCTGACCGGCGCCGGCGACGTCGAGAGGTTCTCCGAGGCCGTCGCCGAGTACCGTGCGCGGGTCCATCGGATCGGGGTCGATGCGATCGCGTCGACCGTCCTCGAGCTCGTCGGCCCGGACGCCACTGTGGTCATCCCAGCCGACCTGCCGCCCGAGTGGGTGACCGGGCTGACGGCGGTGCCCGACGAGCCGACGCTGAATGTCGAGCAACTCGATCGGGCCGATGCCGTGTTGACCGGATGCAGGCTGGGAATCGCTGCGACTGGCACGATCGTGCTAGATGCCGGCCCTGGGCAGGGGCGGCGGGCGTTGACCCTGGTGCCCGACCATCACCTCTGTGTGGTCCGGGCAGAGCAGATCGTCGACACCGTGCCCCAGGCGTTCGCCGAGCTGACGGCGACCAGGCCACTGACCTTCATCTCTGGTCCCAGCGCCACCAGTGACATCGAGCTGCAGCGGGTGGAAGGCGTACACGGACCGCGAACACTCGACGTACTGATCGTGGCCGACCTTACCGACGGGTAGGTCCGCGAATGTTCTTAGCAAAGCATTAACGCTGGCTCCCAGCCGCCTTATTTTGCCCACTTAGCGTTGTGAACAGGTTGACGCGACGGAGCTCAGCCAGAGCTCAGGAAAGACGGCGGGAGGCTGATCATGACGTTCACGAACAACACCCCGGCATTGGATCGACACTTTCGGTACGGGAACTCGGCAGTCATCTGCGAGGGCGCATCGATGCGCGCACAGTGCCGCCAACTGGCGACAGTGGTAACCGTCAAGGGAGATGTCGACAGCAACAACATCGACCAGATCGCGTCGTATGTGAATCGATTCATTCTTGCGGAGAAGCCTTTGGCACTCGATCTGAGTGGCGTGAACAGCTTTACCCCGCAGGCGATCTCACTGTTCTACGACATCGATGACCGGTGCGGCGCACTCGGTGTGGACTGGGCGGTAGTCGCCAGCCAGCCGGTCGCCGCCGAGATCCACCACCAGGAGGTGGGCGTACCGCTCAGCTCGTCGGTGCCCGAAGCCCTGCATCACTTCGCCGAAGGCAATACGGCGCGCCGCCGGTTGCTGCCCCTGCTTACCAAGAGCGCCTGAGAGAAAGGCCAACGCAATGTTGATCGATGTCCGCTGGTTGTCCCGCCTGCTTCGTCATCGTCACCGGGCGGTGCACATCTAACCCAACGCACACCAAACGACTTTCGAGGTGGCTGCCGGACCTGGTCCGGCAGCCACCTCGTTTTTGTCGGGTCTAGGTGTATGCGACGTGCACGCGGTGAATACGACCTTCGAAGGGGAACGGCGCGCGCTCGCGGTAGTCCAGCGATACGGGTGAGCCGAGGCAGGTGCCGATGTCCAGGCAGTCGTTGGCGGTGAACAACAACGGTGCACTGATCGGGACCTGGCCACTGGCGATCGTTTCGCCATTGCGCGCGACGGTGATGTCCAGCGGGCCGGCCGGGCGTGGATCCGCGTACTGAGTGGTCACCGTGAGGGTGGCGCGTCCCGGCGGGACCTTGCCCTCGGATCGGATCTTTGTGCGCTGCAGAATGAACAGGTTGTACTCGTAGCAGAGCTGCCCTTCGTCCAGATACAGGGTCAGCCCACCTGCCCCGGCGCCGAGCGCGTACAGCACCCCGTTCGCGCTGGCGGGAATGTCGACGTCGATGGTGACGACGTTGTTCTTGTTTCCGAGCGCCGGTGCGCAGAACTCCGGCATCCGGATGGTGTCGCCCGAGAACTCCCACTCCCGGTACGGCGGCGCGATGCGCAGCTCGGGGTGATACACCGGCACCCACAGCCCACCGCCGACCGGCAGCACCTCGTTGCGGGCCGCCTCGACCATGAACATCTCCCGCATCTGAGCCAGCTTCTCGGGCTGTTCAGCGGCGAGATCGTGGGCCTGGGACCAGTCTTCGTCGAGGTGGTAGAGCTCCCAGGTGTCGTTGTCGGGCGTCCAGGTGGCGATCCCCGGCGGCTGGCCCGGCACCCACGGCAGCCGCGGTCCGCGCGCCGAGGCCATCCAGCCATCGTGGTAGATGCCGCGGCTACCCATGATCTCGAAGTACTGGGTCAACTTGCCGCCGGGCGCATTTCGGTCTCCCAGCGTGCGGGCGAAACTCACTCCCGCCAGCGGCATCTGAGGTTCACCGTTGACCGTATGCGGCGGCACGATACCGACGACGTCGTAGATGGTCGGCACGATGTCGTTGCAGTGCAGGAACACGTCCCGCGGGGCGCTCTCCGCGGCGACCTTGGCCGGCCAGCGCACCGCCATCGGGTTGCGCGTGCCACCCAGATGCGACGCGAGCAGCTTCATCCCCTTGTACGGCGTGCTGCCGGCCCAGGCCCACGCCGCGTGATACTGGTTGTCGACCAACGGTGAGCCCAGAACGTCGAGGCCGCCGAGTTCGTCGAGAGCGTCGATGTGCTGACGCACCGTGGTGGGAATCCCGTTCTGCGCCAACAGTTCGGCGATGGTGCCGTTCTGGCCCTCGCCCGACGAGCCGTTGTCACCCCAGATGTAGAGGAACAGGGTGTTCTCGGCGTAGCCGAGCGAGTCGAGCTCATCGGCGATCCGGCCGACCTGGACGTCGACGTGTTCGCCGAACCCGGCGGCGACCTCCATCAGGCGTCGCTGGAACGGTTTCTCGTCCTCGGGGATGTCATCCCAGGCGGCGAGCTGCTCATCACGTTCGGTCAGTTCGCAGTTCTGCGGGATCCAGCCCTTGTCCTTGGCGCGCGCGAACACCCGCTGCCGGTAGGCATCCCAGCCGTCGTCGAACTTGCCCGCGTACTTGTCCGCCCACTCCTTCATGATGTGGTGCGGGCCGTGGATGGCGCCGCTGGCCCAGTACATGAAGAACGGCTTGTCGGCGTTGAACGCCTTGTGCCGGCGCAGCCACGAGATCGCGTCGTCGGCCAGATCCTCCGACAGGTGGTAGCCCTCCTCCGGAGTCCGGGGCGGTGGGACGACGGTGGTGTTGCGCACCAGGTTCGGTTCGTACTGCGACGCCTCTCCGGCGAGGAAGCCGTAGAAGTATTCGAAACCCAATCCGGTGGGCCAGTTCTCGAACGGCCCCGCCGCGGTGGTCTCCTCCGCGGGGGTGTTGTGCCACTTTCCGAAGGCCGATGTCGCGTAGCCGTACTGCTTGAGCACTTCGGCCACGGTGGCGCTGGACCGCGGGATCTTGCCGGCGTAGCCGTCCCAGTCATTGGCCAGCTCGGCGATCTGGCCGTTGCCGATCTCGTGGTGGTTGCGGCCCGTGAGCAGCGAGGCCCGCGTCGGCGAGCACATCGCCGTGGTGTGAAAACGGTTGTACGACACCCCTTCAGCGCAGATTCTGTCGAGGGTCGCGGTCGTCACCTCACCACCGAAGGTCGAGGGCAGGCCGGGTCCGGCATCGTCAATGAGCACGATGACGATGTTCGGCGAGTCGTCATGGAGTCGCTTCGGCACTGACCGCGGGTTGTACGTGGACTCCTGCAACGTGCGGCCCGCGATACTGCCCGACGGGACCGGCGGGAACGGCAAAACGCCGCCGTCCGGTAGAGCTGCTGCCACCAACTGGTCACCCTGCACGTCAGACACCGCGCCCCTCTTCTCCATGAGGACTGGGCTGTGCAGCCGACCACTGGTGGGGCAAGCCGCGCAGCCGATTCACCCCGACCCGGGCATCCACTGTGCAGCAAACTGCCAGCTTCTGTCTTGACATTCCAGGACAAATCTTTGACATTGTGGGACATGGCCGTGATCCGGGGCACGGCACTCACGAATTTTCACCAGTTGGTCACCGAACTCGGTGGAGATAGTCGCGCTCTGGTCGATGCCGCCCACATTCCCTACGACGATGTCGGCCGCCACGACCGCTTCATCTCCCTGCCCAACGGGGCACAAATGCTCGAAGACACTGCCGCCACACTCGAAACCCCGGACTTCGGGCGGCGTTTGGCGCTCCGCCAAGGCATCGACATCCTCGGCCCGGTCGGGCTGGCGGGTCGTAATGCCGCCAGCGTTGCCGAAGCCTTCCTGATCTTCGACAAGTTCATGGCGGCCTACAGCCCGTCGATCACCGCGCGGGTGACCACCCATCTGGACCCGAATCTGCGTCGCTTCGAATTCGAGTACGCCCTGAACCCGGCACCTCCGCAAGCCCAGGCCATCGAGCTGTCGCTGGGAGTCACATTGCAGGTACTGCGGCTGTTCCTCGGTGCCGACTACCGGCCCGTCGCCGTGCACCTACCCCATCCCGCCCTGACGCCCACCGACGACTATCAGACCTACTTCGGCTGTCCGCCCAGCTTTTTCGAACCGGTCGCCGGGTTCACCCTGCGCACCACCGACCTGCAACGCCCGCTGCCCACCGATCGGCTTGCCCACCAGACCGCGGTCGACTATCTGGCCCAGGTGATGGGTGAATCCAACCCGACCACCAGCCAACTGGTCCGCAGCCTGGTGCGCCAACTCCTGCCCACCGGAGTGGTCGGCCTGACCGACATCGCCCGTCACATCGGTCTTCATCCGAAGGCCCTGCAACGGCGCCTGCTCGCCGAGAACGCCACGTTCGCCGACCTCGTCGACCAGACGCGGCGCGAGTCCGCTCAACGTCTGCTGCTCGACACCGACCTCAGCCTCGACCAGCTCTGCCACCAACTCGGCTATGCCGAGCAGAGTGTCCTCACCCGCTCCTGCAAACGCTGGTTCGGCACCACCCCGACGGCGTATCGCAATGGCCGCACCGCGGTACCGCCGCGGCCCTAAAGGCTGACGCACCAAGACATGCCACGTGCTTGCCGAGCGAAAGATTCGTCGCACACACCCCGTCCCACCTGCTAAAGTTCGGCCCGCCGGGCGATGCAATCGGCACCTGCCCACCTCGGGAAGGAGTCCCGCTGTGTCCCGCACACCGACCACCGTGCGCTACGGAATGATGCCGGCGTTCGCCGCTGGTGCCGTCGGGGTTGTCGTCGGCCTGTTCGGCCCTGTGACAGCAGCCGCCGAGCCGCCGCCGCCCAATTGCACGGCCGCCGATCTCGCCGGCATCGCCTCCGGAGTCGCCGCGGCAACCTCCACATACTTGTGGACCCATCCGGACGTGAACGATTTCTACACAAATCTGCACGGCCGCCCACAGGAAGAAGTGCAGGGCGACACCAAGGCCTTCTTCGACGCCAACCCGCAGGCCCACGCCGACCTGGTCGGGATCCGTCAGCCGCTGACCGACTTCCGCGCCCGTTGCGGGATCAAGCCACCTGATCAGCCCCTAGGACAACGATGAACACCCCAACGCCTCGATCATCATGGCTCCGCGCGGCCACGGTCGCGCTCGCCTTCACCGCGCTGCCCGGCGCCATCGTCCTGGCGGCCCCGGCCGGGACCGCCAACGCCGACGTGTGCGCCAGCGCCGGGCGCCGGATCTCGGTCGGCGGCTGCGTCAACATCGCCGACGCCGTCGCCCCTTACGTTCCGCCGCCGGCCTATTACGCGCCGCTCCCGGAGGACGCGCCTCCGCCGCCGCCCCCACCGGGTTCCAACGTCAGCGGCTGCATCGGCTACAACGGCCGGTGGGTTCACGCGGGCGGTTGCAACTAGCTCCGGCGATCGCGTTTGCGTGCGTCGGTGCTTCGTTGCGCCCCGCCGGCGGGCGTTTCGCCGGTGCTTCTTCGCACTCCCGTCGGCGTGCGTTTCGCCGATTTCTACCTAGGGGTCGCTGCCGCCGCGATGAGCAGCCCTGGTGTAGAAAACCGCGCCAAAGCCTGCGCAGCGACGCCGCGGCTAACCACGCCAAAGCGTGCGCCGACGCGGCAGACCGCGCGCCAACCACCTCAGGCGATCGCGCCCGAGTCCTTGAGCTCCTCGATCCGGTCCCAGTCGAGGCCGAGTTCCATCAGCACGATCTCGGTGTGCTCGGAGGCCTGGGGCGCCCGGGTGGTCTCCAAGGGTTCGTGGTTGAACTGCACGGGCCCGCGCACCACCTTGAACGGCTTGCCGCCGTCACTGGCGTCCACCTCGACGACCATGTCGTTGGCCACCGCCTGGTCGTCCGAAGCGAGATCGACCAGGCTCTGGAACGGCGCCCACTGGCCCTTCATGGTCTTGAGGTGCTGACGCCAGTACTCGAACGGCTTGCTGCCGATCGCCTTCGCGATGAGTTCGACGCCTTCCGAGGCGTTCTCGATCAGCGGGAGCACATCGGAGAACCGTGGATCATCGGCAAGCTCGGGCAGACCGAGATGTTCGAAGGCATCACGGATGTAGCCAGTCGGGCTGACAATGCACAGATTGATGGTGCCGCCGTCGGACGTCCGGTAGTTGGCCATGAACGGGTTCACCGAAGTGGCGTCGTCGGGCATCAGCGAGCGCATCGTCTCACCGGTCTCCATGCCCTGCGTGACGCTGGCGCCGGCCGCCCACCACGCCGTGCTCAGCAGTGAGACGTCGATCTCGGCCGTTTCCCCGGTCCGCTCGCGGTGGAACAACGCCGCCGAGATCCCGCCGGCAATGTTCATGCCGCCGATCGAATCACCGAAGGCCGGGATGCCCTGGGACAGTGCACCGTTGATGGCCTCCGGGGTGAGGGCATGGCCGACGCCGCTGCGGGTCCAGAAGGCGGTGCCGTCGAAGCCGCCGGTATCACGCTCGGAACCTTTGTCGCCGTAGGCGCTGCCGCGGGCGTAGATGATGTTGGGGTTCACCGCCCGGATGTGCTCGACGTCGAACTTGTTCTTCTGCCGTTGGGCGGGAAGGTAATTGGTCAGGAAGACGTCTGCCGTCTTTGCGATCTCATAGAGCACCTCCTGCCCGCCGGGGGTCGAGACGTCGATGCCGACGCTGCGCTTACCGCGGTTGGGGTGCTCGATGAGCGGATGACGGTTCGGGTCGAGTTGGAACCCGCCCATGTTGATGAACCCACGCTGAGTGTCGCCGCGCACCGGGTGCTCGACTTTGATGACGTCGGCGCCCCAGTCGGCGAGGATGGCTCCCGCCGCCGGCACGAAGGTGAATTGCGCGACCTCGAGCACTCGCACGCCCTGCATGACCTTGATCAACGCGGCTCCTAACCGTTGCACTTACAGTAAGTGTAGCTAGGGCCGGGTCGGCGCAGTCGCTCCCCGCCGAAACCGCACTCCGGCAGGAGAAGTTCGAGAGCCGGCCTGCTGGAATGCCGTTTCGGCGAAATTTGGCGCGGGTATGCCACCAGCGAACGGACGTATGGAGGCCGGCCGATGACCGCTACCGGAGAAGTCAACGAACGACAAGCCAGGCAGGTCGCCGAGGAGGCGCGGGAAGCGCGATGGGACCAGCCCAGTTTCGGCAAAGAACTGTTTCTCGGCAGACTGCGGTTGGACCTGGTCCATCCGTACCCGCGTGGTCCGGCCGCGACCACGGATCGGGGCGAGGCCTTCCTGGCCGAGCTGCGGGAGTTCTGCGAGACGCAGATCGACGCTGCGGTCATCGAACGCGACGCGCAGATCCCGGACAAGGTCATCCAGGGTTTGAAGGGACTCGGCGCGTTCGGCATGAAGATCGGCGTCGACTACGAGGGGCTCGGCCTGTCGCAGGTGTACTACAACAAGGCCCTCGCCCTGGTCGGCTCGGTGCACCCCGCGCTGGGCGCCTTGCTGTCCGCACATCAGTCGATCGGTGTGCCGCAGCCGGTGTCGATGTTCGGGACAACCGAGCAGAAGCAGACCTGGCTGCCGCGGTGCACGCGGGAGATCAGCGCCTTCCTGCTCACCGAACCCGACGTCGGCAGCGACCCGGCCAGGTTGCACGCCACCGCGACCCCCGACGGCGACGACTATCTGCTGAACGGCGTCAAACTGTGGACCACCAACGGGGTCATCGCCGATCTACTGGTAGTGATGGCCCAGGTGCCGCCCGGCGAGGGACACAAAGGCGGCATCACCGCCTTCGTCGTCGAGGCAGACACCCCCGGCATCGTCGTCACCAACCGCAACGCATTCATGGGGCTACGCGGAATCGAGAACGGTCTGACCAAACTGACCGACGTGCGGGTGCCCGCGGCGAACCGCATCGGTCGCGAGGGTGAAGGCCTCAAGATCGCGCTGACCACGCTCAATGTCGGACGGCTGTCGCTGCCGGCCGTATGCACCGGGACGGCGAAGTGGTGCGTGAAGATCGCCAGGGAATGGTCGAAGGAGCGCGTTCAGTGGGGCCGGCCGGTCGGCGAGCACGACGCCGTGGCCGGCAAGGTGGCGTTCATCGCAGCCACCGCTTACGGAATCGAGTCGATGGTCGAGCTTGCCAGCGAGCTCGCCGACGCCGGCCGCACCGACATCCGGATCGAGGCCGCACTGGCCAAGCTCTACGGCTCGGAGATGACCTGGCTGATCGCCGACGAGCTGGTGCAGATCCGTGGCGGCCGCGGCTTCGAGACCGCCGAATCGCTGGCGGCCCGCGGCGAGCGCGGGGTGCCCGTCGAGCAGGTACTGCGCGACATGCGGATCAACCGCATCTTCGAGGGGTCCACCGAGATCATGCATCTGATGCTCGCCCGCGAGGCCGTCGACGCCCATCTTTCCGTGGCGGGCGACATCATCGACCCCGACGCCGACCTCAAACACAAGGCGAAAGCAGCCGCCCAAGCCGGGAAATTCTACGCACGTTGGCTACCCACCCTGGTCACCGGAAAAGGGCAACTACCAACATCATTCACCGAGTTCGGACCGCTCGGCGAACACCTGCGCTACGTCGAACGGGCCAGCCGCAAGCTCGCCCGCAGCACGTTCTATGCGATGTCCCGGTGGCAGGGCAAGTTGGAATACCGACAGCGCTTCCTCGGCCGGATCGTCGACATCGGGGCAGAACTGTTCGCGATTACGGCGGCCTGCGTCCGGGCCCGCAGCGACACGCCGGACTCCGCGGTGGAGCTCGCCGACGCGTTCTGCCGCCAGTCCCGGGTGCGGGCCGAGCGGCTGTTCACCGAACTCTGGGACAACAGCGACGACTCTGACCGGACACTGGCGCACAACGTGCTCGGCGGTCGGTACACGTGGCTGGAGGACGGGATCATCGATCCGTCGATCGACGGACCATGGATCGCTCAGGAAGGCGGCGAGGTGATCGATGATGTGCACAGAGTCATCCGTTGAAGAAATTACTTGCGCACGTGAACAACCCGCGCGCACGCACTTCCTGCCAACGCGGCACGCTCGTAGACTCGATAGGTTATGACGACCCCGTCGAACGCGCACGGCGGCTGGGCACAGCGGCCGCATTCGGTCGATGCCCTCGATCACCGTCTCACCCGCAGACAGGCGCGTCAGATGAGTCGGCGGTTCGACCGGGTCGGCGTGGGCATCGCCGCAGCCCGCCTTCGTGAAATCTCCTCCGGGGCCCCTGCCGCCGATGCCGAACTGGAACGCGTCCAATTCGCCGTCGTCGCAGACGAACTCATGCACGACGAGCGGATAGCGAAGCTGGCACGCGGCAAGCAGCGCTGCGCGTCGTGGTTCGTGGTCGTCATCATGGGGCTGATCATGTTCAGCTCATTGCTGTGCATGGTCGTGCTGATGTTGAGCCTGATGCAGCACTCGGCGCCGTTCTGAGCCGACCGGTCAGTCGAAGGCCACGCTGAAGTACTGCGTCTCCTGGAACTCCTCGAGGCCGACACGTGCGCCTTCGCGGCCGAGACCGCTCTGCTTCATCCCGCCGAACGGGGTCGACGGATCGGACACGACGCCCCGGTTGATGCCGACCATTCCGGCGTCGAGGGATTCGGCGAGTCGCACCGCATCTTGCAGCCGGCCGGCGTAAACATAGGCAGCCAAACCATATTCGGTGTCGTTGGCCCAGCGCAGGAGGTCTTCCTCGTCGTCCCACACCACCACCGGAGCGACAGGTCCGAAGATCTCGTCGGCGAGGACGGCGGCGTCCGGGGCGACTCCGGTCAACAGTGTGGGCGCGACGAACCAGCCCGCCGATGGCACCTCGGCCTGCGCGGCGATCACCGCACCGTCGGCCACTGCGGCATCGATCGTGGCGGCCACCCGCAGCGCCGCGCGCTCGCTGACCAGGGGGCCGATCTGCGATGCCGGATCGGATGCCGGACCCACTCGCAGCGCCGCGACCTCGGCGCCCAAACCGGCAACGAACTCATCGACGACCGACGCGTGCACATAGAACCGGTTGGCCGCCGTGCAGGCCTGCCCACCGCCACGGAACTTGGCCACCATCGCACCGGCGATGGCCGCCTCGACGTCGGCGTCGGCGGTGACGACAAACGGCGCGTTGCCGCCGAGTTCCATGCTGGCGTTGACGATCCGGTCCGAGGCCTGCTTGAGCAGCACGCGGCCGACGCCGGTGGAACCGGTGAACGACACCTTGCGGACCCGGTCATCGCTCAACCAGTTCTCGACCACGGCGGCGGCATCGGTGGTGGGCACCATGTTCACCACACCGTCGGGGACGCCTGCGGCCGACAGTATTCCGGCGATCGCCAGTGCCGTCAGGGGCGTCTCGGCGGCCGGCTTGAGAACCACGGTGCATCCCGCGGCCAGCGCGGGGGCGATCTTGCGGGTCGCCATCGCGGCCGGGAAGTTCCAGGGCGTCACGAGCGCCGCGACCCCGACCGGCTTGTGTGTGACCAGGGTCCGGGTGCCACCGGCGGGGCTGACGCCGTAGGCGCCGTCCGTCCGCACCGCCTCCTCGGAGAACCAGCGGAAGAACTCAGCGGCATAGGCCACCTCGGCCCGGGCGTCGGCCTGCGATTTGCCGTTCTCCGCGCAGATCAGGGCGGCCAGGCGCTCGGAGTCGGCGACCATCAGGTCGAACACCCGGCGCAGGATGTCGCTGCGTTGTCTCGGGCTCGTCCCGGCCCAGCCGGCGAAGGCCCGGTGCGCGGCGTCGACAGCCGAGCGGGCGTCGGCCACGGTGCCGTCGGCCACTTCGGCGATGGACAGGCCGGTGGCCGGGTCACGCACTTCGAACGTGGTGGCAGCCCCGCGGTTCTGCCCGTCGATGAGGATCCCGTGCTTGGTGTCGAGACCGGCGATCGCGTTCTGTGTGTTCACTGAAATCTCCAGGGATCGAGCCGGCCAGGGTTCAGCGGGTCTCGGCGAAGATGGCGGCCAGGATGTCCAGCCCCTCCTCGAGCAGGTGGTCGGGCATCGACAGCGGCGGCAGGAAACGGAGCACGTTGCCGTAGGTTCCGCAGGTCAGCACCACCAGCCCCTGGGCGTGGGCAGCGGCCGAGACCTGCTTGGCCAGGTCGGCGTCGGGTTCGGTGGTGCCGGCCTTGACCAGTTCGACGGCGATCATCGCGCCGCGGCCGCGGACCTCGCCGATTCGGGAATCCTCGGCAGCGATGGCCTCGAGGCGGCCGGTCATCGCCTTCTCGATCTCCACCGCACGGGCCAGCAGCCCGTCGCGCTCGATGGTGTCGATCACCGCGAGCGCCGCCGCGCAGGCGATCGGGTTGCCGCCGTAGGTACCGCCGAGCCCGCCGGCATGCGGCGCATCCATGATCTCGGCGCGACCGGTGACCGCCGACAGCGGCAGGCCACCGGCGATGCCCTTGGCGGTCACGATCAGATCGGGGACGACGCCGTCGTGCTCGATGGCGAACATCGCGCCGGTGCGGGCGAAGCCCGACTGCACCTCGTCGGCGACGAACACCGCGCCGGCCTCGGTACACCAGTCCTGCAGTGCGCGCAGGAATCCCGGTGCGGGAACGATGAATCCGCCTTCACCCTGAATGGGCTCGATCACCACGGCAGCGACGTTCTCGGTGCCGACCTGCTTGTCGATCAGGTCCAGGGCGCGGGCGGCCGCAGCGGCACCGTCGGTCTCGCCGTCACGGAACGGGAACGAGGTCGGCACGCGGTACACCTCACCGGCGAATGGCCCGAAGCCGTTCTTGTACGGCTGGTTCTTGGCGGTCATCGCCATGGTCAGGTTGGTACGGCCGTGGTAGGCGTGGTCGAACACCACGACGGCCTGCCGATGCGTGTAGGCCCGCGCGATCTTGACGGCGTTCTCGACGGCCTCGGCACCGGAGTTGAACAGCACGCTGCGCTTGTCGTGGTCGCCGGGGGTGAGCCGGTTGAGCTCCTCGGCCACCCGCACGTAACCCTCGTACGGGGTGACCATGAAGCAGGTGTGGGTGAACGCGGCGACCTGCTCGGTGACGGCCTCGACCACAGCCGGTGCGCTGTTGCCCACGGTGGTCACGGCGATGCCGGAGCCGAAGTCGATGAGCTGGTTGCCGTCGGCGTCGACGAGGATTCCGCCGCCGGCGGCGACCACGTAAACGGGCAAGGTGGTGCCGACGCCACCCGCGACCGCAGCAGTCTTCCGTGCCTGCATCTGCTGCGAGACGGGGCCCGGAATGGCGGTGACGATCCGGCGTTCCTGGGTGACGGCCGCACCCGCGACCTCGGCGATGCTCACGTGTTCCTCCTGCTGCTGGCGGTTGTCTGCCCTCACGCTAGGCAACGGTCTCCGCGCACGGGAGGTCAGGAGTGCACATTTTGCAGCAGATAATTGTGCAAAACTGGCAGCATGGTCCTGGTCAGCGATCTCCTCGACGAGCGCGTACTCGGACTCAGTGCCGTGCAGGTCGATCAACCCGACGCAGCGGTCCGCTGGGTGGCCACAAGTGAGCTCGCCGACCCGGGGCCGTTCCTGGAAGGCGGCGAGATCCTGCTGACCACCGGCTTGGAGACCGGCGACTGGCACGGCCAGTGGGACGGCTACGTGCGCCGGCTTGCCGACGCCGGGGTGGCGGGCATCGGATTCGCCGTCGGGCTCACCCACGCCGAAACGCCCGCCGAACTCGCCGACGCCTGCCGCAGGCACCAGGTGAATCTGTTCGAGGTGCCGCGTCCGACCACGTTCGTCGCGATCAGCCGATACGTCGCGCACCTTCTGGAGGAACAGGAGTCCACCGCCACTCGCGAGTCACTCAAGACGCAGCGCAAGCTCATCTCGGCGGCGGCCAAACCGGATCCCGCCGTTGCGGTCATCACTGCACTGGCCGCGGCGCTCGACGGCGCGACGTGCCTGATGAATCCCGACGGCCGCGTCGTCACCGGCCCGGTCGGCGCCCGCCGCAGCGAGTTTCCGCTCGACGAGGTCGCCGACGACGTCATGCGCCTCCAGGCACACGGATTGCGTTCGGCTGCGGCACAGTCCAATCCGACCACCTCGGTGTCGGTGCACCCCATCGGTTTGCGCGGGCGGGCGTCGGCCTATCTGGCCGCCTTGATGCCGGCCAGGGCATCGGAAGAACACCGTCAGGCCGTGACGACCGCCGTGGCCCTGTTGGGCCTCGTCGACGAACAGGATCGCAGCCGTGCCACCACCCGTCGGCATCTGCGTGGCCGGGCAATCGAGCTTCTCGCCGAAAGCGATGTCCGCACTGCCCAATTGGTGTTGGAGGTGGACCAGGCGGCGACCGTGCTGCCGAAGCGGATTCGCTTCTTGCGGGCCACCGGGGACGAGGCCGCCGTCGAGAACGCGGCGGCCGCCCTGGAGCGGCGCGGCATCCTTGCCGGGGTCTACGCCGGTGAGCTGTGCGCGACCACCGAACCGTCCCGGGCCGGGTCGACGGCGTCCCGGCTGGCCGAGGACGCGCTGCTCGTCGGGGTCGGGAATTCGGTCGCGCCCACCGACGGCGAGACGGGTTACCGCACCGCGGGCCTGGCGCTGGGCCAGGCCACCGACGGCTCCGGTCCGGTGGTCTGGGACCGGGTGATCGACGACGGCCCCCTGGGTCTGATCGATCCCGACAAGGCCGCCGCCTTCGCCGAATCCTGGTTGCACGGCCTCGATTCCGAGCAGCTGGAGACGTTGCGTTGTTTCCTGCGCCATCACGGGTCCAGACTCAAGGTCTCCGAGGAACTCGGCCTGCATCGCAACACCGTGCGTAATCGTCTCGCTGCCATCGAGACGGTGCTGCCCGGCAAGCTCGACGATCCACAGACCCGGGTGAGCGCCTGGATCGCCCTGCAATCGGTGCCCGAGGACCTCAGGCCTTGAAGTACACGAACTGGTGGCTGGTGGCCAGCAACGCACCGCTTCGCCCGAACAGGCGGGCGCTCTGATCGAAGTAGCCGCCGGAATATCGGTGCGCCCGTGCCGTTCCCAGAATGAAGTCGTCCCCCTGAGCCGCGAGCTGTTCGTCGTCGGCGTGGAAATACACCGAGATCGACACCGTCCCGGCCGGAACGAAGTGCCCGCGCCGCAGGAACACCCGCGGATAGAAGATATCGCTCACCGCGGTCAACGCGGCGAAATCCATTGGCCTGGGAGGCTTGTTGCGTACCCACAGGGTCGTGGTCGAACTCGCCGATTCGGTCGGTTCGGCAGAATCATTGTGGGCGTCCGGCATCGCGCCGTCGACGAAACGCATGTCGAAGTTGTCGAACCACACCACGCCGAACGGCGGCACCGACGGCTCGATGCCCTCGGGGGCCTGAGCCTGCGGCCATTCGATCTCGGTGTCCGACCAGCCTTCCCGGCGCAGCCCGAATACCGCGGTGGCGGTGGTCTTGACCTCGCCGTCCTGGCTGAGTTCGACGATCCAGTGCTGATTGGACCGGTTGGTCTTGACCAGCCTTGTCACGACCTCGAACGCACCGTCAGCGATGGGCGCCACGTAGTTCACGGTCAGCGCGATCGGTTGGCCGTGCCGCTGTGGGTGCAGCTCTACCGCGTGCAGCAGGGTGGCCGCGGTGATGCCACCGAACGGGCCCACCATGTTGGCCCACTCCGGCAGCGTCCGCCCGCGCCAGCGGTCATCACCTGCGGGTTCGAGCTCAAGGGCGTTGTCCAAGGGATGCACCCGGCCACAGTACCGAGGCCGCCTGCGCGGGTTTTCCGCGCGCCAGGGGCCTCACCGCCGGCCACGGCGGCTCACTTCGCGGGCGCGTAGTTCGGCCGGCCCAGGCCCAGCGCCTGCTGGGCGATCATGTTGCGGAACACCTCGAGGGTCCCGCCATAGATCCCGGTCGGACCGGCCAGTCGGAAGATGTACTCGGCGGCACCGTCGTCGACGGCCCCCGGCGTACCGACGGACAAAGCGCCGGCGGATCCGACGATATCCATCAGGTCCGGCGACACCTCCCGCATGGTCTGGGCGATCGCGACACGGCCGTACATGTCGGGACTGCTCAGAGCCGCTTCCAACCGGGCGACGCCCCGGCCCAACCGGTAACGCGACGCCGCGTCGTCCGGGGCCACCGCAGCGACGCGGTCCACTGCCTCGGCCATCAAGGTGATGTGCTCGGTCATGGTGGCGAGCTTCTGCAGGCCACGGGTCTCGCGTTCGAAGGTGCCGTGTTCGAGTTCGAGCGCGCCACGCAGCACCGTCCAGCCGCCGTTGACCTCGCCGACGCGGTACCGGTCGCTCACCCGGACGTCGCTGTAGTAGGTGATGTTGGTGCGGTCCCCGTCGACGGTGCGGATCGGCTGAATCTCGACGCCCTCGGAATCCAGCGGCACGAGGAACATCGTGAGGCTCTTGTGTTTGGGCGCGGCGGGGTCGGTGTTGGTCAGCAGGAACACGTATTGGGCGTTGTGCGCATTCGAGGTGAACATCTTGGACCCATTGATAATCCAGCTGTCGCCATCCCGGACGGCACGGGTCTTGCAGGTCGCGACGTCGGACCCGCCTTCGGGTTCGGTGTAGCCCAGGCACAGCCGCAGGCGCCCGTCCAAGACACCGGGCAGTACCTCGTCGAGAAGCTCGCGTGAGGCGAACTTCTCAATTGAATGCGCGACCATCGCGGTCGTGCCCCAGTGGAACCAGGGGGTGTGCGCCCGGCCCACTTCCAGCTCCCAGATGCGGCGCCGGACCGCGCTGAATCCGCCGTCGGCCTCGGCCTGGTAGTCACCGGCCAGGTACCCGGCCTTGCCCAGGGCCAGATGCACTGCCTCGTCGAAGTTCTCGCCGGTCTCGCGGTCATGCTGGATCACCTCGTCGGTGACCACCTCGGCCAGGAAGGCCCGCAGCTCATCCCGGAAGGCCCGGTCTTCCGCGGAGAGCTCGACATGGGAGAAGTCCATCAGCACACCGTGACACTTTTATCGTCATTTGTAAATATGGCCGGTCGACGGCGCAGCAGTAGCAGAAGGGCGCCTCCGATGAATGCGGCGACTCCCGCCAACACCAGGAACCCGTCGAAGCTGTTGGTGGAAACCAACATACGACTGAGCACCACGGCCCCCACCGCAGACGAGACACCGATCACCGCGGACAGGATGCTGAGGACGGTGCTGTACACGCCGAGGCTGAAGTGCCGCGCCACCAGGTAGGCGATGACATCACCTTCGGCTCCCCAGGCGGCGCCGAGACAGCAGACGGCCACGGTGAGGACACCGATGCCCTCCCACGGCGACGCGATGAGCAGGCAGCCGAGACCCGGCAGTGCCATCGCCACCGCGGCGACCACCTGCGCGGGCAGCCGATCGAGCGCCACGCCGCACACGAAGCGACCGACGATGACGGCGATCGCGAACACCGTGATGAGCACCGCGACGTCGGCGCCGGCCCCGGCGTCGCCGAGCATGATCCCGAGCTGGGTGGTGGTGACCGAGTGGTACAGGTTGCACAACAGGACACCGGTCAACAGAATCCAGAAGACCCTGCTGCGCCCGATGGCACGGTAGTCCTTGCCGGCCTTACGTTCTCCCGCGGCCTGCGCCGGCTCGCCGTTGTGTCCGGGAACGAGCACCAGGGCCAAGACGCCGATGAGCGCAATGGTGGCCGCGATGGCCAGACAACCGACCCGCCAACCAAAGGTGCGGTTGACGACATCGAGCGCCGGGGCGCCGATGGCACCCAGCAGCGGCGGACCGGAGATCGCGATGGCCAGGGCCAGACCCCGGGCCGCCTGGAAACGCGTCGCGACCAGCCGGCTGTAGATCGCCGGTGTCGTGGTCACCCCGAGCGCGATGAGGGCGACGTTGATCGCGAAGTACTGCCAGATGGGTCCGGACATCATCGCGTACGCGACCCAGCACGCAGGCAGTCCGACGACGCCGACGGCGGCAATCCGCCGGACCCCGAACAGGTCGGCGAGGCGGCCGTAGAACGGCAGGAACACGAACGTCAGCAACGTGATCGCACCGGTCAGGGCGAAATCCGAGCGGCTCCACCCGAACGCCGCGAGGAACTGCGGCCCCATCGCGGCATTGGTGTAGGCGCTCAGGCTCAGACCGGCGCTGAGTCCGGCGGTGGCGGCAGCGAGCGGTTGCCAGTGGGTCCGCAGCTCGCCGAAGTACGTCATGGTGCCCCTCCCTATCCGCCGAAGTGGCATTCCAGCAGGCCTTTACTCGCACTTCTCCTGCCGGAATGCGGTTTCGGCGAATGCTAGGTGCTGGGCACCGGGCCGGCAGTCACCAGGTGACCGGCAGCTCCACAACGCCGTAGATCTCCTTGTCGTTGTGGAATCTCAACTCGTTCGGCTCGACCGCCAGTCGCAATCCGGGCAGTCTGCGCACCAATGCGGTCAGGGCGATCTGCAGTTCGGCCCGAGCGAGGTTCTGGCCGAGACACTGATGCACGCCGTAACCGAAGCCGAGATGCCCTCGGCTGTTGCGGTTTACGTCGAAGGCATCGGGTTGTTCGACGAATGCCGTGTCGAAGTTGCCCGCAGGCAGGTTCATGAGGACCGCGTCACCGGCTCGGACGAGCTGCCCGCCGATGACCACATCCTCCAGAGCAACGCGGTCCACCAGGCTGTGCACGATCGACAGATAGCGCATCAACTCCTCGACGATGCTGGCCACCACGGCTGGGTCATCGGTCTCCCGTAGACGCGCGGCAGCGTCGGGATGCTGGATCAAGGCCAGCGCACCCAAGGCGATCATGCTGGCGGTGGTTTCGTGGCCGGCAGCCAACAACATCTGGCCGTTCATGGCGGCAGTTTCGCGGTTGAGTTCACCCGTGGCCACATGGTCGGTGATCAGCCGACTCATCAGATCGTCACCCGGTTCCCGCTCCTTGCGGGCCACCAGGTCGAACATGTAGGTGAACAACGCCAGCTGGGCCTGCAGGCGGTCCTCCTCGGATGCGTTGGCGTCGAGCCCGGCCGCACTCTGCTTCTGGAAGAACTCGTGATCCTCGTACGGCACCCCCAGCAGCAGACAAATGACCATCGACGGCACCGGCAGCGCGAACTTGCTCACGAGGTCCGCCGGCGAACCGGCCGCGATCATCTCGTCGAGGAAGCCGTCTACCACCTCCTGAATCTGCGGACGCATCCCTTCTGCACGACGGAAAGTGAAGTCCCTGGTCAACATTCGACGCAGCCGCTGATGCTCGGGATCATCCAGACGCGGAAAGATCAGGGCGATCTCGCCGCTCTCCGTCGGTACGCCGTACAACCCCGTATTGGCGCTGAGCCGCTCGTCGACAAGGGCTGCCCGGATGTCCTCGTAGCGGCTGATCATCCATACCGGCTTCCCCTTCCAGACCGCGGCCTGAAGTCCTTCGGCCTCCCGCCATCGGGCGAACACCGGGGCCGGCGCCAATGGGCACCCGTCAGCGCGTGGAGCGGGGATCGTGGGAAGTTCAGCCTCCACCGACACGTCAGGACGAGGCATGGTCATCGGTGATCCTCACAATCTCCGGGCAGCAACTGGCAGTCAGCTGCCAGTTGCTGCGAGGTTAGAACGAGCAGATCTGGCAGTCAACTGTCAGATAGGCTGACGCCATGTCGATGGCCGAACGCCCGCTGCGCACCGATGCGGCGCGCAATGCCGACCGCATCCTGCGGGCGGCTCGTGAGGTGTTCGCCGAGCTCGGCCCCGATGCGCAGATCGACACGATCGCCGACCGCGCCGGAGTGGGTGAACGAACGCTGTACCGCAGGTTCCCGACGAAGGCTGACCTCCTGCGCGCCGCGCTCGATCAGAGCATCGATGAGAATCTGTCTCCGGCAATCGAAAAAGCGCTCGCCAGGAAGGATCCGCTACGCGGGCTGACCGAGCTGATCGAGGCTGCCACCGCACTCGGTGCCGCCGAGCACAACATCCTTGCTGCAGCCAGGCGCGCCGACGCGCTGGCCAACGTCGCGGATCGCCTCGAAGCCGCCATGCAGGAACTCACGACGCGGGCCCAGGAGGACGGCCTGGTTCGCGGCGATCTCGTCGCCGAGGATCTGCCGAGGATCGTTGCGATGCTCAACAGCGTGCTGTGGACGATGGACCTCGGCAGCGACGGCTGGCGCCGCTATGTGGTCCTGATCCTGGATGCCATCACCACCGCGCAGCCGCGACCGCTGCCCGCCGCTGCGCCCCTCAATCGTCCTGATTCCCTGGACAATTGGCCGATGTGAACGTGCGACGTTAACCCGACGACACCGGAATGGCCGCTGTGTCCTCATCGTCGGCGCGGGGCGGACGCGGCGGCGACGGCTTGCGGAAGTGGTTGTCCCCGCGGGGATAAACCACTTGCGGCCACCAGAACCACCTGCCCAGCAGGGTGGCGATGGACGGCATCAGCAGTGACCGCACGATGAAGGTGTCGATCAGCAGGCCGATCGCGATGGTCGAGCCCATCTGGGCCAGCACAATCAGGTTGCTCGCCATCATGCCGGCCATCGTGGCCGCGAACACCAGCCCGGCCGAGGTGACCACGCCACCGGTGCCGGCCATGGACCGGATGATGCCGGTCTTCAGGCCCGCGTGGATCTCGTCCTGGAACCGGGACACCAGCAGCAGGTTGTAGTCGGATCCGACCGCCAGCAGGATGATCACCGACATCAGCATGACCAGCCAGTGCACCGGCATCCCGAACAGGTCCTGCCACAACAACACCGAGATGCCGAACGACGCGGCGATCGAACTGCCGGCCGTCAGCACGATGACCAACGCGGCCACCGCACTGCGCGTCAGAATGAGCATGATCATGAAAATCAGCGTCAGCGCCGACACCACCGCGATCATCAGGTCATAGCGGGCACCGTCGGACATGTCCTTGTAGGTCGCCGCGACACCGCCGAGATAGATCTTGGCGTCCGACAGTGACGACATCTTCAGCGCCTCTTGCGCGGCTTTGCGCTCGGACTCGACGCGTGCGATCCCATCCACCGTCGCCGGGTCGGTCTGGTGGGTGATGAACATGCGGGCGGACTTACCGTCCGGCGACAGGAACATCTTGAGGCCGCGCTCGAAATCGGGATTCGTGAAGGCTTCCGGGGGCAGATAGAACAGGTCGTCGTTCTTGGCGTCGTCGAAGGCCGCACCCATCGACAGCGCGGTGTCGTTCATCGCCTGCATCTGGTCGATCAGGGCCTTCTGCGAGTTGTACGACGCCAGCGACAGGTCCCGGCTGGTTTCCATCGACGCGATCGTCTGCGGGAGCAACGCGGTCAGCTTCGGCGCGAGGTCCGCGAGTTGATCGGTGTTGACCTGTACCGACGAGGTCTTGTCGGTCAGCTCGTCGATCCCGTCGAGGGCGTCGAAGACCGACCGGGCCGCAGAGCACATCGGGATGTCGAAGCAGTGCGGTTCCCAGTAGAAGTAGTTACGCATGGGCCGGAACTGGTCGTCGAAGTTCGCGATGTTGTCCCGCATCTTCTTGGTGACCTCCAGCAGCTCCTGCGACTTCGCCGCGGAGTCCTGGGTGAGGTGGGTCTGTTCGAGCGAGAGCTGGTATTGCCGCTTCATGATGTCGATCGAGGTGTTGGTCGCGTCGATCATCCGAAGCTGGTCGTCGAGTTGCTTGCGCTGGAACGGCAGGTTCATATTGCTGGTCTGCCCCGAGATACTGGTCTGGAACGGAATCGAGCTGTGCTGGATGGGGATTCCCAGCGGCCGGGTGATGCTCTGCACCATCGCGATGCCTTCGGAGTGCATCACGTTGCTCGAAATCTTGTTCAGCACAAGCATGTCGGCGGGATTGCGCATGTCATGGGTGGACTCGACCATCAGGATGTCGGGGTTCATCCTGGCCTGGGAGAAATGCCGGTCGGCAGCGGCGAAACCGACGTTCACCGGGGCATCGTCGGGCAGGTAGTACCGGTCGTTGTAAGCCGGCTTGTACCCGGGGATGGCCACCACCCCGATCAGCACGATGAACAGGCTGGTCACGAAAATCGGTGCGGGCCAACGCACCACCGCGGTGCCGACCTTGCGCCAGAACTTGCTCTGCGGGGGCCGCTTGGACTCGTACAGCCCGACACGGCTGCCGAGGTAGAGCACCGCCGGGCCGAGCGTGACCGAGATGACCACGACAACGACCATGCCGATCGCGACAGGGGCACCCATGGTGGAGAAGTAGGGCAGTCGCGCGAAGCTGAGGCAGTAGGTCGCTCCGGCGATGGTCAGACCGGAACCCACGATGACGGGCGCGACCGATTTGAAGGTCGCGTAGTAGGAGTCATCCCGGTCCAGGCCCATGCCGCGGTCTTCGCGGTACCGGCCGAAGATGAAGATGCCGTAGTCGGTGGCAGCGGCGATCGCCAACATAGTCAGGATGTTGCCCGCGAAGGTGGTCAACCCGAACACGTCGTGCATGGCCAGCACGGACACCACGCCGCGGGCGGTCAGCAGCGCCAGGAACGTCAGGAACAACTGGATCAGCGTGGTCCTGATCGAGCGATAGACCACCAGCAGCATGGCTGCGATGGCGACCAGGGTGATCAGGGTGATCTCGGCCAGGCTCGCGTTGCCGATGACGTGCATGTCGTTGGTCAGTGCGGCAGGGCCGGCGACGTGCGCCTGCACCCCGGGCGGAGCCTTCGTCTCCTCGATGACCTTGCGGACGGCTTCGACGCCCTCGTTGGCGAGCGTCATGCCTTGCTCGCCGGCGAGGTTGATCATCACGTACGACGCCTTGCCGTCGGCGCTCTGCGCGCCGGCCGCGGTCAGCGTGTCACCCCAGAAGTCCTGGATGTGCTGGATGTGCTCGGGATCCTGCTGCAGCTTGTGGATGATCTCGTCGTAGTACTGGTGCGCGTCCGGGCCCAGCGGCTCCTGGCCCTCGATGACGATCATGATCGTGCTGTTGGAGTTGAACTCCTGGAAGTTGGCGCCCATCAACTTCATGGCCTGCATCGACGGGGCGTCCTCGGGCGCCATCGGTGCGGCGTGCAATTCGCCGACGACCTCCAGCTGCGGCGCGATCACATTCACGACGACCGCGATCGCGATCCAGATCAGGATGATCGGCCACGCCAGAATGCGGAGCAGGTGCGGGAAGGCAGGCCGCTTCGGCTTGCCGGTGGACTCGGGCGAGGTGACGGATGTGGTCATGCGGACTTCACCAGGCAGTAGGTCTGGGCGTTGACGCCATTGGCGGATTGCTCCTCGCGCACGGTGCCGTTGACGGTCACACGGCACCCGATGTGGTCGCCGCTGCTTTCACTGTCGCTGCGCGCCATGAGGTTCGCGCTGACCGTCGGCAACGTGGTGGACAAGGTGACGGACCAGGGCAGCTGGGCGTTGACCGAGTGCACCTTGGCGTCTGGATCGAAATAACTGATCTCGGCGGAAGTTCCGGGCGGCCCGTACACCTCGTACAAGACCACCTTGGGGTTGAACTGGACGATCTCGATCCCGGCTCCGGCATTCGCGTTGAGATCCTCCGAGCCGAACATCCGGTGTAGTCGTGAGACCACCAGGCCCGATACGGCCAGTACGACAATCAGAACCACTGGAATCCATGCGTGTTTCAACACACGACGAGCACCCCGACCAGGACTCACCGGTACCTCCCGACGATTACCCGAACCCGCCGACAGCGATGAGGCTTTCGGCGCTCGGCGAATTAGTTCGAATAACTATGTACAGCGCGGGGAACTTTACACCGCTGCGACCGAGGGCGCAGTCACGGCCTCGATGCTGGGAACTAGCTGTCGATTTCCTGAAAGGCTGGAGACCGGCGCGCTAGGCCGCCGTGCCGTCACGCGAAGGACGATCCAGATAGCCTCGGGCGGCGGCCATTTCAACCAGCCTCGAACGCAGGGCGCGGCGCCCGCGATGCAGCCTCGACATCACCGTCCCCACCGGAATCTGCAGAATCTCCGCGATCTCCTTGTACCGGAAACCCGCAACGTCGGCGTAGTACACGACGACGCCTTGTGATTCCGGCAATGCCCGCATCGCCCCGCGCACCTCGTCATCGCCCATCGACTCCAGGGCCGCCAGTTCCGCCGAGACCACGCCGAGCGGGAATCGCTGCGCCACCTCCGCGAGCTGGGCGTCGGAGAGCTCGTCGGCGAAGACCTCCTGCGGTCGACGCTGCGCGGTGCGGTAGGAGTTGATCCACGTGTTGGTCAGGATCCGGAACAGCCAGGCTCGGATGTTCGTGCCGTCCTGGTACGTGTGAAAACTGCTGTAGGCCTTGACCATTGTCTCCTGCACGAGGTCCTCGGCGTCGGCCATATTGCGCGTGTAACGACGCGCGGCCGCGAACAGCTGATCCACCAGCGGCAGCGCATCACGCTCGAATCGCTCCGCGCGACAATCGTCGTCGAAACTCACGTGCCTACCTGTGCTCATCGGCATGGCCCCCGCTCCTGCCACTGCTCATATCGCTAGCCTCAGATGCTCGCCACTCGAAGCTATCCGGCGACGCAGCCGATCCCCAGGGGGATTACCCCCAGGTTCGCGGTGGTTTTCCACACCGCGCCGGCCGCGCCGAACTGTCATGCACGCAGCATGACACCTCAACCCAAGTTGAGGTCAAATGGTTTTCCCGGCGCCAATCTCTTTGCGGCTGTTGCATTTGCACATCTCGCTGATGAATCCGCGGCAGACATCGGCCATACGTCAGGAAACCGGGCCACTCCCGCCTTAGGCTCATCGGTTATGAATCGACTCGATCGCTTCTTCGAGATCTCGGCTCGCGGCTCGACGGCCCTCTCCGAGATCCGTGGAGGCCTGGTCACCTTCATCGCGATGGCCTACATCATCGTGCTGAACCCGGTCGTCCTCTCCGCCACCGCCGACGTCGCGGGCAACAAGCTCGCATTCGCGCAAGTCTCGGCCACCACCTGTCTGGCGGCCGGCGTGATGACGATCCTGTTCGGGATCATCGCGCGACTGCCGTTCGCGTTCGCCGCGGGCCTGGGCATCAACTCGTTTCTGGCCACGACCGTGGTGGGCACAGTCACCTGGCCCGAGGCCATGGGCCTCGTGGTCATCGACGGTCTGATCATCGTGGCGCTGGCCGCCAGCGGGTTCCGCCGCATGGTGTTCGACGCAGTGCCCATGCAGCTCAAATTGGCGATCACCGCGGGCATCGGCCTGTTCATCCTCTTCATCGGAGTGGTCGACGCCGGGTTCGTCGGCTCCACCGGTCTGGCCTCTCCCCCGGTCGGGCTCGGCACCGGCGGCATCGGGTCGATCAACACCGTGCCGACCGTCGTCTTCGTATTCACCCTGCTGGTCACCGGCATCCTCGTGGCACGCAAAGTCCGCGGCGGCATCCTGATCGGTCTGGTCACCGGCACCGTGGTGGCCGTGATCGTCGAGGCGATCTGGCACCTCGGGTCGGCTCAGGACAAGCCCGGCGGCTGGGGCCTGTCGGTCCCGACCCTGTCCGGCTCCCCGTTCGCGCTGCCCGACCTGTCGCTGGTCGGCGACGTCAGCCTGGGCGCCTTCAGCCGGATCGGGTACTTGGCGGCCATCATGCTGGTGTTCACGCTGGTGTTCGCCAACTTCTTCGACGCCATGGGCACGATGACCGGGCTGTCGCGGGAGGCCGGTCTGTCCGACCCGCAGGGCAACTTCCCGCGGCTGAAGTCAGCGCTGATCGTCGAGGGCGCCGGTGCCGTCGTCGGCGGATCCTCCTCGGCGTCGTCGAACACCGTGTTCATCGAATCCGGCGCGGGCATCGAGGAGGGCTCCCGCACCGGGTTCGCCAACCTCGTCACCGGTGCCCTGTTCCTCGCGGCCATGTTCGTCGCCCCGCTGGCCTCGATCGTGCCCACCGAGGTCGCGGCCGCGGCCCTTGTGATCGTCGGCGCCATGATGGTCTCGCAGCTGCGCCACATCGACCTCTCCGAGTTCTCGGTGGCCCTGCCCGTGGTGCTCACCGTGGCCACCATGGCCTTCAGCTATTCGATCGCCAACGGCATCGGCGTCGGCTTTGTGGCCTGGGCGGTGTTGCGGTCGGCCGCCGGTAAGGCCCGTGAGGTCAGCCCGCTGCTGTGGATCGTGGCCGCCGGCTTCATCCTGTACTTCGCCCGGGGCTGGATCGAGTCACTCATCGGCATGTAGCGGCCGGTAGCCTTCTCGAACATGGGGACAACGGTATGAGCGCCGGCCTGTTCGGTTTGCTCGACGACATTGCTGCCCTGGCGCGGCTGGCGGCGGCTTCGATCGACGACATCGGTGCGGCCACCGGCAAGGCGACCGCCAAGGCAGCCGGCGTGGTGATCGACGACACCGCGGTGACGCCGCAGTACGTGCACGGCATCAGTGCCGACCGCGAGCTACCGGTCATCAAGCGCATCGCGATCGGCTCGCTGCGCAACAAGATCCTGTTCATCCTGCCCGCGGCCTTGCTGCTCAGCCAGTTCGCACCGTGGTTGCTGACCCCGATCCTGATGCTGGGCGCCACCTACCTGTGTTTCGAGGGCGCCGAGAAGGTCTGGGGGCGGTTCACCGGCCACGGCGGACACGACACCCACGACGAACCCACCACGGCCGTCGGCGGCGACGCCGAGAAGTACATGATCACCGGGGCAATCCGGACCGACTTCATCCTGTCCGCCGAGATCATGGTGATCGCCCTCAACGAGGTGGCCAACCAGACTTTCTGGCCACGGCTGATCATCCTGGTGATCGTCGCCCTGGTGATCACCGCCGCGGTCTACGGAGTGGTGGCCGGCATCGTCAAGATGGACGACATCGGCCTGCTGATGGCCCAGCGCTCATCGAAGGTGGCACAGAAAATCGGCCGTGGCCTGGTCGCCGGGATGCCCAAGCTGCTGTCGGCACTGTCGACCATCGGCACGGTCGCGATGTTGTGGGTCGGTGGGCACATCCTGCTGGCGGGCACCAACACGCTGGGCTGGCGCACCATCTACGACGTGGTCCACCACGCCGAGGAAGCGGTGCACCACGCGGTGGGCGACCCGTTCGGCGGAGTGCTGGCCTGGCTGACCAACACCGCCGCATCGGCAGTCATCGGTCTGGTGGTCGGCACCGTGGTGGTGGGGATCGTGCATGTGCTGCCGTTCGGCAAGAAAGAGGGTCACGACACCCCTGCCTGACTGCGGGTCGAAGCTATTCCACCCATGGGCAATTGGACCCGCACCGCAGCAAAACCGATTGCGGCAAAGGCAAATACTTTTAGGCGCGCCACGCATCGACGTGTCATACTCGTCCAGGACGTTTTTGGTACGTCCAGTTTTACAATGAGAGAAGTAAAAATATGACACAGGGAACTGTGAAATGGTTCAACGGCGAAAAGGGCTTCGGCTTCATCGCTCCTGACGGCGGCGCCCCGGACGTCTTCGTCCACTACTCCGAGATCAACGGTGGTGGATTCCGGTCGCTCGAAGAGAACCAGCGTGTCGAGTTCGAGATCACCCAGGGTGCCAAGGGCCCCCAGGCGGTGGGAGTCACTGCGATCTGATCGCCCCAAGACCTGAGATGGGCTGGTACGGATGCTTCCGTACCAGCCCATCTTCATGTCACACCGGCGTTTCGGCCTGCAGATGCCCCAACCAGCGCACGGATTCGACCCGGGCTACGCCCAGCACCCGATCTGCGGTGTCGAACACCGGGGTGCGCCGTACCGCGTCCTCCACGGGCATCGCTGCGGCACAACGCATCACCAACCCGCCCAGGGCGACGGATGTCTTGCACGGGACGACAAGGAGTTTCACGCACGCGTCCCGGCCCGCCACCATCATCAACCGTGGCCGACTCAGCTTCACCCCGTTGGGCACCCGGGTGCCGGTCACGATCGAGTCGAGGTCGAGCTGCCCCTCCGCGGCCGACCAATTGACGCGAATATCAACAACTTCCCCCAGTGATCGATGCAGCGCCCCGACCAGTTCGGGCAGTTCGCTTGCCACCGAGGCGGTGTGTGGCCACCACGCTCCGTCGATATCCGCGCCCAACTGTCGGGCGAGCGTGAGGCGGACGGGACTGGCGAGCCGCCGTGTCCCGTTGAGGCCGTTCACGACGACTGCGCATCTGCACGCGACTGTGGCCTGGGCCGATCCGAGAAAACCAGATCCGCCGGCGGAGCATTCGAGCTCTCGACCGCCGGCACGGGTTCTTGCTGCTCGGGATGTGAAAACAGTTCGGACGATTCCATAAGAGTGTCCTCGAAAGGTGCGGGACTACCGCACGGGGTTTGGAGGCGAGCGATGGTTGATCACCGGGCCTAACCACAAACCTACACCCGATGGCCGCGACGGCGCGGTGCCGGGGGCACCACGGGCCACCATCGTCATCGGCCGCGGACGGCCGGCAGGATCAAGGTGTCGATGACATCGCGGACAAACTTCGAGTCGACGCTCTGACCGTTGACCACCCGCATCAGACCCATTCCGGTCAGCACATCGGCCACCAACGACCAGTCCCGGTCGGCGGCGACCTCGCCGCGAGCAACGGCCTGCGCCAGGATCGTCGTCATCACGCGGCGGCCCTTGAGCAGCATCAGATCTTCGAGCGCCGAGCCGAGGTGCGGGTCGTGGGTGGCCTCGACCGCCACCCTCAGCACCAGGTCGTACGAGAAGAGGTCGTTGTCACTGCGCGCGGTGCGCTGGACGATTTCGTCGAAATCGCCTTCCAGGCTTCCGGTGTCGGGCGCGTCGTCCTCCATCAGGTCCGGCTTCCAGTACACCAGCGCATCGGTGATCAACGCGGCCTTCGACGACCAGCGCCGGTAGATGGCCGCCTTACCGACACCGGCGCGCGCGGCGATGTCGTTCATATTGGTGTTGACGTAACCGTTTTCGGCCAACGCAGCCAACGCCGCATTGAGGATCGCCGGATCACGCGACCGATCAAGGCGGCCGTCGGTGCGCCGGCGCAGTCTCGACTCTGCGTCCGGCGTACTGCCACAGTCACTCACGACAATCATCTACTGGTCGGGATGGGCGCGGTGCTGTCGTCGCTCTCACTGGCCTTCTTGCGTTCGCGCTCAAGGCGCCCCTGCCGGGTGATCTCAAAGGTGTTGAGCGGCCACCAGAACCAGCGACCCAGCGCCGCCGCGATGGACGGTGTCATGAACGAGCGCACGATCAGCGTATCCACTACCAGGCCGATGCCGATCGTCATACCGAGTTGGCCGACCACCCGCAGATCCGACACGATCATCGACATCATGGTGAAGGCGAACACCAGGCCGGCCGCGGTGACGACACGGCCGGTGGCCCCGATCCCGCGGATGATCCCGGTATTGAGCCCGGCGTGGATCTCTTCCCTGAAGCGCGAGACCACCAACAGGTTGTAGTCCGAACCCACCGCCAGCAGGATCACCATCGACAGCGGGATCACGATCCACTGCACGCCCAGGCCCAGGATGTCCTGCCAGAGCAACACCGACAAGCCACACGCCGTTCCCAGAGAAGCGGCCACCGTGCCCACGATCACCATGGCGGCCACCACACTTCGGGTGATGATCAGCATGATGCTGAAAATGAGGATCATCGCCGCGATCACCACGATCATCAGATCGGTTACCACGCCATCCTGCATGTCGCTGTACATCGATGCCGTACCGGCGAGCGATACCTTCGCACTGGCCAGCGGGGTGCCCTTGAGCGCATCGGCGACAACACCTTTGAGGTCGCGGACATGTTCGATACCGTCCACCGAGGCCGGGTCGCCCTGGTGGGTGATGATCATTCGGACCGCCTTGCCGTCGGGCGACATGAACATCTTGACCGCACGGTTGAAGTCAGGGTTCTCGAACACATCCGGAGGCAGGTAGAACATGTCGTCGTTCTTGGCCTGATCGAAGTACAGGCCGATCTCCGTCGCCCCCTTCGCCGCCTCCTGTTGCGCGGCCTGGGTACCGGCCATGGTGCTGTGCGTCGCGATCATGAAGTCTCGCATCCGCTTCATCGTCCCGATGGTGTCCTGCAACACCGGCAACATCTGCGGCATCAGCTGATCCATGCGGTCCATGTCGACTGTCAGACCCTGCATTTCATCGGTCAATTTGTCGATGCCGTCGAGAGTGTCGAAGATCGACCGCATCGACTGGCACATCGGGATGTCGAAGCAGTGCGGCTCCCAGTAGAGGTAGTTGCGCAGCGGCCGGAAGAAATCGTCGAAATTGGCCAGGTTGTCCCGCATCTCCTTGGTCGCTTCCACCATGTCGTGGGTTCGACCCACCATGCTGTGGGTGGTTTCGGTGAGCTCCTTGGTGATGGCGTACATGCGTTCCATGCTGGCGACGGTCTTGCTCATCTCGTCGGCCTGTTCGAGCATCTGCGCCGAGTTGTCGTTGTTGAACTTGGCGGACTGCAGCGTGCTGGCGTTCTGCGCGCCGAGCAGGAACGGGATCGAGCTGTGCTCGATCGGGGCACCCAACGGGCGGGTGATGGTCTGCACCCGTTCGATTCCCCGCATGTGCATCACGTTCTTGGCGACCTTTTCGATCACCAGCATGTCCGAGGGGGTGCGCAGGTCATGATCCGCTTCTAGCATCAGCAGCTCGGGGTTCATCCGGGCTTGGGAGAAGTGCCGATCAGCAACGCCCATGGCCAGGTTCGCCGGCATATCGGCGGGGGTGAACTGCTTGTCGTTGTATTGCGGCACATAGGTCATCAGGGCGGCGAAGCCGATGACGGCGATCAGGCTGGTGACGAAGACGATGGGGATCGGCCAGCGAACCACCGACGTACCGATCTTGCGCCAACCCGGCGACGCGATCTTGTGCTTGGGATCGAGCAGGCCGAACTTCGACGCGATGGTCAGGACGGCAGGTGCCAACGTCAGTCCGGCGATGATGATCACCAGAACTGAGATGGCGCAGGGCAGACCCATGGTCTGGAAGTAGGGCAGCGTGGTCATGGTGAGGCACAGGCAGGCCCCGACGATCGTCAAACCGGAGCCGAGGATGACGTGCGATACGCCGCTGTAGGCGACGTAGAACGCGTCCTCGCGGTCCAGGCCTTTCGATCTCTCCTCGTGATATCGGCCGAGGAGGAATATCACATAATCGGTGCCTGCGGCCAGGGCCAGCATGGTCACCATGCTCACCGCGTACGGGGTCAGGCCGATGATGTTCAGGTAACCGGCGGCAGCCGTAACACCCTGTGCGGCAAATAGTTCCACAAGAATGACGACCATCGACACGAGCAGCGTCACGACGGAGCGGTACACCGCGAGCAGCATCACGATGATGACGCCGACCGACACCAACTCCATTTTCGCCATACTTTGATGGCCTGCCACGCTGGTATCGGCGTTGAGCACGCTGTTTCCGGCGACGTGGGCCGAGATACCCGGCGGAGCGGGCACCGAGGCCACGATGTCACGCACCGCGGCCACGGAGTCGTGGCTCTTGCTGGTGCCCTGGTCCCCGGCAAGGAAGATCTGCACATAAGCGGACTTGCCGTCCACACTCTGCGAACCCGCCGCGGTCATCGGATCGCTCCAGAAGTCTTGAACGTTCTGGACGTGCTCGGTATCGGCCTTCAGTTTCGCGACGATCTCGTCGTAGTACTTGTGCGCGGCCGCACCGACCGGTTCGTCGCTCTCCAGCACCACCATCGCTGAGGAATCCGAATCGTACTGCTGAAACACCTTGCCGATGTTCAGCATCGCCTTGTAGGAGTCCGAACTGGTGGGGCTCAGCGGCACGGACCGGGATGCGGCGACCTCATCGAGTGACGGGACAAGGGTTCCCAGGGCAACCGTGAGGAGTACCCAGAACACGACGATCGGCAGCGAAAAGATCCGGACCATGTGGCCCAGGAACGGGCGATGGGTCTTCGAGTGCGCGTTGCTCATACGGATTTCACCAAGCAGTAGATGAACGGTTTGAAGGTGTCGGTGCTCGCCCGGTCGTCACGGACGTCGTCGTCGACGGTCACCCGGCATCCGAGACCACTGACGTCGTCGTCACCCTGAGCCATGATGTTGGCCGACATGGACGGCAGCGTCGTCACGATCGTGAACGACCAGGGCAGCGGGGCGTTTTCGATGAGGTTGGGTTGACCGTATTCGTCGAGATAGTTGATGTTCGCCGTGCCCCCGGAACCGGTGATCTCGTACTTGATGTGCTTCGGATTGAAGTTCTCGGTGATTCCGGAGCCCTCCGCCAAGTTCGGTCCCTGTTTGTCGGTCTCCCGAATTCGAAGGATCGCGTAGGCGCCCAGGCCGACGACAACCACCAGCACAATCGGTATCCACGCTTTTTTGAGCAACCTGAACACCGTTGCGCCTCCCCGACTGTGACACTTGAAAATTAACCCAGACGGAACTCAGGTTCCGCCTAAGAGGATGCTGAGTACTGTACTCGAGTCAAGATCGGCTGACGACTCGGTGGCTACTCGGCCAGAAATCGCTCAAGCCCGGCAATCACGATGTCGAGGTTGAATTCGAAATCGTGGGCTGCCGCCGCATCCACGTCACGATCGGCCACCACACCGCTGAGCAGCGGGAAGTCTTTGGACGGCAGGTCTTTCAGGGCGCGGATCACCTCGGGCGTCTGATGATGCAGCCGCGATCCGGCCGAACCCAGCACATCATGCGCGGCGGACATCGCGAGCCCGGACACCAGCGTGAGTACCCGGCCCGCATCGTCAGTGGTGAAGCCCGCAGCGGTCAGGGCCCGTAACACCTGCTCGGCCAGCGCAAGGCTGGCCGCGCCGCCGGTCCCGCTCAGACGGAAACTCGTGGCCGTCACGCCGAGTTTGAGTACGCCCTGACGGATCGCGCGTGTGTGCGCCCGCAGGATCTCCTGCCAACTCGCGTTCTCGGGCAGCCTCACCGAGGCGAGCTCGGTCTCGAACAGGTCGGCCACAACGAGCTCGAGCAGACCGTCGCGGTCACCGACGTAGTAGTGCAACGTCGTGCGGTCGACCCCGAGCGCGTCGGCCACCGCCTGCATCGTCAACGTGCCCGGCGGCATAGCCCGTGCCGCGGCGACGATCTGCTGCTGGTCGATGCGCGGTGGACGGCCCCGGCGCGGCGTGTTTGCGGTGGCCACGCGGGCAGTCTAGTTGCCGAGCGGGCCGTCGTCGGGCGACTCTTCCCTTTTTCTCACGGTCGTGGAAAACTGCCGGAAACCGAGCAAGGGAGCCGCTGCCGTGTCACAAACTTCGCCATACCGGGTTGTCCAGTGGACGACGGGAAACGTCGGGAAGAGTTCGGTGGCGGCCATCGCCCGCAACCCGAACCTGGAACTGGTGGGCTGCTATGCGTGGTCGCCAGACAAGTCCGGAAAAGACGTCGGCGAGCTCGTCGGCATCGAGCCCCTCGGGGTCGCGGCCACCAATGACGTGCAGGCACTGCTGGCCCTCAAACCGGACGTCGTGGTCTACAACCCGATGTGGATCGACGTCGACGAACTCGTCGAAATCCTTTCCGCCGGCATCAATGTCGTGGCGACAGCCTCATTCATCACCGGACACAATCAGGGCGAGGGCCGCGACCGCATCGTCGAGGCCTGCCGCAAGGGCGGCTCGACGATGTTCGGATCGGGCATCAGCCCCGGCTACGTCAACCAGTTGGCCATCGTGGCCGCAGGCATCTGCGACCGGGTGGACAAGGTCACGGTCAACGAGGCCGCCGACACCACCTTCTACGATTCACCGGAAACCGAGAAGCCGGTCGGATTCGGCCAGCCCATCGACCATCCCGACCTCCAAGCGATGACCGCCCATGGCACCGGGGTGTTCGGCGAGGCGGTACGGATGATCGGTGACGCACTCGGTATCGAGTTCGACGAGGTTCGTTGCGACGCCGAATATGCCCAGACAACAGAGGATCTCGACCTCGGCTCGTGGACGATTCCGGCCGGCGGCGTCGCCGGCGTGTTCGTCAGCTGGAAGGGCATCATCGGCGATACCACCCGTGTCGAGCTCACCTTGCGCTGGCGCAAAGGCCAGACGTTGCAACCGGATTGGCAGATCGATCAGGACGGCTGGGTCATCGAGGTCGCGGGCCGTCCGACCGTGACGATGAAGGTCGGCTTCCTGCCGCCACCGGATTTCGAGGCCACCACCCTGGAGGAGTTCATGGTGCTCGGGCACATCATGACCGCCACTCCCCCGATCAACGCGATCCCCGCGGTGATCGACGCCGCGCCCGGCATCGTCACCTACAACGATCTTCCGTTGATCCTGCCGCGCGGTGTCGTCCCGACGGGCTAGGTCGTGTCTGTTAATTGCGGACGCGGTAGAAGGTGAAGACGGTGGTGGCGGATCCTCAGCCCTGGCCGTGCCCGTGCCGCCACAACACCATTCATATTGATTAGCCATGCTCTACTTCTAGGATTGCAGCCACATGCTGGCAGCAATCCTCGGCGTAGGCGCTTCCAGGGTTTGAATCAGCTGCGCCTGAGCCAACCACCGGCATGAGCATCTCAATTGACTCGAGCCGGCCGGCATCACCGCCGGCCGGCCGCGTCGTTTTGCGGTGGCGAAACCACCAGCTGCCACCGATGCAGGCTTACAGACTGTATTGAGCAGCATCGGATCTCTGACACTTTGCAGCACCTGAAGGCGTGCTCCTCACCACAGGATTGGTCCATCCGTCGAACGCAACCGACGGCATCGATCAACGACGATTGAGGAGACCGGAACCGTGGACTCGTTGCGCGCCAACCCCATTACGCCCGATATACAGGATCAGCAGGCCGGGGTTGTGGTACCCAGCCGGCTACTGGGAGTCAACGCGCTCAACGATCTGATGGGCGATGCCGTCGAGGTGAACCTCGACTGGACCGATGCCGCAGACGGACGGCTGAACTTTGCGCTCGCAGCCCTCGAGCCGGTGCCGCTGCGCCGGATGCTGCCCGCGCTGCAGAGCATGGACCTCGAGGTCCTGGAGGAACAGGCGGATACCTGGACCAGGCCGGACGGGCGGGTCTGCCACGTCTACCACCTGCTGTTGCAGCCCGGTCCCGACGTCGTCGACGCGGTGGCCCAGCCGCAGGACGACACCGTCGACCGCATCCGCGAGACCTTCCGAGCGATGTGGGCGGGCCGCGTCGAATCGGACGGATTCAATGCGCTGCTACTGCGGGCTGCCCTGAGCTGGCGACAGGTGACCGTGCTGCGCAGCTACAGCCGTTACCTTCGACAGCTGCCGATGCCCTACGGCCAGACGCGCATCCAACGGGTCCTGCTGGACAACCCGGCGGCCACCCGCGCACTGCTGGATCTGTTCGAGGCCCGGTTCGACCGCACCGAGCAGCCCGCGGACAGCCCCCACCGCATTTCCCGCATCGCAGAGGCCGAGCAGCAGGTGGCCACCGAGATCGATCAGGTGCTGCACATCGACGCCGACCGGATCCTGCGCGCGTACCACAATCTGATCAACGCCACGGTGCGCACCAACGCGTTCGCGCCCGATGCCCTCACGGTCTGGGCACCCTATCTGGTCCACAAACTCGATGCGCGGTCCGTCGACGAGCTGCCACAGCCACGTCCGCTTTCCGAAATCTTCGTGTACTCACCGGAATTCGAGGGCCTGCATCTTCGGTTCGGGCTGGTGGCCCGCGGCGGGCTCCGTTGGTCCGACCGCCACGACGACTACCGCACCGAGGTCCTGGGACTCGTGAAGGCACAGGCCGTCAAGAACGCGATGATCGTTCCGGTCGGAGCCAAGGGCGTATTCGTCGTCAAAGCCCGTGCCGCCGCGGGCCAATCACCCCGTGTTCAGGGGCTGCGGAGCTACCGGCAGTTCATCGCCGCACTGCTCGACGTGGTCGACAAGACCGCCCCGTCAGATTCCGAAGATCGGCCCCGCTTCGGCGGAGTGGTGTGCCACGACGGACCCGACCCGTACCTCGTGGTGGCCGCGGACAAGGGCACCGCCACATTCTCCGATTCCGCCAATGCGGTGGCGCTCGACCGCGGTTACTGGATGGGCGATGCCTTTGCCTCCGGCGGCTCCGCCGGTTACGACCACAAGGCGATGGGCATCACCGCTCGCGGCGCCTGGGTCAGCGGCGACACCCACCTCGCCGAACTCGGTATCGACTCGGCGACCGATGAGTTCACCGCTGTCGGCGTCGGCGATATGAGCGGGGACGTCTTCGGCAACGGCATGCTGCTGCGTCCCGGCCTGCGACTCGTGGCCGCATTCGATCACCGGCACATCTTCATCGACCCACAGCCCGACACCGTGCCGGCCCGCAAAGAACGCCAACGGCTGTTCGAACTGCCCCAGTCGTCGTGGGATGACTACGACCGTTCGGTGATCAGCCCGGGTGGCGGGGTGTGGCCGCGGACCGTGAAAACCATTGCCACCACACCGCAGATGCGTGCCGCGCTCGGCATCGACGACGACCAGACCCGGCTCACTCCCACCCAACTGATCAGCCATATCCTGCGCGCCCCGGTAGACCTGTTGTTCAACGGTGGAATCGGCACCTACATCAAGGCTCGCGACGAACAGCACTCCGATATCGCCGACAAGGTGAACGATCCGGTGCGGGTGGACGCCGAGGATGTCCGGGTCCAGGTGATCGTCGAGGGCGGCAACCTCGGGCTGTCCCAGCGCGCCCGCATCGCCTACGCCCGGCGAGGTGGCCTGGTGAACACCGATGCCATCGACAACGCGGCCGGAGTGGACTGCTCGGATCACGAGGTCAACATCAAGATCCTGCTCGACTCCGCCACCCGGTCCGGCCTGATCACGGGTAGCGCGCGCAACCGACTACTGGCCGATATGACCGACGAAGTGGCACAGCTGGTCCTGGCCAACAACCAGGCGCACAATCGTCTGCTCAGCGATGCCCGCTCGAACGCCACCCAGATGGTCGACGTGCACGCCCGGATGACGGCGGACCTGGAGACCCGACGAGGGCTACACCGATCCCGCGAAAACATGCCCAGTCCAGAGGAATTCGCTGACCTGGCCAAGGACGGTCGCGGCCTTGCCGCGCCACAACTGGCCACCTTGATGGCGCACGTGAAACTCGACCTCAAGGCTGACCTGCTCGCCGGCGAGATGTTCGACGACCCGTACTTCGTCGCGCTGCTGACCCGGTACTTCCCACCGACGTTGCGGCGCCAACTCGGCGAGCCACTGCCCGAGCATCCGCTCCGTCGGGAGATCATCGCCACCTCGATCGTCAACCGCGTGCTGGCCACCTCAGGGCTGACCTTCGCATTCCGGCTCTCCGAGGAGACCGGCGCGGCCCCAGCCGATATCGTGCGGGCCCATGCCGTCGTGTCCGAGGTTTTCGACCTCGACACACTCTGGTCCGATATCTATGCCGCCGACCTCTCACCTGCGCTGACGAATGCGATGGTCATCGAGGGCAGGCGCCTTCTCGACCGAGCCGCCCGCTGGTTCCTGCTCAACCGGCCGCAGCCGCTCGAAATCGACACCGAGACCACCCGATTCAGCAATCAGCTGGCGATGCTGCACGGGCAACTGGGATCGATGCTGCGAGGCCAGGAGCGTGCCACCGTCTTGACGGCGCACGACGACCTGGTGGCGCGCGGCGTACCAGGCAACATCGCCCACCGGATCAGCGAATCCCTCTATGCGTTCAGCCTTCTGGACATCATCGAGGTCGCTCATGTCCACGGAGAGGACGCGGCCCAACTGGCCAGGATCTACTTCGAACTGTCGGACCGGCTAGGGGTGGATCGGCTACTGCTGGCGGTGTCGTCGCTTCCGCGGGGTGGCCGCTGGCATGCCCAGGCCCGGCTGGCCCTTCGGGAAGACCTCTACCGCTCATTGCGCGATCTCACGATCGACGTCACCAAGCACGGGCTCGAGGGCGATAAGGCCGCATGCAGCATCCGCGACTTCGAGGCCTACAACCGGCCGCGCCTGGACCGGGCCAAACGCACGCTGGACGAGTTCCTCGACTCCGCTGAGCCCGACCTGGCGGTGTTGTCGGTGGCGTCGGCCCAGCTGCGCCGGCTCCATCGATGAACTCGTAACCAACCCACCGAAAACCTCATCCGGCGGCCGATTCCGCGGTTAGCATCCAGCCAATCGCGGGATCGGCGCACCAGGGGGGAACACGTGGCGTACTTAGGATGGGTGGGCGCCGGCGTGCTGACCGCCGGAGTGTCGGCGGCGCTGCTAGCCGGTGCCGGCACAGCCAACGCCGAGGCCGACTCTCCAAGCGATTCGCATCCCGGTCCGAAGACGTCGTCCAGCAGTGCAAAGCCGGTCCGCTCCGCGTCCGCCGGTAATCGACGTGTCACACCGCACCTCAAGCGGGCCGATCATCCGGCCCGTTCCGCGGCACCTCGTGTGCGTCGCACCGTCGAGCGGGAAGTCGTCGGGAAGGACGCCGTCGGGACGGCAGAGGCAGCTACCAAGCAGACACCGCTTCGCCCGCTGTCGACGCAGCGCAGCGCGGTACGCAAACAGCTGCGTGAGCGCCTGGCACCGCTGACCGCCGACCTGGTGCAACACGACAAACCAGCCAGCGACGTGCGTAATAGGCTGACCGCGATTTCTCAAGTGCCGAAAACGATTTCAGCTACCGCACCGAGCGGATTCGGCATGACTGCGTCGTCGCCCGCACAACTCCCCGATCTGATCCAATCCGGCTTGCAGTCGGTGGTCACCGCTGTCGGGTCCGCGTTGTTCGACGCGGTCGGCGGAGTGATCCAAGCCGTCGACGGACCACCGACCGTGCCGCCCGGGCTTCGGGATTCGGTCGAGGTGAGCAAGTCGACGCTGGTGGTCTCGCCCGGCAACGAGGTTCCCGCCGACTGGTACTTCCCGACGCACGGTCAGCCGGACCGGCTGATCTACCTCCAGCACGGATTCATCGCCACCGGACCGATGTACAGCTACACCGCGTCCTATCTGGCCGACCGCACCAACAGCGTCGTCGTGGTAACCACCGTGACGTCCAACCCGTACACCCCCGGCGGCATGTGGCTCGGTGGGGACAACATGCACAAAGCGGTCGCCGAGCTCTTTCTCGACCCGGATCGAAAAGCCTTGAACGCCAGTATGGCTACCGCATCATTGAAGGCCGGCCAGGAAAGCTTCACCGTTCCACAGCGATTCGTGCTCGTCGGCCATTCACTCGGCGGTGGCTTCGCGCCCGGGGTGGCCGGCTACTACGCCGAGGGGTTGGTCGCCCGCCGCGCCGAAGGACAGGATGCCCCCAACGACTTTGCCGGCGTGGTGCTGCTGGACGGGGTTCCCCCCTCGGGCAGTCTGCCGGCTGCGATGGACCGCCTCCATCGGCTCGAGGCCAGCAATGGCAACGACCCTGCCGACTATGTGCCGGTCTATGAGCTCGGTGCGCCGCTGAACGCGTTCAACTCCACCAGCAAGGTGAACGACGAGCTCTCGGCGGCCAGACCTGGGACGTTCGTCGGGGTCGTCGTCAACGGTGGTGTCCATATGGATTCCATGCTGGGCGGTAACCCACTGATCCAGGCGGCGGCCTATCTGGTGGCGGGCATTCCGCAGCCGCAGAACCCGCCCGCAGTGCAATTGTTGATGGCCGGATGGGTCAACGACATGTTCGAGGGCAACATCGATCCGGCCACGGGCCGGTGCCTGAGTGACTGCAACGGCACATACGGCGACGCGGGTCAGACCGTCGACATCGATGCCGGGACAGGCAGTGCCACCGCCGTCGTCATCGACTCGGGAACGCTGCCCGGCGAATCCGACTGGAGTGCACTCGGGTTCGTCCCGGTCGACGCGTCGTTTATTCCCCGCTCGGTGCTGTCACGGTGGGTGTAGCGCTCACCGGGAAATTGACCGAGTTGGCGATGAAGCACATCCGGTGGGCTTCGTGATGAAGCTCGGTGGCCTCGCCGACCCGGTGCCCGTCGGTGATGGTGACCTGCGGCCGTAGCGTGACATCGGTGAAAACGCCACTGCCCTCGGCGTTCTCGCTCATCGTGCCGTCCGGCCGGTCACTATAGTCAGTGACGACGATGCCCGCCTTGGCGCACAGCGCCAGGTACCACAGCATGTGGCACTGCGACAGGCTGACCACGAGCAGCTCCTCGGGGTTCCAGCGCTGAGGGTCTCCCCGGAAGGCCGGATCGGCGCTACCCAGGATCACCGGCTTGCCGGGCGTCTCGACGCCGGTCACGTCGTGGTCACGTGCGTAGTCGCGGTAGCCGCTGGTGCCCGAACCCGTGTTGCCGGTCCAGGTCACCTCGACCTCGTATCGATGCGTCCGGTTGGCCATGCGCGTGACGGTACCAATCGAGTACGTCAGGACGATTTCCACTATTGACACATTGGCACAGATTGCTAGCCTTTGTGCCATGTCTATTGGCAGTGTGGCCGAACAGGACGTAGTGCGGCCGAACGTACTGGCAGATTTCCGCAGGCACTCGGGCAGCATCCTGGGAGGCGCCTTCGGTGCAGCAGCCTTCGACGAGGTGGCCCTGGTCCCGGTGGCCGCGGCCGTCGATCGCAGCGGCCGGTTCGAGCGCAACTTTCTCGATCGCGGGGTGCGCAGCGGATTCTCGGCATTTCTGGCGATCTGGGGCGACGCGACAGACCGGGAGGCGGAGGGGCGCCGGCTGCAGACCATGCACCGCGACGTCCGTGGACACGGCAAGGACGACTTCGCCGAGGTCCGCTACAGCGCCCTGAACCCCCAGCTGTGGAACTGGATTGCGATCAGCGGCATCTTCGTGGTCCTGCATTCGTTCACCCCGGCAACCGGTATCACGATGAATGCAGCCGAGCAGGAGGCGGCCTACGGTCAACTGCTCGAAGCGTTCCGCTCCATCGAACTGCCTGGCGCATCGGCGAAGCTGCCGGAAACCTATGCCGACGCGGCTCGCTATTACGACGACATGGTGGAAAACCAGTTGCAGGGCAATCCATTCCTGAGCCGAGTGACGGCTGGCCTGACCCAGCTGCCGCTGCCGACCCTGCTGTTGCCCACCCCACTGCGATTGGCGCTGACCCCGTCTTGGATGGCGGTGCGACCGATCGCCGGCCGCGTGATCAAGGTGTGCTCATTCGGCATCATGCATCCGGGGATCCGGGAGATGACGGGGTTCCGCTGGCAGCCCCGCCATGAGCGGGAGTTCGCGGTCTACACCCGATTGCTTCAGCTGGCCTGGCGGACGCTGCCCGACCGGCTCCTGCTGGTGCCCCTGGCCTACAACCGACTGCAGTACGAGAAGCTGGTGCGCCTGCACCGATCGGTGGCACTGGATTCGTTCGCGCCGCTGGGATGCCCGGCGGCAGGCTGACACACTGGTAGCGATGCCACGCAGTAACGCCAGCCAATCCGAGCAGGAAGACGCCATCCTCAAGGCCACCGCCGAGGAGGTGTCGCTCGTCGGGCTCGGCCGGGCCAGCCTGGACGTCATCGCCAAGCAGGCCGGCGTCAGCCGCCGCACTCTGTACCGTCGTTTCCCCACCCGCGATGCTTTGATCACCGAGCTGGGACGGCGTACGTTCGACGCGGCGATGCACCGGTTGCGTACCGTCGCAATCGATTCCGGCCCCAACGAGGCTGCAGTGGCGGCGTTCTGCGAAGGCATGCGGCTGTTGACCACCGAACCGGTGATGCGCCGGTTCCTGCGGCTGGACACCGACTTCACCGCGGTGGCCGGTGCCTACGACCAGGCTCCGGCGTTTCTGCACCACGCCTCGTCGGCGATGGCCAAGGCACTTCGCGCGGCGGGCGCGACCATGCCTGACGCCGAGCTGCTGGCCGTGGCCGAGTTGCACATCCGGTTGGCGTGCTCGCTGGCTCAGATGCCGACAACGGTGTTGGACGTCAACGACGACGACGCGGTGCGGGCCTACGCGCGACAGCATCTGGCCCCACTGGTGCGGTAGCGGACCCTCAGGCCCGGGCCGGCCCGCGCAGGCCGGCCGCCGCATCGCGAACCGCCGCCGTGACGGCGTCGACCATGGGGCTGTCGAGCTTCCAGCACTGCCAGTACAGCGGCACGTCCAGATACTGCTCGGTGATCCGGACGAAGTCGTCGTCCACCAGTTCTTCGGGGTACATCCCCCAGCCCAGCCCGGCCCGCACCGCGGCGCCGAAACCCTCGGCGGTCGGGATGAAATGGATCGGCCTGACGACATCTTTGCGGAACACCTTGCGCACCAACTGATCCTGTAGTGCGTCATCGCGGTTCCAGGCCAGCGACGGCGCCACCTGCGCGGCGTCGCGGGTGAATCCGTCCGGCAGGTAACGCTGCATGTACCCGGCACCGGCCACCGGTACGTAGCGCATCGCCCCCAGGGAATACACCCGGCAGCCCGGCACCGGGCGTCGCTCGGTGGTGACCGCGCCCATCACCACACCCTCACGCAGGAAGCGTGCCGAGAGGTCCTGGTCCTCGATCCGGATGTCGAACAAGAACTCGGACGCCCGGGCGAACACTCCGGTGAACCAGGTCGCCATCGAATCGGCGTTGACCGCCAACGCGATCCTGGTGCGGTGCCCGGCACCGCCACCCATCTCCGCCAGCGTCTCGGATTCCAGCAACGCCGTCTGCGCCGCCAACCTCAGCAAGGGCACACCGGCAGGCGTTGCCGTACAGGGCTTTTCGCGAACCACCAGAACCTGCCCGACACGCTGCTCCAGGGCCTTGATGCGCTGACTGACCGCCGACGGCGTCACATGCAGACGCTGCGCGGCCGCGTCGAAACTTCCCAGCTCGACCACCGCGGCGAAGGCAGCGAGCTGCTGGCCGTCGATCTGCACGCCACGATCCTAATCGGGCTGACCCTCGTTGCCGCACAAACCGCTGCCGGTGAACCGGACCAACTGGTCAACCCACCCGCGGTCCAAGCCGCCGGGCCCCAAAGGCCGACCGTAGAGCGACAAGTCCGAGCTGGCCAGCGCGCCGATCATCCCGAGGATGGCAATTGTGCTGCGCTGCTGGCCTTCTCTGGTCTGAATGTCCGGCACCGCACGCCCGGCCGCGGCGAAGAACAACTCCGGCAGACTCGGTGTGCCCGCCAGCTGGTCGAGCCAGATCTGGTCTTCATCCAAGGCAAGCTGATTCATCACCTTGAGCCACCGCAATCCGCCGACCGGATCCTCGTCGAGCAGCCTGACGTAGGGCGCGATGAGAGCTTCGACGACGTCAGAGACCCCGATCTCGTCGCCGCCCTCAGCCACCCGCACCAGCTCCTCGACAACGGCCTCGAACACCGTCGGGGCACGGCGTCGCGCCACCTCCAGCACCAGGTCCCGCTTGGCCGGGAAGTGATAGGCCACCGCACGACTGGCCACGCCCGCCTCGCGGGCCACCGCCCGCGCCGCCACCGCACCGATCGACATCTCCGCGAACATTCGCTCTGCGGTATCGACGATCAGAGTTCGGGTGTCGACATCACGCCGGGGACCACGCCTACGGGTCGAACTCGAGGGCACAACAGGAGCCTAACCAGTTGCGGCCCCATCGTCCTGTGGTCGGTTCAGTTCTCCTACTACGGTCGTAGGTCAAGATCGGACAACAGCGCGATGTGGGCTGACCTGCATTCTTCGTAGCGTCGAGCCATGACACGAGCACAGCGTTCCCCAGCTATCTCGATAGCGAATTCGATGACCGGCGTCGCCCGTGGATGGACGGCGAAAGACGCCGTTTTCGCGCCTCCGGTGACAGGTCCAGCGATCCCGAGCGGCCCCACCCGTCGGGAGGGCGGTTTCTGGCGGCGCACCCTGACCGCGCTACGCACAGCCCTGGCGGCGGCTCCCCGACCCGATCTGAAGCAGCCGTACTATCCGCCGCTGCGCGAAAAATTCGTGGAGGACTCCGCGATGGCACGCGAGATGTGGCGACTCTGAGTGTTGAAATCCGACCCCAGGAAATCCGGCCCCAAAAAATCCAACTGTAGTAGGACGTACGAAAACAAGCTCACCTTCTACGATCAGAACATGCTCGGCAGCATCGCCCGCGGCTTCCGCGCGCATGTACACCGGCGGGGGTACGCCCTGCCGGTGGGCTACAACTGGGCCATCGTGTTGGCGTTCGACACCACCGTCATGGGTGCCGGCGTGGTGGCGATGTTGCAGCGGCCGTCGGCCGACCTTCCGGCGGGTCTGCTCGCACTCGTCATCTGTATCGCCCCCTTCGCGTTGTTCTACCTGTCCGGCATCGATTTCAAGGCGCCGATCGTCTGGGCGACCTGGACGACCTCGACCGCGATCCTGCTGTTCGCGACCGCGACACCGGTGCCCAACGACTTCGCCCCACTGATCGCGGTGCTGATGGTCGGCGAAGTGGCCTCGCTGACCGGCGTGTGGGGCGGATTCCTCGCGTCGCTGACCGCGGCCACCCTGCTGCTGACCGCCGCAGCGCAGCACCGCCTCGACGCTCTGCCGCTCTATCTCGGAATCCTCGGGATGGGCTGGCTGGTGGGCTATCTCGTACATACCCAGCAGCAACTCATGCGGCAGCAGCAGGAGTCGCAGGCCGCGCAGGCCCGCCACGCCGCGGCCGATGAACGGCGCCGGATCGCCCGCGAGGTCCACGACGTGATCGCGCATTCGCTGAGTGTGACCCTCCTGCATGTGACGGGTGCACGTCGTGGGTTACAGCAGGACCGCGACGTCGACGACGCCGTGGAGGCGTTGGAGCAGGCTGAACGTCTGGGCCGTCAGGCCATGGCCGATATCCGCCGCACGGTCGGGCTACTCGACGGCGCCCCGATGAGCATGGCTCCCGAGCCGGGCGTCGACGACATCAGTTGTCTGGTAGATGATTTCGTGCGTGCCGGGCTCAATGTGCGGTGCGACGCCACCGGCCGCACCGATGCGGTCTCCGCGGCGGTGGGCTTGGCCCTATATCGCATCGCCCAGGAGTCCTTGGCCAACATCGCCAAACATGCACCCGATGCGGAAGCGACAGTGTTACTGAGGATCTCACGTACCTCGGCGACCTTGACGGTTGCCAACCGACTGCCGGTCCCAGCGTTGTCTGTGAGGAACGGTCACGACGTGGAGGGTCGCGGTGTGCGCGGAATGCGCCAGCGCGTCGAGCTCCTCGGCGGGATCATCAGCGTCGGCCCCGCCGACGACGGATGGTCGGTGCGCACGAACATTCCACTGGACGACACCGACCGGGCACCCCGATGGTGCCCCGTGGTGTCATGACTGATCCCGTGAGCGAGGTCGCGGTCCTGCTCGTCGACGACCAAGATCTGGTGCGCTCCGGCCTACGTCGCATCCTTCGGCGCAAGGACGGCTTCACGATCGTCGCCGAATGCGCCGACGGCGACGAGGTGCCCGACGCCATCAGCCGGTACCGCCCCGACGTGGTGGTGATGGATCTACGGATGAAACGGGTCGACGGGATCGAGGCCACCCGCCAGGTGACAGCGGTCGACGGGCCGCCGGTGCTGGCGCTGACCACATTCAACGACGACGAGTTGCTCTCGGGTGCGTTGCGCGCGGGAGCCAGCGGGTTCGTCCTCAAGGATTCCTCCGCCGAGGAACTGATCCGGGCGGTGCGCGCCGTGGCACTGGGCGACAGCTATCTCGACCCCGCGGTGACCTCGCGGGTACTCACCACCTACCGCAAGTCCGCCGAACCGCGTCGCGTCGCCGCCGTCGGCGACCTCACGGCCCGTGAACTCGATGTGCTGACACTCATCGCCAAGGGGCATTCGAACGCCGAGATCGCCGATGAACTGAGCATCTCCGGGCTCACCGTCAAGAGCCACATCGGCCACATCTTCATCAAGCTCGACCTGCGCGACCGCGCGGCCGCGATCATCCACGCCTACGACTCCGGACTGGTCAGTCCCCGGTAATAGAGTCTTCGGTCCATGGGCTGAAGGACTTTCGGCAGGCGAACGCCGACGGATGACCACTACCTTCCGTTGTCCGAGCGGAGCCATCATGGGTTATGGCCGCAACCGAAATCCACGAAACACACACCGGGATCGTCGCGTTGGTGGGCGAGAAGGCTTACAAGGTCAAGAAACCCGTCACCACGGACTTTCTGGATTTCAGCTCGGTCGAGCAGCGCGAACAGGTGTGCCTGCGTGAGGTTCGCCTGAACCAGCGGCTGGCGCCCGACAGCTACCTCGGGGTCGCCCATTTCTCCGATCCGCAGGGTGGTCGGCCCGAGCCGGTGATCGTGATGCGCAGGTACCCCGATGCGCGCCGGTTGACGTCGATGGTGCTCAGTGGCGAACCCGTGGAAAAGCATCTGTCGGCGATCGCAGAGGCGATCGCGCGGTTTCACGCCGGCGCCGAACGTTCGGAAGACATCGACCGTGCAGGGACCGTGCCTGCGGTTTCCGGCCGTTGGCGTGACAACCTCACCGAATTGCGCACGTACGCCGGAACAGTGGTACCCGCGGAATCGCTGGCCGAGGTCGACCGTCTGTATGACCAGTTCATCGCGGGACGCACCGCACTGTTCGACGGCCGCATCGCCGAGCGCCGCATCGTCGACGGCCACGCCGACCTGTTGACCGGCGATATCTTCTGCATGCCGGAAGGGCCGGCCATCCTCGACTGCCTGGAGTTCGACGACGACCTACGCCATGTCGACTGCTGCGACGACGCCGCGTTTCTGGCGATGGACCTGGAGTTCCTCGGCCGCCCAGACCTGGCGGGCTACTTCATCGCCGAGTACCAGCGGCTTTCCGGGGATACGCCGCCGCCGGCCTTGGTCGACTTCTACATCGCCTACCGTGCCGTGGTCCGCGCCAAGGTCGACTGCATCCGGGTGGACCAGGGCAACGCGAGCGCCGCGGACGACGCCACGCGCCATCTCGACATAGCCCTCGATCACCTCCGCCGAGGTGCCGTGCGACTGGTCATCGTCGGCGGTGGTCCCGGTACCGGTAAGACCACGCTCGCGCACGGTCTCGCCGAACATGTGGCGGCGCGGGTCATCTCTACCGATGACGTGCGCCGCGAGTTGCAGGACCGTGGTGTCCTCGACGGAGCGGCCGGGATATTGAACGAGGGGCTCTACAGCACCGAGAACGTGGCAGCTGTCTACGAGGCCGTGCTGGAGAAGGCCCAACAAACCTTGGCCATGGGGCAGTCGGTGATCCTCGACGGCACCTGGCGGGATCCGGGCCTGCGCCGGCGAGCGCGGGAGATGGCGGCGGGCCAGAATTGCCCGACCGTGGAGTTGGCGTGCACGGTGCCTCTCGACGAAGCCAAGCAGCGCATCGTCCAGCGTCAGGTCACCAACTCGGACGCCACCCCGCAGATCGCAGAAGGTTTGGCGTCCGACGCCGATTGGTCTGACGCCCACCCCATCAACACCCGCCGTCCGCTTGCGGACTCCGTCGCCGAAGCCCAACGGATCTGTTGCTCGGCGATCTGACCTCCATTACGAAATGAGGTTTCGGTGTAAACCCGGAGCCGCTGGCCGATAGATAGCCCTTGTAAAGTAAAACGGCGGCCTTCCTTCCGGCTGCGACCAGTACAAACTTTCCGGGTCACCAGGTTCGGCACATCCACCAAGGGGGAAATATGAATGAAGTGCTGGCCCGTGCCGGCATCTTCCAGGGTGTGTCGCCAGACGCCGTGGCAGCGCTCGTCCGGCAGTTGGAGCCGGTGACCTTCCGTCGGACCGAGGTGGTGTTCTCCGAAGGCGAGCCCGGCGACACGCTCTTCATCATCACGGCAGGCAAGGTGAAGATCGGCCGCAAGTCCGTGGACGGTCGCGAAAGCCTGATCACGCTGATGGGCCCGTCGGACATGTTCGGTGAGCTCGCCATCTTCGATCCGGGACCGCGGACCTCGACCGTGACCGCACTGACCGAGGTGAAGGCGGTCGTGATGAGCCGCAGCGTGCTGCGGAGCTGGATCGCCGACCGTCCCGAGATCGCCGAACAGCTCCTGCGCGTGCTGGCCCGCCGGTTGCGCCGCACCAACGACAACCTGTCCGACCTGATCTTCACCGATGTGCCGGGCCGGGTGGCCAAGCAACTGCTCTACCTGGCACAACGATTCGGCAGCCGCGACGGCAGCGCGCTGCGCGTCGACCACGAGCTGACCCAGGAAGAGATCGCCCAACTCGTCGGCTCCTCCCGCGAGACGGTCAACAAGGCCTTGTCGGACTTCGCGCAGCGCGGCTGGATCCGCGTGCAGGGCCGCAGCATCCTGATCGACAACGCCGAACGATTGGCCAAGCGCGCACACTGACCGTGTGACCGTCGAGACATTGTTAGTGCCCTAACTATTAGGGTACTTTCTAAGTATGACCGCAGTATCCGAAGCGTCTGCACCCTCGGGTCAGCTCAGCGCCGACCCCCTGGCTCTTGAGCGGCAGGTCTGTTTCGCGTTGGCCGTCAGCAACCGCGCCGTGCTGGCCGTATACCGACCACTACTGGAGCCGCTGGGCCTGACCCATCCGCAGTATCTAGTGATGCTGGCGTTGTGGGATCACCAACGGTCCGATTCCGGCGGCACTCCGCCGCTGTCGGTCAAAGAGATCGCCTCCGCGCTGCAGCTCGATTCGGCGACGCTCTCGCCGATGCTCAAACGGCTGGAAGCCCTCGGCCTGCTCACCCGCAGCCGCCGGGCCGGCGATGAACGCGCGACCGATGTCGAGCTCACCGAGGCCGGGATCGCCCTGCGTGAACGGGCCCTGGCCATCCCGCCTGCGGTGGTGGAGCGCCTGGGCGTCGACATCGCCGAACTCGAAGAGCTGCATCGGGTATTGACCCGCATCAACGTGGCTGCGCTGGCGGCCAATTCACTCACCGATTGATTTCAGGAGCCCTCATGGCCGGCCAGAAGAAGACCCAAGACCGTCCCAACTTCTTTCAATACGTCGCCTACTGCTACGGCAAGCGGTTGCCCGATTCCATGCGCGAGTGGGTGGCTCACGACCTGGCCGACCATGGCGCCGTGCGGCGGCACTTGATCCGGATGGCGATCCCGCCGCTGTTCGTACTGGCGCCGCTGTGGCTCCTGCCCGCGTCGCTCTATGTGCACATCGAGATGACCGTGCCGATCTACATCTGGGCCATCTTGATGGCACTCGCGCTCAACAAGATCTGGCGCCGGCACCGGTTGGCACAGCACGGGCTGGACCCCAATCTGGTCGACGAGATCCAGTACAAGAAGGACCAGCGGAAGCACGAGGAGTACATCCGCCGGTTCGGTCCCCGTCCGGAAGCGTCCAAGCGTCAGGCCAACAGCAGCCCGTTCTAGGGTCTGACCTGGCCACACCCCTTGCATGCAAGCTTGCATGCAAGGGGTACAGTGGTCTTCCGTGGGCCAGGACGAGAAATCGAGCAACAGCCAGCGCGTCTACCGGATGACCAAGGACCAGATCCTCTCCGGTGAGTTTCGCGGCGGGCAGCTGCTCAGCGAGGTAGAGGTGGCGACGCAGCTCGGCGTCAGCCGCACGCCGGTGCACGAGGCGTTTCTGCGCCTGGCCGCCGAGGACTTCCTGGATCTGATGCCGCGACGCGGCGCCGTCGTCGTCCCCGTGTCCGCCCAGGAGGCCACCGACCTGCTGGAGATGCGCCTGGCACTGGAGACCGCGGCGGTGCGCCGGCTGTGCCGGTCATCGGAATCCATCGACGCCCTGTTCGGTGAACTGACCGAGTTGGTCGAACGGCAGCGCCATGGCGCCGCGATCGGTGACGCCGATCAGTTCGCCGCCGCCGACGATGCGTTCCACCGCCGGATCGTGCAGGTCGCCGGGAATTCGATCGCCGGCCGCTTCTACGGATCACTCAGTGATCGGCAGCGCCGCATGATGGCCGACGCCGCCCGATCGGACTCCGCCCGGCTCACCGAGTTGATCGGCGAACACGCGGATCTGGCCGATGCCATCGGCCGCCGTGACGTCGCCGGTTTCGAGGGTGCCCTGCTGTCCCACCTGGAAGCGACCTACCGGGTGGTGCTGGCATGACCGCTGTCGCAACGGAATTCGTCGAGGCGCCCATCCAGCGTCGGCGACGCATGCAGCCATGGCTTGCCGTCGCCATCGCCGTCTTCTGTATCGGTTGGGGCGGAAACCAATTCACCCCACTGCTGATCGCCTATGCCCAGCACTCCGGCTACACGCGGGTGGACGTCGACATCCTGTTGGGCGCCTACGTTCTCGGCCTGATTCCGGGGCTGCTGATCGCCTCGACGCTGTCAGACCGCCACGGTCGGCGCAACGTGATGGCCGCCGGGGTGATCAGTGCGGCGTTGGGCAGTCTCATCCTGGCCGTCGGTGACTACTGGGGCTTCCCGGCCCTGTTCGTCGGCCGATTGTTCAGCGGGGTGGCAGTCGGCATCGCGATGGCAGTCGGTTCGGCGTGGATCGCCGAACTGTCCAGGCCGCCCTTCGACCCCGACGCTTCCGCCGGGGCCGGTGCGCGCCGCGCCTCGATCTGCCTGTCCCTGGGCTTCGGCGTCGGGCCGCTGTGCGCCGGCCTGCTCACCGTGTACGCGCCGCTGCCGTTGGTGTTGACCTACCTGGTCCACGCTGCCCTGTGCGTGCCGGTGGTGTGGGCGGTGTGGAACCGGACCGTCGAGACGCGGTCCCGCACGACCTCACGACCCCTCCTCGACGGGTTGAAAGTGCCCGCAGCCGGTCATCGCCGCTTCCTGCATGTCGTTGTTCCCATGGCGCCGTGGATCTTCGGCTCGGCCGCCATCGCGTACGCCGTGGTGCCGGCGCTGGTCGCCGACCAGCTCGGGTCCTGGGCGCTGCTGTACACCGTGGGGCTGACCGTGCTGACACTGGGCTGCGGCGTGGCGATCCAACCGGTCGCGCGCCGGCTCGACGACGTGTCCAGCTCTCGCGCCGTGGTGGTGTCGATGGCGTTGATGGCACTGGGCATCTTCGCCGCGGTGGCCACCGCCGTCACACACTCGGCGCTCGTCGCGCCGCTGGTCGCGATGCTGCTCGGCAGCGCCTACGGCATTGCGATCGTGTCGGGTCTGCTTGAGATCCAACGCATCGCCCCGCCCGACGAGCTCGCCGGCATCTCCGGGGTCTACTACTCGCTGGCCTACCTGGGGTTCCTGCTGCCCGCGGTACTTGCTGCGCTGGCGCACTGGTTCAGCTATCCGGAGATGCTGACTTTCGTTGGCGTACTGGCGATTGTCTGCACGGCCGTGTGCGCGTCGGGGTGGGCCAAGCATCTGGAACCGCGGACGCCGGCGCTACAACTCGGCAACGCGCCCGTCGTCGACCAGCCACCTTCGGTCCAACCGAACGTTCTGCAGCATGCGGCGGTCATGCGTCACCAGTAACAACGCACCGTCGTAGGCCTCAAGCGCCTGTTCGAGTTGCTCGATGGCGGGCAGGTCCAGATGGTTCGTCGGCTCGTCGAGAACCAGCACATTGGTGCCACGTGCCTGCAGCAACGCCAGGCCGGCACGGGTTCGCTCCCCCGGTGACAGCTCGTCAACCGGGCGCTCGACATGATCGGCCCGCAGCCCGAACTTGGCCAACAGGGTGCGCACATCGGCCGTCGACCATTCCGGCAGCTGCTGTTCAAAGCGGTCCACGAGTCGCGCGGTGCCGGTGAAATCGGCTCGGGCCTGGTCGATCTCGCCGATGGCGACACTGGCACCCAGGCCGGCGCGACCCTCATCGGGCTGTCGACGTCCCAGCAGTAGCCGCAGCAATGTCGACTTCCCCGCCCCGTTGGCGCCGGTGATACCGATCCGTTCGCCGGCATCAACCTGCAGCGACACCGGACCCAGCACGAAATCACCTTGCCGCACAACGGCATTGTCGAGGGTCGCGACGACGGAGCTCGACCGTGGCGCAGCACCGATGGTGAACTGCAGGGTCCATTCCTTCCGGGGTTCCTCGACCTCCTCGAGTCGGGCGATCCGGCTCTCCATCTGACGTACCTTCTGCGCCTGCTTCTCGCTGGACTCGGTGGCCGCACGTCGACGGATCTTGTCGTTGTCCGGTGACTTGCGCATTGCGTTGCGGGTGCCCTGGCTCGACCACTCGCGCTGGGTACGGGCGCGGGCCACCAGGTCGGCCTTCTTCTCGGCGAACTCCTCGTACTGCTCGCGCCGGTGCCGGCGGCCGACCTCACGCTCCTCCAGATAGCTTTCGTACCCACCGCCGAAAACGGTGGTGGTGTTCTGCGCCAGATCCAGCTCGAGTACGCGAGTCACGCTGCGGGCGAGGAACTCCCGATCGTGACTCACCAGGACCACACCCCCACGAAGTTCCCTGACGAACTGCTCGAGCCGGGCGAGGCCGTCGAGGTCCAGATCGTTGGTCGGCTCATCGAGCAGCACGATGTCGAACCGCGACAACAGCAGTGCCGCCAACCCCACCCGCGCCGCCTGCCCACCGGACAGTGCGGTCATCGGCGTCGAGTCCGGTCGCACGGCATCGGTGTCGAGTCCGAGATCGGCCAGCACGGCCGGCAGCCGTTCGTCGAGGTCGGCCGCGCCCGTGGCGAGCCAGTGGTCCAGCGCGGCTGAGTAGGCAGCAGCCGGATCCTCCTCGCCCGGGATCGGGTCGGCGAGTGCTGCGGCCGCGGCATCCATGACCCGCGTGGCTTCGGTGCACCCTGTGCGGCGGGCGATGTAGGCCGCGACGGTCTCCCCCGGTATGCGCTCGTGTTCCTGCGGCAGCCATCCGACGAACGCATCGGCCGGCGCGACGGTGACGGTGCCTTCGAGCGGTTCGAGATCCCCGGCCAGGATCCTCAGCAGTGTGCTCTTGCCGGCGCCGTTGACGCCGACAACCCCGATCACATCACCCGGCGCGACCGTCAGGTCGACCCCTTCGAACAGGGTGCGATGGGCGAAACCGCCGGCCACATTCTTCGCGACAAGCGTTGCGGTCATGGCCCTATCGTCGCATCACCGGGATCACGGTCCCCAGCCGCGCAGATACGTCAGCACCGCCCGCACCCGGCGGTGCTGTTCGCCGTCGATCGGCAGGCCGAGTTTGGCGAAGATACTGCTGATGTGCTTCTCCACGGCACCAGCACTGACGACCAGGGTGCGGGCGATGTTCGCGTTGGACCGCCCCTCTGCCATCAGCCCGAGGACTTCCTGCTCGCGCGCCGTCATCTGCCGCAGCGGGTCGTCGCGTCGACGTCGGACCAGTAACTGGGCCACCACATCGGGGTCGAGCACCGTGCCACCGGACGCCACCCGTTGCACCGCATCGAGGAAGTCCGCGATCGCCACGACCCGGTCCTTGAGGAGATAGCCGATCGCGCCCGTTCCGTCCGCCAGCAGGTCGTCGGCGTAGGACACCTCGACGTACTGGGACAGCACGAGAACGGGCGATCGGGCCACCCGACGCCGGGCTTCCACCGCGGCGCGCAGGCCCTCGTCGGTGTGAGACGGCGGCATCCGGACGTCGACCACCGAGACGTCCGGCCGATGCTGTTCGATCGCCTGAACCAGCGACGGGCCATCGCCGACCGCGGCAACCACGTCGTGGCCGTTCTCGGTCAGCAACCGGACGAGGCCCTCCCGCAGGAGGACCGCATCGTCGGCCACCACCACTCTCAACACAACAGCTCCACCCCGATCGTGGTCGGCCCGCCGGCGGGACTCACCACGCTCAGCGTGCCACCGCCGGCCCGAATCCGATCGGCCAGACCCGCCAGGCCGTGGCCCTTGGCCACGTGAGCACCGCCGTCACCGTCGTCGACGATCTCGACGCGCACACCGCTGGGCCCGTGTGCGACCGTGACCCAACAGTTCTGTGCACCACTGTGTTTGGCGATATTGGTCAGCGCCTCGGCCACCGCGAAGTAGGCGGTGGTCTCCACCGCGGCGTCGAGCCTTCCCGCCGGCTCACCCAGGGCGGGGTCGACCGCGAGCTCGACCGGGATGGTGCACCGCGCCGCCAGTGCGGCCAGCGCGCTGGGCAGTCCACGGTCGGTGAGTACCGGCGGGGCGATACCGCGGGACAGCGCACGCAACTCGTTCAGGGTGTCCTGCGTCTGACTGATCGCTTCGTCGAGGGTGTCGCGCAGCGGCCCCGGATCACCGTCGAGGTGCTGGCGCGCGCGACCCAGGTCCATCGCGAGGCGGATGAGCCGCTGCTGAGGTCCGTCGTGAATATCCCGTTCCAGCCGGCGCAGGGCGGTGGCCTCGGCGGAGGCGGCCGCGGCCTTCTGTTCCGTCAGCACGTTGATCGTCTGACGAAGCTCGGCCACACCGGTCAACAGGGCGCGGCTGAAACCGGCCTGGAGCACGGCGCACCCCCGCACCACGAGCGGGAGGCTGACCAGGCAGACCAGGCCGATCGCGGTCTGGAAGGCGATCCGGGCGAAGGCGCTGTCGCCGAGCCCGATCAGCTGGGCGAGCGAGGTGTTGTCTGGGCCGCGCGGGATGCTCCAGTCCCACAGAACGGTCAATGTGCCGGCGATCGCCGACGCCCACCAGCTGATCACGATGGTGAACGTGACCACCGCGATCGGAAAGCACAGAATGCCGTACACGAGGTCAAGCCAGAACTGGCCCTGCGTGAGCGGGGCGAGGATCCGCTTCCAGAGGCCCGCACCCGGCGGGGCCGCCCGGTAGACCGGCCGGCTGCGGGGCCGACGCAGTACCGCCGGAAAGCGAAGCCGCTCGATATCGGCGAACAGGCGCGCCACGAACAGGGTGCCGACGAGGATCAGCAGGCCGACACCGATGACCAGCGTCCCCACCCCCGCGGACAGTCCGGTCACCAGCACGCTGAAACTCACTGTGGCGAGCGGAAATCCGAGCAATACATATCCGGTGTCCACGCCGAGCTGCCGAAGGAGGCCGACTTTGGGCTGCGTCGTGGTCCTCGGCAGGGTGCCGCTGGTCATGGGCTCGACGCTACGCATCTGTCGGATCCACCCCCATCCGGCGCGCCTGCGTGTCCGGGGTAGGGCTGTCCCTACCCTCGGGGATGGCCGGACGAAAAGGCGCGGCGTGTTTCAAAGCCCCAAACTCCTCGCAGCGTCCACCGCCCAACTACCGTCTTTCCGGTGGCAATGTCACGGTCGCGTCTTGCTCGGCTCTGCGCCGTCGGAGCCGTCGCGTTCACGATCGCGGCGGTCACATCGTGCGGGTCGTCGACGCGTCCACCGGCGGCCAGTTCCACGTCGACGACGACTACGCCGGCACCCATCGCCCCACCACCCACGACGGCCGCCGTTGTTCCCACGGGTGACTTCACCCCGGTCGTCCAGATCATCGACGACGCGATCGCGGCACCTCGACTGCCCGGAGCGGTGGTCCAGGTCGGGCACGGCGGAAACATCGTCTTCCGTCAGGCTTTCGGCTCACGCAAGCTGGCCGGCGAACCGGGGCTGGACGGGGCACCCGCCCCTGCCGAACCGATGACCGAGGACACGATCTTCGATCTGGCCTCGCTGTCGAAGTGCCTCACGACGGCTGTCGGCATCCTGCAGCTCTACGAACAGGGCCGGGTTCAGCTCGACGAACCCGTGCAGAGCTACCTGCCCGACTTCAACCCCAACAACGACCCACGCCGTGCGCGGGTCACGGTGCGCATGTTGCTCACCCATACGTCGGGCATCGCGGGAGATCTGAGCCTGGACGGGCCGTGGGGACTGGACAAGCCCGACAAGGCCGAAGGCATCCACCGGGCGCTCGGGGCGTGGGTGGTGTTCGAGCCCGGAGAGCGCTTTCACTACTCCGACATAGGCTTCATCATCCTCGGTGCACTTCTCGAGAAGATCACCGGCGAACCCGAGGACACCTACATTCAGAAGAACGTGTTCGCACCGCTCGGGATGGCAGATACCCGCTATCTCCCCGTCACCAAAGCATGTGGACCACACCAGGTTCGGGGAACCGCCATCGCCCTCGATCCGAACGCACGCAAAGTTGCCGACTGTCCGGCGGGCACGTGGAACACCGACCTTCTGGCGCGCGTCGCACCCACGGCGCTCGACGAAGACACCCCAGGCCTCAACCCGGACTTCGGGCACCCCCTGCGCGGCACCGTGCACGATCCGACGGCCCGCCGCATGGGCGGAGTGGCGGGCAGCGCCGGGGTGTTCTCGACGGTGAACGACGTCGGCCGGTTCGCGCAAGCGCTGCTCGACCGCCTCGCCGGCCGGCCGAGTTCCTTTCCGCTGAAACAGTCGACCCTGGAATTGATGACGACTCCGCAGCAGCCCGGGCACAACCCGGCTCAGGTCGAGGCGGCCAACAACGCCACCCGCGAAGCGGTCGAGAACACCCCTAACACAACACATCCCCTGCTCGCACCGCACTATCCCGCCATTGCCGGGCAAGACCTCCGCGGATTCGGTTGGGACATCGACACGGAGCAGTCCCGCCCGAGGGGCATGGTGTTTCCGATCGGCAGCTTCGGGCACACCGGCTTCACGGGAGTGACGTTGTGGATGGACCCCGGGTCGGACACCTACGTCGTGGTCCTCGGTAACGTGATCCATCAGCGCGGCGCGCCGCCCATGGCCGGGCTGAGCGGTGAAGTGGCCACGCTGACCGGCCGGGCCTTACATCTGTACGGGACCTAGCTTGCTGCCGCTGAGCCGACCACCCGCCCCTGTGCCAGCACCAACTGCCGCCGAATCAGGAACAGCGGAAACGCCACGCTTACTGCGATCACCGCACTGAGCACGATGTAGATCCACACCTTCGGGATCCCGATCCGACGCGCCTCGACGACCATGAACACGAACGCGGCCAGCCCGAACAGCAGTAGGTCGTTGGTGAGCGAGGACGACGCGTAGTTGGCGTAGCCGCTCAGGAAAAAATCGATCGTGCTCGTACTTTCCGTAGTGAAGTAGCGGATGTTGTTCCACCAGGTCGCAACCAACGCGACTACCGCGATCACGGCATAGACGCCACACAGAATCTTGTCGTTTCTCGTCAGCTCCGCCATCGTCACGCCTCCCCGTCGGACCGATCAGTCCAGGTCAACCTATCGATCCGGCGGCCGTGCGGGGGCCCGTTTGCGCCCAAAATTGGTGAGTGAGTACTCTCTCACCATGTCATCCGGACGCGACCGGCTCCTGGCCACAGCGCTGAAGCTGTTCGCCGCCAAGGGGTATGCCGCCACGTCGGTGGCTCACATTCAGCAGGCCGCCGGCCTGGCACCCGGCTCGGGGGCGCTCTACAAGCACTTCGGCTCCAAGCGGGAACTGCTCGAGTCCGCGGTCTCGCACCGCATCGACGCGATCGTGAGTGCGCGGGAGCAGTACGACGCGGGCCACCCGAAGACCACCGAGGAGGCGGTCCGTAGCGCCGGGCAATTGATCTGGGCCAATCTGACCCAGAGCGAGGAACTTCTGCGGGTCATGCTGCGGGAACCCGACGAGCTCGGCGACCTCGACGAGAAGACGTGGCAGGTCATCACCGACAACGCCTATCAACGATTCGCCGATGAACTGGCCGCGTCGAATCGCTCGGGCCGTACCCAGATCCCCGATCCCGAGGCCACCGCGGCCGTCGCGATCTCCGCACTGTCCTATGCCGCGACGCTGCAGGCGCTGACCAAACGCTCGCCGGGCAACGTCGACAACGATCGCTTCTTCGAGGCCTGGGTCACCCAGACCGTCAGCGTGATCGAACAGCACCGCTCGTAAATCACCGAACATCAACATATTTCAGGAGCAAACCGTGACGTTCTCCATGCAACTGAGCGACGACGTGATCGAGGTCCGCGACTGGGTGCACCAGTTCGCCGCCGAGGTGGTGCGTCCGGCCGCCGCGGAATGGGACGAGCGCGAGGAGACCCCGTGGCCCGTCATCCAGGAGGCCGCCAAGGTCGGGCTGTACTCGCCCGAACTGTTCGCCCAGCAGGCCGCCGAACCCACCGGGCTCGGCATGCTGACCGTGTTCGAGGAGCTCTTCTGGGGTGACGCCGGCATCGCCCTGTCGATCCTCGGTACCGGACTGGCCGCAGCGGCGTTGGCGGGCAACGGAACTCCCGAACAGCTGGGCCGCTGGCTGCCCGAGATGTTCGGCACCGCCGACGCGCCCCACCTGGGCGCATTCTGTTCGTCCGAACCCGATGCGGGATCCGACGTCGGCGCCATCCGCACCCGTGCCCGCTTCGACGAGGCGACCCGCGAGTGGGTGCTCAACGGCACCAAGACCTGGGCCACCAACGGCGGCATCGCCAACGTCCACATCGTGGTCGCCTCGGTCTACCCCGAACTCGGGTCCCGCGGCCAGGCCACGTTCATCATCCCGCCGGACACCCACGGCTTCACGCAGGGCCAGAAGTTCAAGAAGCACGGCATCCGCGCCTCCCACACCGCCGAGGTGGTGCTCGACAACGTCCGCCTGTCCGAGGATCTGATCCTGGGCGGTCGGGAGAAGTTCGAGGAGCGCATCGCCCGCGTGAAGTCGGGCGCCTCCGCCGGCGGCCAGGCAGCGATGAAGACCTTCGAGCGCACCCGGCCCACCGTCGGCGCCATGGCGGTCGGCGTCGCCCGCGCCGCCTACGAATACGCACTCGACTACGCCTGCCAGCGTGAGCAATTCGGCCGCAAGATCGGCGAGTTCCAGGCCGTCGCGTTCAAGCTCGCCGACATGAAGAGTCGTATCGACGCGGCCCGGATGCTGGTGTGGCGCGCGGGTTGGATGGCCCGCAACAACCAGGCATTCGACAACGCCGAGGGCTCGATGGCCAAGCTGGTGGCCAGTGAGACCGCGGTCTACGTGACCGATGAGGCCATCCAGATCCTCGGCGGCAACGGCTACACCCGCGACTACCCGGTCGAGCGGATGCACCGCGACGCCAAGATCTTCACGATCTTCGAGGGCACCAGCGAGATTCAGCGCCTGGTGATCTCCCGGGCCATCACCGGTCTGTCGATCCGGTAGGCAGCAGCGGCTACTTGCCGGTGCGCTCGCGGTGTTTGCACCCGGGCCAGCAGCAGGGTCGCCGCTGCCCCTCCTCCAACTCCTCCTGCGTACGACGGATCCGTCGCTCGCGCGTCACCTGCTGCTTGGCGTCCTCCACCCAGCAGATGAACTCGTTGCGCGCGAGCGGCGTGATGTCTTTCCACGCGGCCATGGCCGTGTCATTGCCGATCAGCGCCTCACGCAGGTCCGCCGGCAGCTTGTGCACCACTCCACCGGGCACTCGTTGGCCAGTCACCCGGCCAGGTTAAGCCCCTCAGCTCAGCAACACAGTTGCGACACGACATTGCCCTTACCGTGACCTTAGAAGGGCCTTATTTTTCTTAGAGTTGGTGTACGGTGGGTTCCCAGGGGCGGTTGTGAGCACGGCCACACCGTGTAATCGCAGGTCAGAATTTCCCGACCAGCCGCCTCGCAGTGACGGAAAGGAACCCGACATGCAGCCTGCAGCAGCCACCCGGATCGCTCTTGTCACCGGTGCATCGCGGGGTATCGGCGCCGACGTCGCACAGCAGCTCGCCGGCCCGGACACCCACGTCGTCGTCAACTACCGCGAGAAGGCCAAACGCGCCAACACGGTCGTCGACGCCATCCGCCGCGCGGGTGGCCGCGCCTCCACTCTGGGGGCCGACATCACCGACGAGGCTGCCGCCGCCGCGATGATCGAGCGCGTGGGCCGGGAGTTCGGCCGCCTCGACGTCCTGGTGCTCAACGCGTCGACCGGGCTGCAGCTGGGCACCGATCCGGGCTACGCCATGCGGCTGAACCGCGATGCCCAACGCCGGCTGGCCAAGCTGGCGCTGCCGCTGATGCCGGTGGGCGGTCAGATCGTGTTCGTCACCAGCCATCAGGCCCACTTCTACCCGAACAAGGCCGTGCCGAAGGGTTACGCGGCGACCGCTGCAAGCAAGCGCGCCGGCGAGACCGCCCTTTATGCCATGCGTTCGGAATTCGACCGGCGGGGAATCGATTTCACCGTGGTCTCCGGCGAAGTGATGTCCGACCGCGAGTTGGCGACGACCATCGCACGGGCCGCGTCCGCGCCGTACCCGTCCGGGATCGTCTACGCCGGCGGGTCCGACTTTCTGTGCCAGATGTCGGCCTGACCTGTAGCAGAACTACTGCGAAGCAGCGAGATTCGACTGCAGCTGATCGCGGACGGCAGTACCGAGCGTGCTCGTCGTCGCGGTTCCGCCCATATCGGGGGTCAGGACGTCCCCTCCGTGGGCCAGCACGTCTTCGACGGCTTTCAGGATCGCTGCTGCGGCGTCAGGTTCACCCAGATGGTCGAGCATCAATGACGCACTCCAGATCTGCCCGATCGGATTGGCGATACCACGTCCGGCGATGTCGGGCGCGGATCCGTGAACCGGCTCGAACAGACTCGGAAATCGCCGTTCCGGGTTGATGTTTCCGCTGGGGGCTATGCCGATGGTGCCGGTACACGCGGGCCCCAGGTCGGACAGGATGTCACCGAAGAGGTTGCTCGCGACAACCACGTCGAACCAGTCGGGATGCAGGACGAAATTCGCGGCGAGGATGTCGATGTGGAACTTGTCCACCTTGATGTCGGGAAACCGCTCACTCATCTGCTCGACGCGCTCGTCCCAGTACGGCATCGTGATCGAGATACCGTTGCTCTTCGTCGCCGAGGTCAGGTGCCTGTCGGGACGGCGTTGGGCAAGCTCGAACGCATACTTGAGGATCCGGTCGACGCCGACTCGGGTCATCACCGTCTCTTGCATTACCGTCTCGCGGTCGGTGCCCTCGAACATCCTGCCACCGATACTCGAGTACTCACCCTCGGTGTTCTCCCGGACGACGACGAAGTCGACGTCGCCGGGCTCTCGGCCGGCCAGCGGACTTCGCACCCCCGGCATCAATTTGACCGGCCGCAGGTTGACGTACTGGTCGAAGTGCCGACGGAACTGCAGGAGGCTGCCCCACAGCGAAATATGATCGGGGACAACGTCCGGCCAACCGACGGCGCCGAAGAAGATCGCGTCGAACCGGCTGAGTTCGTCGAACCACCCGTCGGGCAGCATGGCGCCGGTGTCGGTGAAGTACTCGGCGGACGCGTAATCGAACTGCTCATAGTCGACGGCGAAACCGAAGGCGGCCGCTGCCGACTCCAGCACCTTGAGGCCCTCGGGGACCACTTCCTTACCGATACCGTCGCCCGGGATCACTGCAAGCCGGTGGGTGGTGGTCATTCCGCCACCTTACGTTTCGGCGATTGGCTGCCAACGAAAGCGAGGGGCACCCGGTGTGGGTACCCCTCGCTCGTTGTCGGGTGTCAGCGGCCGTTGCCGAATGTCGGTGTGACGGCGCCAGTGCTCGCATGCTGCTGGATGTCGTGCACCCACTGATGATGGGTGATGTCGGCTTGCGCCGGCGCGGCCAGGCCGACGATGGCGGCGGCGAAACCGGTGGCGATCATGCTCGCAAAACCAAACTTCTTCATGTCGAAGCCCTTCGTCCTGGGCGTTCGAGCCGTGGCGTGAGTGTCGCGGTTCGGACGTCTCGTCCACCGGTTCGGGGAATTCCTACCCGGTCTGGCTCTCACAACGCACTGGTCAAAGCGGTTAATTCCGCTGGCAGAAATTGACCGGCGGTTGGCAGCAATGACCAACCCACAGGTTCGGGCAGGACCTCAGCGCGTCGCGGCCAGGACCGCGAGCTCCGTGCGCGACCGACAGCCCGTCGTCGCCAGCGCCCGGCTGACGTACTTCTTGACGGTGTCCTCGGTCAGGCACAACGTCGTCGAGATCTGCGCGTTGGTCTGCCCGCGGGCCAACAACGCGACCACATCGCGCTGCCGCTGCGGCAGTTGCGCCAGCGGATCCACCCGGGCCGCGGGCATCAGCGGGCGCGCCAGGCCGCGTAGGCGCCGGCACAGTAATCGCAGCGCCGAGGCGTCGCGCGCATCGACCGCGTCCGGGTCCGGATCGAACAGCCCGAGCAGACCGTGCGCGGTACCGCCGATCGGGAACGTGAACGCGTTGCACGACTGCAGGCCGGCCCGGTACAGAAACTGCTCGACGTAGGCCACGGCGGACGCGGGCACAGCCAGCTCTCGCAGGCTGACCGACCCCGCCGTATTCAGCTGCTGCAACGCGATCGGGGTGGCGAAGACGTCGTGCCCGCGCCATCTGGCCATGTAGTCGTCCAGCAGCGCATTGTCGTAGTCGGTGGTGATGGGATCGGTATCCGCGAACGCGCCCGCCACGGTCGGTCCGGCGAAGAACGTGACCCCGCGGACCTCGAACACTTCACTGATCGCGTCCACGACCGCCCGTCGGAACTCAGGGAAGTCAGCCGCCTCGTCACAGGCGTCGAGCACCGCGAACACCTTCTCGTAGTCCGCGACCTGCAGCTCGGCTGTGGCTCGCCTCACCCGACGAGTAAACGACGGCGGGCGCCGAATTGTCCACCTTCGTGCACTGTTGGCGACGGAGCCGCGGGACTAGCTTTCTGGCAAGCACACTTCGCGGCAAGGAGGCCCCGTGTCCCGACTCCGGTTCGGTTATTTCATCGCCCCGTTCCATCGGCCCGGCATCAACCCCACGTTGGCGCTGCACCGGGATCTGGAGTTCGTCGAGCATCTCGACGCCCTCGGGTACGACGAGGTCTGGATCGGTGAGCACCACTCGGCAGGTAGCGAGATCATCAGCTCGCCCGAGGTGTTCATCGCCGCGGCGGCCGCCCGGGCCAAGCGGATCACGTTCGGCACCGGCGTGATCTCGCTGTCGTACCACAACCCGCTGTGGGCAGCCGACCGGCTGATGCTGCTCGACCACCTCACCCACGGCCGCATCATCGGCGGCGTCGGGCCGGGCTCCCTGCCCACCGACTCGGCCATGATCGGGCTGAACCCCACCGACACCCGCGAACTCCTCGAGACCAACCTGGACATCATGGTGCGTCTGCTCGCCGGAGAGACGGTGAGCGCCAAGACCGCCACGCACGAATTGTTCGATGCCAAACTGCAATTGGCCCCGTACTCCGAGGGCGGGATCCCACTGTCGGTCGCTGCAGTAGCGTCTCCGACCGGCGCGCGGCTGGCGGGCAAGCACGGCATCGGGTTGCTGTCGATCGGCGCGACGTTGAGCGAGGCCGGTTTCGACGCACTGGCCCACCACTGGAACATCGCCGAGGAGCGCGCCGCGGCGTTCGGCAGCACGATCGACCGCCGCAACTGGTCGCTGGTCGGACCGTTCCATGTCGCCGAGACCGATGCGCAGGCCCGCGCCGAGGTCCGCCACGGCATCGAGGCGTGGTTCAACTACTTCCAGAAGGTCGCGGCCTTCCCGCAGATGACCATGCCGGGAGACACCATCGACGGAATGATCGACACGATCAACGAACGCGGTGCCGGCGTGATCGGAACGCCGGAACGGGCGCGCGCGCAGGTACAGCGGCTATGGGAGCAGTCGGGCGGTTTCGGATCCATGTTGCAGATGGCCGCGGACTGGGCCAATCCCGCCGCCACCCGACGCTCGGCGGAACTGTTCGCCGAAGAGGTCATGCCGCACTTCCAGGGGCAGGCCCAGCCCACCCTGGACGCCGCGGCGCGTGCCGGGCAGGTGCGTGACGGGCTGGCCCAGTCTCAGATCGATGCGATCGCGCATATGGCACAGAAGTACGAAGCTGAAAAGGCTGACAACTAAACAGGTTTGATGCAGTTGTCGGCGCGCCGTTTCTACCGCTGGGCCGTTTCTCCGTAGGCATCGCGACCCGGAGGTGGAAAACGGCGCGCGCAGCCCCTTCACAGCGCGGCTTCTGAGTACTACATTCGGTAGTAGACAACTCTTAGGGGGCCGGATGCGGTGGCGGGGTGTAAGTCATGTCGAGTTCGCGGTCTTGGACTACGACGAATCGATCAAGTTCTACGACGCGATGTTGGGCTGGCTCGGATACCACAGCTTCTCCTCGCTGAACATGGAGTACCAGTCGATCTACTACATGACGCGATTCCTCAACCCGCACAGCTACATCGGGATTCAGCCCGCATTCACCGGCGACAAGCTCACCCATACCGACCAGGCCGTCGGGATCAACCACATCGCACTGTGGGCCCGAAACCGCAAGGAAGTCGACCGCTTTCATCGCGAGTTCCTGATCGCCCGGGGCATCCCCGTCACCGATGAGCCCAAGGACTACCCGCAATACTGGCCCGGCTATTACGCGGTGTTCTTCGACGACCCGATCAACGGCATCCACTGGGAGTTGGCCTGGGTGCCGAAAGTTCCATCCCCGCGCCAGGCCTGGTCTTTCTACCGGACCATGCGGGCCTTCGGTAAGCAGCGTCCCGACCTCGCAAACTCGGTGCCCGGCATCACGCTGCAGGCGACGCGGACGCTGCCGGGAAAGTGACCGCCGCACTCACGCCAGCGCGACACCCAATTCCTGGGCGAACACCTTGATCATGTGCTGGACCGCAATTTCGTTGCGGCCGATGATCATATGGTCATGCTGACCATGCCGGACACCTTCACCGCACTGCGGCAGCATGGCGAAGTCCTCATCACGCACCGCAGCGTGGACTCCTTCGTAGACCGCGTCATAGCCGGCCCGCATGTCGTCGGTCGTCGCCGGGACTCGGCCCATCCAGCTGTGCCGGACCGTGCAGCGGGTGGGCTCCCCTTCGGGCAGCATGTCGATGATCTCCACGCCGACCGGGCTGTTCGCCAGGATGAGGTTGGGATACACCCAGTAGATGACACCCATGTTGGCCGACGGGTCGAATGAGCCACTCGGATCATCGGAGAGATTCTTGATCCAGTTGAACGGGAAGCCAATTCGGTGATGCTTGCCGAATTCGTCGTAAATGGCGGTGTTCGGCAGGGTGTTCTGCCCGATCAGGCTCTCACCGTGGACGAACGGGAAGTGATACCCCTCCGCGAACGCCTCGAGCGCACCTTTCCACGACACTTCCGAGGAGAACTCGCGGTCGGTGTGATAGCCATAGGCCTCGTAGTTCCATTGCGCCAGTTCGGGACCCAGCGGCCCCAAGTGAGCGTCGAGGTCGATGGCCGCATCCGCGGTCAGCACCGCCCAGACGAAGCCGTGACGCTCCTCGGACGGCAGTTCCACCAGTCCGTATTCGGCGGTATCCATCGTGTCGAAGCCGACCTTGCCCGGCACCATGAACAGCTCACCGGTGTTGCGGTAGGTCCATGCGTGATACGGGCAGACGAACCGGGACGCGTTGCCTGATCCACAGGCCGGCATGGCACCGCGGTGACGGCAGTAGTTGAGGAACACGTGGCTGGCGCCGGTGCGGTCCCGGGTGACCAGCAATGAGTCCCCGAGCACGGAGCGGACGACGAAGTCGTTCTTCTCGGCGATCTGAGCCGACGGCACGATCGCCAGCGGGACCCGGCGCAGGATCTGGGATTCCTCGATCTCGGTGATCTTCGGGTCGCGGTAGTAGTGCAGGGGCACCTTCAGCACCCGGTCTGCCATATCCGTCGTCCCCTCGACGGCATGCCGCAGAGCGCGACGGGTCAGTTCTTCATCGGTGCTGCTCACCGGGGCGACAGTCATGAGCTGACCATACAGTGACCATCGACTGTATTGTCAAGATTTTTGTGCCAACCGTGCGACGATCAACGGATGCGCAGGCACGGCTGGTCGGGAGACATTCCCGCCGACGACGACGAAGCCGTCCGCCGCATCATCGGTGCGGCCCGGCAGGCGATCGATGCGCGCGGCACCGTGAGCGTGTCCGAAGTGGCCCAGGCACTCGGGGTGACGCGCCAGACGATCTACCGCTACTTCCCTACGCTGGAGAGCCTGATGGCCGCCACCGCCGTGTCGTCAGTGGACGGCTTCCTCGATCGCCTGGCCGAGCAGCTGGGTTCGATCACCGACCCCAGCGAAGCCGTCGTCGAAGGCATCGCCTACACGGCGGAGCAGATTCCGCACGACCGATATCTCAGCCTGGTCCTACAGCCCGGCAAGGCCAGCGCGTTCACGGCGGGAGTTACCTCTGACCTCGCCATCGAATTCGGTAAGTCGATTCTGCGCCGATTCGACATCGATTGGGCCACAGTCGGATTCGATGGCGATGCGCTCGATCAGCTGGTCGAGTTCATGCTGAGGATCCTGCAGTCGTTCATCATCGACCCGGGTGGACCATCGCGCCACGACAGAGGACTGCGTACCTACCTACGAGACTGGGTGGCGCCGGCAGTGTCGGCCCGTACGACCTATCCGTCGTCGCCGGCCCCGTGATTCGGATTGGTGCAGATGGTGCCTTCACACGGCACGTCTGAGCCGTCTCCGTTCGGGTTGGGCATCACCGCCCCGCCGTTCTCATCCGGATTGTCACCAGCCCCGTGATTCGGATTGGTGCAGATCGTGCCTTCACACGGCACGTCTGAGCCGTCACCGTTCGGGTTGGGCATCACCGCCCCACCGTTCTCATCCGGATTGTCACCAGCCCCGTGATTCGGATTGGTGCAGATCGTGCCCTCACACGGCACCATCGAGCCATCCCCATTCGGATTGGGCATCATCCGCTGCGTCGTTTGCCCAGGCCCGGCGGGCGCCGGCGCGGTAGCCGGAGATTTGACCGGGCCATGCTGACTGGACGTGGACTCGGCAGGGACAGGGCTGGTGGTCGGGGCCTGATCAGTCGACGAGCTGCTGCATGCGGCGGCACCAAAGACCGCCAGTGCAGCCGCGGCTGCGGCCATACGTTGCACGAGCTTCATGAGCGCGACGGTATCAGCTAACTACAAAACACACTGCCGATTGCCGGTAAACTTCCGAACAAAGAACCAAACGGGTGGTTTCACAACCCAATTCGGGATCAGATCGGACGAGACCACAGCGCGACCCGGGCTTATACAGCAACCGACGAGATCCCCACTGGGATCTGAGCCACGCCGCGCGAGATAACAAGCGGTCACCCGCCACGCTTTCGAATAACTGTTGAATTGTCAACAACCTTCGTACCCGACGCACCGTCAAGCGCGCGGACGCTGTGACCAATCACCTTGGGTCGCAACATGGAACATCGCCTGCAGCCAATACGTTGCCACCGTCATCAAGTTGGATTCCTTCTGGCAGTGGACGAACCGATAATGCACCGACACATTGCGGGCTCATTCGTCCCACCACTTTCGAACCCAGCAACGTACGCCGATATCCGCTGGGTTCATGTCGGATGTCCGTAGCGCAGGCGTACGCTCACCCACGTGGTCGACCTCTCGTATGTCATCGCCGGATCCGAAGCCACCGGCGGCGCCGGCCTGCAAGCCGACCTGCGCACGTTCCAGGAGTTCGGCACCTACGGTGTGGGCACGGTGACCTGCATCGTGTCGTTCGACCCCAAGGCGGACTGGGGCCACCGGTTCGTCCCGGTCGATCCACAGGTCATCGCCGATCAGATCGAGGCGGCGACATCGGCGTACAACCTCGATGTCGTCAAGATCGGCATGCTCGGCACCCCCGCAACCATCGACGTCGTCGCCGAGGCTCTCGCCCAGCAATCGTGGCGGCACATCGTCGTCGACCCCGTCCTGATCTGCAAAGGACAAGAGCCCGGTGCGGCTCTCGATACCGACACCGCACTGCGCAGCCAGATCCTGCCGCTGGCGACGGTCACCACGCCGAACCTGTTCGAGGCACGCACCCTCGCCGGGATGGACGACATCTCCTCCATCGACGATCTCGTCGAGGCAGCCCGGCGCATCGCCGACCTCGGGCCCACGTATGTCCTGGTGAAGGGCGGGGTCGAATTTCCCGGCGACGACGCGGTCGATGTTCTCTTCGACGGCAAGGACGCCGAGGTTCTACGTGCGCCGAAGGTCGGCGACGCCCGCGTCGCCGGTGCGGGATGCACGCTGGCGGCAGCGATCACCGCCGCCCTGGCCAAGGGATCCAGTGTCCCGGAGGCGGTGCGCCTGGCCAAGGACTTCACCACCGCCGGAATCGTCGACCGGATCAGCGGCAATGCTCCGTTCGACACGGTGTGGCAGGGTGCGGGCCGCGCACCTCGCTGATGCCGGTCACCTGGGCGCGATGTCCAACGCCCCGGCCAGGGATTCGTAGATCCTGAACGTGTCCTCGTCATAAACCTGCAGCAGAACCTCGGGCATCTGGGGGTGCGGCGCCGAGTGCTCACCTACCACCTGGATCTGCACGTGATTCGCCCCGGCCGCCAGATGCGCGCGCAATCCGTGCGCAACCGTCGCCGCGTCACCGTGGACGGCGAGCTGGTCGATCAACCGGTCGCTGCCGTCGCCGGCCAGATCCTCATCCGTGAAGCCGAGTCGCCGTAAGTTGTTGGTGTAGTTCACCAATCCGAGGTACGGATGCTTGATTCGCGGACGGGCGAGAGCCCGGGCCCGTTCAGGGTCGGACTCCAGAACCACCTTCTGCTCAGGCGCCAATAGCCGCTGAGACCCGAGCGCCGCCCGCGCCCGCCGGGAGTGCTCGGGCGTGACGAGGTACGGCACTGAACCGGCCGCCCGCTCGGTCGCCAGCGCCAGCATCTTGGGCCCCAGTGCGGCAAGCATCCGCTTCTCGCGGGGAATGCCGTGCTCATCAAGACCATCGAGGAACCCGTTCAGGGCAGGCATCGGGCTGCGGTAATTGCCGACCTGTTCAGGGTGTCCCACGCCGAGGCCCAGCAGCAGGCGGTCCGGATATGACCGCTGGACACGGCGGTACGCTGCTGCCAACGTGACCGCATCACCGCGGTAGATGTTGTAGATGCTGCTGGCCACCACCAAATGGTCCGTGGCGCCGAGCAGTTCATCGATGCCCGACAGGTCAGGTTCCGGGCCACCCAGCCACAGCGTCGTGTAGCCCAGGCCCTCGATCTGCTTTGCCATCTCGGGCGTTGTGGCATATGCCGGTTGCCAGACACCGAATTCACCGAGATTCACTGCATACCTCCAGTCACGCGTCGTTACGTCACGAGCGTGCCTGGATAAAAATGGACCAGCAAGTCCACATTATTTCACCGTCGCCCGCCGACGACCGGAAGCTCAGGCGGAAGGAAACCTGAAGATGAGGCCGTCGAGCAGGCGTCGCACCTCATTGAGCCGCGCCCGCACCACGCTTTGATGATGAAGGGCTCCTGGACGCCCCTCGTTGACACGTTCATCGATGGCCGTCAATTGTTCTTGGAGGTCGACCATTTCGGCCTCTAGGAGCACCATGAACTCCTGCGCCTGACGGACGTCGGCACTGTGGCGCACCGCCAGATTCGGAAGAGCAGCCGGCAGTGCCACCGGCCGAAGCCAGAGTGGATCAACAGGGTCTGCGGTCATCGTCCCACGGTCTCAGCACCCGTCGCCGATCCAGTTTCCCGGCAGTATCCGTCCGGTAAGGAGCCGTTCACACTGTCGTCAGGCGGTGTGTGAGTTCTACCGGAGCAGCGCACTGGCAATGTCGGCGAAGTGCTTTCGCACCGCCGCCTCGTCCATGTCGAGGATGAGCTGGGAGATTGCCCCGTCATAGACCGTGACCAGCGCCCGCGCCATCTCGTCCGGCGTGGGTAGCGACGCCGGAAGGTCCGGTGCCCGATCGCGGATGTGGTCAGCGAGCATGCGGGCGAAGCCCTCGCGCATCTGCGACCGTTCTGTCGCGAGTTCCAGCTGCACCTCTGGCCGGCGGGCGGCGTACAGGACAAAATCTGTGTTGATCAGCAGCCAGTCCCGGTCGATCGGCAGACCCTGCGCCCAGGCCTGGATCGTGGCCTCGACCGTGTTGAACGGTTCGGCAGCCAGGAATCCGATGGTGTACTCGGCGGCCTGACGTGACTGCTCGCGATAAAGCGCAAGGAACAATTCATCGAGAGTTCCGAAGTTCGAGTAGAACGCCCCCTTGGTATACCCCGAAGCCTGACAGATGTCGTCGATTCGGGTGCGCCCGAACCCTTTTGAGGCAAACACCGAGAACGCGGCTTCCAGCAGCCGCTGACGGGTCTCGACGCGTCGGCGTGTCATCGGCCGTGACTGTTCGACCGATCGACCGTCGTCCTTTTCCACGGGTTCATGATACCTTTTAGAATCCGATACCAAAAGGTATCAAACTTGGTGGGGGAATGACTGAGGGGTGACTTGATGCTGCAGAAGACAATTGGCGCCGCGACATGCGCCATCGCGATGCTTTTCGTGGCGGCTACGCCGACCGCGAGCGCAACGCCCGGCGCGGAAGCTCGGACGGGTACCTGCCAGCGTTGGCAGATCACCACTGTGGCCAGCGGGCTGGGCGCTCTGGAGAACCTCGAACCGGACGGCCGCGGCGGGTTCTACCTGAGCGCGATCAACGACGGTCGACTGCTTCACGTCGACGACCAGGGAAACAGCAGCACGGTGCTGTCTGGTCTCGATCATCCAGCGGGCCTGCGGCTTTCGGGCAACAGCCTGTACTTCCTGACCGGGAACAACCCCGGCACGGCGCGCGGAACGCTGCGACGTCTGGACGTGCACACGGGTGAATCGACGACGTTGCTCACCGGGCTGCCCGCGCCGAATGGTCTGCTGTTCCTCCCGGACGGTGATTTGATCTTCTCGCAACTGACCGTCCCGCCCCGGGGAATCGACCGCTACAGCCCCGCCACCGGACGGCACACCAAGTCTTGGTCCGGCACCCCGTTACCCAATGGACTCGCACTAACTCCCGACCGCAGCGCGCTATATACCGAGAATGTAGCCCTGTCAACGGTTTTGCGGCTGCCACTCGACAAGCCGAACGCCACCGCGACGGTGGCACGTCTGCCCGGCTTGATCGCGGGCTCCGACGACATGCAGGCGACCCGTGACGGAACGTTGTACGTGGCCGGCGATACCGCGGGCGAGGTCTACGCAGTGAACCCCGACACCGGCCGCATCTGCACGATAGCCAAAGGGCTCAGCCAACTTTCCCTGCCGCCCAACGGACCGACCTCGGTGCGGATAGGCCCGGGGCCCGACGGCAATGCCCTGTATGTCACGGCCATCGACGGCAAACTGCGGCGGCTGCAACCCCCGGCCGGGACGGACCTCACGCCGGTCACTTGATCGGGAGCACCGCGATCGCCTCGATCTCGACGAGTTGATCAGGGTACCCGAGGACTGCAACACCCAATAGCGTGCTCGGCGGCCGATGGTCGGCGAAAGCCGACACCACCTCGTCCCACGCCGCGACGAGGTCGTCACGCTGACCACTGGCGACGTAGATCGTCGTCTTCACCACGTCGCGTAACTGGGCACCGCACTCCTGCAAGGTAATCCGGAGATTGCCCGTCGCCTGGCGGGCCTGGGCGGCGATGTCACCGGGAGCGACGACATGCCCCCGATCATCGAGTGGGCAGGCGCCGGCGGTGAAGATCATGCCGTTTCCGGGTGTGATCGCCGCGTAGGCGTAAGTCACGCCCGCGAACAACCGAGAACCCCGCACCAGCTCGATGGCCATGCCCCAGTGTGGCAGTCCGTCCAACCCTCGGTGGGGTGGAACGAAGCAGTGACCGTTACCTTTCTGCGCTGATGTCTGCGCCGCGATGCATTTCATAGCTGCTGCGGGCGCCACCGGGAAACTCGACGAACTCCACCGCGGTGCCATCGGGGTCGTTGACGAAGAACATCCGGACGCGGTCGATCGGGAACGGCTCCTGAACGGGCTGAAAGCCCGCGTCGATCACGGCGCGATAGGTGGCGTCGAGATCGGTGACCGACAATGCGATGTTCTGGTTGCCGACGATTCCTCGTTTCCCGGGTCCAGGCGGGGTCGACGAACCGAGGCTGACCAGTTCGAGCATGACTCCGCCCACCACTCCCCCGACCACACGGCCTTCCTGTTGGCGAGAGGAGTGCAGGACCGCGTCGAACGGCTCACCCGAAATCAACTGGTCGAACACCACATCCATGCCCAACAGGCCACGGTAGAAGCCCAGGGCCCGGTCCATGTCGGTCACGCCGACGACCAGATGGCAGAAACGTAGGTCACTCAACATGGTGTTCCTCGACTTCCTCGTCAGCGCTTGATCATATGAGTTTGCGTGCCAAAATCCGGGCAGACCCTGCTCGCCGGCGGCGGAGCCGGTTCCTTCCGCTAGTTTCCGAACCCGGCCAAATCGCTTGGTCACCCTTGTAGCTTCGGAATTGGAGACCGAAAAGCACGAGCGAACAAGGAGGAAGACCAATGACGAATCGTTCAGGAAGTGCGTTCTCCCGACGCACGTTCATCCGCGGCGCCGCATTCACGGTGCCCGTAGTGGGCGCTGCGGTGCTCGCACCAAGTGCCCTGGCGGCACCACAGGAATGCGGTGATCCATCCGGCAAGGTCGGCAATTGCGCGGCTCACCTGCCGCAGGAGTTCACCTCGACGAGCTTCAGCACGACGGCCATCGCCGGCGGGACCAACTACTCGATCCTGTTCAGCACGAACATCAGACGCGGTCCGCTGATCCCGTCCGGCACCACCGGCTATCGCATCAGAAGTGTCAGCGTGTCCGGCACCAAACTCGACGGCGCCCCGTTCTACCTGACGCCGGGAATCGGTGAGGTCGGCCCGAGGTTGCTCAACGCCCGGTCCGGGTCGTCCCTGGGCTTCGCCCTCGATGTGCCGTGGGATGCGAACCAGCTCGTGCGTTCGTTCCTCTACACCTACGACGTCGAGTTCCTCACCGGGCTGACGGTCAATCAGACCTGCCGTTACACGACGACGATGACGCTGCGCGACAACGGCATGACCCTCGGCGGGGTCGGATCGGTCGACTTCACCACACCGATGCTCGCTGAGTGCGAGGCGGAGGCTCCCCCGCCCCAGTAGGCCGCTCTACCCGTGCGCCTTGCGAACCAGGTCGATGGCGTACTGGTTGACGAAGGTTCCCGCAGAGGCCTCGCCGGTACCGCACGCGCCGTCGGACTCGCCGGGACGCTTCACCCACAGGAACGCGTCGACATTGCCGTTTCCGGTTGCCGTGGTCGGTGCCGCGCCGAGGGCCCGACCGCTCGGGTTGCACCAGTACATCTCGCCTTCGGCCGGTCCGGCACCGTTACGCGAGGTGTCGATGACGTAGGGCTTGCCACCCGTCTGGCCCGAAATCGCGTCGCCGTAACCGATTTCCTCTTCGGTGGTGAAGAAGTTCGCGGTGTTGAGGCTGAATCCGCGCGCCTTGGCGACGCCGACGCGGTTGAGCCTGTTGGCCATCTCGTCAGCGGCCGTCCACCGGGAGTGCCCCGCATCGACGTACACGGCGGTGCCCGGATTGCGGGTCAGCGTGTCGACGGCGTAGCTCATCAGGTTGTAGCGCTCCTCGCGCTGATCACCCGACAGGCAGTCCGCCATGGCGAGCGCGTCGGGTTCGAGGATGACCGCGGCCGGCCCTCCGCCGATGGCGCCGGCGACACCGTCGATCCAGCCCTTGTACGCAGCAGCAGACCCGAAGCCGCCCGCGGCATAGCTACCGCAGTCGCGGTGCGGGATGCCGTAGAGCGCCAGGATCGGCATGGTGCCGGCGGCCTGTGCCGCGGCGATGTACTTGGCGTCCACCGCAGGGCTGGAGACGTTGTCCATCCAGTACGCGGTGGGGGTGTTGGCGATCGCCTGCAGTTCAGGGCTCGGGTTGCCCTGCGCGGCGCGCGCGGCCTTCGACGAGGGGTTGACGTAGAACGAGTGCCCCTCGAGCGGGTTGCCGTCGCTGGCCAGACGGACCGTCGGCCCCGGAGCAGTAGCGAGGCCCGCGGCGACCACCGAGGCGACTGTCAGAAAGGGAGCGATCGACCGCGCGACTGCGCCAACGGCTGAGGACATCACCTCAGGGAAAGTAATGGGGCGACGCGATTAGCGCCAGTCGCTCCCCGACGGGATGGCCCGTCAAGCCTCGATCCGATGCGCGCCGGACGGGTCGAGCGTCCGGGTGTAGAAGTGCATCCGCTCGCGTAACTCGGCAGGGTTGATACCGAATTCCTCGGGCCGGTATCGGTGCGCGCCCTTTCCGCCGCGGGGTTGGGCGCGGTGATGCTCGGCCAGCATTCCCGCGATGTCCGGTAGCTCCATCTGCGCCGCGGCGTAGATACCCCGCACCGTCGCCTCCGGGTCGGCCACCAGGTCGCGGTACTGGACGTCGAGCCAGGTGACAGTGGACGCCGCGGCCCGGGCATCGAGGGCGCGGCGCAGCCACAGTTCCGTCTGCGCGGTCTGAAACCGGCCCACGTCGACCCCGTCGACGTCGTCACTGTAAGTGGACCGGTACGTCGCGAACAGGCTCGCGCCCGACGCCACCGTCTCCACGATGTCGCGGTGCAACTGCACGATGCAGGCGCCCGGATACGTCGCGATGACATGGCGGAGCTCGGCGGTGTGGGCCGGCGCTTTCAGGACCCAACGGCGACCATCCCCGGCGTCGAGGATCTGCAGCATCCGCCGGTGCTGAGCGTACTCGGCGGCGAAGTCCTGGCCGGCGAGCCAGGACGCGTAGCCATCGAGGCGCGTGGTGGCGGTGAAGCCCCAGTTGCGCAGGGTGGTGCCCATGCCGAGCACGCACTCCTCGGGCAGATTCGGGCCGGAGTCGTGCACGGCCGCCATCGTGGGGTTGAGAACGTGCAGCAGGTACTGGCCGGCGGCGGACGCCTCGAGGCGGCGGACGCGTTCGTCGCCGTCGAGGTCGCCGGGTAGCCGCCACGGCGCACCCAGCTCGGCGGGCAGCGGCGCGCGGAATCGGGGGTCGCGGTCGAGTAGCCGGTACAAGAAGGTGGTGCCGGTGCGCCAGCCGCCGGTGATGATCACCGGGGGCAGCAGCGGACGGTGCTCGGCGCTGGGATGTTCCTTCAGATACCGCGCCATCGCGATCCGGGCTGCAAGCCGCCCGGACGCGGTTCGCTGGGCGGTCAACGCGCCGAGGGCGTTGAGCCGTCCGTCCTCCTCGGCCGAGGCCAGGTACTGCTCCACACCCGGACGCCACTCGCCGGGGTCGCCCAGAATGCCCACGCCGGCACCACGGGTGCCGCGGTCGATGACGATGTCGATGGCGTCGGCACCGAGCTGGTAGCGGTCCGGGCGTGCGGCCCGATCCTGCTCGGCCGCCGCGTAGGCGTTCAACGCCTCCGGTGTGCGGGCGGGCGCGATCCAGCCGGTCATGCGCGCTCCGCCAGATCGGTCAGGGACACGATGCGCGTCGTGGGCAGGTCGGGCTGCTGTTCGGGTTGCAGGAACCGCATCACGACGATGCCGAACGCGCGGCCCTCACTGTCGATCCAGTCCCCGGCGGCCGGCCCAGGATCGGTGGCCGAGACCACGAACCGGTAGCGGCCACCATCGAGGTTCGCGGTGGCACCGGTGTAGGAGACCCGCCGGTGCCGGTAATCGAGCGAGTTGAGAAATCTGCTGTACGCCAAGATGTTCCAGTACCGGCACGGCACCAGATCGCCTTCGATGAGCAGCGCTTCGTCGGGACCCAGCTGCCAGACGCCGCGCAGATAGTGGATGGCCGGTTCGGTGAACACCGCTCCCCCGGCCATCTCGGTCCAGTGGTGCAACTGGTTCGGCGACTCGCGATCGGCGGCCACCGCGCCATGCCAGATGCGCGGCAGCACGGCAATGGCCGCCGAGGCTTTCGCCAGGTGCTTGCCGAACCTCAACGGGTCGATCGCCGCCGGGACCGGGGCCGGCTCGGCCGGCTCGATGGCACACCACCCGATGCGATCGGCCTGCGCGTCATTGTGGAAGTGACGCACCCAGATGACGATCGCGCGATCGGGCAGGTCCAGCCAGTCGTTCGCCTGACGGTCACCGCCGACCGTCACCTGGTAATCACCGTTGGCGTCGAACGTGATTGCATCACTGTCGATCCGGGAGTTCGCCTTGGCGGCCGCCCCGCCCGAACCGGAATAGGCGGTGATCGACACGTACGCGGCGTCGCCGCGATTGCCACGGATCAGGTAGCGGCCGCCGGGGCGGACATCAGCGACCCAGTACTGGAAGTCGGGGTTGTCCATCAGGAATTTCTGACGCCAGCCGTTGAATGCGACGAACTCAGGCTTGTCGCGATCAACTTCCCAGCGGCCCAGTTGATTTGACACTGCCCGCAACAGGGCGCGGAATCCGTCGGCGCGTTCAGATTCCGGCAGACCGGCGGTGTCTGCCGCGAGTTGCGCACCGGCCGTGCGCAATCCGTCAACGAACGCGGTCCACGCCGCGACCTCGGGACGAGCCCGGTCTGCGTCACCTTCACTGGGCGCGGTCACTGGGCATCCCCTCACAATCCGGAAGCGGTTGCTTCCCGAATTGGATCGTGCTCGCTATGCTCACGGAATGTCAAGGCCGTACCGTGGCCAGGCCGCCGAAGCACGGTCGGCGGACCGCCGCGCCCGACTGATCCAGGCAGGCGCCAACCTGGTCGGCACCCAAGGGGTCGCCGCCATGACCATGCGCGCCGTCTGCCGCGAGGCAGAGCTCAGCCAGAAGTTCTTCTACGAGAGCTTCACCGACACCGACGACCTGCTCCGCGAGGTCTACCGCAGCACGTTCGAGCACGCGCGCCAGGTCATCTATACCGCCGCCGACCCGGACGCCGATCTGCCCGCCCGGACCCGCGCGGGCGTCGGAGCAGCAGCGCAACTGGCCAAAGCCGATCCCCGGATCTGCCGAATCCTGTTGGTGGAGCCGATCGCTGACGTCAGGCTTCGCCATTTCGTACGAGACGCCGTCGGGGCGATGAGTGGACTGACTGCCCCGACCGATCGCGCGGACACCGCCGCGGCGGCGCGGGTCAAGATGCAGTACGCCACCGTTTTCGGCGCCATCATCTCGCTGTTCATCGAATGGACGGAAGGCAACCTCGGTTCCGACGACGACGTGTTCGTCGACCACGTCAGCGCCATGCTGTTGTCGTCGCCGTTGTTCGACAACGCCGTTCAGGCAGTTCCCTCGGCCGGCCAGCCCGCCAGAACCCCTCGGATCAACCGGTCTAGCTGATCGGCGTTGTCCACCAGCGGTTGTCCGATGACGAACGTCATCATCACGCCGTTCACGAACGAGAACAGGGTTTTGGCCTGCTCGTCGATGACCTCGGGCGCCATCGGATTCTCGTCCGTGGCATGCCATTCCGTCACGACTGCGCGCGCAACCCCGTAGAACCCCTCGACGGACGCGCTCAGCGTTGCCGCCAGTTCATCGTCACGGCCGGCCTGCAGGGCCAACTCGTAGCGGGCCTTGGCCCGGGTGAGCCATGGTTCGGTCGCCGAATACATGACCAGTGTGGCGAACCCGAGTGTGCCGGCGAACTCCGTCGGATCGGCATCGGTGAGCTCGGTGAGCAGGGAGAGGTCGGCGAGGTCGAGTTCGTTGAGGCGTGCGGCAATCGCGTGCATCAGCGCATCTCGGGTCCGGAAGTAGAACGACGTCGTGCCGTCGGGAACCTCGGCCTTCTTGTCGACCTTGGGGTGACTGACGCCGCGCGACCCGTCCTTGCCGAGCAGTTCGATGGCAGCGTCAGCCAGTTCGCGGCGACGCTGGGCGGCGTTGTACTTCCTGCGTTCAGCGATGCCCGCAGTGTATCGAGCGGGCGTTCGAGGACCCGGGAACCCGCCCGACCGTCAGAACTGCCCGCAGTTGGGTGTGGTGGGTTCTCCGTTGAAGCGGGCGGCGATCCACTGCATGGCCGGCTCTCCGTCCACGAGCATGGGGAGCGCGTGGTTGATCACCAGCTTGTTGAGGAACGGCGGTTCCTCGTTGGTGCGGAATTCAACGTCGGCGCCCTGCGCGCACCAGTCCCGGCCCAGCTGGTTGGCCGCGGTCCACGGCACCAGCGGGTCATAGCGGTTGCTGTTGATCAGCACCGGCGCGTTCGGCTTGAACCGGCCGAGCTTCTGCAGGTCGAACAAGCTGCTGAACGGTTCCTCGTTGACGAGTTTGTTGATGTCCTCGTTGAAGTAGGGCTGCAGGTGCCGGAAGGCGAAGTCGACGATCGTCTGCCCCACACACTGGCGTGACACCGACTCGAGCATGTCCTTGCCGCGCTGGGTGAGCTTCGACCGGATGGCGTCGGCGGCTTCCGGGTAGGCGGCGATGACGCCGTTGAGTGCATAGCCGACGACGCCCACGAGCGCACTACCGTCGGCGTAGGGCAGCAGTTCCTTGAGGTCGGCCGGCGGCGCACCAGCATAGGTGCCGACGATGTTCAGTTCGGGTGCGTAGGCCGAGGCCAGCTCCGCCGCCGACGCGGTTGCCCCACCGCCCTGCGAATATCCCCAAAATGCCACGGGGCCATGCGGATCCAGCGATGTCTCGGGCAATTTCATGGCGGCGCGAGCGGCGTCGAGGACGGCGTGGCCTTCGGCCAGGCGGTTCACGTAGGTGTGCATCGAGTCGGTGCCGAGACCCTGGTAGTCGGTCATCAGGATGGCAAAGCCGCGGGCCACCAAGGTCGCGACGAACGCCTCCTCGTAGTTGACCATGATGTCCCAGCCACCCGAGTAGTGGATGCCCTGGTTGAACTGGCGCGACGGTGCGCACTGATTGCCCTGCCCCTGAGTGCCGGGGGCATAGACGATCAGCGGGCGCGGCCCCTTTCCGGGCCAGTCGTTGTCCGGTTCGAAGTAGGTGCCGGTCACGGCGATCGGATTGTTCCGAGAGTCGATGCTGCGGTACATGATCCGGGTTCCGGTCGCCATGATGGCGCCCAGCTGACCGGACGGCTCGAGCACCAGCCGGCTCGGTTCGGTGCGGATCACATCGCCGGGCGCACCGGCCGGCAGCGGGTCCGGCGGGAGATAGAAATCGGCGTACTGCGGCTCGTCCCCCGTGTCGGCAAAGGCCACCGTCGTAGATCCGACGAGCGACCCGATGATCAGCATGAGGACGACCACAATCCCCCCGGCATTGCGCATTACCGGACAGTAACAAGAAACTGTCTCGTTCTGCCACTTTTCCTCTAAGTAACTAGAGAAATACAGCAAACCTGCAGGTGATAGCGGTGCCCGCCCCTGACCTGAGTAGCTTCCGTCTCGGTCAGAGAGGATGGACGCCATGAACGCGAACCCGCATGGACCCGGCACCGCGAATCGCTCGGCATACCGAACGATTCACCTCCTGCTACTGGCCGGCCTGCTCACGATGGCGTTCATATGGGGTCCCGGAGCCGGTCGCGCGCAGGCCGCCCCGGCGTCGTCAGCCGGGGACGTTCTCTCCATCGGCGACCCCGCGGCGCCGGGCCAGATCGACCTCTACCTGGACCCGCTGTGCCCCTACAGCGGGAAGATGGTGCGCGACCAGGGCGCCGAGATCGGCCGGCGCATCGAGGACGGCAAGCTCCACATCAATCTGCGTCTCGTCAACTTCCTCGAAAAGTATTCGGCGAGCGGCAATTACGACAGCCGCGCCATTTATGCCGCCCACATCGTCGGCGACCACTCGCAATCGAGCGACGTCACCTGGAAGTTCGTCGAGCAGATCTTCGCCGCCGATCAACAGCCGAAAGAGGAAGGCGAGACGGATCTGAGCAACGATCAGCTGGCCGGGTTGGCCGACCGCGCCGGCGCACCGCCGTCAGCCCAGGACATGATCAAGCTCGGTCTCCCGATTCCCTACGACGGCCACACCATCGGGGCGAACAACCTTCCGCTGCTGCGAGCATTCCCCGATCCCGGGGTGCCGCTGGTGGCCATCGACGGCGAAGCGGTCGATGGAAACTCCGACTGGCTCGATCGGCTTCCCCACTGATCGTCGAGACCTAGTCCAACTAGACTAAGTCCAGTAGAGTGGCTTCATGTCGACGGTCAACATCCACGATGCGAAGACACACCTGTCGCAACTACTCACGCGCGTCGAAAACGGCGAGAAGATCACGATCGCGAGGGCGGGCAAACCGGTGGCAGACCTGGTCCCACATACGCGCATCGACATCGCATTCGGTGGGCTGGCCGGCCAATTCGGTTACGACACCGAACACTTCGACGACGTCGACACCGACCTCAACGCCTTGTTCGGCATCGAATGAGGGGCGTGTTGGTGGACACCCACGTCCTGATCTGGCTACTCGAAGACAACCCGCGCTTGGGGGCTGCGGCGCGCGATCGCATCGCGCAAAGCCCCGCGGTGTTCGTCTCCGCGGCCAGCACGTGGGAGCTGAGCATCAAGGCGGCGATCGGCAAGATCACCCTGCCCGACGCCCTCGACGATGCGATCGGCCGATCCGGCCTACAGGACCTCCCCATTACGCGACGCCACACCCTCGCCTCAGACATCACCGCGCTGCCGCACAAGGATCCGTTCGATGCGATGCTGCTCGCCCAGGCGACCGTCGAGAGCCTCACCCTGCTCACCGCCGACGCGAAGCTACTCGCGGCAGTACCCGAAGCGGTCGACGCCAGGAAGTGAGAGTTTCGCTATCGCGCCGTGCCGATCGGCGGTAGCGACCCGATGGCGTCGATCTGATCGCGCTGGGCGGCGAGGGTGTCGGCGAGGAACGTCCGGGCGATGAGCAGCAGTTCAGCGATCTTCGGGTGCGCGAGCGTGTAGTACACCGCGTTGCCGACCCGGTGCCCGCTGACCACGTGATGGCGCTTGAGTACCGCGAGGTGCTGTGACAGCAGGGTCGGTTCGATATCGCTGGCAGCCAGGATCTCGCTGACCGGAGTCGGGCCGTCGCGCATCGACAGGATCTCCAGCACCCGGATCCGCGCCGGATGCGCCAGCGCCTTGAACAGGTTGGCCTTGATCTCGTACAACGGCCGCTCGGGACCATCTAGGACGCTGTCGGTCACCGCTGCCCCAATGATTGATGGATTGATGAAATTCGCAATCCATGATACCGAGCGTTACCCTGCTGCAATGCCCACCGGCCAAGCCTCCCGCACAAAACCGGGCCCGCTGCAGTACATCGCGTACTGCTACGGCAAGCGGCTACCCGACTCCATGCGCGAGTGGGTGGCCAACGACCTTGCAGGTCCCGGCGCCACCGTCCGGATGATGGTCCGTGTCGCGATCCCGGCAATCCTGGTTCTGGCGCCGATCTGGTTCATCCCGATGTCGCTCTACCTGCACGCCAGCATGACCGTGCCGATCTTCATCCCGTTCGTCTACTTCTCCCATGCCCTGAACAAGGTGTGGCGGCGTCACATGCTCGTCAAGCACGGGCTGAACCCCGCCCTCATCGACGAGCTCTCGCGCAAGAAGAACGCGCACATCCACCAGGCCTACGCCGAACGCTACGGCCCCCGGACGGGGCCGAGGAGCAGCGGCGACATCTGACCGCCGGTTAGGGCTGCAGGGTGCACAACGTCAGAGCGAAGGCGGGTGCAGCAGCCGTCGCGACGACGATGAGCACCATCGCCAGGGACTGTGGGCGCCACCAGATCGCCCGCTGAGGTTGCAGGAGTCGGGCGACCCGGTCGGCCACCGCCGTCCCCGCCGCCGCCAGCACGCCGTCGGGGAGCCGATGCCGGGTACTCAATGCGACGAGGCTGGCCAACAGCGGCTCACGACCGTGTCTGCGGGTGGCCGCGTCGTCGGCGCACATCTCCAGTAACGCCGGCACCGACCGGGCCGCCGCCCGCATCAGGGGCAGCCGCGGCAGCGCCGCGGCGAGGGTGTTCAGCGTCGCGATGACGTGATGATGGCGGCCCCGCAGGTGCGCTCGCTCGTGGGCAAGGACCGCTGCGAGCGCGGGCGGCCTCAGCAACTCCAACGCAGCCGTCGTGACGACGATCGCGCGGTGCCGGCCGCCGGACACGCAGTATGCCGCGGGCTGGTCCGCCGTGATGGCGATGACGCCATCGTGGCCGGTGGGCCGGCCGATGATCCGGACCGCTTCTGCGTGTTCACGATTGGCGCGCCGCGTTCGGTACAGCGTGACGATCACACGGCGCGTGGTGTTGGTCGCCACTGCGGCAGTGACTGCAAGCAGGGCGACGACCAACACCGTCGCCACGGTGGGCGGTAACGTCACTGCGCCGGCGATCCCCAGTGCCTCGACGCAGAACGTCGGTGCGGTGTGAGTGATCAGGCTGTGGGCGGCACCGGCGATCAGGATCACCAACGCCGCCACCCAGGCGAATGACGCGGTGGCGACGACCACCAGCCAGCCTGCCACCGACAGTCTGGGATGCACGTTGGCCGAGATCGGGCCGGTGAACACCACCGGCGCCAGCCAGCTCAGCGCCATCGCGTAACCGAGGAGAAACGTGACCGCGTTCATCGTGACTGCTCCTCGGTGAACCGCTTGAGCGCCTGCCGGAGTTTCTTCGAGTCGTCGTCGACGATCTGCTCGAGGAAGAAGTTGAGGATCAGCTCACTGTCGCCGCCGGATTCGAACACCGTGCGCATCAGCTGCGCGGAGTGCTCCTCACGGGTCATCACCGGCCGGTAGCTGTACGCCAGACCGATCTTCTCCCGCTCCAACCAGCCCTTTCGGAACAGGTTGTCCATGGTCGACATGACCGTGGTGTAGGCGATCTGTCGCTTGGTGACGAGCTCGTCGTGCACGCTGCGTACTGTCGACGGCTCCGCACGTGACCAGAGCACTTCCATCACCACAGCTTCGAGATCGCCAAATCCTTTGATTCCCATATTCATTTACCGCCTGCGTGGGTGCGCCGTCACCAGTTGGTGGTTCCGCGCATCAAACCTATGTAGCGCGATAGTAGCTTCTCGGCTCATCTGACCGTGCTCTCAGTCTCGGCGCGCTTCCGCCACATCCGGATCGACCTCCACACGATCAGTGCCAGCACGACGCCCAAGATCAGCCGGAGATCACTGACCCCCGACGACAGCTTGCCCAGCCAGACTTGCAGGTCGTACTGCGCGTCGACGGACAGCAGGCCGCCGAGATTCGCGGTGCCGTCGGTGAACAGGAACAGCCCGCCGAGAACGATGAAGATCGCCCCGGTGAGCAGCGAGGTGGTGTGGGTCTCCAGCGGGCCCAACCGCACCGGCCGGCCCCGCAGCCAGGTGCGTTTCGACAGGTTGAAGCGGTCCCACAACCAGGCGAGTAGGAACAACGGTGCCGCCATGCCGAGGGCGTAGACCGCCATCAGCAGTGCCCCGTAGGCCGGGTCGGCGCCCATCGCCGACATGGTCAGGACCGCGCCCAGCAGTGGGCCTGCGCAGAAGCCCGCCAGTCCGTACACAGCTCCCAATGCGAGCACCGACACGGTGCTGGAGATGTTGATCCGGGTCGTCATCCGTTGCACACCCGAAAGGCCGAATCCCTTGCCCAGCAACGTCATCAGGCCGAATCCGATCAGGACCAGGCCTCCGACCATGGTGACTTCACTGCGATAGCGAGTGACGACGCTGCCCAGCGCCCCGACGCCCGCGCCCAACGGCACCAGCACCACACAGAGACCCACCCAGAACGCCACAGTGCGCTGGACCAACAAGCGCGTCCGATCGAAGGCGTAGGCAAAAAACGACGGCAGCAGCAGCGCCGAGCACGGGCTGAGCAACGAGGCCAACCCACCGAGGAAGGCTCCGAGCAGACCGACGCCGCTCATCGCTTGGCCAGCGCCCCGTCGATGGCCCGCACGAAATCGTCTGTGGGCTGCGCGCCGAGCATGGGCACGTCGTCGATCAGGAAGGCCGGGGTGCTGGGGACGCCGATCCCGGTGCCCTGCGCCAGATCGGCATTGATGGCGTCGTCGAAGGTGCTGCCGCGCATTGATGCGGTGAACCGGTCGATATCGGGGACACCGGCCTGCCTGGCGAAACCGATCAGGTCCTCGTCCGTCAGGTCGGCCTTCGACCGCTCCGGCGCGGCCGCGTAGACGGCCCGGTTGAACTCCCAGAACCTGCCCTGCTCGGCCGCCGCGCGCCCGGCGCGTGCTGCCGCCATGGACTGCGGGCCGAAGATCGGGTAGTCACGCCACTCGATGCGGAGTTGGCCGGCGTCGACGTAGCGCTTGACGAGTTCGGGCTCGGAGTCCCGGCTGAACTTGGCGCAGAACGGGCATCGATAGTCGGAGAACACCACCAACGCCACGGGTGCGTCGGGATCCCCCATCGCCAGCGGGTCGCCGGGCTGGCGGCGTTCCACCGGACTGTGCCCCCGGTCGGCGCCGCCCGCCGCCCCGGGCGCCTGCGATGTCGCCGCCGGGTCCGCCGCGGGTGCCGCGGTGACGGAGTCAGTGCCGGGACGTATCAGCAGGTAGGCGATCAGCGCGGCGCCGATGACAATCAGGACTCCGATGAAGATGAGGTCCTTCTTGACACTCTCTCGCCGTCCACTCACTGTGCACCTCCATGCTAGCCTCGCCCTACGTAGCTACGCCGTAGCTACGTATTCCGTTCTAGCACACTGCGCCGCCGGGACGCGGCTGACAGATGGGAGGCGCCGAGATGTTGGCGGCTGTACCGCGGAGGCGACCACTACCGATCATGTCGCTGGCCTTCATCGTCGCCATCGGCGCGACCCTCTGGCTGGCCCGGCCGGCGTCGATGCCCACCGAACTCACCGCCGGCGAACAGACCCAGGTCAGCTTCACCGCGACGTCGGGCGCCACCTTGGTCGATGGAGGGACCTACGGTGTCGGCACGGTGATCGTCGCCAACTTCGACGAACCGGTCGCCGACCGCATCGCAGCGGAAAAGCGGCTGTCGGTGAAAACCGTTCCGTCCGTTGACGGTTCCTGGTACTGGATGGACAACCGGCACGCTCACTGGCGGCCGCAGAGCTACTACCGTCCCGGCACCGAGGTGGTCGTAGCCGCCGACGATAGGGGTGCCGGCCGGGTTTCCTTCCGGATCGGGGAGTCGCACGTATCCGTCGCCGACGATGCCACCAAACAGATCCGCGTCTACCGCAATGACGAGCTGGTCCGCACGATTCCGACCTCCATGGGCATGGGGGGATCAGAAACCGTTGCCGGAAAGACCATTTCGTTCTGGACTCAGCCGGGCTTCTATACGGTGATGGACAAGTCCGACACCGTGGTCATGGATTCCTCGACCTACGGCCTGCCGGTCGCGTCACGCCTGGGTTACAAGGTGACCGTCAACAACGCGGTCCGGCTGACCAACAGCGGAATCTACGTCCACCAACTCGACAGCACCATCTGGGCGCAAGGCAAGACAAACACATCGCACGGATGCCTGAACGTCAATGCCGACAACGGGCGGTGGTTCTACGAGTTCTCCCAACCCGGAGACGTATTCGAAGTGCGCAACACCGGTGGCGATCCGCTGCCCATCTGGCAGAACGGCGACTGGGGCGTGCCGTGGGACAAGTGGCTCGACGGCAGCGCCCTACGGTGACGGCGTGGGTTCCATCGCGACGGCATGTTCTGCGGCGCGACGGCCCGAAAAGACACAGTCGGCGATCGACAACCCACTGACGTACGAGTTCACGCACAATCCGATGGCCGTGCGTCCCGCCGCGTAGAGACCCGGAATCGACTCGCCCGCAGGAGTTGTCACCGCACCGGTGAGTTCGTCGACGATCAGCCCGCCGAGGGTGAACATCGGGCACGGGTTGAGCAGGCTGCGTCTGATCGATATCGAGATCAGTGAGAACGGTCCCTGTTCAACAGGATTGACGAACTCGGCCGGCTTGCCCATCGGATCCGGCAGCCCGCCCGAGGCGGCGGTGTTGTGGGCCGCGACGGTGGCCACCAAACCCGCCGGGTCGACGCCGGCCTTGGCGGCAACCGCTTCCAAGGTGTCGCCCACGACCCGGTCGGTGCGCAACATGGCTTCCATCTGCAGGCGCTGGAACCAGATGGCCTGCTCGGGAAGCTGGGCTCGCGCCTGCTTGAGCAGCCGGTCATCGGCCAGGATCCAGCCGCGACCACCGTGATCGGCAATCATGGCGTGCCCGACGGCGGCGCCGTAACGGGTCTCGTCGATGAATCGCTGTCCGTGTTCATCGACCACGAGGGCACCCAGAAACGCGCTGGGCGGGGTGATGAAGCGCCATGCCGATACGTTGTCGAGGCGATCGACCGCGGCGCCGACCTCGGCGGCCAGCGCGATACCGGAGCCGTCATCTCCGGTGGTGCCCAGCTGCAGTCCTTCGCGGTACGCCGGTGCATGCTCGGCGATGAGCTCGCGGTTGGCGATGTATCCACCCGCACTGAGAATGACCGCCTTGCGCGCATGGATGTCGACGGTGCGGGCATACCGACTTTCCAAGCGGTTCAACCGCTTTTCCATCGCGGCGCGCAGCGGCGGATAGTAGATGCCCGGTTTGACCGCCAGCTCGGCGTACGCGCGGTAGCGGCGCCGAACCCACGCCGGTGCGTGCGCCAGGGTGCTCGTCCGCACACCCACCACCCGACCGCTGGGATCGGTCAACAAAGCGACAGCGCGGGTGAGGAACTGTGTGCGCACGCCGTGTGCCGCTGCCGAGGCAGCGAGGGGCTGATAGATCTTCTTGCCCGAGGCTCCCGGCCCCTTGGCCCGGTGACCGCGTTGCGCCGGCGGGGTGATCTCGCGGAAGCGCCCGGAGTTCTCGCTGCCCGAGTAGTAGAGGTAGTACTTGTTGTTCGGATACGACGTCTTGTACGGACAGACCGAAGCCTCGAACGGCACGCCGTGTTCGGTGAGCCAGTCGATCATCGCGGGACTGTCGTCGACGAAGCGTCGCAGCGTCTCGGGACGCACCGCGTCGCCGATCTCGGCCTGCAGGTAGGCGTACATGGCATCGGCGTCGTCGTCGACCCCGGCCTGGCGCTGAACCCAGGTGCCGCCACCGGCATAGATGATGCCGCCGGATACCTGCGTCGCGCCGCCGCCGTTGAACCGGTCGATGGCCAGGACATCGGCGCCTCTCGAACGCGCCTCCAGTGCTGCGCAGACGCCCGCGGCTCCGTATCCGACCACGAGGACATCGGTTGTCTGCGCCTCTGCCATGACTCTCCTGCACATCGTTATCACCGAACTAGACACCTAGTTTGTACTCAAAGTACAAACTCTGCGCAAGGAGGCTCGTAGACTGCGCTCGTGGCTGAACTGACCGGACGCACCGTGCCTCCTGCGGTGGCCGAAAAGCTGTACGCAGCGACGGACCTCATCGCCACCCGTGGGCTGCAGAAGACCAAGATCGAGGACATCGCTGCGGCATCGGGCGTCCCGAAGGCCACGCTGTACTACTACTTCAAGGGCAAGGACGACATCCTCGCCTTCCTGTTCCGGGATTCTCTCGATGCGCTCGCCCGTGACGTTGCCGCGGCCACCGATGCTCCCGGGCCGGGCAGAGACCGGTTGGCCGCCGTGGTCCAGGTCCAGATTGCCCACACCATGGGCCGGCCGGGCACCAGCCAGGCGCTCGTCGGCGACCTCGGGCGCGCCATCCGCCTGCCCGATCTCGCGTCGGCAGTGCAAGAGGCTTTCTACGAACCCATCGCCCGGGTGCTGAAAGCCGGGGCCGCCGACGGTTCACTGCGAAGTCTTGCCGACCCCGAAAGCTCCGCGATCAGCATCTTCGGGGCGATCATGATGACCGCCGCGCTGCACAGCGTCATCAACTCGACCAAGACCCAGCACGAAATCGCCGAAGAGGTCATGGATTTCATCCTCAACGGCCTCGCGCCGCCGAGTTGACGTCCATTCCAAACTGGGATCTCACGAAACCTGCGGTCGGAGCGTCTACAGAACGTGAAAGCCAAACAGCCCTTCGAGGCAGTGGTCGATGACCACGGCCCCACGGTACTGCGGGTGTGTAGGGCCGTCGTCGGACCGATCGACGCCGACGACGCGTGGTCGGAAACGTTCCTGGCCGCGATGAAGGCCTATCCGGACCTTCCGGCTGACGCGAACATCGAAGCCTGGCTGGTGACGGTCGCTCACCGTAAGGCGATCGACATCACCCGAGCCCGGTCGCGGCACGCGATCCCCACCGACACCGTGCCCGAGACACCCACCGCACCGCAGCACGACCGCGACGACGACCTGGCCGACGCGCTCGAGCGCCTACCGACCAAACAGAAGCAAGCCGTGGCCTACCACTACCTGGCCGGACTGCCCTATGCCGACATCGCGGCCATCCTCGGCGGCAGCACCGATGCTGCCCGGCGCGCCGCCGCCGACGGCATCGCGGCCCTCAGACGTACCTATCGCAGCGGCTCCGCCGCCATCAGTCCCTCCCGGAGAGAAGAAACCCGATGAACACCGACCACGACCTCATCCACGATCTGGCGCAGATCGCCGACGGCACCGACCGCATGGCCACCCTGCGGACCCGACTGGCCGTTGCCGCCGATCGCGACGGCATTCTCGACGTCGCCTACCGAATCGTCGACAGCCCGGTGGGCCCCCTGCTGGTGGCCGCCACCGACCAGGGCCTGGTGCGTGTCGCCTATGCCAGTGAAGACCACGACGCCGTCCTGCAGCAGCTCGCCGACAAGATCAGCCCGCGCATCCTGCGCGCACCGACGCGGCTCGACACCGTGGCCCGGGAACTCGACGAGTACTTCGCCGGTATCCGCCGCACCTTCGACATCGCGCTGGACTGGCGGCTGTCCGCGGGATTCCGCAGCACGGTGCTGCACCACCTCCCGGAGATCGGTTACGGGCATACCGCCAGCTACGCAGCTGTGGCCCAGCTCGCCGGCAACCCCAAAGCCGTACGTGCCGTGGGGACGGCCTGCGCCACCAATCCCCTGCCGGTCGTCGTGCCCTGCCACCGCGTCGTGCGCAGCGACGGTGCGATGGGCGGCTACCTCGGAGGTGTGGAAGCCAAACGACTTCTGCTGGATCTGGAGTCCGCCGCATGAGGACCGCAGGTGGGCCGTTCGCAGGCCGCGTGGGCGCAGCCGACTGGGACGCGATCCGTTCGGACCTCGACAGCGTGGGCTGCGCCCTCACCGGTCCGCTGCTCACCGCTGCCGAGGCCGACCGGATCGCCGCGCTCTACCCCGACGAGCACCGGTTCCGCTCCACGGTCAACATGAGCCGGTACCGCTTCGGGGAAGGCGAGTACCGCTACTTCGCCGATCCCTACCCCGACCCGGTCGTGGCGCTCAAGCACGCGCTCTATCCCCGGCTGTTGCCGATCGCGCGCGACTGGTGGACCAAACTTCGCCGGGAAGCGCCCTGGCCCGACGATCTGGACGACTGGCTGGACATGTGCCACGCGGCGGGGCAGACCAAGACCACCGCGATCCTGCTCAGGTACGAGGCCGGTGACTGGAACGCCCTACATCGAGACCTGTACGGGGAGCTGGTCTTTCCGCTGCAGGTGGTCATCAATCTCACCAGCCCCGGCGTCGACCACACCGGCGGGGAGTTCCTGCTCTACGAACAGCGGCCGCGCGCGCAGTCGCGCGGTACCGCCACCGTCATCCCGCAGGGGCACGGCCTGGTCTTCACCACCCGGGACCGGCCGGTGCCCTCGGCCCGCGGGTGGTCGGCAGCGCCGGTGCGGCACGGGGTTTCCGTGGTCCGTAGCGGTACGCGATTCACGCTGGGGCTCGTCTTCCACGACGCCGCATGACTTCAGACATCAAGCGGTACACCTTGATGGGAGCGGACGGTCGCCCATACCGCAGCGTCACACCCGGAACCCTGGGCGGGCATCGCGGCGGCAAGCTCTACGGCCGTCTGGACTGCCCGTCGGCCCTGCGAACCATCGCGGCCGGCGGATACGTGCGCAACCGGGTCTTCTTCGCCGACGAGGCAACCGCCGTCTCAGCCGGCTACCGACCCTGCGCGGTCTGTCTGCCCGACGACTACCGGATGTGGAAACAAACGGCGCGCCATTTCGCCCTGTGACCTGGGCCACTGCAAGTTCTCACCGGCGAACCGCGACGCATTGTGAAATCGGACAATGGCTACCATCAAGGCGGTACTCATCCGAGGGGCCAGCCCACACGACCCACAGGACGCTTGATTTGAACTCGCCAGAACTCGCCCATTGGAATGCTCAGGAAGCACTCGCGGAGGCGATGATCCCGATCATCGGCAACCTGTACCGGGCGAAGGGCGTGACAGTCCTGCTGCACAGCCGGTCGCTGGTGAACAGGTCCGTCATCAAGATCCTGCGGACCCACCGGTTCGCGCGACAGGTCGGCGGTGAGGAACTGTCGGTCGAAGAGACCTTCCCCTTCCTGCAGGCACTGGCCGAGCTGGACCTGGGCCCGTCGAAGATCGACCTCGGCCTGCTGATCATGGCGTACCGCGCCAGCGATGCGGGGTTGTCGGTACCCGAGTTCACCGCGCAGGTCCTCAGCGACGTGACCGGCGAAAACAAGAGCGAACCCCAGGGTCCGCGGGATGTGGTGCTCTACGGGTTCGGCCGCATCGGCCGGCTCGTCGCGCGCCTGCTCATCGAGAAGGCCGGCTCCGGAAACGGCCTCAACCTGCGCGCCGTGGTGATCCGCAGCAACGGGGAGGGCGACCTCGCCAAGCGGGCGTCGCTGCTGCGCCGCGACTCGGTGCACGGCCAGTTCGACGGCACGATCAAGGTCGACACCGAGACCAACAGCCTGATCGCCAACGGCAACGTCATCAAGTTCATCCACAGTGACGACCCGGCGACCGTCGATTACACCGAGTACGGCATCGACAACGCGATCCTGATCGACAACACCGGCAAGTGGCGTGACCGCGACGGCCTGTCCAAGCACCTGCGCCCCGGCATCGCGAAGGTCCTGCTGACCGCCCCGGGCAAGGGCGACGTCCCGAACATCGTGCACGGGGTCAACCACCGCACCCTCGACCTCGAACAGCAGATCTTCTCGTGCGCGTCATGCACGACCAACGCGATCGTTCCGCCGCTCAAGGCGATGGACGACGAGTACGGCATCGCCCGCTGCCACGTGGAGACCGTGCATTCGTTCACCAACGACCAGAACCTGCTGGACAACTATCACAACGCCGACCGCCGCGGCCGGTCCGCGCCGTTCAACCTGGTCCTGACCGAAACCGGTGCGGCCTCCGCTGTCGCCAAGGCCATGCCGGACCTGAAGGCCAAGATCAGCGGTAGCTCGATCCGCGTTCCCACCCCGGATGTCTCGGTGGCGATCCTGAACATGCAGCTGCACCGCCCGACGACCAAGGAAGAAGCCCTGGAGTACCTGCGCCAGGCGTCCCTGGCGGGACCGTTGAGCCGCAACCTGGACTACACCGCGGCGACCGACGCAGTGTCGAGCGACTTCATCGGCTCACGGGCGGCCAGCATCATCGACGCCAACGCGACGATCGTCGACGAAGACAACGTGATCCTCTACGTCTGGTACGACAACGAATTCGGCTACTCCTCCCAGGTGGTGCGCACGGTGCAGTACCTGTCGGGCATTGAGTACCCGACGTATCCGCAGATTCGGGCCGACGCCGATCAGACGGTCTTGGTCACGCCGTAGTAGGCGACGACGTCTTGGGACCCCGGGGCGGCGCTGGTCAGCTTTGCGAATGACCGCAGAAAAGACTGGCCGACGCACCCATCGATCTTGATGTGCACGTCTTTGAGCGTGACCCGGGAATCCTTGCCTTTGAACTTCATTTCGGTGACCGAGACGTCGATGACCTCGCCAGGTTTCGGTCGCACTTCGACATTGCCCTGAATCGGTGCACTGATCCCGCCGAGGCCGGTCCGGCTGACCGACGAGGAAAGGCCGAGGCTGCCGGTCAGGCGAACCGAGCTCAGCTCGATACCACAGCCGATCTGGTAGCCCGCCTCGAGCGTGCCGCCCTGCAACGACGCAGTGCCGCTGCCGCTGATGTTGCCGGTGAATGTCCCCCCGGCGAGGTACTCACGCGATGAGGTCGCGGTGGTCAGGGCCGGGATCGGCAATTGCGTCTCGTCCTTGGCAGCGAGCTTCAACACCCAACCATCAGGCGTCGTGACCACGGACGGTTCCGCGGAGCCGACGGTCCCGGTGTCCGGCGGTGTTCCGGATTCGGGAGCGGCGGGCGGCAGAGCATCTGCGCTCGGCTCGTGCGGCACGACGGGTTCGGGAGCGGCGGTCGCGTAGGGCGCCGGCACCACCAGCGCACCGGCCAAAAACAGCGCGGCAAGGATCTTGGTCATGTCGGTTGTTGACACCTCTCGGAACGTAAACGATTGAGCGAGTGCGAATTTGAGGTACGGACGTCACACGGCCTTGGTCACGCCCACGTAGGAGACGACGTCCTGCGTGTCGGCGGTGGAGCTGGTGAACGTCGCGTATGAGCGAATGAAGGACTGACCAACGCAGCTGTCGATCTTGATCCGCAGGCCGGTGATCGTCACGCGTGCCGTATCGCCGTCGTATTGGATCTTCGTCACGGGGACGACGGACGCCGTACCCGGCTTGAGAGTGGGGCGGATCTGCGCGAACAGTCCACCTCCGACGCTCGGCACGCCCACAGAGCTCAGCGAGGGCGTGATATTGCCGCCGAACCTGGCATCTACGACATCGGCACTGATGCCACAACCGATCTGATAGCCGGCCTCCAGCGTGCCACCGGCCAGCGCGGCCTTGCCGGAGCCAGTGACCTCGCCCAGAAACGTTCCGCCCACCAGGTATTCACGCGAGGACATGGCGGTGGTCAACGGAGCTACGTCGAGCTGCGTTTCGTTCACCGCCTTGACCGAAAGCGTCCAGCCCTCCGGTGTCGGCAAGATCCCGGGTGCCGCCGACGGGACGGCGCCATTATCCACTTCGGGTGCAGGTGCGACATCGGGCACCGGCGGAGCTGGAATCGGCTGGGCTCCAGCCTGGTTGGCACCGGAAAGAGAAGCAAAGGCGCCGAGAGAACAGGCGACAGCCAGTGGGACAAGAGTTTTGAGCATGGTACGGCGGCAGGCCTCTCAGTATTCGAAGAATTCTTCCCGAGGGAACGTAGCAGCGCCCGTAAAGCCATGTCACCAGCCATCGATCAGTTACCCATAAACAGTTGGGACACCGCATTTCCCGTAGGTGAATGACGGGGAAACTGTGCCTGGACATTAACCAGTCGCAACAAATGGCAAGCCATCACGCTGATGTAATACTGTGCTCCACAGGAATTTTCCGCACCACTGTTGCGAAAACCGTTAGAAATTCAAGTACTGACGCCAGGAGAGACCAGCGCCGATCGAGACGGACGCGGCAAGAGCGACCCGCTGGACCTACGTCCCCAAGCGCCCGGGGGTGACGGCGATCCGGCTGATCGCGATGCCGATGCTCACGGCGATGTACTCGCGGGCCGTCATCGCAGCATCATCGCGGCTGACGGCGGTCACGACTTGATCGAGTTCGGGGATCCGCACCCGGTAGCCGTGCCGCGTGGGTTCGACCTCGATGGTGAAGCGGTGATCCGGTAGCGGCATCGGCCGCGGCCGAAAGAACCTCATGTTCAGAGATTCCAGCAGACAGTCGATCTGGTACTGCTCACGGCGTTTGCGTCTGATGGCTTCACGAAGACGTGGCATCCGACGCCGGTGGCGATCGTCGGCCGAGTGTCTGACGAACAGTTCGCAGTCACGGGCCAACTCCTCTTCGACCTCAGCCCGCTGCGACTCCAGGAGTCCCCGGTAGTAGCGAGCCTGCCGCAGCTCCTGCTGACGGGTCAGCTGGACGACCTCGTCGCGCTCCGTTGCGGTGTCGAGTCTCTCGGGCCCATCGGCAACGCTCAGCGCTCGGATCAATGCAGTGCCGGCACGCTGCTGATCGCAGGAGGGGACCGACATCGTCACCCTGACATTCTGCGGACAATAACGGCGCCCGCCGGTGACTTCATATCAACTTCATGTCATGCGGGCGGGGATCCGTCGCCCCTCATAACCGTCGGGGAACCCGGATCCTGGCCAGGTCCTCGGCCGTGATCACCTCGCCGCCGAATACCTCGGCCGCTTCGTCGTGATGACGCCGAGCGTCGTCGTAGCGCTGAGAGAAATGAGTGAGCACCAGCCGCCGCACGTTGCTCTCGGCTGCGACCTGGCCGGCCTGCCGCGCGGTCAGATGGCCGTAGCGCGAGGCCAGCTCAGCGTCCCCGTTCAGGAACGTCGCTTCGATCACCAGCAGATCGGCATCCTCGGCCAAGGCGTACACGGCGTCGCACAAGCGCGTGTCCATGATGAAGGCGAAGCGCTGGCCCCGCCGAGGCTCACTGACGTCGGACAGCTGTACCTCGCGATCCCCGACGCGCACTCCCCCGGTCTTCTGCAGTTCCCCTACCAGCGGTCCGGCGATCCCGAAATGTGCCAGCGACTCAGGCACCATCCTGCGGCCATCGGGCTCGACGAGCCGGTAGCCGACAGAGGGCACCGAATGATCGAGCGTGCGCACCTCGAGATGGCCGAAGGGGCCATCGGCGACCGGGCCGTCGGCGCTGACCGGGTGTTCCTGCACGTCCAATGTGTCGTGGAAGATGCTCGCGTGCCGAAGCCGGGTGAAGTACTCCTGACCGGACGCCGGGTAATAGGCGTGAAGCGGATGCGACGCCCTGTCCAGCGACATGCGTTGCAGGATTCCCGGAACCCCGAGGCAGTGGTCGCCATGAAAGTGAGTCAGGCACAGCCGGGTGACGGCACTGGCCGAAACCCCTGCGAGGAGAAACTGACGTTGAGTTCCCTCTCCAGGGTCGAACAGCAAGCCCTCGCCATCCCAGCGCAGCAGGTATCCGTTGTGATTGCGGTGGCGTGTCGGCACCTGGCTGGCGGTACCGAGCACGATCAACTCGCGGATCGACACGCTTCCGACAGTACGGTGCAGTTCACCCCGTCGCGCACCGATCGCGTGCGCGCCCGCGGCTGGACTCGAACCAGCAACCTCCTGCTTCGTAAACAGGCGCTCTCTCCATTTGAGCTACGCGGGCATCCCGTGCCGTGCCCCTGGACGGACTCGAACCGTCAACCTTCGCCGTCGGAGGACGACGCTCTGTCCGTTTGAGCTACAGGGGCATAGGCATGAGTGGGGTGGCGGACGGGATTCGAACCCGTAACAACCAGGATCACAACCTGGCGCTCTACCGGATTGAGCTACCGCCACAGCGGAAGTGGAGGGAGTCGAACCCCCAAGCCGCGGGGACGCCGCGACGACGGCTTAGCAAGCCGCTGCATTACCTTTCTGCCACACTTCCCGGACTGCGTGTACCCCGCGCGGGACTCGAACCCGCTCCGCCGCCGTGAAAGGGCGGCAGACTACCCATATCCGAACGGGGCCTGTGCAAGGTAGTCCGTAGGAGAGTCGAACTCCTGCCGTCTGGTTGAGAACCAGGTGTGCTGCCATTACACCAACGGACCTGCGCTGCCCGCTCAGGATTCGAACCTGAAACCATCTGGATCAGAACCAGACGCATCTACCAATTGTGCTAGCGGGCAATAAAAGTGGTCTGCGCGGAGGGATTCGAACCCCCTGAGCCGAAGCAACTGGTTTACAGCCAGCCGTGACACACCGTCGTCACCGCGCGCAGATGCCCCCCCGACTGGCTCTACTACGAGGGAGTTGATCGCTCGGGCGGGCGGGGCAGACGACTTCCGCTCATTGCGTCGTCTGCCCCGCCGGGTAGAGCCTCACTGGTCAGGCCATCGCCGGTACGTAGTAGCGGTCCCGCTCACGCGGCTCGTACGGTTCCCAGAACAACCGCATCCCGGCCTCTTCGGGAGTGCGATTCCTCTTGCGGCCGTTACACGGTGCGCACGCGGCGACGAGATTCAGCCAGGTGTTCTGGCCACCACGCGACTCAGGTACGACGTGGTCCAGCGTGTCGCCGTATCCGCCGCAGTACGCGCAGGTGTAGCCGTCACGTTCCAGAACCCCGACACGCGCTGCCCGATGGCCGGGACGGTACGGCACGTGGATGTACTCGCGTAGCGCGACCGAGGCCGGCAGCTCGATGACCGTCGACGGGCTGTGTATGTGTACGGCTGGGCTGTGGCGCTCGATCGCGTAGACCGAACCCCGCAGCAGCAGCCGTACCGCCTCCTGCCAGGTCACGTGGGTCAGCACGCGGTAGTCGGCGTTATATACCGTCACGGCCTGCTGACGGTTTGTGGGTTGACGAAAGTGCTTCATGACCGCGTGCCTCCTCTCTGATTCTCGTTCTTCTGTGGAGCCGCTGACGGGGCTCGAACCCGCTCTGCCAGTTTGGAAGACTGGCGTGCAAACCTGTTACACCTCAACGGCATGAATATTGGTGCGCCGTGGGGGTTTCGATCCCCCGTCCCCAGATTAAGAGTCTGGCGCTATCCCAACTCAGCTAACGGCGCGTGCATGAGTGCCGGTCGTGGAGAGTGGTACGCGATTCACCGACGACCTGACAGTGCGCTCGGCAGGAGTTGAACCTGCATGCCCGTGTAGGGCACCCGGGTCTGAGCCGGGCGCGTCTTCCAGTTCCGCCACGAGCGCGGATGCCACATTCTGTAGTTTTCAAAGATCCAACGGGACAATGTATTTCGATGTCACGCCGTACTGCACACGTTCATTCGTGCGCCTTGCCGCCATCAGCATGCGCTGCCGAACTGCAATTGTCGAACCTATTTTTTCCCGTAACTCACTACGCCCCAACATAATTGGGCGCAACAAACCACAGAAACGTCAGGCGACGTTCCTGTCAGCGACAACGGTGAGGTTGAGAGATCTGTGAGATTGTTCTTCAGGCCCATGCTCCCGGCTGGGGCGCGCACCCACTGAGCGAGTGGAAGTCCGCAGACGTGCTGGCCGGAAGCAACGGCGATGCCACAGGACATTGCGCTCGACCGACTGCCGGTCAATGTCTTTGGTGCCCTCGAGGCCCACGCACGACAAACTCGCCGTGGATGCGTCGCGCATCCCGGCGAGCAGCACATAGGCGTCGCAGAACGTGGTCACGACGTGACGGTAACACCGCATCGCGAGAGGTCCCAGCGATTTTTGGGTGAGACGTTCATGCCCGAAACCGCCAGCCCGGTGGGTACGGCTTGGGAAGATCGCGAAACTTCAGCGGAGAGACGCGGGTGTGAAACTCTAGGTCTGTGGGCTCGGGGTGGTTGGCACAGATCCGGTGCGTAGTGTTCGACGTCGGCGAGACGTTGGTCGATGAAACTCGCATGTGGGCCGCCCTGGCACAGCAGGTGGGGCTGACGCCGTTCACTCTGTGCGGCGTGGTGGGGGCGTTGATCGCCACGGGCAGGGATCATCACGATCTGTGGGATGTGATCGGTGTGGATCGGCCGATGACAGACTTGGATTCCGGCCAGTGCGATCTGTATCCCGACGCTCTGGACTGTGTCGCAGCGGTGCGCCGGGCCGGTCTGGGTGTCGGTATCGCCGGTAACCAGCCAGCGGAGATCGAACAAGTGCTAGCCGACGCCGGCCTGGAGGCTGACTTCGTTGCCTCGTCTGCTGCATGGGGCGTTGCCAAGCCAGATCCCGCATTCTTCGTCCGACTGATCGCCGAAGCGTGCGTTCCCGCCGCGACCATCTTGTATGTGGGTGATCGCCTCGATAATGACATGCTGCCCGCCCGCGCGGCCGGTATGCGGACGGTGTTCGTTCGGCGCGGCCCTTGGGGTTATCTGCACGCTCTCAAAGATGAAACGGCACTTGCTGATCTGCGCGTCGACTCGCTGCAGGAGCTGACCGCGCTGTTGACATCAGGCGGTACGGCGCTCGATCACAAACCTGCGGATGCTGGCATTGACCTCGTCAGGAAGCTCGATCGGTAGCGCATGCGAGGTGCCGGGCCACAGCTGATACTCCCAGTCAGGCACCACCGCGAGTATCCGCTGGAGCCCTTTTGACGAATTGTGAACCGTGTTGCCTGCCAGGAGAACTTGCGACGGAATACTCACCGAACGTAGGACCCGACCGCTCACGAAGAGCGGAGCCGGCGTTCCCAGGGGTGGCGCGTAGGCCGCGAATCCCGCGAGAAACAGCCCTGCCAGCTCGTCGACAAAGCTGCCCGGCTCAGGGTCACCCGTCACCCACGCCGCGGCGCGTTGAGCACGCGCCGACCGCGGCCATGACGTCGCGATCACCAGGTTCGTCCAGAACTTTGCCGAGATACGGGCGACAGTGCTGGCTGGGTCGATCAAAGTCATCGTTGCCAACCGTTGGGGGAAGCGTGCAGCTGTATGTGTAGCGAGCCAGCCCCCGTATGAGTGCCCGACCAGATGCACATCCTGCAGACCGAGTCCGCCGAGAACGTCGTCAATGCAGCGCGCACAATCAGCTGAAGTGCGCATCGCTTTCGACTGCCTGCTCGCTCCAGGCTGGCCGGGCATGTCGATTGTGTAGACGGTGAAATCGCTTGCCAAACTGGCTACTTGGTACGCCCACATCGCGGAAGTAAGAAAATAGCCGTGTAGAAGCACGATCGGCACTCCACCGACCGGGCCGTGCTGGTACACCCGGACGATGCCGAACTTCGTCGCCACATCGTGCATGGCATCGGCCGGCGGACTCACAGCCCGCAGCTCCTCATACACGTCCAGATAGCGCAGCCGGGCAGGTGCGCTCCTGAATCCAGCGTCAGCACTACCCAACAATGCAGCCCCTCCCACCGACGGTGACACCGTTACAGACGACGCCGTTCCGTACGAGGAATCCAACCCCAGATCTCGCGTGCGTGACAGCCCACGCGCCGCCCCAGTACAGATCTAGTGCCACTATGAACAATATGGACCGCGAACTGCTCGCCGTGGATGTGAACCGCGCCTGCCGGCTTCAGGGACAATTTCAGCTTCGATCAGGCCAGATCTCTCACGAGTACTTCGACAAGTACCTGTTCGAGTCGGACCCTCAATTGCTACGACGCGTGTGCGAAGCAATGGTTCCGCTCATTCCCGCCGAAACCGACCTGCTCGGCGGCCTGGAACTCGGCGGTATCCCTTTGGCCACCGTCTTGAGCCAACTGACTGGCATACCAACACTATTCGTACGGAAAGCCGCCAAGTCCTACGGCACCTGCAGGCTCGCCGAAGGCGCCGACACCGCCGGAAGAACGATCACCCTCATCGAGGACGTGATCACCACCGGCGGTGCCGTGCGCGATGCAGCTCAGGCCCTACGCAATGAGCACGGCAGCGTCTCGACCGTAATCTGCGCGATCAACCGAAGTGCTGATCCCAGCACCGTCCTGAACGACGTTGCACTGACCGTTCGAGCTGTCTTGACCAAGGACGACCTCGACGCCGCCCGACCAAGCGCAACAGATTAACTCGACGTCAACCCCGAGCCTTTTGTTTTCTCAGCCCGGCCGGCCAGTTCCCTGAGGTGGCAGCGCGGCGGCGAAGAAGTCGTGGCACGCCTCGACCGCGGGCTTCAGCTCGGGAATGCTGCCGGCGCTGACGTCGCCACGCATCCTCGAGGTGTCGATGAGCGGATCGCGTGCGGTGGCCGGGTCGGGGAAGTCCGGCACGCCATGGTCGCGCACGCATTGCGCAAACTTGAGTGCCGAAGCTTGCTGCGCGGGCGTGCGCTGGGCGTCGGACCAATCCGAGGGCTGCAGATCCGCACACGCGCCGACCGCGTACTCCCACGTAGCCTTCGGCACGGATATCCCTCCGTAGGGAATTTGACCTTGTGCGTTGGGGTTTGGGAAGTCCGCGACACCGTGGGCCCGCATGCACTCGGAGTACTTCGTTGCCTGTCCGTCCGGGTCGGCGACGGCAGGGGCGGCGACGGCCAAACCAGCCGAGCCGATCAAGGCGGCCACGGCGAGAGTGACGAGCGGGCGTCGGTTGTGTGCTGAGTTGTTGTTTGTCATGGCCGCCAGTCAAGGCCCGACGGCGTTGTCGGCACGTATGCGATTTTCGATATGCCGACGATATGGGCGAGCTCGTAGCGTGGAGAGCATGCGTGTGCTGGTCGTCGAAGATGAGCCCTACATGGCGACGGCCATCCGCGACGGCCTGCGACTGGAGGCGATCGCCGCCGACATCGCCGGTGACGGGGACACCGCGCTGGAGTTGCTGAGCATCAACACCTACGACATCGCCGTACTCGACCGCGACATCCCCGGCCCCTCGGGCGACGAGATCGCTCAACGCATCGTCGCCTCGGGCAGCGGCACACCGATCCTGATGTTGACTGCTGCAGACCGGCTCGATGACTTGGCCTCGGGCTTCGAACTCGGTGCCGACGACTATCTGACCAAGCCGTTCGAACTACGAGAGCTCGTGCTGCGCCTGCGAGCACTCGACCGCAGACGCGCCCAGAGCAGGCCTCCGGTGTGGGAGATCGCAGGCCTACGGCTGGATCCGTTCCGGCGCGAGGTGTACCGCGACGGCCGATATGTCGCCCTCACCAGGAAACAGTTCGCGGTGCTCGAGGTTCTCGTCGCGGCCGAAGGCGGTGTCGTCAGTGCCGAAGAGCTCCTGGAGCGGGCGTGGGATGAGAACGCCGACCCGTTCACCAATGCCGTGCGCATCACCGTGTCGGCGCTGCGCAAACGCCTCGGCGAACCCTGGATCATCGCGACAGTGCCCGGCGTCGGCTACCGCATCGAGAACGCAGCAGGCTCCGGACCGGGGGAACGAAACGATGGATAGAGCACCAGGATTGAGCCTTCGACTCAAACTCACCCTCAGCTACGCCGGATTTCTGATGCTTGCCGGCGCCCTGCTGCTCGCCGCCGTGTGGATTTTCCTGCTGCGGTACGTGCCAGACCGGATGATGATCATCCCGGGCAGTACTGACATCGAATTCCCCAATGACGTGTTCCCCATCCGGTCCAGGCTCCTGCACGTTTTCGCCCCCAGAGCCGCCGTCGTGATGGCGTTCCTGCTTGTGTTCGGTCTGGTCGGCGGGTGGCTGCTGGCCGGCCGAATGCTCGCACCCCTGACGCGCATCACTGCCGCCACCCGTTTGGCCTCGAAAGGTTCCCTGTCACATCGAATCCGGTTGTCGGGCAGACGAGACGAGCTTCGAGAACTCGCCGACGCCTTCGACACCATGCTCGAACGGCTCGAAGCACACGTCGCCGAACAGCAGAGGTTCGCCGCCAACGCCTCCCACGAGCTACGCACCCCCTTGGCGATCACGCAGACCCTGCTCGATGTGGCCCGCAAGGATCAGGACCGTGACACCGATGAACTGCTCGAACGCCTGCACGCCGTCAACACCCGGGCGATCGACCTAACCGAGGCACTGCTCCTACTCAGTCGTGCCGATCAACGGTCCTTCGTCCGGGAACACGTCGACCTGTCCCTCATTGCAGAAGAAGCCACCGAAACACTGCTGCCCCTGGCAGAACGACACGGCGTCGTCGTCGAGACGTCCGGCGACGTGGCGCCCACCACCGGCTCGGCCACACTCCTGCTGCAGCTGGCCACAAACCTGGTGCACAACGCCATCGTGCACAACCAGCCCGAACGCGGAACCGTGTGGGTCACCACGAGCGTTCACCCCACCTCGGTGACGCTTTCAGTGGAGAACACCGGCGACAAGCTCACCGCACCAATGGTTTCCACGCTTGTCGAGCCGTTTCAACGCGGTAGTGAACGCGTGCGTACCCACGACGACGGTGTCGGGCTCGGTCTTGCGATCGTCAACAGCATCACCCGAGCCCACGAGGGAACCCTCACGCTCACTCCGCGCCCCGGCGGTGGGCTGTGCGTGACGGTGCAGTTGCCCACGAAGACAGCGATGACGACGACCGCCAGCCGGCAGTGATGATTGAATGATGCAAGCGTCATAGGGAGTTGCGATGCCTGACACATTCAATGTCGGTGACCACGTGATGTGGAATTCGGAGGCCGGGCACGTCTCCGGCACGGTGACCAAGGTCCACACGCAGGATTTCGAGTACAAGGGCCACACTCATCGGGCCTCACCGGAAGATCCACAGTACGAAATCAAGAGCGACAGGACCGACCACATCGCCGCCCACAAAGGCAGCGCACTGCGGCTCGTCGATGAGTGAACCCATCTTCACGATCGGACACTCCACGCGAACCTTCGCCGAGTTCGCGGAGCTGCTACGCGAACTCGGCGTCCAACTGGTGGTTGATGTCCGTAAACTCCCCGGCTCAACTCGGTATCCGCAGTTCGACCAGGACGCACTTTCGGCCTCCCTCGCCGAGGCGGGCATCGGATACCAGTACGCCCAAGGGTTGACCGGGCGTCGTGGGTTGAGTACCGAAGTGCCCTTCGAGGTCAACGGGTGGTGGAAGAACCGCAGCTTCCACAACTATGCCGATCATGCGCTGTCCGACGACTTCCGCCGCGCCTTCACTGAGCTACGCGGGTGGGGACACGCCTCACGGAGCGCCGTGATGTGCTCCGAGGCGGTGTGGTGGCGGTGCCACCGCCGGATCATCGCCGACTACCTACTCGCCCACGACGAGACCGTGCGTCACATCGTCAGCCCCGGTCATGTCGATACTGCGCAACTCAGCGCCGGCGCCGTCATCGGACCTGCCGACACAGTCACCTACCCAGCCGCCGGATTAGGGCCATGACCAGGCGAGAAGAACTCAATGAGGCGGTATGCGCGGTCCTGGACGATATCGAGCCGGGCTACGTCGCGACCTACGGCGACGTCGGCCGCCGATTGGGGATCTCGCCACGGCAAGCGGGACGCGAAGTGAGCAGAGTGCCCGACGATGTTCCGTGGTGGCGCGCCGTGCGTGCCGACGGCACGCCCGCAACCTGCCGCGGTGGCAACGCTCTTGCGCTGCTCGAATCCGAAGGAGTCCCGATCCGGGCCGGACGCGTCGACCTGACCCAAGCCCGTTATCCGTGGAATCTTCCACGCGTTGAGGGCCATGCTGCTGATTGCGACGATCCTTCCTCGTCGTAGATGTATCGAGGTCGGTGAACTCGTCTAGATCGGCATGCGGTAACCGTAGTATTCGTGGTCCTCGTTGTAGCCACCATGCCCCCAGCCGACGTCACGGAAGTCGGCGACGAATTCGATGGCTTCGATCCATTTGACCTGTTTGAAACCGAGTTCGAGCTCGTTGCGCAACCGCAGCGGGGCACCGTGAGCTTCGCAGAGCGGCTGTCCGTTCATCTCGTAGGCCAATAAGGCCATCGGCTCACGCATGTGCTCGATGCGGTGGCAGTCGTAGTAGCGCCCGTGACCGGGTTCGGCACCCTCGGCGAACGAGTAGAACACCACCCATTTGGCCTCCGGCAGCGGGTGCACCATGGCCAGGATGTCGGCCATCGCGACACCACCCCATTTGGCCACCCCGGACCAGCCCTGAATGCAGTAGTGCTGGGTGATCTGTTCGTGTTTGGGCAGCGCCAACAAACCTGAATACGACAACTCCAGCGGAGTCTCCACCAGCCCCTCGATGCGCAGCATGTACTGCGACCAGCCACCTTGTTGCAGCCAGCGGTAGTGGTCGGAATCGGGCAAGGTGCCGTTGACCCACAGGTAGGGCGAGATGTCCTTGTCGGTGTACGACGCTCGCGGGTGGGCTCGTTCCATCCAGGCTTTGGCCCACCCCACGATGAAGCGGCCGGTGTTTTGCACCACTCTGGGGTACCGGATGGTGACGGGTGATGCCGCCAACCACAGCGTAGTCACCACCGCAGCGGCCACACCGAATATTGCCAGGGCCCAATATGATTCGGTGTCGGTGCCCAGCGTCATGTGATTGAGGTTTTCCACCGCGCCGGTGGTGAACACCATGGTCACGTGGGCCACAATGAAGGTCACCATCCACAGCCACACGGCGAAGTGCACGGTGCGGGCGGCCTGTCGGTTGAGGGGTCCGCGTCCGGTGCCCAACCGCGCAGCGACAGCTGGCGCCTGCAGCAGGCCAGTGAGAAACGCCAGCGGTGCGGCGACAAACACCGTGATGAAGTAGGCCAGCATCTGCAGCCCGTTGTAGGCGATGAACCCGTGGTTGTCGGGAAAATCCAGCGAGGCGTACTGCACCGCGGTGGACAGCGCATTCGGGAACACCTCCCAGGACTGAGGCACGATCCGCTGCCATTGCCCGGTGCTGAACAACAGCACATAGAACAACACCCCGTTGACCAACCACAGCAGGTCGAAGCTGAGATGCCACCACCGGGCCAGCCCGACTGAGTGACGAAAACCAGGAATTCCCAACCACTTCGGCAGTGTTACCGCATCATCCTTGGAGGTCCACACCTTCGGCGGGTCGCTCTTGTCCCTGCGGTCGGCGGGCACTTCGCCACGCATCCGCAGCCACTCCGTGCCGGGACGGCAGCCTGCGTTCAGATAAAGCCGGGGATGGTCAGCCAGGATCTGCAAGCCTGACCGCAGGATGAACATCATGAAAATGATGTTGAAGAAGTGTTGCCAGCGCAGCCAGGCTGGGAAACCGCTGGTCACCTCGGATGCAAAGCTCGGCGAGGTACCCGGATAGCGGGTGATGAAGTCCTGCATCCAGCCGTACTCGCGCAGTTCCTGGGCCACAGCGACGACCAGTATCAGCACAGTCACACCGATCGGCAGCAGCCACAAGGCGCTGATCCAGTGCCGCCCCAGTCGGACCGTTGGGAATCGGGCCGGCACTTGGGGGATGCCGCCGCCGAACTGACGCTCATCGATGTGGTCACGCAACACAGCCCGGGGCTCATGCGGATCCCACAACGTCGCCAGCCGATTACTCGTTGTCATATCCCCGACCTCCTGCACGCGACCACATATGTCGGCCAATCATGTGGTTTCCCAACCGGGTTGACCTCAAGCGTCCGCCGTCAGATCCAGCCAATCGATCGCAGATCCGGCTGCGTGGAGTGCACGGTCGGCCAGCTTCCATACGTTTTGATACGGCTTCTGCCAGGCTAGTGCTGCGACCTGAGTGTTGCCTGTGGCAAGCCTGGCTGGATGAAAGGGTGCAGGAGGGCGGCGTCCACGACGGTTCCCCCGCCACCGTGGACGCCGCCGCTGGTCAAGCGGTTACAGGATCCACGGGAAGGACCCGTACATCGGGAAGTTGTTGACGAACGGCGGAGCGTCGTTGATCTGCGCGTTACCCGGCGAGACGCAGACACTGCCCGCATTGGTGGAGTTGCAAGTCTGCGGGGCCGGCTGGATGTGCTGGACCGCCGCCGGTGCATCGCCCGGCGTGGCGCCGGCCAGCGGAGCCACAATGACTGACCCGGCCACGCTGACCGCGCCCAGCACGGACAGAACGGTTATTCGCATAATGAGCCACCTTCCCTATGCCAGCAAGGTCTCACCGCCCGCCAGGCTCGGACGTTGCGTGTGCCGTATTAGCGCAGCGGCGGTACGTTGCCCCACGATCCGTAGGGACCGTTAGCGCCGACGCCCATTCCGGGGCTCGTACTGGGCGGCTCTGAGTACACCTCAGCATTGCCCGGACTCTCGCACACCACTGAGCCGCCACCATGCGTGCAGTTGGACGCGGGTTCTGCCAAAGCACTTGGTGCGACGGCGATTCCCATTGCCAAACCAACACCTGCGACTGCCGACGCCACGGCAACCGGCATCATCGATCGTTTGGGCACTGTGTTCACAATCCACGCTCCTTCGTCGATTTTGCCTCTGCCATCCAGGGTTCCCATCGAGGGCGTCGAAATCACTGGTGCTGGCCCCCGACTCGGACCCGGCTAGCAGGTAGAGCACCACCAGGTGACCCGGCAGTCGTCCGCCGCCACGCCTGCGGTGATCGCGCGAACCGGCGAGTGGGCGACACCGTGGCGCGGGGAGGAGGAAAATCGTTCGAAACGGGTATTCCCAGCTCAACCAACTGGGGACACGGTCTGTCGTGGAGGGGGGTGCGATGACGGTCCCAACCGATGACTCGTCCTGCTCGACGACGCCTGCAACCGCTGCGCGGGTGATCGTGGCCGGAGACGACGTGCTGGTTCGCGAAGGGCTCGCATGCCTTCTGCAGCATTGGGGTTTCAACGTTGTAGCCAAGGCCAGCTGCGTCGCCCAATTACCACCGCTGGTGCGCATGACTGCGCCTGAACTCGTGGTGATCAGCATTCCCGTGCCGGCCGATCACCCAGACGAATATGAGGCGGCGCGGCTGATCCGCAGCGAATTCCCCCGCGCCGGTGTGCTGGTCCTGTGCGCTCACGTCGAAGTGCAACACGCCATCGATGCACTGTCCGGCGGTGGCGGGATCAGCTACCTGCTCAACAGCCGGGTAGCCGATGTCGAGGATTTCGTCGACATCCTCAAGCGTATCGCCAAGGGCGCCTGCATCATTGGCCCCGCGGTCGCCCAAGCGCTGGTCGCGGCACGCGAAAATCAGGATCCGCTTGCCACTCTCAGCGCGCGAGAACACGAGGTGCTGCGACTGATGGCCGAAGGCCGCTCGAACGCCGGCATCGCCCGCCGGCTCTACCTGGCCGAAGGCACCATCGAAAAACATGTGCACAGCATCATGACCAAGCTCGACATCGTCGAGGCTCCAGATGACCACCGGCGGGTCCAGGCAGTCATCGCCTTCCTTCATGGCCGCTGACCGCCCGGCGTCAGCCAGCCAACTTCCGGCTTAACCGGCGTCGCCATAGGTACCGCACCACGCGTTCGGCACGGGCTCGGTAAGGATTGGCGCAGATGTCACGGCGGTATACCTACCCCGATCAGCCGCTGAGTAATCGGGATGCTCGGCCGGTTTGGCGAGTCCCCATTACTGAGTCCACCCGGTCTTAGAGTCGGGTTTGTTGGATCCGGATTCAGTTGATCT
>NZ_JBZTYL010000037.1:0-302143 GCF_058536225.1 Mycolicibacterium arcueilense
AATCCCCTGCCACATCCAACGACATGCCAGGGGAATCATCAGCCGCACAGAAAATGCAACAGCCACTATCGAGCAGCAATCCGCCGCGTTGAAGTCAGTCGCGGGCCAGCGCCCGGGCCGCGACGAGGGCGGCCAGCATGACTGCCACGCAGTACACGCCCTGATCCTTCAGGCCCCAGGCGACCGAGGTCAGCGTCGCCGCACCGGCCAGGCACAGCAGCAGACCCACCGTGGCGCTGCGGATACCGGTGTCGGCCACCGCGCCACCGTCCCACAGTGGCAGCGGCGAGTTCTCCAGCGGTCGCAGCGCGACGAAGGCGACCGCCACCAGTCCGGCCATCACGGCCAACTGCAGCACCGACAGCGCGATGAAGCCGGGGGCGGACGGGTCGATGCGGTCGGCGCCGAGGTAGTCGAACACCAGGTGCAGGCCCAGCAGCAGCGGCATGTGCCACAGGTACAGCGTCATCGCGCCGGAGTTGCCGATCGCGGTCAGCCACCACACCCGCGGCCGCTGAGCCCACCGGTTGATGGCGGGGGCGGCGGCAATCGCGAACGCGCACATCATGATTGCGTGGCCGGCCAGCAGCAGCGACGGCGGCGTCATGTTCTTCAGGTGCTGGGTCTCGATGCCGACCAGGCTCAGCTCGTAGGGGCCGAAGTACAGCAGTGCCAGGTTCACACCGAGCATGCCGATCCCGATCTTCAGTGCGGCGCCGCTGGACAGCAGGTGGCGGCGGTAGGCCACACCGAACACGCCGGGGATCAACCACACCACGGTGTTGAGATAGCCCAGTGTGGCGTAGCCGGCTTGGTCCACGTTAATCCGGACAAAGTCGATGACGGCGATGAACGCGTACGTGCCGATCACCGCCGCCGCCATCTGTCCGGTGGTGTTGATACGGGCCAGCAGCGGTACGGCCGCCAACACCAGGACATAGGCGCCCAGGAACCACAGCAGCTGGATGGAGATCCCGGCGACGGGCTCGTAGACGTGCTCCGGAAGCACGAACCGCAGCACCGCCAGGGCCGCGGTCCAGAAAGCCAGGTAGTAGAACACCGGCCGGTACAGCCGGGTGCAGCGTCGCAACAGCCATCCGCCCCAGGACGAGCCGGGCTTCCAGGACTGCACGGAAGCGGCCACACCGGCGAAGAAGAACAACGGCATGATCTGGAACACCCAGGTCAGCGCCTGAAACACGACGGACGCGGTGAGCAGGTTGCTCCAGATGAACACGTCGTCGCGGATTGTGCTGGTCGCCATGATCGTGTGGCCGAACACCACACCGACCAGGGACACGATCCGGATGACGTCGATGGCGCGGTCCCGGTCGGGCGGGGTCTGCGCCTCGACCTCGGCGGGCGAGGGGAACAGCCCGGCTTTCGCGGGGGCTTTCTTGGCAGCTGTGTCAGCAGCAACGGTCATGGCTAGAACGCTATGGCCCCGCGGCTGCGTAGTCCCTAGGTAGAAATACGGGATTCTTCGCTGAATTAGCAGGGTGATTTGGTTGAGGTGGACGAAGCATTCGTGGTCGGCCACGGGTCGTTTCCTGGTGGAGGTCATTGCGGCGGCAGTGATAGGTCGAAACCGTTGGTTTGTTCGACCCCCAGCGTCGAGGCTGGACGATGAAGCCGTGGCCGGGTGTGGGCGCGGAGACCACGTCGACGTTGTTGCTGGCAAGCGCGCTTGTCGGTGGTGCGTGAGATGTTGATCAGCGATGGCGCGACACACCACATTCCGGTTCTGTCTCGATCCCACGGTCGAGCAGTACGAGGTGCTGGCCCGCCATGGCGGGGCGTCGCGGTTCGCGTTCAACCAATGTTTGCGAATGGTGAAAACTGCGCTCACACAACGTCGCACTGATCCGGCCTTAGAGGTGCCGTGGACCGGTTTTGATCTGATCAACGCGTTCAACTCGTGGAAGAAGACCGAGGCCGCCGGCCGGGTCCTTGCCGTCGATGCCCACGGCGACGCCGAGGTAGTGGTGACAGGTCTGTCCTGGCGGCGTGAGGTGTGTCAGCAGGTGTTCGAGGAAGCCGCCGTCGATCTGGGCAAGGGCCTCAAAGCCTGGTCAGACTTGCGTTCCGGAAAGCGCAAAGGCAGGCGAGTCGGATTCCCGCGGTTCAAGAAGAAATCCGGCGCTGCGGCCTCGTTTCGGCTGCGCAACCACCATCGCAAAGGCAGACCGGCGTCGATCCGTGTCGGTGACGACAATCGCCCCCGCTCGGTCACACTGCCCGGCATCGGGCAGGTCGCAGTGCGCGATGACACCCGCCACCTACGGCGGATGATCGCCAGGAACCGGGCGAGAATCCTGTTCGCCACCATCAGTCATCACGGCGGCCGATGGTGGTGCTCGCTGAATATCGAGGCCGCCGACTTGCACCCCGCCCACCAGCACCCGGCTCGCACCGACGATGCCGGCGGTTGGGTGGGTGTGGACCGTGGCCTATCGGCGTTCCTGGTCGCCGCCACCGTCGACGGCGCCGAAGTCGCCCGCATCAGCGATGCACCCAGGGCGCTGGCCGTGGGGCTCAAACAGCAGCGACGGCTGGCCAAATCGTTGTCGCGCAAGAAGAAAGGATCACACAACCGCATGGATGTCGCCGCTCGGTTGGGTCGGCATCATCACCGTGTCGCCAATGTGCGCCGCCATTTCCTGCACCAAGTGACGGGCGAGCTGGTCAAGACCCACGACCGGATCGTCATCGAGGACCTGAACGTGGCGGGAATGCTGGCCAATCACCGGCTGGCTCGGGCTATCTCGGATGCGGGCTGGTCGGAGTTCGCCCGCCTGCTCACCTACAAGCAGGTGTGGCGCGGCGGCCAACTCATCGAGGCCGACCGCTGGTATCCGTCAACCCGGCTGTGCCCGCAATGCCGCGCGGTCAACACCGAGATGACGCTGGCCGATCGGGTGTTCACCTGTGACTGCGGACATACCGCCGACAGAGACACCAACGCAGCGACGAATCTGGCCCGCTGGGCCCACGCCCACCACGATGAGCTTCATCGATCCCCGGACCCCCAAGCAGGAGGCCGGGCCACCAATGCCCGCCGACGGGACGGCTCTGGCCAACACCCCCGTGTTGGTGAAACCAGCCCGGATGACGCGGGAACCGACGTTCACACCGCACCAGCGGCCTGAACCGAAGACGCCCGAGAAGGGCGGTGCCGAACACTCATCCGAGTTGTTCGACATGCTTTAGGTAGAAGCACTCAACTTCGTCCTGGCCTCCGCGAACAGGATCGCGGTCAGACAGATCGCGGCCAGCACCGCGACGGTGATCGCGAAAGTGATGCCGGCGGTCCGCAGGCCCAGTGATTGAGCGGCCAGTCCCTCGCCGATCACCGGAAGCGAGATCGCGACATAGGCGACGACGAAGTACGTGGAGCTGACCTCGGCGCGACGCTGGGCCGGGGCGCGCTCGACGACCGCGGCCAGGCCCCGGCTGAAGCTCATGCCCTGGCCGATGCCGGATACCACCGCAGCGGCGATCAGACCGGGCAGCGAGGAAAAATACAGTGCTGCAGTCAGAATCATCATGCCGACGATCAGCAGTCCGCACCCGACCGCCACCGCCCGCTCGGCGCCCATTCGATTCGCTGCTACCTGGGTCAGGGCCGAGGCCGCGAAGATGGAGCAGGCGATCGCGCCCGCCACCGCGTGGTTGCTGATACCGATGACGTTCGACAGGAACGACGGCGCGACCGCGGTGAACAGTCCGGTCACCGCGAATCCGGCGAAGGCGGCCAGTGCGGCGATGACGAAGACGGTCCGCACCTCGGTGGGCACGGACAGTCGCTGCAACCCGATCCTGCCGACGCGCGCCGACGTCTCCGGCACAACGAACACCGCGATCCCGGCCAGGAGGGCGAGGCCGATGTGAATCAGGAACGGCAGGTGAAGGGGTTGCGGTGCGTACTGCACCAGTAGACCGGCCAGCAGCGGGCCGGCACCCAAGCCGCCGATGTTGGCCACCGTGGCCACCGCCGCGGCCCTGGATTTCCAGGCCTGCGGGGCGGCCTCGATGACGGCCGCCGTGGCGGTTCCGGTGAAGAGACCCGCCGACAGACCGGACAGCACCCGGCCGATCAGCAGCAGCGGCACCGAATCGGCGAACAGGAACACCACGGCACTGGCCAGGGCCGCCGCCACACCGGCGAGCAGCATCGGCCGCCGTCCCACGGCATCCGACCAGCGGCCGAACGCGAGCAGCGCGAACAGCACACCGCAGGCGTACGTGGCATAGATGACCGTCGTGGTCAGCACCGCGAAATGCATGCGGTCGGCGTAGAGCGCATACATCGGGGTGGGCAGCGTGGTGCCCACCATGATCGCGGCGAACGCGTAGGCGAGGAGAGGAAAGGAGAAGCGGCGCACGCTGAATGGTAGCCGTGCGATTCCAGTCGTTATTCCGCCGAAATGGCATTCCGGCAGCGTGCTACTCGCACTTTCGCTGCCGGAATGCCATTTCGGGGATTGGGTGGCGTTAGTGCGCGACCGCCTTCTCGGCGCCGACACCGGTCAGCGACCGGACTTCCATCTCGGCATTGAGCTCGGGGTCGCCGGTGTCGGGCGACGTGAGCGTGCCGATGATGCCGAGCGCGAATGCCAGCGGGATGGACACGATGCCCGGGTTGGCCAGCGGGAAGAAATCGAAGTCCGCGCCGGGGATCATGGCGGTCTTCGAACCTGATACGGCGGGGGAGAACACGATCAGCACGATGGTCGAGATCAGGCCGCCGTACATGCTCCACAGGGCACCGCGGGTGTTGAACCGCTTCCAGTACAGCGAGTACACGATCGTCGGCAGGTTGGCCGCGGCCGCCACGGCGAATGCCAGGGCGACCAGGAACGCCACGTTCTGGCCGTTGGCCAGGATGCCCAGCCCGATCGCGAACACACCCAGCACGACCGCGGTTCTACGCGAGACCCGCACCTGCTCGTCCTCGGTCACCTTGTGGGACTTGAGAACCGAGGCATAGATGTCGTGCGCGAACGACGCCGACGCCGTGATGGTCAGGCCGGCCACGACGGCGAGGATCGTCGCGAACGCCACCGCCGAGATGACCCCGAGCAGGATCACCCCGCCGAGTTCGAAGGCCAGTAGCGGGGCGGCGGAGTTCACGCCACCGGCCGCCCCGAGGATCCGGTCCGGGCCGACCAGTGCGGCCGCCCCGTAGCCGAGCACCAAGGTGAACAGGTAGAAGGCGCCGATCAGCGCGATCGCCCAGACCACCGACCGCCGAGCCTCTTTCGCGGTCGGCACGGTGTAGAAGCGCATCAGCACGTGCGGCAGTCCCGCCGTGCCGAGCACCAGCGCGAGCGCCAGCGAGATGAAGTTGATCTGCGAAGTGAGCGATCCGCCGTACTGCGCGCCCGGGGCCAGCACGTCGCGGCTGGACACGCCCTTGGTGGTGGCCCCGGAGATGGCAGACTGGGCCGAGCCGAGGATCTCGGAGAAGTTCAGCCCGAACTTGCTCAGCACCATCACGGTCATCAGGGCGGCGCCGGCGATCAGCAGAACCGCCTTGATGATCTGCACCCAGGTGGTGCCCTTCATGCCGCCGACCAGAACGTAGACGATCATCAGGATGCCGACGACGGCGATCACGATCGATTGTCCGGTCCGGCTGTTGACGTCGAGCAGCAGGGCGACCAGTCCGCCCGCCCCGGCCATCTGGGCCAGCAGGTAGAAGAGCGACACCGTCAGTGTGGAGATGGCCGCGGCCAGCCGCACCGGGCGCTGCTTGAGCCGGAAGCTCAGCACGTCGGCCATGGTGAATTTGCCGGTGTTGCGCAGTAATTCGGCCACCAGCAGCAGGGCGACCAGCCAGGCCACCAGGAAACCGATCGAGTAGAGGAAGCCGTCGTAGCCGTAGACGGCGATGGCGCCGGCGATGCCGAGGAAGCTGGCCGCCGACAGGTAGTCGCCGGCGATGGCGATGCCGTTCTGCGGGCCGGAGAAGCCGCGGCCGCCGGTGAAGAACTCGTCGGCGGTGGCGTTGCGCTTGCTGGCCTTGATCACGACGATCATCGTGACGACGACGAAGAGGCTGAAGATGCCGATGTTGGCGACCGGGTTGCCGACGGTCTCGGCGGCGAGCGTTGTGACTGTCATCGGGTGCCTTCCAGTTCTTCGCGGATGGCGGTGGCCCGCGGGTCGAGCTCCTTGTTGGCGAAGCGGACGTACAGCCCGGTGATGAGGAACGTGGTGAGGAACTGGCCCAGCCCGATCAGCAGGCCGACGTTGACGTTGCCGAACACCCGGATGGCCATGAAGTCGTGGGCGAACGCGCCGAGAGCGACGTAGAGGCCATACCAGACCAGGAAGAACGCGGTCATCGGAAAGACGAAGCGGCGCAGGCGGGTACGCAGCTCCTGGAACTCAGGACTGGCCTGCATGGCGAGGAACTGTTCCCCGGTGGGGGCAGCCCTCTCGGGAAGGTCGGTTTCGGTCACCCGAGGACTCCTGACAATTGGCTGTGAGAGCGGATAGCGCCTGAACCTAATTGAGAGCTGGGTCACATGGGTGGGGTATCGGGGGCGATACGCCGAATTCGGTCATCGCTGCGCCGAGCGGTCGGTCGTCGGGGCTGAGCGGCAGGCGGGATCAACCCGCGGGGACGCGCTCGACGCCGAGGCCGAGGCGCTCCGGCACATGCATACGCGCGAAGATCTGCGCGACGCCGGGAGTGGGCCGGGTGAGCAGGCTGACGACGATCATGGTGAGGAACGCGATCGGCACGCTGACCGCGGCTGGGTAGCCCACCATCACCGCGGGCCATCCGCCGAGTACGTCGTCATCGATACCACCACTGATCGCCACGAGCACCGCGCCGCCGCACACACACCCGCCCACCACGAGCCCGCACGCCGCGCCGATCGCCGTCAGGCCGCGCCACCAGATGCCGAGCACCAGCAACGGACAGAGGGTGGACGCTGCGACCGCGAAGGCCAGGCCGACGCTGCGCGACAACTCGAGTCCGGACACCATCAGCGACAACGGGATCGGGATCAGCCCACCGATTACCGCGGCGATCCGGAAGTCGCGCACCCGGCCGCGCAGCACATCGGTGGCCAGGGCGCCGGCGACGCTGATCAGCAGGCCCGAGGAGGTGGCCAGGAATGCCGCGATGGCACCCGCGGCCACCAGGGCGGCCAGCAGTTGGCCGCCGATACCGCCGACGGCCGCACCCGGGGCCAAAAGTACTGCAGCATCGGCAGTTCCGGTGATGAGCAGCTGCGGGACGTACAGCCGGGAAAACACGCCGAGCAGGATCGGGAAGAAGTAGAACACCGACAGCAAGGCCACCACCGCCAGCGCGGTACGGCGGGCGGCCCGCCCGTCGGGGTTGGTGTAGAAGCGGACCAGCACATGCGGCAGTCCCATCGTGCCCAAGAACGTGGCGACGATGATGGACAACACCTGATAGAGCGGATGTCCGCCGCCCAGACCCCCGCCCGAGGCGATCCACTCACCGCCGGTGCCCGGCGTGCCGGCCACCACGGGCGTCGCCGCGCCGGCGGCGAGCGTGAGCGTGGTGCCCGCGCCGAGAGTATGTTGCCCGGGCGCGGTGATCCTCGCGGAGTCGACATGACGGCCGTCCAGATCGCCGGACACGGTGATGCCGGCAGGTTCGATCACCTGGACCACCACTGCGGTCTCGATCTGCACGGTGGTCTGCTGTTGCACAGTGGGCGGCAGCGGGCCGCCCAATTCGCCGCGGTCGCCGATGAACAGCCCGAGTAGTGCCAGGGCGGGGACTGCGATGGCGGTGAGCTTGAGCCAGTATTGAAAGGCCTGCACGAACGTGATCGACCGCATGCCCCCGGCCACCACATTGGTGATGACGATCGCGGCGACCAGCAGCGGACCGATCCAGACCGGAACGCCCAGAAGTGTTTTCAGGGCGAGCCCGGCCCCCTGATACTGCGGGGCCAGATAGAACAGGCAGATCACCACGACAACGAGCATGGCCACCTTGCGCAGGCGGGCCGAGCCGAGCCGGAACTCGGCGAAGTCGGGGACGGTGTAGGCCCCCGAACGTCGCAGCGGAGCGGCCACGAACAACAGCACACCCAGATAACCCGCGGTGAAACCGACCGGGTACCACAGTGCGTCGGCACCGTACTTCGCGATCAACCCGGCCACCCCGAGAAATGAGGCAGCGGAGAGATATTCGCCGGAGATCGCGGCGGCATTCCACTGCGGGCCGACGCTGCGTGAGGCCACCAGGAAGTCGGAGGTGGTGCGCGACAACCGGACTCCGTACGCGCCGATGGCGATGGTGGCGACCACGGAGGCCAGCAGGGCGGCGGCGGTCAGCGGTGCCCCGGTCATGGTTCGCTGTCGACGACCCGGACGAAATCCCGTTCGCCCTGTTCGGCCAGACGCACATAGAGTCGTCCGACCCCGTACAGCAGCGGGTAGAGCAGTCCGGCCAGGATCAGCCAGTTGAGCCGGATGCCGAGTACGGTGAGCGCGGCGAACTCCGGTACGGCGGAATTGAGTAGTACCAGTGCCACCACGACCGTGACCACTACGGCGGCGAGCCGCAAGGCGAGCCCCAATTGGGTGCGCACCAGGCCACGCACGAGTGCGTCGCCCACCTGGGTCTGCTCGGCCACCTCGATGCGGGTGCGCACCATGCGGGTACCGCGGCGGTGGGCCAGCACGACGCGTTGGCGTCCGGCGGCGGGCCGCCCATTGGGTCCGGCGGCGGGCCGTCCAGAGGACCCAGGTCGCTCACTCATCGCTGCCCGCCGGTTTGAGGGAGCGCATCGGATCGCGGACCAGTCGGTCCCGCAGTTCGCGGGCCTGGCGCCGGCTCACCGGAAGCTCCACGGCGGGGGAGGTTCCGTTGGCGCGTAACCGCACCAGCACCGCGCCTTCGGCCGTACGCAGCCCGGTGACCTGTCGCAGTGACACCAGGTACGACCGGTGGATGCGCTGGAACCCGTGGTCGCGCCAGCGGGTTTCCAAGGTGCTCAACGGGATCCGCACCAGGTGGGCGCCGGTGGCCGAGTGCAGCCTCGCGTAGTCACCTTCGGCCTCGACCCAGCCGATGCTGTCGCGGGGCACCAGGTGGGTGATCCCGCCCAGTTCGGCGGGAACCACGTTCCAGTCCCGGTCCTCGGGCTGTGCCGGTTCAGTGGCCGCGGCCCTCGGCGCGGCGGACGCGACCCGGCGCACGGCTTCGTCCAGGCGGTTCTGCCGGATCGGTTTGAGCAGATAGTCGACGGCGCCGACATCGAAGGCCGCCACCGCCTTGTCCTCGTGGGCGGTCACGAACACCACGGCGGGCCGGTTCGCGTAATTGGCCAGCACCCCGGCCAATTCGATGCCCGACAGGCCGGGCATGTTGATGTCGAGGAACACCGCGTCGAAAGCCTGCTGGTTGAGTTCGCGTAGTGCCGAGGTGGCGTCGGACGCGGTATGCACCTCACCGACGTCGGGGTGCCGGCCCAGGAGGTAGGCCAACTCGTCGAGGGCGGGTGCCTCGTCGTCGACGGCGAGTACGGTCAGCTTGGTGCTCGGCGTCATGATTCGCTCGCGAGTTCGCTCATGCGAACGCACCTCCGCCGGCTCGGACCCCTGAACGGAACTTCGGCACGCGCATCACCACTTTGGTGCCAGCGCCGACCGCTGTCTCGACCACAAGACCGTAATCGTTGCCGAATGCCGCTCGCAGCCGATGGTCCACATTCGTCAGCCCGACATGTGCGGACTCCCCGGTACGGTCGGCCAGTGCGTCGCCGGGGCCGGCGCGCAGCGTGTCGGGATCGATGCCGGCACCGTCGTCCTCCACGGTGATCACGCATTCAGTGCCCGCGTCGCGGGCGATGATCTCCACCGATCCGCCGCCCTGGCCCGCCAGCCCGTGCCGCACAGCGTTTTCCACCAGCGGCTGCAGCGCCAGGAACGGCACGACGACGTTGAGTACCTCGGGGGCCACCTGAAGCCGCACCCGCAGGCTGGTGCCGAACCGGGCCCGTTCCAGCGTCAGGTAGCGGTCGATGTTGCGCAGCTCGTCGGCGAGCGTGGTGTACTGCCCGGCCGCACGGAACGAGTAGCGGGTGAAATCCGCGAATTCCAGGATCAGTTCGCGCGCCCGGTCCGGGTCGGTGCGGACGAACGAGGCAATGGTGTTGAGCGCGTTGTAGATGAAGTGCGGGCTGATCTGGGCCCGCAGCGCCAGTACCTCGGCCCGGTCCAGCCGGGCGCGTGACGCGTCGAGTTCGGCCAGCTCGAGCTGGCTGGCGGCGTAGCGCGCCACCTCGCCGACTGCGCCGAGCATGCCCGGGCCTGGGCTGGCGGGCGCCAGCACCACGAGGGCGCCGAGGACTTCGCCGCCCTCGGTCAGCAGCGGCTGCGCCACGACAGCCGTCGACCGCGCGGTGTGCAGGACCCGACGACCCGCACTGATCGACTCGCGGGCGGTGTCGGCACAGACGTCGACGGTGCCGGACTGCCAGATCGACTCGTCGTCGTGGTCGCGGGCCAGCAGTGCTGCGTCGTCGTCGAACAGGGCCAGCCCCGCAGTGCCGGTCAGCTCGCGTAGATACGGCGCCGCGGTCTGGGCGGATTCGGTATCCAGGCCTTGACGTAACGCGCGGGCCGCCTGCGCCGCGGTGTGCAGTGCGGCATGCACGGCGCGTTCGGTGGGGGTGGCCACCACCCGTCGGGTGCGCACCACGACGACGGCGGCGACCGCCGCCAGGATCAGCGCCAGGGCCAGCGCGACTGCCACTTCGCCGGACATCGTGCGGCCAACCTTAGATGGCTGTGCGGCGAAACCGCAGCTAGCTCACTTACTGAACGGGGCAGGTGTACTTTCGGGCCACGTCCATCACCCGCTCCTGCGCTCCGATGCCGATAACCCCTTGTGCGGACATTTCCAAACCGATGTATCCCATCAGGCCGCCGTGACACGCCTGATGAGCAACGCGCCATGCGGTGTCGGGATTCAGGTGATAGCCGTTGCGTTCCAGGCCCTGCATGTAGTTGTCGAACTCCGGTGTGCCCTGATCGGGGATCGCGTTGGCCGTGGCGGCCAAGGCAAGCGCGGTAATCACCGCTGCAAAGAAGGGTGCAACGACGCGTCTCATGTCCATCTCCTATGGGCACATCACCGGTTAACGCGTACACATTCGCACACTCCACCGACACGGACGTCAAAAACGTGGCTAGTCCTAGACTGGCGACGTGGGAAAACTGCAGCTAGTCCAAGACCCGGAGGCAGACGCCCTGCTGGAGTCCAACCCGTTCGCGCTCTTGGTCGGGATGTTGTTGGATCAGCAGATTCCGATGGAGACGGCATTCGCCGGACCCAAGAAGATCGCCGACCGCCTCGGTGGCGTCGACGCCCGCGAGATCGCCGACTACAACCCGGACGAGTTCATCGCACTGGTGTCGCAAACCCCTGCCATTCACCGGTTTCCGGGGTCGATGGGCAAGCGGGTACAGGACCTCGCGCGGGCCATCGTCGACGAGTACGACGGCGACGTGACCGCACTGTGGACCGGCGGCGACCCCGACGGCAAAGAGGTGTTGCGGCGGCTCAAGCAGCTGCCCGGGTTCGGTGACCAGAAAGCCCGGATCTTCTTGGCGCTGTTGGGTAAGCAGTACGGCGTGACGCCGAAGGGCTGGCGTGAGGCGGCGGGGGATTACGGCACGGCCGGCAGCTTCATGTCGGTGGCCGACGTGGTCGACCCCGGGTCGCTGCAGAAGGTCCGCACCTACAAGAAGCAGATGAAGGCCGCCGCGAAGGAAGCCAAGGCCAAGAGCTGATGTCTGCGTCGAGCGTGCGCTGAGATCGCGTTTCGCGGCGAAATCGCGATCTGGGTGCACACTCGGGGTTGAAAGCTCGACTACCTATGCAATGGTGAACATATGGCGAAGACACATCTGAACTGCCCGTGTGGAGAAGCGATCAGCGGGACCGATGAGGACGACCTGGTCGAGAAGGCTCAGGCGCATCTGGCTCAGCAGCACCCAGGGCGTGAGTACGACCGCGAAATGATCCTCTTCATGGCCTACTGAGGCCTCCAGACTCAACCGAACACAGCCCCATACAAAATTCCCGGTCGCCAGCCATGAGGCAAGCGACCGGGAATTTCGTTTCCCCATTCATATGGTGTGGTCAGGGCACCACCGTGGATCCGATGGTGGGCATGAACTGGCACTGCTTCTCAGTGGTGGTGACCTGGCCGAAGACCGTCGTCATGATGCTGCCCGATCCGGTGTCGGCGATCGCGGTCAGCGTGGTCGGTCCTTCGGGGTTGATGTCCGAGCGCGGCTGCAGCGTCACGCTGCCGGACTTGCCGGTCGTCAGGTTCACCCACGTGGCGTTCAGCGGCAGCTTCTGCTCGGCGGCCGGGCCCGGGGTACCGATCGCGGTGAACACGTAGGCGGTCTGACCGGCCTTCGGGCCGGGCAGCGGGATCGTGGCCGGGCCGGCCACCGAGATCGCCGTTGCCAGAACGTTTCCGCCGTCCTTGAGGCAGCCATTGCTGATCGACGGGTACATGAAGTCCTGCGTCGTCGGCGTGTCGGGCCCGAAGCCCGGGGCGGGAGCCGGGGCGCCCGCCGGGGCGGCTTCAGGCGCGGGTGCGGGTGCCGGTGCAGGCGCCGCGTCAGGTGCGGGCGCGGGAATGGTGGCCGCGACCGGGACTGCCCCCGGAGCCGGCGCGGGTGCGGGCGCAGCTTCAGGAGCCGGTGCCGCTGCCTGTGCCGCCGGGGCAGCGGGTGCCGGAGCGGGAGCGGGCGCGGCCTCGGGCGCTGGAGCGGGTGCCGGTGCGGGCAGCGCCTCAGGGGCCGGCCCGGCCGCGTGGGCCGGGTCGACACCCATCGGCAGGTGAGCGTCGCCGCCGGCACCCAGAGCAGGAACATGCTCGGGTGCGGCGACGGGCTGGGCCGCGAAATGGTTGACCGCCGTGGCGACATTGCGGGATTCAGCCGACTCCGACTTGTTGGCAGCGAACGCCTGCGCGGCCGCCATCAACAGTTGCACGGCGCCCCCGGGATCGGCTGCGGCCTGCTGGATGATCGGACTGAGATTCTCCATCGCCGGCAGACCGGGTGCCTGTACCGCGTCGATCGGCAGCGGTGCCGGATCGGCGTTCGCTACGGCGCTGCTGAACAGCAACAGGGTGGTGGACCCGATCGCGGCGGCGGTGCCGAACATCGTTTTCAGAGACATACGCGGTGACATGGCTTTCCCAATCGTTTTCGGGCGGTCAGACCAGTTCGGAGATCAGGGCAGGCCGGCGGTCAGCAGCGGAGCCAGTGCCGCGACCTCCGGGTTGAAAGCAGCCGGAGCGGCGGCGGCCGGAGCCGCAACCGCCGGAGCTGCCGCCGCTGCCGGGGCCAACGGGGATGCCGCGGCAGGCAGGGCCGTCTGAGCGGCAACCGGAGCCAGCGAGGCCAGATCACCCGGGATGTTCACCTTTTGAGGCAGGGGGATCGGCATCCCGGGCACCTGCGGGATGGTCAGTTCGGCCGAGGGGATCAGGGATGCCGGGCCGGAGACCGGAGCAGTCGCAGCCGGAACTGCCGGCGTCGCGGCCGGTGCGGTGGGCAAGCCCGGCATCAGCGATCCCAGGGGTGCATTGGCGGCGGCCGGTGAGACGGCCGTAGGTGCCTGCGGCAGCGTCACCGAGGCGGTGGCCCCCGGAGCCGGAGCCGGTGCCGCGGCAGGGGTACCGGTCAGGGCCTGGCTCACCCCCTGCAGCAGTTGCGGCGCGGCGGCCGGCACGCCGGCGAGTTGGTTGACGATCGGCAGGTTCGGCGCCGGGACCGGGGCCGGGGCCACTGGTTCGGCGTTCGCTGAGGCGCTCAGGGCCAACGCGACCGGGACTGCGCCGGCGGCCGCGATCATGCTGGTGGAAAGTGCTTTCCAGGTGAAGATCATGGTTCTCCCAATCGGTTGCTTGCACGTCTGAAGGGAAAACTATCGAGTTACTGATGGGACTCAAGTGACACGTGTGGCGGTTATTCAACCGTTACTGCTCCGACCGAATTCGTTATCTCGCAGTGCCTTGAGCGTGACGCGTCGGGAGCGGGAACCTCCCCCTCGGGGATTGTCACGCTGGAGTGGCGCCCGCCGCCGGGAGCCACTCCAGCGTGACAATCGGGGCCAGGCCGCGGGCCGTCCGTCACTCCAGCGTGACTCTCGGCGGCGAGAGCCACGCTGGCATGACAAACCGCCGACGAGACGAACCGGACGGGTCGCTAAAGTCGTGTCCGTTAACACCGAACCGGCCACCCACGTCTCAGCAACCGCGCGGCTCTACCGTCTGGCGCCTGTGTTGCTGGTCCTCAGCATTGCGGCGCGCCTGGCCTGGACGTATCTCGTTCCCAACGGCGCGAACTTCGTCGACCTGCACGTCTATGTCGGTGGCGCCGCCACGCTCGACGGTCACGCGGGCGCGCTCTATGACTACGTCTACGCGGACCAGACCCCGGATTTCCCACTGCCTTTCACCTATCCGCCGTTCGCCGCGGTGGTGTTCTATCCGCTGCACCTGCTGCCCTTCGGGCTGGTGGCGTTCTGTTGGCAGGTCGGCATCATCGCCGCGCTGTACGGCGTGGTGCGGATCAGTCAGCTGTTGCTCGGCGGCCCGGCGCCCCGGCGTGTCGCGATGTTGTGGACGGCAGTCGGCATCTGGACCGAGCCCCTGCGCAGCACGTTCGACTATGGGCAGGTCAATGTCGTCCTGGTGCTGGCGGTGCTCTACGCCGTCTACAGCAACCGATGGTGGCTGTCGGGGCTGCTGGTCGGCCTGGCCGCGGGGGTGAAACTCACGCCTGCGGTCTCGGGGCTCTATTTCCTCGGTGCCCGCCGGTGGGGCGCTGCGGTGTTCTCGGCCGTGGTGTTCTTCGGCACGGTGGCGTTCTCAGTGCTGGTGATCGGCGATGAGGCGCGCCGGTACTTCACCGAACTTCTCGGTGACGCGAGTCGGATCGGGCCCATCGGAACGTCGTTCAACCAGTCCTGGCGGGGCGGGATCTCCCGGATCCTCGGCCATGACGCGGGATACGGCCCGGCCGTTCTGCTCGGCATCGCCGTCACCGCGGTCCTTGCCGTGCTGGCCTGGCGGGCCATCGGCGGCAGCGCCGACCGGCTGGGCGCGATCGTGATCGTGAGCCTGTTCGGGTTGCTGCTTTCGCCGATTTCGTGGACGCACCACTGGGTCTGGCTGATTCCGTTGATGATCTGGTTGCTGCATGGGCCGCTGGCGAACCGGCTTGGCGCGCGGGTGCTGGGCTGGGGTTGGCTGGCGCTCACCCTGGTCGGCGTGCCATGGTTGCTCAGCTTCGCCCAGCCGACGATCTGGGAGATCGGCCGGCCCTGGTATCTGGCCTGGGCCGGGCTCGTCTACATCGTCGCGACGTTGGCGACGCTGGCCTGGATCGCGACGACTGCGCCCAGCGCGCCTAGCCCGGCTGGTCGGCCAGAATCCGGTTGATCTCCGTTGCCATCTGGATGTCCTTCTCGGTGATCCCGCCGGCGGAATGCGTCACCAACGCGAATGTGACGGTGCGCCAGCGGATGTCGATATCGGGATGATGGTCTTTTTCCTCGGCGAATTCGGCGACGCGGCGCACCGCGTCGATGCCGTCGAGGAACGTCGGGAATTTGGTGGACCTGCGCAGGGCGCCCGCCGCGCGTTCCCAGCCCGGCAGATCGGGCAGCGCGGCGTCGACCTGATCGTTCGATAACACGGCCATACCCGACGGTATACCGTCGGGCGCGATGGATGAGCAGATCGTCGTGGCCGGTGCCCTGTTCTCCGAGGCCGGGCTGTTGGTCGCCCAACGGCAACGGCCGCCGGAGCTAGCGGGATTGTGGGAACTGCCCGGTGGCAAGGTGGCGGCCGGCGAGAGCGACGCCGACGCGCTCGCGCGCGAATTGCGTGAGGAACTGGGCGTCGAGGTGAGTGTCGGTGCCCGCCTCGGAGTGGATGTCGCCCTCACAGCGGGCATGACCCTGCGCGCCTATCGGGCGACGCTGACTGCGGGCAGCCCACAACCGCACGATCACCGGGCGTTGCGCTGGGTCACCGCCGACGAACTCGACGAGCTGCCATGGGTACCCGCCGATCGGGCCTGGCTTGCGGATCTGACCGCAGCGCTCGCCGCCGAGAAGACGTGAAAATACCTGAAACTGCCATATTTCGGGTACTTCAGCGTCTGCTCGCGCAATAAGGCGTCACCGCGCAACGGGATTTATTTCGGCATACCGATGTTGCGGATTACATTTCCATGAAACCACCCGCAACGTTTCCGGGAAAATGACGCGACCGTGCCGAACATGATGTTTTGCTGTTCGGGTGACCACGGCAAGTACGCCGTACCTGGGCCAAGGGCAGGGCATGAATCTTGTGCTGGCCACCTGGGTCTCGGCCATCAATTTCTGGGCCTGGAACATGATCGGCCCACTCTCCACTACTTACGCCGGCGACATGAAGCTCAGTGCCACGCAGGCTTCGATGCTTGTCGCCACGCCGATACTGGTCGGATCGCTCGGCCGCATAGCGGTCGGCGCACTGACCGACAGGTACGGCGGTCGCACCATGTTCCTCGCGGTGACGCTGGCCTCGATCGTGCCGGTGTTGGCGGTCGGGGCGGCGGGTGAGGCCCGGTCTTATCCGATGTTGTTGGTGTGCGGATTCTTCCTGGGAATCGCGGGCACCATATTCGCGGTCGGAATCCCGTTCGCCAACAATTGGTACGAGCCGTCCCGGCGCGGATATGCCACCGGCGTCTTCGGCATGGGGATGGTCGGCACAGCGCTGTCGGCATTCTTCACGCCGCGATTTGTCCGGTGGTTCGGACTGTTCCCGACGCATCTCATCATCGCGGCGGCCCTGGCACTGACGGCGGTGTTGTGCATTGTGGTGATGCGCAATTCACCGGCATTCCAGCCGAACACCGACCCGGTGCTGCCGAAGCTCAAGTCGGCGCTGAAACTTCCGGTGACGTGGGAGATGTCGTTCCTGTACGCGGTGGTCTTCGGTGGGTTCGTCGCATTCAGCAACTACCTGCCCACCTACATCAAGAACGTGTACGAGTTCTCCTCTGTCGAAGCAGGTTCCCGCACAGCGGGCTTCGCGCTGGCCGCGGTGCTGGCCCGGCCGATCGGCGGTGCGCTTTCGGATCGAATACCACCGAAGTACGTCGTGCTCACGTCCTTCGCCGGAACCGCGGTACTCGCCTTCATCGCGATGTTCCAGCCGCCCCCGGACGTGTGGTCGGCGGCGACCTTCATTACCCTGGCGATCTTCCTGGGCATCGGTACCGGCGGCGTGTTCGCCTGGGTGGCGCGGCGATCACCCGCCAAGGAAGTGGGCTCGGTGACCGGGATCGTCGCCGCTGCAGGCGGTTTGGGCGGCTACTTCCCACCGTTGGTGATGGGCGCGACGTACGACGCGGTGGATCACGACTACTCCGTCGGGCTTGTGTTGTTGGTGGCGACGGCGTTGGTGGCGTTCGGCTACACCGCTCTCCGACTGCACGCCCACGAACCTCAGCAGGCCAAGGAGGCCCATCGATGAGCAAGCCCCACGTCGGCGGATCGATCGAGGAATTGCTCGAGCGCAGTGGGAGGTTTTTCACCGCCGGTGAGTTCTCCGATGACCTGCGGACGGTCACACGCCAGGGGGGACGTCAGGGCGACGTGTTCTACCGCGACCGGTGGAGCCACGACAAGGTGGTGCGCTCCACCCACGGGGTCAACTGCACCGGTTCCTGCTCCTGGAAGATTTATGTCAAGGACGGGATCATCACCTGGGAAACCCAGGAGACCGACTACCCGTCGGTGGGGGCGGACCGACCCGAGTACGAGCCACGCGGATGCCCGCGCGGTGCGGCGTTCTCCTGGTACACCTACTCGCCGACGCGGGTGCGGTACCCGTACGCACGTGGCGTACTGGTGGAGATGTATCGGGAAGCCAAGGCGCGCCTGAAGGATCCGGTGCTGGCCTGGGCCGACATTCAGGGCGATCCGGAACGCCGCAAGCGGTATCACCGGGCGCGCGGTAAAGGCGGCCTGGTCCGGGTCAGCTGGACCGAGGCCACCGAGATGATCGCCGCCGCGCATGTGCACACGATCAAGACCTACGGGCCGGACCGGGTGGCGGGTTTCTCGCCGATCCCGGCGATGTCGATGGTGTCGTTCGCGGCCGGGTCCCGGTTCGTGGAGCTCATCGGCGGGGTGATGACGTCGTTCTACGACTGGTACGCCGATCTGCCGGTGGCCTCCCCGCAGGTGTTCGGCGATCAGACCGATGTGCCGGAGTCGGGCGATTGGTGGGACGCGTCGTATCTGATGATGTGGGGCTCGAACGTCCCGGTGACACGTACGCCCGATGCGCACTGGATGGCCGAGGTCCGCTACCGCGGAACCAAAGTGGTGACGGTCAGCCCGGATTACGCCGACAACACCAAGTTCGCCGACGAGTGGATGCCATGCGCGGCGGGCACCGACGGGGCGCTGGCAATGGCGATGGGCCACGTCATCCTCGACGAATGCTTTGTGCAGAACCGGATTCCCTATTTCGTCGACTACGTCCGCAAGTTCACCGATCTGCCGTTCCTGGTCAAGCTCGAAGAGCGCGACGGTGTGCTTGTTCCCGGGAAGAACCTCACCGCAGCAGATCTCGGCGGCCCGACCGCGGAGCAGGAGAACGCGGCGTTCAAGCCGGTGCTGCTCGACGGTGCGAGCAACAGTGTCGCGGTCCCGCAGGGCTCGCTCGGGTTCCGGTACGGCGCCGATGGTGTCGGCAAGTGGAATCTCGATCTGGAGGACCTGGTTCCCGCGCTGACGGTGTCGGGGGACATCTTCGAGACCGCCGAGATCACGTTGCCGCGTTTCGACACCGTCGACGGCAGCGGCGCGACCATGCAGCGCGGGGTGCCGGTCCGACGGGTCGGTGAGCACCTGGTGTGCACGGTGTTCGACCTTATGCTGGCCCAGTACGGCGTGCATCGGCCCGGACTGCCCGGTGAATGGCCCACCGGATACGACGACGCCACCCAGCCGTACACCCCGGCCTGGCAGGAGCAGATCACCGGGGTATCGGCGGGTCAGGCCATCCGGGTGGCCCGCGAATTCGCCCGCAATGCCGAGGAATCCGGCGGCCGGTCGATGATCATCATGGGCGCCGGCATCTGCCAGTGGTTCCACGGCGATGCCACCTACCGGGCCGTGCTGGCGCTGTTGCTGCTCACCGGTTCGATGGGCCGTAACGGCGGCGGCTGGGCGCACTACGTGGGTCAGGAGAAATGCCGCCCGGTGACCGGATGGGCCGCGATGGCGATGGGCACCGACTGGTCGCGCCCACCGCGGCAGATGGCGGGCACGTCGTACTGGTATGCCCATACCGACCAGTGGCGCTACGACGGCTACCGTGCCGACGCCCTGTCCAGCCCGGTCGGGCGGGGAAGGTTCCGCGACAAGCACACCATGGACGTACTGAGTTCGGCGGTGGCCATGGGATGGACACCGTTCTTCCCGCAGTTCGACCGCTCGAGTCTGGACGTGGTCGACGAGGCGAAAGCAGCCGGCCGAGAGGTGCCGGAATATGTCGCCGAGCAGTTGGGAAGTGGCGAGCTGAAACTCTCGGTCACCGACCCGGACAATCCGGTGAACTGGCCGCGGGTGCTCAATGTCTGGCGGGCCAACCTGCTGGGCTCGTCCAGCAAGGGCAACGAGTACTTCCTGCGGCACCTGCTGGGCACGACCTCGAACGTGCAGGCCGAGCCCACCGGAGAGGACCTGCGGCCCAAGGACGTCGCCTGGACCGAGGATGTCCCGGAGGGAAAGCTCGACCTGCTGATGTCGATCGACTTCCGCATGACGTCGACGACACTGCTCTCCGATGTGGTGCTGCCCGCGGCGACCTGGTACGAGAAGTCCGACCTGTCCAGCACCGATATGCACCCCTATATCCATGCCTTCAGTCCGGCGGTCGACCCGCCGTGGGAAACCCGGTCGGATTTCGAGGCTTTCGGTGCGATCGCCCGGACCTTCAGCGCGCTCGCCGCCCGGCACCTCGGCACCCGTACCGACGTGGTGATGGGCACACTGCAGCACGACACCCCGGGTGCGATGGCGTATCCGGGTGGCACCGAACACGATTGGCGGGTCTCCGGTGAGACGCCGGTGCCGGGCAAGACGATGGGTCCGCTGGTCGTCGTCGAGCGCGACTACACGGCGATCGCCGAGAAGTGGGCGACACTGGGCCCGCTGGTCGAGAGCCTGGGCCTGACCACCAAGGGCGTCACCACGCATCCCGACCAGGAGGTGGCCGAACTCGCCGCCAAGTTCGGCGTGATGGATTCGGGTGCCGGCCAGGGCCGTCCGGCGATCACCACGGCCGAGCGGATGTCCGATGTGATCCTTGCGCTGTCGGGCACGTCCAACGGCCGGCTCGCGGTGGAAGGCTTCCGGGAACTCGAACGACGTACCGGTCGCAAGCTCATTCACCTGGCCATCGGCAACGAGGAACGTCGGATCACCTACGCCGACACCCAGGCCAGACCGGTCCCGGTGATCACCAGCCCTGAGTGGTCGGGCAGTGAGACCGGCGGCAGGCGCTACGCGCCGTTCACGGTGAACATCGAGGAGCTCAAGCCCTTCCACACCCTCACCGGCCGAATGCATTTCTATGTCGACCACGACTGGTTGGAGGAACTCGGCGAACAGTTGCCGATCTACCGGCCACCGTTGGACATGGCGCGGCTGTTCGGTGAATCGAAGCTGGGCCGCGACGGCATCGGGCTCACTGTGCGGTACCTGACCCCGCACTCCAAGTGGTCGATCCACTCGGAATACCAGGACAACCTGTTCATGCTGTCGCTGTCGCGTGGCGGCCCCACCATGTGGATGAGCCCGTTGGACGCCGCGAAGATCGAAGTGAAGGACAACGATTGGATCGAGGCGGTGAACCGCAACGGGGTGCTGGTCTGCCGCGCCGTGGTCAGCCACCGCATGCCCGAAGGGGTGGTGTACGTCTACCACGCCCAGGAACGGACTATCGACGTACCGCTGAGCGAAACCACCGGAACCCGCGGCGGTATCCACAACTCACTGACCCGGCTGCTGGTCAAGCCCAGCCATCTTGCCGGCGGGTACGCCCAGCACTCGTTCGCCTGGAACTATCTCGGCCCCACTGGAAATCAGCGTGACGAAGTGACGGTGGTCCGCCGCCGCTCGCAGGAGGTGAAGTACCAGTGAAGGTCATGGCCCAGATGGCGATGGTGATGAACCTCGACAAGTGCATCGGGTGTCAAACGTGTTCGGTGACGTGCAAACAGGCCTGGACCAACCGGGCCGGCACCGAGTACGTCTGGTTCAACAACGTCGAAACCCGCCCCGGGCAGGGCTATCCGCGCACCTATCAGGATCAGGAGAAGTGGCGCGGGGGGTGGAAGCTGGACCGGCGCGGCCGGCTGCGGCTGCGTGACGGCGGTCGGCTGGCCAAGCTGGCCAGGATCTTCGCGAACCCGAAGTTGCCCTCGATCGACGACTACTACGAGCCGTGGACCTACGACTACGAGAACCTGACCTCGGCGCCGCTGGGTGAACACATCCCGACCGCGCCACCGCGCAGCCTGATCACCGGCAAGCCGATGAAGGTGTCGTGGTCGGCGAACTGGGACGACGACCTGGCCGGGTCGCCGGAGATCGTGCCAGGGGATCCGGTCCTCAAACAGGTCAGCGAGCAGATCAAGCTCGAACTTGAGCAGACCTTCATGTTCTATCTGCCCCGGATCTGCGAGCACTGCCTGAACCCGGCCTGTGTGGCGTCCTGCCCGTCGGGCGCGATGTACAAGCGTTCCGAGGACGGCATCGTGCTGGTCGATCAGGACCGTTGCCGCGGCTGGCGCATGTGTGTGTCCGGATGTCCTTACAAGAAGGTGTATTTCAACCACAAGACCGGCAAGGCCGAGAAGTGCACGCTGTGCTACCCGCGGATCGAGGTCGGGTTGCCCACGGTGTGCTCCGAGACCTGCGTGGGCCGGTTGCGCTACCTCGGTCTGGTGCTCTACGACGTCGACAGGGTGCTCGAAGCGGCGTCGGTGCCCGACGACAAGGACCTCTACGAAGCGCAGCGGCAGATCCTGCTCGACCCGACCGATCCCGAGGTGATCGCCGGCGCGCGTGCCGAAGGCATCTCCGACGAGTGGATCGAAGCCGCTCAACGCTCCCCGGTGTACAAGCTCATCCACACCTATGGTGTTGCGCTGCCGCTGCATCCGGAATTCCGGACGGTTCCGATGGTGTGGTACATCCCGCCGCTGTCGCCGGTGGTCGACGCGGTCAGCCGCGACGGGCACGACGGCGAGGATGTCGGCAACCTGTTCGGGGCCCTGGAGGCGCTACGCATCCCGATCGAGTATCTGGCCGGGTTGTTCACCGCGGGAGACACCGCGGTCGTCGAGGGAGTGCTGCGCCGTCTGGCGGCGATGCGCTCCTACATGCGTGACATCAACCTCGGGCGCGACACCCAGCCGCACATCCCGGCCGCGGTGGGGATGACCGAGGAACAGATGTACGAGATGTACCGGCTACTGGCGCTCGCGAAATACGAGGAGCGTTACGTCATTCCGACCGCGTACAGCACCGAGGGCATACCTGGGACGGAGGAGCCCGGTTGCTCACTGTCCTTCGAAGGCGGGCCCGGAATGTACGAGTCGGGTCCTTTCGGCGAGGCCAGCGGTGGGCCGGTACCGGTGGCGGTGGAGACGTTCCACGCGTTGCAACACCGGCAGACCAGCGACGGCATGGCCGCCAACGCCGACCGTCCCTCGCGCGTCAATCTGCTCAACTGGGACGGCAGGGGAGTGCCGTCCGGGATGTTCCCAGGTGGTGATCGGTGATGAAGCGTCGCAACCGAACCCGCGACAACGCGATGCAGGACCGGCTGGTGTGGCAGGCGGCGTCGCTGATGCTGGCCTACCCGGACGACGGGCATACCGACCGGCTGCAGGCAGCGGCACGCCTGCTGGACCACGTCACCGGTGACGCCAGGGCGCTGCTCGGCGAAACCGTTGTCGGGTTGAGCCTGCGCCCCACCATGGAGCTGCAGCAGGAGTACGTCGACACCTTCGACCTGCAGAAGCGGTGCACCATGCTGCTGACGTACTGGACGTCCGGCGATACCCGTAACCGGGGAGCCGACATGGTCGAATTCACCCAGACCTACCGGGCCGCGGGCGTCGAGATCCCGAAAGGCGAGGCGCCCGACCATCTTCCGGTGGTGCTGGAATTCGCGGCCACTGTCGACCCGGAGGCGGGGCGACGGCTGCTCGCCAAGTACCGGGTACCGATCGGTGTGGTTGCGCGCGCGTTGGCCGACGCAGGATCACCGTACTCACCGGTTGTCGCAGCAGTGGCCGGAACCCTGCCGTCGCTGGCGTCGGTCGATGACGTGTCGCGTCTGATGATGTCGGGACCGCCGGCGGAATCGGTGGGACTGCAGCCATTTCAGCTGACCGTTCCGCCCCGCCGGGTACAGGAGGTGCGCTGATGTCGGGCTGGGAGATCTTCTGGGATGTGGTGCCGTATGTGACCTTGGCGATGGTGGCCGTGGGCACCTGGTGGCGGTACCGCTATGACAAGTTCGGCTGGACCACCCGCTCGTCCCAGCTCTATGAGTCACGGTTGTTGCGCATCGCCAGCCCGATGTTCCACTTCGGAATGCTGGTGGTGTTCATCGGACACGTCATCGGCCTGTTCATCCCCGAATCGTGGATGGACCTGGTGATGAGTGACCACATCTATCACCTGCAGGCGGTGATCCTCGGCGGGATCGCGGGCATCGCGGCCCTGGTCGGTATCGCACTGCTGATCTACCGCCGCCGCGCCACCGGCCCGGTGTTCATGGCCACCACCGTCAACGACAAGACGATGTATGTGGTCCTGGTGGCCGCGATGGTGGCCGGGTTCGCCTGTACGGCGATCGGGGCGACGCCCGAGGGCGCCGAGCACGACTACCGCGAGACCGTGTCGCCGTGGTTCCGCTCGATCTGGATCTTCCAGCCCCGCGGCGATCTGATGGTCCAGGCGCCGGTGTACTTCCACATCCACGTGATGATCGCGCTCGTGCTGTTCTGCCTGTGGCCGTTCACCCGGCTGGTTCACGTCTTCAGCGCGCCGATCGGCTACCTGTTCCGGCCCTACGTCGTGTACCGCAGCCGCGACGTCGCCAAGGAGAGTGAACTGGTCGGGTCCCGGCCACAGCGTCGGGGTTGGTGAGCGGCCTCAGTATTCGACGATGGGTGTTTGTTTCGTATCGTCGAGAAATCTCGCCAGCAGGCGATCGAGTTCTTGCAGGTCGGCCGCGCTCCAGTCCGACAATGCGCGTGCCAGGTGCTCCCGTCGCAGGTCCTGCAGTGCGGTGGCGGCCTTCTTTCCGGCGTCGGTGACGGTGACGATGGAGATGCGCCCGTCGTCGAGATCGGCGTGCCGGGTGATGAGTCCCGCTTTGACGAGAGCCTGCACGCGGCGGGTGGTCATGCCGACGTCCATGTGGGCCATCTTCGCGAGCCGGCCGGTGGGCTGTGGGCCCTCGTCGATCAGGACGCGCAACAGAGCGTAGGACGGCTGCGACAGTTCGGCATCGGCATCGGCAGTGGTGGCTTGTCGCTTGAACGCCGACCTGCTGAGATTCAGCCGGACTATGCGCGCCAGCGTGGCACTGATGGAGTCCACCGAGTCCATCTTGCGCTTCGCCGGCACGTCAGCTCCGATCGGTATGTCTGGGCTTGCTCTCGTCAATCTGTACCAAGGCTACCCAGGTCGCGAGCGGCCCGGATGTCGCTGACGCAGGTCGCGAGGCCGTCGTCGTCACCGGCACCAACGGGTGGGAGGACGACGCCGTCGGCAAGGCCCGCATACTTCGCCCGCAGCAGCGCGGGAAGTTCGTCGTATCGCCCGACGGTCACGAGTTCGTCGAGCACGTCGTCGTTCAGCACGGACGAAAGGTCCTCCCATCGCTGCTGTTTCGTGAGAACCCGGAGGTCGTCTGCGAGCTCGGTCCATCCACGTCGTCTGAGTGCGGTCGCGTAGGAAGGAGTCGAGAGCAGGAAGGCCAGCATGCGACGTTGACGTTCGCGTTCCTGGCTGACGATGTGATCCGTCGGGCCGGTGGCGATCGCAGTCGAGGCGATGATGTGGGGATCTTCGTCGCGCCCCGACGACTGGGCGCCCCGGGCCAGGGCAGGCCGCACCACGTCGCGCAGGAACTGGGGGTCTGAGTTCGTGGAGTGGGTGACGACGCCGTAGGCGCTGCATCCGGCGAGCTCGCACATTCCGGCGTTGACCGCGCCGAGCCAGATCCTGGGCGGGTCAATGTCTTTCGGGCCTGGATTGAAGTAGGGCTGCAGGCGGGTGATCCGGTAGGTATCGCCTTCGTGGTTGACGGGTTCCCCGCTCCGGAAGGCGGCGAAGATGGCGTTCAGGGTCGCGATGTAGTCGGCCATCCGTGCGCGGGGTTCGCTCCAGGGCATGCCGAATCGACCTTCGATGTTCTGCTTGACCTGGGTGCCCAGTCCCAACTCGAAACGGCCCTCGGACAAGACCGCCAGATCCCACGCGGTGTAGGCCATGAGCATGGGGCTGCGGACGAACGCCAGGGTCACCGCGGTTCGGATGATCAGCCTCTCGGTGCGTTCGACGGCCAGCAACGCCGCCGCCAGCGAGTCATGGATCGTCTCGGCGATGTGCAAGCCGTCGAAGCCGAGGTGCTCGATTCGCTCGGCGTAGGCGGCGACCTGTGCCAGTGGCATGTCCGGCGCCATTGCAGCGAAAACCTTCATGGCAAGACACCGTAATTCCGTGTAGTTGACTATGTCAAATGATTGACTTAGTCAACTAATTCGGTTTACGTTGCAGTCGGCCCGTTCCCAATCACTTTGTCCAAGGAGAGCCGATGGCCGGGATGCGTTTCTACTTCGACTGGTCCAACTACTTCACGATGGCGCGGTTGCTGCGCAGCGATCCGACGCAGCGCAACCACCGTGCCCGGTATCTACGGTTCGTGCTGGGTGTCCCGGTGATCGCCGGTATTCACGCGCTGTGTTTCGCGCTCGATCCCTTGCTGTTCCCGACGCTGCGCCGCACCGAAGTGTGCAAACCCACGTTCTGTATCGGGCACGCGCGCAGCGGCACCACCTACCTGCACCGCTTGATGGCCGAAGATCCGCAGTTCAGCTATGCCCTCATGTACGAGCTGTTCTTTCCGTCGCTGCTGCAGAAGAAGCTGCTGCGCCTGATGTTCCGGATCGACGGGGCGACGGGCGGAGGTCTGCGGCGCCGGCTCGACGAGGTTGAAGAACGAGCCTTCGCTCCCACTGACGACATCCACAAGACAGGATTCTTTGTTCCCGAGGAGGACGACGCACTGCTCACGTGGTCGCTGAGCTCCGGCTTCTGGATCGTGGCATTTCCCTACATGGGGGAGCTGGACTTCTATCACGTCGACCGCTGGCCAGTGCGGAAGCGGCGGCGGATGATGGCCTTCTACAAGGAATGTGTGCGGCGCCAGCTCGCGCTCAACGGCGGAGGCACACACCTGAGCAAGAACCCCACGTTCTGTGGCCGGGTGGAAACGCTGATCGAGACCTTTCCGGACGCGAGAATCGTTGTGCCGATGCGTAACCCGTACGAGACGATACCGAGCCTACTCAAGCTGATGAAAACCGAGTGGTCGCTACGGGGCCGCGACGAGCAACTGGTCCTGAACTCGCTGCGGGTCCTGGCCGACCAGTCGGTGGACACCTATACGCATCCGCTCGAGGTGCTCAGCCGGCATCCCGAGATCTATTCCAGCGTGGTCGATTATCGCGAGCTGGTCGGATCGCCGGCGAGCACGATGAGACGAATCTATGACGATCTCGGGCTCGACATAGGGCCGAAGGCGAAGCGCGCTTTCGCCGCAGCCGAGGCCCGCGGCGGCCATGAGACCGCGCATCGCTACAGCCTGGCCGAGTTCGGTCTCGATCCGCGCGAGATCCAGATCCGGCTGGCCGACCTGTTCGACCAATACCAGTGGGATATCGAGGGAAAGGAAGCACATGTCAACTGAATCAGGGCAACTCGTGCTGGAAGCGGCATGGACGGACATGATCGCAGCGCTCAACCGGGCGCGCGAAGCGGTCGTTTCCGCGGACCTGCATGCCCCTGAGGTGACCGCGCTAGGAATCGCCGAAGGTCATCGATACCTGATGGGTTTCGCGTTCAGTGCGATCGAGCGGGCGTTCTGCGAGGATCCCGACTTCCCGTACTTCCGGCGCGCGATCCAACCGATCGACAAGGCCACCATCGACAACGCGGACGCCCTGTACCTGTCGGCGCACATCGACGGCGCCCGCAGCTACCGGATACGGGGCCGGCTGGCCGATCGTGCGAAGCCGCCGCAGTACATGATCTTCGAGGCTCACACGGTGTATGCCGGCGATACCGGCAGCCTTGCTGAACTGGGCCCGGGCGGCCGGGTTGTGACCGGAATCCTCGATGCATCGGATCTGCTCGTCGACGACGACGACGACGGTTTCGAGATTCTCCTGGCTCCACAGCGGCCCGACGGTCATACGGGCAACTTCCTGTGCACCGCAGCCGCGGACGGGCCCAGTGCTCGATACGTCATCGCCCGCATGCTCTTTCACGACTGGGAGAACGAGGCGTCGCCGGACCTTCACATCGCCCAGATCGGGAAAGAAGGATTACCTTCGGGGCCCATCAACCCCGAAACGGCCGCGGCGAATCTGCGCCGGGTCGGCGAGCTCGTCGAGAACCAGATGAGGTTCTGGAACGAGTTCTACGACGTCGTGCTCGAGTCCAACGGAGACAAGAACGGTGACGGCGTCACCTTCATGCCCCGCAACGCACTCAATACGCCGATGGCCGCCAATCTCGCGACCGGCGGCGGGCAGAGCACCAACGTGTACTCGGGTGGTGTCTACGACCTGGCCGAGGGGGAGGCGCTGCTCGTCGAGGTCACTGTGCCGACAGCTCCGGCCTATATGGGTTTCCACCTGTCGAATCTCTGGGGCGAATCGCTCGATTACGCCAACCACGTCAGCAGCCTCAACGGGTTTCAGTCCGAACCCGATCCGGACGGAACGCTGCGATACGTGATCGCCGGCTCCGACCCACAGGTGCCGAACTGGCTCGACACCTGTGGGCACCAGAACGGTTTTCTGACGTTCCGGTGGACCTACTCGGAGCCGACGTCGGAGTTGCCGGTTACCACGGTCACGGCGATGTCGCTGGCGGACGTGGCGGCACACCTGCCCGACACCACACGGAGGGTCGCGGAAGCTGAGCGCAGAGATCAGGTGCGTATTCGCCAGGAGCACGTGCAGCGGCGCTACCGCCAGTACTGATCCCGCCCGGATCGGATACTAGGGACCTTTGACCCTCCCTGAGCAGGGCAGTCGGGCGGAGGATCAACGGCATGGAGCAGTTGACCGCACTGGACGCGGGGTTCCTGGAAGCAGAGGACTCCGACCGGCACGCAAGCCTGGCAATCGGGGCGATCGCCGTGCTGGACGGACCGATTCCCGGCGCCGATACCGTCGTTGCCTCGCTTGCCGAGCGGGCCATGACCGCACCTCGCCTGCATCAGCTGCTGCACACCCAGCCCCTCGACCTCGGGGCACCGCGATGGGTCGAAGACACCAACTTCGACGCGGCCCACCACATCCGGTATGCGGCGCTGCCACAACCCGGCGACGATGCGGCGCTGTACCGGTGGGCCGCCGACATCATGGAACGTCGCCTGGACCGGGACCGGCCGCTGTGGGAGTGCTGGGTCGTCGACGGCCTGGCCGGCAACAGGTGGGCGATCCTGTTGAAGGTCCACCACTGCATCGCCGACGGAATCGCGGCCACCCGGCTGCTCAGTCGGCTGTGCGACGACGGCGACCTGACCGGTCCCGCGGTAAAGCAACAGACCGCCGGGGGGACAGCGGTTTTCAATCCCGCCGAGTGGATCGGTAAGGCGTGGCGCATTTCGACTGGGCTGCCCGTGGCGGCGATGCAGGCCGTCCAGGGTGCGCTCGGCATCGTCACCGGCCTACTGCATCCGGCGGCCGCCACCTCGTTGACCGGCCCCGTGACCAGCATGCGTCGCTACGCCGCCGGTGAGGTGTCGATGGACGACGTCGACACGGTATGCCGGGAATTCGGGGTGACCGTCAATGATGTTGCCTTGGCGGCGATCACCGACAGCTTCCGCAACACCCTCATCCGTCGCGGCGAGAACCCCAGCCGGGATGCGCTCCGTACCTTGGTGCCGGTCTCGGTGCGCCCCGCGGATGCGGACGATCGGACCGGCAATCGCGTGTCGGTGATGTTGCCGTACCTCCCGGTCGACAAGGCCGATCCGCTACATCAGTTGCGCGCCGTGCATTCGCGGCTGTCCCGGGCCAAAGCCAGCGGGCAGTGCGAAGCGGGAAACATCCTGGTGTCGGCGGCCAACGCGATTCCGTTCCCGCTCACCGCGTGGACGGTACGGGCACTGACCCGGTTGCCGCAGCGCGGCGTCGTCACCGTGGCCACGAACGTGCCGGGCCCACGGAAACGGTTGCGTGTCATGGGTTGCGACATCGTCCGGTTGCTTCCGATTCCGCCGCTGGCGTTGCAGCTACGAACCGGTGTGGCCATCATGAGCTACGCCGACCGCCTGGTCTTCGGAGTGATCGGCGATTACGACGCGGCACCCGATGTGTCGGAATTGGCCCGTGGCATCGAACGCGCGGTCGCCCGTCTGGTCGATATCGGCATTGGCCACTGGCGGGCCACCCCCGTGGGTACTCTGCAACTCGTACAGGGAGGTTGACCGATGAAGGGATCCGAACTCGGCGTTCTCACCCGCAGGCAGTGCCTGGATCTGCTGGAGGGGGTACGCGTCGGCAGGTTGGTGTTCACCGAGGACGCCCTGCCGGCAGTGCAGCCCGTCAATTTCCGGGTGTGGCATGACGATGTGGTGATCCGGGTGGCCGGTGGGCCCAAACTGATCGCCGCGACCGATCGTCAGGTGGTGGCGTTCGAGGCCGACGAACTCGACCCCGACCTACGCACCGGCTGGAGCGTGACGATCGTCGGGCATGCCGAGCACATCACCGACGTGGACGAGCAGGTGCAGGTCGCCGGGACGTTCGTGCAGCCGTGGGCTGAGGGGCGGCGCGATCATTTCGTGCGGATCCGGTCGGAGAAGGTCACCGGGCGTCAGCTCCGGAACCATGCGATGCCGCACTACGGTGCGGCGGGCGGCGGTTAGTACCGAAGCCGGTCGTCGACGACCCGCACGGCGTGGCCCGGATGCTGCGTCGCGTACAGCGGGTGCATCAGCATCGGGTGACGGCAGTGCGCGCAGGAGGCCTGCGGCTGGTTCGCCGACGCGAAGGTCAGATGGTGGCATTCGCTGCAGCGGACCATGTAGCAGGCGCCGATCCAGTTGGCCATACCCACGTAGATCGCGACCGTGGTTCCCGCAGCGAGCACCATGATCAATGCGACTGTGAGCGCTTCATAAACCGTCATCACCGGCACCTCCAAGCTCGCCTATCGCAACGTGACGGATACCTGAAACGGTACTCGCGAAACCTAGGACTTCCTGGCCCGTTTGAAGACCTTGTCCAGTTCTTTACCGTGCAATCCGTTGTGTTCGGCCTTGCGGACTTTGTGCAGAACCAGCGGGCAGCGTTTGCAGCGCGGCTTGCTTTTGCAGCACTTTTTCTTGGGCTTCAGGCCGGCAATTTTTGCGGACTTCAACGTGACGGGGCTCTCTCGTTTTCGTGATCGACCGGCCAGCCTGCGAGAATGTCGGTGTGGATTCACGCCCGAGCTTTCGCAATGTCGCCATCGTCGCCCACGTCGACCACGGCAAGACGACCCTAGTCGACGCGATGCTGCGACAGTCCGGTGCCTTGACGCACCGTGGCGACGACGCAGTCGAGCGCCTGATGGACTCCGGTGACCTTGAGAAGGAAAAGGGCATCACCATCCTGGCCAAGAACACCGCGGTGCACCGGCACCACGCGGACGGCACCATGACGGTGATCAACGTCATCGACACCCCTGGTCACGCCGATTTCGGTGGCGAGGTGGAACGTGGCCTGTCCATGGTCGACGGTGTGGTCCTGCTGGTGGACGCCTCGGAGGGGCCGTTGCCGCAGACGCGGTTCGTGCTGCGCAAGGCGCTGGCCGCGCACCTGCCGGTGATCCTGGTGGTCAACAAGACCGACCGGCCCGACGCCCGCATCGCCGAGGTCGTCGAGGAAAGTCACGACCTGCTGCTCGACGTCGCCTCCGACCTCGACGACGAGGCCCAGACGGCCGCCGAGAAGGCACTGGACCTGCCCACCCTGTATGCCTCGGGCCGAGCCGGCATCGCCTCGACGACGCAGCCCGCCAACGGTGAGAACCCTGACGGCGAGAACCTCGACCCGCTGTTCGACGTGCTGATGGAGCACATCCCGGCACCCTCGGGTGACCCGGAGGCGCCGCTGCAGGCCCTGGTCACCAACCTCGACGCCTCGGCCTTCCTGGGCCGTCTCGCCCTCATCCGCATCTACAACGGCCGCCTCAAGAAGGGCCAGCAGGTCGCGTGGATGCGCGAGGTCGACGGCTCGCCTGTGATCACCAACGCCAAGATCACCGAGTTGCTGGCCACCGAGGGCGTCGACCGTAACCCGACGGAGGAAGCGGCGGCTGGGGATATCGTGGCGGTCGCCGGGATTCCCGAGATCATGATCGGCGACACCCTGGCCGATCCCGACAACTCGCACGCGCTGCCGCGCATCACCGTCGACGAGCCCGCCATCTCGGTCACGATCGGCACCAACACCTCGCCGCTGGCCGGCCGGGTGTCGGGGCACAAGCTGACGGCCCGCATGGTGAAGAACCGTCTCGACGCCGAACTCGTCGGCAACGTGTCGATCCGCATCGTCGACATCGGCCGCCCCGACGCCTGGGAGGTGCAGGGCCGCGGTGAGCTGGCGCTGGCCATCCTCGTCGAGCAGATGCGACGCGAGGGCTTCGAGCTGACCGTCGGCAAGCCGCAGGTGGTCACCAAGAACATCGACGGCAAGCTGCACGAGCCGTTCGAAGAGCTGACCATCGACTGTCCCGAGGAGTTCGTCGGTTCCATCACCCAGCTGATGGCCAACCGCAAGGGCCGGATGGAACAGATGACCAACCATGCCGCCGGTTGGGTGCGCATGGACTTCGTGGTGCCCAGCCGCGGACTGATCGGCTTCCGTACCGACTTCCTGACCGAGACGCGTGGCACCGGTATCGCCAACGCGGTGTTCGAGGGCTACCGGCCGTGGGCCGGGGAGATCCGGGCCCGCCACACCGGCTCGCTGGTGAGCGACCGGTCCGGCTCGATCACCCCGTTCGCGATGATCCAGCTGGCGGACCGAGGGCAGTTCTTCGTCGAGCCGGGTGAGGACACCTACGAGGGCCAGGTCGTCGGGATCAACCCGCGCGCCGAGGATCTCGACATCAACATCACCCGCGAGAAGAAGCTGACGAACATGCGGTCGTCGACGGCCGACGTCATGGAAACCCTGGCCCGGCCCCTGGACCTGGGCCTGGAGCAGGCCATGGAGTTCTGCGCCGAGGACGAGTGCGTCGAGGTGACCCCCGAGGTCGTCCGGGTGCGCAAGGTCGAGCTGACCGCCTCGCTGCGGGCACGTGCCAAGGCCCGGGCCAAGGCGCGCGGATAGCTCTCGCATTCGGTCGTCGAATGGCCAGTTATAGCACCGCTTTTCGGGCGTAACGTGCGATAACTGGCCATTCACGGTGGGGGCCGCGGGGGTGCGGATCAGGACAGTGATGCGCCAGTAGCGATATCCCCCGCGATATCGCTACTGGCGCACCAGTTCTCAGGCGGCGTCGCTCTTAGAGTCGGTCTTCTTGCCTGCACCGTCATCAGCGGTGGAGGAACCGGTGGTGTTGCCGGTGGCGGTGGCTTTGCCTGGGGTCGGGCTGTCGGCGCCACCCTTCAAGCCGAACTTCTCCTTGAGCTGATTGACGGTGGTTTTCAGATCGGTGGTTTCGGGCTTGGGCGGTGTCGACGTGTCCGAGCCTCCGGACACCTTGGCTCCGGTCTGGTGCGTGCTGAAGTTGAGGCTCTCGCGAAGCTGAGTCCGTGCCTTCACGAGAGGCGTCGTCTTCTCGACCCTGGGCTTCTTGACCTCCAGTGTCTCCGTCGTGGCTTTCTCCGGCGCCGGCGGGGCCGTTTCGACGTCGAGGCTGACCAACGTCTTCGGAGCGGGAGGTTCGCTCACCTTGCTGGTGACCAATGTGGTTTGCGGATTGTTCGGATTCTCACTCGGGTCCACGCCGAGCGCCTCGCGGACGACTTCACGGACGGAGTTCGTCGCCTTCCACAACACGTCGTTCCGGAAGTCCTGAATACCGTCGGCCCGGTTGGGCAACAGCGCCTTCAGTCCGATGGGGATGGCCTGCTGGGTCGGACCGGTGCCCATGAAGGAGTCGGCCACCCAAAGTGGTGCGCTGATGTAACTGTCGAGCATGTGGTAAACGGCGACGTTGGGCTCCATGCCGCCGGCGATGTCGATGATCGCCTTGATCGGTCCGAACGGGGCGAGCGCGAGGCCTTCCACCAGTCGATAGCCGGAGTCGAGGGCGCCCGCAGCGAAACCGGCGAGCGGGGTGAGCACGTCGAGGGGAGTGCTGGTGTCCTCGACCCCGAGGAGGTCGGCGATCGATGATCGGAAACTGTCGGTCGCTGCCCACAGCACGTTGTTGCGGAAGGCCTGGATATCGTCGGCGTGGTCGGGGAACAGCGCCGCCAGGCCCTTGCCGGTGAGTGACGTCTGGTTGATTCCGAGGGCGGGGTCGATGACCCACAGCGGTGCATCGATGACTTGGCGGATCGAGTTGTAGAAGGCCTGGGGGTCGCCGTCGGCGATGGCCAGGGCGGCGGCGATGGCGGCCACCGGTAGCCCAGCGATGCCTTGGACGAAACGCACCCCGGATTCGGTGAAACCCTCGAGTGCCGCAATCGGATCCGGTGCCGCCATGAGGTTGACATCCGCAACGTGCGCGGCTCGAAGTGCTTCCGGCGCCTGTGCGCCGACCGGTCCGATGGCCGGGCCGATGGCGATCGCGCCTGCCGCGAGTAGCGCTGTGGCTCCTGTCATCGATTGCTTCACACCGACGTGCATAGTGGCTCCCCCTGATTTGGTTGCTCTGGTCCGAAACTGACGTGATCGACGATAACGTCGACTTAGCGATTTCTCAGGTGAATTTGAGATTTTGCACACACAAATACCGTCCGAGCCTTCAAATTTTGTGGCAAGTTGTGTCATGCAAGTGAAAATCGCGGTCCCGTGTGTGTTGGGTTTAGCTGAAGAGTGGGACTGGGCCGGAAACGTCGTCCAGGCGTGACGGGCCAGTCATCTTGATGTCGGCGGTGTCCCGCCAAATGTCCTCGAAAGATCTGCATTTCAACCACTCTGATCGGGTTGCGGAGGCATCGCCGCCAGGCGAAGTGGTGTGACCGTCCTTCGTGCCGGGTTTGCGGCGCCGCACCAATTGCCGGCTTGTGCCTGCCTGCAATGTTGGGCAGCAATCAGATTTGATCTTGGGGTAGGTGCCGCGATCGGCCAGTTTTTGGCGCCCTATTGCGCTCTTTCGCGCGAATTTTCGCCCGGAGTTCACATATTCGATGCATGCCGGACACCATTTGCGGGCCAAGGGGTTGGGGCGGACTGTCGGTGCGGGGACAAGTGCGCTGCCGGGCGGTCGATACGCTGAGTGGCGTGCCGACACCCCTCCGCTGCGCCCAATTGACGATCGGGGCGCTCATATCGGTGCCGGCGCTCCTGTTCAGCGGTTGCACTGTGAGCCCGCCGCCGGCTCCGCAGAGCACCGAGACGACCGAGACGACACCGCCGCCCCCGATGAAGGCGACACAGATCATCATGGCCATCGATTCGATCGGCCCGGGGTTCAACCCGCACCTGTTGTCGGACCAGTCGCCGGTGAACGCCGCGGTCGCCTCGATGGTGCTGCCGAGTTCCTTCCGGCCGGTACCCGACCCGAAGTCTCCGACGGGCTCGCACTGGGAGCTCGATCCGACTCTGCTCGAATCGGCCGAGGTGACCAACCAGAACCCGTTCACGGTCACCTACAAGATCCGTCCGGAAGCGCAATGGACCGACAACGCCCCCATCGCCGCCGATGACTACTGGTACCTCTGGCGCCAAATGGTCAGCCAACCGGGAGTCGTCGACCCGGCCGGCTATGACCTGATCACCGGTGTCCAATCGGTGGAGGGCGGCAAGCAGGCGGTGGTCACCTTCTCCCAGCCCTATCCGGCGTGGCGGGAGCTGTTCAACGACATCCTTCCGGCCCACATCGTCAAGGACATTCCCGGCGGCTTCGGCGCCGGTCTGGCCCGCGCGATGCCGGTGACCGGCGGGCAGTTCCGCGTGGAAAGCATTGACCCGCAACGTGACGAGATCCTGCTCGCCCGCAACGACAGGTACTGGAGCGCGCCGGCCAAGCCTGACCTGGTGTTGTTCCGACGTGGTGGAGCACCGGCCGCCCTCGCCGATTCCATCCGCAACGGCGACACCCAGGTGGCCCAGGTGCACGGTGGCGCAGCCACTTTCGCGCAACTGAGCGCGATCCCCGATGTTCGCACCGCGAGGATCGTGACTCCGCGGGTGATGCAGCTGACGCTTCGCGGAGGGCAGCCCACCTTGGCCGAAGCCCAGGTGCGCAAGGCGATCCTGGGTCTGATCGATGTCGACCTGCTGGCCTCGGTCGGCGCGGGCGACGACAACACGGTGACGTTGGCGCAGGCGCAGGTGCGCTCACCATCGGATCCCGGCTACGTACCGACAGCCCCTCCGGCGATGTCGCGGGAGGCTGCGCTTGATCTGTTGCGCGGCGCGGGTTACCAGATCGAGCCCGCGGCCGAGCCGCCCGCTCCGGGCGCGCCGCCGGCCCCGGACAACGGGAGGCAGCGCATCACCAAGGACGGCGCCGCGCTGACGCTGGTGCTCGGTGTTGCGTCCAACGATCCGACGTCGGTCGCCGTCGCCAACACCGCGGCCGATCAGCTTCGCAACGTGGGAATCGACGCCTCGGTGCTGGCCCTCGACCCGGTGGCGCTGTACGGAGATGCGCTGACCAACAACCGGATCGACGCCGTCGTCGGCTGGCATCAGGCCGGAGGAGACCTGGCCACCAGCCTCGCATCGCGCTACGGCTGCCGGGCGTTGGAGGCGACCGCCGTCTCGACCGCGGTACCCGGGGTCACTCCCTCGTCGTCGCCGAAGCCCACCACCACGGTCGCACCCCCGGCGCCGAGCACCACACCGACACCCACCCAGCCTATTCCGGCTCCGGAGTCAGGTGATCTGGTGCAGGCGCCCAGCAACATCACCGGGATCTGTGATCACAGCATTCAGCCGAAAATTGATGCGGCACTGGATGGTTCGCAGAATATTGCCGAGGTGATCCAGGCTGTCGAGCCGCGTCTGTGGAACATGTCGACAGTTCTCCCGATCCTTCAGGACACGACGATCGTTGCCGCAGGACCGAGTGTGCAGAACGTCAGTCTGACCGGTGCCGTACCCGTCGGCATCGTCGGTGACGCGGGCAGCTGGACCAAGGGGCGGTAGCAGATCGTGCAGTGGGCCCCCTCACGCGAGGAGGCCCACTGACTGGGGTGCATCAGGATGCGTCGCCCGACCCTGACGATGACGAGCCTCCGCCGGAGCTCGCCGCGCGGTGCTTGCCTGCCTCGGCTCTCTTGCCGCTCAGCCCCTCGGTGGCCTTCTTCAGTCCGTCGGTCACACTCTTGACGGACCCCTGAAGGCCCTCACGGACCTGCTTGGCCGAGGTGGACCGGTTGGTCGACAGGGTCTTGCCGGGTTCGGCCTTGAGACTGTCCTTCACCACCGGGGTGGAGACACTGGACGGCGATTTCGTCGCAGCGGAATCACCGGCAGCAGTTTCGCTTTCAGCGGGTGCGACCACAACCGGAGCAGCCTCGACCGGAGCAGCGGCAGGTGCCGGTGACACAACGGCGGCCTTCGGGCTGACATCCAGCGTCACGACCTTCGCCGCGGATGTGAGGGTTGCGTCGGCGGCCGTGCGCGCGGCGTCAGCGGCTGGTGGTGTGATCGCCGCGGCGATCAGCTCGCGGGCCTGTCGCAGGGTGCTCAGCAGGCCGAGGCTTGGACCGAACACGCCGCCGCCGAGCGCGTCGCCGTTGAGGAACGCATCGGCGACGACGGCAGGACCGCCGAGCATCGCGTTGAGGACTCCCAGCGCATCGCCCGCCGTGGCAGAGTCAACGATGTCCTGGCCAACGTTTCCCGCCACCGTGACTGTCCGGTAGGCGACGTTGAGCAGGCCGAGGGCGGGCAGTGCCACAATCGCCGGGTTGCTCAGCACGTTGGCCAGGTTCTGCACCGGCTGCCTGATGGCATTGATGGCAGGTTCGAGCAACGGAAGCGCCGCACCGGCCACCGGGGTGAGGAATGCGCTCCAGAGGTTGGACACCGCGCCGTTGATGTTGCCTGCGAGGAGATCGGTGAGAGAGGCCTGCAGCAGCGACGGGATGCTCCACGGGTTCGACGGGTCCAGCGCATTGCCCAGTGCGGTGGCAGAGCCCTGCAAGGCTGTGAAGAGCGAACCCGCGGTGGTGAGCTGATTCGTGATCACCTGCAGCAGGATGGGTGCGGGATCGGTCACCTCCGTGCCGATCAGGGCCGACACATTGGCGATCGTGTTCGCGAACAGGTCCGCATAGGCCTGGATTGGATCGGTTGCTGCAGACAGGCTCACCGCGGCCGACGAAACTGTCGGAACCGCGATGTCGGGCATCGGCGGAGCGACCGGACTGATCGCGATGGCACTGGCTCCGAACAACGCGACGCCAGCGGCGAGATAGGGACGAGCTGCGACTTGCATTGCTTCTCCTCTAGATGGATCCAATCCCCGACGAGGCTGAAGCTACCTGAGAGTAACTTTACAAATTCGTAATTTTGAAAAGTTGCCGCCGAAGGGCCCGCGGCGGCTAATGGGGTCGTGAGCAAGGTGAACTAGCTGCTAGATAGCAGTGATTAGGCGATCTTGAGAATATCGCGGATCCCCCGCCTGTCGACGGCGCCGATAGCTGGCGCCAAAGGCCGTTGAATATAACGAGTTCGCTGTTCCCGTCGATCAGCGGAGAAAGTCATGTGAAACCGAACGCGAACCGGCCGATCTTGATGTTTGCGAAATCAACGGTTCCATGCGCAGTGGGCGGCAGTCTCCCGGGGCTCTCGAGCGGGACCGGCGGCGGGCTTCCCGCTGCGCTGCAGACGGCACCAGCGGGTTCGCCAGTTCGGTGTCGGGGCAATGAAAAGTCGGTGGCCGTCATTTTGCGCGACGTGGGTCCGCAGCGGCCCGACGGAGTACACAGCTGAGTGGAGGCTGAGAACTTCCGAAGAAGCGGAAGGCCCTCTCCATCGGTCGATGGAGAGGGCCTGGCGCTGGTGCTGGGGCTACTTGTCGGAGCCCTTGTCGGAGCCGCTGGTCGACTCGGACTTCTTCTGAGCGCCCTTTTGGGTGCCGGGCTTGTCCTTCTTCAGTCCGTCGGTCAGCTTCTTGACGGCGGACTTCACCTGGGTGCGGACGGCCTTGGCAGAGGTCGCCTTTTCCTGTCCCTTGTCGGCCTTCGGCGATGCCTTCGTCGACAGCTTGGTGGCGGCCTTGGTGGTGTCGTCACTGTCGCTCGCGTCCGTACCGGCGCCGGCGGAGTCTGCGGCGTCGGCCTTCGGTGCAGCCACACCATCGGCGGCGTCCGAGGCAGCGTCAGGGCCGGCACCGTCGACGACGGCAGAGGCATTGCCCGCGTTGGCAACTGGGGTTGATGCCGTCTCTTCCTTCAGCGTCGAGACCTCGATCGTCACGGGTGCCGGTGCAGCCAGGGCCTTGGCGGTGGGGAGCTCGATCGGCGGGTCGAACGGCTTGGGCTTGAGCTGCTTGAAGGCGTTGGCGAAGGTGTCCTCGATATAGTTGCCCATCGAGATCGTCGCATCGGTTTGGAAGACCACACTCTCGGCGAAATCGGCGATGCCGTGTTGGAGCGCATTGATCACCTTGACCGGATCGCCGGTGGTGACGGCGTTCACCACGTCCTGAGCTCCGACGAGGGCCTGCTTCAGAATGGCTCGCGGCTGACCGTCCAGGTCGTACCCGACGCCGACGGTCGCGGCGGCCAGTCCGATCACGACTCCGATAGCGGCCTCCGATGCGGCGTCGATGAGCGGCTGCGGAATGTTGAGTACATGCCCGACCGCGTTGATCTCGGGGGACACCGCGAAGATCAAGATGTTGATGATGGGCTGCATCCCGTCCAACACCAAACCGTCGAGCGCACCACCGGGATCACCGGCGGCGATCTTCGCCATCGCGGCCTCGAGTCCGGCGGGCAGGCCGGCGCCCAAGTCGCTCAAGGCTTGACTGAGAGCGGTCCCGGCCGCAGACGTGGTTTCACCGAGTGCTGCGAGGTTGGGGCCGAAATTCTGGGCCGCGATGACAGCGTCGGCCAGTACCTTGGCGATCTGCCACGCCGGGGGAGTGGACAGCGCCACCTGGTAACCGGCGACCGCGTTCTCGACGAGCTGCTTCGCGATCGGTGCCGGGTTGGTGGTCTGGCGCTCGATGATGTTGCTGATCATCGTCTGCGTGGCGGCGAACGCGGGCTCGAAAACCGTCAGCGGGTTGTCCACGGCGGCGGTCAGGGCGACCGGCATGTGTACCGGCGAGGCGGCCGGTACGGACGGGGCCATCGGGCTGACCGCGATGGCGCTGGCACCCACGAGTGCCACGCCGGCGGCCAGGTATGACCGGGAAGCGAGCTGCATTGAATCTCCTTACGGGAGCGTAACTAACGTCGGCGCAGAAGTTACCCCAAAGTAAGTTGGGTTGTCTGCAAATTTTCTTAAGTAATTTTCAGCTCGCAGGAACCCGTGTGGGCCTCCGCAAATGAACGTCGGGTATCTGAAATATTGCTGGTAGTCGGGATTTCCCGTGGTCGCGTCAACCCATTGCGAAACCCATCGTAGCGTTATTGGGCATGGCAGTGGCCCGCTGCAGCAAATAATTGGCAGGTCATGTCACTAGATTGCCAGCGAAGGCTTGATCGACAAGCCCGGCCAGGTTACCCAGCGGTAATGTCGCCGCGGCGGCAGCTGGAAAGTTAGCGCGCACACAGTGGACATTGCGGTGTGATCTGTAAAACACGGCCACCATGGTTGCGACGCCGCCCACTAATGGGACCAGCGGTCTCGGTATTCGCACCGTGCTTGCGTTGGCAACTATGTGGCAGGCTCGGTCAGTTTCAAAATCTACGGATTTCGTTGCCGAGTTTGCCTGGTCTAATCAGTCGACCATTACCTCGCGGCGTCTCTCGGCAAGCGATTGCAGCCCGTGGGCCGCGAGCGCGGCGGCGAGAAACGGCAGCAGTACCCAGTACGGCGGACGGGCCAACTCCCACACGAAAAGTGCCGCCCAGATAGGGGCCCGCTGCGTCACCGCAAGCACGCCGGCAGCACAAGTCAACGACACCGCAGCGATGCTCACGGTGTGTTCGGTCCAGGTATTGATCGACAGGGCGATCACGGACCCGAGGGCCGCGCCGGTCGCGAGCGACGGTGTCAGCATGCCGCCCACCGCCCCGGCACGCAGAAAGATCGCCGTCAGGAGCGGCTTCAGCAGCAGGATCGCCGCGGCCGAGCCCACCGTGAGGGCGCTGTTCAGGCTGACCGTGAGAATGCTCTTGCCGTTGCCTGGCAGCTCCGGCAACCACACCGAACCCAGGCCCACCAACAGTCCTGCCAGGGCAACGCCCGGAATGATCAGCCACGACGTGACCGGTACGGCAGGCCGCGCCATGGCCATCATCCGGTTGAACGCCGCCCCCACCACGAACACCAGCGGCGCCATCACCAAGGCGAAGGCGGTGAGTAGATAAGACAATTCGGGCTTCGGCCAATCGAGCGGAGCCCGCACATGCGTCACCGGCGATGCGACTGCCACGGCGAGCGCCGAGGTGATCAACGCGGCGCCGACGGCTCGCGGGTGCCACGTGTGCATCATGATCCGGACCGCGAACAAGGCGCCACCGACCGGGACGCTGTACACCGCGCCGAGTCCGGCCCCTGCGGCGCAGGCGAGCAGAATCTCGCGGTCGTGGGGTGTCAGTGCCCACCGGGACGTTCCGACGTCACCGAGCACCGCAGCCATCTGACGCGGCGCGCCCTCACGTCCCAGGGATGCGCCCGCGCCGACGACCAGAACCTGCAGCCCGGCATCAAGTGTCATCGCTACCCGGGGGATGGGTCGGTGATCGGCGATGGTCGAGGCCAGTCCGGGCACCTCGTAGTGCCGGCGCAGAATCCACCAGCCGAAACCCGCCAGCGCGCCACCGATCATCGGTCCGACCGTGCGTCGCACCGGGCTGCTGTCGGTGACACCGTCGAGCAGCGAGCCGAAGGTGAAGTCGTAGGTGAGGTGTTCGACGAAGTGCAGAAGAACCGTCGTCGCCATCCCCGCGAGGCCCGCCAACAACCCGATCACGACGATGCTGCAGCCGAACTCGAGCTCGCGCCGGGTCACCTGAGTGAATGTAGGCGCGGAGGTGGGGCAGTGCTCGACTTTCTGCGCCGCCCACGGCGCGTCGCTATCGTCAGTCACGATGCCCAGCGAAACGCCCCGCCTGTTGTTCGTTCACGCCCATCCGGACGACGAAACCCTCACCACCGGTGCCACGATCGCGCACTACGCAGCGCGCGGTGCCGACGTCCGGGTGGTCACGTGCACCCTCGGAGAGGAGGGGGAGGTCATCGGCGACCGCTATGCCCGGTTGGCCGTCGACCAAGCCGATCAACTCGGCGGATACCGCATCAGCGAGCTGACCGAGGCCCTGAGCGCGCTCGGCATCGGAGCACCGCATTTCCTGGGTGGCCCCGGCCGATGGCGGGACTCGGGCATGGAGGGTTCACCGGCGCGCAAGCAACAGCGCTTCATCGACGCCGATTTCGACGAGGCCGTGGGTGAACTGGTGCGCATCGTCGAGGAGCTGCGACCGCACGTCGTCGTCACCTACGACCCCGACGGCGGATATGGGCACCCCGACCACAAACAAGCCCACCGCGTCACCACCGCGGCCGTCGCGGCCGCCGGATGGGCCGTGCCCAAGTTCTATTGGACTGTCATGGCGAGCAGCGCAATGCGGACCGGTCTCCAGAGCCTGCGGGACGTGCCGACGGAGTGGATCCGGATCGACGTCGGGGATGTTCCCTTCGGGTACGCCGACGACCGGGTCGACGCCGTCATCGACGCCACCGCCCAGTTGCCCGCCAAGGTCGCCGCGATGCGCGCGCACGCCACCCAGGTCACCGTCGCGGCCGACGGCGGCGCCTTCGCGCTGTCCAACAACCTCGCCCTGCCACTGCTCGGGGAGGAGCACTACGTGCTCGTTTCGGGCGACGCGGGAGAGCGCGATGCACGCGGGTGGGAAACCGACCTGCTGACCGGACTGAATCTGCAATAGCCGAAACCGGACGAGGTAAGCTCGCCACTCAGAAGCGTCGAAGGGACATTCATGGACCCCGATCTGGATCCGAATCTGCAGCACTGGCAGGACCGTTTTGACAACTACGAGTGGGTAGTGGGCTCGATGGTCGGTCTGCTCGACAGCATTCCCACCTGACCTCGCTCTCCGACCTTGTGCTGGGCCGTATCGTCCTGGCACTGCTCGCGGTTGACGGCATCATCTCCGCCGTCGTAGGCGCACTTCTGCTGCCTACATATATTGGACCGATCCCGTTCCCGGTGAGCGCGCTGGCGGCCGGAGCGGTCAACACCGCGCTCGTATGGGCAGCCATGTACTGGACCGACTCCATGCGGTTGGCGGCGCTACCGCTGTGGACCTGGCTGGCCGCCGTCGTCGCGATGACCTTCGGCGGACCCGGTGGCGACATCATCTTCGCCGGCCCAGGACTGATGGCCTACGGCTCGCTGATATTCATCGCCGCCGGTGCGCTACCACCGGTGGCGATGCTGCGACGGCGTCACCGCCACTGACCTACTTCTTGTTGTCCTTCTTCGACTTGCTGCTGTCGCCGGAGTTCTTGGACTGCTTGGGTTTCGCGTCCTTGGGCGTAGCCGTCTTGTCCGTCTTCGGCTTGGTCTTCGGCGCCAGGTTCTTCGCGGCCGTCTTCACCGCGTCACGTGCATCGTCGCCGGCCTTCGTCGCGTCCGTTGTGGCCTTGTCGACCGCTGCGCGGACGCCTTGTCGCACCGAACGGGCCGCCGGCTTGTCGGCCGAGACCTGGTCGGTGACGGTCTTGACGGCTTCTTCTGTGTCAGCGTCGGTGACAGCCGGGGCGGCAACGGTGTTCCGCAGCGACTGACGGGCCGAGCGCGGGACCACACCGATCTCGTCGGTGACCTGCTTGAACTGCTGGCCGACGTTGCCCGCAACATCCTTGACGGTCTCGTTCAGGCCGGTCGCGAGGTTCTCTGAAGCGTTCTCGATGTTGTCGATGGTGCCTTCGACGGCCTGGTCGACCGAGCTTCCGGCAACGTCTGTGACCGGCGTCTTTTCGGTCGCCGCCGCTTGCTCTTTGAGCCGGTCGGTGAGGGTCGCGAGACCGGTCCCCTCGGTCAGTGACTTGACTGCCGTGGCGAAGTCGTCGCGGGCCTTGGTGATCGCATCGGTGAGGTGGGTGAGCGGGTTCTGGACGGCGCCTTCGAGGGCTGCTGTCGGTGCGGCGAGCGTGCTGGCCAGGAACGGTCCCTGCAGCGGCGGACGCGGCGGCAGGGGGATCGGCGGCAGCGGGATGAACGTGCCGACGACGTCGATGCCGAGCCACGCGACAGCCAGGACGGCATCCACGCCGAAGTCGGCGAGATTCTGGATGATCCCGCCGTCACCTCGCAACCAGTCGGTGAAGTTGAAGACGCCGCTGGCGACGAGGGACTGGCCGAAATTGTAGGCGTCCATCAGCAGGCCACCGGCCCATCCGCCGACCCACGGGATCCATCCGAGTGCATATGCGCCGACTTCGAATCCCCACTGCACCCAGGGCTCGACCGTCACGTAGACCTGGTCGATCGTGTTGGCCAAGTTGGGTGCGATCGCGATCGCGGTCGGCGCCGCGGTGACATTGCCGGTCGCCGTGGCGGCTGGGGCCGCGCCGAAGGCTGGAGCCGAGCCTGTCTGACCCGAGAGATTCGGCGCCACCGCGGCGGTCATCCGGCTCGCCGCGGCGAGTAGATCGACCATCGCCTGCGTCAGCTGCGGCTGAGTCGATGTCGGGTGTGCAGGGACTGCAATGTCTGCCGGGGCAGCCTGTACCGGGGTGAGCGCGATAGCGGTGGCGGTGGCTGCGGCGGCTCCCGCTACGAGATACGAACGAACATTTGTGGACATCACGACTCCCTCGGTATCCCCTTCCCGACGGGAACAACTTACGCGGTCGGCAACCTGTTCGTCGCACCTTTAAGTTGTGTGTCCAGTAAGGGCCCCGCAGTGCAGTGACTTGCACGGTCTACTGTGGCCGGTATGCCGGGCGCATTGGTTTCAGAATGTGAGACGCGTGGATGATCGTGCACAACGACGGGGTTACACGGAAGTGGCTCTGAACCCCCAGCACGGCGCCGATCTGCCTACCCCGGCCGTCCCACCGAAGCCCGCTGCGCCCAGTGCGCCGCCCGCTTCGGCAGCTCTACGCCGCGTGTTACGCCGGGCCCGTGACGGCGTGACCCTCAATGTCGACGAGGCCGCGGTCGCCATGACCGCTCGCGGCGAGGATCTGGCCGATCTGTGTGCCAGCGCCGCCCGGGTACGCGATGCAGGCCTGGAATCGGCGGGCCGGCGTGGAGCCAAGGGCCGGCTTCCGGTCAGCTATTCGCGCAAGGTCTTCATCCCCGTCACGCATCTGTGCCGCGACACCTGCCATTACTGCACCTTCGTGACCGTGCCCGGCAAGCTGCGCGCTCAGGGCATGGGCATGTACATGGAGCCCGACGAGATTCTCGATGTGGCCCGCCGGGGCGCCGAGTTGGGCTGCAAGGAGGCATTGTTCACCTTGGGCGACCGTCCCGAGGAACGCTGGGACGAGGCCCGGCAGTGGCTCGACGAGCGCGGCTACGACTCCACGCTGGACTACGTGCGGGCCATGGCGATCCGCGTGCTCGAGGAGACCGGTCTGCTGCCGCACCTGAATCCGGGCGTGATGAGCTGGTCCGAGCTGTCTCGGCTGAAGCCCGTCGCTCCGTCGATGGGCATGATGCTGGAGACCACCTCCCGGCGCCTGTTCGAGGTCAAGGGCGAGGCGCATTACGGCAGTCCCGACAAGGATCCGGCGGTGCGGCTGCGCACCCTGGACGACGCCGGCCGGCTGTCCATCCCGTTCACCACCGGCCTGCTGGTCGGGATCGGCGAGACCCTGACCGAACGTGCCGAGACGATGCACGCAATCCGTAAGTCCCACAAGGAGTTCGGGCACGTTCAGGAAGTGATCGTGCAGAACTTCCGGGCCAAGGACCACACCGCCATGGCGTCGACGCCCGATGCCGGGATCGACGACTTCATCGCGACGATCGCGGTGACCCGCCTGGTGCTGGGGCCGAAGATGCGTATCCAGGCACCGCCGAATCTGGTGTCGCGCGACGAATGCCTGGCTCTCGTCGGCGCCGGCGTCGACGACTGGGGCGGCGTGTCGCCGCTGACCCCCGATCACGTCAACCCCGAACGGCCCTGGCCGGCATTGGACGATCTGGCCGACGTCACCGGCGAGGCCGGCTATGACCTGGTGCAGCGACTCACCGCCCAACCGCAGTACGTGCAGGCCGGTGCGGCCTGGATCGATCCGCGGGTGCGTGGGCACGTCGATGCGCTGGCCGATCCCGACACCGGGTTCGCCCTCGACGTCAACCCGGTCGGGCGGCCGTGGCAGGAACCCGACGAAGCATCGGAGTCGTTGGGCCGGACCGATCTGCACTCCGCGATCGACTCCGAGGGCAGGCTCACCGAGACCCGGAGCGACCTCGACAGCGCATTCGGCGACTGGGAGTCGATCCGCGCCAAGGTGCATGAGCTGGCTGCCCGCGCTCCCGAACGCGTCGACACCGACGTACTGGCCGCACTGCGGTCCGCTGAACGCGATCCGGGCGGCTGCAGCGACGACGAGTACCTCGCCCTGGCCACCGCGGACGGTCCGGCGCTGGAAGCGGTTGCCGCCCTAGCGGATTCGCTGCGTCGCGATGTCGTCGGCGACGACGTCACCTACGTCGTCAACCGCAACATCAACTTCACGAACATCTGCTACACCGGCTGCCGGTTCTGCGCCTTCGCGCAGCGTAAGGGCGACGCGGACGCCTACTCGCTGTCCACTGCCGAGGTGGCCGACCGGGCCTGGGAGGCGCACGTCGCCGGTGCCACCGAAGTCTGCATGCAGGGCGGTATCGACCCCGAGCTTCCCGTCACCGGTTACGCCGACCTGGTGCGGGCGGTCAAGGCCCGCGTGCCCTCGATGCACGTGCACGCGTTCTCGCCCATGGAGATCGCCAACGGCGTCACCCGCAGCGGGTTGTCCGTGCGGGAATGGCTGACGTCGCTGCGTGAGGCCGGGCTGGGCTCGATCCCCGGTACGGCCGCCGAGATCCTCGACGACGAGGTGCGTTGGGTGCTCACCAAGGGCAAGCTGCCGGCCTCGGAGTGGATCAACGTGGTGACGACCGCGCACGAGGTGGGGCTGCGCTCGTCGTCGACGATGATGTACGGCCACGTCGACACACCCAAGCACTGGGTGGGCCACCTCAACGTGCTCCGCGGCATCCAGGACCAGACCGGCGGCTTCACCGAGTTCGTGCCGCTGCCGTTCGTGCACCAGTCCTCGCCGCTGTACCTGGCCGGCGGTTCCCGTCCCGGGCCGACACACCGCGACAACCGGGCGGTGCACGCGCTGGCCCGGATCATGCTGCACGGCCGGATCCCGTCGATTCAGACGTCGTGGGTCAAACTCGGGGTCGAGCGCACCCAGGTGATGCTGCGCGGCGGTGCCAACGATCTCGGCGGCACGTTGATGGAGGAGACCATCTCCCGGATGGCCGGCTCCGAGAACGGATCGGCCAAAACGGTGGCCGAACTCGTCGCCATCGCTGAGGGCATCGGCCGCCCGGCCCGTCAACGCACCACGGATTACTCGCCGCTGGCGGCCTGACCGGCGGCCTACGCAGCACCGCGAGCGTGCGCGTCTGCCGGTGGACTCGCCGCTGAACGTCAGCGTTTTGCGCATGCTCGCGCGGGCGTCACCGGGCATCGGCGCAGGTGACGCGTACTTCCGATAGCCCGCAGTCGGCCCCTCATGCCTGTTTGAGCGTGCCCGAACTGCGGGGATCTTGCGGCGCGCCGGGCAGCAGACACGCACCCTCGGCCAGAAAAAGGCGGAAAAAGTCTCCGAAACCGGGAAATTATTCGGACTGCGGTCCGGTTATGTCTCGTGAAGGTGCCGGATCGACCGGGCCGCACAACCCAAGGAGACACCATGACCGTCGCAGTAGCCACCGACCTGACCGCAGGCACCTGGGCCATCGATCCCGTGCACTCGTCGATCAACTTTTCCGTCCGCCACCTCATGGTGAGCAAGGTCCGAGGCAGCTTTGAGACGTTCAGTGGTGCGATCACCGTCGCCGAGGACGGCACGCCGTCGGTCAGCGCCACCATCGACGTCAACTCCATCGACACCCGCAACGAGCAGCGCGACGCGCACGTGCGGTCCGCAGACTTCTTCGACGCCGACAACCACCCGACCGCCACGTTCGTCTCCACCGGCGTGCGCCCCGACGGTGACGACTACATCGTCGACGGCGACTTCACCCTCAAGGGCGTGACCAAGCCGGTTTCCCTGAAGCTCGAGTACAACGGCGTCAACCCCGGCATGGGCCAGGGTCCGGTCGCCGGTTTCGAGGCTTCGGTCGTGTTGAACCGCAAGGACTTCGGCATCGACATCGACATGCCGCTGGAGACCGGCGGCACCGTCGTCGGCGACAAGGTCACCATCACCCTCGAAATCGAGGCCCTCAAGCAGGCGTGACCCGCTGCTCGACCCACCGCTTTGTCACACTGGAGTGGCTCTCGGACACGAGGGCCACTCCAGCGTGACATTGGGCGGGTCGGCGAGCCCGGTTCAGTGCCGGCCCACATGCGACTCGGCCCTCATCCGTTCGACCATGTGCGGATAGTGCAGTTCGAAAGCCGGCCGTTCGGAACGGATCCGGGGCAATTCGGTGAAGTTGTGCCGCGGTGGCGGACAACTGGTGGCCCACTCCAGTGAGTTGCCGTAGCCCCACGGGTCGTCGACGACGACAGGTTCGCCGTAGCGCCAGCTCTTGAAGACGTTCCAGACGAACGGCAACATCGATACGCCCAGGATGAAGGCGCCGATGCTGGAAACCACATTGAGCGTGGTGAAGCCGTCCGATGGCAGGTAGTCGGCGTAGCGGCGCGGCATGCCCTCGTTACCCAGCCAGTGCTGCACCAGGAATGTGGTGTGAAAACCGATGAACGTCAACCAGAAATGGATCTTGCCCAGGCGCTCGTCGAGCAACCGGCCGGTCATCTTCGGGAACCAGTAGTACACCCCGCCGAACGAGGCGAACACGATGGTGCCGAACAGCACGTAGTGGAAGTGTGCGATCAGGAAATAGGTGTCGGTGACGTGGAAGTCGATCGGCGGGCTGGCGAGCATGACGCCGGACAGTCCACCGAGCAGGAACGTGACCATGAAGCCCACGGAGAACAGCATGGGTGTTTCAAAGGTCAACTGTCCCTTCCACATTGTGCCGATCCAGTTGAAGAACTTGATACCTGTCGGCACGGCGATGAAGTACGACATGAGGGAAAAGAACGGCAGCAGAACGGCTCCGGTTGCGAACATGTGGTGGGCCCAGACCGCCATCGACAGGGCGCCGATGCTGATCGTCGCGTAGACCAGTGTGGTGTAGCCGAACAGCGGCTTGCGGGAGAACACCGGGATGATCTCGGTGACGATGCCGAAGAACGGCAGCGCCACCACGTAGACCTCGGGATGGCCGAAGAACCAGAACAGGTGCTGCCACAGGATGGCTCCGCCGTTGGCGGGGTCGTAGATGTGGGCGCCCAGGTGGCGGTCGGCGGCCAGGCCGAACAATGCGGCGGTCAGCAGCGGAAACACCATCAGCACCAGAATGCTGGTGACGAGGATGTTCCAGGTGAAGATCGGCATCCGGAACATCACCATTCCGGGCGCGCGCATACACACCACGGTGGTGATCATGTTGACGGCGCCGAGGATGGTGCCGAGACCGGCCACTGCCAGGCCCAGGATCCACAGGTCGCCGCCGGCGCCGGGGGAGTGGATGGCGTTGCTCAATGGGGCGTAGCCGGTCCAGCCGAAGTCTGCTGCGCCGCCGGGAGTGATGAACCCCGCGAGGGCGATGAGCGCGCCGAACACGAACAGCCAGAACGAGAGTGCGTTGAGCCGTGGGAACGCCACGTCGGGCGCGCCGATCTGCAGGGGCAGCACGAGGTTGGCGAATCCGAACACGATCGGGGTGGCGTAGAAGAGCAGCATCACAGTGCCGTGCATGGTGAACAACTGGTTGTACTGCTCGGTGGACAGGAACTGCAGCCCGGGTTCGGCGAGTTCGGTGCGGATGAACAACGCCATCAATCCGCCGGTGAAGAAGAATACGTAGCAGGCGACCATGTACATGATTCCGATCAGCTTGTGATCGGTGGTCGTGATGAGCTTGTAGACCAGGTTTCCGCGTGGCCCCAGGCGCGACGGGAATGGCCGCGTGCTGACGAGGTCGGTGCCGATTGACGAGGTTGTGTGTGCCGTCATCGCGTTGCTCCAGTTTTTACAAACAAACCTTGTATAAACTATGGGCCATGACATACGTGATCGGCAAGCCATGTGTCGATGTGATGGATCGCGCGTGCGTCGAGGAGTGCCCCGTCGACTGCATCTACGAGGGCGCCCGTGCGCTCTACATCCATCCCGACGAGTGCGTGGACTGTGGCGCCTGCGAACCCGTCTGCCCGGTCGAGGCCATCTATTACGAGGACGACCTGCCCGACGAGTTCGAGGCTTACAAAGACGACAACGACGCGTTCTTCTCCGAGACGCTGCCGGGACGGGACGAACCGTTGGGTTCGCCCGGCGGGGCAGCCAAACTGGGGCCGGTGGCCGCCGACGCGCCGCTGGTGGCGAGCCTGCCGCCGCAACAGCCATGAACGCGCCGCGTGGAAGACGCCGCGATGTGCTGATGCTGCTGCGCGACAGCGATGCGCCGATGAGCATCGCGGCCATTGCGGAAAAACTCGATGTGCATGTCAACACCGTGCGATTCCACCTCGACGCGCTGCTCGAGCAGGACCAGGTCCGCCGGGTCACCGGCGCGCGCGACAAGCCCGGGCGACCGCCACAGCTGTTCGCCGCGGTCCGCGGCATGGACCCTGGCGGTCCGCGACACTACCGGTTGCTTGCCGAGGCATTGGCGGAGTCGGTGGCCTCGGAGGCAGTACCGGGGGCAGGCACCGATGAGGCCGGACGCAAGATGGGCGCCCGGTTGGCCGCCGCCCGATCCGATGCCGCCGATGGAACAGCTGTGGAGAAGTTGGTCGACCTGCTCGGCGACCTCGGCTTTGCCCCAGAAGCCGACGCCGACGGCGCCGAAATCTCCTTGCGGCACTGCCCATTTCTGGAAATCGCACGGGTGCGTCCCGAGGTGATCTGCCCGATCCACCTGGGCCTGATGCAGGGAGCGATGACGGCCTGGGACGCGCCGGTCACGGTCGACGGCCTGCGCCCGTTCGTGGAATCCGACCGGTGCGTTGCGCAACTGAGCGGCTGATCAGCGGCTAGTCCCGGTGTCGGGCCAGACCATTGGCCAGCGCCTCACCGAGACTGGCGGGGTTCTTCAAGAACGGCGTGATGATGTCGACCGGCAGCGGGAACACCACCGTCGAATTCTGGTCCGCGCCAAGCTCAAGCAGTGTCTGTAGGTACCTGAGCTGTAGCGAGGCCGGGTTCTTCGACAGCGTTTCGGCGGCCTGACGCAACTCGTCGGAGGCCTGCAGTTCGCCGCGGGCGTTGATCACCTTGGCGCGGCGCTCGCGTTCGGCCTCGGCCTCACGGGCCATCGCCCGCTGCATCGATTCGGGGATCTCCACATCCTTGATCTCGACCACGCGCACCTCGACACCCCAGCGGGCACTCTGGGTTTCGATGATGCCGCGCAGGTCGACGTTGAGATCCTCGCGGTGCGCCAGCAGCGTGTCCAGATCTGCCCGGCCCAGCAGCGACCGCAGCGTGGTCTGCGCGATCTGTGACGTGGCCACTGCGTAGTTCTCCACGGCCATGATCGCTTTCAGCGGATCGGTGACCTGGAACATCACCACGGCGTTCACCCGGGCCGGCACATTGTCGCGGGTGATCACTTCCTGCGGCGGGATGGTCAGCGTGACCACCCGCTGATCGACGCGCACCATCCGATCGGCCAGTGGCAGCAGGACCACCAGCCCCGGCCCGTACAGCGGGCGGGCGCGGCCCATCCGGAACACCACACCCCGCTCGTACTCGCGCAGCACCTTCAGCGAGAAGTACGCGAACGCCACCAACACGATCAACCCCGCCGCGGCGAGCAAGAACCACAATCCGGTCACTGGGTCTCCTTCCTGTCGGCCCAGCCGCCGCCCCACTTCGTGGTGAACCGGTCGACGCTGACGGCCGTGATGTCCTGTTCGCCCGTGCGGTGCGGGAGGTGGTCGGGGGCGTTGGCCGGGCTGGCCCAAAGGTGGCGGGCCAGTGGCACACCGGCGGCCACGATGACCGTCGCCGTCACCGCCAGGACGATCACGTCACCGGCGCCGTGCTGCCCGATCGCCATCGCTACCACCATGACCAGTGCCAATCCGGCTACCGCGCAGGCGATCCCGCGGTGAAACTGTCCGGCCTCCGAGTACGGCCACGGATCTACCTCCCGACTGATCTCGCGGCCGTGATCAGAGCTGGTGCAGGTGGACTTCACCGGGCAGCTGTTGCAGACCGACGGCTTCGCTCGATACCTCATCACCCGGTTGGCCGGGTCGAAGGACGTGGGCCACAACCACTGGTCCTGAGGGCACATCCAGGCGTCGTGATCGGCGTGGTAGGTGAATTGCCCAGTGCGCCAACGGGCCGCGCGCATCGAGGCGCGCCGCGCCATCATGTCGAATCCCCAGGCCACCGCAACCAGTGCCAGGGCGTACCCCGCCATCAGCCACACCGCGGTGCTCGGAGGGTTCATCGCGCCTCCGGCACGGGCGTCGGGCTGACCTCGGTGTACAGCGGGTTCTCGGGCATCTCGTCGGTGGTCGGACCGGACTTGAAGTGCCGCACCGCCTGCAGGGCGATCCAGACGAACGGGACCACTCCACCGATGATGAAGATCAGATCACCGGGCAACCGGAGCCACTCCAGCACCGCGTTACCGGGCTGGGTGATGTATCCCAGCGAGCGCGCCTCGAAGTAGCCCTCGTTGACCGAGTGGTACAGCTGCAGCACACCCAACGGCAACAGGCTGGCGAACACCATCCAGGCCAGGCCGATGTTGAGGCACCAGAACGACACTCGCGCCCACTTCTCCGGCCACTTGTCCGCCGGAATCACATACCGGAAGGCGAACATGGCCAGCCCGACGGCCAGCATGCCGTAGACGCCCATCATCGCGGCGTGAGCGTGATTGGCGGTCAGCGCGGTTCCGATCTGGTAATAGGACACGATCGGCAGGTTGATCAGGAAGCCGAAGATGCCGGCGCCCACGAAGTTCCAGAAGCCGACCGCCACGAGGAACATCACTGCCCATCGGTGCGGGAACGGTTTGGCATCTCCGGTGGTCTGTCTGGACCCCAATTGAAGGAAGGCCCAGGCCTCCACGGTGAGGAACGTCAACGGGATCACCTCGGCTGCGGAGAAGAAGGCGCCAAGGGCCATGTGTTCCACCGGAGTTCCGGAGAAGTACAGGTGATGCATGGTGCCGATGACGCCGCCGGCCGAATACAGGATCACGTCGAGGAAGATCACCCCGAGCGCGATGCGCTGGCTGACCACCCCGAGCATGACGAAGATGTAGGCCACCATCACCGTGGTGAACAGTTCGAGGAAGTCCTCGACCCACAGGTGCACCACCCAGAAGCGCCAGAAGTCGGCCACTGTCAGGTGCGTTTCGCTGCCTGCGAGCAGGCCCACCGCGTAGAACATCGGAATCGCCAGGCCCGAGAAGAAGAACACCCACGGCATGTTCAACTTGGACTCGGTTTTGAGCCGGGCCCTCATGCCGCGCCAGATGATCGCAATCCACAGGAACATGCCGACGATCAACAGGATCTGCCACAGCCGCGGGAGATCGAGGTACTCCCACTGCTGCGAGAACAGCGAACCTGACGGGACGATCCCGTAGATCGACAGCGCCTCGGTGATCAGCGAGCCGACGACGACGATCACCACTGCGCCGAGCAAGCCGTAGGACAGCCAGTGCTGCCGTCGCGGCTCACGCCGGGAGATGAACGGGGTCAAGAAGATTCCACCTGCCAGGAACGCCGCAGCGGTCCACAGCAGGGCCAGTTGCAGATGCCAGGTGCGGGCCAGGTTGTAGGGCAGGATGGCAGCCAGGTCGAGCCCGAAGAAGTTCGACAGGTCGGCCCGGTAGTGCTGTACGGCGCCGCCGAGCAGGGCCTGGGCCAAGAACAGCAGCGACACGATGGCGAAGAACCAGATGGTCGAGCGCTGTGCACGTGTCAGCGGAACTTCGCCAGGCTGGCGAAACGACAGCATCGGGGCTTCGGCGCTGTGCCAACCGATCTTCTGACTCCAGCGCCCGTAGACGGCGAACATGATGCCGGTCCCGCCGAGCAGCATGATCAACGAGAGCGTCGACCAGACGATGAGCTGCGCGGTGGGGCCGTTGTCGACGCGGGGTTCGCTGGGCCAGTTGTTGGTGTAGCTGTAGTTGTGGCCGGGCCGGTCAGCGGCCGACGCCCATGCGGTCCAGGCGAAGAAGGCGGTCAGGTCGTGAATCTCGGCGGGGTCGGTGATGAGCCGGGGGAGCAGCCCGTGTTTGGTGGAGTCCTCCCCGAAGAATTCCGCATAGTGCTCGGTGATCCGGTTGAAGGCCTCGGCCTGCCGGTCGGTGAACACCAGGGTGCGGGTCTCCGGGTTGAAGCGGTTGGTGCGGAACTCGGTGACGACGGCGTCGTGGGTGTCGGCCATACCCCCGTCCCGCAGCTGGGCGGCCACATCATCAGTTGCCCGGCGGAGGTAATCAGCGGTGTAATCGGGGCCCAGATAGGCACCGTGACCGACGATCGACCCATACTCCTGCAGGCCGCGCGACTGGAAGAGCTCCTGACCGCGGGTGATTTCGTCGCCGGTGAACACCACCTGCCCGGATTCGGTGACCACCTTGTCGGGCATCGGCATCGATGCCGTGTAGGTGCGGTAGGCCAGCAGGCCCATGACGAAGAAGCCGAAGATCATCACCAGGGCGACGCCCTGGACCCAGCCCTTGCCGATCAGCGGTTGGCTGGTGGACTCCTTGACGGCCATGCGCTTGCTCCCCCCACCACATGGGTGCGGGCGGCATCTGAACCCGCACGTGCGGAATCTTCGACGGGGTCAAAAATACCGACGGGGCAGCACCATTGCGGGCTTTTCGGAAAGTTTGCGCAGCGCAGCCTAGAGCGCGGCGGCCAGTTCGGTGCCCTGTTTGATTGCTCGTTTCGCATCGAGTTCGGCTGCCACAGCAGCGCCTCCGATGATGTGGGGTTCGATGCCTATGCGCCGCAGGTCCTCTTCGAGATCACGCACCGATTCCTGTCCGGCGCAGATCACCACGTTGTCGACCGGAAGCACGCGTCGGTCCCGGTGTTCGGAACCGAAGCTGATGTGCAGACCCTCATCGTCGATGAGCTCGTAGTTCACTCCGGAAAGCTGATGCACCCCTTTGGCTTTCAGCGACGCTCGGTGCACCCAGCCGCTGGTCTTGCCGAGATTGCGGCCCTGTGGTCCCTTGGTGCGCTGGAGGAGGTACACCTCGCGCACGGCGGGCGCGGGCAGGGGAGTGGTCAGCGCGCCGCGGGCTTCCTGCGGGTCGGCCACACCCCACTCGGCCTTCCACTCCTTGAGGTTCAGGGTCGGCGACTGATCAGTAGTGAGGAATTCGCTGACGTCAAAGCCGATTCCACCGGCGCCGATCACCGCTACCGACTTGCCTACCGGCGCACCGGTGATGGCCTGGGCGTAAGTGAGCACCTTCGGATGATCGATCCCGGGAATGGCGGGAAGGCGCGGAGTGACCCCGCTCGCGAGCACCACATCGTCGAAGCCGGCCAGGTCGTCGGCTCCGGCCCGAACTCCCAGCCGCACGTCGACTTCGAGCTTGCCGAGCATCGTCGTGTAGTACCGGATGGTCTCGTTGAACTCTTCCTTGCCGGGAATCCTTCTGGCCAGGTCGAATTGGCCGCCGATGACCGGCCCCGCCTCGAACAGCGTGACCCGGTGACCGCGCTCGGCGGCGTTGACCGCGGCCGACAACCCGGCCGGGCCGGCGCCCACGACGGCCACCGAACGGGCCCGACGCGTCGGGCTGAGCACCAGTGTCGTCTCCCGCCCGGCCCTCGGGTTGAGCAGACACGAAACCTTCTTGTGCACAAAGGCATGGTCGAGGCAGGCCTGATTGCACGCGATGCAGGTGTTGATCTCGTCGGCCCGCTCCTCGGCGGCCTTGAGCACCCAGTCCGGATCGCTGAGCAGGGGCCGCGCCATCGAGATCAACTGGACGTGCGTGTCCGCCAGGATCTGCTCGGCGCTCTGCGGCATGTTGATCCGGTTGGACGCCACCACCGGGATGGAGACGTGCTCGGCCACCGCACTGCTGATGTCGGCGAAGGCGCTGTTGGGCACCGAGGTGACGATCGTGGGTACCCGCGCCTCGTGCCAGCCGAAGCCCGAGTTCAGGATCGTCGCGCCGGCTGCCTCGACTTCGGTTGCCAGCGCGACGATTTCCTCCCACGTCTGTCCGTCCTCGACGTAGTCGGCCATCGAGAGGCGGTAGCAGATGATGAAGTCGGAACCGACGGCCTCGCGCACCCGTCGCACGATCTCGACCGGGAAGCGGCGACGTTTCTCCGGGGTGCCGCCCCACGCATCGGTGCGCTTGTTGGTGCGCGGTGCCAGGAACTGGTTGAGCAAATAGCCCTCGCTGCCCATGATCTCGACACCGTCATAACCCGCCTCGCGGGCGAGCAACGCACAGCGGACGAAATCGTCGATGGTGCCTTGGATATCACGGAGTCGTCTCGGCTTAAACGGGTTGATGGGGGCCTTGATCGACGATGCGCTCACCGAAAGTGGGTGGTACGCATAGCGTCCGGCGTGCAGGATCTGCAGCAGGATCTTGCCGTCGGCGTCGTGCACGGCGCCGGTGATCCGGCGGTGCCGTCGCGCTTCGGTGGAGGAGACCAGTTGTGAGGCGAACGGCAGCAGCCAGCCGGTCTTGTTGGGGGCGTAGCCGCCGGTGATGATCAGCCCGACGCCGCCGCGGGCCCGCTCGGCGAAGTAGTCGGCGAGTTTCGCGGTGTCGCCGGCACGGTCCTCGAGGCCGGTGTGCATCGAGCCCATCACGACCCGGTTGCGCAGAGTGGTGAAGCCGAGGTCCAACGGCGACAAGAGATGCGGATAGGTCAACCCCATGTCCGCAGGGTAGGTGGGACCGACGGTCCTATGCAACTAATTGACTGGTTTGGGTTGGGTAAAAGGAATCGGTCGGGCGGCTAGGCGAGCTGTATCTGCGACGGCTAGTATCAGTTACCACGCGCCACCCATAACTGGGTGACGCGTGAAGTTAGGACACACTGAGACGCGCGTCCAAGTATCGGCAACGCATACTGTGACGTCGAACTCAACAGAGTCCCGACCACCGAGCCCAGCAGCCCACTGGACAGGAGAGACATCAGTGACGTACGTCATTGCCGAACCCTGCGTCGACGTCAAAGACAAGGCATGTATCGAAGAGTGCCCGGTCGATTGCATCTACGAGGGTGCCCGCATGCTGTACATCCACCCCGACGAGTGTGTGGATTGCGGCGCGTGCGAACCGGTCTGCCCGGTCGAGGCCATCTACTACGAAGACGATGTGCCGGACCAGTGGAGCAGCTACGCGCAGGCCAACGCTGACTTCTTCTCCGAACTGGGTTCGCCCGGCGGCGCGTCCAAGGTCGGCCAGACCGACAACGATCCGCAGGTCATCAAGGACCTGCCGGCCAAGGCCGAGGACTGAGCACGGTCGAATCCGGCTTCGAGACTGACGTGGTGCGACAGCGTCGTTCGGCGGCACTTCCAGAGTTTCCGTGGGACACCCTGGCCGACGTCACTGCTCTGGCCCGCTCGCACCCCGACGGAATCGTCGACCTTTCGGTAGGTACTCCGGTAGATCCGGTGGCACCGGTGATCCGGGAGGCACTGGCCGCCGCCAGCTCGGCTCCCGGCTATCCGACGACGGCCGGGACCCCGGCACTGCGCGCCTCAGCCGAAGCGGCGCTGCGGCGCCGGTACGGGATCACCGACCTGGCACCGGATGCGGTGCTACCGGTGATCGGCACCAAGGAGCTGATCGCCTGGCTGCCGACGCTGCTGGCAATCGGCCCCGGCGATGCCGTCGTGGTCCCCGAGCTGGCCTACCCGACTTACGAGGTGGGTGCCCTGCTGGCCGGGGCGCAGGTGCTGCGCGCTGACTCACTGACCCAGCTGGGTCCGCAGCGTCCCGCGCTGATCTACCTGAACTCACCGAGCAATCCCACCGGGAAGGTGCTCCCGCTGGACCACCTGCGCAAGGTGGTGAACTGGGCCCGCGATCGCGGCGTGCTCATCGCTTCTGACGAGTGCTACCTGGGCCTGAGCTGGGAAGCCGAGCCGCTCAGTGTCCTGCACCCGTCGGTCTGCGACGGTGACCACACCGGTCTGCTCGCGGTGCACTCGCTGTCCAAGACCTCCTCGCTGGCCGGCTACCGTGCCGGGTTCGTCGCCGGTGACCCGGCTGTCGTCGCCGAACTGCTCGCGGTCCGCAAGCACGCCGGGATGATGGTGCCGACGGCGGTGCAGGCCGCGATGGTCGCCGCCCTCGACGACGACGAGCACGAAGCCCTGCAACGCGAGCGGTACGCGCAACGCCGAGCGGTGCTGCTGCCGGCACTGCAGGCGGCCGGATTCACCATCGAACATTCCGAGGCCGGCCTGTACCTGTGGGCCACCCGCGGCGAACCCTGCCGCGACACCGTCAAGTGGCTGGCCGAGCGCGGCATCCTGGTGGCGCCGGGCGAGTTCTACGGACCGGCCGGAGCGCAGTACGTGCGGGTCGCGCTGACCGCGACCGACGAGCGCATCGCCGCTGCCGTCGCACGCCTCGCCTAACCGCCGAGCAGTCCCAGCGACATCGCCTTGGTGACGGCCGCCGTGCGGTCGGACACCGCGAGTTTGTGGAACGCCCGCAGCAGATGCGTCTTCACGGTGGCCTCGCTGATGTGCAGGGCGCGGCCGATATCGGCGTTGGTGGCGCCGGTGGCCACCAGGGCCAGCACCTCGGCCTCCCGCACCGACAGTGTCACCGCCGGCGCCCGGACCGCGTTCACCAATCGGTCGGCGACGCCGGGGGCCAACACGGTCTTGCCGCGCGCCGCGTCGCGCACCGCACTGGCCAACTCGGCGCGCGACGCGTCCTTCAGGAGATAGCCTGTCGCGCCCGCCTCGACGGCGCGAAGGATGTCGGTGTCGCTTTCGTAGGTGGTGACCACGACGATGTGGACGGACGGATCGGCGGCCAGAATCTGGGCAGTGGCGGTGACGCCGTCGACTCCGGGCATCCGCAGATCCATCAGGATGACATCGGGGCGCAGTGCGCCGGCCAGCGCGATCGCCTCGGCCCCGGAACCGGCCTCACCGATCACCGCCAGGTCGTCCTCGGCGTCGATCATGCCGCGCAGCCCCTCTCGGACCACCGGATGGTCGTCGACCAGCAGGACTTTTGTCACGTTGCCGGTCATGCCGGCACCGCCACGATCACCCGCACGCCGCCACCGTCGGGCACCGACAAGGTCATGGTGCCGCCGACCTGATCCAGCCGGGCCTGCATACCGCGCAGGCCGAAACCGTCGACGTGGTCGGGCTGCAGACCGATACCGTTGTCGGACAGGGAAAGTCGTACCCCGTGCGGTACGGGCTCAAGGTGGACCCGGAGTTCACTGGCCTGCGAATGCCGGCGCACGTTCGTCATCGCCTCCTGCGCGCTGCGCAACAACACCACATCGGCGGCCACGCCGAGCGGGGGCAGGTCGTCGTCGATGTGGATGTCGACGGCGATGCCGGTCTCGGCGGCCAGTCGCTCGCACTGGCGGCGCAGGGCGGCAGGCAGCGAGCCCTCCTCCAACGCGGCCGGGGTCAGCCTGGTGACCATCGTGCGGGCCTCGGCCAGGTTGTCGCGCGCGGTGTTGCGGATCAACTCCACATGCCGGGCGGCGGCGGCCGGATCGGCGTCACTCTCGGCCTGCACCGCCTGGGCGAGCGCCACGATGCTGGTGAATCCTTGGGCCAGGGTGTCATGGATCTCGCGGGCCAACCGCTCCCGTTCAGCGGCCACCCCGGCCTCCCGTGACAGGCGGCCGGCTTCGGCCCGGCTGGCCGCCAACTCGGCGACCGTCTCCGCCAACCTCTGTCGCTGGCGCATCGTGGTCATGATGGTGGTACCGATGATCGGGGCGGCTACCGCGCCGACGAGGGTCACCGCCGCCACCGGCGGCAGGCTCGGCCATCCCAGCCCGTGGATGGCCACGGCGAGGCCCAACGGTGCCAGGGTTACCAGGAAGGTCAGCGTCAACGCCGCCGTCAGCGGCAACGTGGCGAAGATCAGCGGGAAGAGCGCCGGAATTGCCGCGACGGCCGGCGCCGCGGCCAGCAGCGCGAGCAGCCAGAGGCCGATCATCACTGCCAGGAACGCCGCCGTCCGTGCGCTCACCGGCCCGGCGATCGGATCCGCATCGTGAATCACGCTGCGCCCGAACGCCAGAACGATGACGACCATCGCGGCGAGTGCGCCGCACGCCACACCTACGTTGCCGCCGAGGGTGTGTCGCAGCAACACCACCGCGACGATCGCCGCGACGCACAACCCGCAGACGTAGGTCTCCCACATCCAATGCCAGTCCGACGGCTCCCGCAGGACTGCTGTGGTGGACGGACCGGTTTCGGTCATCTGCCGATGTTAACGGCCGCCGGCGCCTTCGGTGGCCACCCAGTTTCCGTGGAATCCGTGCGGAACCCTGACCGGAATGTGCACGGTGGCAACGGGTGCCAGACTCTGCCCGTCGAGCAACACCAGATCGCTGCGGTTCTCGGCCCGGTCGTAGACGAATCCCATCACCACGCCGTCGTTCTCGTCGGCGTCCGGTCCGGACGGGACGAAGACGAACTCGCCGGGTTCGCGCCCGGGCCCGAAGTCGATTCGGTCAGTCGTGCCCTCACGCAGGTCGTGGCGCAGGATGGCGCTCGCTGCCGCGTCCGGTTCCGGTGGCAGGCTGACGGTGTAGCCGTACCGGTGCTGCCGCCCGACCGTGCGCTCGTCGATGCGGGGGAATTCCTGGGTCTCGTCGTGGAGCCGCTGCTCGCGCACTGTGCCGGTGCGAAGGTCAACGGTCCAGCGGTCCAACGTGATCGAGTCGGTGAACAGCCGGTCCCCGGTGGTGAACACCGCCGGATGGCGGACGACGTCGAGCACGATCTGCTCGCCGTCGGGTCCGGTCTGGTCGAACCCGTTGAGCGTGTGGAACACGTAGCACGGCGGTATGTCGAACCACCGGATGTCGGCCGCCGATCCCTCGCGGGGCATCACCCCGACACGGGCACCGTGCTCCGGTGACCACCGATACGGCATCGCCGTTGTCGGTAGCGCGGCGCGTTCGGATCCGCGCATCGCGGCGCGCAGGACGAAGTCCGGTGCCGCATGCCGGGCCGCAAATCCGGTCAGCAACCGTGCAGCAGCGCGCGCCGGGGCGCTCTTGACCATCGTCGTAAGATCGAGCAGCACCGGCAGGTCGTAGAGCACCACATACTTCTCGGTCAGGGTGAAGTCGTGCATCATCGTCTGTGCGCGTAAGGCGATGTCGACGGTGCGCCGGACCCTGCCGTCCACCCCGGTGACGGTGTAGCTGACCAGGTTGCCACGGAACGGGTTGTACGAGACGGCATGCAGTTCACCGGTTTTCGGATCGTGTTTGGGGTGTGCGGTGAACCCGCCGAACAGAGTGCCGCAGAAGTCGGACGGACCTACCGTGTCGAGCTCGTCGGTGAGTTCGTAGGGCCGCACCCCGGCCTCCGTGACCACCAACGTCCGGCCGGCGTGGCCGATGATGTTGGTGTTCGACGGGAAGTCGAAACCACCGGCGTGCGCGCCACCGGCCCATTTTTCGCCGAGTTCGCGCGCCACCGAACTCGACCGGACCCACCGGTTCCGGTACCAGGTCGCGCTGCCGTCACGCAGCCGGATCCCGTGCGCCATGCCGTCGCCCAGAAACCAGTGGTGGTGCCGCGGGTTGGGGGCCCGCAGCGGGTTGGGGCCGGTGCGCAGATAGCGCCCGTCGAGATAGTCCGGAATGGTCCCCGTGACCGTCAGGTCGGTGACGGTGACCTCGTCATGTACCGGGGCGTAGTTCCCGCTCAGATACGGATGCTCGGATTCCTGCTGAACCGCTTGGGTCGTCATAACCCCACGGTGCCCCACCAGGCGTGTACACGCGACGACTTCACGGCTGATTCGGCTGTCAACCGAACGATGGACAGGCAGTTGTCGATCAGCTTGGCGGGCGAGCCATGGAGCATTCGGTGAGCTGTTGAGATTTCCCGAGAGACTGTAAACCGCCGTGGTAGTACAGCAGCATGTCGTGGTACTTCGGCAGCGTGCGGTCGCGAACCCACATGTTCTCCGTCGGAGTGTTGGACTGGCTACCGGACCTATAAACACCGTCCTTGATGAACTCGATCTCGACCTCGAGCTCGTCGGCAAGTGCCTGTACTTCTTGGTGATTGGCGATCGCCCCGTCGTCCCACTTGATGGTCTCGTTGAACCGTGGGCGGACCTGCGATTCGCACCGCTGCTTAGCCGCAGCGTAGAGGTCGGTTTGCTCCTGCTTGGCGCGCGCTTCGTTCTTGTCACTGAAGTGCTGCCCGATGCAGGCGATGCCCACCACCACCGCGACGACGGCGCCGATGATCCGCCCCACCCCGTTGACCGCGACGTAGGTGTCCGACGGCTCGGTTCGGTCGCGGAACTTCCATCCTTCGTCGAGATAGAAGGCGAGCTTCGGACGCACCGCGAAGAACACCAGCACGGCTGCCAGAAGAAAAGACAGGATGCCCAGCGCCAGCATGATGACCCCCCGTCGAAACCCGTCGCGTCAAACCTCAGGTGTCATTCTGGGGGATGAGCCCCGTGGTCGAGCGCACCAATTTCGACAGACCTCATGCTGTGGCCCGCAGGCTCAACGCGAGCAGCAGCCGGACATCGGCGTCGTTGAGGGAGGCCGCGATCAGCTGCTCCACGCGGCGGATCCGGTAGCGGACAGTGTTGGGGTGTACGTGCAGATGCTGCGCGGCCGCGGCCACGTCGCCGAAGCAGTCCAGATACACACCGAGGGTTTCCGCGAGCACCGGTTCGTCGGCCCGCAGCATCCGCACCCGCGGATCGATCAGCCGCTCATCGGCGGCGATGGCGGTGACGATCTCGTCGAGTAACACCGTGGTACGCGCCTCGGCCAGCGAGGTGACCGCCGCCAGCGTTCCGGGATGGCGTTGGGCCGTGTCGAGCACCCGGTCGACATCGGTGCGGGCCGCCGCCGCGCCGGTCAACCCGGCCACCGGGCTGGCGATCACCGCGTGCAGCTCCAGTCCCAACTCACTGCGCAACGATGCCACGGTCCCACGCACCCACGACGTTACCGCCTTACCCGTGCTGGGGAACAACACATAGACCCGCGGTCCCACCGAGGCCATCTGCGCGTCATGGCGAAAAGCGCTGGCGCTCAACGCCAGAACATCAGCCAGTCGGCTCGCCTGATTGCCACCGGCGCAGCTGTCGAAGCCGATCACCGCAGCCCGGCCGTCAACGGCCACACCGAGTTCCCGGGCGATCAACTCCACCTCGACGGGGGCCTCCGCCTCGCCCAAACCCAGCAGTTCCTGTACCCGCACGGCATGGGTGGAGGGTGCGGCAGCCAGGCGCGCCATGATCCGCGCGGCCAGCACTGCGGCGCCGCGCATCACCTCCTCGGCGTCCTCGGCCAGCGGGCGACTGCCCTGCTGCACCCAGATGGTGCCGACGAACGCGGCGGCCCGGCGCTCGTCGACGGCGGGCGCGAAGATGCCGATCGCCAGCCTGGGTCGCAGCCCGAGCTCGGGGCGCTCGGCCACCCGCACCGCCTCCGGTCGGGAACGCAACGCATCGAAGATGCCCCACTGGGCGATCCACGCCAGATGCTCCGGTGGACCCGCCCGGCCGAGAATCGACAGGCGACGCAACTCGTCGGCTTCGTCGCTGGACGCGGAATAGGCCAACACGTGTGACTGGGCGTCCTCGATGCTGACCATGCCGTGCGTGCGTTCGGCCACCGACTGGGCCAGGCCGAACAGGTCGGTACCCGAATCGTGCAGTGCGCCGTCACCATGGTGCTCGAAGACATGGTTGACCAATCGGTACAGCCGCTCCCAGCGGGCTCGCGGATCTACGGCAACCACCGCGGTGCCTGCGGCCACCGCCCGTTCGATGACCGCATCGGACGGCTTTTTGATGAAGATCGCCGCGGGCGGCCGGCGTGCGGTCTGCTGCTCGACCCAACCCAGCGCGTCGGCCTCGGACACGCCGAGCAGGAAGAACACGTCCGCGGCGCCTGCGGACGGGGCCAGGCCCAGGCGCACGTCGTCGGAATCGATGAGCGCGGCCGAGGCCACTGCCAGATCCAGGCCCCGGGGCGCCTGAACCAGTCTGACCAGGGTGGCATCCAGCGCCAACAACAGTTGGCCCAGGCTGACGCCGGTGGTGGGCATGTTGTCCGATTCTACTTATCTTGGCGGTGAGGCTTGGCGAAACAGACAAGTGTTGCGTGGGTCACGTCGGGGATTCTGGACTCATGGATGCCATCACCGACGTGCCCTCGCCGGCCAACGAGCCGGTTCACGACTACGCACCGGGCTCGGGGGAACGCGCCCGGCTCGCCACTGCGCTCGGCGAACTCACCGGCGCCCCGATCGACCTGCCGCACGTGATCGGCGGCAAACACACCATGGGCGGCGGTGCACGCATTGATGTCGTGCAACCGCATCGCCACCGCGCGACGCTGGGCACCCTGACCAACGCCGAACACGCCGACGCCAGTGCCGCCATCGAGGCCGCGCTGGCCGCCAAGGCCGATTGGGCCCGGATGCCGTTCGACGAGCGCGCCGCGGTGTTCCTGCGGGCGGCCGATCTGCTGTCCGGACCGTGGCGCGAGAAGATCGCCGCCGCCACCATGCTCGGCCAGTCCAAGACCGCCTACCAGGCCGAGATCGACGCGCCCTGTGAGCTGATCGACTTCTGGCGGTTCAACGTCGAGTTCGCCCGTCAGATCCTGGCCCAACAGCCCATCAGCAGCCCCGGCGTCTGGAACCGCACCGACCACCGGCCACTCGAGGGCTTCGTCTACGCCATCACCCCCTTCAACTTCACCGCGATCGCAGGCAACCTGCCCACCGCACCCGCCCTGATGGGCAACACCGTGGTGTGGAAACCCTCGCCCACCCAGACCTTCGCGGCCTACCTGACGATGCAGCTGCTCGAGGCCGCCGGACTGCCGCCCGGAGTGATCAACCTGGTGACCGGCGACGGGATCGCGGTTTCCGATGTGGCCCTGGCGGATCCGCGACTGGCCGGCATCCACTTCACCGGATCGACCGCCACGTTCCAGCACCTGTGGCGTGAGGTTGGTGCGAACATCGGCAACTACCACACCTATCCGCGACTGGTCGGCGAGACCGGCGGCAAGGACTTCGTCGTCGCACATTCCTCGGCCCGCCCGGATGTGCTGCGCACCGCGCTGATCCGCGGTGCTTTCGACTACCAGGGACAGAAGTGCTCGGCAGCCTCCCGGGCCTTCATCCCGCGCTCGGTATGGCACCGGATGGGCGACGACTTCCTCTCGGCCACATCGGACCTCAAGTACGGCGACGTCACCGACCTGGCCAACTACGGCGGTGCCGTGATCGACGAACGCGCCTACGCCAAGAACGTCGCGGCGATCGAGCGGGCCAAGGGTGCGGCGGGCGTCACCATCGCCGCGGGCGGTGAATATGACGACAGTGAAGGCTATTTCGTGCGGCCCACGGTTCTGCTCTCCGATGACCCGACCGACGAGGCCTTCTCCACGGAGTACTTCGGCCCCATCCTGGCGGTCCACGTCTACCCAGACGCGGAGTACGAGCGCATGCTCGACGTCGTCGACACCGGTGCCCGCTACGCGCTGACCGGCGCGGTGATCGCCGACGATCGCAGTGCGGTGCTGACCGCCGCCGACCGGCTCCGGAACGCGGCGGGCAACTTCTACGTCAACGACAAGCCGACCGGCGCGGTCGTCGGCCAGCAGCCCTTCGGCGGATCGCGGGCCTCGGGCACCAACGACAAGGCGGGCTCCGCGCTGAACCTGTTGCGCTGGACCTCGGCCCGCTCCATCAAGGAGACGTTCGTGCCGCCCACCAACCACACCTACCCCCACATGGAGGTCTGACATGGGCGTCTTCCAGCGGGTCGCCCGCCCGGCGATCCTGGCCGCGTCGCACTCGCCGCGGCTGCGCCACACGGCTGAACGCCTCCCGATCACCCGCAAGGTGGTGGACCGCTTTGTGGCGGGGGAGACCGTGCCCGAGGCGCTCGACACTGTTGGTGCACTGCGGGATTCGGGCCGGTTCGTCACCGTCGACTACCTCGGCGAGGACACGACGAGCAGCGACGACGCCGAACGCACCGTGCAGGCCTACCTGACTCTGCTCGACGGGCTGGCGCGACGCGGCGACATCGACGCCGCCGTGCGACCGCTGGAGGTGTCACTCAAACTCTCGGCGCTCGGTCAGGCGCTGCCGCGCGACGGCGAGAAGATCGCCTACGAGAACGCGCACACCATCTGTGCCAAGGCCCGCGCGGTGGGAGCCTGGGTCACCGTGGATGCCGAGGACCACACCACGACCGACTCGACCCTGTCCATCGTGCGTGATCTGCGCACCGAATTCGACTGGCTGGGAACGGTTCTGCAGGCCTATCTGCACCGGACCGAGGCGGACTGCCGTGAGTTCGCCGCATCCGGAGCCCGGATCAGGCTGTGCAAGGGTGCCTACGACGAGCCCGCCACGGTTGCCTACCGCGACGCACAGGAGGTCACCGACTCCTACCTGCGCTGCCTGCGGGTTCTGATGGCCGGATCGGGCTACCCGATGGTGGCCTCACACGACCCGGAGATCATCGACGCGGTACCCGGCCTTGTCGATGAATTCAGCCGGGGTGTGGACGGTTTCGAGTACCAGATGCTCTACAACATCCGTGACGCCGAACAACGCCGGCTTGCCGACGCGGGCAACCACGTCAGGGTGTACGTACCGTTCGGCAACGAGTGGTACGGCTATTTCGTACGGCGACTGGCGGAGCGCCCGGCCAACCTGACATTCTTCCTGCGGGCACTGGCCGAGCGCCACTGAGCCAGGACCTCAGCTGGGACTCAGGTCGTAGGCGACCTTGAACTTGTCGAGCAGGTACGGTCCCGACACCACCGGTTCATACCGCGCCGGGTTGTCCACGGTCGCACATGTGGGGATGCACTCGATCACGGCGTCGAAGTTGGGCTGGTGGAAGAACGGGAGGCTGAACCGTTCGGCGGTGGGTGCTCCGGTGCCAACTACCCGGTGCACCGTGCTGACCCACCGGTCGTTGGTCCACCGCGCCAACAGGTCGCCGATGTTGATGACGAACGAGCCCGGTACCACCGGCACATCAAGCCAGTCGCCGCGATCGCCCCGAACCTGTAGCCCACTCTGGGATTCGTCTTGCAGCAGGATCGTGAGGTTGCCCCAGTCGCTGTGTTGGCTGAGCCGGATATGGCCGGCCGGCTGCTCATCGGCCGGGTAGTAGTTGGCCATCAGATTGGAGTTGTGCCGATCGATCAGCGTGTCGAACCAGTCTTCGCGCAGGCCCAGCGCCAAGGCGAACAGCCGAGACAACTCGGTCGCAAGCGACGCCATCTCGTCGTAATAGCGTTGGTAGGCCGCGCGGAATCCCGGTACCTCTGGCCATCGTTCGGCGACCGCCACGCGTTCATCGGTCCATCCGGGCCCGTCGAACCCCTCCGGATTGCCCAGCGGGAAGTACACGAATTTCTCAACCTGGTCCGGTGATTCGCGCTCGGCCATCGGGTCGGCTCCGTCGTTGGTCGCCGCGAGGTTGCCCGCGCTGCTGAACCCGCGGGCCAGCGGGTCGGCAGGATCGGCCCCGACCTGTTCCTTGAGGGCCCGTGGCAGCGAGAAGAATTCGCGCAACGCGCGGTTGACGTCCTCGATCACTACATCGGGCACCCCATGGCCGACGAGCAGCAGAAAACCGCTGCTTTCACAGCATCGGCCGATGGCGTCGGCGACTGCTTGGCGTTGACGCTGGTCGCCGTTTCGGGCGCTGCTGATGTCGATCAACGGGACGAAGCCGTCGCGCAGGACAACTTGGTCGACTATCACCTCTGGTTGGCTCACGCGCTCGACGGTAGAACCTCAACCTAAGTTGATGTCAACGCTGAATTTCCCTCTCGCGCAACAGCAGAAAAGTCAAAGCCGCCAGGCTCTGGGCGTCGGTGATCGCGCCGGCCCGGATCATGTCGTTCAGCTCTGCTCGGGAGAACCACGCGCTGTGCATGTCCTGCTCCTCATGCTCGCGTTCGTGATCGCCCGCGGTGAGGCCGGTCGCCAGGAACACCCAGCCGCGCTGGCTGCTCATTCCCGCCGCCACATCGAGTTGGCCGAGTCGTTCCATGGTCTCGGCGCGCAGACCGGTCTCCTCACGGAGCTCGCGGTGGGCGAGCGCGGTGGCCTCCAGATGCTGATTCTCTGGCGCTGTGCCCTGAGGGAACTCCCAGCGTCGCAACCCCAACGGATAGCGGAACTGCTCGACGAGGTGAAACCGATCGCCGTCGGGGTCGTACGGAATCACGAGGGCGTAGGTCTGCTTGTCCACGACGGCGTAGATGCCGGTGCTGCCGTCACACCGGACGACGTCGTCTTCGCGCAGCGTCAACCAGTTGTTCCGGTACACCTCGCGCGTCGCGGTCCGGCGGATGGCGGCCGTCAGACCGATGCGTAGCCGATCCGGCGGGATGTCGCCGGCGCTCTCGATGTCGTCGGCGAGGGTGGCGGCGAAGTCGACGAGGTGGGCCACGTCGATGTCGTAGGGCGCGGGCTGGTCGACGAGGGCGAGCCGCGCCGACGCACGTCTCAAGAGCGCAGCGGCACCGGTGCGGTTGCCGCGCTGCACATGCGTGATGCCCACAGCCAGTTGCGCCAGGCCCTGCCAGAGCGCACGTTCGTGGTCCGGGCCGTTCTTCCACGCCGCTTCGAGCACTTCGTGGGCGCTGAACGCCTGACCACGGTCGAGCAGATCCTGGGCGTAGGCGAGAGTTTCGGCCGGCGCGAGCTCCAGGTCATCGGGAATGCGTGCGACGCCGTCACTGCCGTACGGCAACGGTCGGCCGAGTGCGTCACGCGGGCGGGTGCTGCGCGGCCGCCCGGAGTCGTCGCGGTCGCGTCCAGCTGCTGTGCCCATACCACCCGACGGTAGCCTCACAAGGGTGTTGCTGGCCTCCTTGAACCCCGCAGCTGTCGCCGCGGGCGCCGAACTTGACGATGCCGTTTCCATCGATGGGGCCGTGCTGAGCCGCAGCGACCTCGTCGGCGCCGCCACTTCGGTGGCCGAGCGCGTCGCTGTCGCCCGCCGCGTCGCCGTCCTGGCGACCCCGACCCCGACGACGGTCCTCGCCATCATCGGGTGCCTGATTGCCGGCGTGCCGGTGGTCCCGGTACCCGCCGACGTCGGCACGGCCGAGCGGCGGCACATCCTCGCCGACTCGGGCGCCCAGGCCTGGCTGGGGGAGCGGCCCGACGAGACTGAGGGATTGCCGCACATCCCGGTGCGGCTGCACGCCCGGTCCTGGCACCGCTATCCCGAGCCGGCAGCTGATTCGACCGCGATCATCATGTACACCTCGGGAACCACCGGAGCGCCCAAGGGCGTGCCGATCAGTCGTCAGGCCATCGCCGACGACATCGACGCGCTGGCCGAGGCGTGGCAGTGGACCGCCGCCGACACCCTGGTGCACGGGCTGCCGCTGTTCCATGTGCACGGGCTGGTGCTGGGCCTGCTCGGCTCGCTGCGGATCGGAAACCGCTTTGTACACACCGGGAAACCGACGCCGGCCGCGTATGCGGAGGCGCAGGGCACGCTGTACTTCGGGGTGCCGACGGTGTGGTCGCGGGTGGTCAAGCACCTCGACTCTGCCCTGGCGCTGTCCACGGCACGGCTACTGGTCTCCGGTAGTGCGCCGCTGCCGGTGCCCGTGTTCGACGAGTTGGTGCGGCTGACCGGGCACGCTCCCGTGGAGCGCTACGGCAGCACCGAATCGCTGATCACGCTGAGCACCCGGGTGGACGGTGAACGCAGGCCCGGCTGGGTCGGGTTGCCGCTGGCCGGTGTCCAGACCCGGCTGGTCGACGACGACGGTGCACCGGTGCCCCACGATGGTGAAACCATCGGACGGCTACAGATCAAGGGCCCCATGGTGTTCGACGGTTACCTCAACCGGCCCGAGGCCACGGCCGAGGCCTTCGACCCCGACGGCTGGTACCGCACCGGCGATGTCGCGGTGATCGACGCCGACGGGATGCATCGCATCGTCGGACGCGAATCGGTGGACCTGATCAAGTCCGGCGGCTACCGCATCGGTGCAGGAGAGATCGAGACGGTGCTGCTGGGCCACGACGGCGTCGACGAGGCGGCGGTAGTCGGGGTGCCCGACGAGGATCTCGGGCAGCGCATCGTCGCGTTCGTCGTCGGCACCGCTGCGCCTGAGACGCTCATCGAGTTTGTCGCTCAACAACTTTCAGCACACAAACGCCCCCGCGAAGTGCGGCTGGTGGACAGCCTGCCCCGCAACGCGATGGGAAAGGTGATGAAAAAGGAACTGGTGCAATGGGACTGACGTTCGCCGAGATCTGCAACGATGCACACGACCCCGAAACGTTGGGGGCCTGGTAGACCGACTGATCGGCCTGGGCGCCTGCCACGTCGACATCGGGCAGGGCGAGCAGACCTGGGTGGCGCTGGCCGACCCCGAGGGCAACGAGTTCTGTGTGCTCGCTGCCGAGTAGGGCCGGCTCCGCCGACGTGTTAACAAAAGGCGTAGCTTGGTCGATAGAGAGGTTGGAAAGCGCACGTCAACCTGCCGATGTTTGGAGGCCACACGTGAATCTCAAGAAGATCGTGGGAACGGCAATGATCGCCGGTGCACTGGGCGCCGGATCCCTCGGGTTGGGCGCGGCTTCAGCACAGGCTGACCCCGGCCCCCGTATTCCGTGGGTTCCCGGTCCGGGCTGGGTTGATTGGAATCCAGGCCCGAACTTGCCACCAGGCCAGATCAAAAAGTGGTGCCCGTGGCAATCCCCGCCTGGTCACTGGGTCGGTGGCCCGCACGGGATTCCTTGCACCTAGCTGCACCTGAGCCAGCTCGAACGTCGGCTTGTGTGTCAGGTTTTCGCGAATTTTGACACACAAGCCAACGTTCGGCGTCGAAATCTAGTTGGCGTGCAGCGCGTCGTTGAGCGTGATGCCCGTGCCGTCGCGCTTGACCACCTCGACCGCGCCGGAGAGTGAGTTGCGGCGGAACAGCAGGTTGTTGGCTCCGGACAGCTCGACCGCCTTGGTGGTCTGGCCGTCGGCCGTGCTCACCTTGGTGCCGCCGGTGACGTACAGCCCGGCCTCGATCACGCAATCATCGCCCAGCGAGATGCCCAGGCCCGCGTTGGCGCCCAGCAGGCAGCGCTTGCCCACCTTGATGACCTCTTTGCCACCACCGGACAGGGTGCCCATGATCGACGCGCCGCCACCGATGTCGGAGCCGTCGTCCACCACGACACCGGCCGAGATCCGGCCCTCCACCATCGAGGTGCCCAGCGTGCCGGCGTTGAAGTTCACGAAGCCCTCGTGCATGACCGTCGTCCCCGAGGCCAGGTGCGCACCGAGGCGGACGCGGTCGGCGTCGGCGATCCGCACACCCGACGGCAGCACGTAGTCGACCATCCGCGGGAACTTGTCGACGCCGTAGACCGCGACGGCCCCGCGGCGGCGCAGCTTGGCGCGCACGGTTTCGAAGCCCTCCACTGCGCACGGCCCGAAGCTGGTCCACACCACGTTGGCCAGCAGGCCGAAGATGCCGTCCATGTTGGCGCCGTGCGGCGCCACGAGCCGGTGTGAGAGCAGGTGCAGCCGCAGGTAGGCGTCATGCGCGTCGGCCGGCTTGTGGGCGAGGTCGGTGATCGTGGTGCGCACCGCCACCACCTCGACACCGCGGTCGGCATCGGGGCCGGTCAGGCCCGCGAACTCGGCGGGGACATCGTCACCCGTCAGCTTCACCGTGCCGGCGTCGCCGGAGGCGCTCAGCTCAGGGGCGGGAAACCAGGTGTCCAGGACGGTCCCGTCGGCGGTGATGGTGGCCAGGCCGACGCCAGATGCTGCAGTCACGTTGGCCTAGGTTACTGGACTACCGTGGACGGCCATGGGGCTAGACCTGCGTGCCGATCCGATCGCGCTGACTGCTGCACTTGTGGACATCCCCAGCGAATCGCGCCATGAACGACTCATCGCCGATGAGATCGAGGCCGCGCTGCGAACGCAGGCGCCGTGGTTCGAGGTGATCCGCAACGGTGACGCGGTGCTGGCCCGCACCAACCTGGGCCGTCCGTCACGGGTGATGCTGGCCGGGCACATCGACACCGTGCCCGTGGCCGACAACCTGCCGAGCCACATCAAGAACGGGGAGATGTGGGGCTGCGGTACCTCGGACATGAAGTCGGGTGACGCGGTGTTCCTGCACCTGGCCGCCACGATCACCGAGCCCAGCCACGACATCACCCTGGTGATGTACGACTGCGAAGAGATCGAGTCCAGCGCCAACGGGCTGGGCCGTATCGAACGCGAGCTGCCGGACTGGCTACAGGCCGACGTCGCGATCCTCGGCGAACCGTCCGGCGGTTACATCGAGGCTGGTTGTCAGGGCACGATCCGCGTCGTCGTCGGGGCGACCGGCACCCGCGCACATTCCGCGCGTTCCTGGCTGGGGGACAACGCGATTCACAAACTCGGCGGGGTGCTCGACCGGCTCACCGCCTATCAGCCCCGCAGCGTCGACATCGATGGTTGCGTGTACCGCGAAGGGCTGTCCGCGGTCCGGATCGACGGCGGCATCGCCGGCAACGTGATCCCGGACGCCGCCTCGGTGACCGTCAACTTCCGTTTCGCCCCCGACCGCAGTGTCGATCAGGCCGTCGCCCACGTCCATGAGGTGCTCGACGGCCTCGACGTCGACATCGAATTGACCGACGCCGCCGCGGGTGCACTGCCTGGCCTGGCCAAGCCGGCTGCTGCTGCGCTGGTGGCCGCGGCTGGGGGAGCCGTGCGCGCCAAGTACGGCTGGACCGATGTGTCGCGGTTCGCCGCGCTGGGGATCCCGGCCGTGAACTACGGGCCGGGCGATCCCAATCTGGCGCACAAGGTCGACGAACGCGTCGAGGTCGCCCAGATCACCGCGGTCACCGACATGCTGAGGCGCTATCTGTCGTGAGCACGGTTCGTGTCGACAGCTGGATCTGGGCGGTGCGTATCACCAAGACCCGGTCCGCGGCGGCGGCCGCCTGTCGCGGCGGTCATGTGCGGGTCAACAACGTGCCGGCCAAACCGGCGCAGCACGTCAGTCCGGGCGACGAGGTGCGGGTCCGGTTGGACGGACGAGAGCGGATCGTGGAGGTCATCCGCCCGATCGCCAAGCGGGTCGGTCCCGCCATCGCAGCTGAGTGCCTGATCGACCGCAGCCCGCCACCGCCGCCCAAGGAGATCGTGCCGGCCGTGCCGGTCCGCGATCGGGGTGCCGGTCGCCCGACGAAACGTGAACGGCGCCAACTGGATCGGCTGCGCGGAACCTTTTGAAGTTAAATCGGTTGCACGCGTGCGTACTATGGGTAACGCATCTGCTGTCAACCGAGGTGGGCCGAAAACATGCTGGGAACTGACGATATCTCCGGGTGATCCCGAGAGTCGATTCGTCTTCCTGTCCCTCTGTGCGGTGCCTTTCTGCCCGCATCACCTTGGAGTACCAGCATGTCTATCGTCTGTTCCCATTTGTCGTTCTCCTGGCCCGATGACATCGAGCTGTTCTCGGACCTGTCGTTTTCCGTCGGCCCCGGCCGCACCGGACTGGTCGCACCCAACGGTGCCGGAAAGAGCACGCTGCTCAAGCTGATCGCCGGCGAGTACCTGCCCTCGGCGGGCTCGGTGACGTCTGACGGCGCCGTCGGCTACCTGCCCCAAAGCTTGCCGTTCACTGCTGATCTCACCGTGGCTGCGGTGCTGGGGATCGCCCCGGTGCTCGACGCACTGGCCGCCTTGGCCGCCGGTGACGCCAGTGACGAGGTGTTCACGACCATCGGCGATGACTGGGACATCGAGGAACGCTCGCGGGCCCAGTTGGACCGGCTCGGCCTGGGCGGCTTGGCGTTGGACCGCGAGTTGGGCACGCTGTCCGGCGGGGAAGTGGTGTCGCTGGGACTGGCGGCTCAACTGTTGAAGCGGCCGGGTGTTCTGCTGCTCGACGAGCCGACGAACAATCTGGACAGTGCGGCCCGGCATCGCCTCTACGACGCGCTCGACAGCTACACCGGCTGTCTGTTGGTGGTCAGTCATGACCGGGTGTTGCTGGACCGGATGGATCAGATCGCCGAGCTGTACCGCGGTGAAATCATCTTCTACGGAGGCAATTTCACCGCCTATCAGGAAACGGTAGAGGCGGCGCAGTCGGTGGCCGAGGGCAACATCCGCAATGCCGAACAACAGCTCAAGCGTGAGAAGCGGCAGATGCAGGAGGCGCGCGAGCGCGCTGCCCGACGCTCCTCGAACGCGGCACGCAACGTCAAGGACGCCGGGTTGCCGAAGATCGTGGCGGGCAAGCTCAAGCGCGATGCGCAGGAATCGGCGGCCCGCGCCGACGATGTACACGCCAAGCGGGTCGACGACGCGCGGACCCGACTCGACGAAGCGGAACGAATGCTGCGGGATGACAAGGTGATCGCGCTGGATCTGCCTGACACCGTGGTGCCTGCCGGGCGTACGGTCTTCGCCGGGGAGGATCTGCAGATCAGCCGTGGCGGGCAGAAACTGTTCGGCGGCAGCGGTATTGGTTTGTCGATCCGCGGCCCGGAGCGCATCGCCCTGACCGGTCCCAACGGCGCGGGCAAGTCGACCCTGCTCCGGGTCATCGACGGCGCGCTGGAACCCGACTCGGGGACGGTGCAACGGGCCGAAGGGCGCATCGCCTCGCTATCGCAACGCCTGGACCTGCTGGCCGAGGTCCGCACAGTGGCCGAGAGTCTGGCGGCTGCTGCGCCGAGTCTCTCGCACACTCGGCGCATGCATCTGTTGGCGCAGTTCCTGTTTCGCGGTGACCGCATCCACCTGCCGGTGGCGGCATTGTCGGGCGGGGAGCGGCTGCGGGCGACGCTGGCCTGCGTGCTCTATGCCGAGCCCGCACCCCAACTACTGCTGCTGGACGAGCCGACCAACAATCTGGACCTGGTCAGCGTCGGTCAGCTGGAATCGGCGCTGAACGCCTACGAGGGGGCTTTCGTGGTGGTCAGCCACGACGAACGGTTTCTGGAGGCCATCGGCATCGACCGCTGGCTGCGGCTGGACGGCGGCGAGCTGAGCGCTACTGCCGGCGCTGGCTGATGTTGTGGGCCTGGGCCGGTAGCGTGCTGACGCCATAGCCGTCCTCAGGCCGCACACCCGCCGAGGCGCGGTCGCCCAGCTGCTCGTTGTACCCGAGGGCGCTGGCGCCGGCCTCGGCCCGATGGCCGGCTTCACCGTCGTGTTTGCGGTGCTCGGCCGTGTCTTCTCGGTCTTTGCCGTCATTCTTGCCGTCGTGCTTGCCGTCCTGCGGATCCGCCGGTCCGCCGTCGGAGCCGTCGCCCTGGCCGTCCCCGGGGCCCTGATGGCCGGCGGCGTTGGCCTTGATGGCGTCCTCCGCTCCGGTACCGCCGACATCGGCGGCCGTGGCCGCCGCATCGCCGCCGCCTCCGGCTGCCTGCGTAGCGCCCTCGACGATGCTCTGCACTCCCTGCATGACCTGCTGCGGTACCTGCGTCACGGCCTGGGTCAGGCCCTGCAGCGGCTGGGTGACCGACTGCATCATCTGTCCGGCCATCTGGCTGAATTGGCCCATCATCTGGCCCGCGCCGTCGGCGCCGCCACCGCCCGCCCCGGTTGCCCCGCCGCCCGCGGCCGCCGAGGAGTTGCCGCTGAGCGCATCGGCCTGTGCCTTGAGTCGCTCGGCGGCGGCCTGATCGCCCCGTGCGTAGGCCTGCGACGCCTGGCCGAGCAAATCGGACATCCTGCCGGCAGCGACCTGGGTGGCACCGAGGGCGCCGTCCCGGGATGACATCGCGCCACCGTGAGCGGTCAGAGCCTGGGAGGCGATGGGGCCGAGGCTGGTTGCGAGGTCAGACGGCCCCGAGAACGCATTCTTGAAGTTGTTCATGTCTTCACTGACATTGCCGACGATCCCGCCCAAGTTGCTGATGGCGGCCGTGTCGGCGACGAACTGGTTCATCGAGCCCCCTCGAGATCGTGTGGTCTAAGTGGGCATTCTACGGTCGGTCCGGGTGGGCGTCAGACGAAGAATTGCTCAAGCCGATGCCTGGCGTTCGGCGTCCCCGGCAGCGGCGAGCATCCCGATGTCGCGGTATCGCGCCGAGACATCCCGTAGCGCCGCGCCATCTCCAGCGGCAAGCGCCCGCGCATGGTCCGACGTCAGCTGCCCGAACAGGCAATCCAGATCCACCCGGGCCAGCGCGTCGACCGCGCGCGTATCGCCGAGTCGCACGCCGTCGTGCAACGCGCGCAGCATCACCGAGGATTGTTCGCCGCGCTCAGCGGCCCGGGCTGCCTCGCGCGCCGCGGTCACCGCACCCACCGAATCCTTGCGGGCAAAGCACGTCCAGGCGCGGGCCAGGGACAATTCCGGCGCGAACAGCATCGACTTGAGCCCGTGCCGAGACTCTGCGCGCGACAATGCTTTCCCGGCTTCGACCGGCATGCCCCGTTGTCCGAGGGTCTGGGCCAACAGCATCCACGCCAGCGGACCCCAGGAATACCCGGTCGGTGCCAACGCGGCAGTCGCCTTGCGTAACAAGGCAATCGCCTCATCGAGCTGACCGCGCACCAGCAACACGTCGGCCATCAGCACCTCGCCCACCGCGCGACCGGGCTGCAGCAGCTGGGTGAAATCGGTGATCGTCTGAGCCAGTTCCTCGGCGCGGTCCAGCCGGCCGGTCATCAGTAGCGCCGTGGTCTGACCGAACCCGCTGGTGAACCGCAAGAGGCCCGGATGCCCTGCCGTCAATGCGCGCTCGGCCATCGCGTCCACCCGGTCGAAGGCGCCCAGGCGCGCGCAACTGAGCGCCGCCGTCGACCCCGCCCAGCCGACCGCGGTGTCATCAGCGGCAGGGGAGGCCAGCACCTCCAGGGCCAGCCCCAAAGCCCGTTGTGGCGCACCGGCATTCATCGCAAAGGTGGCTGCGAGCGCGTCGAGCGTGGTCTGTGCCCTCGGTGTCGACACCCGTCGGCGGGTGGCCTTCAGGAACGCGGTGGCGCGTTCGGGTTCGGACAACATCCAGAACTGATTGGCCGCCTGCGGCAGCGCCCACGCCATCAGTTGATCCTCGGACAGGCCGGCCGGGTCGATCTGTCCCAACACGGCATCGGCCTCACGGCCGCGGCCCTGCCAGGCCAACGCGTACGCCAGGGTCAGCAGACCCGTGAATTCGCCCCCGCCCGCAGTCGCGGCCCGTGCCAGCCGTTCGCTCAGCTCCAGGTCGCCCAACCGCAGCGCCTCACCGGCCGCGCCGACGAGTTCCCCGGCGGGAAGAGGCACATCGCTGTCGAGGGCCAGTACCGCCACCCGCAGCCGGTCGACGACACCGGGCCGTGGCGCCGCGGACAATCTCTCGACCACCGCGTTGCGCAACCGCCGCAGGTCGGGCCCGCCGACAGTGGCGCGCATGGCACTCAGGAACAGCGGATGCACACAGTGCACCATCTCGTCGACGACGCGAACCACGCCACCGTCCTGTGCCGCCTGCACGGCACCGGTGCTGGTCAGTGCCGTCAGATCGGCAAGTGGCAGCGGATCGTGCACCGCCAGCTGTCGCAAGACCCCGGCCACGTCGTCGGGCAGGTCGGCGAGAAACGTGTCCACCTGGTCGGCCAGCCGGGCATCATCGTGGCCCGGCGGCGACATCTCGACGCGGTTCACCAGCCGGTCACCCCACAACGCCGCGACGTCGTCGGGCGCCCCCGCAGACGCGGTCACGATGAGTTTGGCCGCACCGGTCACGGCGAGTTGGTAGACGAGCGCCGCCGACAACCGGTCCAGCAGATGCGCGTCGTCGACGACCACCAGCAACTCGGACCCGAGCGCCTCCCGCGCCGCGCGCATCACCTCGGCGGTCTTGCCTGTCGAGGGGATGTCGATCAGGTGCGCGACCGCTGCAAAGGGAACTGCCGCAGCCGATTCCGTGCCGGTGATCCACAGGACGCGACGGAAATCCGCCGTGAGATGTTCGGCTGCGGTGCGGGCCACCGACGACTTGCCCACCCCGGCGGGGCCGAGTAACGCCGCGCCGCAGCGTTCGTGCAGGCCGGCTTCCAGGCCGTCGAGCACACGGTCACGCGGTGCGATCACCCAGTCGACAGCCATCCACCGAATCCTATGGTGGGCTGCCGCCGTTCAACGCTGATTCGACATCCGGGTGCGCCGAGATCGCGTCGTCCATACCGCACTCTGCGATGACCCGTCGGATGCTCGGCATCGTGATGACGAGTCGGACCGTGACCCCCTGCTGCCGGCTGTCGACGGCCTGTTTGGCCAGGGCGACCAGCGCCCCGCAGCTCATGAAATCCAGGGATCCGCCGTCGACGACGAGGATCGAACCCTCGGGAGCGGCGGCCGCCGACTCGCCGAGCATGCGTTCCCACGTGGACTCGTTGTGGGCATCGACCTGTCCGAAGACCTGAACGACGAGGCCTTCGGGTACGGGGTGAGCCATCCAGTGCAGCTCGTGATCCTGCGGGTTCGATTCCACGATGGAACCGAGCATACCGATCTTGGTTTACGTTGTAAACGAGCCTGCTCAGCGGCCGTCGAGCCAGGTTTCGATGCGATCGAGGAGGGCTTCCAGCGCTTCTTCGAACTCGTCGGTGCTGTGGTCCTCGGCCAGCATCGGTTGCAGCCGCCGCAGGTTCGGATAGTCGGCCAGCGAGGTATCGGGCCGCGGCTCGTCGTCGAGAGCCGCCTCGTCCGCGCTGAGCGCGACACCGCGTGCAGACACCTCCAGCAGCAACTGGCCGACCAGGAACGTGGTGTACGTCCGGTAGGCGGCCACGGCGGCGTCATCGTCGAACCCGTAGGAGATCAGCGTCTCCAGAAAGGTCTCCATCCAGCGCAGGCTGCGTAGCGGCGGCCGCACCCACGGAGCCTCCGGCGCCTCGGTCGCCACCAGAGGGAACACCTCGGGATGGTCAAGAGCGATCTGGCGTACCCCGTGCCCCAGCCGCAGCAGGAAGTCCTGCCAGCCGTCCTCCTGTCGCCGCGCGGCGAGCTGATCGGCGTAGAGGCGGTCCACGATGTGGTTGACCACACCGGTCAGCAGGTCGCCCCGGCTGTGCACATAGCGGTACAACGCCATGGCTTCGACGCCGCAGGCCGTGCCCAGCCGTCGCATGGTCAATTTCGTCAGACCTCCGCGGTCGATCAGATCGATCGCGGTGTCCAAGATGAACTCGCGATTCAACCTTGCCGGTTGATCGACATCGTCAGTCACCAGGTTCGTCCCTCCGCGTTCAGCCCAGTCTCCCTGTGAGCCGGGGTCGAGTCCATCACCCGACGGACATCGCCCACCCGACATCGACGGTTCACCACCACCCTCTAGGTTGTGTGCGTGTCCGGTGAAACTGACCGCGAGTTTGCGGTGTGTGTCTATTGCGCCTCGGGTCCCACCCATCCCGAGCTGCTGGCCCTGGCCAGTGAGGTCGGGGTGGCGATCGCCAAGCGCGGATGGACGCTGGTCTCCGGGGGCGGCAACGTGTCGGCGATGGGGGCGGTTGCCCGGGCGGCGCGATCGAGCAACGGTCGCACGGTCGGCGTGATTCCCAAGGCGCTCGTTCACCGCGAGCTCGCTGACGTGGACGCCGCTGAACTGGTGGTCACCGACACCATGCGGGAACGCAAGAAGGAGATGGAGGACCGCTCCGACGCGTTCATCGCGCTGCCCGGTGGCATCGGCACGCTGGAGGAGTTCTTCGAGGCCTGGACGGCGGGCTATCTCGGGATGCACGAGAAGCCGGTGGTGCTGCTCGACCCGTTCGGTCACTACGACGGCTTGTTGAAGTGGCTGCGCGGGCTCGTCGCCTCGGGTTACGTGAGTGATGCAGCGCTCGAGCGGTTGATCGTCGTCGACGAGGTCTCCGCCGCGCTCGAGGCGTGCGAGTCGGTTACCTAGAACCGGCGGTAACGGCGGTTACCAGCGCGGCTATGGTGTTGGCCACACGAGAGCCACTTCGAGACCCATAACAACGCGCAGGGGGAGACCGCATGACCGACCAGAAATCGGGCACCAGGAGCAGCGTCGGCCTACTCGACCTCGCCAGCCAGGTACCCGGTCTGCTGATGGATGCGCCGGTCATCGCACGGGGCGTGCTCACCGGGATGATGGCCCGGCCGACCGCCAAGACCTCGATCGGCAAGGTGTTCCAGGAGCGGGCCGCCCAGTACGCCGACCGGGATTTCCTCAAGTTCGGCGACGAGCGCATCACCTACCGCGAAGCCAACGAGACCGTCAACCGGTATGCGGCCGTCCTCGCGGCCAAGGGCGTCGGCCACGGCGACGTCGTCGGCGTGATGCTGCGCAACTCGCCCGATGCCGTGCTGCTGATGCTGGCGATCGTCAAGTGCGGCGCAGTCGCAGGCATGCTCAACTACCACCAGCGGGGCAAGGTGCTGGCCCACAGCTTCGGGCTGCTCGACGCCACCGCCGTGGTGGCCGAGTCCGATCTGATCGAGCACGTCACCGACTGCGGGGCCGAGGTCAACGGCCTCATCACGGTCGAGGAGCTGCGCAGGCTGGCGGCCACCGCGCCGACCACCAACCCGGCCAGCGCGTCCGCCGTCCTGGCCAAGGACAAGGCGTTCTACATCTTCACCTCGGGCACCACCGGCATGCCCAAGGCCAGCGTCATGACGCACTACCGCTGGCTGCGCGCCCTGGCCGGATTCGGTGGCCTCGGGCTGCGGCTGCACAGCGACGACACCCTGTACTGCTGCCTGCCGCTCTATCACAACAACGCACTGACCGTCTCGGTCGGTTCGGCACTGAACTCGGGTGCCGCCCTGGCCCTGGGCAAGTCGTTCTCGGCGTCCCGGTTCTGGGACGAGGTCATCGCCTACGACGCGACCGCCTTCGTCTACATCGGCGAGATCTGCGGCTATCTGCTCAACCAGCCGCCCAAGCCGACCGACCGCGCACACAAGGTCCGCGTGATCGTCGGAAACGGGCTGCGCCCGGCCATCTGGGACGAGTTCACCCAGCGCTTCGGCATCCCGCGCGTCTGCGAGTTCTATGCCGCCAGCGAGGGCAACACCGCCTTCGTCAACGTCTTCAACGTCTCGAAGTCCACCGGCATCTGCCCGAGCCCCGTCGCCTTCGTCGAATATGACGCCGACAGTGGCGAACCGGCCCGCGGCGCCGACGGCCGGCTGCGCAAGGTCAAGCGCGGCGAGCCCGGCCTGATGCTGTCCAAGATCAACGCATTGCAGCCGTTCGACGGCTACACCGACAAGGCTGCCAGCGAGAAGAAGCTGGTGCGCAACGCCTTCAAGGAAGGCGACGTCTGGTTCAACACCGGCGACCTGATGCGCTCTCAGGGGCTGGGTCACGCCGCGTTCGCCGACCGGCTCGGCGACACGTTCCGGTGGAAGGGCGAGAACGTGGCCACCACCGAGGTGGAGGCGGCTGTTGCCAGCCATCCGCTGATCGAGGAGTGCACCGTGTTCGGCGTCGAGGTGCCCGGCGCCGGCGGTCGCGCCGGGATGGCCGCCGTGCAGCTCAAGGGCGGCAAGGAGTTCGCCGGCAAGGAGCTGGCCGACGCGTTCTACGAGCACCTGCCGGCCTACGCCGTGCCGCTGTTCGTCCGCGTCGTCACCGAACTGGCGCACACCTCGACGTTCAAGAGTCAGAAGGTCGACCTGCGCAAGCAGGGCTACGGCGACGACGTCAAGGATCCGCTGTACGTGCTGGCCGGTCGCGACGAGGGCTACGTGCCCTTCTACCCGGAATACCCCGACGAAGTGACGGCGGGTAAGCGGCCGAAGTAGGCGGGGCCGTACAGCTCCGCGCCGATTTCCACGCCTGGGTCGTCGACCGCGTCCGGCGACGACCAACAGGTAGAAAAACGGCGCGGAAGCTGGCGCGAATACTGCGGTGGTTGAGCCACCGGGCACTATGGAGGCGTGTTGACGACGTTCTGCGGGCGCCCGGTCGCGGCTGACCGTGCGCTGATCATGGCGATCGTCAACCGGACGCCGGACTCGTTCTACGACCGCGGCGCCACCTTCACCGACGACGCGGCCAAGGCTGCTGCCCAGCGCGCGATCGACGAGGGTGCCGACGTGATCGACGTGGGCGGCGTCAAGGCAGGCCCCGGCAGCATGGTCGACGCCGAAGAAGAGATCGCCCGCGTCGTGCCGTTCATCGAATGGCTACGCACCACCTACCCCGACCAGTTGATCAGCGTCGACACCTGGCGCGCCGCCGTGGCCAAGCAGGCCTGCGCGGCCGGGGCCGACCTGATCAACGACACCTGGGCGGGTGCTGATCCGGGTCTGCCCGAGGTGGCCGCCGAGTTCGGCGCCGGCCTGGTGTGCTCACACACCGGTGGCGCGGTGCCGCGCACCCGGCCGTTCCGGGTGAACTACGGGATCACCGAACGCGGCGTCGTCGACGACGTCATCGCCGAGGTGACCGCGGCCGCCGAGCGGGCGGTAGCAACGGGTGTGCCACGCGACCGGATCCTGATCGACCCCACCCATGATTTCGGTAAAAACACTCATCACGGTCTTAGTTTGTTGCGTCACGTAAAAGATCTTGTTAAGACCGGATGGCCAGTCCTGATGGCGCTGAGCAACAAGGATTTTGTCGGGGAGACTCTGGGTGTGGATCTGACCGAACGCCTGGAGGGCACCCTGGCCGCGACGGCACTGGCCGCCGCGGATGGAGCCGCGATGTTCCGGGTACACGAGGTCGGACCCACACGGCGCGTGCTGGAGATGGTCGCGTCGATCCAGGGAGTGCGGGCACCCGCACGAACAGTGAGGGGGTTGGCATGACTTTCAGCGAGGAGCCGAAGGCGGATCGCGCATGACTACAGCGCCTGATCTCAATACCCTCGACGGCGTCGTGGGCCACCGCTGGCTGACCGACCACAGCTGGAACCGGCCGAGCTGGACCATCGCCGAGCTGGAGGCCGCCAAGGCCGGCCGCACGGTCTCGGTGGTTCTGCCTGCCCTCAATGAGGAAGAAACCGTTGCGTCCGTCGTCGAGACCATCACCCCGCTGCTGGGCGGGCTGGTCGACGAGCTGATCGTGCTCGATTCGGGCTCAACCGACGACACCGAGATCCGTGCCGTCGCCGCCGGGGCCCGGGTGGTCAGCCGCGAGGTGGCGCTGCCCGAGATCGCGCCGCAACCGGGCAAGGGCGAGGTGCTGTGGCGGTCGCTGGCCGCGACGACAGGCGACATCATCGCCTTCGTCGACTCCGACCTGATCGATCCCGACCCGATGTTCGTCCCGAAGCTGCTCGGCCCCCTGCTCACCGCCGACGGGGTGCACCTGGTCAAGGGGTTCTACCGGCGGCCGCTCAAGGTCAGCGGGGCCGAGGATGCGAACGGTGGCGGCCGGGTCACCGAGCTGGTGGCGCGCCCGCTGCTGGCCTCGCTGCGCCCTGAACTGAACTGCGTATTGCAGCCGCTGGGCGGTGAATACGCGGGCACCCGCGAGCTGCTGACCTCGGTGCCGTTCGCGCCCGGCTACGGCGTGGAGATCGGCCTGCTGGTCGACACCTACGACCGGCTCGGCCTCGACGCCATCGCCCAGGTGAACCTCGGCGTCCGGGCGCACCGCAACCGGCCGTTGACCGAGCTGGCCTCGATGAGCCGGCAGGTCATCGCGACCCTGCTGTCGCGGTGCGGGATCGCCGATTCGGGGATGGGGCTGACGCAGTTCTACGCCGACGGTGACGACTTCACCCCGCGGGTGTCGTCGGTGTCCCTGGCCGACCGCCCGCCCATGGTCACACTGCGGCCGCGCTGACGGTCATTTCCGGGCGACGACGTCACCTGTTGCGGCGTCGACGCTGACCTCGTGGAGAGCGTTCGCGGAGTCGATGACGTCGGCTTCCCACACCACGGTGCCGCCGTCGCGGTCATCCAGATTCAACTCGGTGATCCGTCCGTCGACGGCCTTGGTGATCGCGTCGACGGCCGCGCGGTGGTCGAGCTTGGCCGCCTGGAGACGGCTCCGGTGTTTGGCGACGTCATTGGCGTCTTCCGGTTTGGCGACCGGGCTGCCCAGGACGGTGGCACCATCCGCGGAGACCTCCGCCTCGTGCTCGATGCCATCGGGTGTGACGACCTGAACCTCCCACTGCGTGTTGTTGTGCTCGCTTTCGACCGAGATCACGGTGCTGCCGGGAACGGTGCCGCGGACCGTGTCCGCGGCGGCCAGCAGCGCGGTGTTGTCGGCGGGGGCGGCCGCGCCGGTGCCGCGCGGTTCTACCGGGCTCGAAGCGGTCGGGGACTGGCCGCCGCCACAAGCGACGACTGCTGCCATCACCGTCGCGGCTCCGGCGATGCGCACGGTGTACGACCGTGTGTTGTTGCCGAGCATGGGTTCCACCTTTCGTCGGGACGAACTTGACGACTCTTGGCGGCGTATACCCAGATAACCCGTCAACCGGTCGGCGAGGTCGTGCCGGATCTCGTCGGTGGTGTCGTGGATAGTGGACCCTGTGACACTGATACTGCTGTACCTCGTGGTGCTGGTTCTGGTGGCCACGGTGCTGTTCGGGCTGGGCAGCGTCATCTTCGGCCGCGGTGAGACGCTGCCGCCGCTGCCACGGGGCACCACCGCCACGGTCCTGCCGGCCTCCGGCGTGACGGGTGCGGATGTGGATGGGATCAAGTTCGCCCAGGTCGTCCGCGGATACAAGACCAGCGAAGTGGACTGGGTGCTCGATCGGCTGGGTCGCGAACTCGACGCGGTGCGCGGGGAGTTGGCAGCGGTGCGCGCTGCGTACGGTGTGCCCGACGACTTCGACGAGGCCGCCGACGACGAGGAAGAAGTATCGGCCACCGCAGGCGAGGTCCGGACCTCGGAGGAGCCATGACCGAGGACGGCACCGACGACGGCCGGACCCGCTGCGGCTGGGCGGTCTCAGCCAGCAGCTCAGCCACGGGCGACACCCTCTACCGCGACTATCACGACACCGAGTGGGGTCGCCCGCTGCGGGATTCCGGTGCGCTGTTCGAGCGGATCAGCCTGGAGGCCTTCCAGAGCGGGTTGAGCTGGTTGACCATCCTGCGCAAGCGGGAGAATTTCCGGGCCGCGTTCGACGGGTTCGACGCGAACGTCGTCGCCAAGTACACCGACGAGGACGTGGAGCGGTTGATGGCCGACGCGGGCATCGTGCGCAACCGGGCCAAGGTCCTCGCGACCATCGCCAACGCCAGGGCGGTCACCGACCTCGACGTAGACCTCGGCGAGCTGTTGTGGTCGTTCGCGCCGCCGGCCCGGCCGCGGCCCGCTGACCTGGCACAAGTTCCTGCCGTGACCCCGGAATCGACCGCGATGGCCAAGGAACTCAAGCGGCGGGGCTTCAAATTCGTCGGTCCGACGACGGCATATGCGTTGATGCAGGCCACCGGGATGGTCGACGACCATGTCGCGACCTGCTGGGTTCCGGCGCGGTAATTGTGACCGGTAAAACATGCCTTCGGTCGGTATCCGACGGGTCTTTGCACAAGCACAGCCGCGGATAAGGAACAATAGGGCTAGTTCAGTAGCAGTTCAACGCCGGGTGCCGCCAACGAGTGGGCGGCTTCGGCCCCAACCTGGCCCGCTGACACGGGTCGGCACTGTTGGAGGGAGCACTCGATGGCGGCGATGAAGCCCCGGACCGGTGACGGTCCACTGGAAGCAACCAAAGAGGGGCGAGGAATCGTTATGCGAGTACCGCTGGAAGGCGGTGGGCGCCTCGTTGTCGAACTGACTCCCGACGAGGCAGCTGCGCTGGGCGACGAACTCAAGGCCGTCACCAGCTGATCGGCTCGCAAGGTGTCCGCTCAGGCGGACACCTTGCGGTATATCTCCAGGGTCTGTTCAGCGATGTGCGCCCAGGAGAACTCGGCGATGCAGCGCTGGCGTCCGGCCTCGCCGTACTTTCGGGCGGTTTCCGGCTCCGCCACGAGTGAGTTGACCGCATCGGCCAGACGCATCTCGAAGAAGCGCGGATCGTTGGCGTCGTAATGCACGAGCAGCCCGGTCTGCCGGTCGGCGACCACCTCGGGGATGCCTCCGACGTCGGACGCGACCACCGGCGTCGAACAGGCCATCGCTTCCAGGTTCACGATACCCAACGGCTCATACACCGAAGGGCATACGAAAACTGTTGCAGCGGAGAGTATTTCGCGAATCTTGTTGATCGGCAGCATTTCGCGTACCCAGAACACGCCGGTGCGGGCCCGGGCCAGCTCGGCCACCGCCGAGGACACCTCGGCGGCGATCTCGGGGGTGTCCGGGGCGCCGGCACACAGCACCAGCTGCACCTCGGGGCTGAACCGATGGGCCGCGGCCACCAGGTGGGCCACCCCCTTCTGACGGGTGATGCGCCCGACGAAAGCCACGATGGGTCGGCTCAGGTCGACCCCGAGCTCGGCGAGCACCGAGTCGGTGTCGGCAGGCGGAGTCGGGTACCAGACGTCGGTGTCGATCCCGTTGCGCACCACGTGGACCCGGCCGGGGTCGAGTGCCGGATAGGTGCGCAGCACGTCGTGGCGCATGCCGGAACTCACCGCGATCACCGCGTCGGCGGCCTCGATCGCGGTGCGCTCCACCCAGGAGGACACCCGGTAGCCGCCGCCGAGTTGCTCGGCCTTCCACGGGCGCAGCGGCTCGAGGGAGTGGGCGGTCAGTACATGGGGGATGCCGTAGAGCAGGCCGGTCAGGTGCCCGGCCATTCCGGCGTACCAGGTGTGCGAGTGCACCACCGTGGCGGCGGCCGCCGAGTTGACCATGTTGAGATCCGCGGACAGGGTCGACAGGGCCGGGTTGGCACCGCGCAGCGCGGGATCGGGCTGCGCCACGAAGGCGCTGTCGCGCGGGGCGCCCATGCAGTGCACGTCGACGTCGCAAAGCTGACGCAACTGTGCGACGAGTTCGGTCACATGCACACCGGCACCGCCGTACACCTCGGGTGGATATTCCCGAGTCATCATGGCCACCCGCATATCCGAGACGGTAGTAGGTCTTGGCGGGTCTAGCTACGCGCCGCAGACTTCTGTTGCCATTGGCTGGCCGCGTTGCTGGTTGGCGGATAGGTTTGGACCCATGAGGGAGTTGCCACATGTGCTGGGCATCGTTCTGGCCGGGGGAGAGGGAAAACGGCTGTACCCGTTGACCGCCGATCGCGCCAAGCCGGCAGTTCCCTTCGGCGGTGCCTACCGGCTGATCGACTTCGTGCTGTCCAATCTCGTCAACGCCCGCTACCTACGGATCTGTGTTCTGACGCAATACAAGTCGCATTCACTCGACCGTCACATCAGCCAGAACTGGCGCCTGTCGGGTCTGGCCGGTGAATACATCACCCCGGTGCCCGCTCAGCAGCGGCTCGGCCCGCGTTGGTACACCGGCTCGGCGGATGCGATCTACCAGTCGCTCAACCTCATCTACGACGAAGATCCCGACTACATCATCATCTTCGGCGCCGACCACGTGTACCGCATGGACCCCGAGCAGATGCTTCGGTTCCACATCGACAGCGGGGCCGGGGCGACGGTGGCCGGCATCCGGGTGCCCCGCGCGGAGGCCAGTGCGTTCGGGTGCATCGACGCCGACGACTCCGGGCGCATCAAGGATTTCGTCGAGAAGCCCGCGGACCCACCGGGCACGCCCGATGATCCCGAGCAGACCTTCGTGTCGATGGGCAACTACATCTTCACCACCAAGGTGCTCATCGACGCGATCCGCGCCGACGCCGACGACGACCACTCCGACCACGACATGGGCGGCGACATCATTCCGCGACTGGTGTCCGACGGGATGGCGGCGGTCTACGACTTCAACAACAACGAGGTACCCGGGGCCACCGAACGCGACCACGGCTATTGGCGCGACGTCGGAACCCTCGACGCCTTCTACGACGCACACATGGACCTGGTGTCGGTACACCCGGTGTTCAACCTGTACAACAAGCGCTGGCCGATCCGAGGCGAGATGGAGATGCTGGCACCGGCCAAGTTCGTCAACGGCGGCTCGGCACAGGAGTCGGTCGTCGGCGCGGGCAGCATCATTTCCGCGGCGTCCGTACGCAATTCGGTGCTGTCCTCCAATGTGGTGATCGACGACGGCGCCATCGTGGAGGGCAGCGTGCTGATGCCGGGGGTGCGAATCGGCCGCGGAGCGGTGGTGCGCCACGCGATCCTGGACAAGAACGTGGTGGTGGGCCCGGGCGAGATGGTGGGCGTGGACCTCGACAAGGACCGGGAACGTTTTGCGATCAGCGCGGGCGGCGTGGTCGCCGTCGGCAAGGGTGTGTGGATCTGACGCGTCCGACGCAACGCCGAATCGGATTCACTCCCAGGGATCTACCGCGGCGGGGCGGGGAGCTGCACTGCTGCGTGCGTTGACGCCGATCTTGGCTTCACTGCGTCGTCGGCGCCACCGCCACAGCCGGAAGGCACCCCAGATCAGCGCCAGCAGCGCGACGAGCACCAGGATCGGCAGCAGGATCGCCACGAAGACCAGTCCGACACTCGTGACGTCCTCGACGGTGGACAGCACCGGGGCCGCGACCCCGGCGGTGGCGACGTTGGCGGCCGGTCTGACCGTCGACTTGGTCAGCGACACCACGAGTGCGGTGACCGCGCCGATCGCCACCGGAATCCATTGGCCGGACTGGGCGAACGCGCCAGGGTCGGCGACCGCGGCGGTCTGGGACGCGGTGCCCGAGCCGAACACGATGCCGCCCGCGGTCGGGCGCACGAAGGTCTGGATGGTGTCGTTGATGGAATCGAGGGCAGGGATCTTGTCGGCGACCACTTCGACCACCAGCAGCACCGCGACGATCGCCATCACCCAGCCGTTCTCCAGCCAGGACCACCCCGCCGGCAATGACACCAGATGGGTGAAGCGTGACAGCAGGCCAAGGGCCAGCAACGGGATGTAGGCGTTGAGACCCGCCGCAGTGGCCAGGCCAAAGCCGGTCAACAGTTCCATTACTGCAGTATGCGGCGAACTCGGCCCGGGTCCCGGCAGTTCGCCGTTATCCGCTCTGGGTCGCGTTGCGCCAGGCCAGCGGGTTCAGTTCGCGGTAGGGGTCCTCGGCGCGGAGGGCCAGCAGATCGCCCAGACTCCGCTCCAACGATTCCTGGGTGCGCTGCTTGACGGTCTCGACCCATTTCGCGTCGGATGTCCGAGCCGGCTTCGTGGTGCCGATCGGCTCCTCGAAGCGCAGATACATGCGTTGGGGTCGCGGAATCAGGGTGGGGCCGATGCCCCGGACCAGCGGTACGGCCATATCGCGCTGACCGGTCAGTTTCTCGCCGACGGTCTGGCTGAGCCGACCGAGCCAGTGGTCGCGGGTCGTGACGCCCACGTACACGTCGTCGCCGCCGACGAGCGCGACCGGGACGATGGGGTAGCCGTGTTCGATCGCGACGCGGGCGAATCCAGCTCGGCCCTCCCAGCGCAGCTGGTACTGCTCGCCCTTGAACTTGCCGATCTCGCGGCCGCCACCGGGAAACACCATGACGGGCTCGTCGTGCGCCATCAGCTCGCCGGCGCCCTCGGGGGATCCGACGACGGCCCCGCAGGCCGCCATGACGTCGGAGACCGGGCGGGGCATGTCACCGAATCGGCGGTCGGTCAGCGGTCGCACCCGCATCCCGATCTCGCGGCGCACCGCGTACGGGATCATCAGGGTCTCGGTGCCGAACTGGGTGTGGTTGCCCACCAACAGAAATCGGCCGTCGCGGGGTAGGTTCTCCAGGCCGTCGACGTAGGGGCGGTAGAGGTTGACCAGCGGGTCGATTCCGTCGGCGACGGTTTCCACCGCGCGGCGCAGGGTCTGGACGCGGCTGGGTTGATTCATGATCTCGTCGATCTTGGTGACGGACATGGACGACTCCTCGGGTACGTGCTGGGGCTGGTGCCGGCTGGTCGGAGTCCCCGACATGTTCGGACCTGTCGTCGATCGTACCGAACGAACTAGTTCGTCTGGCTATGATTCAGCTGTGAGAAGTACGACGGAACTGCGCGGGGAGATCCTCGCCGCGGCACGAGCCGAATTCGCTCAGTACGGGCTGGCCGGCGCGCGCGTCGACCGAATTGCTCGCGCTGCACACGCGAGCAAGGAGCGGCTATATGCCCACTTCGGCGACAAGGAGACCTTGTTCCGCGAAGTTTTCGCCGCCGACGGAGCCGAGTTCTTCCGATCGGTCACGCTGCGGCCGGAGGCCGTGCCCGAGTTCGTCGGCGACATCTTTGATCTGGCCTACCACCGGCCCGAGCATCTCCGCATGATCAGTTGGGCCCAACTGGAGGGGTTCACTCTCGACGAACCGCAGACCGATGGTCCGTCACCACACGCTCAGGCGGTCGCCGCGATCGAAGCCGCGCAGGCCGGCGGACATGTCGACCCGGTCTGGGAGTCGACCGAGCTGATCGCGTTGCTGTTCGGCATCGGACTGGCTTGGGCCCACTTGCCGAGCCGCGAAGCGGTCACCGATGACCCGGCCGTGCTGGCCTCGCGCCGGGCGGCCGCCGTCGAAGCCGCCGCTCGCGTCGTGGCTCACCAGACGTAGGGCAGCAGCCGGTAACGGACCTTTCGGGTGTAGTCGTCATAGCCGGCGAGTTCGGCGTGTAGGAGTTTCTCCTCGTCGACGATGCGCATGGCGAGTATCGCGACACCCGGGAGCATGAGCAGCAATCCCCAGTACGAGCCGAGAGCCGGCGGGACGCCGATCATCATGATCACGTTCCCGGCGTACATCGGGTGCCGGACGAGCCCGTACAGGCCGGTGGTCACCACGGTCTGGCCCGACTCCACGATCACGTTGGCCGCGGCGTAGCTGTTCTGGCTCACCACGAGCATCGCGACGCCGAGCCCCACGGCCACCAACGCGTCGCCCACCACCGACACCCAGGCGGGGACGGCCGACCAGCCGAACCGGTGGTCCAGGACGCTCACGATGACCATCGCGGCCAGGAAGGTGAACGCCAACGTGCTGGCGACCTTCTGTAATGGCCTGGTCTCGGCGACCGGTCCGGCGCGCATCCGGCGCCGCAGCGCATCCGGATCGTGCACCGCCAGATATCTGCTTGGAAGAAGAGTGGTCAGCGCGAACACCGCGATGAATGCCCATCCCTGCCAGTAGCCGAACGTCCCGGCCGGACCGAACACCAGCGCACCGAATACGACCAGCCCGATGACGGCCGACACGGCTGTGAGTAGACCGGTCTTCACGTCGCAGTCCTCACCAGACGTAGGGCAGCAGCCGGTAGGGGACCTTCTGCATGTACTCGTCGTAGCCGTCGAGCTCGGAGCGCAGCATCTTCTCCTCGTCGGCGATCCGTGCGCCGAAAATCGGTATCGAGGCGATCGAAACGAGCAGGGCCCAGTACGAACCCAGGGCCAGTGGAGTGCCGAACATCATCAACACCGCGCCGAAATACATCGGGTGCCGGACCAGCCCGTAGAGCCCCGTCGAGACGAGTGGCTGGTCGTCCTCCACTTGGATGCTGGCACCGGCGAAGCTGTTCTGAAAGACCACCGTCTGGGCGAGGATGAGCCCGACCGCCACCAGGGCGTTGCCGAGGATGACCACCGCGGTCGGCACACTCGACCAGCCGAACCGGTGGTCGAGCGCACTGAGGACGAACGCCGCGAAGGCCGAGCCCGTGACCGCCCAGATGATGATCTTCTGCACGATCCGCGTTTCCGCGGTCGGCCCACCGTGGAGGCGTCGTTGCAGGGCGGCTGGGTCTCTGACCGCGAGATAGATGCTCGGGACCATGGTGGTCGCCATGAACACGGCAACGAAAACCCAGGCCTGCCAATAGTGGAACGTGCCGGCCGGCCAGAACAGCGCAACGGCGAAGAGTGCCAGGCCGAACACACCCGATGCGATCGTCTGAAGTGCGAGTTTCATCAACTGTCTCCTCTTCGGTTTCACACCGCGTCGCGGTTGCGATAGATCCAGCCCGCGACGGTCGCCAGAACCGTTGCGGTGACGAGCATTACCGCCAGAGCCAGGGCCGGGAAGTGGCTCGGTACGGTGGTCTGGCCCACCGGGGACAGCTCGATCAGCCAGCGCGGCAATCGCAGAAGTGCCCCGAGGTACAACGCGGTGATCACGAATGTGACTGCCAGCCAGGCGATCCAGGGTGACCGCAGGGCCACGGCCAGGGCCGCGATAGCGGCCACCACCGCCAGCGCGGGGAGATACGCCAGCGCCGCCAGGGTGAGCCGGATGATGGTGCCCGGTTCACCCAGCGTCAGCCCGGCACCGAGACCGTTGCCCAGGCCGGCGCAGAACATCAGGATCGCCGACCCCGCCAACGCGCAGCCGACCGCGCCCAGTAGCCAGCGCCACCGGGACACCGCTCCGGCCAGCACCGGTTCGCCCAGGCCGTTCTGCTCGTCGGTGTACACCCGCAGCACCACCGAGGACACATACGCCGTGGCCGCCGCAGCGAGGAACTGGGTCATGGTGGTGTAGATGCCGTCATTGCCCGTCGCGGACAGCAATCGGGCGATCAGCTCGTTGGTCTCGGCCGCGTCCAACAGTGCTTTAGTCATCGAGCCGAATACCAGCCCGGCCACGAACAGTCCCACCGCCCAGCCGATCGTCTGCCCGCGTTGCAGCGTCAGGTGCAGCCGCAGCGGGCCGGTGATGGCGGGGGCGTCAGGGCGCTCACCCGTCGATGCGATGGTGCCCGCGTCGTACTGGCGGCGGCTCTCCAGCACCGCGGCCCCGGCCATCAATCCGACCGCCAGGATGACCAACAACCCGAACGGCCACCAGCGCAGATCCACAAACGGACGCATCTGCTGTGCACAGGCGATGGGGGAGAACCAGCTCAGGGTGCTGCCGGAGTTGTCGATGACGTCTCCGGCCCCACGGACCAGCGCCGCTACCGCCAACGTTGCCATCGCCGCGCCCGATGCGGTGCGGGACTGGCGCCAGAGTTGGGCGGTCACCGCGGCGACCGCGCCGAACACCATCGCGACGCCGGTGATGCCCAGGCTCATGGCGGCGGTGTCGACGAACGCGAAGCCGGTGGAGGCCATCGCCAGCGTCATCGTGAGTGCCAGCACCGCGTTGAGTCCGCCGACCAGGGCCAGTGCGGCAGCCGTTCGGGCGTAGCGGCCCACCACCGAGGACAGCACCAGCTCGGCGCTGCCGTTCTCCTCTTCGGCCCGGGTATGACGAATCACGGTGAGAATGGCCAGGATCGAGGTGGCGATGGTGAGGGTGAGAGTCAGCTCGTTGGCCATCATCACGCCGAGGTCGGTTTCGTTGACGCCGAACATCGGGCCGCCCAGCATCATCCCGGCAGGTGTCTTGAGCAGGTTGACCCGGGCCAGGCGTTGTTCCTCCCCGGGGTAGGCCATCCGAATTGCGTTGGGGGCGTACACCATCATCAAGCTGAGTGCGGCAACCCACACGCTCAGCCGCACCCGGTCGCGGCGTAGCGCCAACCTGAGCAGCGTGTCGATGCCGGTGAACGGTGACGTGTCCGTGCTCGGCCGTCGGGCGGGCCGGGTCGGGGCGATGGCGGTGGTCATCGGGTCGTCCCCTGGTACTCGCGCAGGAACATGTCCTCCAGCGATGCCGGTGTGACCGTCAGATCCTCGATGCCGAGGTCGGTCAGGTGCTCGAGGGTGAACTCCAGGTCGGCCCGGTCCACCGAGAAGCTCACGGTGCCATCGTTGCTCGCGAAGTCGTGCACGTAGGGAGTGTTCTGCAGCGCCCGTCCGTCGGAGCGGGTGCGGGCGGTGACCTTGGTGCGCATCAGGTGCCGCAGTTCGGCGAGGGTGCCGGAACGTACCGTGCGTCCGGACCGGATGATCGTGACGTTGTCACAGAGCTTTTCGACCTCGGCCAGGATATGGCTGGACAGCAGGACCGCGGCACCCTGGCCGGCCACCTCGGCCACACATTGCTGAAATGCCCGTTCCATCAACGGGTCCAGCCCGGACGTCGGCTCGTCGAGAATGTACAGCTCGGAGTGGCAACTGAACGCCGCCACGATGGCGACCTTCTGCCTGTTGCCCTTGGAGTAGGTGCGGGCCTTCTTGTGCGGGTCGAGTTCGAACAGGTCTATGAGGTCATCGCGTCTCCGGATGTATGGCTGGGCGTCGACGCCGTTGCCGCGCAGCCGGCACAGGAAATCGATGGCCTGCATGCCGGTCAGGTTGGGCCACAGGGTGACATCGCCGGGGACGTAGGCGATGCGGCGGTGCAGGGCGACCGCGTCCCGCCACGGGTCGCCGCCCAGGAGTCGCACGGTGCCCCCGTCGGCGCGGAGCAGGCCCAACAACACCCGAATGGTGGTGGACTTACCGGCCCCGTTGGGCCCGAGGAAACCGGTGACGTCGCCAGGGGACACGCTCAGGCTCAGCCCATCGAGCGCTTTTGTGTGCCCGAAAGACTTTGACAGTCCGCGGATTTCGACGGAATGGTTCACGCTGGCTCCTTGGTTTCGGTGCTCTGGTTGTCGGTCTCGGAGGCTGAGCTGAACGGGATGCCTTGTTCGCGCTGGTTCAGGAACGCGTCGTACATCGTCGAGTCGGTCATGAGTCCGTCGGTGTAGAGCTCGAGGGCCGGCAGCATCATGTCCTCGCCGTAATCGCGCAGCACCCGGCGCAGATCCGTCGGGTCGTCGTGCATCTGCAGGTACAGCAGAAATCCACCGCCGCTGCAGATCGCCATGAACCGGGCCCGCGCTTTGGGGTCGCGGCTGGGTTTGAGCACGCCGGTCCGCACGCCTTCTTCGAGGTACTGCTCGGCGTTGTCGACCATGGTGCGCCAGAACGTCTTCGCCAGATCGCTCCCGGACTGCATGCTGCGCACCAGGTACGCCATCAGGGGCGCGTAGGACTCGATCTCGGACATCTGGGCGATCCAGCTCGCGGGATCGCTGTTCTGTATCGACTCGGTCTTGGCCTCGCGCACCACCTCCGCCACGTAGGCGTCGCACGCCTTGCGGAGCCCTTCCTTGGAACCGAAGTGGTGGATCACCAGGGCGGCGCTGACGCCCGCGGCCTCGGCGATGGTGCGCAGCCCCACGCTGAATCCGTGTTGGCCGTACTGCTCGATCGCGGCGTCGCGGATCCGGGCCACTGCTGTTCGATCATCGACTGAACGCATGTTCAATACGCTAAACGCGCGTTCAGTGCTCGGTCAAGGGGGTGGCCCGTCAGGAATCCGTAAAGAAAAAGTTCGGCCCCACCCCTACAGGTGAGGGGTGGGGCCGGGAAGGGTTGGGGAGAGTCAGTCGCGGGCGGCGGCCAACAGACCGTCGCCCAAAGGGATCAGCACCGGGGTGAGCCGCTCGTCCTCGGCGATCAACCGGGCTGCCTCCCGCACGGCACCGACCTCGGCGTCGTTCGCCGAGGCGTCGCCGGCCCGGCCGCCCAGCGCGGCCCGGTGCAGCACGATCGCGCCGCCGGAACGTAGTAGGCGCACCCCTTCGGCCACGAACTGCGGCTGATCGATCGGCTCGGCGTCGATGAACACCAGGTCATAGGATTCGTCGGCCAGGCGGGTCAGCACCTCCTGGGCGCGTCCGCTGATCAGCCGGGTGCGTCCGGGGCCGACTCCGGCCTCGTTGAACCCCTGTTTGGCGATTCGTTGGTGCTCGGGTTCGACGTCGATGGTGGTCAGCACGCCGTCGTCGCTCATGCCGGACAACAGCCACAACCCGCTGACGCCGGCGCCGGTGCCGACCTCGACGACCGCCCGGCCCCCGGTGAGCCGCGCGAGCACGCTCAGCAACGCTCCGACGGCAGGCGTCACCGCACCCGCGCCGAGTTCTTCGGCCCGCTCACGCGCGGCCGCGACGATCTCGTCTTCGGAGATCGATCGTTCGGCATGCGTGACGATCGCTTCGGCGCGACCGGGGTTGGAGCTGACCATGCCCGCAGCGTAGGCCAGAGGTCGGGGGCGTCGTCGCGACACGCCCGTGGGTGGTAGGTATCACCCCTGAAAATTCGCTGGTCTGCGCAGGTAACCGGACGTATCGTCGGCTTTCTCAGGGAAAGTTCAGATTGCTCATATGCCTGCCACACCGGGATCAGGAACGGTATCCGCATGGAACACGGCGCCCGCTGGCGCACTGCCCAGCACAACCAGGACAGCAATCGGAATAGCGAAGTCATCAGTCGTGTTGAGCTGAGTGAAAACTGTGATCAGGAGGATCCGACGAGCACGAACGCTGTTACCTCGAACCCCGCCACCCAGGCCGCCCCGGTGACCATGGCTCATCTTGAGCAATTCACCGCAGGTGAATGGGTGGAGCCGTCCGATGAGTTGACCGGCACCGCCGTGTTCGACGCCACCGGCGATCAGGCTGCCATGCCGTCATGGGACGAGCTGGTGCGTCAACACGCGGACCGGGTGTACCGGCTGGCCTATCGACTCTCGGGTAACCAGCACGATGCCGAGGACCTGACCCAGGAGACCTTCATCCGGGTGTTCCGCTCCGTGCAGAACTACCAGCCGGGAACATTCGAGGGGTGGTTGCACCGCATCACCACCAACCTGTTCCTGGACATGGTCCGTCGCCGCGGCCGCATCCGCATGGAAGCGCTGCCAGAGGACTACGACCGGGTGCCGGCCGACGACCCGAACCCTGAGCAGATCTACCACGACTCGCGGTTGGGAGCCGATCTTCAGGCCGCTCTGGACTCGCTGGCGCCGGAGTTCCGCGCCGCCGTGGTCCTGTGCGACATCGAGGGTCTGTCCTACGAAGAAATCGGCGCCACGCTGGGCGTGAAGCTCGGTACCGTCCGCAGCCGCATTCACCGCGGTCGGCAGGCCTTGCGCGAGTACCTGGCGAAGCACTCGCCGGAAACCGCCAAATCCGCCTAGTGGTGGTTGATGTTCGGCGCGCCAGGTCGCGCTACATTCGGGTCAGGACATTTGGTCATGGCGGGAGGAGCTGGGCGATGGTCGACCCGGGACACGTGTTCCGTCGCGCATTCTCCTGGTTGCCTGCGCAGTTCGCTTCGCAGAGCGACGCACCGGTAGGCGCACCTCGACAGTTCGGTTCCACCGAGCACCTGTCGACCGAGGCCATCGCGGCCTTCGTCGACGGTGAGCTGCGGATGAGCGCGCATCTGCGAGCGGCGCACCACCTGTCCCTCTGCCCGGACTGCGCGGCCGAGGTCGATGCCCAGGGTCAGGCCCGGGCCGCATTGCGGGATTCCTGTCCGATAGCCATTCCGAATTCCCTGTTGGGACTGTTGTCGCAGATACCGCACCACAGTCCGCAGCCCCCGGCTGACGTCGATGAACAGCCTCAGTTTGCTGACGACCCGACGCGGAGTCGGCGTAAGCGCCGGTAGGCTGGACCCCAAGGCGATCAGTGACCGGCGTCGGCCTATCTGGCTGGGGCGGGCGCTCCGATAGAGAGTGATACACCGGTGACCAATCAGGACCAGTCCGACGAGAGCGGCCGTCTGGAACCGCGCCCTGTCGAGCGGCCACCCGTCGACCAGTTGTCGCAGCGTACGTTCGGCCGGCCCGCTGGTGTGGACGGCTCTTTCCTCGGTGCAGAGAAGTACCAGGACCAGGGCGAGTACGCCCCCAAGGACCTTCCTCCGGATCCTGTGTTGGCCGAGGCGTTCAGCCGTCCCTCCGTCGGCGGTGACTCGCTGCAGCGGCACCCCACCGACGCCGGGGCACTCGAGGCCGAGCGGACCGCAGGCGAAGACGACTTCGACGACCCATGGCGCAACCCGGGTGCCGTCCCGGCGCTGGGCACACCCGCGCAGGCGCCGGCCGCTCCGGTGATCGTGCCTGCCCCGATCGGCAAGCTGGGTGCCCGCGAGGTGCTGTTCGGTGGTCGGGTGTCGTGGCTCGCGCTCGTCGTGTTGCTCCTGATCACGCTCGTGGTCGGCGCGATCGGTGGCTGGGTCGGGCAGAAGACCGCAGGTACCGTGCAGGCCTTCACCACCTCGAAGGTGACGCTGGAGACCGGCGACCTCCCGTCTCCGGACGCCGGCCGGTTCGCCACCGTCGCCTCGGCGGTCGAGGATTCCGTGGTGACCATCGAGGCCAAGAGCAAGACCGAGGGCTCGCAGGGCTCCGGCGTCGTCGTCGACGGCAAGGGCTACATCGTCACCAACAACCACGTGATCTCCGATGCCGCGAGCAAGCCCGCGGACTACCAGATCACCGTCGTGTTCAACGACGGCAAGGAAGTGCCGGCCAACCTGGTCGGCCGTGACCCGAAGACCGACCTGGCGGTGCTCAAGGTCGACAACGTCGACAATCTCGTCGTGGCACGGATGGGTGATTCCGAGAAGGTGCGCGTCGGCGAGGAAGTCATCGCGGCCGGCGCCCCGCTGGGGCTGCGCAGCACGGTCACCCACGGCATCATCAGCGCGCTGCACCGGCCGGTGCCGCTGTCGGGCGAAGGTTCGGACACCGACACCGTGATCGACGGGCTCCAGACCGACGCCTCGATCAACCACGGCAACTCCGGTGGCCCGCTGATCAACATGTCCTCCGAGGTGATCGGGATCAACACGGCCGGAAAGTCCTTGTCGGACAGCGCCAGTGGCCTCGGTTTCGCCATCCCGGTCAACGAGGTCAAGCAGGTCGTCGAGAACCTGATCAAGGACGGCAAGGTCGCGCATCCGACGTTGCTGCTCAGCGCCGTCACGGTCAGCAACAGCGTGGCCTCCGGTGCGCAGGTCCGTAATGTCAATGCGGGCGGCCCGGCCGACAAGGCCGGCATTCTGGAGAACGACGTGGTGGTCAAGGTCGGGGACCGCAAGGTTGCCGACGCCGACGAGATGGTGGTCGCGGTGCGTCAGCTCCACATCGGACAGGAAGCCCCGATCGAGGTGCTCCGCGACGGTCGGCCCATGACCTTCATGGTCACGCCCATCGGCGACGATCAAAAAGCGCAGTAGCGATGTTCGCGAACATCGGGTGGGGGGAGATGCTGGTCCTGGTGATCGCCGGTCTGGTGATCCTGGGGCCCGAGCGCCTGCCCGGTGCCATCCGATGGACCTCCGGCGCCCTGCGTCAGGCACGTGACTACGTCAGCGGCGCCACCAGCCAGCTGCGCGAGGACCTGGGCCCGGAGTTCGATGATCTGCGGCAGCCTCTGGCCGAGCTGCAGAAGCTGCGCGGCATGACGCCGCGGGCCGCCATCACCAAGCACCTGCTCGAGGGCGACGATTCGTTCCTGACGGGTGCGTTCGACGACCGCAAGGATCAGCAGCCGTCGGTACCGGGCGACAAGCCGGCCGGCGAGATCGGCAGCAAGCCGACGGACAAGGCGGCAGGCACGTCGTTCGACCCCGACGCGACCTAGCGGCGCGCGGTATCCAGACCCAGAGACATCCCGGCCAGGCCCCGCTTGCGGGCCGACAATCCCTCAGCGATCTTGCGCAGCTCGGCACCGGCCGCTGATTCGGGCGCCGACAGGACGAGCGGAACCCCGGAGTCACCGGCGGCCACGAGCGCCGGGTCCAGCGGGACCTGGCCCAGCAGCGGCACCTCGGCGCCCACCGATCGGGTGAGCGACTCTGCGACCTGACGGCCGCCGCCCTCGCCGAACAGCTGCATGACGGTGCCGTCGGGCATCTGCAGGCCCGACATGTTCTCCACCACGCCGGCGATGCGCTGACGGGTCTGCAGGGCGATCGCCCCGGCCCGCTCGGCCACCTCGGCGGCGGCCATCTGCGGAGTGGTCACCACGAGGATCTCCGCGCCGGGGATCAACTGAGCCACCGAGATGGCGATATCGCCGGTGCCGGGCGGCAGATCGAGCAGCAGTACGTCCAGATCGCCCCAGTACACGTCGGCCAGGAACTGTTGCAGCGCACGGTGCAGCATCGGCCCGCGCCACACCACGGGCGTGTTGCCCTGGGTGAACATGGCGATCGAGATGACCTTCACGTCATGTGCGATCGGCGGCAGGATCATCGAGTCGACCTGGGTGGGCCGGTCGCTGGTGCCCATCATGCGCGGCACCGAATGGCCGTAGATGTCGGCGTCCAGCAGGCCGACGGACAGCCCGCGGGCGGCCATCGCCGCGGCCAGGTTGACCGTCACGCTGGACTTGCCGACGCCGCCCTTCCCTGAGGCGACCGCGTAGACCCGGGTCAGGGAGTTGGGCTGGGCGAAGGGGATCACCGGTTCGCGGGAATCGCCACGCAGCAGCGTGCGCAATTCGGCGCGTTGCTCGTCGTTCATCACGTCCAGGCTCACCTTGACGGCGCCGGTGCCCGGCACATCGGTGGCGGCGGCCGTCACGAGGTCGGCGATCTCGGTCTTCTTCGGGCAGGCCGCGGTGGTCAGGTAGATCTCGACATGGACGCCGTGGTCGGCATCGATCGAGATGTTCTTGACCATGCCGAGTTCGGTGATCGGCTTCCGCAATTCGGGGTCGATCACCTTGGCCAGCGCAGCGCGAACTGCGGATTGCAGCTCAGTGGCAGATTCGGACATCACCGCCGAGTCTACGGCGGCGGCACCGCGAGCTGGATTCAGGCCAGCATCAGGCCGGACCCGGTGCCGGTCCCGGCGCGGGTCCGGGTGCCGGCCCGACAAGTGCCGGGGAGGCAGGCGCGGCCTCGATCGGCGGGCCGACCGGGGCGGCAGGCAGCGGTCCCGGCGGGGGAGCCTGCTGCAGTGCGGGGACCGGGCCCGGACCCGGAGCGGGCGGCGGTCCCAGGGGCGGCGCCGGAGCGGGCGGGGGAGTCTGCTCGCCCAGGCAAAACACGACGCATGCAGGCTGGCGCGGCTGCTCCCAGGGCGGGACCCACGGCGGCGGGGCGGCGGGCGTCTCGGACGGGATGGCCTGGGCCGGACCGGGCAGCGGGCCGAGCACCTGCCCGGGCGCGAATCCCGGGACGTTCTGTGTGCCGGTCTCATTGCGGTTGAGCAGCGGGATCAGGGCCAGCGGATCGCCCGCGGGCAGCCCGGTGGCATCGGCCGGCAGGCCCGGGCCGAGGCCCTCGGGATTGTCCAGATGCGAATCGCCGATCGGCGGAATGGACCCGGTGATCTCAGGCAGGTCGACCGGCACCACACCGGTGGCGTATGCCGCGGCCCAGCCCAGCACGTTGCGGGCATAGGCCACCGAGTTGTTGTACCGGAGGATGGCGGTCATGACCTGGGACTGGTCCCGCAGGTTGAGCCCACCGCTGCACAGGTAGCGGGCGGCGGCCAGGGCCGAGTCGTACACGTTCTGCACGTCGGCCTTGCCGTCGCCGTCGCCGTCGGAGGCATACCGGGCCCAGGTTCCGGGTAGGAACTGCATCGGCCCCATGGCCCGGACATAGGAAACCCGTCCGGCTTGCGCGCTCTGGATGATGATCTCGTTGCCCGGCAGGGTGCCGTCGAGGGCGGGACCGTAGATCGGGCGCACCGCGGTGCCGCGGGCATCGGTGGCGCCGCCGTTGGCGTGCCCCGACTCGATCCGTCCGATGCCGGCCAGCAGGTTCCAGCTGATACCGCAGCCGGGGTAGGCCGCGGCCATCATCCGTTCGGCGTTGCGGTATGCCTTCAGTGACGTTCCCGGAATGCCAAGGGCGCCAGGGGTATTGACGACGAAAGCGGGCGGGGGAGCCGAGATCGTGGTCATCGACTTGATACGGAAGTTCGTCGGCGGCCGGGCCGCGGCGACCACCGCAGGGCCCGAGCGGTCGATCTGGGGTGCCACGGCGGCCAGCGGCGTGACCGCGGTGTTGGACATGTCGACGTCCGACGCGGAAGACCCGGCACCGGCGACCAGAACGATGGGAGCCAGGACGGCGACACCGAGCACAGGTGAGCGCATGAGCTGGCTCATACGGCGCCGAGCGGTCTCGAACACCGCTCCTCCCCCTACGCGCAATTGCCTGTCCTTAGGTCAGCTTTGGCCAAATACCATGTTGTGAACCAAGTCACCATACATAGTCCCGGTTTCCGTTGTTACGACAATGGTCGACAGCGAGATCAACCACCGCGTTTGGACCGGCGCTCCCCGCCGTCGGATTTGCTCGGGTTTGCCCGGTCGGCGTCGGCAGGCAAGGTGATCTCGGTGATCAGGTCACGCAGTTCTTCCAACTCGCGACGCAGGTAGTCGCGGGTGGCAACCTCGCCGACGGCCAGTCGCAGCGACGCCAGTTCCCTGGCCAGGTACTCGGTGTCGGCCTTGGTCTGTTCGGCCCGGCGCCGGTCTTCCTCGAGGGAGACGCGGTCCCGGTTCTCCTGCCGGTTCTGGGCCAGCAGGATGAGCGGGGCGGCATACGCAGCCTGAGTCGAGAAAGCCAGGTTGAGCAGGATGAACGGGTACGGATCCCACTGGAAGGTGAAGACACCGATGTTCAGCGCGATCCAGACCAACACGACGATGGTCTGAATGGCCAGGTAGCGCCCGGTGCCGAGGAAACGCGCGATCGACTCGCTGAACGCGCCCACCGCCTCGATGTCGACGTGCAGCCCGAAGCCCCGGGTCGCGCGCGGGGTGTCCAGCCGCTGACGCGCAGACGTTTCGCTCATGAGCCCGCCACCGGGAGCTCGGGCTCGTCACGTTCACGCCAGTCGTCGGGCAGCATGTGGTCGAGCACGTCGTCGACCGACACCGCCCCCAGCAGGTGGTTCTCTTCATCGACCACCGGGCCGCACACCAGGTTGTACGCGGCGAAGTAGCGGGTCACCGCGGCCAGTGAGTCGGCCGGGCTCAGGCTGGGCAGATCGGTATCGGCGATGCCGCTGACCAGGGCTGCGGGCGGTTCGCGCAGCAACCGCTGCAGATGGACACAGCCCAGGTACTGCCCGGTCGGGGTGGCGCTGGGGGGCCTGGTGACGAAGACCATCGACGCCAGGGCCGGCGTGAGATCGGGATCGCGGATCCGCGCCAACGCCTCGGCAACGGTGGTGTCGGGCGCCAGGACCACCGGTTCGCTGGTCATCAGACCACCTGCGGTGTCGGGCGAGTGGGCCAGCAGCCGTCGCACATCCTCGGAATCCTCCGGGTCCATCTTGCGCAGCAGGGTCTCGGCATCGGCCGGGGTCATCGAACCCAGCACGTCGGCGGCGTCGTCCGGGTCCATCGCCTCCAGGACGTCGGCGGCGCGTTCGGTGTTCAGCTGGCGCAGCACCGCGGCCTGCTCATCCTCGGGGAGCTCCTGCAACACGTCGGCCAGCCGCTCGTCGTCGAACGCCCGGTACAGCTCGTAGCGCCGTTTGGTCGGCAGTTCGCGGAGGGCCTCGGCCACCTCGATCGGTCGTTGCCCCTCGAACTGCTCGAGCAGCGAAGCCACGCCCTGGTCGGGCATCGCCAGGCCGGACGGGGTCAGGCCGTGAACGTTCTGCCACTCGACGACGTGGATGTTGGTGCGCCGCCCCAGGCGTCGTTGCGGCCGCACCGCGACCCGGGTCACCACCCAGTCGCGGGTGCGGGTCTGCTCGATGCCCAGATCGACTACCACGACGTCGATTCCGGCCAGTTGCTCCAGATCGGGATCGTCGACCCGTACCCGGGTCTCGAGCACCTGGCCCAGAACCAGCACCTCGCCGGGTCGCTGGGCGAACCGGCGCAGCGACACGCTACCGGTGGCCAGCGTCACCGAACCGGGTTCGATCGCCGTGACCCGCAGAATCGGAACGAAAATCCTTCGTCGGGTGAGCAATTCGACCACCAGGCCGAGAACGCGCGGCTGCTGGCGGACGATGCTGATGCTGATCACCACGTCGCGGACACGGCCGATGGACTCCCCGTCGGGGCCCAGCACGACCATCCCCGCCAGCCGGGCCGCGTAGACCCTGTTCACCGCCGCCATGAGTGAAAGGGTAGCCAACTGCTGCTGGTGGAGTGCATTTGAGTGTGCACGGGTACGTGGGGGCTGTGCGTCTGGCCGATTGGTCGGGATCGCATACGAAAAAGGGTTGCGTCGAGGTTGGTGGATGCCCCGATCCCGGCGGCCTGAACTCCCCGGGTTTAGTTCCTACGATGAGCCGAGCCGCGCGTTTTTGTCGGAGCGTGGTGGCAGGGTGATCGACATGCGGCATGGTGCCTGGTTGATCGGACAGCGAAGGTCGGCGCCTGCCCTGATGGTCGCGACGACGGCCGCTGCTGGATCGGGTCGGGCGTCATGATTGTCGGGATGCGTACGCGTCAGCAGGCCGCGACGGTGGCCGGGATCACTGGTGGTGCGCATCTGGCGGGTAGACCGAACCGTGATGGGACACCGACGTTGTCTCGGTACGTGGATGTTGGCGCTGATTTCGAATCGCACCGGGCTGGGGTGGAGTCCGTCTCGGTACTTTTCAAGCTTTTCAACGGCGACGCCGACGGCTACGCGGCCACGGGTTCACCGGGTGAGGCGGTGCCGACCGGGTGGGTGATGACCGGGGCGAAATTCGAAGTGGAATGGCCAACCGATCCTGAGCGGGCTGGGCTGGTGCGCTCGCATTTCGGGGCCCGGCGATTCGCGTTCAACTGGGGCCTGGCCCAGGTGAAAGCCGATCTGGACGCCAAAACAGTTGACCCCGACCATGTATCGCTTGGGTGGGATCTGGGTTCGCTGCGCAAGGCCTGGAACCGTGTGAAGGACGGGGTGGCGCCGTGGTGGGCGGAAAATTCGAAAGAGGCATACTCGTCGGGGCTGGCGGATTTGGCCCGGGCGCTGGGTAATTGGGACGCCGGCCGTAAGGGGAAACGTCACGGCAAGCGGGTGGGTTTCCCCCGGTTCAAGTCCGTGCGGCGGGATAGGGATCGAGTGCGGTTCAGCACCGGCACCATGCGGGTCGAGGCTGATCGGCGCACGATCACGGTGCCGGTGATTGGTGGGTTCCGATCGAAGGAGAACACCCGCCGCGTGCAGCGCCCTCTCGCCTCGGGGCGGGCCCGGATCGTGAACATGACTGTGTCGCAGCGGTGGGGGCGGTTGTACGTGTCGATCAGCTACGCCCTGCGCACCCCCACCACGCCACGTACGGTGTCCCACCCAACGGTTGTCGCCGGGGTGGATCTCGGCGTGCGCACCCTGGCCACCGTGGCCACGATCGACAGCGTCACCGGCGCCGAAACACTGATCGAGTATGAGAATCCGGCCCCGCTCAAAGCCACGCTGTCACAGCGGCGGCGGGTGGGGCGTGAACTTTCCCGCCGTATCCCCGGATCGCGCGGTCACCGGGCAGCGAAAGCCAAGCTGTCCCGTCTAGACCGGCGATGCGTGCATCTGCGGCGGGAAGCTGCCCATCAGCTCACGACGGAGCTGGCGAGCAGCTACGGCCACCTCGTGATCGAGGATCTTGATGTGGCCGCGATGAAACGCAGCATGGGCCGACGCGCCTTCCGGCGCGCCGTGTCTGATGCGGCGATGGGGGCGGTCGCGCCGATGCTGACCTACAAAACCACCAAAAATGGCAGCACCCTGACCAAGGCGGACCGCTGGTTTCCCTCGAGCCAGCTCCACCACGGTCATATCGCACCCGACGGCAGCCCGTGCCGCCTGGTCGGCATGGGGCGTATCAACAAGTTGTTGGTGTGCCCGCACACCGGCGAGGTGGTTGATCGGGATCGCAACGCTGCCTTGAATCTCCGTGACTGGCCGGAATTTGCCAGTTGTGGTCCAGTCGGGACCACGGCCCCATCGGTACCCGGGCCGACCACCCCGGTGGTTGGTACAGGCCATGGCGCGGACGCCGGATCATCCGGCGCCGGCGGAGCATCCATAAGACCCCACCCTGGTGAGGCCGGACGCGGCGAGGCCAGAACCCAAACCCCGCAAGGGGACGCCGCATGAGCGTGTCGCCAAAACACACTCAACGGCAAACGGTAGAGACTGTGGTCGTGGAGAACACGTATCGACCCCGCAGAACGTGCCTCTCGGTTCCGGGCAGCAGCCTGAAGATGATCGAGAAGGCCAAGGCTCTGCCTGCTGACGAGGTGTTCCTCGATCTTGAGGACGCGGTGGCCCCCGAGGCCAAGGCGTCGGCCCGCACACAGGTGGCGGCGGCGTTGGCCGGTGACGGCTGGGCCGGACAGCTGCGTGGGGTACGGGTCAACGACTGGACCACCCCGTGGACCTACGCCGACGTGATCGAGGTGGTGTCCACGGCAGGCGCGGTGCTGGACCTGATCGTGTTGCCCAAGGTGACCGAGGTGGCCCATGTTCAGGCGCTGGACCTGCTGCTGTCGCAGCTGGAGGTCACCCACGGGCTCGAACCCGGCCGGATCGGGATCGAGGCGCAGATCGAGAACGCGCAGGGACTGACCAATGTCGACGCGATCGCCGCAGGCCCGCGGGTGCGGGCGCTGGTGCTCGGCCCCGGTGACATGGCGGCCAGCCTCAACATGCGCACTCTGGAGGTCGGCGGGCAACCCGACGGGTACGACATCGGCGACGCCCACCACCATGTCCTGATGCGGATCCTGATCGCGGCGCGCAGTCGCGGGATCAACGCGATCGACGGGCCGTATGTGAAGGTGCGTGACGTCGACGGGTTCCGCCGGGTGGCCGGGCGCTCAGCGGCCCTGGGTTACGACGGCAAGTGGGTGCTGCACCCGGACCAGATCGAGGCGGGCAACGAGATCTTCAGCCCGCGCCAGGCCGATTACGATCACGCCGAGCTGATCCTGGACGCCTACGAGTGGCACACCTCGCAGGCCGGCGGGTCCAGGGGTGCGGTGATGCTCGGCGACGAGATGATCGACGAGGCCAGCCGCAAGATGGCGCTGGTGATCGCGGGCAAGGGGCGGGCGGCGGGGATGAACCGGCTGGCCGACCCGTTCCGTCCGCCGCGTTAGGCCGGATCTTGCTGTGCTGTACCGGATTTGGCGCAGCAAGCCGGGCTACGAGCCGAAGGCGGTGCCGATGAAGAACAGCAGCCAGAGGCCGTTGAACAGGGCGCCGAGGGCGCCGACAGCGATGCCGGCGATCGCCAGGCCGCGGCCCGGTTGCTCGACCTGCGGACCGTAGCCCGACTGGGCACTCTGCTTGATCTGATTGAGCGCGACGACCCCGAGACCGATACCGACCAGGGCGGCGAGCAGTCCGACCCCGCAAGCGAAGAACATGATCAGCGACAAGGCCGAGGCGACCAGTGATCCGATCGCCATGCTGTTGGTGGGGTTGGCCGGTGGCATCCCGTAACCGCCCGGGTATCCGGGGTAGCCGGACACGCCGACGGGGTAGCCACCCGGTGTTGCGTAACCCGGCGGCGGTGGCGGATATCCGGGCAGCGGCGGGGGATAGCTGGAGCCACCGGGCAATGACGGCGGCAGACCCGGCGGTGGCGGGTAGTCGTACGGAATGTCGGCGGGGTAGTCGATCGCAGGCGGGTAAGGCGTGCCGGGACCGGGGGGCGGGGGCGCGAACTCGTACGACGGTTGCGCCGCGCCGGTATCCGGCCGATCCTGAGAGTGCTCGATCGAAGGTGCTTCGTAGCCGCTGGACGACAGTTCAGACGGCTGGGAGCCGGAGTCGGATGGCGGCGTTTCGCCCGCGTTGCCGTCCGCGTTTGTCATGCTGATCAACCTAGCGCACGGACAATGACGCCAAGGGGGGCGTGACTCCGGCACCAATTCCGGTGCGAGGGCGTTGCTGTAACGAGAGCAGCCGCCGAGCAGGCGGTGCGGAGGAGAGTGAAGTTCGATGACGAGCCCATTTCAGTCCGGTCAGACACCCGGCGCCGCGCCCACGGCGCGCGGCGCGTTGCCGACGCCGCCCAAAGGCTGGCCGATCGGCTCCTACCCGACATACGCGGAGGCCCAGCGTGCCGTCGACTACCTGTCCGACCAACAGTTCCCCGTGCAGCAGGTGACGATCGTCGGGGTGGATCTCATGCAGGTTGAGCGGGTCACGGGCCGGCTGAACTGGCCCAAGGTGCTCGGCGGCGGTGTGTTGTCCGGCGCCTGGCTCGGCCTGTTCATCGGCCTGATCCTCGGTTTCTTCAGCCCCAACCCGTGGAGCGCGCTGCTCACCGGTCTGGTCGCCGGCGTCTTCTTCGGCTTGATCACCTCGGCGATCCCGTACGCGATGGCTCGCGGCACAAGAGATTTCAGTTCGACGATGCAGCTGGTCGCCGGCCGCTATGACGTGCTGTGCGACCCGCAGGGCGCCGAGCAGGGTCGAGATCTGCTGGCCCGCTTGACGATCTGACCCGCGACGCCTCAAGGGCGGGGGTGCGGTGGCAAAGTTCCGCAGGTCACGATTGTGACGCGGCGCGCCCGGCACTGTTGCACATATGCGGGCATGGCTCTACGGTTTGCGCGCGGGAGCCGCTCCGGCGTCGTGGGGGCCGCTCCGGCGGCGAGAGATGACTCGGACGGGAGGCAGAGCGGTGCGCGCTCGGCGGCTATGTGCTGCGGCAGTGGCCGCGTTGACGACGGCCTCGGTGGTGTCGGCTTGTGGTAAAGGCGATGACGGGATCGTCATCAACTACTACACCCCGGCCAACGAGATGGCGACTTTCACCGCCGTGGCCAAACGCTGCAATGCCGAACTCGGCGACCGTTTCACCATCAAGCAGGTGAGTTTGCCGAAAGGCGCTGACGACCAACGGTTGCAGCTTGCCCGGCGGCTGACCGGTAACGACAAGACCCTCGACATCATGGCGCTCGACGTGGTCTGGACGGCCGAGTTCGCCGAGGCCGGCTGGGCCGTGCCACTGTCCGAGGACCCGGCCGGTGAAGCCGAGTCCGACGCGGAATCGAACACCCTGCCCGGACCGCTGGAGACGGCCCGGTGGCAAGGCAAGTTGTACGCCTCACCGATCACCACCAATACCCAATTACTTTGGTACCGCGCCGATTTGATGGACGGGCCGCCGTCCACCTGGGACGGCATGGTCGCCGAGGCTTCGCGACTGCACGCGGCGGGCAAGCCCAGTTGGATTGCGGTGCAGGCCAAGCAGTACGAGGGCCTGGTGGTGTGGTTCAACACCCTGCTGGCCAGTGCCGGCGGCCAGGTGCTCTCCGAGGACGGCAAGACCGTCACACTGACCGACACCCCGGAACATCGCGCGGCGACGGTCAAGGCGCTGCAGATCATCAAATCGGTTGCCACCGCGCCCGGCGCCGATCCCTCGGTGACCCAGACCGATGAGGGGACTGCCCGACTTGCCCTCGAACAGGGCAAGGCCGCGCTCGAAGTCAACTGGCCGTTCGTGCTGCCCTCACTGCTGGAGAACGCCGTCAAGGGTGGGGTGAACTTCCTTCCCCTCGACAAACGTGCCGACCTGACCGGCGCCATCAACGATCTCGGCACCTTCTCGCCGACCGACGAACAGTTCGAGTCGGCCTATGAGGCCAGCAAAGACGTGTTCGGCTTCGCGAACTACCCGGGGGTGTCCGAGGGCGCGCCGGCAAAGGTGACCATCGGCGGGCTGAACCTCGCAGTGGCCAAGACCAGCAGGCACAAGGCCGAGGCCTTCGAAGCCATCCGCTGCCTGCGCAATGTCGAGAACCAGCGCTACACCTCGGTCGAAGGCGGTCTGCCCGCGGTGCGGGAGTCGCTCTACGACGACCCGGCGTTCCAGGCCAAGTACCCGCAGTACGCCGTCATCCGCGAGCAGTTGACCAACGCCGCGGTGCGGCCCGCCACCCCGGTCTATCAGGCTGTGTCCACCCGCATTTCGGCCACCCTGGCCCCGATCACCGACATCGATCCGGAGCGCACCGCCGATGAGCTGACTGAACAGGTGCAGAAGGCCATCGACGGCAAGGGGCTGATCCCGTGACCACCCGCACCGACAACCGCGCCTCCGAACGCAAGCTGGCGTTCGCGCTGATCGCGCCCGCGGTGATCCTGATGATCGCGGTCACCGCGTATCCGATCGGTTACGCGGTGTGGCTGAGCCTGCAGCGCTACAACCTGGCCGCCCCCGACGACACCGCCTTTGTCGGGTTCGCCAACTATCAGACCATCCTGACCGACCGGTACTGGTGGACCGCGTTCGTGGTGACCCTGGCGATCACCATCGTCTCGGTGACGATCGAGTTCGTCCTCGGCATGGCGCTGGCACTGGTCATGCACCGCACCATCTTCGGCAAGGGCGTGGTCCGCACCGCGGTGTTGATTCCCTACGGGATCGTGACGGTGGCAGCCTCCTACAGCTGGTACTACGCCTGGACGCCCGGCACCGGGTATCTCGCCAACCTGCTGCCCGACGGCAGCGCACCGTTGACCGAACAGTTGCCCTCGCTGGCCATCATCGTGCTGGCCGAAGTGTGGAAGACCACGCCCTTCATGGCTCTGCTGCTGCTGGCCGGGCTGGCGCTGGTGCCGCAGGATCTGCTCAACGCCGCCGAGGTCGACGGGGCCGGAGCGTGGACGCGGTTGGTGAAAATTATTCTGCCGCTGATCAAACCGGCCATCCTGGTCGCCCTGTTGTTCCGCACCCTGGACGCCTTCCGGATCTTCGACAACATCTATGTGTTGACCGGAGGAGCCAACAGCACCGGGTCGGTGTCGATCCTGGGGTATGACAACCTGTTCAAGGCGTTCAACCTCGGATTGGGTTCGGCCATCAGCGTGTTGATCTTCCTGTCGGTGGCGGTCATCGCGTTCATCTTCATCAAGCTGTTCGGTGCGTCGGCTCCCGGTGCAGAGGCGGAGGGCCGATGAGCGCTTGCGCGAAGAGCGGAGGACACCGATGAGCGAGCGAGTGGGTGCGCGGCGCGCGACCGGGTGGACGGTCGTAAACATCCTGGTGGTGCTCTACGCGTTGATACCGGTCTTGTGGATTCTGTCGCTGTCGTTGAAGCCGACGTCGAGTGTCAAGGACGGCAAGCTGATTCCGTCGCAGATCACGTTCGACAACTACAAGGGCATCTTCACCGGGAACATCTTCACCTCGGCGTTGATCAACTCGATCGGCATCGGCCTGATCACCACGGTGATCGCGGTGACCATCGGCGGCATGGCGGCCTACGCGGTGGCCCGACTGGACTTCCCCGGCAAGAAGTTGTTGGTGGGGGTTGCGCTGCTGATCGCGATGTTCCCGCAGATCTCGCTGGTGACCCCGATCTTCAACCTGTGGCGCAGTATCGGCCTGTTCGACACCTGGCCGGGGCTGATCATTCCCTACATCACCTTCGCGCTGCCGTTGGCGATCTACACGCTCTCGGCGTTCTTCCGAGAGATCCCTTGGGATCTGGAGAAGGCCGCGAAGATGGATGGGGCCACCCCGGCGCAGGCCTTCCGCAAGGTGATCGCTCCGTTGGCGGCGCCGGGCATCGTCACAGCGGCCATCCTGGTGTTCATCTTCGCGTGGAACGACCTGCTCTTGGCGCTGTCGCTGACCGCGACCGAGCGGGCGATCACCGCGCCGGTGGCGATCGCGAACTTCACCGGCAGTTCCCAGTTCGAGGAACCCACCGGGTCGATCGCGGCGGGTGCGATGGTCATCACGATCCCGATCATTATCTTTGTTCTCATCTTCCAGCGGCGGATCGTCGCTGGCCTGACATCCGGTGCGGTAAAGGGGTAATTGGATGGCCGAAATTGTGTTGGACCGGGTCACCAAGAGTTACCCCGACGGTGCGGGCGGCACGAGAGAGGCCGTCAAAGAGTTCTCGATGACCATCGCCGACGGCGAGTTCATCATTCTGGTGGGGCCCTCAGGGTGCGGTAAGTCCACCACGCTGAACATGATTGCCGGGCTTGAGGACATCTCGTCGGGCGAGCTTCGCATCGGTGGCGAGCGGGTCAACGAGAAGGCGCCCAAGGACCGCGATATCGCGATGGTGTTCCAGTCCTATGCGCTCTACCCGCATATGACGGTGCGGCAGAACATCGCCTTCCCGCTGACCCTGGCCAAGCTCAAGAAGGATGAGATCGAGGCCAAGGTCGCCGAGACCGCCAAGATCCTCGACCTGACCGAACTGCTCGATCGCAAGCCTGCCCAGTTGTCGGGCGGACAGCGTCAGCGGGTGGCGATGGGGCGGGCAATCGTGCGTCGCCCCAAGGCATTCCTGATGGATGAGCCGCTGAGCAACCTGGACGCCAAGCTGCGTGTGCAGATGCGCGCCGAGATCTCGCGACTGCAGAGCCGGCTGGGCACGACCACGGTCTACGTCACGCACGACCAGACCGAGGCGATGACCCTGGGCGACCGGGTTGTGGTGTTGCTGGCGGGCGAGATTCAGCAGATCGGCACGCCCGACGAGTTGTACAACAACCCGGCGAATCTGTTTGTGGCCGGCTTCATCGGATCACCGGCGATGAATTTCTTCCCCGCCACGTTCACCGACGTCGGAGTGCGGCTGCCGTTCGGCGATGTCACCCTGACCCAGCAGGTGCACGATCAGGTGGCGCGCCATCCCAAGCCGGACAACATCATCGTCGGGATCCGGCCCGAGCACCTCGAGGATGCTTCGCTGCTCGACGGCTACGCGCGGATCCGGGCCCTGAGCTTCCCGGTGCGCGCCGACATCGTGGAGTCGCTCGGTGCCGACAAGTACGTGCACTTCACCATCGAGGGTGCGGGCGCCGAGGCGGCGCAGCTTGCCGAGTTGGCCGCGGATTCCGGCGCCGGTGCCAATGAGTTCGTGGCCCGGGTGTCTGCCGAGTCCACGGCTGCGGGCGGCCAGCAGATCCAATTGGCCTTCGACACCTCGAAGTTGGCGATCTTCGACGCCGCGACCGGGGTGAACCTGACCCGTACCGAGCCTGTCGAGGACACCGCGGAGGCTGAGACCGGGCCCGCCGAGACCGAGCCCGCCGAGACCGAGCCCGCCGAGGAATCCGAGGCACCCACATCCGCCGAGTCGGCCGAGCCGGCCGGAGAACCGACAGCAGAGTGATCGACGTCCTGGCTGCCGTCCGCGCCCACGTGGGCGAATACTTCGGTGCGGCAGGCATTACCGCGGAACCCGTCAGTGCCAGCGTCACCTTCCTGGGTACCGAGCGCATCGACGTCCTGCGGTTCGGCCCGGATCTGCGCGCTGGTGGTAGCGGACAGGATCTGTATCACTATGTGACGGTGGGCTGTTCGCGCCACCCGATGTTCGATCCGACCGAACTGGTCTCCGATCCGATCCACGGTCCCCGGGCCGAGGTGGTGCTCTCACTGCGGGGTCCGACCCCGGGCGGGCTGGCCCGGTCGCTGGCCGTGCTGGCTGCCGCGCCCGCGGTGGAAGGTCTGGTGCTGGAGGCCGACGCGCTCATCGACCTGGAGACGCAGTTGTTCGACTCCGCACCGTTCAGCGCATTCCTGCTGGGCCCCAGCGATATCGGCGAGGTGACCCTGGCCGATCCACTGTCGCCGGTGACCGTGCTCTCGGCCACCCCGATCACCGCCACCGAGGCAGCCTGGGTGCGCCTGAAGGGTGCGGACGCCATGCGGGAGGCGTGGCAGACCGATGGGGTGGACGTGCTGGATCCGACCAGGAGGGCAGCAAGCCCCAGCTAGAGCCAGTCGTTGTGGCGGAACGTGCGATACAACGCGAAGCAGATCAGCGCCATGGCCAGTAGCACGGCGGGATAGCCCCAGGTCCACTGCAATTCGGGCATGTGCTCGAAGTTCATCCCGTAGATCCCGGCCATCGCGGTCGGCACCGCGGCGATCGCCACCCACGCGGAGATCTTGCGCATGTCCACGTTCTGCTGCATGGCCACCTTGCCGAGCGCGGCCTGCACCAGCGAGCTGAGCATCTCGTCGTAGCTCGTGACGCGATCGGAGGCCTGCACATTGTGGTCGTGAACGTCGCGCATGTACCGGCGCACCTCGACCGAGATCAGGTCGTTGTGGTCGGTGAGCAGGCGGGCCAGGGCCAGGGTCAACGGGGCCACCGCGCGGCGCATCTCGACGACTTCCCGCTTGAGCAGGTAGATGCTTTCGATGTTGGTGTGCGTGCCGGGGGAGAAGATGTCCTCCTCCATCGCGTCGATGTCGGTTTCCATCAGATCGGTCACGTCGAGGTAGCTGTCCACCACATGGTCGGCGATCGCGTGCATGACCGCGAACGGTCCGAGTTTCAGGGTGGCAGGCGAGGATTCGAGCCGCTTACGTACGCCGGCCAGTCCGCCGTGCTCGCCGTGGCGGACGGTGACGACGAAGTCCGGCCCGACGAAGATCATGATCTCGCCGGTCTCGACGATCTCGCGGGCCAGCGCGACCGACTCGTGCTCGACATAGTTGATGGTCTTGAGCACCAGGAACAAGGTCTTGTCGTACCGCTCGAGCTTGGGGCGCTGGTGGGCGTGCACCGCGTCCTCGACCGCCAGCTCGTGCAATCCGAAAACGTCTGCGACCGACTGCATCTGGAATTGGTCGGGTTCGTGCAGCCCGATCCAGACGAATGCCTTCTGACCCGCGTTCTGCAACTCGCGGACCTTGTTCAGCGCTGCGGCGTGGGTGTACTTGCCGGGCAGCCGGTCACCGCCGCAGTAGACACCGCAGTCCACCATCGCCCGGGCCACCGGGACATGGATCGTCTTGGCGTCGGGATCGGCGGGGCGGGTCCTTGCGGTCGCGCGCAGGGCCGGCGGCAAGGCGCGGAATGAGGGCATGATCTGCGACCTTCCTGCGCGGTGTTGCGGCAACCTGATCAGCACACCGAATGCTACGCGCAGTTACTGTTAAGTAACGCTCACCAGCGGGGAACCGGGCCCTGTGAGATTTGGCATTGAAGTACCCTTGCGCCGTGTCGGAAAGTACAGTCGCCTCCTCGTCCGAGCGCTCGTCAGCGGAGCGCACCCCGCAAGTTGTCATCGAAGACGCCGAGATCTTCGATGCTCATGAAGGCGGAAAGCTCTCGGTCGAGTTGAAGGAGCCGCTGGACACCCAGCGTGCACTGTCGATCGCCTATACCCCCGGTGTCGCCCAGGTGAGCCGGGCGATCGCCACGGATCACACGCTCGCCGCCAAGTACACCTGGGCCAACCGCCTGGTCGCGGTGGTCAGCGACGGCACCGCGGTGCTGGGTCTCGGCGATATCGGCCCCGCCGCGTCGCTGCCGGTCATGGAGGGCAAGAGCGCGCTGTTCAAGTCCTTCGGCGGGCTGAACTCGATCCCGATCGTGCTGGACACCAAGGATCCCGACGAGATCGTCGAGACCCTGATCCGGCTGCGTCCGACCTTCGGCGCGGTGAACCTGGAGGACATCTCGGCGCCGCGGTGCTTCGAGATCGAGCGCCGGGTCATCGAGGCGCTGGACTGCCCGGTCATGCACGACGACCAGCACGGCACCGCCATCGTGGTGCTGGCCGCGCTGCTGGGCGCCACCAAGGTCCTCGAGCGTGACATCCATGCACTGCGCGTGGTCATCTCGGGCGCCGGTGCAGCGGGTGTGGCGTGTGCCAACATCCTGCTGAACAAGGGCATCACCGACGTCGTCGTGCTCGATTCGCAGGGCATCGTGCACTCGGGCCGGGACAACCTCAATTCCTTCAAGGCCGAGCTGGCCGGGCGCACCAACCCGCGCAAGCTCACCGGCGGGGTCGCCGAGGCGCTCGAGGGCGCCGACGTGTTCCTCGGGGTGTCGGCCGGCGTCGTGCCCGAGGAGCTCATCGCGACGATGGCCCCCAACTCCATCGTCTTCGCGCTGTCCAACCCGGACCCGGAGATCCACCCGGACGCGGCCCGCAAGTACGCCGCAGTGGTGGCGACCGGACGCAGCGACTTCCCGAACCAGATCAACAACGTGTTGGCCTTCCCGGGCGTGTTCCGCGGGGCGCTCGACGCCGGGGCCCGCCGGATCACCGAGAAGATGAAGGTGGCGGCTGCCGAGGCGATCTTCTCGGTCGTGGGCGACGATCTCGCGGTCGACCACATCGTGCCCAGTGCGCTCGATCCGCGGGTCGGTCCCGCGGTTGCGGCCGCGGTCGCGGCGGCGGCTGACACCGCAGAATCCTGAGTTCGCGAATGCGCCGCACGTGGGCGTTGGCGCTGTTGGTGCTGTTCGTTTTGGTGTCTGCCGGTTGCGGTGGCCACTCGGCCCCGGCCGCTCTCACGGTCGGGGCGGGGCCGGCGCCCGAGTCTGCACTGCTCGGTCATCTGTACGCCGCGGCACTGCGCTATTACGGCACGCCGGCCGTGGTCACCGAGACCGACGGCACCCCCGGGGTGTTGGATTCGGGATCGGTGACCGTGCAGCCGGGGTTCACCGGCCGGTTCCTGACGCGGCTGGATCCGGCCGCCACCGCCCGCGCGGATGAGCAGGTCTACCGGGACCTGGTCTCGGCGCTGCCCGAAGGCGTCGCGGCCGGCGACTACACCATGTCGGCACAGGACAAGCCCGCGCTGGTGGTCACCGAGGCCACCGCCACGGCGTGGGGCGGGACCGATCTGAGCGCGTTGCGCCGTAATTGCGTCCAGGCCCGGCCGGGTGCGGTGGGCAAGGGGCAGGTGCCCAAGGCCGTCGGCACGTGCACGCTGCCCAAGGCCGTCACATTCCCCGACGACAAGAGCCTGTTCGCGGCACTGCGCGACGGGAAGGTCAATGCGGCGTGGTCGACGACGGCCGATCCGGCCATCCCGTCGGACCTGACCGTGCTGGCCGACAAGACTTCGCTGATCCGCGGTGAGAACGTGGTGCCGCTGTATCGCCGCAACACACTCAACGAACGCCAGGTCCTGGCGCTCAACGAGATCGCCGGTGTCCTGGACACCGGATCGCTGGCCGACATGCGCAGGCAGGTCGCCGAGGGCAAGGATCCCGGCGCGGTGGCCGACGAATTTCTCCAGTCCAACCCGCTGGGCCACTAGCCCCTCGGCAACCCTCGGCGTCAGCGGGGGAGCATCCGCCCCATCGCGCCTGCGAACAGCTTCTGGTACGCCGAGCCGGTGATCCGCACGATGACGTCGAGGACCTTGGCGTCGGCACCGACGAGCACTCGTGCCCGGTCCTTGCGCACCGCTTCGAGGATGATCGTGGCCGCGCGCTGCGGGGTGGTGTTGGCGAGCTTCCGGTCGAAGGTCTCGGCGAGGGCCTTCTGATCCAGTCCCTCGGCGGCGGTGGCGTTGCGGGCGATGGCGGTCTTGATCCCGCCGGGGTGCACACAGGTCACCTTGACCGGATGCTTGGCCAGGGCCATCTCCTGACGGAGGGCCTCGGTGAAGCCGCGCACCGCGAACTTGGCCGAGTTGTAGGCGGCCTGACCCGGAACCGAGAAGATGCCGAACAGGCTGGAGACGTTGATGACGTGTCCGTCGCCGGACTCGATCAGGTGCGGCAGGAAGGCCTTGGTGCCGTTGACGACGCCCCAGAAGTCCACGTCCATCACCCGCTCGATGTCCTTGAACTGACTGATCTCGACGTCGCCGGTGAACGCGATGCCTGCGTTGTTGTAGATCTGGTTGACCTTGCCGAAGTGTTCCTTGACCGCGTCGGCGTAGAGCAGGAAGGCCTCGCGCTCGGTGACGTCGATCCGGTCGGTCTTCACCTCGGCGCCGATCGCCTTGAGGCGCTCCTCCGTGACCGCGAGGCCCTCGGTATCGACGTCGCAGATCGCCACCTTGGCCCCGGAACGTCCGAGTTCGATGGCCAGCGCCTGTCCGATGCCTGATCCGGCGCCGGTCACGACGGCGACCTTTCCGGCGAAGCCCTCCATAGAACACTCCCTTGTGTCGTTCGACTTGCGTCGAGATTACCCGGTACCCGCGGTCCCGGTTGTGTCGGCCGGCTTGGTCGCTGTCACCAGGTGGGTTCCGACGTAGGGGCCGCCCCACCACATCCGCCAGCCGAGATTCTGTCGCTGCACATGCTGCCAGCCCTTGGCGCGCAGACGCTCGGAATGGCGCCGAGTTTCCCAGATATCGGCGATGGCCAGCCGCCCGCCCGGGCGCAGCACCCTGGCGGCTTCGTCGAGGGCGCGGGACCGCCCGGCCCGATCGGGGATGTTGTGGATGGCCAGGCTGCTGACGATGACGTCGACACTGGCATCGTCGAAGGGCAGGGCGGTCATGTCACCGGTGTGCACCTCGACCCGATCGGCGACGCCCTCGGCCGCGGCGTTGGCCAGCGTCTGTTCCGGCGAGTTGCCGGTCTGATCGGCGCGCCACAGATCGACGCCGAGGGCGCGTCCCCGTGGCAGTCGTTTGGCCGCGGCATGCAGCACCGCGCCGCGGCCGCAGCCGAGATCGAGCAGCGTCTCATCGCCGCGCAGGGCCAGGCCATCGAGGATGTCGCGCCACACTGCGAACTTGCCGCGACGGGTGGTGTGCACGAACGACGAAACGGTGCTCGCCAGAAGTGCAGCGGAAGCGCCTGTGACACAGGCGGTTCGGCGTCGACCACGGGCGATGTTGACGATCGTCGTGACCAGCAGGGCGGTGAATGCACCGCCGGCGATCGCGGCCTGGGCGGGCGCGGACACCGCGTTGTAATCGCCGTCGAATCCGTAGTCGGGGGAGTCCATTTCTCCCACGGTAGCCAGGTCGGCTGGGAGTGGGTGGGCTACGACGCGGCCGCGCGCACCGGCCGCCAGACTTCCGCCAGGGCTTCCAGCGGAATTCCCAGGGCATCGCTCAGTCCGACGACCGTGCCGAACGCCGGGGAGGGTAGCCGGCCGGTCTCGATCTTGCGCAACGTCTCCGGGGAGATGCCGGCGTGCGTGGCGACCTCGTCGAGCGGGCGGGCGCCCCGGGCGGTACGCAGGGTCTCGCCGAGCCGGCGACCGGCTGCGATCTGTGCGGGGGTGAGCGGGGTGCGGACCACGCCACCACGGTAGCGCCGGTATTTATATACCGCTAGTGTTGGTATTTAAATACCGAGGAGAGTGTGGACATGATCGAGCTGAAGACCGCCGCCGAGATCGAGAAGATGCGCGTCACCGGACGGTTCGTGGCCCAGGTGCTCGCCGAGTTGAGCGGGCTCGCGGATATCGGGGTCAACCTGCTCGACCTCGAGCTGCACGCCCGCGACATGGTCAAGCGCCGCGGTGCCGAATCGTGTTACTGGGACTACGACCCGTCATTCGGTCGCGGCCCGTTTCGCAACGTCATCTGCCTCTCGGTCAACGATGCTGTGCTGCACGGGCTTCCGCATGACTACCGGCTGGCCGACGGCGACGTGCTCACCATGGACTTCGCGGTGTCCATCGACGGCTGGGTCGCCGACGCGGCCCGCACCGTGATCGTCGGGACTCCGGCAGCAGCCGATGCACGGTTGGTTCGGGCCACCGAGGAGGCGCTGGAGGCCGGCACCGCCGCTGCGCGTCCAGGGAATCGGCTCGGTGACATCTCGTCCGCCATCGGCGCCGTCGCCGCCGATTACGGATATCCGGTCAACCTCGAATTCGGTGGGCACGGGCTGGGCCGGACCATGCACGAGGACCCGCATGTCCCGAACCGCGGCAAGCCCGGCCGCGGCATGAAGCTGCGGGCGGGAATGACGCTGGCGCTGGAGCCGTGGCTCGCCGCGGGCACCGACCGCATCGTCTTCGACCGTGACGGCTGGACCATCCGATCCGCCGATGGTTCCCGCACCGCGCATACCGAGAACACCGTGGCGATCACCGAATCGGGCCCGGTGGTACTCACGTGTTGAGTCGTGCTGGCCTCTTGCTCAATGCTGCGGGCGCAACAGCAGCGTGGCGATGACGCTGATCACCGCGGTGGCCACCAGATACCCGCACGCCAGCCAGGGCGCTCCGCCACCGGCGGCGATCAGCGCGGTGAGGATCAGTGGGGTCAGGCCCGAGGAGTAGACGCCGGAGAGCTGATACACCGTCGACAGCCCGGTGTAGCGGGTCCGCGTCGGGAACAACGAGGCGTACAGCGTGCCCTGCGCGCCGTAGAACCACGCGTGAATGACACCGAACGCCAACAACATTCCCACTGCATAGGCCGTGATGCTGCCGGTGTTGAACAGGGCGAACGCCGGGAAGACGACGACGGCGTAGGCGGCGATTCCCGATGCGTAGACCGCTTTCGGACTGAACCGGTCGGCGAGTAGACCCGACACCGGCAGCAGCGCCGCCATCACCAGCGCCGCCGCGGTCACCACGATCAGGACCGGCACCTTGCCGAGATGCAGCGTCGTCGTGGCGTACGCGATGGTGAACACGCCCCAGGTGTTGAACGCGGCGCCCTCGCCCCAGCGCGACAGCAGGCCCAGCACGGTCGAACGCAACACCGGGGGCCGGAAGATCTCCTTCACGGGGACCGCCGAGCGTTCGTCATCGTCGCGCAGCTTCTCGAACGCCGGGGTCTCGGCCACCCGGAACCGCACCACGACACCGAAGATCACCAGCACGACGCTGAACAGGAACGCGATCCGCCAGCCGTAGGTCTGGAACGCCTCGGCAGACAGCCACAACTGCAGCAGCACGAACACCCCGGTGCCCAGTGCCAGCCCCAGAGCCAGTCCGACCTGGGGGATGCTGCCGAACAGTCCGCGGCGATGCCGGGGACTGTGCTCGACGGCCAAGAGCACCGCGCCGGCCCACTCGCCGCCGAGAGCGAATCCCTGGACCACGCGCAACACCAGCAGCAGGATCGGGGCCAGCACACCGATCTGCGCCGCCGTGGGCAGCACTCCCATCAGTGCGGTCGCCGCGCCCATCAGCAGCATGGTCAGGGCGAGCGTCCGTTTGCGGCCGATCCGGTCGCCGATGTGGCCGAACACGAATCCGCCGATGGGCCGGACGACGAACCCGACCGCGAACGTGGCGAATGCCAGCATCGTGCCGACGAACGAGCTCTGGTCCGGGAAGAAGGTGTGGTTGAACACCAGGCTGGCGGCCGTGGCGTAGAGGAAGAAGTCGTACCACTCGATCGTCGTCCCGAGCACACTGGCCAGCACCGCCGTGCGCACCGTGTTTCCCGAGGCGGGCGTCGCCGTGGAGGCGGTGGGCGGGGCGGCTGCGATAGTCACCCTAGTTGTCTAGTGACCGCCCGACGCTCCGCCCACCGTTGCGCGCACCCTGATCGAAACCCGCGCCTACCCGAAGGCCAGGTCGATGATCTCCTGCTGTTCGACGGCATGCACCTTCGACGATCCCGATGACGGAGCCGACATCGCGCGCCGCGAGATCCGGGTGATCGGGTTGAAGTAGTCCGGCAGCACCTCGGGCAGGGTCAGGCCGAGTGACGGCCAGGCGCCCTGGTTGGCCGGCTCCTCCTGTACCCAGAACTTCTCGGTGACATTCGGGTAGCGGTCCAGCGTCTCGGCCAACCGGCGCCGCGGCAGCGGGGCGAGCTGTTCGAGCCGAACGATCGCCACGTCTTCGCGGTTGTCCTTGGCCTTGCGGGCCGCCAGGTCGTAGTAGATCTTGCCGCTGCACAGCAGGACGCGGGTGACCTTGCTGCGGTCGCCCTCGCCGTCGGTGTAGACGGGCTCCTCCAGCACCGAACGGAACTTGTTCTCGGTGAAGTCGCGGATATCGCTGACCGCGGCCTTGTTACGCAGCATCGACTTCGGGGTGAAGACGATCAGCGGACGCTGGATGCCGTCCATGCCGTGCCGGCGCAACAGGTGGAAGTAGTTCGCCGGGGTGGACGGCACCGAGATCGTCATCGAGCCCTCGGCCCACAGCTGCAGGAAGCGCTCGATGCGGCCCGAGGTGTGGTCGGGACCCTGACCCTCGTGGCCGTGCGGCAGCAGCAGCACGACGTCGGAGAGCTGGCCCCACTTGGCCTCACCGGAGCTGATGAACTCGTCGATGATCGATTGGGCGCCGTTGACGAAGTCGCCGAACTGCGCCTCCCACAACACCATTGCGTCGGGATTGCCCACCGAGTAGCCGTACTCGAAGCCCACCGCGGCGTATTCCGACAGCGCAGAGTTGTACACCAGGAACTTGCCGCCGGTGGGGGTGCCGTCGGTGCTGGTGGCCAGCAGCTGCAGCGGGGTGAACTCCTCGCCGGTCTTACGGTCGACGATCACCGAGTGGCGCTGGGTGAACGTGCCGCGCTGGGTGTCCTGGCCGGAGATCCGGACCAGCTTGCCCTCCGAGACCAGCGACCCGAGCGCGAGCAACTCGGCGAACGCCCAGTCGACCTTGCCCTCGTAGGCCATCTCGCGGCGCCGCTCCAGCACCGGCTTGACGCGCGGGTGCACGGTGAACCCGTCCGGCAGGGCCAGATGGGCGTCGCCGATACGGGCGAGCAGGGACTTGTCCACCGCAGTGGCGAGCCGCTGCGGGATCTGCTGGTCGGCCTCGACCGATTCGCTGGGCTCGGCCGCGTGCTTCTCCAGCTCGCGGACCTCGTTGAACACCCGCTCCAGCTGACCCTGGTAGTCGCGCAGGGCGTCCTCGGCCTCTTTCATCGAGATGTCGCCACGGCCGATCAGTGATTCGGTGTAGGCCTTGCGGGAGCCGCGCTTCGTGTCGATGAGGTCGTACATGTACGGCTGAGTCATCGACGGATCGTCGCCCTCGTTGTGTCCGCGGCGGCGGTAGCACAGCATGTCGATGACGACGTCCTTCTTGAACGCCTGGCGGAAGTCCACTGCCAGCCGCGCCACCCAGGCACACGCCTCGGGGTCGTCGCCGTTGACGTGGAAGATCGGTGCGCCGATCATCTTGGCGACGTCGGTGCAGTACTCGCTGGAGCGCGAATCCGTTGGCGCCGTGGTGAACCCGATCTGGTTGTTCACCACGATGTGGATGGTGCCGCCGGTGCGGTAACCGTCCAGCAGGGCCAGGTTCAGCGTCTCGGCGACCACGCCCTGGCCGGCGAACGCGGCGTCGCCGTGCAGCATCAGCGGGACGACGGGGTACTCGCCGGAGACGTCGGCGTCCTTGCTGCCGTCCAGCAGATCCTGCTTGGCCCGTACCAGACCCTCGAGCACCGGGTCGACGGCTTCCAGATGCGAGGGGTTGGCGGTCAGCGACACCTCGATGTCGTTCTCGCCGAACATCTGGATGTAGGTGCCGGTGGCGCCGAGGTGGTACTTCACGTCGCCGGAGCCGTGGGCCTGGCTCGGGTTGAGGTTGCCCTCGAACTCGGTGAAGATCTGGCTGTAGGGCTTGCCGACGATGTTGGCCAGCACGTTGAGGCGGCCGCGGTGCGGCATGCCGATGACCACCTCGTCGAGCGCGTGCTCGGCGCACTGGTCGATCACGGCGTCCATCATCGGGATGACGGTCTCCGCGCCTTCCAGCGAGAAGCGCTTCTGCCCAACGTATTTGGTCTGCAGAAAGGTCTCGAATGCCTCGGCCGCATTGAGCTTGCTCAGGATGTACTTCTGCTCGGCGACGGTGGGCTTGTCGTGCTTGACCTCGACGCGTTCCTGGATCCAGCGTTGCTGCTCGGGTTCGAGGATGTGTGTGTACTCCACGCCGATGTGGCGGCAGTAGGCGTCACGCAGCACCGAGAGCACGTCGCGCAGTTTCATGTACTGCTTGCCGGCGAACCCGTCGACCTTGAACTCGCGGTCCAGGTCCCACAGCGTCAAGCCATGGGTGTTGACGTCGAGATCGGGGTGACTGCGGAAGCGGGTGTTGTCCAGCCGCAGCGGGTCGATGTCGGCCATCAGGTGGCCGCGGTTGCGGTAGGCCGCGATCAGCTCGATGACACGGGCGTTCTTGTCGGCGATCGAGTCCGGGTTGTCGGTGCGCCAGCGCACCGGCTCATACGGGATGCCGAGTTCGCGGAAGATCTCGTCGTAGAACTCGTCGTCGAGCAGCAGGGTGTGGATGGTGCGCAGGAAGTCGCCCGACTCGGCGCCCTGGATGATGCGGTGGTCGTAGGTCGATGTCAGGGTGATCAGCTTGCCGATGCCCAGGTCGGCGATGCGTTCCTCGCTGGCGCCCTGGAACTCGGCCGGGTACTCCATGGCGCCCGCGCCGATGATGGCGCCCTGGCCCTGCATGAGCCGCGGCACCGAGTGCACGGTGCCGATCGTGCCCGGGTTGGTCAGCGAGATGGTCACGCCGGAGAAGTCCTCGGCGGTCAGCTTGCCGTCGCGGGCCCGGCGCACGATGTCCTCGTAGGCGGCGATGAACTGGCCGAAATGCATTGTCTCGCAACGCTTGATCGCAGCAACGACCAGTGACCGGTTGCCATCCTTACCGGGCAGGTCGATGGCCAGGCCGAGGTTGGTGTGGGCCGGGGTGACCGCAGCCGGCTTGCCGTTGGCCTCGGCGAAGTACCGGTTCATGTTCGGGAACTTCTTGACCGCCTGCACGATCGCGTAGCCGAGCAGATGGGTGAAGCTGACCTTGCCGCCACGGGTGCGCTTGAGGTGGTTGTTGATGACGATGCGGTTGTCGATCATCGCCTTGGCCGGGATGGCCCGCACGCTGGTCGCGGTGGGCACCTCCAGCGACGCGTTCATGTTCTTGACCACGGCCGCCGCGGCGCCACGCAGCACCTGGGACTCGTCGCCCTCGGCGGGGGTGGGGCCCGGCTTCGCCGGCTTGGCCGGTGCAGCAGCCTTGGCCGGTGCGGCCTTGGCGGGCGCCGCTGCCGGAGCGGGTGCCGCAGGCGGAGCGGGTGCCGCAGGCGCGGCGGGAGTTGCTGGCGGTGCGGCGGCAGGCGCTGCCTGCGCCGCCGGCTGACCGTTGGCGACGGTGTTGTCGGTGGTGGGTTCAGGGGAGTAGTCGACCAGAAATTCGTGCCAACTCGGATCCACCGAAGAGGGATCCTCGCGGAACTTGCGATACATCTCCTCGACCAACCACTCGTTCTGCCCGAATGGTGAAGGTGAACTGCTCACGGCAGACACTCGCCTCGATTCTTGTGTCCGGCTAGCCGTCACATGCAGGCTTGCCGCTTGTGTTCTTCTGTGGGCGGTCGACCCCTCTGGACCGCCGCATAAAGGCTATCGCCTTTCAGCGCCGCCTGAGGTCAGCATGGTCCTCAGGGGTTGGCGGACGGCAGCACATGCAACGTTGCGGGCCACCGCGGCGGGGGTGCGCCGAACGCCTGGCGGGCGTTGGCGACGATCTTCTTACCCATCAGCCGGTTGCCGACCCCGCCGATGACAGCGCCGATGCCCACCGGCAGCATCTTGCCGAAAGCCATCGCGCCGCGCTTGAGCGTATACCGCTTGACGAAGTACTTGACCAGCCGGGAGTTGAGCTGAGAGACCGCGGGCAACGGCAGCGTCGCCGCACCGTCGGACAGCCACGCACCGCTGGTCCGTCCGGTGCCCAGCAGGTCGGCCATGGCGTGCTTGCTGTCTTCGCCGACGAGGACCGAAAGCACCAGTGCACGGCGCCGTTCGCGATGGTCGGCCGGGATGCCGTGCACCTCGGCGACGGCGAGGACGAACACCGACGTGGCTTCCAGGAACACGACCGTCTCGCCGGCGACGGCCGACAGCGCCGCCAGGGTTCCGATGCCCGGGAAGGCGGCGGCCGAACCGACGGCGGCGCCGCTGGCCATCACCGCGGCCAGGTAGTGCTTCTCCAGCCGGGTCACGATCTCGGCCGGGGTGGCATCGGGCTGATGGCTGCGCAACCGGTCCACGTAGGCCTTGACGGCCGGGGCCTGGACGCGCGAGCTGCGCTCGATGATGGCCGAGAGCACCTTCGCCGCCGTGCTGGGATCTTCGGTCTCTTCGATCTTCGCAGGCAGGGCTTTGGACCGCGCACGCACTTCGGGGCCTCCCAGGTGTGAACCCATCGTTGACTGCCAGGCTATCGCTTGACCTGACGTCGGGAGAACGAACGGCCACCCGTTGCCGGTGCCCGAGGGTGACAGCGGTCACGGGAACAAAAAACTGAAATGCGGGGCTGTTCACCTTCATGGCATCATCGCCCGACGTGGACCAGACGACATTGCCGGCCGCGCCGAGCCGAATCCGGATGATTCTCGTCCTGGGTGCCCTGGTGGCGCTGGGTCCACTGACCATCGACATGTATCTGCCGGCCCTACCTCGGATCGCCGAGGAACTCTCGGTCTCGTCCTCGGTGTCGCAGTTGACGCTCACCGGAACCCTGGCCGGTCTGGCCCTCGGCCAGCTGATCGTCGGCCCGCTGTCGGATTCGCTGGGACGCAGGCGCCCGTTGATGGCGGGCATCGTGCTGCACATGGTGGCCTCGGTGCTGTGCGTGCTGGCACCCAACATCACCGTCCTCGGGCTGGCGCGCGGTCTGCAGGGCATGGGTGCGGCGGCGGCCTCGGTGGTGGCCATCGCCGTGGTCGGCGACCTGTTCAGCGGCACGGTGGCGGCCACGGTGATGTCGCGCTTGATGCTGGTGCTGGGAGTGGCCCCGGTGCTGGCCCCGTCCTTGGGGGCGGCCGTGCTGTTGCACGGGTCCTGGCACTGGGTCTTCGTCGCGCTGGTGGTGGTGGCCGGGGGATTGTTGGCGATGGCCGCGCTCGCCCTGCCCGAGACGCTGCCGGTCGCCCACCGGCGCCCGCTCGCGGTGAGCGGCATCGTCAGCACGTATATCGAGCTGCTGCGTGACTCCCGATTCGTGATCCTGGTGCTGGTCGCCGCGCTGGGTATGTCCGGGTTGTTCGCCTATATCTCGGCGGCGCCGTTCGTCCTGCAGGGCCACTACGGTCTCGACCAGCAGGCCTTCGCGCTGGTGTTCGCCGCGGGCGCGATCGCGCTGATCGGCTCCACCCAGTTCAACGTCGTGCTGCTGCGCCGGTTCTCGCCGCAGGCCATCACGGTGGCGGCGTTGAGTTGGTCGACGCTTGCCGGGGTGGTGTTCGTGGTGCTGACCGTCGCGCACGTCGGTGGGCTGTCCGCGTTCGTGGCGCCGGTACTGGCGATCCTGGCCGGTATGGGCCTGGTGCTGCCCAACGCCCCGGCCCTCGCACTGTCGCGGCATCCCGACGCTGCCGGAACCGCGGCCGCGCTGCTGGGCGCGGCGCAGTTCGGGCTCGGCGCCGCGGTGGCGCCCGCGATCGGGGCCCTTGGCAACGGTGCGCTGGCGTTGTCGTGGGTGATGACGGCCGGCATGGCGATCGCCCTGACGGCGCTGCTGCTGGTCGGTCGGCGTAACGACGATGCCGGGCCGAGCGAATACCCGGGCGACACGCTCGTCGTTTCCGAGGCGGTTGTCGAGCCCGTCTGACGCGCTCCCGGGTAGCGTCGGCTGGGCCCGCCAACAACCCAACTGAGCCGGACCCGAGGCCCAACACACCGCATCGCCATGTCTCCAGCGCTGAACGCCCGCACCCCGAGCCCGCAGGGCACGGCGCCCGCGCGTGCGGACAACCCGTGGAACGCACTGTGGGCCATGATGGTCGGCTTCTTCATGATCCTGGTCGACGCCACGATCGTCGCAGTCGCCAATCCGACCATCATGGAAGAGCTCGGCGCCGATTACGACGGCGTGATCTGGGTGACCAGTGCTTACCTGTTGGCCTACGCTGTGCCGCTGCTCGTCGCGGGCCGGTTGGGCGATGTCTACGGCCCCAAGAACCTCTACCTCGCCGGCCTCGCCGTGTTCACCGCGGCCTCGCTGTGGTGCGGTCTGGCCGGCAGCATCGGGATGCTGATCGCGGCCCGTGTGGTGCAGGGCATCGGGGCGGCCCTGCTGACGCCGCAGACGTTGTCCACGATCACCCGCATCTTCCCGCCCGAGCGGCGCGGCGTGGCAATGAGTGTGTGGGGCGCGACGGCCGGGGTGGCCACGCTGGTCGGTCCGCTGGCCGGTGGCGTGCTGGTCGGGGGACTGGGCTGGCAGTGGATCTTCTTCGTCAACGTGCCGATCGGGGTTGTGGGCTTCGCCCTGGCGGTCTGGCTGGTGCCCGTGCTGCCCACCCAGGCCCACCGGTTCGACGTGCTGGGCGTGGTGTTGTCCGGTGTCGGCATGTTCCTGATCGTGTTCGCACTGCAGGAGGGGCAGTCGCGCGACTGGGCGCCGTGGGTGTGGGCCACCGGCGCGGTCGGCATTGCCGTGATGGTCGCGTTCGTGTGCTGGCAGGCGGTCAACACCGCCGAGCCGCTGATCCCGCTACGGATCTTCAAAGATCGCGACTTCAGCCTGGCCAACGTCGGCGTCGCCACGATCGGGTTCGCGGTGACCGCGATGATCCTGCCGTTGATGTTCTACGCCCAGACGGTGTGCGGACTGTCGCCGATCCGGTCGGCACTCTTGACCGCTCCGACGGCGATCGCCAGCGGTGTGCTGGCGCCGGTCGTCGGCCGCATCGTCGACCGGGCGCATCCGACGCCGGTGATCGGTTTCGGTTTCTCGGCCATGGCGATCGGGCTGACCTGGCTGGCGATGGAGATGACCCCGACGACGCCGATCTGGCGGCTGCTGCTGCCGCAGTTGGTGATGGGCGTCGGCATGGCGTTCATCTGGTCCCCGTTGGCAGCGACCGCGACGCGCAACCTGCCGCCGGATCTGGCCGGGGCCGGATCCGGCGTGTACAACGCCACCCGCCAGGTCGGTTCGGTGCTGGGCAGCGCGGGGATCGCGGCGTACATGACGTCGCGCATCGGCGCCGAGATGCCGGGGGCGGCCGCTGCGGCGCCCCGCGGTGAGGGCGCGGTCGCCGAGTTGCCGGAGTTCCTGCACGCGCCGTTCGCCGCGGCGATGTCGCAGTCCATGCTCCTGCCGGCGTTCATCGCGCTGTTCGGGGTGGTGGCGGCGCTCTTCCTGCTCGGCTTCGATGCCGAGCCGGTCTTCGCGTCCGACCCGGATCCCTACCTGGACCCCCGCGACGACGATGACGACGACTACGTCGAGTTCACGGTGAGCCATCACCACAACGATGGAGACGGCGCGGCGGACGCGGTGACCGACTCGTTCCGGGTGCTGCCGCTGGCCGAGGACCCCGAGAAATGGGAGAACATCTACGCCGAGTTCATGGCCGAGCGCGAGGATTGAACAGCACGGCGCGATTGAGGTATCCGTCCGGATCGAATGCGGCCTTGATCGTGTGCATGGCCGCGATGTCGGCCTCGGTGCGTGACATCGCCACATAGTCGCGCTTACGCGATCCGACGCCGTGCTCGGAGCTGACGTTGCCGCCGCAGTCGGCGATCAACGTCATCATCGCGGCATACAACCCCGCTTCGGCGTGGGTGGAGCACCGCAGCACGTTCAGGTGCAGATTGCCCTCCCCGATGTGGCCGAACAGCACCGGAATGGCGTCCGCGGTATGGCTGGCGATCAGTTCGGTGGCGTCGGCAGCGAAGTCCTGGATCGCCGAAAGCGGCAGCGAGACATCGAATTTCAATGGCGGTCCGAACAATCCGAGCACCTCGGCCACCGACTCCCGTACCTGCCACAGCCGCTGCTGGGCGGTTGTGTCGATGCCGACGGCCGGCTCACCACAGAGGTCGGCCCCGTCCAGCGCGTCGGCCAGCCGTTCGGTCTGGTCGCTGTCGCCGGCCAGTTCGATCAGCAACTGCCAGGCGCCGTCGACCGGGGCGGGGACGCCGAGATGCTCGGCGGTCAGCGCACTGGCCCGGGCGTCGATCAGCTCCAGGGCCGCGATGCCATCGAGGTCGCGGAAGAGGCGGCCGGTGCGGGTCAGCGCTTCCAGATCGGCGAACCCACAGATCGCGGTGACCCGGTGGGTGGGGGTGGGATGCAGGCGCAGATCCAGCGCGGTGATCACGCCGAGCGTCCCCTCGGCGCCGACGAACAGCGAGGCCAGGTCGTAGCCGGTGTTGTCGCGGCGGACCTGACTGTGCCGGTGTACCACCGAACCGTCGGGCAGTGCGATGTCCAGGCCCAGCACCTGCTCGCCCATGTTGCCGTAACGAACGGTGCGCAGACCGCCGGCGTTGGTGGAGGCCATCCCGCCGACAGTGGCCGATTCGCGCGCGGCCAGGTCCACCCCGAACACCAATCCGGCTGCGGTGGCGGCGCGTTGCACCGCTGCCAGGGGAGTCCCGGCGCCGGCGCTGACACGGCGCTCGACGGTGTCGACGACGCCGATCTCGGTGAGGCGCTCGGTCGACAGCAGGATGTCGTCGTTCTCGGGCACCGTCCCTGCCACCAGCGAGGTGCGGCCGCCTTGCACCGTGACACACGCTCCCGCATCGCGGCAGGCGCGCAGCACCGCGGCTACTTCGTTGGCGGTGCCGGGCCGGACCAGAGCTGCCGCTTGTCCGCGATACCGCCCGGTGTGGTCGACGCACCGGCCGTCCAGCACGTCGGGATCGGTGGTGACGTAGCCGGCACCGACGATTCCGGCAAGGGTTCCGGTAAGCGTTTCAGTCACCGGTTGGGTGTATCACATCCGATGCGCCGGCCGTTCCGGCGCGGCGTGCGGGCAGCGGGTTCGGTCGTGCTGGCTACCATCGCAGCCATGGCCGTCAACGAGACATCGATCTGATTGTCGATCAACCGGAGGGGTCTGCTCGTCGGGTCGGCGGCAACGGTCGTCGGTGCCGGCCTGGTGAGCTCGGCATGTGGTTCCGCGGCTCGGGAAGGAGCTGGACAGGAGATGACAGATCCCTCGGCGCCGGGTGCCAACCGCGCCGTCGATACTCATGCGCACGTGTACCCGGCATCGATCCTGGACCGGCTGGAGTCCATCGGGGTGGATCCGCAGTCGACCGAGATCGCCCGCGGGATAAGGGCGAGCGACTCGGACGCGGACATGGCGGCTCGCCTCAAGATGATGGACGATGCGGGCGTGGCTACCCAGATCCTTTCCGCCACACCGCAAGTACCGATGGTCGATGACGTTCGGGCCGCTGCCGCGGTGGCCCGCGAACTCAACACCATCTACCGCAATCTGCTGCAGCGGTATCCCGGGCGCTTCGCAGCATATGGGACGGCGGTGCTTCCGCACGTCACGGAGTCCATCGCCGAAACCGCCTACTGTCTCGATGAACTCGGATTCGTCGGCATGGCGGTGAACACGTTCCTGCCCGGCGGCCGCTCGTTGGCGGACCCGCAGTTCGACCCGTTCTACGCCGAGCTGGATCGGCGCGGCGCGATCCTCTACATCCACCCGACCGGCTGCGGCGCCTTCAGCCGCCCGATCAACGACCATGGCCTGGCCTGGGTCAACGGCGCACCGGTGGAGGACGCGACCGCTGTCCTGCAACTGATGAAGGCCGATATCCCGCACCGCTTTCCGAACATCATCTGGCATGTCGCGCACCTCGGTGGCGACCTGCCCTTCCTCGCCCGCCGTATCGAGGACAACTTCGAGGACTGGCACGCGTTTGCGCACAGCCCTATGGAGATCATGCGATCGATGTACTTCGACGCGGCGAACTTCCACGAACCGTCACTGCGTCTGGCCGTGGAAACTTTCGGTGCTTCTCAGATCATGTGTGGCAGCGACTACCCGTACTTCCAGGACGCCAAATACACCCGCGCGGTGAGCTACATTCGCGACTCGTCGCTCGACCAGCAGGACAAGGATGCGATCCTGAGTTCCAACGCGCGGCGGCTGTTCGGTCTGGATTGACCGTCATTCGGTCAGGGCCAGGAATGCGCCCAGCGCGATCAGACTGTCCGGCTGACCGGGCAGATAGTCGGTGAGCTGTGGTGAACGCACGATGAAGGCGACGTATTTGGCCCGGCTGATCGCCACGTTGAGCCGGTTGCGGTTCAACAGGAATCCGATGCCCCGGGGCACGTCGGCGGCCGAGGACGCCGTCATCGACACGAACACCACGGGCGCCTGTCTGCCCTGGAATTTGTCCACCGTGCCGGCCTGCACCTCGGTGAGTCCCGCTGCGTCGAGGGCGCACCGCACCATGGTCACCTGGGCGTTGTAGGGCGTGACGACCAGGAAGTGCTCCTGCCCCAGCGGGGTGCTGCCGTTCTCGTCGGTCCAGGTGGTGCCCAGCAGGCCGGTGATGGCGGTGACGATCGCGGCGGACTCTTCCGGACTGTCGGTCGAATTGCCGAGGTGCGCCACCTCGAGCGTCCGGACGCCGGGTTCGATACCGTCGAGTCTGCGTGCGGCACTGACCTTTTCGTGCGACTGCAGCCTGCCGTCATAGGACAGTCGCGACACCGGGCCGCACACCGCCGGATGCATCCGGAAAGAGTGATCCAGGAAGTAGCCGCGCTCGGCCGGCAGCGTATGCGCCCCGTCGACGAGCCATCCCAGCGCGGAATCGTCCACCGGTGCCGGGTGCGTTCCCTGACAGACCTGGGGGAGCTGTTGCGGGTCGCCGAGCAGCAGCAGATTCCGCGCGGCGGGGGCCACCGCGATGGTGTTGGCGAGGTTGAACTGCCCGGCCTCCTCGATCACGAGCAGATCGAGGCATTGCCGTGGCACCCGCGTCTCGTTCGCGAAATCCCATGCCGTGCCGCCGATCACGCAGCCGGGGTGGTCGGCGATGAACGACGCGTAGTGGTTCTCGCCGATCTCGGTCCACCGCGGGTCGGCGCCCTTGCGCTTCTTGGCCACCTGCGCCGCGTCCACTCCGGCGTCGAGTACCTGCTCGAGCAGATGCTCGATCACCGCATGCGACTGCGCGACAATCCCGATGCGCCAACCGTGTTGGTTGACCAGTCCGGCGATGATCCGCGCCGAGGTGTGGGTTTTCCCGGTGCCGGGCGGTCCGTGCACCGCGATGTACGAGCAGTCCAGATCCAACAGAGCCGCGCTGACGTCGGCGGCGGTGTCACCGTTGCGGGGTAGCGGACGGCCGCTGACGGTGCGTGGCGGACGACGTAACAGGACATCGGTCATCGCATCCGCGGGCAGGTTCGGCAGACCGGCGGCGACGGTGATGGCGGTGCTGTCGATGGATGCCTGCAGGGGCTTGGTGTTGATCGGCGGGCCAGGGGTGAGTGCGAACGGCACCTGGGTGAACGCTTCACCGTCCTTGGGTTGGCGTTCGGTGATCAGCACTTCGGTGGGTGCCTCCGGGTTGTCGCAGTTGACGACGGTCGCGCTGCCGAAGCCGCGCCGGTCTGGGTCGTCGGACAGGCCCGCCGGAGCGGGCGGGCTGTACAGCGCATACACCTCGGTGCCCAGCTCACCGGCATCGATGGCGCCGGTCAGCAGGACCTGTCGTTGCGGTTTGCGGGCGCGTGGCGGGGTGTGCCAGTCGGCGACCACCTGTGCTTTTTCGGCGACGAAAACACCTGTGCCGTCGGCCCATTCGTCGACCGGATTGTTGAGCCGGTCGAAATGGCTCCACCAGAACGGCTTGGCCTCACGCTTGTGGAAACCCCGGGCTGCCGCGATCATCGCGACCGCCTGCTGCTCGTCGGAGCGCGGGTCGACCCCGTCGCCGGCGAACTTCAGCAGCTTGCGGTCGGTGGCGTCGGCCTTCTCGATCGGCCCTCCGTCACGCACCGGTTGCGGACCGCGCGGTGGAACCTCGGCTTCGAACGCCCGGTTGATCAACCAGTCCCGCAGCCGGTGGGTGGATCGGCAGTCGTACCGGTTGTAGTCCTCGATCTCCTTGAGCACCGTGGCAGCCTCGTCGTGCTCACCGGCCTCCCGCAGTGCGCAGTAGCGCGCGTACTCGGTGATCGAATCGGTGGCCTTGGTGACCTCACCGTCGCGAAGCTCGTTGCCCATGTAGAGCGGCTCCAGCGACTTGATGCTGTAGTTCTCGGTGCCGACGCGAATGCTCTTGCGGACCATCGGCAGAAGGTCGACGAGGATGCCGTTGCGCAGCAGGTCGTCGACGTCGTTCTCGCCGACTCCGTAGCGGCCGGCCAGCCGCAGCAGGGTACTGCGCTCGTACGGCGCGTAGTGGTAGATGTGCATCTTGGGAAAACGCTTGCGGCGCTTGCGGACCAGGTCCAGGAAGTCGATGAGCACCTGACGTTCGCTGGCCCGGTCATGGGCCCAGAGCGGTTGGAAGTTGCCCTCCGCGCCGAGAACGCCCCACAGGTATTCCAGGCCCCACTCGTGACCGTTGACCGTCCACAGCGGGTCGCCCTCGTAGTCGAAGAACAGGTCACCTTTGTCCGGGTCGGGCAGCAGCATCAGCGGTTGCGGATCGACGACCTCGTACGGCGGCTTGGCGTCCACCCGCGGCGCCACCTGCAACCGGGCCTGGCCGGTCAGCGCCGTCACCACCCGCTGGGCCAGCCCGGGCACGGCGCCGGTGTGCCCGGCCAGCTGATGCGTGGTGGTGATGCCCGCGTCGATGAGACGAGCGCGCTGGGTCGCCCGCATTCCGGCGACCAGGAAGAGGTCGTCGGTGGTGCGGATCTGCTGCTGGCATTCATCGCAGCCGAAGCAGGCCCGCACCGTCTCGTCGGACCACGACACCGCGGTGCCGGCGGTAAGGTGGCCGTCGAGCAGTGTCTGCAACGCACCGCGCCGTGGCCGGTACACCGCCAGCAGTTCGTCGACGCGGTAGCTGGATACCGCGCCGTCGCCCAGGATCAGGTCGACCTCGTCGGCCACCGGCACGCCGGCGCGGGCCAGCACATCGGCGTAGGCGGCCAGCTGCAGCAAGGCCTCCACCTTCACCGAGCGCGAGAGCTTGGTGTCCCGCAGGCGGTACCGGTCGCCGTCCCAGATCAGGAAGTCGGCGAACCCGGCGAACCGCCCGTCGAACATCGCGGCCTGGTAGATCACCGGGGCCCGGCGTTGCACTGCTTCGAGAGTGGCCTGGGCGGCCGTCGTCAGCCCGGCCACCGTGTAGGCAGGCCGGCCGATCACCGTCACCTCAGAGTTGGCGCGCAGTTCGTCGAGGTGGCGCTGCTCGTGCTCGTCGCCGAGTTCTGCTGTGCGGGCCAGCAATTCGTCGTCGGACGACACCGCCGGGCCGCGGCCCAACCGCGCGTCGAACGAGCGCAGCAGGGCATATTCACAGCGGGCGGCCGCAGCCAGGTCCGACGCGCTGTAGATGACCGTCGGCCCCGACGCGCCTTCGTCGGTGACGAACACGCTGCCACTGTAGGTGAGCGCACCGACATCGGGCCGGAGGCTAGGTGTTGCCCATCAACTCCACGCCGCCGCCGTTCCAGCGGAACTTCACGGTGCTGGCCAGTCCGTGGAATCCGCCGGAGTATTGCAGCGCCACGGTGTCACCGGTGCTGGCCGTCTTGTCGATGGCGTTGAAGCCGTAGGTGTCGGGCACGCCGGTCGGGATGAACTTGCCGAGGTGGAACAGCACGGCCCGGGTGTTGGGGTGTTCGGAGTTGGTGTTGGCTTTGACGATCACCGCCGACAGCTGAGCGCACTCGTTGTAGTTGCCCGCCACCGGCTCGGGGCTCCAGGCCTGGTTGCTGCGCGGGTCACGGGGTAATTCGGAGACGGCCTTCGCGATCTCGGGGGCGGCCAGGTTGACCGAGCACGGGTCGGTCTGCGGCGCCGCCGGTGTGGGGGCGGCCTTGGGGGCCGGTTTCGACGCCGGGGCCGGTGCCGGATTGGCGCTGGCCTCGGGGGTTTTCGAGACCGTGGAATCCCCCGATCCGCACCCCGCGAGCGTGAGCACGGCCGCCACGACGACCCCGGGGGCCATGGCGAACACTGCGACCCGTTTCACAGTTGGGCAACCTACCGTGACCCCGCTGCGGGGTTGTGCAGGCGCGCGGCCGGGAATCCGGCCGATTGGCACTAGACTTCTGAACCGATGACCTCGCCAGACCCGGATTCGGGGGATACCGCCCCAACGTTTGCCGACCTGCAGATCGACCCTGCGGTGTTGAAGGCTGTTACTGATGTCGGCTACGAGTCGCCTTCGGCGATCCAGGCCGCGACCATTCCGGCGATGCTCGCCGGCTCCGACGTGGTCGGGCTGGCTCAGACCGGCACCGGCAAGACGGCTGCCTTCGCCATCCCGATCCTGTCCAAGATCGACACCACGAGCCGCAACACCCAGGCGCTGGTGCTGGCACCGACCCGTGAGCTGGCCCTGCAGGTCGCCGAGGCGTTCGGCCGCTACGGCGCGCACCTGCCCCAGATCAACGTGCTGCCGATCTACGGCGGTGCGTCCTACACCGTCCAGCTGTCCGGACTGCGCCGCGGCGCCCAGGTGGTGGTGGGCACCCCGGGCCGCGTGATCGACCACCTCGAGCGCGGCACGCTGGATCTGTCCAACCTGGACTACCTGGTGCTCGACGAGGCCGACGAGATGCTCACGATGGGCTTCGCCGAAGAGGTCGAGCGGATCCTCGCCGACACCCCGGAGTACAAGCAGGTGGCGCTGTTCTCGGCCACCATGCCGCCGGCCATCCGCAAGATCACCACCAAGTACCTGCACGATCCGGTCGAGGTCACGGTCAAGGCCAAGACCGCCACCGCCGAGAACATCACCCAGCGGTTCATCCAGGTGGCGGGTGCGCGCAAGCTGGATGCGCTGACGCGGGTGCTCGAGGTCGAAGAGGGCGACGCGATGATCGTGTTCGTCCGCACCAAGCAGGCCACCGAGGAGGTCGCCGAGCGGCTCAAGGCCCGCGGTTTCGCCGCTGCCGCCATCAACGGTGACATCAACCAGGCCCAGCGCGAACGCACCATCACCGCGCTCAAGGACGGCACGATCGACATCCTGGTCGCCACCGATGTCGCCGCGCGCGGTCTGGACGTCGAGCGCATCTCCCATGTCGTCAACTACGACATCCCGCATGACACCGAGTCGTACGTGCACCGCATCGGCCGCACCGGCCGGGCCGGCCGCTCGGGGCACGCCCTGTTGTTCGTCACCCCGCGCGAACGGCACCTGCTCAAGTCGATCGAGAAGCACACCCGGTCGAAGGTCATCGAGGCCGAGCTGCCCAGTGTCGACGACGTCAACGCGCAGCGCGTGGCCAAGTTCCGCGACTCGATCACCGACTCGCTCAACGGCGACGGCCTCGAACTGTTCCGCAGGCTGATCGAGGACTACGAGCGCGAGAACGACGTGCCGATGGCCGATATCGCCGCGGCGCTGGCACTGCAGTCACGCAACGGCGAAGAGTTCCTGATGACCGAGCCTCCGCCGGAGAAGCGGCGGGAGCGCGACCGCGATCGGGACGATCGGGGCGAGCGGTCCCCGCGCAAGGAGCGTCCGCCGCGCGAAGGCCTTGCGACCTACCGGATCTCGGTGGGCAAGCGCCACAAGGTGGGCCCCGGCCACATCGTCGGCGCGATCGCCAACGAGGGCGGCCTGCACCGCAACGAGTTCGGCCACATCACCATCCGCGGCGACTACTCGCTGGTGGAACTGCCGGAGAAGCTGCCGAGCAAGACGCTCAAAGCCCTGGAGAACACCCGGATCTCGGGCATGCTCATCAATCTGGAGCGGGAGCATGGTGAGCGCGCCGACCGGGGTGACCGCGGGCCGCGCCGCGAATACAAGGGCCGTTCGGAGTACAAGGGCCGATCCGAGAACAAAGACCGCTCGGGGAAGCCGCACCGGAAGAGCAAGTGACGGTCTCCAGAAGCGTGGAGGGGCCGTCGGATCAGGGTGGTCTCGAGTCGGTAGACACGGTGGTCTCCGGCGCTTCTGGGTCCACGCGGGTGGCGTCGCTGACCGGAATCCGGGCGGTGGCCGCCATTCTGGTGGTGCTGACGCACGCGGCGTACACCACCGGCAAGTACGGGCAGGGCTATCTCGGGCTGGTGTATTCGCGGGCCGAGATCGGTGTGCCGATCTTCTTCGTGCTCAGTGGTTTCCTGCTGTTCCGGCCTTGGGTGAAGGCTGCTGCGACGGAGGGACGCGCGCCGTCGGTGCGGCGCTACGCCTGGCACCGGGTGCGACGGATCATGCCGGCCTACGTGGTCACGGTGCTGATCGCTTACCTGCTCTACCACTTCCGTACTGCGGGACCGAATCCCGGCCACACGTGGATGGGCCTGTTCCGCAATCTGACGCTGTCCCAGATCTATACCGACAACTACCTGTTCTCCTATCTGCATCAGGGGTTGACCCAGATGTGGAGCCTGGCGGTGGAGGCGGCGTTCTACGTCGTGTTGCCGCTGGTCGCCTATCTGCTGCTGGTGGTGTTGTGCCGACGGCGCTGGCGGCCGGGGTTGTTGTTCTTCGGCCTGGCGGTGCTGGCCGCGGTCTCGCCGCTGTGGCTGACGATCGTGCACGATTCCACGGGCCTGCCCGACGGTGCGCGGTTGTGGCTGCCCACATACATGGCCTGGTTCGTGGCGGGTATGGCGCTGACCGTGCTGGGCCAGCTCAAGGTGCGGGGCTATGGCATGGTGTGCGTGCCGTTGGCGGTGGTGTGTTACTTCATCGCGTCGACGCCGCTGGCGGGGGAGCCCACCACCTCGCCGGCCAAGTTGAGCGAGGCGTTGGTCAAGACGTTCTCCTATGCGGTGATCGCGGCTCTGCTGGTGGCGCCGCCGGCCCTGGGCGACCGCGGTTGGTACAGCCGGTTCCTGGCGTCGCGCCCGATGGTCTTCCTCGGTGAGATCTCCTATGAGATCTTCCTGATCCACCTGATGATCATGGAGTTGGTGATGGTCGAGGTGATGCGCGATCCGGTCTACACGGGGTCGATGTTCAACCTGTTCGTGCTCACGATGGTGTTCACCATCCCGGCCGCTTGGCTGCTGCACCGGTTCACGCGCGTCCGCTCCTGATCTTTTAGTTAGGGTACGCTTACCTAACAAGAAGGTTCACGGGAGGTACGCATGGCCGAGCAGAAGGCGTCGCGCGGGCTCGAGGGAGCCCTGGTCAAACTCTGGCGGGGCGGTGACTACGAGCTGACGGTCTCGGGCCGAACCGAGCTCACGCCGAACTACCTGCGGCTTCACTTCAAAGCGGACAAACTGCTCGCCGAACACCGGGTACACCCGACGATGTGGGTGCGGGGTTGGTTTCCCGACGACGGCAAGGCCCATCAGCGGGGCTACACCCTGGTCAACGCCGATCCGCAGGCCGGCACCGTGGACATCGATTTCGCCATGCACGACGGCATCGCCACCCGCTGGGCCCGTGCGGCCCAGCCTGGCGACGTCCTGGACGTGACGGTCCTCGGCAGCAACTTCACGCTGCCCGAGCCGGCACCGGCCGGCTATGTGATCGTCGGTGACACCGCGTCGCTTCCGGCCATCAACTCACTGCTGGACGCGATCGGGGATACCCCGGCCTGGGTCTTCCTGGAGGCCGGGTACGACGACGACCGCGAGCTCCCGGTCACCGGCGGCGCGGAGATCATCTGGGTGGACCGGGCGGAAGAGGATCTGCTGGCGACCGTCAGCGCATCGGCCTTCGACGCCTCGGACCATTTCGGTTGGGTCGCATGCAACAACCGCACCACCCGGGCCGTGGCACGGGTCTTCCGCGAGGAGTACGGGATCCCGCGCAAGTCCATCAAGGCGCAGGCCTACTGGGTGGCCTGACGCCGCTTTACAACGCCGTCTGGATCGGTGCGGGCGTCTCGGCGATCTGGTCGAGCACCCGAACATTGTGGGCCACATCGCGACTCTCGCGTGCGGCGATCTCCTTGATCGCCAGATCGAAGGCGCCGACCAGGCTGGGTGGGTCGAACACCGCCTGCGCCTGCCGGCTCACCTGCAGGTCTCGTGCCCAGATCGTCGGTGGCCGGGCGAATCCGGGTTCCAACGCCAGCACCGTGGCGAACCGCCATGCGCTGTCACGCAGGGAGCGGATCGCCTCGTTCAGGACGAAGATCTGATGCTGTTGGAGCACGGCATAGATGTCGGCCAGCGCCGGTGACAGCTCGTTGATGTCGTTGACCACCCCGGCGATCTGGCTCGCCAGCACGGCGTTGATGGTGTCGAAATCCTTGTGCAGCGAAGGCAGCCGGCCCGCGCCCACGAGACCCTGCACCGCGATGCCGAGGTCCAGGACGATGTGGGCGGTGACGCCGGCGAGCATGTGCTGCACCAGGATCGGTGCGGGTTTGTCGGCCCACTCGAAGCTGGCCCGCCAGGACCGGGTGGGTTTCGGGTACCGGTCCGGGTGGAAGTAGCCGTTGAGCGCATCGAAGTAGCGCTGTGCGAACGCCGAGTCGAGCCGGTCCATCCGCGGACCGTCCTCGAATGCGCCGGCCTCGACCGCGGTACCTACGGCGATGGTGATCCGCTTGTACAGGGCGGCGAAATAGCCCAGGCGACTTGATGTTTCCACGGCCCAGTCGGTGACCGTGTCGATGACCGAGACAACCTCGGCAATGCTGGTGACCGCCGGGAGCGGCGGCAGTGGCGTCGGGTCGCTGGCCATACTCGAAAGTATGGGGCAGGTTCGCCCTGCGCGCCCGGCAATTGGCTACTGTGCGCGCAGCTTTGCCGGGATCACCAGCGGGGCGACGAACTCGGCCAGCATGGTCCGCTCGTCCGCCTCGTCGACGCCGGGGAAGACCAGCAGCGACACCATGACGCGCACCAGCCATCTGGCGCGGCGGCCCACGGCGTCGTCGCTCTGCCCCGTTTCGCCGGCAAGCGAACGCACGAAGCCTTCCACCAACGCGCGGATCACCTCGGAGTGTTCGGCCATCTCGCCGCCGATCGGCGGTTGAGCGGTGGCGAACCACGACGACAGTGCCGGGCTGACACGCACCGCCCGCAGCGCGGTGATCACGCCCTCGATCAGGCGTTGCGCCGGATCGGTGACCGTGGCCACCTGTTCGCTGACCTCTTCGTACAGTCGACGTGCCTCGCGGTGCACGTAGGCGGTGTAGAGCGCCTCGCGGTTCTCGAAATAGCGGTACAGCGTGGCGCGGGAACAACCTGCGGCGGCGGCGATCTCGTGCATACCGACGGTCGCCGCGTTCTGCTGGGTGAACAGCGAGTCGGCGGCGTCGAGGATGTGGTCGGCGGCCACTTCGGACCGCCGGGCCGACAACCAGTCGCGGGGCATCAGGCCCCGGCTCGGAACGGCACGGAGAACGGCCGTCGCACATAGCTGCCGCCGGCCCAGGTCACCGAATCCAGATCGACCTCGAAATCGGGGTAGCGCGAGAGCAATTCGGTCAGTGCCACCCGGGACTGCATCCGGGCGGCGGCCGCGCCCAGGCAGAAGTGCGCACCGTGACTGAAGGTCAGGATGTTGCGCGGCGCGCGTCGCACATCGAGTTCGGCTGCGTTGTCGCCGAATTCACGCTCGTCGCGGTTGCCCGAGCCGTACAGCAGCAGCGTCTTGCGCCCGGCCGGGATGGTGGTGTCGCCGATGGTGACGTCGCGGGTGGTGGTGCGGGCCAGGCCCTGCACCGGGGAGGTCAGCCGCAGGAACTCGTCGACCGCTTCCGGGATCAGCTCGGGGTCGTCGATCAGAAGTTGACGCTGATCAGGCCGTTGCTGTAGGAGTTGCACTGCGCCGCCCAACATTCCGGTGGTGGTGTCGTTACCGCCGGTGACCATGGTGAACGTAAAGGCCAGGATCGACAGCACGCCGGCGATGTCGCCGTCGGCGCCGACACCCGCGGCTACCAGGTGCGAGATCGTGTCGTCGCCGGGCTCGCGGCGGCGACGTTCGATGAGCTCGGAGAAGTAGCCCATCATCGAGGCCACTGCAGCACCGGCGGTGCCCATCGCCGCCGTGATACCGCCGGCCGAGCTGTTGGCCGCGACGATGGCGTCTGTCCAGCCGTCGAACTGGTCCCGGTCGGCCTCGGGCACCCCGAGGTAGTGCGCGACGACCATCGAGGGCAGCGGCTTGAACAACTCGGCGGCGATATCCCCGCCGCCATTCGAGCGCAACCCCTCGAGGCGCTCGACGACGAATTCCCGCACCTTCGGCTCCACCGCTTCCACCTGGCGCGGGGTGAACCCGCGCGAGACCAGCTTGCGGAACTCGGTGTGCACCGGTGGGTCCTGCATGACGAACGGCGGGTTGTCGGCCAGCCCGATCATGTCCAGCTCTCCGTAGGTGACCGTCAGGCCCTGCGCCGAGGAGAAGGTCTCGTGGTCCCGTGCGGCCGCCCAGATGTCGGCGTGCCGGGAGAGCACGTAGTAGTCGTGCTCCGGCGACTCCTCGGGCACGACGTGGTGCACCGGGTCGTGGTCGCGCAGAGCGGCGTACATCGGCCACGGATTGGGCCAGGTGTCGGCGTCGGCGGGAACGAACCGGGCGGAGCTGTGAGACAAAGTCGCTGCCATGTCTTATTCGTACGACAGTCGTGGCATCTGTGTCAATAGTCGGACCGGCATTAGGCTCGGGCGTGATGAACACCCCTGGCACGCCGCAGCTACCTGCCCAGACGCCGACGTGTTACCGGCATCCGGACCGTCCCACCTATGTGAGCTGCACGCGTTGTGGGCGTCCCGTCTGCCCCGAGTGCATGCGCTCGGCGGCCGTCGGCCATCAATGTGTGGAGTGCGTCAACGAGGGCGCCAGGTCGGTGCGGGCCGAGCGCACGCAGTTCGGCGGGGTAGCCCGTAGCGGGGCGCCGATCCTGACCTACGCGCTGATCGCGGTGAATGTCGTGATGTTCGTGCTGCAGATGGCCTCGGGGGACCGGGTGACCGAGGAGCTGACGTTGTGGGCCCCTGGGATCGCGGCGTACGACCAGTACTACCGCCTCGTGACTTCGGCCTTTCTGCACTACGGCCTCATGCACCTGTTGTTCAACATGTGGGCGCTCTACGTGGTGGGTCCGCCGCTCGAACAGTGGCTGGGCCGGCTGCGATTCGGGGCGTTGTATGCGCTGAGCGCCGTGGGCGGTTCGGTGTTGGTGTATCTGCTCACGCCGGTCAACGTCCCGACCGCCGGCGCATCCGGGGCGATCTTCGGTCTGTTCGGTGCGATCTTCGTCGTCGCCCGCAAACTCAATCTCGACGTCCGGATGATCGCCGCGGTCGTCGTCATCAACCTGGTGTTCACGTTCGCCGGGCCCGCACTGGGAACCGGGGCGATCAGCTGGCAGGGTCACGTCGGCGGCCTGATCACCGGCGCGGGGATCGCTGCGGCCTACGTGTATGCCCCGAGCGCGCGTCGAAATGCCGTCCAGGCCGGCGTCTCGGTGGCGGTGCTACTGGTATTCCTTGCGTTGATCGCCTGGCGCACAAGCCATCTGCTGACCATGTTCGCAGCGGCCTGAGTCCGGGCTAGATCGCTGCGCCCGGGTTGAGGATGTTGTGTGGGTCCAGGGCCCGCTTGATCCGGTGATTGAGTTCCACGGCGTCCGGGCCGATCTGGCCGGCCAGCCACGGCTGTTTGAGCCGGCCCACGCCGTGCTCGCCGGTGATGGTGCCGCCCAGGCCGACGGCGAGGTCCATGATCTCGCCGAAGGCAAGTTGGGCACGTTGCGCCTCATCCGTGTCGGAGGGGTCGAACACGATCAGCGGATGGGTGTTCCCGTCACCGGCATGGGCGATCACCGAGATGAGCAGTTGCCGCTGGTCGGCGATCTTCGCCACCCCCGTCACCAACTCGGCCAGCGCGGGTAGCGGGACCCCGACATCCTCTAGCAACAATGACCCTTTGGCCTCCACCGCCGGGATGGCGAAGCGGCGGGCTGCCACGAACGCTTCACCCTCGTCCGGGTCAGACGTGGAAAACACCTCGGTGGCACCGCATTCGGTGAACACCTCGGCCATGAACGCCACGTCGTCGGCACCCGCGGCGCCGCGATCGTCAGAGGCGGCCACCATCATCGCCGCGGCGTTGCGATCCAGGCCCATCTTCAGCTTGTCCTCGACAGCGTTGATGGCCACCGAGTCCATGAACTCCAGCATGGACGGCCGGATCCTGCCGGTGATCTTGACGACCGAATTCGAGGCAGCCTCCACCGAATCGAACGTGGCCACCACGGTGCACGGCGCGTGCTGGGGTGGCAGCAACCGGAGTGTTGCTTCGGTGACCACGCCCAGGGTGCCCTCGCTGCCGACGAACAGTTTGGTCAGGCTCAGTCCTGCAACGTCTTTCAACCGTGGGCCGCCGAGGCGTACCGCGGTTCCGTCGGCCAGCACCACCTGGAGGCCCAGCACGTAGTCGGTGGTCACGCCGTACTTGACGCAGCACAGCCCGCCCGCGTTGGTGGCGACATTGCCGCCGATGCTGCAGATCTCGAACGACGACGGGTCGGGCGGGTACCACAGTCCATGTGCGGCAACGGCTTTCTTCACCTCGGCGTTGAGCAGTCCGGGCTGCACGACGGCGGTGCGGGTGACCGGGTCGACGGTGATGTCGCGCATCTTCTCGGTGGACAGCACGATGCCGCCGTCGAGTGCCGTCGCTCCGCCGGACAGGCCGGTGCCCGCGCCGCGTGGCACGACGGCCACCCGGTGCTCGCCGGCCCAGCGCAGCACGGTCTGGACTTCCTCGGTGCGGGTCGGCCGAACCACCGCCAGCGGGGTACCTGCCGCTGGATCGGTTGCCCGGTCCTGGCGGTAGGAGGCCAGGATGTCGGGGTCGGTGACCACGACCCCCTCGGGCAGTTCGGCGATCAACCTCGACAGCGCGGATTCCACACCGGAATCGTAGTTCGGACCGTTGACTCTGCGGCGAGGGCGCTGATCACCCGCAGTTTCTCACCGTGGGCGCGGAGTCAGTGCTGACGAGCGGAGTCCAAGGCGCGCAGCGCCGGCAGGAAGACCGCGACGAGGCCCAGCACCAGCATCGGCAGGGACAGGGCTAGGAACGTCGCGTGCAGGCCGGCGGCGTCGGCCAGCGGCCCGGCCAGGATCAGCCCGAGCGGGCCGGCGGCGTAGGCCAGTGAACCCATCACGCCGACCACGCGGCCGCGCAGGTGCTGCGGGGCGGTGGTCTGCATGACGTAGTTGTAGATGGGCGCGATCGGACCGTAGACGAACCCGACGATCGCGCACAGCACCAGGATCAGTGGAAGCGGTGGCAGGAACGCGATGACCGTCATCGCCACGCCGAGCGTGATCACCGCGGTCAGCATGGTGGCCCGTCGGCTCATGTACTTCGACATCACCGCGTAGCCCAGCGCGCCCAGCAGCCCGCCGATGCTCAGCGCCATCAGCACCCAGCCCAGCTCGGCCGGCTCGTTGCGGTCGGTGAAGTATTTCGGGAAAAGGACCGACTCCATCGGCATGTACAGCCCGGTGGCCACCAGGTCGACGATCGCCAGGGTGCGCAATACCGGTGTGCGCCAGACGAATCGAAGCCCTTCGATGATGCCGGCGACGACGCCGTCGGTCAGCATGGAGCGGTCCGGGGTGCCCGCGCCTTCGAGTCGCAGGATCGAGATGGCCAGGATCGAACAGCAGAACGCCCCGGCGGTCACCCACATGGTGTTGATCCCGCCGAGGGTGGCGATCAACAGGCCGCCGATGCCCGGGCCGACGATGTAGGCCAGGTTGAACACCGCCTCGTACACGGAGTTGGCGTGGTCCAACGTCCACCCCGCGCGGCCGGCGGCCTCGGGCAGCATGGTCTCGCGGGCCGTCATCCCGGCCGGATCGAAGAAGGCACCCAGGCCGGCCAGAGCTGCCAGCACCGCGACATTCACCGCGTCCACCCCGAAGGTCAGGGCCAGCGTCGGAACCGCCGCCACGGACAGGGCCGACAGGAGATCGGAGATCATCGAGACCCGTCGACGGCCCAGATAGTCCACGGCGGCCCCGGCGATCAGCGTGGCGACCAGCAACGGCAGGGTCCCGGCCATCGCGACGATCGATGCGTCGAGCGCGGAACCGTTGCGCTGCAACACCAGCCAGGGGAACGCGACGATCGTGATGCCATTGCCCGCCCCGGCCATCAGCGCGGCGAACAGGATCAGCAGCAGTGGGCCGCGCTTGGTGTCGGTCATGGGCTATCGCGGCCGAATCTAGCAGCGTGCCCGCACCCGTCGCGACGGAATTTCGGGCACAGTGAGTTGATGGAGCTCGCTCATCCAAGGACCGGAGAACTGTTCACGTCCCCGGTACCGCCAGGCTCGGGCTGGCCCGGTGATCCGGCCACCCCTTCCACTCCGGTGGCGAAGACCGCCGCGCAGGTGCGGCGGCTGGCGGCCGGGGCCGGGTCGATGGACGAGTTGGACGCGCTGATCTCCGTGTGCCGGGCCTGCCCCAGATTGGTCACCTGGCGCGAAGAGGTGGCGATCGCCAAACGGAAATCCTTTGCCGATCAACCTTATTGGGGTCGGCCGGCGACGGGGTTCGGTTCGGAGCAGCCGCGGATCTTCATCGTCGGCCTGGCGCCGGCCGCGCAGGGCGCCAACCGCACCGGCCGCGTGTTCACGGGCGACCGTTCGGGGGATTTCCTGTTCGCCGCGCTGCACCGGACAGGATTGGCGAACCAGGCCGAGAGTGTCGACGCGGCCGACGGCCTGCAGTTGGCCGGCACCCGGATGGCGGCCGCGGTGCGCTGCGCTCCTCCGGCGAACGCGCCCACTCCGGCCGAGCGGGCCACCTGCGCGCCATGGCTGCAGGCCGAATGGCGGCTGGCCGGACCGTCGGTCCGCGTGGTCATCGCATTGGGAGGCTTTGCCTGGCGGGCGGCGCTGGAGTTGATCGGGGACCGCCCCAAACCCGCCCCGAAGTTCGGCCATGGTGCAACGGCGTCGCTGACCTCGGCGTACGGCCCGATCACGCTGCTCGGGTGCTTCCACCCCAGCCAGCAGAACACCTTCACCGGCCGGCTCACGCCTGCCATGCTCGACGACATCTTCGTCACAGCCGAGCACCTGGTGACCGAGGCGGACGGGAACGAACCGGGCCGCTCGTGACGTTGACGCTGTCATGCGGCTTTCTGTCCTCGACCTCGTCCCGGTTCGCACCGACCAGTCCACCGCCGATGCCCTGACGGCCACGACACACCTGGCGCAGACCGCTGACCGGCTCGGATACACCCGCTACTGGCTCGCGGAGCACCACAACATGCCCGCCGTGGCCGCCACCAGCCCGCCGGTGCTGATCGCGCATCTCGCCGCACACACCACGCAGCTGCGGCTGGGGTCTGGCGGGGTGATGCTGCCCAACCACGCCCCGCTGGCGGTGGCCGAACAGTTCGCGCTGCTGGAGGCCGCCAATCCGGGCCGCATCGACCTCGGCATCGGACGCGCGCCGGGATCGGACCCGGTCACCTCGCTGGCGCTGCGCGGCGCCGCCGGGCGCGACGATCGCGACATCGAGGCGTTCCCGCAGTACCTCGACGACGTGGTGGCCTTGATGGGTACGCGCGGTGTCCGGGTGCCGTTGCCGCGCGACCTGATGCGGGAGAATTACGTGCTCAAGGCGACGCCCGCCGCGGTCACCGAACCGCGGATGTGGCTGCTCGGCTCGTCGATGTACTCAGCGCACCTGGCCGCGGCCAAGGGGCTGCCGTACGTCTTCGCCCACCATTTCTCCGGGCACGGCACCGCCGAGGCGCTGGCCGTCTACCGCGACGAGTTCCAGCCCAGCGATCTGGCGTCCGAGCCGGTGACCTTCCTGACCGTCAACGCCTCGGTGGCCGAGACGAGCGAAGAGGCCAGGGCCCTGCTTCTCCCGCAGTTGCAGATGATGGGCCGGCTCCGCACCGGCCAGCCGCTCGGCGCCCTCGATCTCGTCGAGGATGCCGAGGCGACGACCATGACCCCGCAGGCGCAGGCCGTTGTGGCCTCCGGGCTTGCGCGCGCCGTGGTCGGTTCACCTACCGAGGCGGCAGAGCAGGTCCGGGCCTTGGCCGAGGAATTCGACGTCGACGAGGTGATGGTCAACCCCGTGGGCTCGGCTCGCCGCGGCGCCGATCCGGCGACCGCGACTGCCCGTGACACAACCCTGGAACTGCTGGCCAAGGAGTTGTTCTAGACGCCGCTGAGGCGTCAGCGCGACTAGGGCGTCAGCACGACCACCGGAATCGGGCGCGTCGTCCGCTTCTGGTAGCCGATGTAGCGGTTCTTGTTGCCCTTCATGTCGTTCACGATGTCCCACAGACGCGGGTAGTCGGGGTCGCCGGGCAACACAGGTTTGGCGGTGACGCCGAATCGCTTGGGGCCGACGTTGATCTCGACCTGCGGTTTGGCCTTCAGGTTGTGGTACCAGCCCGGAGCCGTGGGCTCGCCGCCTTTGGATGCCACCACGAGGTAGTCGGCGCCGTCCTTCGCATAGGCCAGCGAATTCGCGCGCTGCTGGCCGGTTTTGGCTCCGACGGTATGCAGGATCAGCGTCGACGGGCCACCCGGAATCGTGTGCCCGATCCGGCCGTCGGTGGCTTTGTAGATCTTGTCGTGCAACATCAACATCGGGAGGCCGATGTACCGCTCCCACCAGGGCATGCTCATGGGCTCAATCCTGCGCGGATTCGTCGAGCTCCGCCAGCGCCGCACGTAACAGGCGTCCCGACTCCTCGCGGTCCGGGTCGCGGCGCACCATCATGCCCTTGACGAAGGACAGCTTGTCGCCGGTTTGGCGCGGCACGACGTGCAGATGGATGTGGAAGACGCTCTGGAAGGCGGCTTTGCCGTCATTGATCACGATGTTGTTGCCGTCGGCGTGCAGCCCGGATCGGCGGGCTGCACGCGCGATGCGTTGACCGATGCGGGCCATCTCAGCCACGGTCTCGGCCGGCGTATCGGTCAGGTCGACGCTGTGGCGCTTCGGGATCACCAGGGTGTGTCCGCGGGTGAACGGCCTGATGTCGAGGATGCCCAGGTAGTCGTCGTCCTCGTAGATGCGGATGGCGGGGGCATCACCTGCGACGATGGCGCAGAACACGCAAGACATCCCGCCACGTTAGCCGCCGGCGGTGGCCGCCCATTCGGCGACGCGTCGTTCGCGTTCGGCCGGCGTGAGGTTTTCGACGCGGGTCATGACGGTCCAGCGCAGACCGAACGGGTCGAGGACCGACGCGAACCGGTCACCGGTGACGAACGTCTGCGCAGGCTCGCGAATGGTCGCCCCGGCCTTCTCTGCGCGGGCCACCACCTCGTCGACGTCGGGGCAGTACAGCCCCATCGAATACGTCGCTGGGGCACCCTGCGGGGGAGCGGCGATCTGAAACGCCTCCTGTGGGTCGCCGAGTTGCAGCCGGCCGTTGCCGAAATCCAGTTCGGCGTGCGAAACGGTGCCGTCAGCGCCGTCCATCCGCTCGATGACCGTGGCACCGAACACGTTCTGGTAGAACGCGATCGCGTCGGCAGCGCCGTCGACGCAGATGAACGGGGTCAGGCTGGTGTAGCCCTCGGGAATCGGTGTGACACTCATGTCGACCAGTTTCGTAGGCTGGGGTTGATGCCGGCTTGGAAAAACGCGTCACAGCAGAACGCGCCGATGCGCGGCGTGGTCGGCCGTGCGGGCAGTGCCTCGGCATTCGACCTCCAGCGTTGGGCGCCATCGGAGGCGGCCGCCCGCTTCGTCGAGCACTTCTGGTCGGTGACTTGGGACCGGCATGAGGCAGGTCCGTTCGAGAGCACGGTGATCACCTTCCCTGCCATGCATCTCACCCGCGAGTGGGGCGATGATGTTGTGCGTCATGGTCATCGGCTGCCCGCCACGTTGTTGCACGGGGTGGTACCCGAGGTTTTCCGCATCACGATCAGCGGTCGGGGCGGCGTGGTGGGGGCGCGATTTCGTCCCGGTGGTTTCGTTGGCCGTTTCGGTGGGGATGCTGCCGCGATGACCGGCCGCGTGGTGCCGGTGGACGACGGATTGTTGGGCGCACCGGATCTCGACGAGGCGATCGGTGCGATGGCCGGTGAGCCAGACCCGACCTATCGCGCGCTCTGCCCGCTGATCGACCGGATGCGTGACGACGCGACATTGCAGCGCGTGGAGCAGGTCATGGAGCTCTCGCCGTGGAGTACGCGAACCACGCAGCGGGTGTTCCGGCGCTATGTAGGGGTGACGATCAAATGGGTACTGTGCCGATATCGGTTGCAGCAGGCGGCTTTGGAGATCGAGACCGTGCCCGGAGTCGACTTCGCTGATCTCGCAGTGCGACTCGGCTGGTATGACCAGGCCCATTTCATCAACGACTTCCGGTCCATGCTCGGCAGCACACCGGGGGAGTACGCCGCCCGGCACACACATGTCGCAGATGAGTGACAGTGGCCCCTGCGCCAACAAGGACAGAGCGCATCCCGCTCAGAAGGGTGGGGGTGGTCCGTATTCTTCGGCGAGCCAGGCTTGGTAGGCGCGTTCGTTTTCGAGGTCCTTGTTGAATTCGGCGCGTAGCGCTCGTTCTTCGGCGATGCGGTCTTGGCGGTCTTGTTCGCGGGTTTGTGTGCGTTTGGGCATCCTCGCCGCCCGGTTGGGGCTCGATTTCGGGTGCGGATCCTGAGGTTCGGGAAGATTCAGGTCCCCGGTCGGCCGGCCCAGGTCCGGGAACATTCCGGCGCCGTGGGGTTCGGTGGTGTAGGTGTGCCCGGCCGGTGTGGTGATTTCGACTGTGCCATCGGGGAATTGACGATCCGACCACCCCGGGCAAAACGTCTTCACCAAATGGTGTGCCCTGCAATACAATTTGGTGTTCGACGGGTGCGTGGGGCCGGCGGGCCAGGGTGCGCTGTGGTCGATATCGCAGCGATCCACCGGCGCATCACAACCTGGGAACCGACAGGTCAGGTCACGCCAGCGGATGAACTCCGAGAGCGCCACCGACGGGCGATAACCCGGCTCGCCAGTGTTGGCCGTGTCGGTCGTGGCCTCCGCGCCGGCAGGGTCCTCGCCTTCCACATCCCCGGCAGCGTCAGTGCTGGCCGTCGCTGCGGTGCCCGTCGCTTCAGTGTCCGAGGTGTCGGCGGTGTTCTCCGGCGTCGGCACCACCACCGGCTTGATCTTCGCCGAACCCGCCAAGTCCCGCACACTCTCGGCGGGCAGGATCCCGTACCCGGGCATATACCCCGGATCATTCGACGTGCCATCCACAGTGGCTCGATTGGCCAACACATGAAGCACCGCCGCATCGGCAGCCGCCCGATTCTGCCCGGCCGGGCAATCCTCGCGCCCGCACCGGCAGGCCAGTTGGGCTTCCAGCCGCGCCAGCGGTCCCACCGCATCGGCGCGGCGCTGGTCGTGGGTGCGGGGATCGTGCTCGCACACCGTCGCGGCCAGCGCATCCAGGCGTTGATCCAGGGCCGCGGCATCGCAGGCATCGACGTTGGCCCACACCGTGGCTTTACCTGGGCTGCCTGGTTCGATCTGCACAAACCGTTCCTCGGTCAGATCCGGCGGCACCCGCTCCCCGTTCGGATCCAGTTTGGCGACCCACTGATCGATCCGATCCCGCAACTGGCGCTCGGAGAACCGCATCCACCGATCCGCCCGGGCGGCCAGTTCGGCATCCAAACCCACCCACACCGACGGATCCACGATCTCGGTGCGGGCGATGATCATCCGCACCACCCGGTAGTCGATGTCCCCGACCGCGAACCGCGCCGCCACCTGGGGCAGTTTGTCGCGCAACACCCGGGCGTGATGCACCTGAGTACCGGCGCGGCCACGACTGATCCGCATCGCCGCCGACACCTCGGCGCACACCTCCTCGAACGGATCGGTGCGCCACAAAATGCTGTCGATCAGTTCTTGTTCACGCAGGGTGTCCAACGCCCCGATCGCGGCTAGACGTGTCGCGATCGCCACCGACTCCGCCCGCGTGGCAGCACCGACCTTGTCGATCAGCGCCGCGTCGGAATTATCGTCGAACACATGTTCGATGATACTCCGACCCGCCGACGCGGGCAGAGGTTATCCACAGCGCACGATCCGTCCACAGGCAGAGGCACGCGACGGCGAATCCGCCGAGTGCCGCGCAGTCAGGGCAGTGCCGCGGCCTGTGCCATATGCCCCTGGAAGCCGAGCCGGGTCGCCATATCGCGGTACTCGTCGCGGTATGTGCGGTAGCTCGCGTCGTCGCTCTTGGCGCGGGCGATGAGCGCCCGGACCCGCAGCAGCATGATGTCGCGAATGATCAGGCCGTCCTCGGCCGGGGCCGCGGCCAGTCTCGCGATCGCCGCCTCGGCCTCGGCCACATCGCCCTCGGCGCCCCGATCCAGCAGGGCCTCGGCGAGGATTCCGGTCGCCAAGATGTTGTACGGGAGCTGCCCGCTGTGGAAGAGGTCGTCGATCGCTTCGCGCAGCACCCGGATGGCCCCGGCCCGATCTCCGCGCTTGGCCCGTTCGCGCGCGGTGTAGACATCGATGCCGACCAGCTCGGACATATAGAACCGTCCGCTGACGCACATCTGGCGAACCTGGCCGAGGATGGTCAATCCTCGCTCGCGGTCGGCCGGTGAATCTCGGTTCAGCAAGGCGTATCCCATGGTCACGCGCGCCAGGCCGAGCGCGATGTCGTCGCCGGCCCCCTCGGTGATCTGCAGGGCACCGTCGATGTCGCGCATCGCGTCATCGCTGGCGAGCAGTACTCCGCAGGACACCGTGGTGAAGTACGTCCAGGTGATGACGAGAGCGTGGGTGAACCTGTCGGTGTTGCGTGCCATGGCGAGCGCATGATCGAGGTCAGCGCGCCAACCATCAAGGCCCAGAGCCCATTTGGCGATGCTTCGCGCGGCGAACGCCGCTGCCAGCGGTGAGCCGACGATGAAATTGCCCTTGGTGGCGTCGCCGTCGGCCATATCGATGGCCATCTGTGACCAGCGCAGCACCTCACCCATTTCGCCGCTCTCGATCTTGAGCGAGATCGGGGTCGCCGACAAGCCGACCGTGAGCGCCGGGTCGCCGATGGATTCGATCAGGGACATGTGCTCGGACACCTGCTGTGACGCTTCGCGCACCCGCCCCTGCAGCATCAGTTCGCCGGTGAGCCCGGCCATGCCGACCGCCAGTGAGGCTTTGTCTCCGGCCGCCTCGCACAGCTCCCGCAGCTCTTCGAACCGAGCGCCCGAGACCCCCACCTTGCTACGGAAGCCATTACCGCACACCAGAGTGCGCGGAGCTATCCGCATCGCAGCCCGATCGGGATCATCGGAGGGCAGCAGGTCGGCGATCTGGCGGGCACGCTCCCAACACAGCTGGGCCGCAGCGGAATCCCGGTTGTTCGCCCACGCTCCGGCGCGCATGTGCCAGCTGTATGCGGCATGCAGGTCGCCGGCAGCTTCCAGGTGTTCGGCGATCAACGCAGCGTTCTCGTCGGCCAATTCGGGTTCGCGTGCGGCTATGGTTTCGGCGAGGCGCCGATGCAGTTCAGCGCGATCGGATTTCAGCTGTGATTCGTAGGCGACGGTCCGCACCATCGGGTGGTGGAATGCGAACTCCGCGTACGGCGTGTACTGCACCTGATCGATCAGCTCGGCCTCGATCAGATCCTCGAAGATGGGTTCGGTGTCCAGGCAGGCCAACAGACCCGCGCTGAACCGGGACCCGATCACCGCAGCAGCGCTCAGCGTTCGCTTGGCCGCCGGGGCCAGCCGGTCGATCCGCGCGGCGATGGTGGCCTGCAGCGTGGCAGGCACGCTCACGCGACCCTGTCCGTCGGACAGCACGTAGGCGCCGCGTTCGCCGCGGAGCAGGCCCCGTTCGGCCAGGTCGCGCACGATCTCGAGGGCGAAGAACGGGTTCCCGGCAGCCCGCCCGGCGATGGTGTCGGTCAGGTCGGCGACCCCGTCGCCGGTTCCCAGCATTTCCTTGATCAAGGCCGAGGTCTCGGAATCATCCAGTGGTGAAAGCACTATCGTCTGCGCGCCATGGACATGGCTGAGCGCGCCGTGGTATTCGGGGCGGTAGGTGATCACGACCAGCGACGGCGTCTGCGGTGTCACCGACAGGAAGTCCGCCAGCATCGATTCGCTGACCCCGTCGATCCAGTGGGCATCCTCGACGACATAGACCGCCGGGGCGCTCCGCGCCAGCGACGCGGCGTTGACGAGGGTGGTGAGCCGCCGCCGCCGGGCATCGGGGTCGATCGTCGGCAGAACGACGTCGGGGTCGCCGATGCCGAGCAGGTCGTCGAGTAGCTCCAGGCTCTCTGTGGTGTCGTCGGGAACCTGGTCTCGAAGCTTCGCGCGGGCCGCTTCACGGTCGAGGTGCGTCACGCCGAATCCCGCCCGCAGCAGGCCGGTGATGGCATGAAAGGGGATTTCACTGGTGTGGGACTCGCAGAATGTGGAGTGCACCGGCACCCCTCGTGCGGTGGCCTTTGCCGCGAGTTCGCTGACCAGCCGGCTCTTGCCGATACCGGGTCCGCCCACCAGCAGGACGATGCTGCCGTGCCCCTGCATCGAACGCTCGAGGATGCCCTCGACGGCGGACAATTCCCAGCCCCGGCCGACCAGGGTCGATTCTCCGACATTGAGCAGGTTGTGTGCGGAATTGAGCTGGAGCAGCCGGCGGGCTCGGATCGGCTGCTCGGCACCCTTGACCTGGACCATCTCAGCCTCGCCCAGCATCATGGTGTCCGCGACCAGGCGTGCGGTCGACTCGGTGAGCATCACTCCACCGGGCGGCGCGACCGATTCCATGCGCTGCGCCATGCCTACGTGCTCACCGATTGCGGTGTAGCTCATCGTGTCGGTGCCGACTTCCCCGGTGATGACCTGACCAGAGCTCAGACCGATGCGAAGCTGCAGATCGAGGCCGTCGCGGGCCGTCACCTGCACCGCCAGCAGGGCGGTCTCCTGCTGGATTTCGAGTGCGGCCAGGCACGAGCGAAAAGCATGGTCTTCCAACGCAACCGGTGCGCCGAAGATGGCCATGATGCCGTCACCTGTGAATTTGTCGACGGTGCCGCCGTATCGGCGGACCACGGCGGCGGAGTGGTTGAACAGGTCGCTCATGATCTCGCGGAGCCGTTCGGCGCCCAGGGTCGCTGCGATGTCCATGGACCGGACGACGTCGGCGAACAAGACGGTGACCTGCTTGTATTCGGCGCCCGGAGTGGACGTGACGGGTGCGCCGCACGCGTCGCAGTACCGGGCGTCGGCCCGCGGCTCGGTGCCACACGCGCGGCACGTCGCAGTTTCCGTCATTCGAAGCCCCCGCCATCGGAGAACCTGCTGCATCGAGAATAGAACGCAGCAACGCCGAAGGGGCGGGGATGGCCCACCGCCACGATGGGCCTTTTCCGCAGCAACGACGAATCGAGCAACGACCTGCGTCGACGCCGGACCGGTGGGCGCCTAGTGGTGCCGTCCGAATCGGAAATGGCGATGACGCGATTTGTTCGATTCCGCGACGGTGTCAACCTTCTGGCTCATCTTCGCCACCAGTTGTTCGATGAAATCGGCGTTGGCCGTAGTGCCGCACACCTGGGTCTGGACCACCACGTTGTGTCGCGGTGCCATGCCGAAGTGGCATACCCAGCCGTTGGCGTCATCGCTGAGGTCCGTTGCGTACGACACGACCACGCCATCGCTCTCCGAGACGTCACCGATATGCCAGGGCCACGGATCTTCGTCTGGAAAGGTCTGGGTCACGTCCTGGCCCACGCATTGCTGCCATTTGCCTCGAATGTCCTCGACTACCTTGCGCGCGGTCTCGGTGTCGGGATAAGCGATCACCGCCTGGTCGAACAACACTTCCTGCCCGGCCTCGTTCCCTTCGGGGGCTTGCAGGAACTGCCGGCGTACCGCCGTCGAACCGGTGTCCTGGTACCAGCCCGCCGTGGCCGGATCGCCGATCACGCACGGATCGTTCCCGCGCTCGGTGTCCCAGGTGGACTGAACGGCGCCGTCGTCGTAATTGGGGTCGCCCACGAGCGACGGGGTTCCCAAGATGTTGCCTGCTTCGGCAGGCGTCAGCAGGGTGCGCTGCAGAGCGGAATCCTTGACCGTCTTGGTCTGCTCCCCGGTGCCGAGGAAGTACATGAGTCCCGCCACGAGTAGGGCACACACCACCACTCCCAAGATGACCCAGGCGACGGTCTTGTTGCCACGCCGCGGTGCGGGTGCGGGTGCGGCCGGGGGCATGGGCGCGGGCGGCCAGGGCGGCGGCTGAGGCGGCCACGGGCTTTGCGGTGGATACGTCATGGTGGCCGAAGCGTAACGGTCGACGGGGCCCGCAATGAGCGTCAACCGCCGGATACGCTCAGATTGTCTCCAGTGCCGACCGCCAGGCAGCCAGTTTGCCCTCGAAGCGCATGGTCTGGGCGGGACTGGTCGAGGGAGCCCGCAGGCTGGGCAACGGGGGAGTGCCGACCAGGCGCCGGTAGTTGGTCTCCGCGGCAGCGCCGTTGAATACCAACCGTTCAACGGTGGGGTGGGCGGCGAAGAATGCCGCAAAGTCGTTGGGCACCATGCTGTCCCGCTCGACGGCCGAGTCGAGGCTGCCGACTCGACGGCAGGACCGGAGCACATCCCAGACCGCGACGCGGTGCGCGCACAGTGCACTCACCCGGTCCGGATACGGAGCAGCGGCATCGAACCCGAACAGCGCCCCGGCGATTCGCCAGAACGCGTTGCGTGGATTGCCGTAGTACTGGCCCGAGGCCAACGACATCACGCTCGGCATGTTGCCGAGGATCAGCACTCGGGGCAGCTGCCCGACGAGGGGGTCCAGCCCGTGCAGGAGCTCCGACACCCTCGCATGTATACCCCGCGCACACGCGGGCGCCCCGAACGGCGTGGGGGGAGTCACGTTCGGGGCGCCATGTCGTAAGTCGTCAGCTCAGGTGATGGACCTCCTGCAGTCCGTACACCGGCGTGTCCAGGCCTTCGTAGCGGGCCTTGAGCTGCAACGCCAGATACAGCGAATAGTGCCGGGATTGGTGCAGATTGCCGCCGTGCAGCCACAGGTTGGGCTGTTGGGTGGGCTTCCACATGTTGCGTTGTTCGCCTTCCCATGGACCGGGGTCCTTGGTGGTGCCGGAGCCCAGACCCCACACCTTGCCGATCCGGTCGGCGACTTCCTGGCTGATCAGGTCTGCCGCCCAGCCGTTCATCGATCCGAACCCGGTGGCGTACACCACGACATCGGCGGGAAGTTCGGTGCCGTCGGCCAGGATCACCGAGTCTTCGGTCAGCCGGTCGACCTCACCGTGGGCGAGTTTGATGCTGCCGTCGGCGACCAGTTCGCAGGCGCCGACGTCGATGTAGTAGCCCGAGCCGCGGCGGAGGTATTTCATGAACAGGCCGGAGTCGTCGTCGCCGAAGTCCAGGTCGAACCCGGCGGCCTCCAGTCGCGCGTAGAAGTCCTTGTCGCGCTGGCGGATCGCGTCGTAGATAGGCCGCTGGAAGTCGGCCATGATGGCATACGGCAGCGATGCGAAGGTCAGATCCGCTTTTTCGGTGGTCATTCCGGCAGCCACTGCGCGTTCCGAGTACAGGGCGCCCAGACCCAGCTCCATGAGCGACTCCGACTTGACGATGTGGGTAGAGGATCGCTGGACCATCGTCACGTCGACGTCGTTCTCGTACAACGCCTTACAGATGTCGTGGGCGGAGTTGTTGGCGCCGATCACCACGGCGCGCTTGCCGACGTATCGGTCCGGGCCGGGGTGGTGGCTGGAATGGTGCTGCTCGCCCAGGAACACTTCCTGGCCCGCCAGCGTGGGGATGTTGGGCTTGCCCGACATCCCGGTTGCCAGCACGAGCTGCACGGGCCGCAGGGTCACCGCTTCGCCGTTGCGATTGACCTCGACGGTCCATCGCTTTTCGGCTTCGTCGTAGGTGGCGGACAGGCAGGTGGTCGAGCTCCAGTAGGGCACTTCCATCACCCGGGTGTAGAACTCCAGCCAGTCGCCGATCTTGTCCTTGGGGGCGAACACCGGCCAGTTCGTCGGGAAGGGCAGATACGGCAGGTGGTCGTACCAGACCGGGTCGTGCAGGCACAGCGACTTGTAGCGTTTGCGCCACTGATCGCCGGGGCGTTCGTGTTGATCGACCACGATGGCGGGCACACCGAGTTGGCGCAGCCTGGCGCCGAGGGCGATGCCGCCCTGCCCACCGCCGATGACCAGGGTGTACGGCTGTTCGGAGTAGCCCAGGGTCAGCTCCTCGTCGAGACGCTTCTCGGACCACGAACGGGTGTCGGGATCTGAGCCGTGTGTTGCGCCCAACGGCCGGTTGGTGCCTTTGCGTTCCTCGTGGCCCTTGAGTTCCTGCAGCGTGGTCAGCAGGGTCCAGCCCAGTTCGTCGCGCAGCCGCAGGTGGCCCTTGCCGCGACCCGCCGAGGTCTCGAATTCGATGAATGCCGAGGTGATGACGTGCTCGCCGTCGAAGTCCTCGGTGGGGGTTTCCGCCGTCCGGAATCCCGAGGGGTCGGTGTCGTTCAACCGCGCGGCCAGCATTTCTGTGATGCCCTCGTGGCCCTCGAAGGTCTTGAGGTTCCAGGTGAATGCGACCAGATCCCGCCAGAAGCTGTCGGTCGCGAACTTCCCCACGACGCGTTCGATGTCCCGGTCAGCGAGCGCGGACTCGAAGTCGGCCAGCCAGGTGTCAACCCGTTCCTGGGGTGACAGTGTGGTCAGCGGTGCGGCGGTGGTCTGTGTCATGTGGCCCAGCCCACACCGTGTCAAAGACCGCAACAAGGGTTGCACGGGGTTGCATCCGCACAGGCATTTGCGTGCGAAAAGACCTGCGGGAAGACATCGCAACGCCTTGCAACCCTTACGACATGCAGGGGCATGGGCCTAGAAACATCCACCATGAAAGCAGCCGTGTACTACGGGCCGAACAAGGTCGAGATCGCCGATGTCCCGGAGCCCGACCCCACCCCCGGCACCGTCAAGATCAAAGTCGGTTTCAATGGAATCTGTGGCACTGACCTGCACGAATATTATGCGGGCCCGATTTTTGTGCCCACCGAACCGCATCCGTTGACCGGCAGGCAGTTGCCGCTGACCATGGGGCACGAGTTCTCCGGAACCATCACCGAGGTGGGCGCCGGTGTCACCGGGTATGCACCCGGCGACCGGGTAGCGATCGAGCCCATTTACCGATGCGGCAATTGCGCGCCGTGCCGGGCCGGCACCTACAACATCTGCCAGCAGATCGGTTTCCACGGACTGATGTCCGACGGAGGCATGGCCGAGTACACCGTCGTTCCGGCCGACATGTTGCACCGACTGCCCGACAACGTGTCGCTCGAGCTGGGCGCGTTGGTCGAACCGATGTCGGTGGCCTACCACGCCGCAACCCTCGGGGAGGTCGGTCCGCTGCACACCGCCGTGATCTTCGGGGCCGGACCGATCGGCATCGGGCTCTGGTTTGCGCTGCGCGGCAAGGGGCTCGACGAGGTGTTCGTGGTGGAGCCGTCGCCCACCCGGCGTGCGGCGATCGAGACGCTCGGGGCGAGGACCCTGGATCCGACCGCCACCGATGTTCCCGCGTTCATCGCCGATCGCACCGACGGCCGGGGTGCCGACGCGGCGTACGACGCCGCCGGGGTCGCGCCGGCGATCGCCGCGGCGACAGCATGCGTGGGGGCGCGCAGGCCGACGATCAGTGTTGCGATCTACGAGAAACCGCTTGCGACACCGCTGCTCAACCTGGTGATGAACGAATCCCGGATCCAGGGCTCACTGTGCTACACCTCGGCCGACTTCGAGGCGGTCATCGATCTCATGGCGCAGGGGCTGTACGACCCGAAGGGGTGGGTTACTCCCATTGCCATCGACGACGTGATCGACGAGGGATTCGAGGCTCTGCACGCAGGTAAGAAGATGAAGGTTCTGGTCGACCCGAGCGCAGGCGCATCGTGACATCGCAGGGCAGGGTGGCCTGAAATAGCTGACAAAGCAAAAACATTCGAGCGTGTAGCCGATCCTCGGGTGGATTTGACGTGACGGTTAGTTTGTGGATCGGTGGGTTGTCGTGGCGTCATGTTGTGATGTGGAGCACAATCGGCGGTGATGGCTGGTTCGTCGGTACCTGAGCCCGCGGTTTCCTCCGGTGAGGACCCGCGGCGTTACGCGATGCTGTTGTCGGCCGTCTACGACGCGACCATGTCAGGTGACCGGGCGCCCGCGCGTCCGCGCTCGGTGATCGAAGATTCCTGGAACCGGTTGCGGGCCAAGGGGATCAACCCCGACCATCACATCCCGCCTCGCGTCGAGACCACCGGACTGGACTTGCTCAGGCAACAGTCGGGACTGATGTCGGTACTCGACGAGGTCACGCGCGGGCTCGAATCGGTGATCGAAGAGGGCGACAACATCCTGGTCATCGCCGATGCCCGCGGTCGGGTGCTGTGGCGGTCCGGATCGCCGCGGGTGCTGGGCCTCGCCGACCGGCTGGGTTTCATCGAGGGTGCGTCGTGGAGTGAGAACGCGGTGGGCACCAACGGTATCGGCACCGCGCTGGCCTCACATCGTGCGGTGCAGATCTTCTCGGCCGAGCACTTCCTGCGCAGTCACCACCCGTGGACGTGCGCCGGCGCCCCGATCCGCGATCCGCGCACCGGGCAGGTGATCGGGGTGGTCGACGTGTCGGGCCCGGCTCCGACGGTGCACCCGACGACGGTGGCCCTGGTGGATCTGGTGGCGCGGCTGGCCGAATCCCAGCTCCGCGAAGCGCACGACCGAACGTTGAACCAGCTGCGCACCGTCGCCGCGCCGATGCTGGCCAGGGTGGGGGGTCCGGCGCTGGCGGTCGACGCCGAGGGATGGGTGGCGGCGGTCGCGTCATTACCCATGCACAATCGGATCCTGTTACCCGAGAACGGTTTACCCGGCCGTGTGTGGATCCCGCCACTGGGCATGTGCGATGTGGAATCGTTGCCGGGCGGGTGGCTGGTCCGGGTGGCGGACGACGCCGAGTCCACTGCGGCGCCATCGAAGGTCATCCTCGACCTGCGCGACGGGGAGCCGTCGCTGGAGATGGCCGGCCAGTTCGGCAATTGGCGGCGCAGCATCTCCAGCCGTCATGCCGAGATCCTGCTGGTTCTGGCGACCAGCGAGCAGGGCCGGTCGGCACCCGAACTCGCCGAGGATCTCTACGGTGACCGGTCGCGAGTGGTGACCGTGCGTGCCGAAATGTCGCGTCTGCGTAAGCAGTTCGCCGGCCTCGTGGCGGGTAGGCCCTACCGGTTCGGGGATTCGGTGGTCGTGGACGTTCGGTACCCACAGGACATGTCGATGCTGCTCACCGCGTCGACGGCTCCGGCGGTTCATGCGGTGCGCGGTATACCTTGACCTGATGACGGCCGACCCCACACTCCTGGACGGACTCGACGGCGAGGCCGGCGCGCAGCGTGCCGAGCTGGTCGAATGGCTTCTGGCTCGGGGCATCAGCGCCGACCAGATCCGCCAGGCCGGCACCCCGATGCTGCTGGCCTCGCGCCGGGTGGCCGGAGATGACGGCACCTATGTGTCGACCCGCGAGATCAGCGAGCAGACGGGACTGGACGTCGAGCTGGTGCAGCGGTTGCAACGGGCGATGGGGCTGGCGACGGTAGAGGATCCGGACGCTGCCGTGCTGTTGCGGGCCGACGCAGAGGCGGTGGGCTTCGCCGAGCGCTTCCTGGAACTGGGTATCGACCCGGATCAGATCGTGCAGATCACGCGGGTGCTCTCCGAGGGGCTCAGCCGGGCCGCCGAGGTGATGCGCTACGCCGCGCTGGCGGCAGTATTGACACCGGCGGCGACGGAATTGGAAACCGCCAAGGCCAGTGAGGCGTTGGTGGCCGAGGCGGCCCCGCTGATCGGTCCGATGATCTCCGACATGCTGTTCGTGCAGCTGCGTCATGCGATGGAGACCGAGGCGGTCAGCGCATCCGAGCGGGCCGAGGGGGTTCCGCTGCCTGGTGCTCGGCTGGTCACCATCGCGTTCGCCGACATCGTGGGGTTCACCCGGCTGGGCGAGGTGGTGCAGCCCGAAGACCTTGAGCGGCTGGCGAATCGGCTGGCTGAAGCGGCCCACGAGGTGGCGGTCGGACCGGTGCGGTTGATCAAGACGATCGGCGATGCGGTGATGCTCGTCAGTACCGACGCGGCGGCGCTTCTGGATGCGGCGCTGCGGTTGGTGGCGGTCACCGAAACCGACGAGGAGTTCCCGCGGCTGCGCGTCGGGCTGGCGACCGGACCTGCGGTGAGCCGGGCCGGTGACTGGTTCGGTGGTTCGGTGAATCTGGCCAGCCGGGTGACCGGAGCGGCGCGGCCCGGGACCGTGCTCGTGGCGGAGTCCACCCGGACCGCGGTTGGCGAGGGGGACCGGTTCAGCTGGTCGTTCGCCGGAGCCCGCCATCTCAAGGGCGTCAAGAACGACGTCAAGCTGTTTCGGGCCCGGATCGCGTAGACCTTTATCGAATCTTCATCGAACGACTAGGACAGCCACATCGAGCCTGGGGAACCTTGAGGCATGACGAAACTGATGATGCTGGGCGCCGGCGCGGTGGTGGCGGCGGCCCTGGTGGCCGGGTGTAGCAATCAGTCCACCGACGGGGCGGCCGATGCGACCACCGCCACCTCGGCGACGGCGGCGAGCCCACAAGTGCCGGGTGAAGCGGACAATTCGGCGCACAACGACGCCGATGTGATGTTCGCCCAGCACATGATTCCGCACCATCAGCAGGCGGTCGAGATGAGCGACGTGCTGCTCGCCAAGCAGGGCATCGACGCGCGGGTGACCGAACTGGCCACCCAGATCAAGGGCGCTCAGGCTCCCGAGATCGCGCAGATGCAGGGCTGGTTGACGCAATGGGGGAACCCCCCGATGCCGCCGATGCCGCAGCAGGGTCACGGCGACATGGGCCACGGCAACATGGGGCAGGGCGACATGCCCGCGATGCAGGGCATGGTGTCGGAGGCCGACATGACCGCGCTGCGCAACGCCCAGGGCGCCGAGGCCGCCAAGCTGTACCTGACGCACATGATCGCCCACCACGAGGGCGCGATCACCATGGCTCAGGATGAGATCAAGGACGGTCAGTATCCCGCTGCGGTCGAGATGGCCCACACCATCGTGAAGACGCAGCAGCGGGAGATCGACACCATGCGCCAGATTCTGGGTTCGCTTTAGCTGGTCGGCAGGATGATCGTGAAGGTGGTCCCGGTACCCGACCCGGTCGCCGGGCTGGTCACCTCGATCCGTCCGCGGTGCCCTTCGACCAGGGCCTTCACGATCGCCAGCCCGATGCCAGACCCGCCGTGGTCGCGGTCGCGTGCGGTGTCGGCCCGGTAGAAGCGTTCGAAGACATGGGGCAGGTGCTCGGCGGGGATGCCCTCGCCGGTATCTGTCACGGTCAGCCTGACGGTGCCGCTCTCGGGGCCGGTGGTGGCGCCGATCGTCACCTGTCCTCCGGCCGGGGTGTGTCGCAGCGCGTTGTCGAGCAGGTTGCCCAGAATCTGGGCCAGCCGGTGGGGATCGGCCCACAGCGCCGGCAGGTTCTCGGCGACCTGGGACCGCAACGTCACGCCCTTGTCGTCGAACCGGTCCTGCGCTGCGGCGACGGCGGCGGCCACCACGGTGTGTGTCGCCACCGGTACCGGGGTGATGGTGGCCGGGCTCTCCTCGGCCTTGGCCAGGGCGGCGGCGTCGCCGGCGAACCGGACCAGTCGGTGGGTCTGCTGGCGCAGCATCATGACGGTCTCGGGGTCGAGGGTTCTCACGCCGTCCTCGATGGCCTCGAAGTAGGCCTCCAATACCGAAACCGGGGTGCGGATCTCATGAGCAAGATCGCTGAACAGCCGGCGGCGGCCGGCGTCGACAGCCTCGAGTCGTCCGGCCATCTGGTTGAAAGAGCTGGCCAGGGAGTCGAATTCGTCACCGAGATGTGCCGGTGGCACCCGCGAGTCGTAGTGGCCGTCGGCGATGGCCGTCGCAGCCCGGGTCACCTCGGTCAGGGATCGCTGCAGCCGCCTGCCGACATACCAGGTGACGATCAGCGCCGCCAGTATCGCGACGCAGGACGCGACCGCGATCGAGATGGCCGTGGCGTAGACGTAGGCCTCCTCGGCGTGCATCTGCTCGGCCGAGTCGCCGGAAACCCCTGCGCGGTGCAGATGTTCGCGGAACAGCGGCGGCCCGACGATGGCGGCCACCAGTCCGGTGGTGCCGGCGCCCGCAACCAGTACCAGGGCCTGGGCCGACAGCAGCCGGGTGCGCAGGCCGACGGTCATCGCTGGCCGTCCTGCCCGGTGCCCATGCGGTATCCGACGCCGCGCACCGTGATCACGTACAGCGGGTCGGCCGGGTCGTCGCCGAGTTTGCGGCGGAGGTGACCGATATGGACGTCGACGAGGTGTTCGTTACCGACATAGGTGGTTTCCCATACGGATTCGAGGAGTTGACGACGGCTCAGTGCCACTCCGGGTCGGGCCGACAGGGCGGCAAGCACGTCGAATTCGGTGCGCGTCAGCATGATCGGTTCGTCGTCGAGGAAAACCTGGCGGCCGTCGACGTCGATGCGCAGGGCGCCGAACACCCGGCCGTCGACCGCCGCGGGGGAGGAGACGCGGGGCCGGCGCAGCATGGCCCGCACTCTGGCCACGAGTTCCCGCGGGCTGAACGGTTTGGTCATGTAGTCGTCGGCGCCCACCGACAGACCGACGATGGTGTCCATCTCGGTGTCGCGGGCGGTCAGCATCACCACGTAGGCGTCGGAGAACGTACGCAATTGCCGGCAGACTTCCACGCCGTCGATGCCGGGCAGGCCGAGGTCCAGGATCACCACGTCGGGGTCGACCTCACGGGCCAGGCGCAGCGCCTCGGCCCCTTCGTGGGCGACGGTGACCTCGAATTGGTCGCGGGTCAGATAGCTGGCGATGACCTCGGCGAGCGGGGCTTCGTCGTCGACCACCAGGGCCCGGTAGCCACCCGGTATGTGCTGCATCAGCCCATAGTGCAGGAGTGGGGCGGGGGCCATGGGAAATTAATACCCTAGGGGGGTATAGTATGAGGCGACTGCCAAGCTGGTTCAGGAGGAAATTGATGAATACCCAGACTGTCACCGTCACCGGCATGACTTGCGGGCACTGCGTCACGTCGGTGCGTGAAGAGGTCGGCGGCATTCCCGGCGTGCGCACCGTCGAGGTCGATCTGTCTACTGGGCTGGTCACCATCGACAGCGACAACCAGCTCGATCCGTCCGCCATCAGCGATGCGGTCGCCGAGGCCGGCTACGCCGTCGCAGGCTGAAACTGCCGTCGATCATGAGTGCGCCGCAGAAGCTCATCGGGTTCGTCGTCGGACTCGTCGTGGTGTTCGTCGTATCGTTCGGGATCGGCTCGGCGGTCACGCCGAGCAGTGCCCCGGCCGCCGGCCACGACGCCGGTCACAACGAGGCGTACACGCTTCAACTCGATGAGGCTGCGCTCCCGTCCGGTGCTGCGGTGCCGCTGCGGTTCCGGATCGTCGACGGCGCAGGCGCGCCGATGACCGAGTACGTCGAGAGCCACGAAAAGTTGCTGCATCTGATCGTGGTGCGGCGCGACCTCACCGGCTATCAGCATGTGCATCCGGTGCTCGACGAATCGGGCACGTGGAGTGTTCCGCTGGATCTGGCCGAGCCCGGGGACTACCGGGTGTTCGCCGACTTCGTGCCGGGTGACGGTCGTGCGGTCAATCTCGGCGCGGACCTGACCGTCGCCGGTAGGTACCAGCCGCAACCGCTGCCCGCGCCTGCCGACAGCGCCACGGTCGACGGGTATACGGTCACCCTTGCCGGGGTGGCCAAGGCCGGGCAGCCCTCGGAGCTGACCCTGTCGGTCAGCCGGGACGGTAAGCCGGTCACCGACCTGCAGCCGTACCTGGGCGCCTACGGGCACCTGGTTGCGCTACGCGCGTCGGATCTGGAGTACCTGCACGTCCACCCGATGAGTGATGCCGCAGACCCGGCCACTGCGCCTGGCCCCCAGATCGCCTTCCACGCCACACTTCCCAGTGCCGGTGAGTACCGGTTGTTCCTGGACTTCAAGCACCGCGACGCGGTGCACACCGCCGAATTCACCGTTGAGGGGGCACCGTGAGCACCGCCACCGGCCACGTCGTACTGGAGATCGGTGGGATGACGTGTGCCTCATGTGCCGGACGCATCGAGCGGAAGCTCAACAACCTCGACGGCGTCACCGCGACGGTCAACTTCGCCACCGAGAAGGCCACCGTCGACGTCGCGGGTGAGGTGACGCCGGAACAGCTGATCGAAGCCGTCGAAACCGCAGGCTACACAGCACAATTGCCGGCTACAGAGTCGGGAGAGCACCATCCCGAGGACGATCCGACCGCGGCGCTGCGCACCCGGCTGATGGTTTCGGCGGCGCTGACCATCCCGGTGGTGGCCATGGCGATGGTCCCGGCGCTGCAGTTCACCAACTGGCAGTGGCTCTCGCTGACCCTGGCCGCGCCGGTCGTGGTGTGGGGCGCGCTGCCGTTCCACCGGGCGGCGTGGACGAATCTGCGGCACGGCACCGCCACCATGGACACGCTCATCTCGATGGGCACCATCGCGGCATTCGGCTGGTCGCTGTACGCGCTGTTCTGGGGTACCGCGGGGATGCCGGGCATGACGCATCCGTTCTCGCTGGCCATTTCGCAGACCGACGGCACCGGCAACATCTACCTGGAGGTCGCCGCAGGCGTCACCACCTTCATTCTGGCCGGGCGGTACTTCGAGGCGCGTTCCAAGCGGCGTGCCGGCGCGGCCCTGCGCGCATTGCTGGAGCTGGGCGCCAAGGACGTCGCGGTTCTCCGAGACGGTGCGGAACAACGCATTCCCATCGAGTCACTGTCTGTGGGCGACGAATTCGTAGTCCGGCCCGGCGAGAAGATCGCCACCGACGGTGAGGTGGTCGAGGGCTCGTCGGCGGTGGATGCCTCGATGCTCACCGGCGAATCGGTTCCGGTCGAAGTGGGAGCCGGCGACCAGGTGGTCGGTGCCACGGTCAACGTCGGCGGCCGGCTCGTGGTGCGCGCCAAGCGGATCGGATCCGACACCCAGCTGGCCCAGATGGCGCAGCTGGTCGAGGATGCGCAATCCGGAAAAGCGCAGGCGCAACGCCTGGCGGACCGGGTGTCCGCGGTCTTCGTGCCGATCGTCATCGCGCTCGCGGTGGGCACGCTCGGGTTCTGGTTGGGCACCGGCGGATCGGTCGCCGCGGCGTTCACCGCCGCGGTGGCGGTGCTGATCATCGCCTGCCCGTGCGCGCTGGGCCTGGCCACCCCGACCGCGCTCCTGGTCGGTACCGGCCGTGGCGCCCAACTCGGCATCCTGATCAAGGGGCCCGAGGTTCTCGAGTCGACCCGCCACGTGGACACCGTGGTGCTGGACAAGACCGGGACGGTGACCACCGGGGCGATGACACTGCTCGACGTGATCACCACCGCCGGTGAAGATCCCGCAGAGGTGCTGCGGCTGGCCGGCGCGGTCGAGGACGGCTCCGAGCACCCGATCGCGCGGGCCATCGCCAAGGGCGCCCGTGACAAGCTGGGCGAGCTGCCCTCGGTCGAGGATTTCGCCAACGTGGCGGGCCTCGGGGTGCAAGGTGTCGTCGATGGCCACGCCCTCGTGGTCGGGCGACGTCAACTGCTCGCCGACTGGGGACAGCAGTTGCCCTCGGACCTGGACACCGCGATGCGCGAGGCGCAGGGTCAGGGCCGCACGGCCATTGCCGTGGGGTGGGACGGACAGGCGCGCGCCGTGCTGGTGGTGGCCGACGCGGTGAAGCCCACCTCAAAGGAGGCGATCGAGCAGCTGCGCACCCTCGGCCTTGAGCCGATCATGCTGACCGGCGACAACGAGGCGGCAGCGCATGCGATCGCCGAACAGGTTGGCGTACATGAGGTTTACGCGGAGGTACTGCCGCAGGACAAGGTCGACGTCATCAAACGGCTGCAGGACGAGGGTCGGGTGGTGGCCATGGTCGGCGACGGTGTCAACGATGCCGCGGCGCTGGCCCAGGCGGACCTCGGCCTGGCCATGGGGACCGGCACCGATGTGGCGATCGAGGCCAGTGACCTGACCCTGGTCCGCGGTGATCTGCGGGCCGCCGCCGATGCCATCCGGCTGGCCCGGCGCACGCTGGCCACCATCAAGGGGAATCTGTTCTGGGCCTTCGCCTACAACGTCGCGGCGTTGCCGCTGGCAGCGGCCGGACTGCTCAACCCCATGCTTGCCGGTGCGGCGATGGCGTTCTCTTCGGTGTTCGTGGTCAGTAACAGCCTGCGGTTGAGACGTTTCCGATGAAGTGGCTCGCAGCCTTGATGGGGATCGTCCTGTGGGCGGCCGCCTTTGCCGGGCTGGTCCAGATCACGAATCACGATCACCCGGCGCATCTGCCGCACCCGGTCGCTGCGGCAATCGGTGTCGACGGCGGTGAGTTGACGTTCGACCATCCTCATATCGGCGACGATGCCGCTTCGCATATGCCGGACGGATTCACCGCCGCCGTGCTTCCGAGGAATTACCTTGCCGTGGCGGCATTCTCGATGGTTGTTCTCATCGTCGGCTGCGCGGTGCTGTGCGGGTGTGCCGCCGTGCGGGCGCCGCGGGGCCCACCTGACCGTCATCGGATCCCACTCGCCGGGCAAGCACTTCTGCTGCGGATCTGTATCGCACGCCGCTGACAGACAGCGTCTTGACGCTGTCCAGGTCAGTCGCCGCGCTCTGCGCGGTCCGATACAGAATCGACGAATCCATGAACCATGCCCTGTCCACCCGTTCATTCCACGTTCTGCGCCGAAACCGTGGGCCCAACACCATGGTCGGCCACACTCCTACCCTGTGGGTGTCCACTCCGTTCGCCGATCCCGGGCGCGGATTCTGGGCCAAGCTCGAAGGCTTCAACCCCGGCGGGATGAAGGACCGCCCTGCCATGCACATGGTGGAGCAGGCCCGGGCTCGAGGTGACCTGCAACCCGGTGGCCGCATCATCGAATCAACCAGTGGCACATTGGGGCTGGGGCTTGCCTTCGCGGGAACGATCTATCACCATCCGGTGACCCTGGTGACCGATCCGGGCCTGGAGCCCATCATCGAGCGCATGTTGACCGCGTACGGTGCCGAGGTTTCAACCGTCACCGAACCACATCCCACCGGGGGCTGGCAGCAGGCCCGGCGGGACCGGGTGGCCGAACTGCTGGCCGCCGACGACACTGCCTGGTACCCGGACCAATACAACAACCCGGACAACGTCGAGGCCTACCGGCCGCTCGCGTTGGAACTGAACGCCCAGATCGGCCGGGTCGACGTGCTGGTCTGCTCGGTCGGTACGGGCGGGCATTCGGCCGGCGTGGCGCGGGTGCTGCGGGAATTCAACCCGGACCTGCGCCTGATCGGGGTGGACACGATCGGCTCGACCATCTTCGGGCAGCCTGCCGCAACCCGCGTCATGCGCGGCCTCGGCTCGAGCATCTATCCCCGCAATGTGGACTACGGCGCGTTCGACGAGGTCCACTGGGTGGCTCCGGCCGACGCGGTGTGGGCTGCCCGGACGCTGGCGTCGACGTACTACGCCAGCGGGGGATGGAGCGTCGGGGCAGTCGGTCTGGTGGCCGGCTGGGCGGCGCGAAACCATCCGCCGGCCACCACGATCGCTGCGGTGTTCCCCGACGGTCCGCAGCGGTACTTCGACACGGTGTACAACGACGACTACTGCCGCGATCTCGGCCTGCTCGATCACCAACCGGCCGATGAACCCGAGACGATCGACACTCCAGGCGATCGCGTGGTGCAGTCCTGGACCCGCTGCGAGACGGTCACGGACCCGACGGCGGTGGCGCAGTGAGGGGACTCATCACACAGTTCCGCAGTTTCGACCTGCCGAGTCGGCTGTTGATGGTCAACCAGTTCGGCATCAACCTGGGCTTCTACATGCTCATGCCGTACCTGGCCGGTTATCTGGCCGGGCCGCTCGGCCTGGCCGCGTGGGCGGTGGGGCTGGTGCTGGGCGTGCGGAATTTCTCTCAGCAGGGCATGTTCATCGTCGGCGGCACGCTGGCCGACCGGCTGGGATACAAGCCGCTGATCGTCGCGGGGTGTCTGTTGCGCACCGGGGGGTTCGGGCTGCTCGTCGTCGCGGACTCGCTGCCGGCGATGCTCATCGCCTCGGCGGCAACAGGTTTCGCCGGAGCCCTGTTCAACCCCGCCGTGCGGGCGTATCTGGCCGCCGACGCCGGTGACCGGCGGGTCGAGGCCTTCGCCACCTTCAACGTGTTCTACCAGGCCGGAATCCTCTTGGGTCCGCTGGCCGGAATGGCGTTGCTGGCCTTCGATTTCCGGCTGACGGCCGGGGTTGCGGCCGGGGTGTTCGCGGTGCTGACCGTGGCTCAGTTGCTGGCCCTGCCGCGGCACCGTGCGGCGCCTGTAGAGCAGCGGAGTTCGGTGTGGGAGGACTGGCGCAGCGTCGTCGCCAACCGCGGGTTCGTGATGTTCGCAGTGGCGATGATCGGCTCTTACGTGCTGTCGTTCCAGGTGTATCTGGCATTGCCGCTGCAGGCGGCGCAGCTTCGCCCCGGAAACGAGACCGCACTGGTGGCAGCCATATTCGTGGTATCAGGTCTGATCGCGGTGGGTGGCCAGTTACGGATCACGCGGTGGTTCGCCGACCGCTGGGGGCCGCGGCGCAGCCTGGTGGTGGGCCTGCTGGTGCTGGCGGCGGCCTTCGTTCCGATGGCGGTGGTGCCCGACGGTGACCGGTTCGGGCCGGCCGCTGCGGTGGCGGCACTGCTCGTCTCGTCGGCGCTGCTGGCGCTGGGCTCGGCCGCGGTGTTCCCGTTCGAGATGGACACCGTCGTGGCGCTGTCGGGCGATCGACTGGTCGCCACCCACTACGGGTTCTACAACACCGTTGTCGGCGTCGGGATCCTGCTGGGCAACCTGGCCACCGGTTCGCTGATCGGCGCCGCGCGCGCCGCGGACCTGGCCGAGCTGGTGTGGCTGGGCCTCACAGCGATCGGGCTGGTGTCCGCGGCGGCGCTCTACGCGTTGACGAGGGACGGCGGGAGGCTGGCGCCCGCGTCGCTCACTGCATCGGAACGGTGACGCCCTCCGAAGGCTGCACGATCACAAATCCGTTGCCGTGGAACGAGACCTGCACGGCCTCGCCGGAGCCCCGGCCGATCAGCGCACCTGCCTTGAAACTCGTCTTGAGCTGAGTCTGAAGGTGTGCCGACCAGGCCACCACGGCATTGGTGTCGGCGTAGGTCGGGGCTTCGGCGGCGTCGAGCACGACCGGTGGGCCGTCGGTGGTCAGCGCCACCCATCCGGTGCCGCGCAGTGTGGTGTTGAACAGGCCGCCGGTGGCGATGCTGCCGCCGCGGACCCGTTCGATGTTCCAGTCCAGGCTCGACGAGAAGGCCAGCACGTTCTTGCCGCTGATCGACAGACCCGAGTTGGACAGCTGCAGCAGGTGTACGTCGAAACCTTGATCGGCCAGGAACACATCGCCGGAGCCCTGGCAGCGCATCAGCGGAAGGCCTTCACCGGTCAGGGCCTTCTTGATGAACTTCGATGCGCCGCCGCCTTCGAAGGCGAAGTCGACGTTGCCCTGGTAGGCGACCATCGAGCCCTGCCGGGCCATGAACGGGTCACCCAGACGGACCCGCAGCATCTTGCGGTTCTGGTTGGCGATCGGCGTCGCCTCTTTCTCGCTGAACCGGCCGTCGACGAGTTCGCCGCTGATGCCGGCGAACCCGCCACCCTGGGACTGCTGGGCCTGAACCTGTGCCTGCTGCGGCTGCGGTTGCTGGGCCTGCTGTTGCTGCGGCGCTGCTCCCATCGGCGCGCGGCCGGCCTGGCCCTGATGGGATACCTGATCGGTCCAGGATTGTCCGTCCCACCACCGGTATTCGTAGCGGCCCTCGGGATCAGGCAGCCAACCGGGTTGCGGGGTTCCGTTCACAGTCATCGCCTCAGGCTACAGATGGAGCACCGCTCTGAGCGGTGTCGCTACGAACGGGGCCAACCCCTGGCATTCTGGTGCCATGGCAAAGGAAATCGACCCGCTCCGTGCCCAGGGTGCGCTCGCGGTCTTGAAGCAGCACCCCGGCATGGTGCTGTTCGCGGTGTCACCGGTGATCATCGTGCTGGGCGCCGTGTGGTGGATCGCCGGCCCAGGCTGGGCGGGGTTGCTGCTGGTCGCCCTGGTGCTGGCGGGTGGAGCCGCACTGCTGCTCAAGCGCAACTAGACCGGAAAACCAACAATTGGCGTTCGCCGGTGGTGAACGCCGTCCCACCAGCGGTGTAACGGTGTAATCATGTAATCATGACTAAACACCAACACCATCGCCGGTCTGCGGATGAGGCCGCCGAGTGGTTCGCGGGCCGACTGCCCGACACCTGGTTCACCGGCGATCCGACCGTGATCGTCGACCGTGAAGAGATCACCGTCATCGGCCGGCTTCCTGATCCGGACGAAGCCGAGACCAAAGCCCGGGCCTCCGGGCGGGCCTCGCGGTTCCGGGAGGAGACGCGCAGTGAGCGCATGCGCATCGCCGACGAGGCGCAGGGCCGTTTCGACCGGAAGGTCTCCTGGGGCGTGGAAATAGGCACCCAGGTGGGCGACGGCGACGAAGTGGAGCGAATCTTGTTCACGCACATCGCCGTACCGGTGATGACGCGGCTCAAGCAGCCCGAGCGTCAGGTACTCGACACCCTGGTCGATGCCGGTGTGGCGCGGTCCCGCTCGGACGCGCTGGCCTGGTCTGTGCGCCTGGTCGGTCAGCACACCGAGGAGTGGCTGGACAAGCTGCGTGACGCCATGAAGGCGGTCGACGATCTACGTGCCGAGGGTCCCGGCGCCTAGAGTCGCTCGACTCCCACGTAAACCGAGCCCAGTGCCGAGGTCTGCGACAGCGGATCTATCGATGTCCGGTCGGCCAGCAGGTTGCGGTTGACCCCGTAGGTGTCCGGCGGGCCGCCATGAGTGGGGTCGAATACCCCTGAGCCCCAACCATGATCGAGCACGACGACCCCGCGACGCGGCCCGTCGCTGAGGGCTGCGGTCACCTCCAGCCGTCCGGTCGGTGAGAACACCCGAACCCGGTCGCCTGACGCAATGCCCAGCGCGGCGGCGTCCTCCGGGTGCAGCAGTACCTCGTTTCCCTTGCCGCCCGGATGCAGGCCGGGCAGTTCGTTCAGCCACGAATTCATCGAATGCCGTCGGCGCCGGTTGCCCAGCAGGAACGGGAACTCCTCCGGTGCTTCGGGATCCGGCGTGGCGAGCAGTTCACGGGTTCGTGCCACGAACTCGGCGGGAGCCGCATGGACCTTGTGGTCCGGGGTGCGCAACGCCTCGCGGAAGCGGCCGAACTGCCGTGGGCCGAGCACCAGGCCGTGCGGATGGGCTTTGAGCTCGCGCCAGGTGAGCTTGTGCCCGTCGACCTTGCGCGAGGTCAGGATGATCAGCCGGTCCAGCCAGTGCGGCCCGAAGGCCAACCCGGGCCGTCGGGTTCGCTCCGCCAGCCGGCGGGTCGCGCGGATGAACCCGTTGAAGCCCTTGGCGCCGAACAGCGGGCGGCGCATCGCCAGCGCCAGATCGGTGAATACCCGCCACTCCTCGCGGGCGCCGGCCGGTGGTTCGACGGCCTTCCCGCCGTACTGCACGTACGGCTCGTCGTGCATACCGCTGGTGAAGGCCAGCAGATCGTCGCGTTCGAGCCAGTGCGCCGCGGGCAGCAGCCAGTGCGCGTGCCGGTGGCTCTCGCGTTGCACCAGATCGATGGCCACGAGCAGGTCGAGCCGGCCCAGGGCCTCGTCGAGCCTGGCCCCGTCGGGCCCCGAGATCACCGGGTTGCCGGAATTGATCAGCAGGGCACGGATCTGGCCGCGACCCGGCGTGGTGATCTCGTCGGGCAGCTCGGCCAACGCGTGGGCCCCGGCGACCAGCTCACGCCCCGCCACCCGGCTGGTGTGCGGGCGGGTGGCCGCCAAACCCGCCAGCCGCAGCGTGTCGACGTAGCCCGGCTCGAAGCGACGACCACCCGGACGGTCCATCCGCCCGGTGATCAGATTGAGCACATGCCCGAGCCATTCCGCCACGGTGCCGGCGGCGTGGAGCGAGACCCCGGTGCGGGTGATGGCCATCGCCCCTGGCGCCGAGGCGAATTCGCGAGCCACCCGCTCGATCACGTCACGGTCGACGTCGCAGCGTGCCGCCAGGTCGTCGAGGTCGGCTCCGGCGGTCAGCGCACGTAGGTCCGCCACCCCGACGGCCAGCTCGGCACAGTCAGTGCGGTGCTCGCGACCCTCGTCGAGGATCACCTTGACCATCGCCAGCAGCAGCGCCCAATCCGTACCGGGACGCACGGGCAGATGGAGGTCCGCGGCCTGCGCGCTCTCGGTGCGGATCGGGTCCACCACGACGATGCGGGCGCCCCGCTTCTGGCGGGCCAGTGCCCGGCGCCAGCCGCCCGGCACCGATTCCACCCAGTTCCACGCGCTCACAGCCGGATTAGCGCCGATGATCAGGAAGTAGTCGCAGTTGTCGACATCGGAGACGGGCACCATCAATGGCGAGCCGTACATGGCTTCGGCCACCACGTGCAGCGCGTTCTGGTCCACCGAGCCGACCGCGTAGCGGTTGTACGTGCCGACGGCGTCCAACCAGGCATTCATGAATACGAGGTTCGAGGACGAGTACCCGGCCGGATTGCCGTAGTAGGCGGCCACCGCATCCGGGCCCCCGGCGTCGATGATCCGGTTCATGCGCTGGGCGATGTCGCTGATCGCCTCGTCCCAGCTCGCCTCGACGTAGCCATCACCTACCCGGCGCATCGGCGCCACGATGCGCCGCGGGTGCTCCACGACCTGGCCGGCGGTGCGGCCCTTCGCGCAGAAATCACCCCAGGTGTGCGGGTTGAGCTTGTCGGGGCCGATCTTGACGACGCGATTGTCCTCGACCGTCACTTCGAGGCCGCAGGAGGCCAGGCAGTACCGGCAGAACGTGTGCACGGTACGGGTCGTCATTACAGTGACACTACAATTTGTAATGGAATTGTGGTGCTAAACCTGCGTCATCTCCCAGTACCGACCGTGCCGCGACATGAGCTCTTCGTGGGTGCCGCGCTCGATGATCCGGCCGGCGTCCATCACCAGGATCAGGTCGGCATCCCGGATGGTCGAAAGTCGGTGGGCGATGATGAAACACGTCCGGTCCCGGCGCAATTCGGCCATCGCCTGCTGGATCAGGAGTTCGGTGCGGGTGTCCACTGCGCTGGTGGCCTCGTCGAGTACGAGCACCTTCGGCCGGGCCAGCACCGCACGGGCGATCGTGATCAGCTGCTTCTCACCGGCGCTGATGGCACCGCCGTCATCGTCGACCCGGGTGTCGTACCCGTTGGGCAGGGTGTGCACGAACCGGTCCACGTAGGCTGCCCTGGCCGCCTCGATCACCTCGTCCTCGGACGCGTCGGGCCGGCCATAGGCGATGTTGTCGTAGATGGTGCCGCCGAACAACCAGGTGTCTTGCAGCACCATGCCGATCGAGGACCGAAGCGATTGCCGGCTCACCGTCGAGATGTCCACACCGTCGATCAGGATCCGGCCGGAATCGACGTCGTAGAACCTCATCAGCAGGTTCACGCACGTGGTCTTGCCCGCGCCGGTGGGGCCGACGATCGCCACGGTGCGGCCCGGCTCGGCCACCAGTGAGAGGTCCTCGATCACCGGGGTGTCCGGCAGGTAGCCGAAGTTCACGCGCTCGAATTCGACCCGGCCGCTGCGGATCTCGAGGGCGCTGACCGGTTCGGAGGACTGTTCGTCGGCGTCGAGCAGTTCGAAGACCCGTTCGGCGCTGGCGATTCCGGACTGCAGCGTGTTGTACATCCCGGCCACCTGGCCCAGCGGTTGGTTGAACTGCCGCACATACTGGATGAACGCCTGGATGCTGCCCAGCGTGATCTGTCCGGTCGCCACCTGCAACCCGCCCACCACGGCGACGGCCACGTAGCTGAGGTTGCCGATGAACATCGTCGTCGGTCCCACGAGTCCAGAGAAGAACTGCGCCCCGATGCTGGACCGGTAGACCTCGTCGTTGAGTTCGTCGAACTTCCGCTGGGCGGCCTCCCGGTGCCCGAAGGTCTTGACGATCGTGAAACCGCTGTAGGTCTCCTCGATGTGGGCCGCGAGCCGGCCGGTGTTGCGCCACTGCGCCACGAACAACGGTTGCGACCGACGGGTGATCCAGCGGATCGCCCACAGCGCCAGCGGCACGGTGACGACGGTGAGCAGGGTCAGCAGTGGCGAGATGGTCAGCATCATCACCAGCACCGCGAACACGGTCAGCACCGAAGTCAGTAGTTGGCTGATGGTCATCGACACCGAGCTCTGCATGTTGTCGATGTCGTTGGTGACCCGGCTGAGCACCTCGCCACGCTGCCGGGAATCGAAGTAGGACAGTGGAAGTCGGTGCAGCTTGTCCTCGACGTCGGCCCGCAGCGCCACCATGGTGCGCTGCACCGTGATGTTGAGCAACTGCGCCTGCAGCCAGACCAGCACCGCGGCAAGCAGATACAGGCCCAGCGCCAGGGCCAGGGTGCGGGCCACCGCGGCAAAGTCCACCCCGTGGCCGGGAACCACGTTCATTCCCGACAGGAGGTCGGCGAACGTCGTGTCGCCGCGGGCCCGGGCGGCCGCTACGGCCTGCTCCTTGGTCAGGCCCGCAGGTAGTCCGCGACCGATCACACCGTTGAACAGCAGATCGGTGGCGTGCCCGAGAATCCGGGGGCCGATCACGCCGATCGCGATGCCACCCATTCCGAGCAACACCACCGAGATCGCCAGGCCACGTTGCGGCACCAGGCGCCTGAGCAGCCGAAGGGCCGATCCGCGGAAGTCGCGAGTGCGCGCGACCGGTGCGACAGGCGTGCCCGAGCGGCGCAGCACGTGGCCGGTCATCGCGGATCTCCGGCAGTGATGGCCTGCGACGCCGCGAACTCGGCGTAGGTGGGGCAGTCGGCGAGCAACGCCTCGTGCGTGCCGATGCCGACGATGCGGCCGTCCTCGACCACCACCACCTGGTCGGCCTCGATCACCGTCGAGATCCGTTGCGACACGATGACCACGGTGGCGTCGGCCGACACCTCACGCAGCGCGGTGCGTACCCGGGCATCGGTGTGCACATCGAGGGCTGACAGCGCATCGTCGAACAGGTAGATCGCGGGCCTGCGGATCACCGCACGTGCGATCGCCAGCCGTTGGCGCTGCCCGCCCGAGAAATTGATGCCGCCCTGGGCCACCAAGCGGTCCAGCCCCTCGGGGTGGGCCGCCACGAAGTCGTCGGCCGCCGCGATCCGCAGCGCCTCCCACATCTGTTCGTCGGTGAGTTCCTGTCCGGGCGCAGCGCCGTAGCGCAGATTCTCGGCAATGGTTCCGGAGAACAGATAGCCGCGTTGGGGGACCAGACCGATCGACGACCACAGCTGTTCGAGGCCCAGTTCACGCACGTCGACGCCGTCGACGCGGACCGCGCCCGAGGTGACGTCGTAGAACCTGCAGATCATGGCAAGCAGGGTGGATTTGCCGGATCCGGTGGATCCGACGACAGCGGTGGTGGTCCCGCGCTCCACGCGCATCGAGACCTGCTGCAGCACCGGGCGATCGGCGCCGGGATAGCTGAATGACGCGTCGTGGAACTCGATCTCGCCGGCTATGGACACCGGTCGGACCGGGTCGGGTGGGCTGGTGATCTGAGGCCGGGTGCCCAGCACACCGCTGACCCGCTCGGCGCAAACCGACGCGCGCGGAAGCATCACTGCCAGGACCGTCGCCATCAGCACGGCCATCAGAATCTGCATGAAGTAGGCCAGGAACGCGATCAGCGAGCCCACCTGCATGTGGCCGGAGTCGATGCGCAGTCCGCCGAACCAGATCAGCGCAACGCTGGAGACGTTGATCACCAGGGTGGTGGCGGGCAGCATCAGTGCCTGCCACCGACCGGCCTCCAGCGCGGTGGCCGACAGGGACTCGTTGGCGTCGGCGAAGCGGCGCTGCTCGAAGGGTTCGCGCGCAAACGCGCGGATCACCCGGATGCCGGACAGTTGGTCGCGCATCACCCGATTGATGCCGTCGATCAGTCGCTGCATGCGACGGAAGATCGGCATCAGGTGGGTGATGATCCAGAAATTCGCCAGGGCCAGTACCGGAACACTGACCAGGAGCAGCCACGACAGTCCGGCGTCCTGGTGCAGCGCCATCAGGATTCCGCCGATCGACATGATCGGGGCGGTGATGAGGATGGTGGCGGTCATCTGCAGCAGCTGCTGGATCTGGCCGACGTCGTTGGTGGTCCGGGTCAGCAGCGACGGGGCGCCGAAGCGGCCGGTCTCCTCGGCCGAGAACGTGGTGACGTGGTGAAAGATCGCCGAACGCAGGTCGCGGCCGAAACTCATGGCCGCGCGCGATCCGAAGAACACCGCACCGATCGCGCATGCCACCTGCAGACCGGTGACACCGAGCATCACCCCGCCGAGTTCGACGATGCGCCCGGTGTCGCCCTTGGCCACGCCGTCGTCGATGATCGCGGCGTTGACCGTCGGCAGATAGAGCGACGCCAGGGTGCTGATCACCTGAAGCGCCGCGACGATGGCGAGCAGCCGCCGGTACGGCCGCACATACTGTCGCAGCAGCGCCCAGAGCATCTGGCTACTCTTGCACACCGGCCGCTGTGGGTCGTGTCCAGCCGCTGCCGTGTCCGGCTCGGTGAAAGTCCAGGTCAGTCGGTATGCCGGTGTGGGGCATAGGTGTTACAGCTACAGTGCATGGCGTGACGGTCCGCACGGCCACCAAGCCACTACTCCGCAATGCCAGAGCCTTGGCGGTATTGGCTGCGGCAATGGTCCCGGTGTTCGCCGGGTGCTCGACTGACGAGCCCGCGACACCCCAGGTTCCGCAGAGCGAGTCGCCGAGTGCCGGTGGCACGGGTCAGCACGGCCCCCACTTTCCGCACTGCGGCGGCGTGACCGACCAGACGGTGACGGAGTTGACCCAGGTCCAGGGGCTGGTCAACACCGCGACCAATTCCTCGGGCTGCCAGTGGTTGCAGGGTGGCAGCATCCTGGGACCCCACTTCTCCTTCACCTGGTTCCGGGGCAGCCCGATCGGCCGGGAACGTAAGACGGAGGAGCTGTCGCGGACCAGCGTGGAGGACATCAACATCGAGGGTCACGGCGGCTTCATCGCGGTCGGGGAGAACCCGCTCAAGGCCGGCGACGTCAACCTGTGTGAGATCGGCATCCAGTTCGACGACGATTTCATCGAGTGGTCCGTGAGCTTCGACCAGAAGCCCTATCCCGATCCGTGCGAGGTCGCCAAGGAGCTGACCCGCCAGTCGATTGTGAATTCCAAATGATGACGCGACGTGGGGCTGCCGGAGCGCTCGCTGTGCTGGCCGTGTTCGCCGGGCTGACCGGGTGCACGCGCACCGTGGACGGCGCCGCAGCCAAGGAAGGGTCCAGCGGCGGCCCCAGTAACAACAAGTCCGAGAAGACGTACCCCAACCTGCTCAAGGAATGCGACGTCCTGACCACGGACATCCTGGCCAAGACGGTGGGTGCCGACCCGCTCGACATCCAGAGCACCTTCGTCGGCGCGGTGTGTCGCTGGCAGGCGGCCAACCCGGCCGGCCTCGTCGACATCACCCGATTCTGGTACGAGCAGGGCAGCCTGGACAACGAGCGTCAGACGGCCGAGAAGCTGCAGTACGCGATCGAACAGCGTCGGATCGCCGGTGTCGATTCGATCATCATGAAGCCCAACGGGCTCAACGGGGCGTGCGGTGTCGCCAGTGACGCGGCAGGCGTGGTCGGCTGGTGGGTCAATCCGCAGGCGCCCGGGATCGATGCCTGCCCGATGGCCATCAAGCTGATGGAGTTGACGCTGGCCACCAACTCCTAGCGGGGTACGTGGAAGCGCACCAGTGTCGCGCCGCCGAGCGCGAGCTGCTCCCAGGGGTCGCTGGTCCGCAGCACCGCGATGGCCGATGTCGGGAACTTCAGCGAAATGCTCTCCGCCGCAGTGCGGTTGGAACCGTCTGCCAGGCCCAGGGCAACGGCGGACATGGCCGGCTCGTGCCCGATCACCAGGACCGTCGAGGGCTCGGTGCCGAAACGTGACGCGACACCGTTGATCTCGTCGATGACGGTGCCCGGCCTGGCGTCGTAGATGCGCTCGGCGTATTGCACGGGCGCCTCGATGCCGGTGCGTTCCAAGGTCTGACGGGTCCGGGTGGCCGTCGAGCAGAGCACCGCGTCCACCTCGGCGAAGTTGGCCCGGATCCAGTCCCCGGCCAGCCCGGCCTCCCTGATCCCGCGCGCCGCCAGCGGGCGGTCGTGGTCGGTGACGCCCTCGGGATAGTCCGACTTGGCGTGGCGCATCAGCAGCAGGGTTCTGATCGGACTGATCGGGTCGGCCATTCCAACCAGGTTAGGCCATGCCGCCGCAGGTCCCCGGACTTGTCGGCTGCCAGTCCTACACTCGCCTTGCTCGGAAGATGAACCCACGGGGATCAACACAGGAAGGACGGGGCCGATGCGTTTTCTGCATACCGCCGACTGGCAGCTCGGCATGACCCGGCATTTCCTGAACGGTGAGGCCCAGCCCCGTTACTCGGCGTCGCGCAGGGAGGCCGTCGCGGCCCTCGGCCCGGTGGCAGCGGCCTCGGGTGCGGAGTTCGTCGTGGTGTCCGGTGACGTCTTCGAGCACAACCAGTTGGCCCCGCGCGAAGTCAGCCTGTCGCTGGAGGCCATGCGTGGCATCGGGGTGCCGGTCTATCTGCTGCCGGGCAACCACGATCCGCTCGATGCCGCCTCGGTCTACACCAGTGCGCTGTTCACCGCGGAATGCCCGGACAACGTCGTGGTCCTCGACCGCGCGGGTGTGCACGAGGTGCGGCCCGGTCTGCAGATCGTGGCCGCTCCGTGGCGGTCCAAGGCGCCCACTTCGGATCTCGTCGGCGACGTGCTGGCGGACCTGCCCGCCGACGGCACCACCCGGGTCGTGGTGGGCCACGGCGGCGTCGACATCCTGGATCCGGACAAGGACAAGCCGTCGCTGATCCGGCTCGCCGCCGTCGAGTCGGCGTTGGCGCGCGGTGCCGTGCACTATGTGGCGTTGGGGGACAAGCACTCCCGCACCGAGGTCGGTTCGACGGGCCGGGTCTGGTACTCGGGTTCACCCGAAGTGACCAACTACGACGACATCGAATCGGACCCGGGGCATGTCCTGGTGGTCGACATCGACGAGGCCGCCCCGCACCGTCCGGCGCGGGTGGAGTCCGAACGGGTGGGCCGGTGGCGCTTCGTCACGCTGCGCCGTGAGGTGGACACCGACCGCGACGTGGCCGACCTGGATCTGAACCTGGATCTGTTGGCGGACAAGGAACGCACCGTGGTGCGTCTCGCGTTGACGGGCTCACTGACCGTGACCGACAAGGCCGCACTCGACGCCTGTCTCGACAAGTACGCCCGATTGTTCGCCGCCCTCACCGAGTGGGAGCGGCACACCGAGATCGCGGTGTTGCCTGCCGACGGCGAATTCGACGACCTGGGTATCGGTGGTTTCGCGGCGGCCGCTGTGGACGAGTTGGTGGCCACCGCCCGTACCGAAGGAGCCGGGGCCGACGACGCCAGGGCGGCGCTGGGGCTGCTGCTGCGCCTGGTCGACCGTGGGAGCGCGGCATGAAACTGCACCGCCTGGTCCTGACCAACTACCGCGGCGTCACCCACCGCGAGATCGAATTCCCCGATCACGGTGTGGTGGTGGTCAGCGGCGCCAACGAGATCGGCAAGTCCTCGATGATCGAGGCACTGGATCTGCTGCTCGAGGCCAAAGACCGCTCGGGCAAGAAGGAAGTCAAGCAGGTCAAGCCGACGCATGCCGATGTCGGCGCCGAGGTGATGGCCGAAATCTCCACCGGTCCTTACCGTTTCATGTACCGCAAGCGCTTTCACAAGCGTGCCGAGACCCAGCTGACCGTGCTGGCGCCGGTGCGCGAGCAGCTCAGCGGGGACGAGGCGCACGAGCGGGTGCTGACCATGCTCGCCGAGACCGTGGACACCAGCCTGTGGCAGGCCCAGCGGGTCCTGCAATCCAGTTCGACCGCACCGGTCGACCTCTCGGGCTCGGACGCGCTGGCCCGGGCCCTGGACGTGGCCGCCGGTGAGGCGGTCGCACTATCCGGGGACGAGCCGTTGCTGGTCGAACGCATCGACGCGGAGTATCTGCGCTACTTCACCGCCACCGGCCGGCCCACCGGTGAGTGGGCGGCGGTGACCAAGCGGCTGGCCGCCGCCGAGGGCGAGGTGGCGCAATGTGCCGCGGCGGTGGCGGAGGTCGACGACGCGGTGCGTCGGCATGCCGAGCTCAGCGCCGAGGTCACCGGACTGGCCGGTGAGCGCGAAGTGGCCCACGCCGCCCTGGCCGCGGCGCGCAAGGACGCCGAGGCGGTTGCCGCACTGGTGCAACGGCTCAAAGAGGCCGAGGTGGTGGCCGAGGCCGCCCGGGTTGCGCAGGCCGCCGCGGCCGCTGCCCTCACCGAACGCCGACGGCTGCGCGCCGACCTCGACGAGCGGGCCACCACCATCACCGAACTGCAGGCTGCGCTCGGTGTGGCCGACGGTGAGTCCACCACCGCCCGTGAGGTTCACGAGGCCGCCGAGGCCGTGGCCGAACAGGCTCGGGTGGCAGCCCAGGAGCACGAAGTCAGGGTGGAGTCCGCCCGCACCACGCTCACGCAGATGACCGACCGCGACAAGGCCGACCGGTTGGCGGCCCGGCTGAGCAGGATCGACGCCGGCGTGCGTGAGCTCGACCGGAACAACCGCGACCTGGCCGGGATCACGCTCGACGACGCGGGGATGCGGGCCATCGAGGCCGCCGCGGTGGCGGTGGAACGTGCTGCGGGGCAGGCCGAACTCGCTTCGGCGCGCATCGAACTCGTCGCCGTCGAGAACCTCGATGTCCGAGTGGACACGGCCGGGGTCGCTCTCGAGGCCGGTACCCCATGGTCGGTCAACACCACCGCCGAGACCGAGATCGCCGTGCCCGGTGTGCTCACCGTCCACGTGGTGCCGGGCACGCCGGCCGCGCAGACACAGGCCCGTCTCGACGAGGCACAGAACGTGTTGACGGCTGCGCTGGCCGCGGCCGGGGTCGACGACGTGGAAGCCGCGCGGGCCCTCGACACCCGGCGCCGGGAACTGGTCGGCAGCCGGGATCGGTTGCGCGCCACCGTCGAAGCGCTGACGGGCGATGACCAGTTGGCGGATCTGCGGGCCCGACTGGCGCAACTGCGGGCCGGACAGCCCGACGAGGCCGGGTTGTTCGAGCTGGCGGGGCCCACCGATATCGCCACCGCCCGAAGCGAACTCGATACCGCGGTGAAGGCGCACCGTCAGGCGGTGGCCGACAGTGAGACCAGTCGCAAGGTGATCGCCGCGGCGGCCCAGAAGCTCACGGAGAAGTCGACCCGCTGCAGCGTGCTGCGCGAGAAGCTCACCACGGCGCAGGCTGAGCTGACCGTGGCCGGTGGCCGGTTGGAGGTCCAGCGTGCGCAGGCCGGCGACGATGAGTTGGCGGTCAAGGCTCAGACGACTGAGGAGGAAGCGACCGCCACAGCAGGCCACGCGACAGCGTTGCGTACCGAATTGTCGGCCACCGCACCGGATTCGGTGAAGGCCGCACTCGATGAGGCGGTTCGTCGCGCGGAGGCGCTGGACGCTCGACACGGGGCGGCGGCCGATGCGCTGCGGGAGTTGGCCGCGCAACTCAAGGTCTACGGCACCCAGGGACGCAAGGGGCATCTCGACGCTGCCGAGACCGAACGCGAGCACGCCCACGCCGAATACCTCCGGGTGCATCGCCGGGCCCGGGCGGCCGAGACGCTGCGGACCGTGATGGCGCGCCACCGCGATGCCACCCGTCAGCGCTACGCCGATCCGTTCCGTCTCGAGGTGCAGCGGCTGGGCCGGCTCGTCTTCGGTGAGGATTTCGAGGTCGACGTCGACAGCGACCTCAACATCCGGACCCGCACGCTGTCCGGGCGCACGGTGCCGTACGAATCGCTGTCGGGCGGCGCCAAGGAGCAACTGGCGATTGTCGCGCGGCTGGCCGGCGCGGCGATGGTGGCCAAGGAAGACAGCGTGCCCGTCGTCATCGACGACGCCCTCGGATTCACCGATCCGGACCGGCTGACCAAGATGGGGGCGGTATTCGACGCCGTCGGCGGAGACGGACAGGTCATCGTGCTCACCTGCAGCCCGGAGCGTTATGCGAGCATCCAGGGCGCGCACCACATCGCCTTGACGGCCTAGAAATCGGCTACCTGGACTCGCCGTTTACTACTCCTGGGTCGCGATTTCGTCCGAGCACGACCCAGGAGTAGAAAACGATGCGCAAGCCTTCCCAGTGGCCCGCCACGCACGGGATCAGAAGTAGGCGTTGGACGGAAGGGGCGTGCCGTGCAACAGGTTCTGACCGATCACCTGGGCCTTGTAGGCCACCGGGTTGTGCAGGGTGATGGTGCGGATGTTGCGCCAGTGCCGGTCCAGGTTGCGCTGCCGGGAGGCCGCACTGGCGCCGCCGAGTTCCAGCAGTCGGGTGGCGGCCTCGGGTGCGACGTCGTCGAGGTGCACTTTCACTTTGGCGACCTTGAGCTGAGCTTCCGCCGCGAGCCGCAGGTCGGGCACCCCGTCGACGGCAGAATCCGTCGCGGCACCGATCGCCGCCGCCGCGTCCAGCACGGCAGCCCGCGCGACGTAGGCCGTGCTGGCCAGGACCCCGAGTTGCCGCTGCAGCAGAGGATCATCGGTGGGCCGCTCGGTGACGGCATGGCTGAAGTTGCGCTCGCGGGAGCGCAGCAGCGCCACGCCGTCGTCTACGACATTGGCCAGGATTCCGGCCACCACCGCATGGATGAACAACTGCAGTGAGGCGTACTGCACGGTCGGAACCGGTTCGGCGTCATACGGGGTATCGGAAAGGATCTCGTCGGCAGCGACCGTGACATCGGTGAACGTCGTGGTGCCGGTTCCGGTGCGGCGCTGGCCGAAACCGTCCCAGTCGTCGACGAGCCGCACGCCTTCGCGGTCGGCGGGAACCAGGACGGTGGCCACCGAGTCGCGGTCGGTGGTGGCGGTCACGGTCAGATAGTCCGAGAACAGGGTGCCCGTGCTGTAGTACTTCTCGCCGGTCAGCCGGAAGGCACCCGGATTCGCCCCGTCGGCCAGCAGCCGGGTGTTGAACACCAGGCTGCCCACGGCCAATGAGCCCTTCTCACTGAATGCGTTACCGAAGATCTTGCCCTCGGCGATCTTGCCCAGCCAGTGCGCCGACACCGGATCCTCGGCATTGCGCAGGCGCTCCTCGGTGAACCAGAAGTGCGTCCGGAAAATGTGGGCCACGATGGGGTCGGCCTTGGCCACGTCGATCACCGCGGAAAAGAGCTGCGGCACAGTGAATCCTGAGCCGCCGAGGGACTCGGGCAGGCGCAGGGTGCCGAACCCGGCCCGCTTGAGCGCCGCGACCTGATCGAAAGGGTTCTCGTCGTTCAGGTCGCGGTCCTTGGCGCCTGAGGCGATCGAGGCCAGCAGGTCATCCCATTCCGGGGTTCCGGGCCGGACATGGGTCACGTTCTCGACGGTGGTCATGGCACCGTTGTAGCCGGACCGGCTACCGCTGGGCACGTGTTTGGATCAGCCCGAACCTAAGCCGTTCACCCGCATACCGTAGAGATAGGTGGTCAGGTATTCGTCGATCACCTTGACCCGCACCTCGGGGGTGTCGGGAATGGTGATCAGCAGTGCGTAGAGCCCGGCGAAAAACGATGCGCCGTTGTGCAACACGTCTACCGTGTCCGGGATCTCGCCGGCGTCCCTGGCGCACTGGAGCTCTTCGATCAGTGCCACCAGCACGGGATGGTGTTCCCATTCCTCCGAGGGCGGGCGGGTCGTGGAAAAATGCAGCGCCAGAAAATCTTTGAACAACGGACGGCCCAGCCGCCGCTCCAGCTTCTCCAGCATGCGCACGGATTCGGTGAGGGTGGCGCGAACATCGTGCGGTGCGGCGAAGAGTCGGATGAGCTCGGCGGCCATCCGGGCCTCCTCGCGCTGTTCCAGCTCCACCAGGACGTGTTCCTTGGTGGGGAAGTGGAAGAAGAAGGTGCCGTGGGCGACGCCCGCGGCGGACGCGATCGCGGCGGTGTCGGCAGCGGCCATGCCCCCGCGCTTGAACTCGGCGATCGCGGCCCCGAGTAACCGTTCGCGGGTCTGCTGACCCTTGCGGCTGCGGGGGGTGGCCTGGAGCACGACCTCATGCTACGGCAGAAATAACTGACTGTACTCAGTTCTGGTCTTTCCTTTGAGCACTGGAGCCGCTACGGTTTCGATCAAGAGTTGTTCTGACTGAAGTCAGTATTTGGAGGTCGGCGTGCAGATCCTGGAGCAGGTTCAAGACCTGCCGAAAGCCGGGAACATCAAGGCCCAGTGGGTGAGCCTGTGGACCGGGCCGGCGGTCGGCGCGGTCCTGCTGGTGGCGGCGCTGGCATTCCCCGGCTTCTGGCCACCCATGTCGCCCACCTGGAGCGCGCAGCAGGTTGCCGGTTTCTATGCCGACCACACCGCGTGGATCCGGTTCAGTCAGGTGACGTTCAACCTGTGCGGGATCCTGATCCTGCCGTTCTTCATGGTGATCGTCGTCCAGATGAAGCGGATGAAGACCCAGAGCCATGTGTTCGCCTACTGCTATCTGACTGCCGCGGTCAGCGGTGCCACGATCTTCGCGCTGTCCAACGTCTTCTTCCTGGTGGCCGCGTTTCGCCCGGACCGCAATCCCGAACTGATCATGCTGCTCAACGACCTGGCCTGGATCGTGCTGGTCGCTCCCGTGGGCATGGTGGTGTCGCAGTTCGCCTTGCTGGCGGTGGCGGTCTACTTCGACAACGGGCCCGAACCGGTGTTCCCGCGCTGGGTCGGGCACTATTCGCTGGCCACCGCGGTGGCGATGATCCCGGCTGCGGGTGCTGCGGTCTTCCACACCGGGCCGCTGGCGTGGGACGGCGTGCTGGCCTTCTGGCTGCGCAACGGCGCCTTCGCGGTCTTCGTCATCGTGATGTTCTTCGTGCTGCGCCGCGCGGTACTCAGCCAGGCCGTTCAAGACGGTGTCATCGCGCGGGCGGCGGACCGGTGACACTGCTGACCGAGGCGCCGCCGGGCAAGCCCGACGTGCGGTTGATGACCTGGTTCTTCCCGCTGTGGTACGGCGCCTTCGGGGTCATCATCTGCATCCTGACCCGGGTGACGCCGCCACCGCGCCCCGATGTCACCGCTGCCGACAAGGTGGCGTTCTTCGTCGAGCACGGTCTGACCATCAAGATCGGCTTCTGTCTGCTACTGATCCTGCTCGGCGGGGCGGCGATGACCAACGGATTGGTCGCCTACCAGATCAAGCGCATGTCGGTGGGGTCAGTGTTCGCTTATGGCTACATCGGAGGCATGGGCGTCGGCGCACTGCCCGGCTTCCTGTTGGTGTCGGTGTGCTTTCTCACCGCGGCATTTCGGCCCGACCGTGACCCGGAATTGATCAGCCTGCTCTATGACCTCGGAATGCTTTCCTACAACGGCTCATTGGGCTGTTTCACGGCGGCCTACCTGGTATTCGCGATCGCCATCCTCTACGACAAGAACCAGATCTTCCCGGCGTGGTTCGCCTATGTGACGATCTGGCAGATCATCACCGAGGTGATCGCCACCCAGATGTTCGTGTTCGAGTCCGGGCCGTTCGCCTGGAACGGGTCAATCGCCTTCTGGTGGGCGGTGGTGGTCTTCTCCGTCTGGCTGTCTGCCCTGATCGTGCTGCTCCGGCAGGCCCTCAAGCGTGAGGAAACATGCAGTGACGCAGACTGATCCGCGGCCACAGACCTCGTCGGAGCACCTGCCCGGCGACGGGCACATGTGGGTGATGGTGCTCGGTGACCTGGTCATCTTCGGTGGCTACTTCATCGTCTTCATGATCTACCGCACCATGTATCCGGACGAATTCCTCCGGGCCCAACAGCATCTCGACATCACGATCGGTGTGCTCAACACCGTGATCCTGCTGACCAGTTCCTGGTTGGTGGCCCGTGCGGTGCTGGCCGCGCGCGCCGGGCGGCACGAAGCGGCGATCCGGCTCACCTACGCCGGCGGTGTCGGCGGTCTGATGTTCATGGCCTGCAAGGGTTATGAATGGGTCGTCAAGATCAGGAACGGGCACACCAATTCCGAGATGTTCTACTCGTTCTACTACGTGCTGACGGGTGTGCACCTGATCCATGTCCTGATCGGGCTCATCGTGTTGGGCGTGATCGTGCGGGAGTTGCGCAATCCGTCCCGACGCCGCGCATCGGTCGTGGAGGCGAGCGCCGTCTACTGGCACATGGTCGACCTGCTCTGGGTGATCATCTTCGGCCTGCTGTACGTGGTGAGGTGACGATGACCGACAAGGCTGTGACTCAGACGTGGCTGGTGCTGGTCGCCATCACCGTCGGATCCTGGTGGTTGGCACCGGCGCAGTATTCGGACGCGTTGCGGGCCAGCGTGCCGATCACCGCGCTGGTGCTTGCGTTGACGCTGATCAAGTCCCGTCTGATCATCCGGCAGTTCATGGAGGTCCGGACCGCGCCGAGGTGGCTCAAACTCGCCACGGACGGGTGGCTGGTGCTGCTGTTCGGGGCGACTTTCACGATCTATCTGATCTGAGCATCGCGCGGCACAATGGAGCGCAATGACCATGAACGCCAAGCGCAGGCGGGTGCACGACAAGCTGGCTGCGCTACCGGGGGTGCGCGCAGTGCGGCGCCCGGTCAGCCCTGGTTCTGACGAGCGGTTCGACCTGTTCTACGTGCGGTCCGGGCGTAAATCCGCGCATCCGCTGGTGATCATCCCGGGCGGTCCCGGCGTAGCGTCGATCCAGCCGTACCGCGCGTTGCGCAGGCGCGCGGCTGCGGCCGGATTCGACGTGATCATGATCGAGCACCGCGGTGTCGGGATGTCGCGGCATACCGATGCGGGTGCGGATCTGCCGCCGGCGGCCATCACCGTCGAGCAGGTGGTCGCCGACGTCGCCGCGGTGCTCGACGACGCGGGCGTGCACGCGGCGGTGCTGTACGGCACCTCGTACGGGAGTTACATCGCCGCCGGTTTCGGTGTCCGCCATCCGGACCGGGTCGCGGCGATGGTGCTGGACTCGCCGCTGCTGTCCACCGCCGATATCGAAGTGGTGCGCAGTGCCGTCCGCGGTCTCCTATGGGACGGTACGGACCCGGACACTGCGGACCTGGCGCCCAAGGTCCGGCGCCTGGTGGCCGGCGGGGCATTGGCGACCAGGGGAGGAGAACTGGCCGGTCTGCTGTACGGGTTCGGTGGCGCCGCCCTGCTGGACCGCCAACTCGACCTGCTGCTGCGCGGCCGCACCGTGGTCTGGTCGGGGCTCGCCCGACTGAGCCGACTCTCGACGCGAAAAGCGCCGTACCGCAACGAGGTAGACCTCGTCGGGCGAATCGCCTTCCGCGAACTGAACTACGCCGGCGTGCCCGACGGCCTCCCGCTGGACCCGGCGCTGGAGATGGCCGACATGATCGGCAGCGCCAAGTTCTTCGAACCCTTCGAGGCCGAGCCCTTCGACCTGCTCACCGAGCTACCGGACTTTCACTGGCCCACCGTCGTACTGTCCGGTGGCCGGGACCTGACCACCCCGCCGGCCGTTGCGGAGCACATCGCGGAGCTGGTGCCCGGTGCCGTGCTGGTGTCCATGCCGACGGTGGTGCACAGCGTGATCGACACCAGGGAGCGGGCGGCGTTCGCAGTGATCCGTGCCGTGCGCGACGGTGTGGCCGAACAACTTTCGGCCACTGCCGACGAACTGGATGCCCTGCCCGCTCGTCCGGCCATCCGGGTGGCGGTGTCGGCGATCACCGTGGCCACCGTCGTGGAGTCGGCCGTTCCCACTGCGAGATCGCATGGGACTACTTGAGGAAGCCGACCTTCGTGTAGTCGGTGTCGGCGAGGCCGGGGGCCCCGAAATTGGCCAGGCTGCTGCGCACTGCGACGTTTCCGGGTGACTGGAACAGCGGGAGGCTGAACACCTCGTCGAACAGCATCTTGTCCAGCTCGTTGGCCAGCGTCAGTGCCTTGGCCGGGTCGAGCTCTTCCAGCGTCTGCTCGATCTTGGCGTCGATCTCCGGGCTGCCGATCTTGCCGAAGTTACTGGCCCCGTCCTGCGCATAGATCTGGGTCAGCGAGCTCAGCGGGAAAGCGTCGCCGAGGAAGGCGAACTGGGCAATGTCGAAGTCGCCCTTGATGATGTAGTTGGTGAAGAATCCGGTACCCGGCTTGGTGTCGAGCTTCAGGTTCACCCCGATCTGGCCGAGCATGTTCTGCGCGATCTGGGCCACCTGCCGGGTGCTGCCCGCGTCGTAGAACACGTTGCGGATGACGAGTTCCTTGCCGTCCTTCTCGCGGAACTGCCGTCCTTCAGGCACTTTCCAGCCCAGCGCGTCGAGTTCGGCCTTGGCTTTCTCGGGGTCGAACGCCACCGACGCGGCGTTGTCCTGGTAACCCTGCTGGCCCGCGACGAAGATGTGGTTGTTCAGCGGGACCGGGTTGTCGGTGAGGCCCCGCTGGGTGATGTTGGCAAGTGCCTGACGATCGATGCCCTTGGCGACCGCGCTGCGCAGCGCCGGGTCGGCCAGGATCGAGCCGGGTGCGCCGTTGAAGGTCAGGTGGTACCAGCTGGCCGACGGGGCCCGCCGGATGCTGATCCCCGGGGTCTTTCGGGCGATGGTGAGTTCGTCCAGCGACGCGGTGCCGGTTGCGTCGATGGTGTTGTTCTGCAGCGCCGGGATGCGGGCGGCATCATCGAGCACCAGGTAGGTGATGCTATCCAGCAGCGGCGGGGTGCCCCACCATTTCGGGTTGCGGCTCAACGTGATCCGCTGAGCGCCCCGATCGATGTTGGTCACCATGAACGGGCCCGCCGACGGGCCGGGCGCTGTGAGTTGAGCCTTGTTGAAGGCCTCGGGGGTGGAGGTCATGCTCTTGGGCAGCAGCCGGCCGTTCCCGGCGAACATGCCCTTCCAGTCCGCGTAGGGCTTGGCGAAGGTCATCACGGCCTGGCGGTCGTCGACGCCGCGGGTCACAGTGGCCACCCGCTCGAAGCCGTTGGGCGCGGCAATCACGAACGCCGGGTCCTTGCCGCTGTTGGCCTCGGTCTGGGACTTGATGTCCTCCCAGGTGATCGGTGTGCCGTCGGTCCATACCGCCTTGGGGTTGATCGTGTAGGTGACCACCTGGGGGTTGGTGCCGGTCATCTCGACATTGGTGAAGTAGTCGGTGTTGACCGTGGCCGATCCGTCGGCGGCGATCACGAACGTGCGGGGCATGGTGGGCCTGGTGAGCGCGCCGACGTCGCCGGTGTTGCCGTCGAGGTGCAGCGGGTTGAAGTTCGAGGGGAACTCCGTCAGGGCCAGACGCAGATCGCCGCCCTGGCGCAGGTTCGCGACGTCCTGCGGATTGATGTCGTTGGTGCTGCCGACCTCGGCGTTACCGCCGGCCGACGGGGTCTCCCGATCACCGCCGGAGCATCCGGTGAGTGCGAGGCCGGCAACAACGGTGGCGATAGCCAATCGTCGGATGTGGAATCCGTTCATGCCGCCGATGCTAGAGGTACGCGGGCCGCTATGGGGTGAGGACTCGGACAGCGCCGGTTCGACGGTTGCGTTGGGACGGCAGCCGATACCGTGGGACCCGGGTTTTTCGACGGGGGAGGCGCGGCCGTGACGGACACGACTGGCACCGATGTTCGCTGGTCGCCGGCGACGCGAATCGGTTTCCGCTTCGGGTTCTGCTACTTCGGCCTTTTCGGGCTGGCTTGTTTTGTGGGGCTTACTCCGGTGTTGTTGGCAGGCGCCGGGATCCCACTTCCGTGGTCATCGGTTGCGGGCCTGCTTGAGGCGGTGCGCCCGTTGATCGATTGGACCGCATCCGGAGTTCTCGGACTGCGGATCGAGAGCATGCAGGTGGGCAGCGACAGTGCATTCCAGTGGACCGCACTGTTCTTGATGCTGGTGGTCTCCACGGTTGCGACTGTCGTCTGGTCGGTACTTGACCGTCGTCGCGGCAACTACGCGCGGTTGGCCGCCTGGCTCACCTTGTACCTGCGATTCGTGCTGGCCACGGCGATGTTCTATTTCGGGATGGCCAAGGCCATTCCCACCCAGATGCCGTTCGTGCTGAACCGTCTGGTCGAGCCCTTCGGCAACTTCAGCCCGCAGGGCGTGTTGTGGTCCCAGGTGAGCATCTCGCAGCCTTACCAGATCGCCCTCGGGTCGGCCGAGCTGCTGGCCGGTGTGCTGCTGCTGATCCCGAGGGCGGTGCCGGCGGGCGCGTTGCTGACAGCGATCGACATGACGCAGGTCTTCCTGCTCAACATGACCTACGACATCCGGCTCAAGACCGTGTCGTCGATGCTGCTGCTGATGAGCCTGTTCCTGCTGGCGCCCTACGCCGCGCGGCTGGCGGCGGTGCTGTTCTCGGATCGCGCGGTTCCCGCAGCAAGCACACCGCAGCTGTTTACCTCGGGGCGGGCCAACCGAATCGCATTGGTGGCCCAGCTATTGGTCGGTGCGATGCTGTTCGGTGTCACCGCAGCGCAGAACTGGCAACAGTGGGCCAGGCCGGTTCCCGAGCTCTACGGCATCTACCGCGTCGACGGCTTCTCGGCCGAGGGCTACCGGCGTGATCCGCTCCTGACCGACGAATTGCAGTGGCGTCGAGTGGTTTTCGACCGTTCGCTCAACATTGCCGATCCGATGCGGCTGACCATCCAGCACATGGACGACTCGTTCGAGGAATACGGTGGCACGATCGATGCGAGCCGGCACTTCATCGACCTGAATCACTACATCGAGTTGGGAACCGCCAGGCAGACACCGGTGCGGGTGCGCCTGACCTACTGGTGGCCGGGACCCGACCGCTTGGTGATCGACGCCGACGACTACGCCGGGCACCGCATCCACGCCTGGTGCACCAAGGTGGATCCGAACTCGTTTCCGTTGGTGGAGAGGGGTTTCAGTTGGGTCCGCGAGACTCCGTACAACAGGTGAACTCAGTCGACCGGCTTTGGTTGCGGAACCGCGGCCAGCAATTTGCGGGTGTATGCGTGCTGTGGGTTGGCGAACACCTCGTCGCCTGAGCCCTGTTCGACGACCGCGCCCTTGTGCATCACCGCGACATCGTGGGCCAGGTGTTTGACCACCGACAGGTCGTGGGAGACGAACAGGTAGGCCAGGCCGAACTGGTCCTGCAGGTCGAGCAGCAGGTTGATGATCCCGGCCTGGATGGAGACGTCCAGCGCGGAGACCGGCTCGTCGAGCGCGATGATCTTGGGCTGCAGGGCCAGGGCGCGGGCGATTCCGATGCGCTGCTTCTGCCCTCCGGAGAACTCGGCTGGGTAGCGGGCGGCGTCGGCGCGTCGCAGGCCGACCAACTCGAGCAGTTCGGCCACCCGTCCGTCGATCCGGGGTTTGTCGAAACCATTGGCGGTCAACGGCTCTGCCAACACATCCGACACCGGTAGCCGCGGGTCGAGTGAAGCCACCGGATCCTGGAACACCACTTGAAGGTCGGTACGCAGGGCGCGGCGCGTCTTCCGGTCCAGGGTGGCCACGTCGGAGCCGAGCACTTCTATCGAACCCGATTGCGGTGCAGACAGATTCAGGATCTCGTGCAGGGTGGTGGACTTCCCCGATCCGGACTCGCCGACGATGCCGAGGGTGCGGCCGCCGCGCAGGTCGAAGCTGACCTTGTCGACCGCGCGGACCTCGCCGACCTGCCTGCGCAGCACCACGCCTTTGGTGAGCTTGTAGGTCTTGGTCAGCTCGCGCACCCGCAGCACCACATCGGCGTCCTCGTCGGGCTTCTCCGGAGTGGTGCCGTTCGTGTCGGGGCCGCCCGGTACCTCATAAATCTCGGCGGCACTGCGCCCACTCACCTGATCGGTGCGGATGCAGGCGGCATGGTGATCCGGCGTCAGCTCGATGAGTTCTGGCTCGGCGGCCAGACATTCGTCGATGGCCAGCGGGCAGCGGGGGGCGAACGGGCAACCGGTCGGAACCGTGGTGAGCGACGGCGGTGCACCGGGGATGGGCACCAGACGGGTGCCCTGCGAGGCATCCAGGCGTGGCACCGAGCCGAGTAGGCCGACGGTGTAGGGCATCCGGGCGTTCTCGTACAGCTTGGCCACCGGAGCGTCCTCGACGGCCCGGCCGGCGTACATCACGAGGGCCCGGTCGGCGAATTCGGCGACCACACCGAGGTCGTGGGTGATGATCAGCACCCCGGCGCCGGTGACGTCGCGCGCGGTCTTGAGCACGTCGAGGATCTGGGCCTGCACCGTCACATCGAGGGCGGTGGTGGGCTCATCGCAGATCAGCAGATCGGGATCGTTGGCGATGGCGATGGCGATGACCACCCGCTGGCGTTCGCCGCCGGACAACTCGTGCGGGAACGAGCGGGCGCGTTGTTCGGGCTGGGCGATGCCGACAAGCTCCAGCAGTTCGACGGCCCGGGACCGGGCTGCGCGCCGCCCCAGATCACGGTTGTGGGCTTCGAGCGCCTCGGCGATCTGATCACCGACGGTGTAGACCGGCGTGAGCGCGGACATCGGATCCTGGAACACCGTGCCGATGGTGTTGCCCCGGACCCGCGACATCTGCGTGTCGGACAACCCGATCAGTTCCTCGCCGCGCAGCCGCACCGATCCGGACACCTCGGCGAACTCGGGCAGTAGCCCGATCACCGCCATGGCACTGGCCGATTTCCCGGCACCAGATTCGCCGACGAGCGCGACCACCTCACCGGAATCCACGTGGAAGTTCAGGCCCCGCACCGCGTGTACCGCGTCGGTGTCGGTGGGGAAGTCCACCGTCAGATCAGATACCTCGAGCAGCCGGCTCATCGGGCGCCGCCCTTCCGCCGACTCCGCCGTCGCAACCGGCCGCTGCCCGGGTCGAGGGCGTCACGGAGGCCGTCACCGATCAGGTTGGCGCACAGGATGATCAGCACCAAAACTCCCGCCGGGAACAGGAACACCCAGGGGAAGGTGGTGGCGGACTTGGTGCCGTCGGCGATCAGTGTGCCCAGTGATACGTCGGGCGCCTGGATACCGAATCCCAGATAGCTCAAACCGGTTTCGGACAGAATCGCCACGCCGACATTGAGCGCGGTGTCGATGATCAGGATGGATGCCACGTTGGGCAGGATGTGGCGCACGATGATGCGCGCGCTGCTGACACCCATATAGCGGGCAGCCAAGACGAATTCGCGCTCCCGCAGGCTCAGTGTCATCCCGCGCACGATGCGGGAGCTGATCATCCAGCTGAATGCCGAGAGCAGCACGATCAGCCAGAACACCCGATCGGACTGGCTCAGCCGCGGCGTGACGATCGCGATCAGGATGAAGCTGGGTACGACCAGCAGAACGTCGACGATCCACATGAGCGTGCGGTCGCGCCAGCCGCCGAAGTATCCGGCGACCGAGCCGACCGTGGCGGCGATGACGGTCGAGATGAACGCCACACAGACGCCGATCAGCATGGATTTCTGCATGCCGCGCAGGGTTTGGGCGAAGATGTCCTGCCCGAGTGCGTTCGTCCCGAACCAGTGGTCGGTCGACGGCGGCTCCTGCAGCGCGTAGTAATCGAGGTCCGAATAGCTGTAGGGGAGCAGCGACGGCAGCGCGTAGCAGGCCACGAACATGATCACCAGCAGTGTCAGCGACACCACGGCGGGCCAGTTGCGCAGGAACCGGCGGAACACGAGGGTGCGCCGGGTGGCGAACTCCTCGGTGTGCAGGCCCGAGCGGGCCGCGGCGGCATCCCCCGTGGGAGCAGACGTCTGGGTCATGTGACTCGCACCCTCGGGTCGAGCATCGCGTAGATGATGTCGGAGAGCAGTCCGGCGACCAGGATCACGGTGCCGGTGAACACCGTGATGGCCGCGATGATGTTGGTGTCCTGGGTGGCGATGCCCTGCACGACCCATTCGCCCATGCCGTGCCAGCCGAAGATCTTCTCGACGAACACCGAACCGGTGACCAGCCCGGCCACCCCATACGCGAACAGGGTGGCCATCGGAATGAGTGCCGTCCGCAGCCCGTGCTTGAACAGGGCGCGACGCCGGGTCAGCCCCTTGGCCCGCGCGGTGCGGATGAAGTCCTGGCCGAGCACGTCGAGCATGGCGTTGCGCTGGTACCGGCTGTAGCCGGCGATGGCCATCAGGGCCAGGGTGAACGTCGGCAGCACGAGGTGCTGCAGCCGGTCGACGAACTGGTCCCAGGCGCCGCCGACGGGCACCGGTGCCGTTTCCCCCGTGTACTCGAAAATCTGCACACCGAAAATCGAGTTCACGTTGAGCGCGGCGAGGATCAGCATGTTGGCGATGACGAAGGACGGCGTGCTGATCACCAGCAGCGACAGCACTGTGATGACGCGGTCCGACAGCCGGTACTGGCGGATCGCCCCCCAGGCGCCGACCACCACCCCGATCACCGCACCCGAGATCGCGCCGATGACGAGCAACCGCAGGGTCACCCCGATGCGCCGCCACAACTCGTCGACCACCGGCTGGCCGGTCACCGTGGTACCGAAATCGCCTCGGACCGCGCCGGCGGCCCAGTTCGCATAGCGGAGCGGAATGGGCTGGTCGAGGCCGAGTTCAGCGGCTTTGGCGTCGATCGCGGATTGCGGCGGCCGCGGATTGCGCTGCTCGAGGCTGTCGAGGGGTTTGAAGTTCAGCGAGGTCAGCGTGAACGTCAGGAACGACGCCAGGGCCAGCAACACGATGTAGTTGAGCAGCCGGCGCGCCAGAAAGCGCGTCATCCGGTTGTTCCTGCCCACGGCTGCATGCCAGACAGGGTAGAGCAGCCCGGCACCGGAACCCGGTCATCGCGGCGATGTATGCCTTCGGCGCGCCTGTGCTCGGTGGGTAACTGGTAGTGGGCTCACAGCGTCGGCATAGAAATCAGGCGTTCACTGAAATACATGAAGGTCAGCGGACTGAAGAATGTGAAAGTGATCGCTGCGGTCGCCGGTGGTGCGGCCGTGGTGGGGCTGGGCGTGTTCGGAGCGGTCTCGGACGTTCACCTGGGGGCCGGCGAGTCCCTGGCTTCCGGATCCCACATGAACGTCGGCCAGACCAGCACGGAGACGACGCCTCCCACTGCGCCGCAGGTTTCGATGGCAGTACCTGCGATGAGGGGCTACACGCCGCCGTCAGGGTTCGCCGTCACGCACTGATCACGCGACCGAGCGTCGGTAGTGGTTTCACCGCCACCCGCCGCGGCTATACGTCGCGCGGAGGTGAGCGCATTGGGTAGCGCGAAGGAAAACATTCAGCGAAATCTGAAATTGGTCAGCGCCGGTGTCGGCGCGATCGGTGGGTTAGCCACCGCTGTGCTCGGAGTCGCCATGGGCGGAGGCGTCGCCGGAGCCCAGCAGCGGGTGGAACCGCCTGCCATCACCACTGGACAAACGGTTACCGAGACGACTCCGCCGACGGCCCCGGAGACCTCGAAGGGCACTCCGACGGTCTCGGCCACCACCCCGCCGGGGTTTGCCACGCCACACTGATCGCCGCTGATCTCACCGACCGGGGCCTGCGAAGTCGGGTTTACCACGCCTGCAGGCACCGGTAGGGAGGTCTGTGTGACAGGAGACGAACGCAACAAGCGGACCAAGTACGCGATGGCCGGTGTCGGGGCGATCGCACTGGCAGCGATGGGCGCATTCGGTGCGATGGTGGCCGAGGCGCCGAGCAGTGGCGCCGTCCCCGCTGTCAATGTCGGTGAAACCGTAACGAAGACAACGGCTCCCACCGAACTGGAGACATCTTTCGCCAAGCCGAAGGTGAAGGTGGACCTGCCCGACGGGTACGGCAACGGTTAGCGGCCGGGTGCCTCGCCGATGCTGGTGACGGTCGGCTTGTCCGTCGGTGCCGAACCGGTGCGGGTGGCTCGGATCAGGACCCGGTCGTTGACCTCGTACAGCGGTTTGACGGCGTCCGGCAGGGCATAGCTCTGGGTGAATCCGTCGTTGCTGCGCACCGTCACCGACGTTGCGCTCAGTTCGGTGATGGTGCCGGTTTGAAACAGGGTCGTACGGTAGCCGCCACCATCGGTCAGCACCGCCTCGCTGTGGATCGTGGCGGGATCGGTCCGGTCGTGGGACCGCCCGTCCATTCCTGGCCCGCCCATCCAGGGCGGCGGCCCGCTCTCTGCATTGGGCGGACCATGGCGGCCGGGGCCCTGCGTATCGGTGGCGGCATACACCGCCGCGCCGCCGAGCCCCGCAATGGCCGCCGCGATGCCGACTGCGGCAACAGTGGGTCGGATGCTCATGCGGACCACGCTGCCGGGGTTGGCTGTGTGCCGGCTGTGTGCGGGCTCTGGCCCAGATGTGGCGATTCTTCACAGCTGGCGCATAGAGAGCGCTCAGTCGGGGCCTAACGAGCGGGCGAATAATGACCGGGTGAGCAGCACGACCAATGGCACCGATTCCGAGTCCGGGCGCGCCGTCATGCGCCGTGCCGATGGCAATCCGATCCAGGTCCTGGTAGTCGACGACGAACCCGTACTGGCCGAACTCGTGTCGATGGCGCTGCGCTATGAGGGCTGGGACATCGCGACTGCAGGTGACGGCGCGAGCGCCATCGCCGCAGCCCGGGAGAGCCCGCCCGATGTGGTCGTCCTCGACGTGATGCTGCCCGATATGAGCGGTCTGGACGTCCTGCGCAAACTGCGGGAACAGATTCCCGGCCTGCCTCTGCTGCTGCTGACCGCCAAGGATTCGGTGGAGGACCGGATCGCCGGTCTCACCGCCGGCGGCGACGACTACGTCACCAAACCGTTCAGCCTCGAGGAAGTGGTGCTGCGGTTGCGGGCACTGCTGCGGCGCACCGGAGTCACCAGTGAGGACGGCGGCGCCAAGATCGTCGTCGGCGATCTCGTGCTCGACGAGGACAGCCATGAGGTGACCCGGGCCGGTGATCAGATCACCCTGACCGCCACCGAGTTCGAACTCCTGCGCTTCATGATGCGCAACGCCAAGCGGGTGCTGAGCAAGGCCCAGATACTCGACCGGGTGTGGAGCTACGACTTCGGCGGCCGGTCCAACATCGTCGAGCTGTACGTCTCGTATCTGCGCAAGAAGATCGACAGCGGGCGGGAACCGATGATCCACACGCTGCGCGGTGCGGGTTATGTCCTCCGGCCCGCGCGCTGAGGTGACGGCCGGGACCAGCGCCACCCGCTGGTGGTCACCGCGGACCTGGACCCTGCGGGCCCGGCTGGTGGTCACCCAGGTGGCCCTGCTGGCGGTGGTGTGCGCCAGTATCGGGGTGGCGACAGAGTTTGCGCTGCAACGGTTTTTGATGAACCAGCTCGACGACCAACTGATCGAGGCCGGCCGGCGCTCGGCCGCCATCTTCGAATTGCCGCCGCCGCCACCGGGAACCCCTCCACCGCCGGGGATGCACCGTCATCACCGTGTTCCGTTCGACCCTGAGGAGGGGCCGGGACCCGGATTCCTCAATGCCCCGGGACAGGCCGCCCGCACGGTCGGAGCGGTGGTGGCGCCGAACCGTCCGGTCGACGCGGGGGTGATCACCGCTGACGGCGACCGCGTCGAGGTCAGTGCGGCCGCGGCCGTCCAGCTGTCCCAGGTCCCGGCCACCCGGGAGCCCGAAACCGTGGACCTCGACGGGCTGGGCCGCTACCGGCTCATCGGCCTGCACCCGCGTCACGGCGGCCCGCAGACCATCGTGACCGGACTGCCGACCGCCGTCGTCGACGACACCCTGCTGTGGGTCCTCGGAATGTTCTGTGTGCTGGCGGTGATCGCGTTGATCGCCGCGACGACGGCCGGAACCCTGATCATCCGACGCCAACTCGCCCCGCTGTCCCGCGTCTCGGCGGCGGCGCGACGGGTGGCCGATCTCGAACTCGACCGCGGCGAGGTGGAGTTGCCGACGCCGATCGTGCCGGTCGACCCCGCCAGCGCCCACACGGAGGTAGGCCAGCTCGGCAGCTCGCTGAACCGGATGCTCGACCGCATCGCCAGCGCGCTGTCGGCCCGGCACGCCAGTGAGACGCGGGTGCGCCAGTTCGTCGCGGACGCCAGCCATGAGTTGCGGACGCCCCTGGCGGCGATCCGGGGCTATACCGAGCTGGCCCAGCGCAAACGTGATGACCTGCCCGCCGACGTGGCCCATGCGATGAACCGGGTGGAGTCCGAGACCACGCGGATGACGCAACTGGTCGAGGACATGCTGCTGCTGGCGCGCCTCGATGCCGGCCGGCCACTGGAGCGCGACAGCGTGGATCTGTCCCGGCTGATCGTCGACTCGGTGAGCGATGCCCACATCGCCGGCCCCGACCATCAGTGGGCGCTGGATCTACCCGAGGACCCCGTGGTGGTCGAAGGCGACGAGGCCCGGCTGCACCAGGTGCTGGCCAACCTGTTGGCGAACGCCCGAACTCACACCCCGTCGGGCACCTCGGTCACGGTGTCGCTGAAACCAGACCGGGATGCCGTGCTGCTGAGCGTCGCGGACGACGGTCCCGGCATCCCCGCGACACTGCTGCCCGACGTGTTCGAACGGTTCGCCCGGGGAGACTCGTCGCGGTCACGACGGGAGGGCAGTACCGGGCTGGGTCTGGCGATCGTGGCCGCGGTACTCAAGGCACACGGCGGCACCATCGAGGTGAGCAGTACCGCGGGCTCGACCGAATTCGAGGTGCGGCTGCCGGTCATCAGCTCACAGGGCACGCACAGGACGGACCAATCCGGCACCTAGCGGCCGCGGCAACGATGAGAACGTGACCCTTGTTGCCGCGCATCCCGCTGCCGAGGTGCAGGCGGCGACATACGGGGAGTCGACGCCTCGCAGCTCCACCCCGATCACCCAGCGCATCGCCCTGGGCCTGCTGTTGGCCGGCACCGCGGTGCTCTACCTGTGGAACCTGTCGATCAGCGGGTGGGCCAACGCGTTCTACTCGGCTGCCGCGCAGGCCGGCGCCGAGAACTGGACCGCGATGCTGTTCGGATCCAGTGACGCGGGCAACGCCATCACCGTGGACAAGACGCCGGCGGCGCTGTGGATCAGCGACCTCTCGGTGCGCCTGTTCGGGCTGAGCTCGTGGAGCGTGCTGGCGCCGCAGGCGTTGATGGGGGTCGGTGCGGTCGCGGTGCTCTACGCGGCGGTACGTCGCGCGGCCGGACCGTGGGCCGGTCTGCTGGCGGGCATCGTGCTGGCGCTGACGCCGGTGGCCGCGTTGATCTTCCGGTTCAACAATCCGGACGCGCTTCTTGTACTGCTACTCATCGTGGCGGCCTACTGCGTGCAGCGCGGGATCGAAAAGGATGCCAGCCGTTGGTGGTTCGTCGGCGCGGGGGTCGCCCTCGGCTTCGGGTTCCTGGCCAAGATGCTGCAGGCATTCCTGGTGCTGCCAGGGATTGCCGCCGCGGTGCTGGTCGCCGGAGACCGCCCATTGGGCCGACGCATCCTCGATGTCGCCACCGCCGGCGTCACCATGGTCCTCAGCGGTGGCTGGTACCTGGTGCTGGTGGAGTTGTGGCCGTCCTCGTCGCGGCCCTACATCGGTGGTTCGCAGCACGACAGCATTCTCGAATTGGCTTTGGGCTACAACGGTCTGGGCCGGCTCACCGGTGACGAAACGGGTGGCCTCGGCAATCTGAACTTCGACGTCGGGCCGGGGCGGTTGTTCGGGTCGCAAATGGGCGCCGACATCGGCTGGTTGCTGCCCGCGGCGCTGATCTTCCTGGTGGCCGGCCTCTACCTGACCCGCCGGGCCGCCCGCACCGACCCGACCCGCGCCGCTCTCATGCTCTGGGGTGGTTGGCTTCTGGTCACCGCGGTGGTGTTCAGCTTCATGAACGGCATTGTCCATCCGTACTACACCGTGGCACTCGCTCCGGCCATCGGTGCGGTGATCGGCATCGGGGCGACTCTGCTGTGGCAACACCGCACCGACCTGCGCGCCGCCACGGCGATGTCGGGCGCCGTGCTGGTAACCGCGATCCTGGCCGCAGTGCTGTTGGCCCGCAACGACGATGCGTTTCCGTGGCTGCGGGCGGCGGTGGCAGTGGTGGGCGTGGGTGCGGCGGTACTGCTGCTGATGGTCGCACGGTTGGAGCGCCCGATGGTGCGGGTCACGGCGGTGCTGGCGGTCGCGGCCTGCCTGGCCGGTCCGGCCGCGTACTCGATCGCCACCGCGTCCGCCCCGCACACCGGGGCGATACCGACCGTCGGTCCATCGCGTGGTGGCGGCGGATTCGGCGGAATGTTCGCGGCCCCCGATCCCGGGCCAACGCTGACCGCAACACTGGCCGCAGATGCCGACCACTACCGGTGGGCGGCCGCCGTGGTGGGCTCGTCGAATGCCGCGGGATACCAATTGGCCACCCGCGCACCGGTGATGGCGGTCGGTGGCTTCAACGGCACGGATCCGGCACCCACGCTCGACGAATTCCAGCGTCTCGTCGACGATGGCGACATTCACTACTTCATCCGATCCCGCATCATGGCCGGCGGATTCGGCGGACACACCCCCAGCGGCAGCCAGGCGGCCACCGAGATCGCGGAATGGGTCCAGGCCCATTACAACCCGGTCACCGTTGACGACGTCACCATCTACGACCTGACTCGCCGTGCGTCGAACACATAGCCGGCGCATAGCTTCGCCCAACCCGGATCACAAGCCTGCGGAGAACGATGAACTCATGACAACCTTGGTCGAAGAACCCGAGCAGCGCTTTCATTTCGCGTCGCGGCCCAACGCCACACTCGCCGCGCGGGAGGCCGGGGTGCCGGTGCTCGACGTCGTCGTACCGGTGTACAACGAGCAGGCCACGCTCGCCCATTCGGTTCGCCGGCTGCACCGCTATCTCGCCGAGAACTTCGCGGTACCGGTGCGCATCACCATCGCCGACAACGCCAGCGTCGACGAAACCCCGCGTATCGCTGCCGAACTGGCCGCTGAACTCGACGACGTACGGGTGGTCCGGCTGGAGGAGAAGGGGCGCGGACGCGCACTGCGGGCGGTGTGGTCCGCTTCCGACGCACCCGTGCTGGCGTACATGGACGTCGACCTGTCCACCGACCTGGCCGCGCTTGCGCCGTTGGTGGCACCTCTGATCTCCGGCCACTCCGACCTGGCCATCGGCACCCGCCTGGGCCGCGGCTCACGGGTGGTCCGCGGCGCCAAACGCGAGATCATCTCGCGCTGCTACAACTTCATCCTGAAATCGACTCTGGCAGCCCGTTTCTCGGATGCCCAATGCGGATTCAAGGCGATTCGCGCCGACGTTGCCCGCGAGTTGCTGCCCCACGTCGCCGACACCGGTTGGTTCTTCGACACCGAGCTGCTGGTGCTGGCCGAACGCAGCGGTCTGCGCATTCACGAGGTTCCGGTGGACTGGGTGGACGATCCGGACAGCCGGGTGGACATCGTCGCCACGGCGGCCGCCGATCTCAAGGGCATCGGGCGGCTGCTGCGCGGGTTCGCCAACGGGTCGATCCCGGTGAACACGATCGCCGCGCAGCTCGGATCGTCGCGGAAATCGGCTGCCCCCGGGTCGTTGCTGCGCCAGGCGGTACGCTTCGGCGCGGTCGGTGTGGTCTCCACGCTGGCTTATCTGCTCCTGTTCACGGCTCTGCGGGCCGGCGTCGGTGCGCAGGCCGCGAACCTGATCGCCCTGTTGGTGACCGCGGTCGGCAACACCGCCGCCAACCGCCGGTTCACCTTCGGTATTGCCGGCTCGGGCAACGTCACCCGCCATCACCTGGAGGGGCTCACGGTGTTCGGGGTCGCGCTGGCCATCACCAGCGGATCATTGGGACTCTTGCACGTCGTGGCGCCCGTGCCGCACCGCGGCGTCGAACTTGCAGTATTGGTGGCGGCCAACCTGTTGGCCACCGTGGTGCGCTTCGTCCTGTTGCGCGGGTGGGTCTTCCATCCCGCGCGGACGCGGCAGGCCACCGCGCCGAATCGAGGGGTAGAACTATGACGACCATCGTCGACACGGCACCAGAAGCCGCCGCGGAGACCGCGGAATCACCGAAGACAGTGACGCCGCGCTGGATTCGCCCCTCCTACTGGGCTCTGCTGGCCGGCACGGCCGTGCTCTACCTCTGGGGGCTGGGGTCCTCGGGCTGGGCCAACAGCTACTACGCCGCCGCGGCCCAGGCCGGGACCCAGTCCTGGAAGGCCTGGCTGTTCGGATCGCTGGACGCCGGCAACGCCATCACCGTGGACAAACCGCCGGCCGCGATGTGGGCAATGGGGTTGTCGGGCCGGCTGTTCGGCTTCAACGAGTTCACCATGCTGCTGCCGCAGGCGTTGATGGGCGTGGGCGCGGTGGCGCTGCTCTATGCCACCGTGCGACGCACCAGCGGCCCGGCCGCCGGCCTGATCGCCGGGGTGGCGTTGGCGCTGACACCGGTCGCGGCCTCCATGTTCCGCTACAACAATCCCGATGCACTCCTGGTCCTGCTGTTGGTGCTGGCGGCCTACTTCATGGTGCGTGCCGTCGGACCGGTGTCGGCACGGGCCAGCGCCGGGTGGGTGGCGTTGGCAGGATGTGCGCTCGGGTTCGCTTTCCTGACCAAGATGCTGCAGGCCTTCCTGATCGTGCCCGGTCTGGCCCTGATGTTCCTGGTCGCCGCGCCCGCGGTCGGTGTGTGGAAACGCTTGGGTACCTTGCTGATCGGCGCGGCGACGATGATCGTCTCGTCGGGCTGGTACCTCGCGTTGGTGGCGCTGTGGCCGGCGGACTCCCGCCCGTATATCGCCGGATCGACCGACAACAGCCTGCTGCAACTGGCCTTCGGCTACAACGGGCTGCAACGCATCCTGGGGCAGGAGGGGCACGGGCCCGGCTCGGGCCCCGGCCCGGGTGGACCCGGTTTCGGTCACGGTCCGGGCGGCGGCCCCAACCTGATGTTCGGCGGTGACCCCGGGATCGGCCGGATGTTCGGGATGTCGATGGGCACCGAGGCGTCGTGGCTGTTGCCTGCGGCGCTGATCGGGCTGCTTGCCATGCTGTGGCTGACCCGGCGCACCGCGCGCACTGCCGGACCGCGGGCCGGCGTGCTGATGTGGGGCGGCTGGCTGCTGGTCACCGCCGTGGTGTTCAGCTTCATGGACGGGATCATCCACCCCTATTACACGGTCGCACTGGCGCCTTCGGTGGCCGCACTGGTGGGCATCTCGGTGGTCGAATTGTGGCGGGTCCGTGCCCGATTGGCAGCCCGGTTGGTGCTGGCGCTGATGCTGGCCGGCACCGGGGTGTGGGCGTTCGTGCTGCTGGAACGGACGCCGGACTGGTTGCCGACACTGCGCTGGATCGTGTTGATCGGCGCGGTACTGACGGCCGTCGCCCTGGCGATCACCGCCCACCGGGCGGGCAAGGTCCCTGCGGTGGTGGCGTTGGCGGCCATGGTCTTCGGGCTCGCGGCAACGGCGGCCTACACCGTCGAGACGGTGGCCAAAGTCCACGGCGGTGGGCCGATGGCGACCTCGGGTCCCAACCGGGACATGGGGTTCGGCGGGCCGGGCGGTCCCGGTGGTCCGGGTGGATTCGGGCGCGCCGATGACCCCGCGCTGGCCGAGCTCATTGCGGGTGCCGACGGTCGCTGGGCCGCGGCCAGTGTCGGCTCGATGCAGGTCAGCGATCTCGAGCTCAAGACGGGCGAGTCGTTGATGGCGATCGGCGGTTTCACGGGCAGCGACAACTCGCCCACGCTGGCGCAGTTCCAGCAATATGTCGCCGACGGTCAGGTCCGCTACTTCCTCGATCGGCCCGCGGGTGGGCGAGGCGGGCCGCCCGGACCGCCCCGTGATCCCGGCGGTAGCGCGGGGGAGATCACGACGTGGGTTCGTGAGCACTTCACCAAGAACATGGTCGGTGAGGTCCCGGTCTACGACCTGTCTGCGCCCGTCGCCTGACACCCAGACCGCGGCGGCCGTCCAGATCCCCCCGGCAGGACGGCCGCCGCCTGGGCGCACCCCAATCGGCTCAGCCTGATTCTTCCTCTGGCCCTGCCCGCGGCGCGGGGTTAGCGTCGATTCATGTCTGTCACCGACCAGTACCTGGCCAACAACGAGGTCTATGCCACGACCTTTTCCGGGCCGTTGCCGTTGCCGCCCAGCAAGCACGTTGCGGTGGTCGCGTGCATGGACGCCAGGCTGGACGTCTACCGGATCCTCGGCCTGGGCGACGGTGAGGCGCACGTCATCCGCAATGCAGGCGGTGTCATCACCGACGACGAGATCCGCTCACTGGCCATCAGCCAGCGGCTGCTCGGCACCAGGGAGATCATCCTGATCCACCACACCGACTGCGGCATGCTGACATTCACCGACGACGGGTTCAAACAGCAGATCCAGGACGAAACCGGAATCAAGCCGAACTGGGCCGCCGAGTCCTTCGTCGACCTGGCCGAGGACGTGCGTCAGTCGTTGCGTCGCATCGAGGCAAGCCCGTTCGTCACGAAGCATGAATCGTTGCGCGGCTTCATCTTCGACGTCGCCACCGGCAAGCTCAACGAGGTGACGCTCTAGCTCAACCCACCTTGTACGTCGCGATGGCCTTGGCCACCGCCTCGCCGTCTGGAGTGACGATATCCACCTCGCTGTTCACCAGGGACCTACCCTGACGCAACACGCGCCCGAGGCTGATCAGGTCGGTGGCGCGGGCCGGCGCCAGATAACTGATCGACATCGAGACCGTCACTCCGCGAAGCGAATCCGGAACCTCGGCGCCCGCCCAGGCTGCCGCCATCACCGTGACGTCGGCCAGCGCGGCGATCGCACCGCCGTGCACCATGTCGGCGATCGTGATGTTCGACGGATCCCACGGCAACCGAAGTCGGACCTCGGGGCCGTCGAGGTTCTCGGCGACGATGCCGAGTTTGGCCACGAACGGCGACTGGGGGAGAAACTGCGCCATGACTTCCGGGCCGGTCTGGATACTCATGCCCGCCAGTGTCTGTCGCCGGCGGTCAGCGTCTCAATTACCTGCGGGGTAAGCACACCGTGAATCAGCCGTTCCCACGGGGGATGGCGCTGCTGGTGGCCGGTGCGCTGTTCATGGAGATCCTGGATGCCACGATCATCGCCCCGGCGATCCCGCTGATCGCCGCATCGTTCGGTGTCGAGGCCATCGACGTGAACGTGGCGATCTCGGCGTACCTGTTGACGGTCGCGGTACTGATCCCGGCCAGCGGCTGGCTGGCCGACAAGTTCGGCGTCCGCCGGGTGTTCATCGGGGCGATCGCGGTGTTCACACTGGCCTCGGTCGGCTGCGCGGTGAGTGCCTCGCTGCCGATGTTGGTGGTGATGCGGATCCTGCAAGGGGTCGGCGGCGCCATGATGGTGCCCGTCGGCCGCCTGGCGGTGCTGCGGCACAGCAACAAGTCCGACCTCGTGCGGGCCATCGCGCTGTTGACCTGGCCGGCACTGACCGCACCGGTGCTGGCTCCGGTGCTCGGCGGGGCCATCGCGACGCTGGGCAGCTGGCGTTGGATCTTCGCGATCAACATTCCGATCGGCGTGATCGGAATTGTCCTGGCGCTCGGACTCGTCCGCGGCGGGCCCCATTCCGGGGTCCGATCGCTGGACTGGCCGGGCCTGCTCGCGCTCGGCTCGGGGATTGCTGCGGCCCTCATCGCATTGGAGAACATCCGGGTCTCGGGTACCGATTGGGGACTGGTCACCGGATGCGGTGCCGCGGCAGTCCTACTACTCGGTGCGGCCATGTGGCGGCTGCTCACGACGCCGGCCCCGCTGGTGCAACTGCGGGTGCTGCGGGTGCACGCGCTGCGCATCACGGTGGTGGCAGGGTCGCTGTACCGAATGGTGATCACCGCGGTGCCGTTCCTGCTGCCGCTGCAATTCCAGCTGGAATTCGGCTGGACGCCGCTTGCGGCCGGCGTCATGGTGGCCGCGTTGTTCGCCGGGAACCTGACCATCAAGCCGGCCACCACCCCGTTGATGCGCAGGTACGGCATCCGGACCGTGCTGCTGGTCAACGGGGTGGCCTCGGTCGCGTGCTTCGGCCTGCTGGCCGCGTTGCAGCCGGGCGTGCCGGTCGCGGTGATGGCCGTCGTCCTCTATCTCAGCGGGGCGCTGCGGTCGATCGGCTTCACGGCCTACAACAGCCTGGCGTTCTCCGACGTCGACGGAGAGCACCTGACGCACGCCAACACGCTCAACGCCTCGGTGCAGGAGCTGGCGGCCGGCCTCGGCATCGCGGTGGCAGCCCTGCTGCTCAGCCAGCTCACCTCATATTCGGCGACCTACCTGGTCCTGGGCTCTTTGCTGGCACTGACCCTGGTCGCCACGGTGCGGCTGCCGCGACAGGCCGGTGCCCACGTCAGCGGGCATCGGGCCTGACGGTTGCCCGCCATTGACACCGCGGCGACAGGGCGGCTAGATTCCTGGCCATGCTTGCAATTCTGGCCATTCCTACCAACTTAATGGGGAAGTGATGACCGCCGCACAGAAAACCGATCAGCAGTCCGGCCGGGCCGGCCATTACGAGCTGAGCCACCTGCGGTCACTGGAGGCCGAGGCCATCCACATCATCCGCGAGGTCGCCGCGGAGTTCGAGAAGCCCGTGCTGCTGTTCTCCGGGGGTAAAGACTCGATCGTCATGCTGCACCTGGCCGTCAAGGCGTTCGCGCCCGGCCGGCTGCCGTTCCCGGTCATGCACGTCGACACCGGTCACAACTTCGACGAGGTCTACCAGGCCCGCGACGAGCTCGTCGAGCACTACGGTGCCCGTCTGGTCGTCGCCAAGGTGCAGGACGACATCGATGCCGGCCGCGTGGTCGAGACCATCCCGTCGCGCAACCCGATCCAGACCGTCACCCTGCTGCGCGGTATCCGGGAGAACAAGTTCGACGCCGCCTTCGGTGGCGCCCGCCGCGACGAGGAGAAGGCCCGCGCCAAGGAGCGAGTGTTCTCCTTCCGCGACGAGTTCGGCCAGTGGGACCCCAAGGCCCAGCGTCCCGAGCTGTGGAACCTGTACAACGGCCGGCACCACAAGGGTGAGCACATCCGGGCCTTCCCGATCTCCAACTGGACCGAGTTCGACATCTGGTCCTACATCGGCGCCGAGAAGATCAAGCTGCCGTCCATCTACTACGCCCACCAGCGCAAGGTGTTCGAGCGCGACGGCATGCTTCTCGCGGTGCACAAGTACCTGCAGCCTCGCAAGGAGGAACCGGTGATCGAGAAGACCGTGCGGTTCCGCACTGTCGGCGACGTCACCTGCACCGGCTGTGTGGAGTCCACCGCCGCAACGGTTTCCGAGGTCATCGCCGAGACCGCGGTGTCGCGGCTCACCGAGCGCGGCGCCACCCGCGCCGATGACCGGATCTCCGAGGCCGGAATGGAAGACCGTAAGCGCGAGGGGTATTTCTGATGAGCACGTTGTTGAGAATCGCCACGGCGGGTTCCGTCGACGACGGCAAGTCCACGCTGATCGGCCGGCTGCTGTTCGACTCCAAGGCGGTCATGGAGGATCAGCTGGCCGCCGTCGAGCGCACCTCCAAGGAACGCGGCCACGACTACACCGACCTGGCACTGGTCACCGACGGCCTGCGCGCCGAGCGGGAACAGGGCATCACGATCGATGTCGCCTACCGCTACTTCGCCACGGCCAAGCGGAAATTCATCATCGCCGACACCCCGGGGCACATCCAGTACACCCGCAACATGGTGACCGGAGCCTCCACCGCGCAGCTGGTGATCGTGCTCGTCGACGCGCGTCACGGCCTTCTCGAGCAGTCGCGCCGCCACGCCTTCCTGGCCTCGCTGCTGGGCATCCAGCACATCGTGCTGGCCGTGAACAAGATGGACCTGATCGACTGGGACCAGGAGCGTTTCGAGGCGATCCGCGACGAGTTCCACGCGTTCGCCGCCCGCTTGGACGTGCACGACGTGACGACCATCCCGCTGTCGGCGCTCAACGGCGACAACGTGGTGACCAAATCCGACGTGACGCCCTGGTACGACGGCCCGTCGCTGCTGAGCCACCTCGAAGACGTCTACATCGCCGGTGACCGCAACCTCGTCGACGTGCGATTCCCGGTGCAGTACGTGATCCGGCCGCAGACCCACGAGCACGCCGACCACCGCAGCTACGCCGGAACCGTCGCCAGCGGCGTGCTGCGTCCCGGCGACGACGTGATCGTGCTGCCGGCCGGAAAGCCCACGCGCATCACCCAGATCGACGGCCCGAGCGGCGTGGTCGAGGAGGCCTTCCCGCCGATGGCCGTGTCGATCAGCCTGTCCGACGACATCGACATCTCCCGCGGCGACATGATCGCCCGGCCCAACAACCAGCCCCGGGTGGCCCAGGATTTCGACGCCACCGTGTGCTGGATGGCCGACGGATCGTCACTGGAGCCCGGCCGCGAATACCTGGTGAAGCACACCACCCGCACCACCAGGGCCAAGGTGACCGGGCTGGACTACCGGCTCGACGTCAACACCCTGCACCGGGACAAGTCCGCGACGGCGCTGAAACTCAATGAGCTGGGCCGTGTCTCGCTGCGCACCCAGGCGCCGCTGCTGCTCGACGAGTACAGCCGCAACGCCGCGACCGGGTCGTTCATCCTGATCGACCCCAACACCAACGGCACCGTCGGCGCCGGCATGGTGTTGCGCGAGACCCGCAACGACACCGCGAGCCCGAACACCGTGCGGCACGAGTCGCTGTGCACCGCCGAGGACCGGCTGTCGAAGGGCCGCACCGTGTGGTTCACCGGCCTGTCCGGTTCGGGCAAGTCCTCGGTGGCGGTGCTCGTCGAGCAGAAGCTGCTCGAAAAGGGTGTTCCGGCATACGTTCTGGACGGAGACAACCTGCGCCACGGGCTGAACGCCGATCTGGGCTTCTCCATGGCCGACCGGGCCGAGAATCAGCGCCGGCTGGCCCACATCGCCGCCATTCTGGCCGACTCCGGCCAGGTTGTGCTGGTCCCCGCGATCAGCCCGCTGGAGGAGCATCGTGCCCTGGCCCGCAAGGTCGCCACGGACGCGGGTCTGGAGTTCTACGAGGTGTTCTGCGACACCCCGCTGGAGGACTGCGAACGCCGCGACCCCAAGGGCCTGTACGCCAAGGCGCGCGCCGGTGAGATCACCCACTTCACCGGTATCGACAGCCCGTATCAGCGGCCGAAGAACCCGGATCTGCGGCTCACGCCGGACCACAGCACCGCTGAACTGGCCGATCTGGTGATCGAGCTGCTGGAATTGCCGTCGTGAACGATCACGAACTGGCTGCCCGGCTGGCCACCAGGGCCGGGGATCTGCTGCTCGATATCCGTGCCGACTTCGCCGATGCCACGGCAGCCGAGCGAAAGGCCGCCGGGGACAAGCAGTCCCACGATTTCCTGATGGCCGAGCTGGCCAAGCTGGTCCCCGGTGACTCGGTGCTGTCCGAGGAGGCCACGACCGAGGAACGGGCCGATCCGGCGCGGCTGAACGCCGACCGGGTCTGGATCGTCGACCCGCTCGACGGCACCCGGGAGTTCTCCGAACTCGGCCGCGACGACTGGGCCGTACACGTGGCGCTGTGGAGTGCAGGCGAACTCGTCGCGGGAGCGGTCGCCCTGCCCGCGCAGAACACCACGCTGTCCACGCCCGAGGTGGCCGCGCCCCGCCCCTTCGACGGCCCGCCCCGGGTCGTGGTGTCGCGTACCCGCCCGCCCGCGGTGGCGCTGGCGGTGCGGGAGGCGCTCGACGGAACCCTGGTCGAAATGGGTTCGGCCGGAGCCAAAGTCGCCGCGGTCATCCGCGGGATCGCCGATGTGTACGTGCACGCGGGTGGTCAGTACGAGTGGGATTCGGCCGCGCCCGTCGCGGTGGCCCGCGCGGCCGGCCTGCATACCTCACGCATCGACGGCTCGCGGTTGGTCTACAACTCGGCCGACCCCACGCTGCCCGACCTGATCGTGTGCCGCCCAGAGCTGGCCGAGCGGGTGCTGGCCGTCACGGCGGGGTAGTCGGCACACCGGCGGGGACCTGGTCGGTACCGACATTCGGACAGGCAAGCTTCAGTTCGTGGAGTGCCTCGGTTCCGTCCTGGAAGCCGCCGACGAAGTTTTTGTCGGGCCATCCGTTCGGAGGCGTTCTGGGATTGCCCTGGCTGATCCGGTGCAGCGCATCGGCGAACCTCAACGCTTTTCGCTTCAGGTCCTGATCTTCGATCGAAGCAGCTTCGTCCCGGGCTGCGGTGGTCGCCTCGCCGGCATCTCGCGCCAGGTTCGGGTCGACTTCGCCGACTCCCATCCCCTTGAGGACACCCGGCACGACCTTTACCCATTGGTGCGCGATCTGATCGGCGCGTTGGCAGTCCGCGCTGAGCTCATCACTCGAGTCGTCGGCGTAGCCGACCACCACCATGATCAGCATCAGCGGTGACGCCGCGGCCAACATGACCAGCCTGACCTTGGCCGACGACCAATCCCGGAGTGCCACCAATGCAGCCTAAACGCGGTCGCCGACCACTACGCTCACCGAAATGAGCCGCCCCACGCTGCGCGAACTGGCCAGCCTTCCCGCCGCACCGGCCCGCCTCGCTGATTCCACCCTGGTCCTGATCGACTGTCAGAACACTTACACCCAGGGAATCATGGAGCTCGACGGGGTGCAGGCCGCTCTCGAGCAGACGGCACAACTCCTCGACCGGGCCCGCAGCGCGGGCATTCCGATCATCCACATCCAGCACTCCGACGGTCCGGGTTCGCTGTATGACATCGAAGGGGAGAGCGGCGCGATCGTCGCAGCGGTGGCCCCGCGCGAGGGAGAACCCGTGGTGGTCAAGCAATTCCCCAACTCGTTCGTGCAGACCGATCTGGACGACCGGTTGAAGGGTCTGGGTGCCTCGAACCTGCTGCTGGCCGGATTCATGACGCACATGTGCGTCAACTCGACCGCGCGCGGCGCCTTCAACCTGGGATACGCCCCGACCGTGGTGGCCGCCGCCACGGCCACCCGTACCCTCGCCGGCCCCGACAGCGCACCCGTGCCCGCCGCGGTCATGCAGTCGGCGAGCCTGGCCGCGATGTCGGATCTGTTCGCCGTCGTCGTCCCCGACGCGGCCGGTGTTCCGGACTAGCCGACAGTCGAACTTCCTCTTCGCGAAAACAGCGGCCGTCACGGGTGCTTGCAGGTTTCGTACCTGTCCATGAGCGCCTGTTCGGCGGCCGGTGGCCGGTAGACGAGGAGATCGCGTGCCGTGCACCCGCCGATGGTGATGGCGATGGCGCCGGTGGCCTGCCCGTTGCCCGTGATGTGCCCCTGTATCTGATCGCTGGCGGTGTAGAGCGTCGGGCCGGTCAGCGTCGCCGCGAGTGGCAGATGCCGTTGGGCAAGGGCGACGGCGTCGGCAGGCTCGTGCGAGCGGGTCTGCTCCGCCAGCCATACCGACGGTTGCACGCGGCCGTTGATCGTCAGCTTGTCGATGTGCGGGATCGTCTGGTCAGCATTCATCCGACTCCAGACGTCAAGCTCGCCAGCGGTCGGGAAGCGGCGGGCGCTTTTGATCTCGGCAGGGTGATCGTCACCCGCGCTGACGGTCCAGGTCACGTTGGCGAGCCCCGGAAACCTTCCGGACATGGTGGTGACCACCGCGGCCACGTCCGTGTAATCGGTGGCATCGGCCAACCGGATCGACCCGACATCGGAATGTCCCCATTCCTGCATCGTCGACCGGCCATCGGGGTGGGTCACCGTGGCGCGTAAACGTACTGTGGCCGTGGAGAATTCACGACGCATCGCGGCCCAGTCGCGGGCCTGGGAGATGATCTGTTGCGCATTGTCGATCGGTAACCTGCCGCCGTCGACCGCGAAGACGTTCCAGCCATGGTGGGCGGCGAACTCGGTGTGGTAGCCGGTGTAGTTGACCATCGTGAGGTCCTGCAGGTAGCGGGACACCACTGCGGCGAGTTGATCTTCGGTGATGTCTTCGGCGGTCTCGACGTCAATGGCGAACCGAACCACGCCCTGGGCCGGGCGATTCGTCACGGTGTGGCTGACCGTCTGCACGCCGGGCATCTCGCCGAGCAATCGCGCAAGGCGGGCCACGTCTGCGTTGCGGTCGGGCGGGGTGGAGTGGCAGCCGCTCAGGACTGCGGTGACAAGCGCCAGGCCGAGGGTGATCGTCAAGCGGCGCCAGGAGGTCCGGTGCCTCACACCGGTCGGCTCAATCCGCCTGGTGGCGTTACGTATTTGCTGAACTTCACGATTGCCGTCCCTCCAGGAACAATCCACATCAGGGAAAGCATTGCATACTGCAATGGTGCGCAATCGACGTGGTGAGCGCGCCGATTGCAGGTCGGACCGGCGACACCGCTCGCCGCAGCGCCGCGGGCGAAGAGTGAGCTGGCACAATCTGAGGTCATGCGGATGTCGGCGAAGGCGGAGTATGCCGTCCGAGCCATGGTCCAGCTCGCGACGGTGGGCGATGGCGAGCTGGTCAAGACCGACGACCTCGCCAAGGCGCAAGGCATCCCGGCGCAGTTCCTCGTCGACATCCTGACCGCGCTGCGCACCGACCGCCTGGTCCGCAGCCATCGAGGCCGCGACGGAGGCTATGAACTGGCGCGGCCGGCCGGCGAGATCAGCATTGCCGACGTGCTGCGCTGCATCGACGGACCGCTGGCCAGCGTGCGCGACATCGGACTGGGGGATCTGCCGTACTCCGGTCCGACGGCGGCGCTGACCGATGTCTGGCGTGCGCTGCGGGCCAGCATGCGCTCGGTCCTGGAGGAGACCAGCCTGGCCGACGTGGCGGCCGGCGCGCTACCGGGTCACGTGGACACGCTGGCCAACGCCTACCGCGATCAGGAACACGAGCGCGGCCACCGCTGAAGCCGGTCAGCCTCCGTACGGGCGCGTGATGATCTCCAGGTAGTGCCCGGACGGGTCCTGGAAGTACACCCCGCGGCCGCCGTCGTTGTGGTTGATCTCGCCAGGGTGCTGACCATGCGGATCGGCCCAGTGCTGCATGCCGCGGTCGCGGATCTTGCCGTAGATCGCGTCGAACTCGTCCTCGGACACCAGGAATGCGTAGTGCTGCGGCCGGATCGCTTCGTCAGGCCCCATCTGGGCGTAATCGAGGCTGACTCCGTGATTGAGCGTCACCGCCAGAAACGGACCGAACTCCTGCGGTGCGGGGAGGCCGAACAACTCGGTGAAGAACTCGGCGGAAACCTGCCGGTCCGTGGCGGCGACGATGGTGTGGTTGAAGGTGATGGCCATATCAGTCCAGTAAACCGCTGGACCGGCACCCCCGGCAACACCGTCGAACTGCCCGCCAACGTCAGCGCGGCGCCAACTCGAAGTACCCGTAGAGGTAGATCTGCCCGTCGGCGGTGCCCGACTCCATCGGCGCGTCCAATACGGCCGCCACGATGCGGTTGTCGGAGAACCGACGTTGCAGTTGGTTGCCGTGGCGCCACACCATGTAGAAGTTCGAGCTGTCGCCCTGACTGTCCAGCTGGTAGCTCGACACCGTGGTCAGGTGGTCGTTTACGCTGTGCCGCAGCGCATCTCCGATGATGTGTCCCCTCGCCGCGAAGAAGCGCTCCCCGACAATGGTGAAGTCCGGCTCGATGCCGCCGACGAATGCCCGTAGTGCGTCCTCGGCCGATGTACGTGCGGCCGGCGGCACCGAATCGATCGGATACGACTGCTGGGTCATCAGGTACGGCGGGATGCCGGCGAGCTCCGACTTCTGCGCAGCTCGGTACTGGTAGAAGGCATAGCCGCCGCCGGTCAAGGCGATGGCGGCCAACACGATCAAGACCCACACGATCACCGGTGCCCTCATCACACGTTGCCCATGTTGACGCCGTGTACCGGGTGGCCGCCCCATCTCGGTGTCCCTGATCCCATAAAGACGCTCATCGGGGTGGTGATCAGCGGTCCTCCTCCGGTCGGGTTGGATTCCCATGGATTACGCAGGGCCACGGTGGCATTGTTCCCGGTGCGCCAATTGCCGGCAACGGTGCACGATGGGGACATGTCCAACCCCCAGATCCTGGCCGGGCCTCGGGTGCGGTTGCGTCCACCGGTCGCCGACGACGCCGAGGCCCTGTTCACCCACATCGGCTCCGATCCCGAGGTGACGCGATATCTGACGTGGCGCCCGCATTCGGGGGTGACCGAAACGCGGCGCGTCATCACCACCGTGTTCAACGCCGACGACGAGGAGACCTGGTTGATCGAGGCCGGTGGTGAGGCAGTGGGGCTGTGCGCCCGGCGACGACCCCAGCCGTACTCGGTCGAGCTGGGTTACTGCCTGGGCCGGAAGTGGTGGGGGCAGGGCCTGATGTCGGAAGCGGTTGCGTTGGTGCTGGCCGACGTGGAACCGGATCCCGCGGTGTACCGGGTCACGGCGCACTGCCACGTCGACAATGCCGGTTCGGTCGGGGTGTTGCGACGCAGCGGGCTGACTCTGGAGGGAAGACTGGCTCGCTACGCGATGTTTCCCAATCTCAGCGACGAACCTCAGGATGTGCTGTTGTTCGGAAAGGCGGTGCGGTGATGGGCACTTTCGATATTCGTGGGTTGCGACGTCCGGTGATCGTGGCGCCGATGGCAGGTGGACCCTCCACTCCGGAGTTGGCTGCGGCGGGCAGTACGGCCGGCGGTCTCGGGTTCCTGGCGGCCGGTTATCTGACCGCCGACGCGCTGGCCGACCGGATCACCGCGGCCCGCACCCTGACCAGTGAGCCACTTGGCGTGAATCTTTTTGCGCCCCAACCCAGTGTGGGCACACCTGACGGGATCCAGGCTTACGCGGCCGAGTTGGCCGGTGATGCGGCCCGCTACGGTGTGTCCCTCGGTGAGCCTCGGTACGACGACGACGCGTGGGCCGCCAAGCTCGATGTGGTGCTCGATCTGCGACCTGAGGCGGTGTCGTTCACCTTCGGCCTGCCGAGCGAGTCGGAGATTGCCCGGTTGCGCAGCGCGGGCATCACCACGGTCGGCACGGTGACGACGCTGGACGAAGCCTGGCTTGCGGTGGGTCGCGGGGTCGACACCCTCGCGGTCCAGGGGCCGGGGGCCGGTGGACACCGCGGCACGTTCGATCCCGGTGCCTCACCTGCGTCGCAGTCGCTGGACCACCTGCTGGCCGACGTGCTGGCGGCGGTGGACGTCACCGTCGTGGCCGCCGGTGGGTTGATCAGCGCCGACGACATTGCGGGTGTCCTGGCCGCCGGGGCCGTCGCCGCTCAACTCGGCACGGCGTTCCTGTTGGCCGACGAAGCCGGCAGCAGCCCGGTGCACCGCGCCGCCCTGCAGAGTCCAGAATTCACTGAAACAGTTGTCACCCGGTCCTTTTCGGGTCGGTATGCCCGTGGGCTCCGGAACCGCTTCATCGTCGAACACGATGGGCAGGCCCCGCTGGGCTACCCCGAGATCCATTATCTGACCAGCCCGGTGCGCAAGGCCTCGGTGGCCGCCGGCGATCCGCAGGCAACCAATGTCTGGGCCGGCACCGGGTGGCGCCGGGCCCGGACCGGTTCGGTGGCCGAGATCATGGAGGGGTTGACCCCGGACCGCTAGCGCTGTCCGAGTCCGACATCCTCGACGACGACGTCGCCGTCATCGGAGCGCACGGTAACTTCCGCGGCGGCGCTGTCGGGAACGGTCGTCTCGGGCACCCGCACCTGTGTCGAGGACCCGGACTGGGCATGCACCAGATACGGCCCACGCCCGGGCAATCCGATGGTCACGTCGCCGTTGCGGCTCACCGCATCCACCCGTCGCGGCGCGGCGTCACGGAAATCGACGGCGATGTCACCGTCGGACGTGGTGGCGTTGAACTGTTCGGTGACCGCGATGGGGGAGCGCGAGAAGATCTCACCGTTGACGGTGTGGGCCTCGATGCGGCGGGCTGCACCCCGCAGGATGATCGGCCCGTCGGTGGTGCGTGCGATCAACTGGTCCAGGTCCGCCTGCGCGATCACCGTGCCGATCTCCTGCTCGGTGCGCACCGTCAGCCGCCGGGACTGCTCGGGCGGTACGGCGACGGTGATCTCCCCGCCTCGGGCCCATTCCAGGACACGGGACGGATTCCCCACGATCGCGATGCGGGTCTCGTCGCCGTCGGTGGTGACCTGTAGTTGGTGTGCGCCGCTGTGGGTGGTGTTCACCAGACGCAGATCCGCAGTGGGGTCCCGCGTTTCGCGGTCTGCGGTGATCCGGATCGCGACGGGGATGTGTGCGGTGTCGATCACCAGTGATCGCATCGTGGCCGGCAGGGCCTCGTGATCGGTGACGACCCGAACGTTGCTCACGGCCCAGGCCGCGACGCCCAGTGATGCCACCGAACCGGCCACGAGCAGCGTGGCTGCGGCGATCAGCACGAGACGGAAGGTGGTGCGCCCGCCGGGGTTCAGCTGGGGCGGTGGGTTGACCGGCGGCGGAGGGGCGATGGTGGTCACGTTGAAAGTCCTTCCCGGTGTGGATGTTCGGTCTAGGTCTCGAGATAGCGCAGCACCGCCAGCACGCGGCGGTTCTCGCTCTCGTCGGGAGCGAGGCCGAATTTCGTGAAGATCGAGGCGATGTGTTTCTCGGCCGAGCCGACCGAGATATGCAGTGCCGTGGCGATGGCCGAGTTCGTCCTGCCTTCCGCCATCAACTGCAGGACGTCGCGTTCGCGTGGGGTCAGCTGGTCCAGGGCACTGTGGCGGGCCGAGCGGACCAGGATCTGTGACACCACTTCGGGATCGAGCACTGTGCCTCCACCGCCCACGACGGCGACGGCGTCGAGGAAGGCCGGCACGTCGGCCACTCGATCCTTGAGCAGGTATCCGAATCCTCTGGTGTCCGAGGCGATCAGATCGGCCGCGTACCGCTCCTCGACGTAGTGGGAGAGCACCAGCACCGGCGACTCGGGGTTCTGGCTGCGCAGCAGTGCCGCGGCCCGGATGCCCTCGTCGGTGAACGTCGGCGGCATCCGGACGTCGAGGATCGCCAGATCGGGGCGGTACTCGTTGACCAGCCGCAGCAGGTTGGTGGCGTCGGGCACCCCGGCGACCACCTCGTGTCCGGCGTCGGCCAGGATCCGCTCGATACCGGCCCGCAGCAGCGCCGAGTCCTCGGCGATCACGATGCGCATGGCAGCACCGCCGTGACGATCGTCGGGCCGGTGGCGGGACTCGACACCGCGAAGGTTCCGCCGGCGGCGCGTACCCGTTCGTCGAGTCCGCGCAGGCCGGTGGCATTCTCGCCCGCGTCCACGACGGCACCGCCCTTTCCGTCGTCGAACACCGATACGTGCAGCACATCGGCGGCCTCGTCGAGGCGCACGGTGACCACTGCCTGCGAGGCGTTGGCGTGCTTGGCGATGTTGGTCAACGCCTCGGCGACCACGAAGTAGGCGACCGACTCGACCTCATCGGGCAGCCTGCGGGGCAACTCGATGTGCAATGTGGTTGGGACCCCGGAGGTTTCGGCACGCTGCACCACCGAGGACAGTGCCGCGTCGAGGCCGCGATCGGACAGGATCGTCGGCGCGATGCCACGCACCACGTTGCGCAGTTCCACCAGCGCGCTCTTGGCGTCGTCGTGGGCCTCGGCGATCAGTGCCTTCGCGGCGGGCGGATCCGAATCCAGCTTGGTCTGCGCCAGACCGATCGTCATCGCCAGGGACACCAGGCGGGGCTGCACGCTGTCGTGGAGGTCCCGCTCGATGCGGTGCCGTTCGGTCTGCGCCGAGGACACCGCGCCCTGCCGGGCATCGGCCAGCGCGCTCACCTGATATTCCAGGGCCGCGGTGGGTGACGGCGACAGCAGCCATCGATCGATCGCGGCGTCCACTGCGGGCGCGAGGATCAGGATGGCCACCGCCGCGATGACGGCGACGATCGCCAGCAGCCACGCGACCGGCGGGGACAGAAACACCAGACCGGCATCGTTGTCGCTGTGCCGGATGGCGACGGCCGCGGCCGGGCCCAGGAAAGCGAACGTGAGCAACACGAATGCCAGGCCGGTGGCCAGCATGTCGTACGTCATCCGCAGGTAGTGGTGGCAGACGCCTTTCCAGAACCGGGTACTGCTGATGTCCAGCCATAGTTGGTGGGCCCAGCCCTGGACGCCGGTATGCGGCGACAGTCGGCGGGGCGGGACGCCGAGACCGAAACCGAACACGGCTTCACTTCGGCTCCGCTCGAACCACTCCACGCCGCGCATCAGGTAGATGAACACCACGCCGGCGAGCAGGAATCCGATCACCGACGGGATCGAGGAGACCCCGATGACCATGATGGACAACGGAATCCAGAACCACACGAGCGCGACGGCGGCGCCGGTGATCATCGATGCGGTCGGTACGACGCCAATGTTGCGGGATGTCGAAACGGGCTCAGACGCCGGCTGGGCCGGCGTGGGCAGGACGGTTTCGCTGGTTGCGACCATGCCTCCAACTTACGAAGTTGTGCGGCGTGGCGACACAGCGTTTTCCCCAGATCAAGCTGGGGGATAACCCCCGGCCCGGGGATCTACTTCGGCGCGGTGAGTTCCAACGCGATGTTGTCCGGGTCGCGGAACTCCAGGATGTAGGAAGGGCCGATGTCCTTGACGGGTTCGTGTGCGAGACCCAGATCGTCGAGGTGCAGCGCGGCGTCGTTCAGTTCGGCGAGGCTCCTGAGCCGGAAGGCCAAGTGGTCCAGCCCGGTTCGGTTCTCGTCGAAGGCATCCCGGCCGACCGGACGCAGTCCGATCAACGTTGCCCCGGCGTCGTAGATGACCCCACCGGACAGGAAACTCAGCCTGGCGCGGGTGGCGACGTCGGCGTCCTGTGGCAGCTCGATGAGGACCGGCCAGCCGAAAACGCTCTCGTAGAACTGCCGGGACCGTTCGATGTCGGTGACCGTGAGCCGTACATGCGCGACCGAGGACGTGGTGATGGCCATGGGTTCATGCTGCCACCCCGACGTGACAGAATCCGTGGGTGCGCGTGGGGATGACGATGCCGGTCATGGAGCCTCAGTTGGATGCGACGACGCTGCGGTCCTGGGCGCACGTCATCGACGGAGGCCCGTTCTCGTCGCTGTGCTGGGGTGAACGCATCGCGTTCGACAATCCCGACAGCCTGACCCTGCTGGGGGCGCTGGCGGCGTGGACCGACCGGGTGCGGCTGGTGACCACCGTGGTGGTGCCGCAGCTCCACGATCCGGTGATGCTGGCCAAAGGCCTGGCCACCGGAGATCTGCTCAGCGGCGGCCGGTTGACCGTGGGCATCGGTGTCGGCGGCCGCCACGAGGACTATCACGCGGTCGGCGCCGACCCGGCGTCCCAGACCCGGCGGGGAATGGCCGAGCGGGTCGCGGTGATGAAGCGCGTGTGGGCCGGCGAGAAGGTCACCGAATCGGTGCTTCCGGTCGGGCCGCCGCCGGTTCAGAGCGGTGGGCCGTCCCTGCACATCGGCACCATCGGACCCAAGACCATCCGGGATGCCGCGGCCTGGGCCGACGGCGTCGCCGGCACGACTCTGGATCTGGATGTGGCCCGCCAGGCCGAGTTGTTCGACATCGCCCGCACCGCCTGGGCCGAGGCGGGCAAGTCCAAACCACACCTGGCCACCTCGTTCTGGTTCGCGCTCGGTAAGCCGGAGGAGGCCCGCGCGCAGGTACACCGGCACCTGCGCCGGTACATGAACTGGATCCCGGCCGAATACGTCGACGCGATGGCCCCCGCGACGGGCTGGGCAGGCACCGAAGACGAACTGATCGAGGTGCTCGGCAGGTTCCAGGACATCGGCACCGACGAGGTGCACCTGATCCCCACCAGCTCCGATATCGACCAGCTTCGCCGCGTGGCCGAGGTAGCGAAGGTCTTCGCCTGAGCGACCTTCCTGGACGATTCCAGCAAAACGTGATCAAGATCATGGAATAAGCGCCTCGTAGTCTGGATCTCTGCTCGGCGTGGAGGTTCCCGACGTTGATTCGCGCGGAAAGGCGCGGTGCCGGCGATCGGGCGTCTCCGCTCAATGCCTGTTCGCAGAGCTTTGATTCAGGCGTGTGCGGAGTTGTTCATCTGACCGTTACCGGGTGTTGGTCCGGGGTGCGCTGAGTACGGGACACCGGCGTGCGTGGCCGCGGGCAACCCCGGCGCGCGTTCGGCGACAGCAAACGATGTCAAGGGTTCGTCAGTGATCGGCACTCGCGGCGTTCTGGTACTAGCGTGTCGATCGACGTCGTCGTCAGACGGCGGGGATACAACAGTTGGGGAACTCATGATCCAGAAGAGCTTGATCGCCACGACCCTCGCGGCGGGGGCCATCGGGGCCGCCGTGACGCTGTCCGCTCCGGCATCGGCCGATTCCAAGGGCAACAGCACCGTCGGATGCTCACCGTGCGACCGGGTGAATTCGTCGGTCACCGATGCCGTTACCGACGCCGCCAAGAGCGCGCTCACCGGCGGGGTCGACCTGCCCGAGAGCCCCATCGTCGACAAGTGGACGAAGTTCCCCGGCGAGACGGCCGAGAAGTGGACCTCGTTCCCGGGTAAGACCGCCGAGAAGTGGGCGACGTTCCCAGGCAAGACCGCCGAAAAGTGGGGAAGCTTCCCGGGCAAGGTGCTGAAGAAGTGGACCGGCCTGGGCTGAACCCCGACCGGAGGGCACCAACCTCACTCACGAACGAGCGTGTGGCAGACAAGCCGCACGCTCGTTTCGTATCTGCGGGTTAGCTGAAATTTCGCTGATCTTAACTGTTCTCGCAGCACAGCCCGCCCCCTGAAATAGACGCAGCCCGGTTCACCGACCAAAGGAGCTCGTCGCAATGGCTGCGCCTGCACGGCAGTTGCACCTCAACGCATTCCTGCGCAACATCGGCCAGCACGAAGCGGCGTGGCGCCTCCCCGAAACCGATCTGTCGGGCATCACCGACATCGCCCACTACATCGAACTGGCCCGCATCGCCGAGCGCGGCAAGCTCGACGCGGTGTTCTTCGCCGACCATCCGGTGCTCAAGGACCAGACCGAGTTTCGCCCGTTCGACGCGCTGGACCCGATCACTCTGGTCGCAGCGCTGGCCGGGGCGACCACCAACGTCGGGCTGATCGCGACGGCATCCACCACCTACAACGACCCGTACGGGTTGGCGCGGCGGTTCGCCACACTCGATCACGTGAGCCGGGGCCGGGCCGGCTGGAACGTCGTGACGACGGCCAACGCCTCGGCCGCGGCCAACTTCGGGGTGCCGAATCACCCGGACCCGGAGGCGCGGTACCAGCGCGCCGACGAATTCCTCCAGGTCGCGTTGAGGTTGTGGGACAGCTGGGAAGACGACGCCATCGTCGGCGACAAGGACGCGCCCCGCTTCGTGGATCCGGCGAAGATCCACGCGATCAACCACTCCGGCGCGTACTTCGACGTGGCCGGACCGCTGGAGGTACCGCGGTCCCCGCAGGGCCATCCGGTGCTGTTCCAGGCCGGATCTTCGGAACCCGGTAAGGATCTCGCAGCCCGGTACGCCGAGGCCATCTTCACCGCCCAACCCACACTGGACGAGGCCCGTGACTTCTACCGTGACGTCAAGGCCCGCATCCGCCGGTTCGGTCGCAACCCGGACCAGGTGCACATTCTTCCTGGGCTGTCGACGATCGTCGGCAGCACCGAAGCCGAGGCGCAACGGCGTCAGCGCGAACTCGAAGAACTCACCGTGCCCGATTACGGTCTCGAACAACTGAGCGCCATCGTCGGATTCGCGGTTACCAAGGACGATCTCGGCCGGAAACTGACCTTCCCGGCCGAAGACCCGGGCGACACGTTCATCAAGAGTCGACTCACCCTGGTGAAGCGGTTGGTCGAGACCGACAACCTCACCGTCCGGGAGTTGTTGCTGCGGCTGAGCAGCGGACGGGGGCACCGGTTGTTCGCCGGCACCGCAGAACAGGTCGCCGACACCATCGAGGAGTGGTTCACCAGCGGCGCCGCTGACGGTTTCAACCTCATCCCGCCGGCGCTGCCGTCATCGTTGACCGACTTCGTCGACCACGTCGTCCCAGAGTTGCAGCGCCGCGGCATCTTCCGGGAGGAATACACGGGGACCACCCTCCGCGACCACCTCGGCCTGGACCGGCCGGCCAACCGATTCACCACCGGCGCGGACACTTCCGTGTCGGCCGCGAGCTGACAGGGAACCTGATATGCGTAATCCGTTGACCCGCTTGACCCGGGTGATCGTGGCCGCCGGCCTCGTCGCGGGCCTGGTAGCCGGCTGCCAGTCGTCCGGATCCGGGGCGCAAGGCAACGGCGGACTTTCGGCCGACGCACCGATTCCGGTGGCGGTCCCGAAGGGGACCAGCCTGGTGGTGGCTGATGACGCGAACCGGCTCAAGACCCTGTTCAAACTCTCCGGTGAGCAGGACCGGCTCAGCGCCGACGTGACCTACGCCAACTTCAGCAGCGGTCCGCTACGTCTGGAGGCGATCCGGTCGGGCAATGCGCAACTGGGCCGGGTCGGCGATGTCCCGCCGATCCTCGCGCAGTACTCAGACGCCGGAGTGCCCATCGTCGGGGCGGTGAAATACGACGGAAACGGGCTGGTGCTGGCAACGTCACCGGGTTCGGGCATCAAATCGCTGAAAGACCTGGCCGGCAAGAAGATTGCGATCAATGAGGGCACGGCGCAGCAGGCGGTCGTGCTGCGCAACCTGAAGTCCGTCGGCCTGAGCATCAAGGACGTACAGCCGATCAATCTGGGTCTGGCCGAGTTCGCCGACGGGTTGCGGGCCGAACAGGTCAACGCCGCGGTGCTCAAGCAACCGGACCGGGTTCGCTACCTCACTTCCACGCAGGGGGAGGGGAGCATCGAAATCCCCAATGCCCCGGGCGCCTACCCCGGCTTGTATTACGTCTACGCCAGCCGGGAAGCACTGTCCGACCCCGCTCGCGCGGCGGCCATCCGGGAATTCGTGATCGCCTGGTACCGCGCCGAGCAGTGGCTCAATGACAACAAGCAGACCTGGATCGACGAGTACCTGATCAAGGATCAGAAGGTCAGCCCGGAGGATGCCAAGGCCATCGCTGCGGCCGACGGGAAATCCTCCGTACCTGGGTTCACAGATGAGCTGATCAACACCCAGCAGGAGACCATCGACCTGCTTCAGCAGGCCGGCGCGTTCTCCGGGAAAGAGTTGCACGCCAAGGACGAATTCGATTCCCGGTTCGCCGACCTCAACGCGACGTCGACGGGCAAGCAGTGACCACCGTCCAGACGGCCCCCGCTTCCACGGCTACCGCGGAAGCGGGGGCCGCTGGGCGTCGGGAGTATCCGAATCTCGACCATCGGTCGGGCACGCAGCGTCGCCGCAGGCTCGGGCCCGGACGCGCCATCCCGGCGTCGTTGGCCATCGGACCGCTTCTGCTGGCTGTCATCTGGATCGTCACCTCGCAGCTGGGCATTCTCGATCCGCGCACCCTGCCACCGCCGCTGGACATCCTGCGCACTGCCGGTGAGATGTGGTCGGACGGCCGGTTGCCCACAAACATCCTGGCTTCCCTGAAACTGGCGTCGATCTCGCTGGCCATCGGGGTGACGCTCGGCCTGGCGCTGTCACTGATCTCCGGGTTGAGCCGCATCGGGGAGGCGATCGTCGATGGGCCGGTTCAGGTCAAACGCGCGGTGCCGACCCTGGCGATCATCCCGCTGGCGATCATCTGGTTCGGCATCGGCGACACCATGAAGATCATCATCATCGCCACCAGCGTGCTGATTCCCGTCTACATCAATACCACCGCACAGCTCAAGGGTGTGGACCTGCGCCACGTGGAACTTGCTGAAACCGTTGGGCTTTCCCGCGGCCAGTTCATCCGCAAGGTGGCCATACCCGGTGCGCTGCCCGGCTTCTTCACCGGGCTGCGGCTTGCGGTCACCATCTCGTGGACCGCGCTGGTGGTCGTCGAACAGGTCAATGCCACCAGCGGTATCGGGTATCTGATGACCCAGGCCCGCCTCTATGGACAGCTGGACATCGTGGTGGTCGGCCTGTTGGTCTACGCGGTGTTCGGGCTCACCGGGGACTACGCGGTTCGCGCCGTCGAGAGGAGAGCGTTGTCGTGGCGGCGCGCGCTGGGAACCTGACCGAGGAAGTCGCCGTCGTGCGGCAACTGAGTCGATCATTCAGTGGCTCAACGATTCTCGACTCGGTGGACCTGACGATTCGCAAAGGTGAATTCGTGGCCCTGTTGGGACGCAGCGGCTCCGGTAAGAGCACGCTGCTGCGCGCCCTGGCCGGGTTGGACCACGGGGTCGCCGGTACGGGGGACCTGTTCGTCGCCCGCGATGTGTCGGTGGTGTTCCAGGATTCCCGGCTGCTGCCGTGGTCGCGGGTGCTCGACAACGTAGCCCTCGGGTTGTCCGGCCGTGAGGTCAGACAACGGGCGAGCGCGGTGCTCGCCGACGTCGGCCTGGCCGGGCGCGAGCGGGCCTGGCCGTACGAGTTGTCGGGCGGTGAACAACAGCGTGTGGCACTGGCCCGGTCACTGGTGCGCAATCCGGCGCTGCTGCTGGCCGACGAACCCTTCGGGGCGCTCGATGCGCTCACGCGGGTTCGGATGCACCATCTGCTCAAGGAGTTGTGCGTGAAGTACGAACCCGGGGTGCTGCTGGTGACCCACGACGTCGACGAGGCGGTGACCCTCGCCGACCGGGTCCTCGTTCTCGATGGTGGTTCGTTTGTCGTCGATCGACACCTGGATTTTCAGACTCCGGACGCCCGTACCTACCGCAATCCCGAGTTCGTCGCGCATCGTGAGGCGCTGCTCGCCGCGCTCGGCGTGGGGGAGCCCCAAAATTGATCAGTGGTGACCCGCTGTAAACGGACCACCACTGATACGTGGGCGGTGTTGGAGGGTTCCTCCCCCTGATCACCACCACCGCTCCCGCGCCTCTGGTCGAAAGCCGACGCGATGGAGCCACTGTATACCTCCCGCGCAGTTTGCTGAAGGGTTGTTTGCAGAGGCGAACAACCAACTTCAAGATCGCTTCGCTGTCTAGGACTGGTCTTTGCCCGCGGAGGATTCGCCCTGAGCGAGATGCTCGGCGAGCAGCGCTCCGGCATTGCGGATGTGGCCGGCCATGGCAGCCCGGGCCTTCTCGGGGTCGTTGGCCCGCAGGTGCTCGATGACGGCGCGGTGATCCTGGGCCGAGGCTTCGGGCCACCCTTCCACGGCGGCGAAGAACTTGCGTGGCGCGTAGGACAACGTCGTCTTGATCAGCCAGCGCATCTTGCGTGATCCGCTCAGCTGGTAGATGAGCGCGTGGAACTGATGGTTGAGGCGTTCTTCCTCGTCGAAATCGCTGGTGGCAGCGGCTCTTTCGAGAGCATCTTGGATGCGCTCGAGTTCGTCGACCAGTGCCGGGGTGATCGTCGCGGCGGTACGGGCGGTGAGTTCACCGCCCAGCAGTGCCTGCGCGTCGTAGATGTCGCGGATGTCGTCGCTCGACAGCGCGGTCACCATGAAGCCGCGCCGAGGCTCGACGGACAGAAAGCCTTCGGTCTGCAGTTGCAGCAGGCCTTCCCGCGCCGGGGTGGCGCTGATCCCGAGTTCGTCGGCGACAGTTTCCGGGCGGATGAATTCTCCGGAGTGCAGCTGCCCCGAGACGATGAGCTCGCGAACGTGGGCCGAGGCGACGTCGGACAGCCGCATCGGCGCGCGTCTCTTCGAATTCGCGGTCATGCCAGCGGGCCTCAGATGTCGAGTCCGCCGCGTTTGACCAACTGCTTGGCGATCACGCCGCGCTGGATCTCGTTGGTGCCCTCGCCCACGATCATCAGTGGCGCGTCGCGGAAGTAGCGCTCGACGTCGTACTCGGTGGAGTATCCGTAGCCGCCGTGGATCCGCACGGCGTTCAGCGCGATCTCCATCGCCGTCTCGGAGGCGAAGAACTTGGCCATACCGGCCTCCATGTCGCAGCGGCCCCCCGCATCGATCCGCTCGGCGGCATCCAGCAGGAGGCTGCGCGCGGCGTACAGCTTCGTGCCCATGTCGGCGAGCATGTTGCCGACCGATTGGTGCTGCCAGATCGGCACACCGAAGCTCTCCCGGTCTTGCGCGTACTGCAGTGCGTCGTCGAACGCGGCGCGGGCCACACCGGTCGCCCGGGCCGCGACCTGGATTCGGCCGACTTCAAGTCCCTTCATCATCTGGGCGAAGCCGCGTCCTTCGACGCCGCCCAGCAGTGAACTCGAATCCACATGGCAGTCAACGAAATTGATCTCACAGCTCTCGACGCCCTTGTAACCCAGCTTCGGCAGGTCCTTCGAAACCGTGAAACCGGGGACCTTCTCCACCAGCAGGATCGACACGCCCTTGTGTGCCGGGGTGGCGGCCGGATCGGTCTTACACAGCAGCGCGACGAGGCCGGCCTTGCGCGCGTTGCTGATCCAGGTCTTCGAACCGTTGATCACATAGCCGGACTCGTCCTTCGTGGCGACGGTGCGCATGGCCTGCAGATCCGAGCCGCCACCGGGTTCGGTGAGTGCCATCGTGGCCCGCAGCTCGCCGGTGGCCATCCGGGGCAGGTACTTTTCTTTCTGCTCCTCCGTACCGAACTGCAACAACAGCTTCGACACCACGGTGTGTCCGCCCATGGCGCCGGCCAGGCTCATCCAGCCACGCGCGAGCTCTTCGGTGACCTGTGCATAACAGGGCATCGAAACCGCGGCGAAGCCATACGGTTCCGGGATCGCCAACCCGAAGATGCCCAGCTCCTTCATCGCGTCGATGAGTTCTTCGGGATAGGTGTTGGTGTGCTCGAGTTCGCGGACCACGGGCCGGACCTGCTTGTCGACGAAGTCGCGGACGGTACTGACGATGGCCTGCTCTTCGGCGGACAAAGTGATCACTGCGGCAGCCTTTCCATGAACTCTATAGAAAATATTCTATAGAGAATGCGCTCCTGCTGTTGCCCCGTGATTCAGCTAGGGTTCGCTGAACATCGGGAGGTTTGGCAGGATCGGCCGCTTCGAGTACCGGGTCGGCCGTGAAAGGGGAGGGTGATGGCCGGGTGGCGGAGTGTTGCTGCGAGTGCGTCTCTCGCACTGGGAGTCGTCGTGGCCTGTGCACCCTCTGAGAAAACGGATGTGCGCCAGATACCGAGCAGTGAAACGCAATCGGTCAAGCGGCCGGACAAGCTCAGCGATTTCCGTTTTCGATGGACTGCCGAGCCGGGCATTGATCTGTACTCGGGTGCTGCTGTCCCACTGCGCGCGTACGCGGAGTCTTGGCGGGTCGCGCAAATGATGTCCGACATGAGCGCTGCGTACCCCGGATTCGAACGGGCCGTTCCTGCCAACCGTGAACTGACCGATCATTCACCGCGTGATGCACCCGCGTACATGTTGACGTTTGTCCGTCCGTACATGGATGACGAACTCGACGAGGTGTACACCGGTCAGCCCCGATATGAGTCAAAGCGGTTCTATGGCAACGAGTACTTCCACATCCTGTCGCTGGACGAGGTGGATGGCGGCTGGCGGGCGTACCTGTGCGACGGGTTGTACGACATGTACCGCGATGACGCGGACGGCTACAGCCCGGTCACCGGTTTGCGCGGTTGGGCCGGACCTCCCAAGGAGCCGATGAAGGCCATCCGGGTGTGGCACGTCGAAATGGCAGCACCAGAAAGTTCGGCAGCGAGTGCTCCTCAGAAAGGTCCCAACCCGGCCCCGATGGACGACGTCTTCTCATCGTGGCGCATCCGGGGCGCGGCTCCCGACAGCAAGTGGGAGTCTGCTCCGGGATTCGGCGGCAGCGATTACCACGAGACCTTTGCCGACTTCGAGCGCCGACGGGAGCAATGTAGCGACCGGTTACCTGACGGACATGGTGCGCGGAACGCCGACGGCCGATCAATCAATACCAAGCCGGATATGCAGCCTGCGGTACCAGGCTGGCCGGACAACGCGGCATAGCCGACTTCAGCGTCGAGTGCCCGTTGTTGCTGAGCGTTTACGCAGTTCAGAGAGGGTGCCCCCGGCAGGATTCGAACCTGCGGCCTTCTGCTCCGAAGATACCTCGGAACGTCCGACGGATGACGACGCGATGGCCGATGTTATCCAACTGCCAGCCGCCCCCGCGCCCGATCGGGAAGACCTATCCACGGACGCCAACGTGATCGCGTTCGATCGCGCCGCAACGCGCTGAAGGAAACCCCGGTGCGGCGCCCCGACTGGGTGACTTGATCGTGATTCAACGGTGACTCAACGGTGACCGTCATTTGCCAACGGCAATACCTGCCGGTGCTGCACAGTGACCCTATAGTCAATTCACGGTTCGAGGGGAACCACGTCGCATGATCAATACGAATGCCATTGCACACCTTGATGATTGGGTCCTCTGGATGCACGGCAAGCGCAACACGATGACGGTCATTGGAGAGCGCGTCCGGATCCTTACTCAGTTTGCTGTCGAGACAGAGATCCAGCCAGCAACGGCGAAAGCGATCGACATTGTCCGATGGTTGGCCCTGCATCAGTTCGACTGGTCGGACGGCACTGCCTGCACTTACGTCGGCTACCTGCGTGCCTGGTTCAAGTGGCTGCAGGTCACCGACCGCCGTCTCGATGATCCGATGCTCAAGGTGGGGACGCCGTCAGCGCCGGACCGCGAACCGAGACCAGTCTCCGACAACGGCGTGATGCGCCTGCTCAAAACCCCTATGCACCACCGAACCCGCGTGATGATCCTGCTGATGCTGCTGGCCGGCGAGCGGGTCAGCGAAGTCGCCCGAACACGGGGTGAGCATGTCGACCCCACAGTTCCGTCCGTTTGGATTGATGGCAAGAACCGGAAAGCGCGGACAGTCCCGCTACATCGGCTGCTTATCGAGGCAGCCGCCACGATGCCGACGCACGGGTTCTGGTTTCCGGCGAACTCGACTCGGCCGGGCGAGCACGTGCTCGGTAAATCGGTGTCGCACATCGTAAGTCTGGCCATGCGCCGCGCTGACGTCGCCGGCACGCCGCACAAGCTGCGGCACTGGTACGGGACAACCCTGCTCGATGACGGCGCGGACATTCGGACCGTGCAAGAGCTGCTTCGGCATTCGTCACTGTCGACCACTCAGATCTACACAAAGGTGCCGGACAAGCGGCGCCACGATGCGATCAACAAGCTCGATCCATTCCGTGGGCGAGGCGCTGCTTAGCCGCGCAACCGGCGCTCATTCCATACGTCGATAGTGCTCGGCAACCAGCCCTTCACACGTTCTCCGATCAGAGCGTCGGGCTGCGGCAACTTGCCTGGTACCTGGCTATAGGCCTTGATCGTGTTCAGCGACAGTCCGGTCCGCTTGGCAATGTCGGAAACGCTCAGGTACCTGACCACTCGCCTGACCGTAAACACACTTTCGGGCATGTACGTCGGTGCACACCCATCGGGGCGTCCACGGAAGTACACGAATAGCGCTCAGGAGTTTTGTCAGCTTCTGTTCCCGCCAGTGCTCGGTGGCAGTACGATCCCGACATGTTCAGGGGGCTCACAGCTGCTGCCGCTATTGCACTGCTGGTCGCGGGCTGTGGCGGCTCGACCGAAACGTACAAGGGTCCGCCGATCGCGGAAACCAGCACCACCACCGCGGATCCCGCTGAGACGATGAGCGAGTTCGTCGACCGGCTCGATCCGATCATGGACAAGATCGGCAAAGACTTCCGGTGGATGGGCGGCGCCGCGCAGAGCCTCGACATGGCAGACCTGCGCGCGGCGTGCCGCGACTTCGACACCGTTGTCACCGACCTCGAGAACGCTCTGCCCGGCCCCGACACGCTGGTCAACACAAGTCTTCGTGAGGCGGTGAGGGACTGGCGTCAGATGGGCGACATCTGCCAGGGCGCCAGCCCGAGAATGTCGTCCGAAGAGATTGGGCAAATGGGTTCGCTGCGGGACTCTGGTATGGATCACTTCGGGTCTGCAGTGGACCTGATCAAGAAGGCTCAGCAGCCGGGGGAATGATGATCGAGCCCGACGAACCCGCCGAGTCTGCCGCACCTACCGAGTTAGCCGGCGTCGCTGAGGCCGACACGATGTCTGCCTACGCGTGGTCGGAAGATGACGGCCTGGGCGATGAGCCGGAGCCGGGAGCGCAGTGGCCGTTCAGGGTGACGGCCGCTGCGGTCGGGGTGAGTCTGTCGCTCGTGGCGGTCGCCGGGGTCCTGGGATTTCGATATGCCACGGATGGGGAGTCGCGGCCGGTGGCAGTGTCCGCGCCCGCCGCCACGACAACAGTGCCGCCGATCCCGAATGCCTTGCCGGTTCCGCCGCCTCCACCTGTGACCGTGACGACGGTTGTCGTGCAATCGACTGTGCAGGTGCCGCAGGCCGCACCGGCTCCAGAGCCGGGCATTCTCCCGCCGTCGGTCGTGGCGTCTCTCGATCGGCAGTTCATCGCCAGTCTGCGGGCGAAGGGGTGGGCCGTCGTCGACGAGTCGTCGACCGCTCACGATGCCCATGTGGCGTGCGCGTTTCTGCAGCAAGGGATGTCTCGGGGCCTGGTGAATGCGAAGTATGCCGAGGCGTCGGGTAACGGCATTGTTCAGGCTGACCAGTTCACGGTGACGGCGATGCAGACGTACCCGGATTGCCCATGAGGCGGCCTGTCGAGGTGGTCGACGCGGAGCTTCGGGTCCTGGCCGCGTTCCGTGCGGCGTGCGCTGCTGATGGTGATCCTGCGCGGTCGACGGCGGTGGTCGATGGGCTGCTTGATGAGCGCGCCGCGTTGACCGAATCTTCTTGAATCTCTTGTTGAATCGCTTCTAACTTTACCGTCCGGAACGGTTGCACTATGCCGTTTGATACGGTAAAGTGAGTGATGTCAGAGAGAAAGGAGGTGGTGGATATAAGAGAAAACCTGGGGCTTGCGCTAGCCGCAGCGACCTTGGTCGTAAACCTCTGGATGGCGATCCAGAACCGCAAGCCAAAGAAACCAGGAAAGCACCGTAAGAAGCGGTAGCCGACCGGGCCGGGTTGGGAATGGACCTAGCATCCCCAACCCGGTGCCCGGAGGAACCAATACTACCGTGACAAGCAGCAGAAAGAAGGACACCAAAATGCTTCACCTGCTCAAACGCAACTACGACATTGTCGGGACCGTGTCCACAGCCGGCGTTCTCCTCATCGTCCACGCGCCCTGGCCGTTCTGGGTCGTGTGGGGCGGAATCGCCAGCTACCAGCTCGGTAACCGCATCATCAACGGCTGGGCCCGGTGAGCAAGGCGCGCAAGACCCGGCGATACATGAACGTGGCCCAGGTCGAGCACCACCTCGGCCTGGGCCGCGGCGCGCTGTCCCGGATCAAACTGCCCGAGCCGGATGTGATCGTGGGCCCGGTCAACGAGGACGGGACGATCCCGCGCGGCACGGCGCGCGGCTGGACGGTCGAGACGATCGACGAGTGGAATGCCAGTCGGCCCGGCCAGGGTGCACGGACCGATCTGAGCGATTAGAGCTCGACCACCGTTGCGGGCCCGGACAGTGGCCGGCACCCGGCCGATAGCGGTGGCCCGTAGATCACGGTGTCGCATTCGCGGCAGCGCCACGAGGTGTGGCCACCGCGCTCATCGCACGAACAGGGCACGTGGCCGACGAGGACCCGGCCGCGGCTGAGCTGGTGCCCGTTCGGGCAGTGGCGGGGCGGCAGGGTCATCCATCGGTCGTCGGTGGTCGGGACCAGGTCGCCGACGTCGGGCATCAGGATCCCGGCGGGGCGAGCGGCAGTGTTTCGACCTGGGCGCCGTGCTCGGCGGCGTAGGCCTCGGCTTCGGCGCGCTGGTCGTCGGTGAACGTGCGGATCGTGGACCAGTGCGGCCGGACGATCAGGGTGAGGTCGGCCAGCTCGGCGTTGCCGCGGGGCTTCTGGCGTTGGACGAGCGGCTCTGACACGGCCCACACCATAGCGGGCCGGTCCGACAGATCAGATTCGTGCCGCCGTGGCCAGGTCGAGCACGGCATCAGTGGTCGGGGCCTGGACCTTGAAGCTGGGGAGCTGCTGGTCGCCGCCGTTGAAGGTGACGTGGTTGAACGCGATGTCGTAGCCGAGGATTGTGCCGGCGGCCAGGCCGAGGGCGTCGGTTTGGGCGACGAGCCGGACGTCGGGCTGCAGCGCGGTGAGTTTGAGTTGGCCGCCGTCGAGGCGGGCCCGGATCGGGGCGAGCGCGATCAAGGTGGGCGGGGTGAGTGTGGCGGCCACGAGGGTCGCGGTGCTGACCGTCTTGCCGTTGGCGTCGCGCAGGAACGGGGTGATGGTGACCCCGGCGTTGATGCCGTTGGTGTCGGGGTCGGTGTCGACGTCGCCTTCGAGTTGTTCGGGGGTGTCGGCGACGACGGCTTTGTAGTAGAGCCGGGCGGTGAAGTAGGTCAGTGCGGCCATGGTGCGCCTCGTTTCTGGTCGAAAAACTGGGACATCCGGGGGTCCCTGCCTGGCGCCGGATCAAGCCATTGCCCAGATGGCGACCAGCGCAGCGCCAGGCAGGGAGGTCAGAGGAGAACGTGCACGAGCAGCGCGACACACATGCAGCAGATGAGCGCGAGCCAGATCGCGCGTCGGCACTCAAGCTGCGGATCGGTCATAGGCCCTGCCGACGCTTCCGATCTCGCCGTTGCTCACGCCACAGCGACACCAGCATCGGGATGTATACGATGGCGCCCAGCGTGTAGATGACGTACCGGATCTGTTGGCGCCATGGGTACTCGGTGTCCCACCAGGACGCGAGCACGATCTGCCACAGCACTGCGGCCAGCACCACGCTCTTGGTGAAGAAGATTTTCCCGATCCGGTTGGCTCGCCACAGCGACCGCACCCCGTACAGCACGGTGAACGCGGTGACGAACGCCGCGGCGAGCACGAGGGAAATGTTGGCGCCGAGTCGGTAGTCGATCGTGAACCAAACGTCGGAGACGAATATGCCGACGATGGTCAACACTCCGGCCAGGTACACCCAGCGCATTCAGTGGCCCCTTTGCATGGATGCGAGAAACAGTTCGGTCCAGCCGTTGACGTCGGATTCGCGGCGCAGCGCGTTGGTGGCTTGAAGTGCTTGCGCGGCGAGCTGCTGGACTCCTCGGTTACGTGCTTCGGACTCGGCGAGCTTGCGGTCGGCGTCGGCAATGCGCCGCTTCCAGGGCCACATCAGCCATCACCGGCCTTGATCGTGGCTTCGCGCAGCGAGGCGAGGATCCGAGGTATGGCCATCTCGGTTGCGCGCTGCTCGGTGACCGCGCGTGACAGTGTGGCGATGGACTCGGCGTCTTTCTCGGCGCGTGCATCCAACCGGGCGACTTCGGCGCGATGCGCTTTACCGAGCACGATCCACTCACGGAGCAGCGCGACGACGAACAGCACGGCGACGAGCAGCGCCAACGCCGGAGCCCCGAGGTTGCTCCAAAACTCGGGGTTCCACAGGCCATTCATTCGCCCGAGGTGGCGGGTTCAACAGCCTTGGACAGCGATGCCGTGCCCCTGTTGGCGACGCCAGCCGACACGATGGACGTCAGTAGGGACAGGAACGCGGCACCGCCGCCGGCCCCGGCGAGGGTGAGCCAGTCGAGGTGTAGGACGTTGACCGCGCCGCCACCGAGGGCCAGGATGACGCCCTGGGCGAAGCTCTTGAGTGCACGTTCGGCGGTGTCTTTCCAGAAGTTGAGCGACCAAATCGTGTTCATGGGTGAGCCTTTCGTGGTTGCGGTTACGGGAGCTTCCAGGCGGTCCAGGCCGGCGGCCCGTCGTTCCACCACGAGACGGTGCCGGGCACGGTGAACACGGTGGCCTCGGTGACCTTCTCGGTGATGATCTGCGCGGCGCAGTCCACCGCGGTCAGCCCACGCCAGAACGTTTCGGGCTGATCGTGGTAGCGGTAGTGGGCGTTGGTCTCGACGAACTTCAGTGCCGCGGCGATGGTTTGGATGATCTGCGGCAGAAGTGTGAACAGCTTCATCACGTCGAGGATCGGGCCGCTGGTCTGCGTTTCTGGGCCGCTGGTGACCATGCCCGCGATCGCGGACAGTGCACCAGCGCCGGGCAGCGTCGACGCCACCAGACCGAGGAGCTGTCTGCCCACTGTCGACATGAACAGGTTGAAGAGGTACGCGGCGAACTCGAGGCTGACCTCCATGCGGGTGAGGATCTGATACAGCCACGGCAGCAATCCGACTGCGTTGGCGTACATGTCGCCCTCGTGGGTGAACTGGTAGGTGCGATCAACCGCCCAGTCTGGCCCGTACACCCCGGCGATCCCAGCGCCGCCGGGATCATTGCCGAGCAACGTCGGGCCACCGCGGCGGCTCGGGCCGCCGAACCCGGCGATCAGCTTGATCTCGTCGCGCCGGTCCTCGGGCCACTGCAGCAGCGCGGTGTTCACGACGTCGTCGCCCATGCTGTAGCCGATCCACACCTTGGGCACGCCGACCATGGGCAGGGCCAGGCGCAGCAGCTCGGCGGCGCCCTCGGTCCGGGCGTCGACGTAGGAGTGGGTGGGGTCGCCCATCAGGAACGCGTCGGTGGAGAACCCGACGCCCTGCTGAATGAACCGCTTCGTCGGGGCCTTGGGCGCGACGACGATGACACCCAGCCGGACCTTGCAGTCGTAGGTGAGCACCCCAGGCTCGCGGTCGTACTTCGGATCCTCGGTGGCGGCCAGGTATTCCTGCATGTTGCGCAGCGCGCGGTCGGTGGCCGCGTCGAAGATGCCGGACTCGATCACGCCCTCGTCGATCGCGCGGCTGTTGGTGGGGAACGCGAACAGCAGCCGATGCTGCAGCTTGCGGATCTCATCGGTCGGGCCCATCGGCGGCTCGGTGAGCTGAGGCTGCTGCCAGCCCATCAGAGCGCACCCATCTTGCGGAGCGCGGCGGCCAGGCCGGCGCGCAGCGTGCGGCGCTGCCCCTGGCCGTTGCGGCCGAGGTCGCCGTCCTCGCCCCACTCGTCGAGTCCGGGGCCGAGCTGCGCGCGGATCTCCCGCGCGTCGACGGCCATGGACTCCAACAGTTCCCGGTCGCTGTAATCCTTCGGGAACTGCTTCACCGGGTCGGGCGGCGTTGTGATCCCGCCGGCTGCCCAGAAGGTGACTCGCTCAGCGAAATAGTCGACCGGGAAGCCACCGCCGACGTCGGTGTGCGTGCCGTCACCCAGAATCTTGGTGACGTACTGGTGATCCGCGATGCCTGCACGCGCAGTGGAGTACTTGCCGCCGACGCCGATGACGACAATGGGGATGCCGTACTTCTTGCAGTCCTGTACCGCGAGGTAGGCGGCTACATCGATCGCCTTGGACTGCGCCATCCACTGGTCGCGGGTCCACGACGCGCGGGATCCGGCGAAGCAGAAGTTGATGCTGCGGTTGTTGGCCGACAGGACCGACCATGAGGCGAGGTCGGTGTCGACGACATCGCAGACGGTAACGCCGCCGTCGGATGCCTGGGACGCGGTGTAGTGGTAGCTCACCTTGTTGGCGGGGTTGGCGAGGTACTGCGCCAGGTTGTCGGCGGCGTCGTTCCCGCCGCCACCTTCCTGGGTGTGCAGGAGCCACAGGTCGACCTTGGCCCCGTTGCGGGACTGGCTACTGGGGGACTGCACCCAGTACTCGTTGAAGTCGGGTCGGTTGTCGGCCACGGGTTCTCCTCCGTTGATGGGCCAGTACTTGTCGAGGTATGGGGTCACGGTGGCGATGCGCGACTTGATCTCGGTGAGGTAGGCGCGGCGGCCGTTGGCGTACCAGTAGGCAGCGCTTTCCCAGTTCGGGGCCTGCTGCATCCAGCAGATGTTCAGCCAGATGTCTTTGCTCGCACCGGCCTTCCTGCGCCAGACGTCGAGCTTGTCGAAGAATCCCTTGATCTGAGCGGCCGCGCCGTCGAAGCGGTTCGGGTACGAACCGTCCTGCTGTGCAATGCCGTACGTGGTGTGCGTCGGGTCCCAGATGGTCTCGGACCAGCCCGACTCCTGGTAAAGCGTTGATTTCACGGCCAGGCACTCGTCCCGGGTGTAGCTGCGCGCCTTCGCCTCAGCGACGATGAGCTGCGCGACTTGATCCTTGGTGGCGGCCATCGCGGTCCTTTCACGACGAAGCCCCGGTCACCGAGGTGGTGCCGGGGCGAAATTTGTTTCAGGGGTTGAGGGGTCGGCCGGACTTACACCGGGCTGACAGCCCTTACAACCGGGTCAGAAGGGAGGGTGAGTGTCCTGGTCGAGGATCGCGCTGATCGGCCAGATGCCGAAGTAGAAGGCGACACCGACGATCGCGGACACGGCGGCCCCGATCGCTGAGCCCAGCGCGAGCGCGCGGATCATTTCGCGGCCAGCTCTGGCCAGTCCGCGATCTCGGCGTCGTTGGCCCAATGTCCACCGTTCGCCGGGTGCATGACACCCCAACGGTCAGCAGCGGCCTGGACCGCGACGGCACCGAACAGGTGCGACTCGGGATCGGTGCACTGCTTGACGGTGGGCAGCTTCTTCGCGGCCATGGTCAGACTCCTTCGGGAACGTTGAACTCTGCGCGGTACTCCGCGTCGGTCAGAACACGGATCACGCCAGTGGAGGCGACGACGATCCAGGCTGCGGCATCGGCCACCATCTCGGGGCTCTCGTCCGGGCGCTGAAGGACGATTCGCCAGTGCACGCTGCCATCCGGATCGCGGCGCCCCTCTGCGGACCCACGGACCAATAGTCCGCCCTGTAGGCCGGAGTCGATCGCCCCGACGATCTCGGCGGCATCGGCGACACCGCCATCGAACTGCATCGAGTTGTACGAGGGTTGCTGGATCGGTTCTGCTGGCATGAAAGGCATTCCTTCTCCTATGGTTTCGGTTCGACGATGATGTTGCGGTCGTAGAACGTTGCGGTCGCGGCGCTGGCCTTGTACACCGCTTTCACCGTGGTCGTACCCGGGTTGAGGCCGGTGAGATGGACTGTGCGGTGGATAGTTCCGACCACCCCGCCGGTGCTGACACCCCACCCGGATGCGGCTCGCGCATCGGCGGCCGCGAGCGTGTTGGCCCCTGACAGAACGAAACCCAGGTATCCGCGGACGTTCAGGTTGGTCGATGTCTGCAGCCACGCAGAGATGTGCACGAGGATCTCACCGCTTGGTGGCACGTTGAGCGTGACCGATGGGCCCGTTGTGGCCAGGTCGGTGTAGCTGGTGCTGCCCGTGCCCTGGCTGGTTGCCACGCTGTTGCTGGTGATGCGCGACGGGGTGCCAGAGTCGAGGAACGCGAACTGAATGATGCTGCCAGGCAACGCCGAATCCGACGACGCCCAACCGCCGGACCGGTAGCTCGCACCCATCAGCGATGAATGCGCCGCATCGTTGTACGAGTCGAACGGGGTGCCGTTGACGCTAATCGTGTAGATGTAGCCGTCGTCGGAGGTCAGCGAGAACGCGTTGAATGGCACCGCTTCGGAGATGGTGCCGGTCTTCCACACCGACTTGACCCCCGACGACACCCGGCCCAGCTCGTAGTTCGTCGCGCCGCTGACGGTCTTCACCCACAGGTACACGTAGCTGGTGAACGCGGTGTTGGCCCGGATGATCAGGATGTGCCCACCCGACGAGCCGCCCGGCGGTGTGCGGCCCCACGTCGCCGCCGCGGTCATCGCATCCGTCAGGGCGACACCGGTGTTCAGCCGATAGGTGGGCAGCAGCAGCGTGCCCATCGAGGTGAACGCGGCCGGCATCGCGGCCCGCGCCCGCACGTACACAATGCCGTCGCCGCCGCGGCCCGGGCTGAACCCGCCAGCTGTCCCCGCACCGCCGGCGCCGACCGTGCCAGTGAACGGCGCGGTCGTAGCGCCGGGTCCGAGAATGGTGGTGCCCCAGGCGCCAGCGTTGCCGCCCTTGCCGATCACGTTGAAGAAGTTGCCGCCGCCACCACCGCCGCCCGGCTGAGTTCCATCCTTGGTGTTCGTGCCACCAGCACCGCCGGGATACAGGATGTCGTTGAGCATCTGGTTGCCAGGGCTGGCACCGATACCGCCACCGGGACCAGGGCCGACCGCCGCGCCACCGGTGCCGGTGGCCTTGGTGACGCCGTTGGCCTTGAACACCGAATCAGTGCCGGGACTCGAATCGTCAGACAGGCCACCACCACCGCCGGAGGCGCCGCCACAGAGGGCTACGTCGAGGGAGTCGGTCGCGGTGTTGAACCACGACGGCAGGGTGTAGCTGAACGCACCTGCGACGTCGAACACGGCCGTTTCGGGCTGCCGGAACGGAACCGATGCGCTGAACCCGTTCGCGCCGTCCAGCAGGTTCTGCAGGGTGGTGATCGCCGCACCCTGCGCGCTGATCGTGTTGGCGAGCGCCTGCATCGTCGCGCTCGCCTGTGACAGCGTCGCGGTATCGGCGTTGTTGCCGCCCAGTTTGTTGAACAGCTGGGTGATCGTCGAGCGCGCCGTCGACTGTGCCGTGGTGGCCGTGGCGTCCGCGGTGTTCGCTGTCTCCTTGGTACCGAGAAAATCCGCGACACTCTCACCGATGTCGCCCCACCCACCGCCGGTAAACCACGACTGCCAGTTCCCCTGCGCTGTCGACGCATCGGAGGCGATCGTGTCGAGCCCGCTCACCTTCGTCTGGTCGAGGATCGGAATGTTCGCACCGGACAGCAGGCCGGTAACCCAGCCAGCCGAGATGCTGGTGATGTTCAGGAACGCCTGCGCGATGCTGCCGCTGGTGATCTTGGATCCGTCGAGCGCCGGAACGTTGATCGCGCTGATCGGTGAGCCGATGTTGCCGCCCGGGATCGCGAACAGCGCGTTGTACACGTCGGTGACGGTGTGCCCGGTCCCAGGAACCCCCATCGCGTTGCAGATCTTGTCGATCAACGCCTGCGCGCCGGGGATCGCGTCGATGTTGCCCTGCAGCAGGTCCAACGTGTCCTGAAGGTCGCCGATCCGGCTGATCGGGAACAGGCCGGAAACGATCTTGCTCGCATCCAGACCCGGGATCAGACCACCGGGGATCAGACCACCGACGAGCGCCGCGAACAGATTCAACGGCAGCACGAACACCGACATCACCGCGGCCCAAACCTCTTCGGGCGTATGCGGAATGCTCAGATCGATGCCGCCGAAGATCGCTGCGACCGTCTGCAGTGCCTGCACCAGAAACGGCAGATCGATGCCCTTCCCATCATCGAGCGACGCGATGAACGCATCCCACGATGACAGGTCGATACCGGTCAACTCACGGACAACGAAGACGAACGCATTGCGGATCTTCTCGCCGACCTCGCCGGCCGCATCCGCGATCGCCCCCATCGGATCGGTCCAATCCAGCGCATTCCGCAGCGGATCGTGATCGTTGTCCGGGATCTTCCGGTCATACGAGCCGCCGCCAGAGTTGATCGACGCTGACTGGGCGCCCCGGAAGCGGGACAGATCGAGCTCGCCCATCAGGCGACGACCGGCTCCACGTTGATGCGCAGCTGCGCGTTGTAATCCTTGACGAAGGTCCAGGATCCGGAACCGCCGATCTTGTGGACGAACACGTACACCGTGTACGCCGTGCCGGCCTCGCAGCGACCCGCGGTGGTGTCAGGGTCGGTCGAGCGATCCGGATCGGTGGTTTCAGAGAAGTGCGGGAAGATGTTCGCGATCGTCGCCGAGTCCAGCAGCGCGACGCTCGGGTCGTACGGGGCCAGTCCGCACAGCGGCTCACCCTCGCCGGTCGAGGCGCCGGTGATGCCGATGCGGACTTCGACCTCGCACTGCACCGACGACAGGATGTTGCCGCGCTGCAACTTCACGTGCCCGACAACGTCGGGGTACCAGTCGGATGCCTGCGGTGGCAGGTTCTTCGACGCGATCATGAACCGCGGTTCGGAGCCGGAGTGCCCGATGAAACTGTTGTGCGGGATCGTGTACTTCTTCGGCACATACAGCGTGGGAGAGCCCAGTCCGTAGGTGGTGGGGCCGACCCCGGTGACCACCACGGTCTTCCCGATTGCCGGGTCGGAGTCGTCCATGTCCGACGCCGAACCGATCGATGCGGCCGGGCCTTCGGGGCCGGGGATGCCGGGGATCTTCAGATGGAAGTGCGGCGCGGTCGACGGCCCTGATTCTTCGACCTCGATCTCGCCGATCGGACCGGTCTCCGGGGCCTCGATCTGCTCGGCGGACATGCCGATATTCGGAGTGGTCCCGGGCGGGCCCTGGATGCTGCCCTGCAGGATGTGGTACTCGCCCGGCTTGTCGAACACATGCCACTGGCCTTGGATGTACCAGCCACGGCCATAGTCGGATTCGTCGAGCGTGAGCGGGTCGGGTAGGTCGCCCGGGTCGGTCAGGCCGTACTCGCGGCGGATGATGTCGGCCGGCTCGCCGGGGATGCCTTGCGGGCCGACGATCGCATCGGTCAGCAGCGTGGCCTCGTCGTCGACGATCGTTGCGGTGCCCACCACCCGGCGCGGTGTGCCGGGTTCCCGCGGCAACAGGAACCACCGCATCCGGGTCAGATACTCGCCGGCGAATACCGGTTCGGCCATGGCTACTGCCCTTCCTTCGACACGCGCTTGCCGCGTTTGCGGGTTCTCTTCGTCTCGGCGGTGAACTCCTCAGCGATCTGCCGTTTCAGCTCGGCCAGGATCTTCGGATCGACTTCGTCGCGCAGCTTGGCCCGCAGCTCGGCGGCCTGAGCCTCGGCGACCTTCGGATCCGGGGGCAGATCGTCAGGCGCGAAGTCGCCTTTGACCCGCCACTCGTGGACGCCCTGGAAGATGCCGTATTCGTCGTCTCGGACCCGGTGCTCGATGAACGCCAGGTCGTCGTGAATGTCGCAGCCGGCCAGCGCGGCGTGCAGCGCGATGATCGCCACCGTGCCCGGGTCGATGTACATCACCTGTCCGGACGGCCCGACGACGTCGGTGAGGACCGTGCGGATCTTCTCGAACCGTGCGTAGACCTCGTCGAGCTCGGCCTGCGTCCAGCGCCGCTGATATGGGAACTTCTGGACGCTGATCTTCGGGGGTTCAATGACTTTGGCCATTTAGAACATGTCTCCACTTCCGGCCAGCAGCGCCGCGAAGTTCGCGACGTTGGCCACTGTTGCGATCCCTTGGGCGAACGGATCCTCTTCACGTGAGTCGTCACCGAACGACAGCGTCGGCCGCCCGGTCCCGTACCGGGTGCCCTGCCGCTTGTACGCCAGGATCTGGTCCCGGTAGAGCACGCCGCGTTCTTCAGCCGCAACCTGCGAGCCGAGCCGGACGTCCTCACCGAAGACGAACAGGCTGTCGTCGACGTCGAACTTGAACGACGTGTAAGGCCTTGTCTTCCACCAACCTTCACGCAGCGTGAAGATGCTGTTGACGGTGAAGGCGGATCCGGAGCCGGTCTCGAAGTGCTCCTGGAATGCGTACGGTCCGACTTCAGCCGACCGGATGGGGTCGATGAAGTTGATGAACGCGAGCAGGGTGTCGTCGAGCTGGCCCTGGTAGAGGTTGTCGAGGCCTTCGGTGCCGTACTGCTGGTATGCGCCGATGCCGTAGTTGATGGCCTGGGCCAATTGGCTGAGGCCATAACGGATCCCGAACGTGATGGCCTGGTTGACCCAGCCGGGACTTCGACCACCTGTGTTGATGATGATGGCCTGCGACTTGTGGATCGTCATCTCGCGCCGGTTGGTGCTGCCGTAACCGACGTCGCGGTACACGAACGGGGGCCGCTTCGGCGCGACACCGAGAAGCTTGCGGATCAGCGGGTCGGTCTCACCGTCACCGTCACCGTCGACCGGGAACAACGCCTCGGTGATCAGATCGTCGGCGGTGGCAGCGAACAGGTTGATCAGGCCATCGACCGCGGTACCGGTCGGGCCGGTGATGCCACTGTCGTTCTCGAAGCTGAGGATGACGCAGGCCCGGGTCGGAACCAGGATCTTGCCCAGGTCGGTGCCGAATACCTCGGTGTACGGCGGGGGATCACCGGGCAGCCACGTGTACGCGTGGCAGATGACACCGCAGTCCTTCATAACCGGTGTCAGAACGGTTTTCGCGTCCTTCCACCGCGCGGCGATCGTGCACCAGCGGGACTGATCCAGGATCGTGTTGATCGGCATCACCTGGACCGGCCAGTTCAGCGGCGAGACGTTCTCCAGCCACGTTTCGGGGGCCAGGATGTTGCGGGGGAGCGGCCACCAGGCGTTAAGCGTGTAGACGCGGGCGAGGTTGACCATCATGGCCGTCGCGCACGTGCTCGCGCAGGGGCCGCCCCACAAGAACATCTTCGGGAACTGCACGGCCGGCGGCAGCAGCGGCGAGGCAGCCAGGTTGAACTTGGCCAAATGGCGCCGGTTGCTGATGACGTTCAGCGTTGTGACCGTGGGCTTTCCACGTTCCTGAACGTCGCGGATCGTCTCGACCTTGCCGCCCCACCGGTTTTTGAAGTCGTGGGGTTTGTCGGGGTCCGGGTCAATCGTGATGTGCAGGTCTTCAGCTGGCCGCGTCTTGTGAATGATCAGGTCGCGCAGCCACTCGTTGTCCTTGCCGACGATCTCGATGTGCGCCGAGCCGTCGTCGTGCGCGATCTCCTCGCAGTCCCACGACTCCGGGATCTCGATCCGCGCAACGAAATCCATCTTCTTGTCGTGGACGCGGATCAGCGGCTTCTTGACCGGGCGATGCTGGTAGGCGTACGCACGGATGTTCAGCCGTTGCTCGATCTCGGCGAACTCGCTGGCGGTGAGCACCGGGGCGGTCATGAGATCGCGCGCTCGTATCGCTGCGGCAGACGCACACCCACGCGGGCGTTCTCCTGCGAATGGAACACAGTGATGGTGGCGACGGTGCCCGGCTGAATCGGGTTCGAGAAACCTTGGCCGTGAAAGCGCTCCAAGATGGTCTGGCCGCTCTCGCCGTACTCACCGAACAGCCACGACAGCAGCTCGGAGTTGCGGGCGAGGCGTTTGGTCCAGTTGTCCATCGGGTCCAGGTCGCTGATCGCGATGCGGTGCGACGGATCGGTGTCGATGCGCACGTGCTCGCCCGGGTTGAGCTTCGGCACGCGGATCATCTCGTTGGTGGAGCCGTTGGAGATCCAGCAGCGGCCCGGCGCGGAGACGGTGATGGTCGGCCATGCGATGTTGGTTCCGCGGTTGGCGACCTTGATCTTGCCGACACCCACGGTGATCGGTGTCGACAGCGGGTTGTCGTCGGGCTTGATCGTGGTGGTGCGCGACCAGTCGTTCACCCAGTCAGGCGGCCGCAGATCAGGCATCTGCCACGCCGGGTCACCGTCGGCGGCCAGCAGGATGTCCCACTCCTGCATGTTGTTGCCGTCCATCGTGGGGTCGTTCTCGAGTGGGGTTTCCACGGCGTCGAGCAGCATCATGGGGATGTAGAGCTGGCCCTTTGCGCGGGTGAACACGTCGAAGTACAGGGTGGCTTCGTCGCGCGGAACGCCGTCCCAGAACAGGGATTCGGTGTCGAACCATCCGAAGTCGTCGTCGGACATGAGCGTGATGCGGGTGGAGATTTCGCGGCGTTCGTCGACGGTGCGCTCGAACCGTGGTGGTCCGTAGGCCGGTTCGTGCCAGACGGACTTGAACGGGTGGTGGACCATGCCGGCGACGGGGCCGGTGATGATGGCGCCCTGGCGGCCGGCCATGAAGCCGCCGAGATTCCAGCCGCGATCGTTCGTGTCGATCGTGCCGATGTTGATGCCGGTGGCCTTCATGTTGTCGTCGAGGTCGCGCCACCGCTGCACAAGGGGATTGGTCATTTCAGGCCCGCTCCGAAGCTGGTGAGGCGTGCGACACCGCGGTCCTGGGCGCGCTGTTGCTCCTTGCGGAACGAGACCGGGTCCATGCCGACGTTGCCTTGGACGTTGGTCGACACGTTGTTGTTGATGACGGTGGGAGGCCCGGGAGGCGCACCGGTGCCGGGGTGCGCACCGGCGGCCGGCATCGGAGGCGGAACGACGTCGGGCATCCCGAACGCGCCGCCACTGGTCGACAGGCCGGCGGCAGGATCACCCATCTCCGGGGTCCAGCCGGGCTGTTGGATGCCGAGCTTGCCGTCGATCAGGCCTTGGAGCGGTCCAGCGAACGCGTTGAGGCCAGCGCCCAGCATCTGGATCGGCATGATGCTGGACAGGTCCGGCAGGAACGAGCCGTCGACGCCGAACGTCTCCTTGAGGAACGATCCGGCGATGCTGCCGAGGTCGCCCAGGCCCATACCGCCCTGGCTGCCCTTCTGCTTCTTGGCTTCCTTGGCAGCGGTGAACTTGCCTTGCTGCGCTTCGGCGAGGTCGTCCTGCGCCCACTGGGCGTCTTCACGGGCGCGGCGTGCGTTCTTCTCGGCATCGGCGATGGCGCGGTCAGCCTTGGCGCGGTCCTCAGCCGTGACGTTGATCTCGTCTTCGAGGTCGGCGCGCTTCTGCTTGGCTTCCAGGATCCGCTCGTCGGCGTCGGCGATCGCCTGCGCGGTGTCCTCGGCGCGGCGCTGCGCGTTGGCGATCTGGCGTGGATCGGTCTCGTAATAGCCGGGATCGCCGTACTCGTTGTAACCGGGTGTGCCGATGCCGGGCTTGTAACCAGCACCGAACCCATTGACCAGGTTCGGGGAGACGGGACCACTCTGGCTCAGGCCAGTCACGCCGCCGCCACCGAGAGCTTGCTCGAACGCAGCGGCCATGCCGTCCTTGACAGCGACGTGCACGTGGTTCTCGTGCTCGCCCATGGTCTTCGCGCCGTAGTCGAACGGGCCACCCGCGTTCAGGCTCACTCCAGGAACGGACGGATCGGAGTAGATGAGCTCCTGCAGGTACTGGCCGAAGTTCTCGTTGAGCCACTTGGCGAACGCCGCCTGCTGCGGGGTGTTGCCCTGGCCGTTGGAGAAGTCGCCGGCCTCGCCAGTCAGGTGGAAGCTCTTGCCGGATGCAGTTCCCGCCCAGTCGCGCTTACCGGAGGTCAGATCGAGGCCGAACTGCTGCTTGGCGATCTGGGCCAACATGCTGATCTGCGGGTTAGTGCCCTGTACCGAGGGCACGTTTCCCGACTGCGCGGCGGCGGGCACTGAGACTGGCATCGGACCGCCGCGCGGCGTGTTCGCGGTGACACCGGGGACCATGCCCTTGGTGATGGCTTCCCAAGCGCCGAGGCCCTGCGGATTGGTCCCCTTGTAGCCGCTGAACGCGATCCGCTCGGCGACGATGATCTGCTGTTCCTTTGTGGCAAGGTTGGCCGTCGCCGCGAACTCGGTGCCGCCGAACGCCTTCCAGGTTCCGTCAGTGATTTGAAGGCCACCGCGCGGCGCGCCCGACGAGGTCGTGTGTCCGCCGGAATTGTTGTCGGACCAGTTGCCGCTAGATTCGGCTTTGGCGACGGCGTCCCAGTCGAACGTGCCTGAACCGCGCCCGCCCGTGCTGGGTGGACCGCCGACGCCCGCTGCAGCGAGCCCGGGAATGCCAGCCGTCGCGGACTGTCCCGCGTGGATCGGATTGCCCGCCCCATCAGTGAGATTCAGCTTGATGTCTTTACGGTCCGGCAGACCCTTCAACTCATCGTTGAGGCCCTTCGTTCCGTCCTGAGCATCACCAACCTTGTCGCGGAGCTCGCGCAACGACTGCTTCCAGTCATCCATCTTCTCGGAATTCGAGATCATGTCGTTGCCGAGCTTCTGAATGCCTTCGCCCCAGCTGAAATACTCCTCAGCTTCGGCGCGCAGCTGAGCGGCCTGGTCATGATCACCGCGGATATCGGCCTGCCACGCCTGGAATTTCGTGACCGCACCCTGAATGTTGCCGATCCCACCGGCAAGCTGCCCCACAGCGACGACGATGTTGCCCGTGGACTTCACGACATCCTGAGACGCCGAGATCGCCGCGATACCAAGATTGATGAACACATTGGCGATGTCGCCCTCGTGCTGCTTCGCCCAATCGGCGGCCTGCTTCATCGACGGGCCAAACGCCTCGGCCAGCTTGTCCTGCACTGCCTGCAGACTGACCTCGATCGAACGTTTCGCTTCTTCGAAGTCGCTGGTGACGTTGTCGCTCATCGTTTCCGCCGCGGACTGGGCCGCGCCGTCCACCTGGCCGAGCTGATCGACCGCGTTCGACAGATCCATCTGATTGAACGCGCCACCGAGATCCTCGGCCTGAGTGCCGAACAGCGACACCGCGATCTGCGACTGCTTCAGCGGATCCTTGATCGAACCGATTGCCGTGAGGATCTGGCCGAACGCTTCGCGGGCCGCCGGGCCGCCTTCAGCGAACCGTTCGCTCATGTCCTTGGCGCTGAAGCCAAGATCGCGATACGCCTGCATCGTGGTCTTCGACCCGTCGACCGCGCGGATGCTGAATTCCTTGATCGCATCGGCCGCGACGTCCGAATCCCGAGCACCGCCCTTGAGCGCCTGCGAGATCAGGCCGACCGCTTCCGGCCCGGACAGGCCGAGCTTGCGGAACTGCGTGCCGTACTCGTTGAGGGTGTCGAGCCAGTCGTCGGAGATGTTCAGACCGGCCTGCTCGCCCTTAACGATCAGATCGAACGCCTGGTTGGCGTTGTCAGCCAGCCCGGTCTTGATGAGCTGGCCGGCCGCGCGGGCGGTCGCGGGAATCTCCTCGCCCAGAAGGGTCGAGACCGCGGTGAGATTCTCGATGACCTTCTGCGTGCTCGGATCATCAGGGTTCGAGATCAGCCCGGTCTGCAACGCGGTCTTCGCCGTGGACAGATTGGCCTGGACAGATTCGCCGAAGTTGTCCGTGTACGCCTTGGCCGCGGACTGCGACAGCTTGGCCATTGACGCCTCGTCGATGCCAAGCTGTGCCTGGATCAGGTCGCGGGCCGGTTCCCGCTCGATCCCGGCCATGACGTTCTTGACTAGCAGGCCACCACCGATCAGGCCGGCGGCCGCCAGAGCGACACCGATCGGCCCGCCGGCAGATCCGAGGCGCATCAACGCCGATGACCCGGCGAATCCCTCAGCAAAACTCGAGGCTGCTTCCGACCCCGCACTGCCAACGCCCGACGCCGCTCCACGCAGCCCGGACAGGAAACCAGTGCCGGCCTTCTCGCCGGAGTTCTGCGCGCTCTTGGCGGCGTTCTCGTAGTCCTTCAGCGCGTCCTTGGCCTGGTTGATAGCCCGGGTCTCATCACGGGTTGCCTTGGCCACCGCGGCTTTCGCGCGCTCGTACCGCTGCCCCTCGGTAACGCCCTTCCTGACCAGATCGTCGTAGCCGGCCTGGGCGACCTTCAGCTTGTCGGTGGCATCGGCCGCCTTGTCGGCGAGCTTCGCGTGATTGTCCAGGGCACGTTTGACGTCGGCCTCGGAGGCCTTGATCCCCTCGGACAGGTTCTTGCCGAAGTCCAGGCCGCCCTTCTTCCCGGCCTTGCCCAAGGCACCACCGAGCGAGGAGTTGACCTGTTTGTCGATCCCCTCAAACGAGAGGATGACCGGGATCGTGTAGTACTCGCCGAGGTCCTCAGCCATCAGCTGAAGTCGACCCCTTCACGCACCGCGGCCGAGAACACCACGAGGAACTCGTTGACGTCCTTACGTGTTGGGGCGAGCCGCTTCAACTTGGCCCACTGGTTCGTCGCGGACAGCTGGTATTCGGCGACCTGGTAGTACTGGTCTCGCAGCAGCGCGATCCACGCGTCAGCGTCCCAGTCGTCTCCGGAAGCGGGCACTGTGAATTCGGTGCCTCGGAACTCGAAGCGGACCAGACCGTCCTCGATGGCAGCGTGGACGTGAGGCTTCTTGTGCTCATCCTCATCCGGCACTTCGGGCTGGGTCTTGGTGGCTTGCTTGGGCATTGGTGGGAGTTCCTCTCACTTCTGGGCGTTGGCGCGAGCGGTTTCCAGTGCGCTGCCGAACCGGTCGCCTCGGCTCCCGTGACGGGCCTTGTAGTCGGCGACGGCATCAGCGCGTTTCTGCTCGGCGGTCTGACGTTGCTTCGCATCAGCCGGCGGCAGAGGCCTCGACGGATGGGCTTTCCCGGTCCAGGCTTCGTAGAGATCCATCACGGCGAGCGCCGCGTCGGACAAGGGGCGACGGCCACCGTTCTTTGCGATGGCCAACGGGCTGTCATATCGGGCGTGAGACAGCTGAACGTGGATCTGCCGCAACGTCAGTCGGCGCTGGCCGTTGTCGTCGCGACGGAAGCGATCTCGGTAATCGAGGCCGAGAGTCTGCAGGGTGGCCTCCACCGGGCCCGGCCACCGCCGCAGCTCGTAGAGCAGGCGGGGGACCGCCCCGAATGCCCGGTCTGCGGGCCGATCCGGGTTCCGGGGGATACCGGCGGCAGCTGCGAACACATTGGACGCCTCGACGAGCGCGCCTCGCTTGCGAGCAGTTGCCTTGAACTCAGGCCACTGGGGGCCGAGAAGAGATTCCAGCGCCGCGAGCACGCGGCGGTGGTTGGTGACGAGTTTGTCCTGCTCGGACAGGTAACCGATCGTGCTGGCGATGGCATCTAGTGGCCAGTCGTCGACATCGGTTGGGATGGACCAGTTCCGGCCGCCGAACTCTACGGTGAGAGTCCGGCAGCCGGTGGCCTCGGCCTCGATGGGGTCAGTTACCACCCGCGTCGGCGGGCTTCGGGCCCGCCTTCGCAGCGGCCGACTTGGCGTCGGCCTTGTCGTCATCCTCGACGACGACCTTGGCGACCTTGCGCTTGTCGACGAGCACCTTGGCCGATGCCGCGTCGACGTACCGGCGGGTGCCGGCCTCGATCGTGGTCTTCTTCGCGTCCTCGTCGGCGCGACCGGCTGCCGACTCGACGCTCTCGGTGTACTCGATCAGTACGAGCTTCTTGCTCATGCCGGGATTCCCTTCTGGATCGTGAAGATCTTCTTGGCGCTGTCGGGGTACAGCGACGCCTGCACCGGGAACCCGTCGACGGACTCGGCGTGGTTGTCGTTGGTGACCCACAGGTCCGAAGTCCGCTTGGTGAACCGGCGTTCGGTGTAGCCGGTGTCCGAATCGACGAACACCATGCACAGCCGCCGCGGCTTCTGTGCGGGCTGATCCTCGGGAGCGATCAGGTCGGCCGTGACGTCGTTGTCCTCCAGGACCGTGAAGTTCGCGTCGACCTTCCCGCCGCGGAACTTGGTGCGGTACCGCTTGATCTGCCACGCGTCCAGGTCGGTCTTCTGGATGTCGCGCGGCATCTCCACACCGGGATCGCCGAGCATCAGACCGGCCGGCAGCCATGCGGCGTGCAGCGGGTCGTCGATGGTTGCCGGGATGTGCGTCGCGAGAACGAACGTCACGTCGGGGTCGAAGATGTAAACGTCACCGGTCTCCCAGACCCGCACGTTTTCGGGTGTGCCAGCCATCTGGCGTCTCCTTAACTGGTGATTGGTCTCACGATGACCGGCATCGTGATCGACGCCAGAGCGGCGCCTGTCGCTCGGTCCTTCGTGGTGAAGGGGTCCGAGACGTCTTCCACCCGGCTGATTCCGGGTTTGTGGGCGAGGATGAAGTCGGCCGCCGCGTTGACTGCAGCGAGCGCTTCGTCACGGCCGACCGCGAAGCTGGTCAGCCGAATCAGGGGGCGGCGCGGGGTCTTCCGCACCAGCCAGGGCCCGCGCAATACGGCGGGCCCGCCGTCGTTGGCCACGAGAACGGTGGGCTTGCCGGCCGTGGGCCGGTAGTCATCGTCGACTTCGAGCGTTGCGGTCCACAGCGGATGCGTGGTCGACCAATCGGCCTTCAGCGCTTCCTTGATCGCCTTGGCCGGATCCGGTGCGGGCATCAGCCCTCGGCCGCCTGTTGGGCCGCGCGGGTAGCGATTCCGTGCTTGGCCTGCAGGTCAGCGGGAACCACGATCCCGACGACCTCGCGATCGGTGTGATAGACCTTCAGGAACACGTCGCGTTCGTCGAGGTCGGGGTTGTCCGCGAGGATCTTGGCCCGAATCTTCTCGGCGGCAGCGCGTTTCCCACCGTCCACGTTGTGCAGGATCCGGGCAACCGCCTTGGCGTTGCGCTTGAAACCAGGCTTGGCCATCACGCGCCCTTTCCGGTGGCCGATCGGCACACCACCACGACACCGCCGCGGCCAGTGCGCGGAGACCGCCACACCTGCACGCGGGAAAGACATGTGCGCGATCGGACCTCGACCTGGTCGTCGTCCTTGACCTTGTCCGCGTCGGCCAGCCGCAGGTACACGGTGAACTCGGCTGCGTCCAGGTCGCCGCCCTCACCGAACTGGCGAGTGGTGTTCCCAGGCGCGATCGCGATGGGTGTCAGCACCACCGCGGTCCCCGGAGGAACAGGGTTGCCGTCGTCGTCGTTACCGAACAACGGTGTCACCGTCACGGTTTCAGCAGCCATCAGGGCTGCGGCTCCAACCGGTACAGGTCCAGGATCGCCTTCTCAGCGGCCGAGAACGTCGACCCGGCCGACGCCGACCCCGTATCAGGGAACTTGAACGGCCCCACGGTCTCACCACCACCGGCGCCGACGCGATCCACTGCGGCCAGGACCGCGGCGTTGAAGTCGGGCGCTGTCGCGAAACCGTGAGTGATGGTCGCGGTGATGCCGCGGTACTTCCCGGTCCAGCAGCCTCGAGTTGCCTTGCGGACCAGGCCGCGGCCGGACCACTCGACGCCGTCGAGGTCTACCGCGGTGCCGTCCTCGGACAGCTCGGTCAGATCGACGAGTCGAAGGGTCGGGAACACCAGCAGCGGTGATCCCGGCCCGTCGATCGTCACGATGGCCTCGACCTCGGGGATTACGTGCCAGCCGCAGTAGGCGCGGGCCGCCGCCAGAGCACCGGTCAGCAGCAGGCCGGTACGTGAATCCGTCTCGGCCAGAAGGCCTTGCGAGTAGGCCGCGACGTCAGCCGCGGTCGGCTCACCCGTCACTGGGTCAGGCATCGCCCGACTTCGACGGCTTGTTCATCGCCCGCGAGACAGCCTCGGCCCGCTTGTCGGCCGCCGCGCTCTTGTTCTCCGGCGTCTTGGCCTTGTTCGGGGCGGTCTTCGCCTTGGCCGCGGCCTTCGCGACGGGCTTCAGGCCGCGCTTCTCGGCCTCGTCGTCCGGTAGCAGCACGGTGGTTTCCATCCCGCCCGGCACGTTGATCACGTATTCCTGCATCGTGATTCCTCGCTCTCAGGTGCAAGAACGGTTACGCCGCGCCCAGACTCGGGCCAGGCGCGGCGCTCCCGTCAGTGGATGGGTCAGGCGGTCCAGTCGAACGTGACCTTGCAGAAGCCGAGCGGCACACGCACTGCCAATGCCGTGCGCTCCTCGGCTCGCACGGTCACCAGGTTGCTGGTGAAGTCCGACGCGTGCTGCGTGGCAGCCTCGACTCGGACGCCACCTTTGCGGTACTGGGTGGCGGCCATCTTGTAAGAGCCCACCAGTGCGGTGCCGGCGGCGATGGCCGGGGTGACCACCGTGCGCTGGCCCCACAGCGGCGGGTCCATCGGAACGCCGCCCTGCCCGTACTGGCCGGCGAAGAACCCACCGCCGTAGTACTGGTCGTTGGCGTCCTTGGCCAGCCGGAGCTGCTGGTAATCCGTCGGGTTGATGACGATGCCGTCGGGCGCCAGACCGGAGTTGACGTCGATCTTGGTCAGTGCCCGGAACAACGCGTCCGCGTTGTCGCCCGGGCCGGCCGAGGTCTCGGTCTGGATACCGGCGCGGTTCAGCAGACCGGTCAGGTTCTGGCCGGTGCCATCACCGTTGAGCAGCTGCTGCTCCTCGAAGTAGGCCAGTCGGTACAGCAACCGGTTGTTGATCTCCGACACCAGGAAGTCGGCGTCTTCGAGGAACTCGTCGGTCATCTTGATGAAGCCGGCGATCTTCTTCAGCGCGTCGGTCACCTGCGTCGGGTTGACGAAGTGGATCTGCGGCTTCGCTCCGGCCTCCGCGACCGTGGTGAAGTCGCCTTCCATCGCGCCTTCGACCAGGTAGCTGATCGCGTTGCCGCTGATCGTGCCCTGGCTGAGCAGATCGGAGACCGTCAGGCGGATGCGAAGCGCCTGGACGATGGTCCGGTCGAAGTCGGTCAGGAACGGCGCACCGGCAGCCCAACCGCCCACGACGTGATTGTCGGCGGCGGCCTTGATGCCGAAGTCGGGCGCGGCGAACGTCAGACCGGTCTGGCCCTTGGCGTCGATCATCCGCTGGTGCGCGTGCTTGACGAAGTGCTCACCCAGGCTCATGGCCTTGGCACCTTCGTCGGGGGCACCGCCGGGGGTGACGATGCCGGCCTGGGGGTTCAGCGCCGCCAGGCTGTCGAGCTGGCCGAGGATGGCGCTCGACTTGGCCGCTGCCACCAACGCCTCGTTGATGCCCTTGATCTCGGTCAGGTACTCACCGATCTCCTGCTGCTCGTCGACGGTCAGATCGCGCTTCTCGCCCTTCGCCTTCTCGGCGACGGCCTGCGCCTTCTGCACCAGTTCGTCGCGGCGCTCCTTGCTCGGCACCGCGGTATCAGTTCCGCTCATGCTTCCATGTCTCCTTGTGCTGCGATTTGGATTTCCATCAGCGCCAGGGAGACGGACGGGCTTGGCGTGGTCGCAGCCGACGACGACTTCTCAGCCTCGGGCGACGGTTCCTTACCGCTGGTCTTGTCCTGGTCTTCTTCGTCTGCCTCGTCGTCGGATTCGACGGCGGACAGCACACCTTTGATCGCGGTCACGATCTCCTCGGCCTGGGCCAGCGCCCCGCGGAGCGCGTCCTCGTTCTTCGACGACAGCGCCCGGCCGGCCTTGGACCGCATGGCGCTGGCCAGTGCCTTCACGGCCAGGATCTCGGTCTCCTGGTTGGCGCCGATCGGCACGATGCTCACCTCGTACAGATCGAGCTCACGCAGCTCGTAGTACGCGTCGCGCCAGGTCTTGTCGTCACCCTCGGGCTGGATATAGGCCCCGTCGACGACGTGGTAGGCAAACGACATCTGGTTCACGCGGCCGGATCTCAGAAGTCGATAGGTCTGCGCCGACTTCGGCGATTCCATGTCGAGCTTGCCGTGGACCTTCAGGCCGCGTTCGTCCTCGGTGGCCTCGATGATCTCGCCGAGATTGAAGTCCGGGTCCGCGGTGTTGTGGCCCCACAGCAGCGGGATGGGCACGCCCTTGCGTTCCCACTCGGCCAGCGTGTTGGCGAATGCGCCCTTGATGACGACGTCGCCGTAGCTGTCCTTGTTGCCGAACACCGAGGCGTAGCCGATGAATTCGCCCTCGGCCAGGCCGTCGGTCTTGAACTTGACGACGACCGACTTGGTTCCGGCTGTCGGCCGGTCAGACGGTGACATTGAACGCGTGCCCGTTGTGTCGGTGGCTGCGGCCATTCTTGGTCTCCTCGCTCGGATCAGCCGGATCGTCGCCCGGTGCCGGTTCGGCAGGTATCGGTTCCTTGTCACCGTTCTGGGTGACGTTCAACGGCACGATCAACTCGTCGCCGCCGTCGATCGCAGGCATGTTCAACTTCGCTCGGCCCTCGTTGCGGGTCATGTAAGGTCCGCCGATCGCCCGCTGCAGGATGTCGCCCTGCTCCTCGAACGAGCCCGCCAGTTTCGTCTGCAGGTTGAACTCGCAGTAGAACCGGCGCCGGTCGACCAGCTTCGGGACGAGCTTCTTGTTGATCCGCTGCGCTGTCCGCTCGATCTCCGGGCCCAGGTTGTCGCCGTACAGCGCCTTGCGAAACTCACGTACATTCGAGTAGTTCGCGTTGTCGAGGATGCCGACCATCGTCGGGTTGATGAAATACACCTGCGCGCAGGTCTCCAGCGACAGCTTCGCGGCCTCGACGTACTGATTTTCCTTGGCATTGAACCCAACTTGCTTGAGCTCCATGCCATCTTCGAGCAGTGGTGTGCCACCAGCCTTGGCTCCGCGATCGCCGGCATACGAGTTCTGCCACTGGTCGATGAACCGAGAGCGAGGACTCGGGTGGCCCTCGCCTGCGGACTTGCCCCAGTCCGGGGCGCCAACGGGACGCGTCAGGTAGGCGCCCACCCGACCGCCGCGCTGCCACATCTGATCCCGGTACACCTGGGAATGGATCTGCTCGGCCAGAATCGCTTTCAACGCATGCACCGGAGACACCCCAGACCTCGGGTCGACCGGATTCCATCCGTGAAACACGATCATGTCCTCGGCCGGCACCTCTACGTACTTTCCGGCCGGTGTCCCCGGCATCGCGACCTTGTACCCTTCGACCCGGAACGCAGTGGCCCCAACAGTTCCGATCACCCATGGTGTCGGGATGTGCCGAATCACCCAGCCCGACGGCGCCCCCAGATCGCGGCCGACGTACCAGTAGGTCTCGTCGTACAGCATCCGGGATGCGACGGTCGCCTCGATGAGATCGAACTGCGTCATCTCGTCGTTGGGCTCGTCGAGAAGGTCGAACAATGGCCCGCCGCGCACTCGGTTTCGCCCATCCTCGGCGTCGCGCTCGAACACGTGGATGCCGAGGTGAGCGATGTTGCGCGAGACGAACCCCACGACCGTCCGCAGATGCGGCTGCTCCCGCCACAGCTTCTCCACCGGCTGCGTCAGAACACCTTTGAGGTACTCGTCGAGCGACATCCCCTCGGGGATCAGTTCAACGCTCGGCCGCAGCGGGCCAGCGACTTGCGGCGCTGACGCCGGCGGATTGAAACCCAGCCAAGAGGCTAGACCCACTGTCGTGCCTCCTTACAGGATTGCCAGGTCATAGTCTTCGTATGCCGAGCGACCCTCGGCTTCCTTCGCGGCCAACGCCCGTGACAGCGCCATGATCAGTGCAACAACGCCGTCGATCTTGTCGCCGGCGTTCTTCTTGTCCGGCTTCACGTTTCCGGCCGGGTCCATCGCGACCGCGAAGTTGTCGATCTCCCATCGCAGCAGCGGATTGCCGCCGTGCCGAATCATCGGCTTCACCGGTAGCCCGTCGTCGTCGGTCTTCGCGCCGACCCGGACCAGCCGCTGCAGGTCCCGTGTCGGTGCTGACATCGACGCGAACCCCTGGCCCATCGTGATCATCGGCGCGCCCTCGGTGATCAGGTTGTTCACCAACTGCGAGGCGTGCCAACGGTCGTACGCAACCTCCTGGGCGAGGAACTCATCGCAGTCACGTTTGATCTGTGCCTCGATGAAGTCGTAGTCCGTCACGTTCCCCGGTGTCGTCGTCAGCCAGCCCTGCTTGACCCACGTCGACGCCGCCCCCGCGGTGCGCTCATCGAGGTACTCCACGGAATCCTCTGGCGCCCAATGACGCGCCAGCACCTCGAACGCGCCGTCGTCAGCGGGAAACACCCACACCAGCGCCGTGAGGTCGGACGTCGAACCGAGGTCCAAGCCGCCGTAGCATTCCCGGCCGGCCAGCCGAGAAAGATCCACCATGCTCGCGTTGACGTCCCAGTCCTCAACTTCGAGGTACCGGGTCTCCTGCTTCGTCCGGATCCCCAAGTGCAGCCGCAGGAAGCGGGCCAGCTCGGCCGGATTGTCCTTCGCCTTCTCAGCGGCCTCGGCCATGTACCGCTTCGTCGGGCTCACCCCGTACCCGGGATTGGCCTTCTTCCAGGTCGATTCGGCGAACGGATCGTCACCTTTGACCAGCTTGCCGTTCTCGTACTCGGGTTTCTCCGCGGCGAATACCACGCCGTAGGTGGTCGGCCGCTTCAGCACACCCCGGGCCAGCTTCTCGATCAGCTGCCGTTTCTCGTCGTACGGCGTGTGCCGCTTCCCAGCATCAGCGGTCGTGATGAAGATGATCAGCGGCTGCTCACGCGAACCGGTGCCGGTCTCCAACGCCTCGATCAGATCCATCGTCTTGTGCAGGTGCAACTCGTCGACGATCGCGCCGTGAATGTCCGCGCCGTGCTGGGCATCACCCGCGTTCGCGATCGGCTGGAAGTAGCTTCCCGTGGCCGCGTGCGTGATCCGATGCTTCAGCGCCCGCAGATGCCGCTTCAACCCCGGTGACTTGGACACGATCTGACGGATCGGGTCGAACACGAACCCGGCCTGCCCCATCGTTGTCGCCGCCGCGATCACCTGGGCGCCGTGCTCCCCGTCGGCCGCCGTCAGGTAGATGCCCCACCCGGCCGCCGTCGTCGTCTTGCCGTTCTTACGCGGCATATCGACGTACGCGACCGTGATGATCCGCACCCAGTTCCCTGAGTCGATCGATCGATGCACCCACCCGGCGACCGGGGCGATCATGTACGCCACCTGCCACACATCCGGATCGAACCGCTGACCCGCAAACCGGCCCTTCGTGTGCCGCAGCTGGCGGAACGCCGCGATAACCACGTCCACCTTGGCCGGATCGAACCGGGCCCCGGGCACCTCGCGCGGCTCCGGCGTCTTGACCAACGGCGGGCAATCCGGCGGCGGATACCCACGGTCCTGCAGATACCACGCGACCTCGGGGCTGAGCTTCAGCGCATCGAGATCAGCATCAGCCCAAGGGCCGTCGTCAGTCGTCGTCAGTGCCGGTCGACGCGAACGGGTTCTTCTCGTCGTCACTTCCGCCGTCCTGCTTCGACACATTGCGCTCACCGGCAGGCGTCAAACCGAACTCGCTGGCATACTGCCGGAGCTGCGTTGATGCCTGCTCGGCCACCCGCACCGCGGGGTGCACCGCAAGCCGACCGCTCTCCGGGTTCAGACTCGTGATGCCGTCCCGGTTAACAGCTTTCGTCGCCTCCACGAACCGTGCCCACGTCTCGCAGTAGGCGGCCAGCGTGGCCCGGTCCTCCGGCTTGATCAGGTCCAGGCGCTGCAGACCCGGCGTGACACGCTTCCACTCGGCCTTCGCCTCACGCGACAGCCACGTCGGCGGGTTCGGAGCGGCCCGTTTGAACGCCGGAGGCGTCGCGACCGGGCGGCCGGCGCTGTCTTGACCCTCGCCGCGGCCGTTCAACAGCAGCAGCTTGGGCGGTTGCGCACTAGGCATGCGGTCCACCGAAAAAAAGTCCCGGGGTTGTGCAGAAAAAAGTTTCACCACCGCAGCGCGTCGCATCGTCGCAGGTCAGGGCGATTTTGACCCCATACCCCTCTGACCTGCGCAAATGCGTCACGACGCTGTCACCTCGGTCTCGATCTGGTCGCGGGTGCGGTGGGTGAACATGACCTGCTCGTGTCCGCACTTGAGGCAGGCCAGGGTGACTTCGTTGGCCTTGCCGCGTCCGGTCTCGGCGTAGTGGGAGACGGTGAAGTCGTGTTCGCAGTGGGCCATTGAGTTCACCTCGCTCTGGTCTTGCCGCGCTGTGCGTCGGCGGTTGTCTTCTCGGTGTGGTGGCCGTGGCAGAGGGCCATGAAGTTTCGGGGGTCGTACTTGGCGCCGCCTTCGGCGAGCGGTGTCACGTGGTCGACGATGTCGGCGAGGCGGATGCAGTCGGCCGGCCATTCGCACATGTGGTGTGTGGCGAGGTAGGCGTCTCGTGCTGCTTGCCATTGGCGGTCGTTGCCGCTGTCGTGGGTGGAGCCTTCCCAGGCGGGGCGACAGGTGCATGGCCGGTTTTTGGGGGCGGGTTGGCCGCAGCGGGCGCAGACCCGTGGGGGTGCGTATGGCATGGGTTCGGGGGCCAGGTACGGCGAAACCCCCAGGTGTCTGGGGGTTTTGGGCAGCGTCTTCGACTGGCAGATCGAAGTATACGCAGGTCAGCGGGTTGGTGTGTGATCGGTGGTGGTGTGGCGTGTCGGTGCCATCAGCTACTGGGTCTTCGGATTCGTCAATTCTGCTGTCGTGGGTGCTCTGGTGTTCGTACGATGAGCCGGATTTTGGTCGAGAGGGGATGCAGATGTCGAATCCGAATAGCCGTGATGTGGTGCCGAATCCTGATGGTGGTTGGGATGTCGTGAAGCCAGGTGCAGCCAAGGCGAGTGCTCATCTGCCGACTCAGGCTGATGCGATTGATCGGGCTCGGGAGATCGTGCACAACGCAGGTGGTGGCGAGGTTCGGATCCATGGTCGGGATGGGAAGATCCGGGATTCGGACACGATTGCTCCGGGCAACGATCCGAATCCGCCGAAGGACAAGCGGTAGGGCGGCGTCGTGAATCCTGAGATTCCGGAGCCGGGCCCGTTCCGAATCGCTGAGGCACTGGACCAGTTCCGGCTGGTCCATCCGGAGCTGGGCGACGATTTCGATGAGCTCGCCCGGTGTATCAAGGCGTTGGAGATTCAGACCGACAACCTTCGGCGGGTGCTCGGCATCACCGACTGGTAGCCGATAGAGCTTGCCTTATGTCGGGTTCGTTCGGGTTAGTCGCCTGTTCCGGAGCCAACGGAATCGTTCAGTTTCCCGAACAACGCCTGCGGTCGCGGATAGTCCTTGTACTCCTCGGCGAAGTCGGGGTCTATCGCCGCCAGGTCGTAAAGCTCCTGGCAGGCCGGACAGTCGGCAGTGTCGTCAATCGGTACGTAGCTATCGAACTCGACGCAGTAGCGAGCTGCCGGGTTGTGTCGTTGCATCAGAGATCCCTTCGCCGATAATTTCGCGTTGCGGCCTTGTGCCGGAACGCATTTCCCTATGTCAGGGCTGTGGTGCGGCCACGAGTTTGCAGTCCGCTTCACCCGTGCGAATGTGTCGCCACTCCAACGGCCTGGTCGCCCAGTAAATGACCTGCGAGCAGTGCTGGCATCGTTCCTGTTTGCTCATGGCGTTCTCCATTCACCGATAATGTTGCGTTGCGGCCTTGTGCCGGAACGCATTTCCCTATGTCAGTCGATCAGTTGACCGTCTGGACCTTGGCCAGACTCGATGAGGCGGGTCCAGTCGCTGACTGGAAGCTCGACGTTTTCCCTGCACCGGGCGCACGTGAACACCTCGCCCGGCCCCTGCAGGACGGCGTATCGCCTACCGCAATTGCGGCATGGGCGCATCACTCTCACGGATTCCTCCTAGCCGATAATTTCGCGGTATGTCATTTGGCCGCTGAATGTTTCGCGCGTAGTGCCCGGGCTTGGGACAGGCTGAAGACGCGAGGGTCGCCGCGGCGGATGCGGAATCCGACGATGCGGCCCTGGTGGATCCAGCCGCGTGGTTGGAGTTTCTTCGTGCGTATCCACTCGTAGAGCTGCACGCGGGAAACCTTCTCGTCGAGGTCGGCGAGCACTTCGAGCAGCTTCGGCTCGGGCAGCAGGTCGCGGTCGACCGCAGCACGTAACCGGTTCTTCGCGACGTCGCTCTTGGCGTCGCAGTTGTGGCAGACCGCGAATTTCTCGTCACGGTCGGCGTACAGGCTGGTGCCGCATTCGACGGGTTTGCCTTCGCGGTCATGGCCTTTGACGGTGGGGCAGGGGCCGACGAAGATCCGTTCTTGCCGGTTGATCGCTTTCCACAGTGGTGCTTGCCGGCCGATCTCGTCGTCGGCGACCAGGGCGTTGATGTCGCCGTAGATGTCTCCGCCCTTGGGGTGGTGAGCGATTCGCTGCACGTTGTGGGCGAGGGTGCGGGCAATGTCCGGTGTGGCCATGTGGTCGACGCGTAGACCGGGCAGCCCGGGCAGCGTGGTGAGCGTGTTGAGCGCCGCGACGAGGGTGGTTCGGGTGGCGCGTTCGGTGTCGAGCGCGGTGAGGTTGATCGGGCCAGGGTCGCCGTCGCTGTGGCCGATGGGGTTGCCGTTGGTGAGCTGGTCCTGGCGGCGGATGGTGGTGGCGAGTTCGTTGAGCAGCCAGGGCAGGTCGTCGAGCAGGGACCGGAGCGTGATGGTGCAGCGGTTGCACAGGTAGACCTGGGTTTTCGCGCCGCAGTGTTGGCAGGGGGTCACTGTGCCACCACGCTGACGGTGATCTGGACGCCGGGTGTCTCGTCGAGTTCGGCCAGCCGCTTGCGGGCTCGTAGGTCGATGACTGCGGAGTCGTCGGTGAATACGGTGTGGGTGAGTGCGTCGAGTACGGCGCGGGCGAGTTTGTCGGTGTCGGGTCGTTTGATGGCTGGCGGTGTGGATCGTTTCGGTGCTGCGGCCGGCCGGGGCATGACGAATCCGAGGTCGACGACGAGTGCGCATTTGTCGATCGGATGGCTGAGTCCTGTTTGGAGCATCGCGTTGTGTGCGGCCAGTGCGATGCGTTCGCGCCAGGGTCCGACCTCTTTGGAGGATTCGACGAGAATTCCGCGACCAACGTGCCGCTTGCTTCCCTGTGGTGCGGGTTTTCCGGGCACGAAGAATTCGACAATCGGCGCGAGTAATTGGTCCATTGCAATTCCTCTCAGAAGGGGCATTCGATGGCGGTGATGCGGGCGTAGGTGTCGGGGTCGATCCAGGGCATGTCGGATCGGGTGTCTCGGCAGGAGTCGGGCCAGGTGCGTCCGCATTGGTGTGCGGCGTGGACGAATCCGCGTTCGGGCCAGCGGGCGAAATTCCATCGGGTGCGGCGGCCTGGCCGTCGGGTGCCGATGGCTGGGACGTGGTAGGTGGCGACGCCGGCGAGGGTGGCCCCGATTTCGGCCTGTTGGTTGATGCGGACGGGGTCGAGTTCGGTGTAGACGCCGCCGACGTATCCGCGCCACACGATGGCCTTGCACGTTCCGCAGCGGCCATCGCGCAGCGGGGTGGTGATCAGGTACTGGTGGGTGGGCAGTTCCTTGGGTTTACGCGGCGCCATGGGACCACCTCGCGGAGTTTGCTGGCGAGGCCGATAGGGACAGATGGGACAGATGTTTTCCTATTGCAGTGCCGAGAAACGCATAATCCGACGTAATCACCTTGAAAACTCCCCTGTAGGAACAAACCTGAAAACATCTGTCCCATCTGTCCCTAAATAGCGTTTGAACAGGAAAAATAGTAGGGACAGATGGTGATTTTGATCTGTCCTCCATCTGTCCCATCTGTCCCTGTAGGGACAGATGCAGGGACAGATCATTTCGACCATCTGTCACTTTGCTGATCCTCCTCAGCGACCAGGGCGAGACTCTCGTAAAACCGAGTCGACATGCTCTTGACGGACTTGATGCCGAAGCGGCTGGACAGGTCGCGGCCGAGGGTGACGGCGTTCATCTCGCGCGCCCCGTTCTCCTTCGCCCACCGCTGATACCGGGCCAGCACGACGGTCGTCTTGGTCTTGACCGTCATGCCACCGCCGACGTGGCAGCACTCATCGAGGAACCGCCCCAGCGCGTCCTCTTGCTCGGCGTACTCCTCGGTGGCCTCGGCGACCGAGGATGGTTCGTCGATCCCGTTGGCGAGCATGTCGACGGCCCCGGCCACGATCCACGCCAGGATGGCCGGGCCCTCGCCGTCGACCAGGTCTCGGGCGAGGTTGGGGTTGCGTTCATCGGCGGGCACCGCGTGACGGAACGGAATGAGCCTTAGACGCCGCCAGAAGGAATGGCCACCGGCCGATACTTCGGGCTGGTGATTACCCATCAGAAATAGGGTGTGGGTGGGTTTGAAGTCGAAGAAATCGCGGTGCATGAATCGGCCGGTGAGTTTGTCGCCACCGGTCAGCAATTTCAATTTGGCTTCGTCGAATCGCGAGTCTTTGTTGACCTCGGAGCAGACGACGAGCCGGGCTCCGTTGAGTCGGGCGATCTCGGTTTCGTGCTTGGTCTGCCCGGCCAGCAGGAACGTTGATGGCGCGGTGAGGGCGTAGTCGCCGAGTACCTCGACGAGCACGTCGAGCAGCACGCTTTTGCCGTTCTGGCCGCCGCCGTGCAGGAACGGCAGCACGTGTTCGGACACTTCGCCGATCGCGGCATACCCGGCCAGCCGCTGGACGTAGCGGATCAGGTCCGGGTCGCCGCCGAACGTGGTCTGCAGGAATCGGTGCCACTGGGGGGCGGGGAGGTCGCGGTTGTAGCCGACGCCGGCGGTTTTGGTGTGCCAGCCGGTCGCGGTGTGCGGTGTGAGGCTGCCGGTGCGGAGGTCGACGATGCCGGCCGGGGTGTTGAGTGCGTATGGGTCGGCGTCGAGGCGGTCGAGTTCGACGCGCATGTCAGGGGCGCGGCGTGCGAGCGCCACCATGGCTTCGAGTGCGGTGCGGGACAGGCTCTTGATCTTGTGTTTGGCGTGGTCCTTGCTCAGCGTGGGGTCCAGGGCGCTGATGACGGCGCGGGCGGCGGTGAACGCTGCGCCGTCGTCGGTGTTGACGGTCCAGCAGGTGCCGTCCCAGGACAGCCATTTGCCCATTTCGGGGCAGTACCGCAAGTGGTGTCCGTGTGCGGCGGCGAGGAGTTCGGCATTGCCGGTGTCGGTGAGGTTGTCGATGGCGACCCTGACGGTCTGCTTGGGGGCGAGCTGGGTCACGGTGGCGAGTTGCCCGTCGCTGTCGCTGGGTGCGGTGCTGGCCGCCGGGGTCGGCATCGGGTGCACGGTGGCGCCCGGTGCGATTTCGTTCGGGTCGACTTCGGTGACGGTGCCGGTGATTTCGTCGAGGTGGCGGTGCTTGCCGAGCTCGGCGGCGAGCCGGTCGTCGCTCATTGCGGCGACCTGGTCCTCACCGAACCGGATGGCGTCGGCAATCTCGTAGACGCCGACTTTGCGGGTGTCGGTGCCGCGGTTGCAGAGTTCGCGGAATCGAGCCTCGAGGATGCGTTTGGCATCGTTGTAGAGGCCGGCGTCGAGGCAGCCGCGGCGGTGGGCCGCGGCGAGTCGGACGGCTTGGGAGACGAGCCAGGGGTGGCGGGCGTCGGGGTTGTCGGTTTTCCATCCGTCGACGACGGTGGGCCAGTACGTGCACATTTCGCGGTTGCCCCATTCCCACGCGGCGGGTGGGGAGACGATGTCGCCGGTTTCGCCTTTGTCGGTGTCGGTTTCGTAGATACCGGCCTCGTTGAGCCGTTCGTCGATCTCACCGACAGACAGCGGTGTGCCGCCCGGGTAGGGCTCGGCGGTCACCGGCACAGGCGCGTTCTTGTTGTTGGTGGTGCCGGGTGCGCGCAGGATGCGGGGCAGGTCGTAGACGTTGTCGACCTTGGCGCCGTGGTGGCTGGCGACGAGGGTGGTGAGGCGGCCCCAGCGACGTAGCAGCGCGGCCATCTCGGTGCGGCAGCCGTCGGTGATGTCGCCGTCGTCGACGATCCAGTAGGGCTGTAGGCCGTGGCCGCTCTTGACGATCGCGCTGGGGTGGGCGCCGAGGAGGTCGGCGAGTTCGTTGATGATGGCCCATGCGGATTGCATGGTGGGGCAGCCGGTGGGTTTGATGTCGAGGTCGCACCAGAGGGCGGCGAGGCGGGTGACGTCGTCGGCGGTGCCGCGGCCGGCGTTGGTGCGCACCGGGCCGGCGGTGGGGTTGACCTGGTACCAGATGTCGGCGGTGTCGGGGAGCTGGTTGACGTAGGCGGGTGCGGCTGTGGGCGGCAACACCGCGGTGCTGAACTGTCCGTTGGTGCTGTGGCAGATGCCGACGTGTTCGGTGTCGGTGTAGCCGAGGAGTTCGAGCAGTTCGACGAATGTCACAGCGCTGCGGCCTCCTGGTTTGCGATTTCGAGTAAGACGTCGGCGTGGCAGTTGATGTGGCCGAGCGATCCGTTTGGGTACACACGCCGGGGTGGGCACCAGCACGCAAGGTCGTGGCCGGCCAGCTGGGCACGGATCTCGTCGACGCTCGGGTAGTCGGGGTAGCGACCATTGAGCAGGTCGCACTCGAAGTTCCATGCAGCGAAGTGCCGCGCGGTATCGAGGTCGCAGTAGGCGGGTCCGCCGTGGTGGTCCATCGGTGATCCGTGGACGCGGTACATGGTGCAGTACCGGCCGGGCTCGGTCGTGATCCGAATCGGGTTGCCCCACTTGGTGGGTCGACCGACGTAGATGGTGCCTTCGGGCATCCGCCAGCCGGCGGTGCGCTTGCGCTGGATTCGTTCGGGCATCAGTCGGGCCACCTTCCGACGTAGACGTTGCGAGGGTGACCGTCTGCCCAGTGCGCATCGAATAGTTCCCACGTCCACGAGCCGTTGTCGGCCTCGAAGCGCATGAACCGTCTGCCGCCCTCGGCGTAGAACGTGGTGATGTCCCAGCCCATCGCATCGGCTGGCATCGCGCCTCGGTCGACGAAGTTCTTACTGACCAGGATCAGAGGTTCGGCGTTCTCGACCGTCGTGGTTCTCGTGATGTAGTCGCGCACAACGAGCGGAGGGTCACCGAAGGCGCCCCAGTCGCATTCGATGCCGTGGACGCAGCCGGGTTCGTAGCCTTCCCAGTGGGGTCGGCCGCATTCGCATTCGCCTTCGGGGGTAATTCGGAGTTCGATGCCAGCAGTCACCGTGCACCGTCCCGCAGGATTGCTTCGGCCTCACGCCACAGGTTGCGGGCGGCACGCCGCGACTCGAATGCCTCGCGTGTGTCGTCGGCACGCATGAGGACCCATCCGGCGCTGTAGATGGCTGCGTTGATGGCGCCGAAGATGACCCAGCCGAGCGGCACGGCAACAGGTTTCGGAAGCTGGCGCGTCATCGGGATGCCTCCGCAGCGGCCTTGGCGGCGAGCAGAGCTGACACGTAGGCATCGACCTCGGTGACTGGCATCGGGGTTCGGATGCTGGTCATGGAAATGCGTGGTACGCCGTCTCGGTACCCGGTTTCGATGCGGAGCTTGCCCGGGTAGTTGTGGTCCGAGCTTGGGACCTGCCAGAAGTCGTCGCCCCACTCGGGGTCGATCTGTGTCTCAGCGAGTTCGACGGTGGCGATGCCGGCGGTCTTAAGCGCGGCCAGGATGTTGCGGGCCTCGTCGTTGAGGATCTCGGCGATGGCGTCGCTGCTGACCCAGCGCGGTCCGGCCGTGAGGCGATCCACGAGGTTCTGCGACAGGGCTTCGGCGATGACGGTTACGGGGCGGTCGGTCATCGTTTCCTCCACATTGATCCGGTTCGGGCTCGGCGAGTTCGGTGCTGGCAACACGATTCAGCGGTCACGGAATCGCCTCCCAGCTAGTGAGTTCGGCGCGTTCAACGTGAGCGGTGCAGCCCCATGCGCGGAGCTGTTCGCACATCTCTACGACGGGGCCTCGGGTGAAGAATCGGCGCGTCGGTGCGATCGGCACGAGAATCAGCGTGGAGCCGGACCAGCCGACGTCGGGCTCACCGGGATCGCCGTACCAATGGGTGTGCCGAGCCGGGTCGGCAGCGCCCTCGGCGTAGGGGCTCAGGTCAGCTGGCAGCCACGCCGGGCCGACGCCGTTGCTGTAGTCCTCGATGATCTGTTCCCAGAACTCGAATGTCTGCTCAGCGAATGGGCAGCCGTCGGGCGTGGGCCACGCGTCGACGACGAGGCGGTAGACGTACTTTCGGGCGGTCATGCTGTGGCCCCGAACAGTTCGAGCTGGCCGACCGGCTCGGTGTCGGCCAGGCCGAGCACCGTCAGCATCGCGTCGTCGACGTTGTTCCGGTCAGCCTTGCGTGCTTCCATCAGCACGGCCCGCAGCTCCACCGGCAGGGCCTGCGCGAACCGCTTGAGCTGCGTCCAGGTGACTTTCACGATGGCACGGTCGTCAGGGTTGCCACCCTCGATGCCCGACGTGGTGACCTGATACGAGCGCAGCCACCCGGGCACCAGCGCGCGTCCGGGTGGCCAGCATCCGCCGGCCTGGCTCGTCTTGAGTCCGCGGATGCCGTAGTCGGGATCGATGAGCGCGATCGGCATCACGTGGCGCGCAGCGACGTACAGCAGCCAACGCTGGTCCTCGGTGAGCGTCGCGGCGGCCATCAGGCACCGGCCTTACCGGCCGAGGGAGCTCCCTTACCCACGCCGCCGAAGCTCCGAGACGACACCGAGAGTTTCGGGCCCGGCTTGCGGTTGTACAGCGCCATGATCGTGCAGGCCGTCAGCACCGGCAGCGTGCCCTGCTGCATTTCCCGCAACGCCGTAGCTTGCGTCTTGAGCTGGCGCGGCAGCACGTCGAGCAACGTGTCGACCAGGCGGGCCAGGTCGACCTGTTCGCGCAGGTTGTGCAGGATCAGCGCCAGGCCGTGGATGATCGGGGCGTCGAACGCGTCGCGGCGCCGGCCCCAGATGTCGATGATCAGCCCGAGAGTCTCGTCGAGGAGCGCGTCGTCGATGTCGGCGACCTTCTCCAGGGCGCCGACGCAGCCCACGCAGCCCTCCTGCGGTGCCGGGTCGACCTTGAGTCCGTGCTTGTCGAGAACGCGTTGGATCTGGGTGACGATCCAGTCTCCTGACGCGAGGCGGGCCTTGTAGTGCTCGAAGATGTTGACCTTCTTGCGTTCCCGGTTCAGCCGGTCGAACAGCTTCGCCTCGTCAGCGACGGTGAGACCTTCGTGGACGGTGGCGACGATCGTCGCCGCGTTGTTGAGGCGGAGCGTGGCGGCCCAGCGGTGCTGACCGTCGACCACCGCGTAGCGCGGGGTGCGACCTTCGCCGCGGTCGGACACTTCGATGACGCCGGCCAGACGGCGGTCCCAGGTGGCGGCCATCTTGCGGGCGCGGGCTTCGTCGACGGGCCGCTGATAGGTGGGGTCGGCGAAGAGGTCGGCGGCGTTGAGCGCGGTGACGTAGGTGTCGGACATCAGACACCGGCCTCGTCGATCGCACGGATAGTCGGGCACGGCGCGTCTTCAAAGCACCCGTGGCAGTACGTGCCGCTGACGCTGCTGGTTACCGTGTAGTGGATCTCCCGAACCGCGTTGATCCCCTGGGTCTGCCGTTCGGCGAGCTGAGCGGTCGCCGTGGCCGCGTCGGCGGCAGACAGAATGCCGAGCACCGCACCGTGCTTGATCGCTCCGAGGGTGTCGATGTCGGGTGATTCGCCGAGCGGTTCGGTCTCGTCGTCGCAGGCGTTCATCGTTGAGCCTTTCCAAATCCGCTGGTGCTGTTGTGAGTTGTGGGTGGCGCGGGCCGGGAGCCGTCGAGGGGGTGACTCCCGGCCCGCAGGGTTCGTTACTGCTGGCCGCCGGCGGTTGCGGAGACGAGCAGCGCGGCCTGGGCTTCGGGGGTGAGGGTCGCCCACACTTCGGCGGTGATGGTGGCGGGCAGTCCCGGCGGCAACGCCGCGGCTGCAGGGGCCGCGGCTGGCGCTGGTGCCGGAGCGGCAGCGGGTGCTGGTGCTGGCGCCTGCTGCGGAGCCGGTGCAGCCGCGGGTGCAGACTGGCCCAGACCACCGGCGCCGCGGGCAATCTTGATGCCGAACTCCTTGACGGTGTTGCCGCCCTGCAGATTCACGATCCCGTCCAACGTGATCTTCACCAGGTCACCCGGGTTCGGATCAGCGGCCATCACCGCGCGCTTCAGGCTGACCTGGCCGCAGGTGAGCTGGACGATGTCACCGGCGGCGTGCCGGAAGCTCTGGCCGGACTTGTTGTACGAGTCGGCGTCCTCGATCAGCTCGATGGCCAGCTGGGGGCAGGGGTTGCCGTTGAAGTCGCTGCCACCGGTGGGCGCGTATTCGAGCACCCTGCCGGTCACGTTCTGGCCGGAGTTGTTGCCCCAGCCGATGTAGGCGCCGCGGGGTACGTCGATCTCTTCCCAGTTCGTCATTTCGGTGTGTTCCTTTGTGTGTTGGTGTGTTTCATTGGTGTGCGTCTGTTTCACGCCTCGACGCCCGGCGAACTCTTCAGGTGCCCCATTCCCGGACTGTCATGCCGAGCTCGCGGGCCACGGACTCTTCGATGCGCGCGCCACGGCTGTTCTGCCAGCCGGGAAGCAACATCACCTCGTCGCAGTCCAGCAACTGCCGCAGCGCCAGCCGCATGTAGAACTGCCACGGCTTATCCGAACTGCCGCCGTCATTCTCGGCGGGGTTCTGCACCTGGTGGCCAAGCCCGCGCAGGTGCTTAGCAACCAGGTTGAACATCGGATAGTTGAACTCCGGGATGCCCGACATGGGCCCGGCGATGTAGATCACTTCGCACCTCCGGTGCACGCCGCCGGACTCGGATGGTTGCCCGTCGGGGTGAAGAACGGGCAAAAACCGCAGTTGTCAACGGTTTTCGGGAACCACGCCCACCGCTCGGGATGCTGCTCAACCTCGAAGTCATGGATGAGCACGATGGCGTTGTCGAGACGTTCGAGGGTTTCGTCGACCAGGGCGTCGTTGTACGGCTCCGTCCACAGGTGGCTGGTGGACAATTGGCCGGCGCGGGGCAGGAACCATATGCCGACGCGCTCGACGTCGAAGCCCTCGTTGCGGTAGCCGCGTCCGTAGGCGTGCGCCTGGCGGCGGTACACCTCGGACGGGCCGCGCTTGCGGTACTCCGTCATCTTCGAGACGCCCGGCACCTTGAGGTCCAACACGGTGTTGGTCCAGGTGTCGAACAGGTCGCACGAGCCAGTGAGGTCCGGCCGCACGGTGACGCGACGCTCGGATAACCACCGGCCGATCGGCTTCCCGTCGAGCCATGTGCACCGCTGGGTGTTGTCGATGAGGTGGGCAGCGACGATGCGACCGTTGTCGAGCGCCACCGCCTCCTCTAACTGGGCGTGGACCGCGGTGCCGACGTAGGCCGGCAGCGGGTCCCCGGCCGGGTTGATCCGCTCGACCTGCATCAGCTTGCCCGCCAACTGCCGCAGGCACGGATGCCCAACCTCGCTCGGCCCGATCGCCTTCTGCCGCGACCGAGGCCGCGACGCATCATGCTGGCGGATCAGCGTTTTCAGGTCACCGAGCAGCGGATCAGCACCGTTGCTGGACGGCACATCCACCTCGGTCCACAGCGTGTCCTGCGTGGCAGTGGTCGACGACGGTTGTCCTGTATCGACCGTCTCCCACGCGATGTCGGCTACCGCGGTCATCTACTTGACCTCGAACCTGCGGACTTCGCTGGTCGCCTTGCACTCCTCGTACACCTCGGGGTGCAGCGACTTGAGCAGCTTCTGATCCAGCGACGTCCGCTTCGACGTCTTCCAGGTGACGACGGGGATGCCGTCGAGCAGTCCGGTGTCGTCGGCGCCGAGGGCTTCCTGGATGGCGGCCTTGGCGGAGGCTTCGAGTTCGTCGATTCGGGCCGCGAGCTTCGCGCGTTCGTTGCGGCAGTAGGTGAGGATCTCGACCTGGGCGCGTACAGGTGTCAGGTCGGTGCTCATGGCTGCGCGTACACCGGCATGTCGAGGTGATCGACCACGGTAGCGGTGAGGTCGGCCCACGCCTGGCGCACGATCTCGCGCGTCGGGAACAACTTCACCGCCAGCTTCAGGTGGCCCTCGGTGACGTTGACCCGGAAGTAGGCCGCCACCTCGTACAACTTGGGGTGGCCGTCCCACGGTCGCAGCGACAGCTTGATGTGCTGCGGCACTTCGAGCTCGCGACCGACCGCGCCGGCCCGGGTAGATACCTCGACCTTGTAGGTCAGCGTCTGGCCGCCATTGGCGCGGTTGATCGACGACTCGAACTCGCCCTTGGTGGAGGCGCGGACGCTGTCGATGATTTCGAGCAGGTCGGCCTGGTCCGGGGAGGTGATGGTGTGGCGCAGCTCCTCGACGATGTCGCCGAACGGTTCCTGCGCCATGTACTGGCCCGAGAGCTGATGCCACCGCTTCCAGTCGGGATCCTCGGCGAGCTGCAGCGCGAGAATGTCGTCGCGCCACCCCGGGGTGCCTTCACCGGCCGCGCCGCTGTGGTCGTTGTAGACGGCTTCGATGCGTCCTCGGCTGGCATTGCCCCACAGGGTGGAGGTGGCCAGCGGCAGCGGCCGGCGGTCCAGCTCGGCCAGGAACGAGTCGACGTCGCTGACGGTGCGGGTGCCGGCGGCGCGGTAGGGCGTCGGCGCCTGGTCGGTCTCGTCAATGGTGCGCACTTCGAGGCCGCGGCCTTCGGTCACGGCGACGGCGTGGCGAACGGTCGGCCGGGTGCCTTCGACGATCTGCGCCTTGCGTGGGCCGTGCTCGACGGTCGCCATGATGTTGCGCAGCTCGCCGGGCGTCGGATTCGGTTCGGTCATAGTGGTGTTCCTCTTCTCGGTGGTTGGTGGTGGTTATTCGGCGTCGCCGTAGAGGGCGGGCTGGTTCGGGTCGTTGCGGTGCAGTCGGTTGTCCTCGTCGCTGAACCACATCGACGTCGGGGTTTCCTTCGGGATGGTGGCGGTGACGTTGGTGGCCAGCTTCACGGCGTTCGGAATGTTCGCCACCGCTTTGACTTTCACCTCGACCTTCACGGTGGCGTCCTTGCCGGTCGCCTTCACGGCCTCGACGGCGCGGCGCAGCTGGTCGGATGCTTCGTCGTGGGCGCGGCCGGCGGCGTGCTTGAGCAGCACGGCCGCGAATTCCTGCGGCGCCGGTTTCTTCTCGGTGGTGGTGTCGTTGTCGGGCATGGCAATTCCTTTCATCGGGGTGATGTCGACATGGCCAGTCGTCGCTTGTGGTCGTAGCGGCGGACGTTGTCGCGGCGGTGCGTCTTGCGGCAGCCATCGCAGAGCGGGGACTGACCGGCGGCCCAGTCGGTGCACGACGCGCATTTGCGTCGGAGGCGCCCGGTGACGGGGTCTCGGCGGGCATCCTCGAGTTCCTCGACCGACATGCCGCCCCACACGCCGAACTTCTCGCCGCGGTCTATCGCGGCCTGGCGGCATTCGGATTTCACGGGGCATCCACGGCAGATCGCTTTCGCGGGCTCGGTGGACTTTCCGTCGCCGGGAAAGAACACCGCGGGGTCGGTGTCGGCGCACGCCGCCAGGGTCTGCCACGTCATCGGGCACCGCCCTGCTTGTGCAGCCACGTGGTGAGATCGTCGATCATCTGCTCGGCAAGCGCCTGGTCCAGCGGCACGAACGGGGTGCAGTACCGGTGCACGATGTGCCCGGTCCAGTCGGTCATGCCCATGTGCTGGGCGTGCGCGGCCAGCTGGTCGAGCACGTACTGCGCGCCTTCCCGTTCGGACCAGGTGACGACGGCACCGGACATCGGCGAGCAGTACAGGTCACCGTTGGGCAACTGGATGGCGTACTGGACCGCGAAATCGTTGGGGGCGCTCATGATGCCGCCTTGTATCGGCTGGCCGGGTTCAGCGGGTGCTCGGCCGGCAGCGGGTAGCGGGGGAGGGTGCGGACCTCGGCGACGACCGCGACCAGTTCGGTGTAGCGGCCGACCGGGGGCAGTTGGGCGAGGATGTGCCACTCGGGTGGGGTGATGTTGGTGACGAACCGGTCGATGAACTCGGTGTCGGTGGTGATGTCCTTGGCCTTCGGCAGGCCACCATTGAGCGGGGTCATCGGCGGGCCGCCAATCGGTTGATGCGCCGCGACTTTCGTGCCTGCTTGTTCCGGCGCCGACGATCCGCGATCACCGCGGGATCGACGGTGCCCGCGTAGATGTTGCCGAGCTTCTGCAGCGCGACCATCGCCTGAGATGCCGCCTGAAACTTGCGCTCGCCGGGCTTCCACTCGCCGAGCAGCGGGGTGGTGTCGACCGTCTCGCCTGCGAGGCCGCCGGTCTGTGTTACCTGGTGGCGTTCCTCGTCGGTGAGGATGGGTGCTGTGATGCGGAATGACTTGGGCATCAGTGGTCTCCTGTGCGGGCAGTGAAGTCGGCGGCGATGGTGAAGGCCATCGCTGTGGCCAGTGAGGTGCCGAACATGGTGGGTGTGCCGAGCGCCAGCGAGCCGAGCGCGAAGCCGAGCGCGGCAGCTGCGATGTAGGCGAGCAGACGGGGGGTCATCCGAGGCCTCCGCATCCGCCTGGGGCCAGCGGCGGCTGCGGCGTGCCGTCGACTCGGATGCAGCGCGGGCCCTGCCAGAACGCGAGGGCGCGGAAGTAGTTCAGCCGCGTGCCATCTGGGAAGTCAGCGCCTTCGCAGTAGCCACCGAAGCCGCTGCTACCGCCACCGCCGGGGCACCAGCCGACCATCGGGATCGGGATCCGTGCGTCGAGGGCGGGCCGCGGGTTGATCACGATGATGTCGTCGGCCCGGGCCGGCGCGATGGCGGCCCCGATACCGGTGCCGACCACGATCAGCACGGAGGCGGCAGCGACGAGGACGCGGCGCGCGGTGCGCTTGTGGATGGTGCGGTGCTTCACGAAGCCACCGCCTCGATGGCGAGCTGGACAGTGCGCGGGCCGCTGGCCAGCCGCCAGGCGGCGAGCATGTCGGCGGCGTTATCGCGCGGCCACGGCTGCAGCAGGTTCGACGGCCAAGGCGTCATCGCCATCACGTCGATGTCGGTCGCCGAGTGCAGGCGCGCCAGCTGCACCTGGTGCACACCGATCGGGTCAGCTGCGAGTTTGGCGGCCTGGTCCTCAATGGCGTCGGCCAGCCCGCGGAAGTACAGCACATCCGACCACGAATCAACGTCGTCGTCGGTCATGACGTACGGCCAGGCGGGGAACTCGGGCAGCGGTGCCCACTTCTTGTGGTGCTCGGCGATACGATCAGGGGAGCTCACAATGGACCTTCTTCCTTTTGTGGGTGAAGGCCCCGGCCGTGGCAGCGGCGCGGGGCCGCTTACTACGGGGTGTCGAGTGCTTCGAGAGCCGCGAACTGGGCGGCACGATCCCGCAGCTCGTCAGCGAGATTCAGCAGGTCGTTCAGGGCATGCACGGTCGACACGCGCAATGCGAAAGCGTCGATATCGTCGGCAGCCCGCGCCAACAGCGCCGAGTCGGCCATGCGGGAGTAGTCCCCCGGGGAGGGCGACGGGTCGGGGGAATTGGCGCCGCTCACCTCCCCGGGGGTGTGCGCGTGCTGCGTCCCCTCAGCACGCCGCGTCTCCTCATCGGTGACAGGCAGATCTACGTCGCGGGTCTCGACCGTGAACGCCTTGCAGAACGAAACGCTAGCGGCGACACCGGCCCGAGCGAAGTCAGCGAGGTTCATGCCGTCACCTGCTCAGCGATCACATGCCCGCAACTCGTCGACACCAGGCCGGTATCGGTGGTGATCGTGAGCCATCGGTCTTCGTGCTTCTCGACCGTTCCGACGACCGTGGTCATTGCGGACGAGGCGTTGTCCCAGCGTTGGAACTGGACGCGCACACCCGGAGCGTGGTGTGGCAAAGCGCAGGGATTCATGCGTCACCGACCAAGGAACCGACCAGTTCTCCTACGCTCGGGGAGCTGTCAACCGAATGAGGGGAAGAACCATGACCGATAAAGAACTCGTTGTCCCGGGCCACCTGGAGATCGCGGTAGAGGCAGTCACCCGACTGCAGAGCGGCGAGTGGAGCACCAACGAAGTTCTGATTGCCGCACTGTCGGACCTTGAGTCGTTCGTCCGTACCCCGCCGAACGATCAGCCGTTCATCGACGCCGGCCCGCTGGAGCCGTTCCCGATCACGAAGATGGTGGTCAACAGCTTCGAGGAACTGTCGAATGCCACCAGCGGTCAGGCTTCGTACGGGTATGTCGCGGTGCAGCAGATCGGCTACATCGTCGCCGCGGTGAAGGGGCTGGAAGCGATGGTCCAGGGGTTGGGGCGTCGAGTCGCGGAGCTGGAGAAGCGCTGACGTCGTCGGCGCGCTCACGCGCTGGCCTTCGACTCGGTGAATAGGTCGCCGACCGCCAGGCCGAGGAACTCGGCGACGATGACGAGCTCATTTGCGTCGAACGGGGACTCTCCGCTGAGGCGGCGTGCCATGCTCGTTCGGGAGATTCCGAGTTTCGCCTGCAGTTCTTTCTGCTGCTTCCGCTGCCTGGCGAGCTCGGCTCGGACGGTTCCTGCAATGTCCGGAAGTTCCATAATTGGAACCTTCGCACCAGCAAAGGGGTTCTGTCAACGACCGTCGGGCTTATTTTTGAAACCTATTGGTTAGATATGGGCTCACATGTGCCAGAAACGTTGCATTGGTTGCAGAAGTGGTGCATGATCTTGGTCATGACCGAACTGGACATGGTTGGAAGCGAGACCACGGGATCGCTCACCGAAGGCGTCGCCAGCCGCCTGCGAGGACAGTTGGCCGAGCGCCGCATCCGGCAGACCGAGGTGATGTTGGCCACCGGATGGAGCAAGACGACCGCCTACCGCAAGATGAACGGCAAGTCGGCCCTGGATGTGGAAGAGCTCGAAAGGCTCTGGGATGCGTTCGGGATCTCCCCGGTTTTCCTGATTACAGGCCAGGTAGATGCACCGCCGCCGTCTGTGCCCCCGGCAGGATTCGAACCTGCGGCCTTCTGCTCCGGAGGCAGACGCTCTATCCCCTGAGCTACGGGGGCGCGGGCTGAAGATCAGCTGCGCCGATTGGGCTTGCATAGCGTAGCGCATGGAAGCGTCAATACGGATTCGGGGCGCGGGGACCCCAGACCATAGGATGGACCCTCGTGACCCCCGCCGACCTTGCAGAGCTGCTCAAGGCTACTGCCGCCGCAGTGCTGACCGAACACGACCTGGACACCGCCGCGTTGCCCGACACCGTCACGGTCGAGCGCCCGCGCAACCTTGAGCATGGCGACTACGCGACCAACCTCGCGCTGCAGCTCGGTAAGAAGGTCGGCGTCAACCCGCGAGAGCTGGCCGGCTGGCTGGCCGCCGCCCTGACCGCTGCCGACGGCATCGCCGCCGCCGAGGTCGCCGGCCCCGGCTTCGTCAACCTGCGCATCGAGGCCTCGGCGCAAGGCGTCATCGTCACCAACGTGCTGACCGCCGGCGCGGCCTACGGCAACTCCACCGAGCTCGCCGAGAAGATCAACCTCGAATTCGTCTCGGCCAACCCGACCGGCCCCATTCACATCGGCGGCACCCGCTGGGCCGCAGTGGGCGACGCGCTGGGCCGGCTGCTGACCACGCAGGGTGCCGACGTCACCCGCGAGTACTACTTCAACGACCACGGCGCCCAGATCGACCGGTTCGCCCGCTCGCTGGTCGCCGCCGCCAAGGGGGAGCCGGCGCCGGAGGACGGCTACGCCGGCGCCTACATCACCGACATCGCCGCCTCCGTGCAGGCCAAGCGCCCCGATGTCATGAGCCTGCCCGCCGACGAGCAACAGGAAGTGTTCCGCGAGGTCGGCGTCGACCTGATGTTCACCCACATCAAGGAATCTCTGCACGAGTTCGGCACCGACTTCGACGTCTACACGCACGAAGACTCGATGCACACTTCCGGCCGCGTCGACCAGGCCATTGCCAAGCTGCGCGAGACCGGCAGCATCTACGAGAAGGACGGCGCAACCTGGTTGCGCACCACCGAATTCGGTGACGACAAGGACCGCGTCGTCATCAAGAGTGACGGCAACCCGGCCTATGTCGCCGGCGACATCGCCTACTACCTGGACAAGCGTGAGCGCGGGTTCGACCTGTGCATCTACATGCTCGGCGCCGACCACCACGGTTACATCGCCCGGCTCAAGGCCGTTGCGGCCGCACTGGGCGAGGATCCCGCGACCGTCGAGGTGCTGATCGGCCAGATGGTCAACCTGGTCCGCGACGGGCAGCCGGTCCGGATGAGCAAGCGCGCGGGCACCGTCATCACCCTCGACGATCTGGTCGAGGCCATCGGCGTCGACGCCGCCCGGTACTCGCTGATCCGCTCCTCGGTGGATACCTCGATCGACATCGATCTGGCGCTGTGGTCCAGCGCGTCCAGCGAAAACCCGGTCTACTACGTGCAATACGCGCACGCCCGGCTGTCCGCGCTGGCGCGCAACGCCGCCGATCTCGGCGTCACCGCCGACACCGCGCACCTGGATCTGTTGTCCCACGAGAAAGAGGGCATCCTGATCCGCAACCTGGGCGAGTTCCCCCGGGTGCTCAAAGCCGCTGCCGCACTGCGGGAACCGCACCGCGTGTGCCGGTACCTGGAAGACCTGGCCGGCGACTACCACCGGTTCTACGACGCCTGCCGCGTGCTGCCGCAGGGCGACGAGGAAGCGGGCGACCTGAACGCGGCCCGGCTCGCCCTGTGTGAGGCCACCCGCCAGGTGATCGCCAACGGTCTGGGCATCCTCGGTGTGACCGCCCCGGAGCGCATGTGAACGCGCACCCCGCCGGCCCCCGGCACGCCGAAGAAATCCACCACGCCGGTGCACCCGTCAAGCCGCAGTCTCCTGACGAGATCCTGCTGCTGGCGCCGAACGTGTGGCCGCGCAACCTGGTTCGCGGTGACGGCGGCGTGGTGTCGATCGCCGGGATACCGGTCACCGATCTGGCCGCCGAATACGGCACCCCGTTGTTCGTGATCGACGAGGACGATTTCCGGTCGCGCTGCCGCGACATCGCCGCAGCCTTCGGTGGCGGGGACTACGTGCACTACGCGGCCAAGGCGTTCCTGTGCAGTGAGATCGCCCGCTGGGTCAACCAGGAAGGCCTGTCGCTCGACGTCGCAACCGGGGGAGAGCTGGCGGTGGCGCTGCACGCCGACTTCCCGCCCGAGCGAATCACCTTGCACGGCAACAACAAATCCGTCGCCGAGCTCACCACGGCTGTCAAGGCCGGGGTCGGGCATGTGGTGGTCGACTCCCTGATCGAGATCGAGCGCCTGGACCGCGTCGCCGGGGAGGCGGGCATCGTCCAGGACGTGCTGGTCCGGGTGACCCCGGGCGTGGAGGCACACACCCACGAGTTCATCTCCACCGCCCACGAAGACCAGAAGTTCGGCCTGTCGCTGGCCAGCGGTGCGGCGATGGAGGCGGTACGCAAGGTGTTCGCCACAGACAACCTGCGCCTCGTGGGGTTGCACTGCCATGTCGGTAGCCAGATCTTCGACGTGGCCGGATTCGAAGTGGCCGCCCACCGCGTGATCGGCCTGCTGCGCGACGTCGTCTCCGAATTCGGTGTCGAGAAGACATCGCAGATGTCGGTCATCGACCTCGGTGGTGGCTTGGGTATTTCCTATGTACCGCAAGATGATCCGCCGCCGATGCAGGAGCTGGCCGACAAACTGCTGGCCATCGTGCGCAGCGAATCGGCCGCCGTCGGGCTGCCTACCCCGAAGCTCGTGGTGGAACCGGGCCGCGCCATTGCCGGACCGGGGACTGTCACCCTGTACGAGGTCGGCACGGTGAAAGATGTGGCGATCAGCGCCACCGCACAGCGACGCTATGTGAGCGTCGACGGCGGTATGAGCGACAACATCCGCCCGGCGCTGTACGACGCCGAGTACGACGCCCGGCTGGTGTCCCGCACCAGCGACGCAGGCGCGACTCTGGCGCGCATCGTCGGCAAGCACTGCGAGACCGGCGACATCGTGGTCCGCGACACCTGGGTGTCCGACGACATCGCGCCCGGTGATCTGCTGGCCGTCGCCGCCACCGGTGCCTACTGCTATTCGATGTCGAGCCGGTACAACCTGCTGTGCCGGCCCGCCGTGGTGGCCGTGAAGGACCGGAAGTCGCGGCTGGTGCTCCGGCGGGAGACTGTCGAGGATCTTTTGAGCCTGGAGGTGAGTGGTCAATGAGTGATGAGAAGCCCATCGGCGTAGCGGTACTGGGGCTCGGCAACGTCGGCAGCGAAGTGGTGCGCATCATCAACGAGAGCGCCGCTGACCTCGCGGCCCGCATCGGCGCCCCACTCGAGGTGCGCGGCATCGGGGTGCGCAAGGTCTCCGGCGACCGCGGCGTGCCCAAGGACCTGCTCACCGACGACATCGTCGAGCTGGTGTCGCGCGACGACGTCGACATCGTGGTCGAGTTGATGGGCCCGGTGAAGCCGGCCCGCAAGGCCATCCTGGCCGCCCTCGAGCAGGGCAAATCGGTGGTCACCGCCAACAAGGCACTGATGGCCCAGTCCACCGGCGAACTGGCGCAGGCCGCCGAAAAGGCTCGTGTCGACCTGTATTTCGAAGCTGCTGTGGCCGGCGCGATCCCGGTGATCCGTCCGCTGACCCAGTCGCTGGCCGGCGACACGGTGGTGCGGGTGGCCGGCATCGTCAACGGGACCACCAACTACATCCTGTCCGAGATGGGCAGCACCGGCGCCGATTACAGCTCGGCACTGGCCGATGCCAGCGCGCTGGGATATGCCGAGGCCGATCCCACCGCCGACGTCGAGGGCTACGACGCCGCGGCCAAGGCCGCGATCCTCGCCTCGATCGCCTTCCACACCCGGGTCACCGCTGACGACGTCTACCGCGAAGGCATCACCAAGGTGAGTGCGGCCGACTTCGAGTCCGCCCGGGCTCTGGGCTGCACCATCAAACTGCTGGCAATCTGCGAGCGGCTCACCACTGACGAAGGCAAGCAACGTGTTTCGGCACGCGTGTACCCGGCACTGGTGCCGTTGACGCACCCGCTGGCCGCGGTCAACGGAGCCTTCAACGCCGTGGTGGTCGAGGCCGAGGCGGCCGGTCGGCTGATGTTCTACGGCCAGGGTGCTGGCGGCGCGCCGACGGCGTCGGCCGTGATGGGCGACGTCGTGATGGCCGCGCGCAACCGGGTCCAGGGTGGCCGGGGTCCGCGCGAGTCCAAGTACGCCAAGCTGCCGATCGCCCCGATCGGCTTCATCCCCACCCGCTACTACGTCAACATGAACGTCTCGGACAAACCAGGCGTGTTGTCCGCGGTGGCGGCAGAATTCTCCAAGCGCGAGGTCAGCATCGCCGAGGTGCGCCAGGAGGGCATGGTCGACGAGGAGGGTCAGCCCTGCGGCGCCCGCATCGTGGTGGTCACCCACCAGGCCACCGATGCCGCGCTCTCGGAAACCGTCGAGGCGCTGGCCGATCTCGACGCGGTGCAGACCATCAACAGCGTGCTGCGTATGGAAGGAACGAACGCATGAACCCCGGGACGCAAGGAAAGACCAGCGCAGGGCCGGTGCACCGGCCCTGGCCGGGATTGATCGAGGCCTACCGAGATCGCCTTCCGGTCGGCGACAACTGGACGCCGATCACCTTGCTCGAGGGCGGCACGCCGCTCATCCATGCCAAGCGCCTGAGTGAACTCACCGGCTGCACAGTGCATCTCAAGGTCGAGGGGCTCAACCCGACCGGATCTTTCAAGGACCGCGGCATGACCGTTGCGGTCACCGAGTCCCTGGCGCGTGGGCAGGAGGCCGTGCTGTGCGCGTCCACGGGTAACACGTCAGCCTCGGCGGCGGCCTATGCCGCTCAGGCCGGGATCACCTGTGCGGTGCTGATCCCGCAGGGCAAGATCGCGATGGGCAAGCTCGCGCAGGCGGTCATGTACGGCGCCAAGATCATCCAGGTCGACGGCAACTTCGACGACTGTCTGGAACTGGCCCGCAAGATCACTGCGGACTTCCCGACCATCGCCCTGGTGAACTCGGTCAACCCGTACCGCATCGAGGGGCAGAAGACCGCCGCGTTCGAGATCGTCGACGCGCTGGGCACCGCACCTGACGTGCACGCTCTGCCGGTGGGCAACGCGGGCAACATTACCGCCTACTGGAAGGGCTACACCGAGTACCACCGCGACGGTCTGACGGACCGGCTGCCGCGCATGCTCGGCACTCAGGCCGCCGGAGCTGCCCCACTGGTCCTGGGGGAGCCGGTCAAGGAACCCGAGACCATCGCCACCGCCATCCGCATCGGTTCGCCCGCGTCGTGGTCCGGTGCCGTCGAGGCCCAGCAGCAGTCCAAGGGCCGATTCCTGGCTGCCACCGACGAAGAGATCCTCGCGGCGTACCACCTGATCGCCCGCAACGAGGGCGTGTTCGTCGAGCCCGCGTCGGCGGCCAGCGTGGCCGGTCTGCTGAAGTCGATCGAGGACGGCTGGGTCAAGCGTGGCTCCACGGTGGTCTGCACGGTCACCGGCAACGGCCTCAAGGATCCCGACACCGCACTCAAGGACATGCCCACCGTCACGGCGGTGCCGGTCGATCCGGTCGCCGTCGTCGCCAAGCTCGGACTGGTCTGAGCCTGGTGAATCAGACCCTGCCCGCCGGGCTCACGGCCACTGCTGTCGTCGCAGCCTCCAGCGCAAACCTCGGCCCGGGCTTCGACAGCCTGGGGCTGGCGCTCAGCCTTTACGACGAAATCATCGTCGAGACAACTGAATCCGGCCTACAGCTGGAGGTTGAGGGCGAGGGTGCGGGTCAAGTTCCGCTCGATGCGACACATCTGGTGGTGCGCGCCATCGAAGCCGGATTGCAGGCCACGGGCTATCGTGCGGCTGGCCTGATCGTGCGCTGCCGCAACGAGATTCCACATTCGCGTGGGCTCGGATCTTCGGCCGCTGCCGTCGTCGGCGGCCTCGCTGTGGTCAATGGTCTTGTGGCCCAAGCTGGTTCGGATCCGATGACCGAGGATCAGCTGATTCAGCTGTCCAGTGAGTTCGAGGGGCATCCGGACAATGCCGCGGCGGCCGTGCTGGGCGGGGCGGTCGTGTCCTGGACCGAGACCGATGCCGACGGGCGGCCGCGCTACCGCGCAGCCCAGGTGCGGGTGCATCCGGACATCCGTCTGTTCCCCGCGGTTCCGCAGCAGCGGTCGTCCACCGCAGAGACCCGCGCGGTGCTACCCGAGCAGGTCAGCCACGTCGATGCGCGATTCAACGTCAGCCGCGCGGCCCTGCTCGTCGTGGCCTTGAGTGAGCGCCCGGATCTGCTGATGACCGCTACGCAGGATGTGTTGCATCAACCACAACGCGCCGCGGCCATGCCGGCCTCCGCGGAATACCTGCAGTTGCTGCGGCGTTATGGGGTGGCAGCAGTGCTGTCCGGGGCCGGACCAACGGTTCTGGGGCTGAGTTCGCAGGTAGGACTGCCTGATGAGGCCGTGGATTACGGCACTGCCCACGGGTTCACCGTCAGGGAGATGTCGGTCGGAACGGGCGTCCGCTGGACGTCGGGTGTGGCCGCCCGGAACTGACGATGTGCGCCACAAGAAGAGCCGAGCGCCACACGCCCAGTGTTGACGTTGCTTGATTACTTCACGAAAGCGAGTTATTCTCGCTTTCGTCCAGCACTCGCAGGGTCTCTGCCTGCGTCGACACCAGGACGACCACCCAATCTTCTTGTGTTCTACTCGTGGACTGACGGCTCGCCGTATATCGGCGGACCCGGGCGATCGCCGTTGCGCAGGCGACGGTGTGAGCTACGCGCTCAGCGGTTCAGCTGAACGCGCTTCGACCTTTGGGGAACCCTCACACGACCTGATGAGTGAGGGAAAGAAAGGAAATCCGTGACAGAAACGGACCTCTTCACGGCTGACAATGCCAACGGCACTGGGGATTTGCCGAACGCCGTGACATCTGAAAGCACCGAGACCACTGACACCGCGGCCGCGCGGCGCGCTTCGAGCGCCCGGCCCGCGTCGCTGTCGACCATGGTGCTGCCTGAGCTGCGTGCCCTGGCCAAGGAAATCGGTGTTGAAGGCGCGTCCGGTTTGCGTAAGAGTGAGCTGATCGCAGCTATTCGCGCCCATCGTGGTGAATCCAACGGTGCGGCCGCCGAGGCCAAGCCGGCCGCCGACGTCCAGCCCGACGCCGGTGCCGAGGCTGCTGAGCAGCCCGCGACCCGTCGTCGTGAGCGTCGGGGTTCCTCGCGCCAGGCCGGCGCGCCGGTCGCCGACGCGGCCAAGGACGACGCGGCCAAGGACGACGCAGGCAAGCCCGATGCCGGTAAGGGTGACGCGGGCACCGAGGCCGTCAAGGCCGAGACAAAGAACGCTGAGCCGGCCGCCGAGCAGCAGGAAAAGCCTGCCAAGCAGGACAAGCGTGAACGCCAGGAACGGCGCGACAAGCGCGAGCAGTCCGACGCTGACAAGGGCGAGGCCAAGGCCGACAACAAGGCCGACAACAAGCAGGACGACAAGCGCGACCAGAAGCAGGACCGCGACCAGAAGCAGGACAAGGGTCAGGGGCGCGAGCAGTCCGATCAGTCCGACAACCAGCAGAACCGGGGCGGCAACAACGCCAACGCCGATGACGATGGTGATGGGGACGGCCGGCAGGGCCGTCGCGGCCGTCGGTTCCGTGACCGTGACCGTCGCCGGCGCGGTGAGCGTGGCGCCGAGGGCGGTAACGAGACCGAGCTGCGTGAGGACGACGTCGTCCAGCCGGTCGCCGGCATCCTCGACGTGCTGGACAACTACGCGTTCGTCCGCACCTCAGGCTACCTGGCCGGGCCGAACGACGTCTACGTGTCCATGAACATGGTCCGCAAGAACGGCTTGCGCCGCGGTGACGCCGTCACCGGTGCCGTCCGTGTGCCCCGCGAGGGTGAGGGCGGCGGGGGCCAGAACCCGCGGCAGAAGTTCAACCCGCTGGTGCGTCTGGACAGCGTCAACGGTGGACCCGTCGAGGCGGCCAAGAACCGTCCCGACTTCACCAAGCTGACCCCGCTGTACCCGAATCAGCGGCTGCGCCTGGAGACCACACCCGAGCGACTGACCACCCGCGTGATCGACCTGATCATGCCGATCGGTAAGGGGCAGCGCGCCCTGATCGTGTCGCCGCCCAAGGCCGGTAAGACCACGATCATGCAGGACATCGCCAACGCGATCACCAAGAACAACCCGGAATGCCACCTCATGGTGGTGCTCGTCGACGAGCGCCCGGAAGAGGTCACCGACATGCAGCGTTCGGTGAAGGGCGAGGTCATCGCCTCGACCTTCGACCGTCCGCCGTCAGACCACACCCAGGCCGCCGAGCTGGCGATCGAGCGGGCCAAGCGCCTGGTCGAGCAGGGCAAGGACGTCGTGGTGCTGCTGGACTCGATCACCCGGTTGGGCCGCGCGTACAACAACGCGTCGCCGGCTTCGGGCCGCATCCTCTCCGGTGGTGTCGACTCCACCGCGCTGTACCCGCCGAAGCGGTTCCTCGGCGCGGCCCGCAACATCGAGCACGGCGGCTCGCTGACCATCATCGCCACGGCGATGGTCGAGACCGGTTCGACCGGTGACACCGTGATCTTCGAGGAGTTCAAGGGCACCGGTAACGCCGAGCTCAAGCTCGACCGCAAGATCGCCGAGCGCCGGGTGTTCCCCGCGGTCGACGTCAACCCGTCGGGCACCCGCAAGGACGAGCTGCTGCTCAGCCCCGACGAGTTCGCCATCGTGCACAAGCTGCGCCGCGTGCTCTCGGGTCTCGACAGCCACCAGGCCATCGACTTGCTGATGAGCCAGCTGCGCAAGACCAAGAACAACTACGAGTTCCTGGTGCAGGTCTCGAAGACCGCTCCCGGCTCGATGGACGTCGACTAAGCACGACAACGTGAAAGGCCCCCGATATTTTCGGGGGCCTTTTGCGTTCCGTCAGGAAGTTGTCGCCGCGCGTAGCCCGGGCATCAGATACCGCCGCACCTGCGCGAGGACGGCGTCCCCGTCACTGGGATCCAGCGTGTTCCCCGGTACGGTCGCCAGTGAGATCAATACTCGCGCAACCCATTCCGATGCTTCGGGGATGTCGATGTCGGCTCGCACCTCGCCACGGTCGCGGGCGGCCGCCAGATAGGGCGACCAGAACTCGGCGAGGTCGGGGATCATGCCCTGCACGCCGGCCCCGGCGCAGGCGGCGAATTCCTCGGGTTCGTCGGTGCGAAGTTTCATCAGTACCGCGCCCGGATCGTCGTAGGCTCGCAGGCCATTGCCGACACCCCAGGCGATCTGGCGATCCAGTCCCTCGATCTGCTCCAGCATGGCCTGGGCTTCCGACCAGAACGTGTCATTGAGTCGCACGATCACAGCGCCCAGCAGCGTCACCTTGTCCGGGAAATGGCGGTAGAGCCACCCGCGGGACACTCCGGCGGCCTCGGCGACCTCAGAGACAGTGGTCGCGCGAATGCCCTTGGTCCGCAGGCATTCTTCGGCAGCGTCGATCAGTCGATCTCGCACGCTGCGCGGTGCCGTGGTGCTGGTCAACTGTGGTGTCTCCTGGTCTTCCGATTGGGCTTAGGTACATGATTCTGCCAAGCGTGTATCCGTCGCGCCAGAACCATGGTAGACAGTTTTCTAATTCTGTTCACTGACCCTTGGGGATTCATCGGATGGCCGAAACGCTGCAGCAGTTGCTCCGGGAACGCGAAGCAGGTGACACGGTCGCCATCAAGTACGGCGACCGGACCTGGACGTGGCGCGAGCATATCGCCGAGGCGAAGGCCCAGGCCGCGACCCTGATCGGGATCGCCGAGCCGCAGCGTCCGCTCCATGTGGGCACCCTGCTGGGCAACACCCCCGACATGCTGACCGCGCTGGCGGCGGCGGCCCTGGGCGGCTACGTGCTGTGCGGCATCAACAACACCCGCCGGGGTGATGCGCTGGCCCGCGACATCGCCCGGGTCGAATGTCAGGTCGTCCTCGTCGACGAACACCATCGCGGGCTGCTCGACGGCGTCGACCTGCCGGGCGTCACCGTCATCGACGTATCGGATACCGCCTGGTCATCACGGGAACTCACGCCGCACCGCGAGGTCGGGGCCGACGACACCTTCATGATGATCTTCACCTCGGGTACCAGCGGGGAGCCCAAGGCCGTCCGGGTGCCGCATTCCATCGTGCTGTTCTCCGCCGCCGCGCTGGTGCAGCGGTACGGCCTGACCGAGGCAGACACCTGCTACCTGGCCATGCCGCTGTTCCATTCGAACGGGGTGTACGCCGGGTGGGGCGTGGCGCTCAGCTCGGGCGCGGCCATGGCGCCGGCACAGTTCTCCGCGTCGGGGTTCCTCCCTGACATCCGCCGTTATGGCGCGACGTACATGAACTACGTCGGCAAGCCGCTGGCCTACATCCTGGCCACCGCCGAGCAACCCGACGACCACGACAACACGCTGCGCGTGGCATTCGGCAACGAGGCCGCCGACCGCGACATCGACGAATTCAGCCGCAGGTTCGGATGCAGCGTCTGGGACGGCTTCGGCTCGACGGAGCTGGCGATCATCATCACCCGTTCCGAGGGCACCCCCGCCGGCAGCGTCGGCCAGGGCTTCCCGGGTGTGGCGATCTACGACCCGGAGACCCTCGAAGAGTGCCCGGCCGCACAATTCGATGCCACCGGTGCCCTGGTCAACGCCGAGGCCGCCACCGGGGAACTGGTGAACACCAACGGCAGCGGGATGTTCCGCGGCTACCACAACGATCAGGGCGCGACCGATGAACGGCTGCGCCACGGCATGTACTGGTCGGGCGATCTGGCCTACCGCGACCCCGACGGCTGGATCTACCTGGCCGGGCGCACCGCGGACTGGATGAGAGTGGACGGCGAGAACATCACCGCGGCGCCGATCGAACGAATCTTGTTGCGGCAGCCGGTGATCAGCCGGGTCGCGGTCTATCCCGTGCCCGACGAGTTCGTCGGTGACCAGGTGATGGCTGCCGTCGTGCTGCGCGACGGTCAGGCGCTGACGCCCGACGAGTTCGGCGCATTCCTGGCGCAGCAGCAGGATCTGTCGCCGAAATCCTGGCCGCGCTACGTCTGGATCGCCGACGATCTGCCCAGCACCGCGACCAACAAGATTCTCAAGCGTGAACTGGTTGCCCTCGGCGCCGATCCGGCCGGTCGGGTGCTCTGGAAGCGGACCGGTCGCACGTTCCAACCCGCGGCCATCGCCGCAGCGGACCGAGATTGCGCTCAGGGACAAGATTCGGGCCAGACTTGTCCCTGAGCGCAATCTCGCCAGCGATCAACGGCATCTGCCTGCATCGGCGTGATCTGCGCGTTGCCAGGGTCCAGGAATACCGGCCGGTCATCCCGCGTTTAGGCTGTTGGCGGTTGACCTGGCATAATGGACCGCCGACCCTCGGTCCCGGTTCACGTCCATCTGAATTTCGGGCGACCCGGGCCAACGATTGAAGAGGAACCCATGAAAACAGGCATTCATCCTGAGTATGTCGAGACCACGGTGCACTGTGGTTGCGGCAATACCTTCCAGACCCGTAGCACCAAGCAGAGCGGCCAGATCGTGGTCGAGGTCTGCTCGCAGTGCCACCCGTTCTACACCGGCAAGCAGAAGATCCTCGACAGCGGCGGCCGCGTGGCCCGCTTCGAGAAGCGGTACGGCAAGCGTAAGCCTGCCGGTGATCAGGCTGCCGCAGCCGACAAGTAGCTACGTCAACGGCGCCCGATCTGTCGCATTTGCGTCAGATCTGGGCGCTGTTTTCGTTTCCAGGAACGAGTTGGGACAGGAGGATGACGTGACGGATACCGCTTCTGCTGGATTCCCGGCTCAGCCGGGGAGAGCAATCGAGGCGCTGCTCGCTGAGCACGCTGACCTGGAGCGTCAGCTCGCCGACCCCAACCTGCACGCCGACGCCTCCGCCGCCCGCAAGGTGGGCCGGCGGTTCGCCCAGATCTCGCCCGTGGTGGGGACCTACCGCAAGCTCGAAGCCGCCCGCGGTGACCTGGAAGCCGCTCGCGAGCTCGCCGCCGACGACGCCAGCTTCGCCGACGAGGTGGACGAGCTGACCACGAAGGTCGCCGAACTCGATGCGCAGCTGACGGATCAGCTGGCGCCCCGGGATCCCCACGACGCCGACGACATCGTGCTTGAGGTCAAGTCCGGGGAAGGTGGGGAGGAGTCGGCACTGTTCGCCGCCGATCTGGCCCGCATGTACATCCGTTACGCCGAACGTCACGGCTGGACCGTCACCGTGCTCGACGAGACCTGGTCGGACCTGGGCGGTTACAAGGACGCCACCATCACCATCGCCAGCAAGGGCGATTCCGCCGACGGCGTGTGGTCGCGGATGAAGTTCGAGGGCGGGGTCCACCGCGTGCAACGCGTTCCGGTCACCGAGTCACAGGGTCGGGTGCACACGTCGGCGGCCGGCGTCCTCGTCTACCCCGAACCAGAGGACGTCGAGCAGGTGCAGATCGACGAGTCCGACCTGCGCATCGACGTCTACCGGTCCTCGGGCAAGGGCGGTCAGGGCGTCAACACGACCGACTCCGCGGTCCGCATCACGCACCTGCCCACCGGCATCGTCGTGACCTGCCAGAACGAGCGCTCGCAGCTGCAGAACAAGGCCAGGGCCATGGTGGTGCTCGCCGCTCGACTGCAGGCACTGGCCGAAGAACAGGCGTCGGCGGACGCATCGGCAGACCGGGCCAGCCAGATCCGCACGGTCGACCGCAGCGAACGGATCCGCACCTACAACTTCCCCGAGAACCGGATCGCGGATCACCGCATCAACTTCAAGGCGCACAACCTCGACCAGGTGCTCGACGGAGACATGGATGCGCTGCTCGACGCGCTGGGTACCGCCGACAAACAGGCCCGGCTGCAGCAGCAGACATGACCCCGGTGCGGCAGGCGGTCCAAGCCGCAACGGCACGGCTCGCTGCCGCGGGCGTCGCGTCCCCGCGCATCGACGCAGAGCTGCTGGCCGCGCACGTGGCGGGTGTCGACCGGGGTCGGCTGATGTTCCTCGACGACGCCGATGAACAGTTCCACGAGGCCTACGACGAACTCGTGGCCGCCCGGTCCCGTCGGATTCCGCTGCAACATCTGATCGGTACGGCGCCGTTCGGCCCGCTGACGCTCGCGGTCGGGCCTGGTGTGTTCATCCCGCGGCCCGAAACCGAGGCGCTGCTCGAATGGGCCTGCACGCGGCAACTGCCCGGCGACCCGTTGATCGTCGACCTGTGCACGGGCTCGGGTGCGCTGGCGTTGGCGCTGGCCGCACGATGGCCCGACGCCCGCGTGCTCGCCGTCGAGAACTCGCCCGCGGCCCTGGAGTTCGCGCGGCGCAACGCCGCCGGTACGCGCGTCGAGGTAGTGGACGCCGATGTCACCGCGCCCGGCCTGCTGCCCGAACTCGATGGGCGGGTGGATCTGCTGGTGTCCAACCCGCCCTACATCCCCGAGGCCGCGGTCCTGGAACCCGAAGTGGCCGAACATGATCCCGCGACCGCATCGTTCGGTGGCCCCGACGGTATGTCGGTGATCCGGCCGATCGTCACACTCGCCGCCCGGTGGTTGCGCGATGGTGCGTCCTGCGCCGTCGAGCACGACGACACCACTTCCGAGCTGTCGGTCGGGGCCTTCGTCGACGACGGTCGCTTCACCGAGGTCACCGCGCGCCGCGACCTCGCCGGACGACCCCGCTTTGTGACGGCGACGAGGATTGGGAGAAGCTGAGTTGATGCGCGCACCGACCGGGGAGCCGACATGACGATCTTCGACTGCACCGACGCTGATCAGCGTGCGACCGGCATCGCCTCGGCGATCAGCGCGGTGAAGGGCGGCCGATTGGTGGTGATGCCGACCGACACCGTCTACGGGATCGGTGCGGATGCCTTCGATCGCGACGCCGTCGGCAGTCTCCTCGCGGCCAAGGGCCGTGGCCGCAACATGCCGGTCGGCGTGTTCGTCGGCTCGTGGAACACCATCGACGGTCTCGTTTACTCGGTGCCGCCGGCCGCCCGCGAGTTGATCCGGGCATTCTGGCCGGGCGCACTGAGCCTGATCGTCACGCAGGCACCGTCGCTGCAGTGGGACCTCGGGGATGCCAACGGCAACGTCATGCTCCGGATGCCGATGCACCCGGTGGCCATCGAGCTCCTGCGCGAGGTCGGTCCCATGGCCCAGTCCAGTGCCAATGTCTCGGGTCAGCCGGCCGCGGTGACGGCAGCGCAGGCCCACGAGCAACTCGGCGACACGGTGGAGGTCTATCTGGACGGCGGGCCCGCCGAACAACAGGCAGCGTCCACCATCGTCGACCTCACCGGCATCCAGCCACGCATCCTGCGCGCCGGTCCGATCAGCGCGGCGGACATCGCCAGGGTCGTCGGCGTGGAAATCTCCACGCTCACAACAACACCTACGGAGTGATCTCAGCTTGCTGCAGTACGGTTCATCGGTGATGTCGGCCGGTGACGTAGTGATCCCCGCGGTCAATTCCGGGCTTCTCGCTCTGTCGGACCGAGGTGCCGGTGTTCCGCTGCGTGAGTTGGCGCTCGTCGGACTGACCGCCGCGATCATCACGTACTTCGCCACCGGCTGGGTGCGGGTGCTGGCCATCCGGGTCGGCGCCGTCGCCTACCCGCGGGAACGCGATGTCCACGTACAGCCGATACCGCGGATGGGCGGGTTGGCGATGTACATCGGGGTCGCCGCCGCGGTATTGCTGGCTTCCCAACTGCCGGCACTCACGCGAGGTTTCGTCTACTCCACCGGTATGCCCGCGGTCGTGGTCGCCGGCGGGCTGATCATGGCCATCGGGCTGATCGACGACCGCTGGGGGCTGGACGCCCTGACGAAATTCGCCGGCCAGATCACCGCGGCGAGCGTGCTGGTCACGATGGGCGTGGCCTGGAGCGTGCTCTACATCCCGTTCGGGGGAGTGGGCACCATCGTGCTCGACCAGGTGTCCTCGATCCTGCTGACGCTCGCGCTGACGGTGTCGATCGTCAACGCGATGAACTTCGTCGACGGTCTCGACGGTCTGGCCGCCGGGCTCGGACTCATCACGGCCCTGGCCATCTGCATCTTCTCGGTCGGGCTGCTGCGGGACCACGGCGGCGACGTCCTGTTCTATCCGCCCGCGGTGATCTCGGTGGTGCTGGCGGGCGCCTGTCTGGGCTTCCTGCCGCACAACTTCCACCGGGCCAAGATCTTCATGGGCGATTCGGGATCGATGCTGATCGGCCTGATGCTGGGTGCGGCGTCGACGACGGCCGCCGGGCCGATCTCGCAGAACGCCTACGGCGCCCGCGATGTTTTCGCGCTCATGTCGCCGTTCCTGCTGGTGATCGCCGTGATGTTGGTACCAGCGCTGGACACGTTGCTGGCCATCGTGCGTCGCACCCGCGCCGGCCGGAGTCCGCTCAGCCCCGACAAGATGCATCTGCATCACCGACTGCTGCAGATCGGGCACTCGCATCGCCGCGCCGTGCTGTTGATCTACCTATGGGTGGGCATCATCGCTTTCGGTGCCGCAGCGACGATTTTCTTCGATCCCCGCTACACCGGAGCGGTCGTCGCGGCCGCCATCGTGGTGGCCATCGTGGTGACACTGATACCCCTGTTGCAACGTGGGAATGACGCGTCCGAAGACGAGCACGAAGCGAAGTACGACAAAAAGTAGTAGGCCACGTTTAGGGGTGCCTACCATGTGTTAGGGTGCTGCCAGAACCCGAAAAACCTCGCGGGTTGCCGGCCCGGCCCCTCGGTTCGACGAACCGTCAGGTGCCGATCAACGACCGACAAAGGGAGCTACCCCGTGGGTGAATCGAGCCCGCCCGCCGCCCTCCGATATTCTCGTCGGGCGCGCACAGGGTTTTGCCAGGGGGCAGCAACCGTTGGCATCTCCGAGGGTGCAGCGTTTCGTGACAGCGGGATTGGGGTGAATCAGTGACGACACCAGCGCAGAACGCGCCGTTGGTGTTCCCGTCGGTGGCTTTCCGGCCACTGCGTCTGCTGATTGTCTGCGTCGTCCTCACCGGGCTGGCCGTAGGGGCCGCCGGTTTCATCGGACACATTTTCTTCGGCGTCTTCTTCGGTGTCGGCCTGGTCCTCGGCTTGATCAACGCCCTGCTGGTGCGTCGGGCCGTCGAGGCGATCACGGCCGAGGATCACCCGCTCAAGAAGAAGATGGCCGTGAACTCCGCGACGCGGCTGCTAATCATCACTGCGATCGCACTCGGCATCGCACTTTTCTTCAAGAAGCACGACGGCATCGCGGTGCTGTTCGGGCTGGCTATTTTCCAGGCTCTGCTGGTGATGAGCACCAGCATCCCCGTGCTGCGGAAGATCCGCTCTAACGGCCTGGATGTCTTGGATACGGAATCGAAGGGTTGAGCTGACCTATATGACTCAGACGACGACCGTGCTCGCCGCCGAAGAGGGTGGCGCTGCCATCCACGTCGGCCACCACACGATGGTGTTCGAGCTGTTCGGGATGACGTTCAACGGCGACACCATCCTGGCCACCGCGGTCACCGCGGTGATCGTGATCGCGCTGGCGTTCGTCCTGCGGGCCAAGGTCACCTCGACCGGCGTGCCGGGCGGTGTGCAGCTGTTCTGGGAGGCCTTGACCATCCAGATGCGTCAGCAGATCGAGGGCTCGATCGGTATGAAGGTCGCCCCCTTCGTGCTGCCGCTGGCGGTGACGATCTTCGTCTTCATCCTGATCTCCAACTGGCTGGCGGTCCTGCCGTTGCAGTACGGGGGAGCGGACGGCGCCGCTGCCGAGTGGTACAAGCCGCCGGCCTCCGACATCAACTTCGTGCTGGCGCTCGCACTGTTCGTGTTCCTCGCCTACCACGCCGCCGGTATCTGGCGTCGCGGCATCATCGGCCACCCGGTCAAGGTGATCAAGGGCCACGTCGCGTTCCTGGCGCCGATCAACATCGTCGAAGAGATCGCCAAGCCGATCTCGCTGGCCCTCCGTCTTTTCGGCAACATCTTCGCCGGCGGCATCCTGGTCGCCCTGATCGCGATGTTCCCCTGGTACATCCAGTGGGCACCCAATGCGATCTGGAAGACCTTCGACCTGTTCGTCGGCCTGATTCAGGCATTCATCTTCTCGCTGTTGACGATCCTGTACTTCAGCCAGTCGATGGAGCTGGACCACGAGGACCATTGAGCTCACTGATCCACATATCTGATCCCTACAACTGCAGCACACGAACCTCTGGCGGCACAGCCACCAGTTATCAAGGAGGATAAAAGGAATGGAACTCGACCCCAACGCCCTCATCACGGCCGGCGCGCTGATCGGTGGCGGTTTGATCATGGGTGGCGGCGCCATCGGCGCTGGTATCGGTGACGGTATCGCGGGTAACGCGCTGATCTCGGGCATCGCCCGGCAGCCCGAGGCCCAGGGCCGGCTGTTCACCCCGTTCTTCATCACCGTCGGTCTGGTGGAGGCCGCGTACTTCATCAACCTGGCCTTCATGGCGCTGTTCGTCTTCGCCACCCCGGGCCTGCAGTAGTCCATCAGCATGGGTGAACTGAGCGCAACGATCCTGGCTTCAAGCCAGGCAGCGGCGGAAGGCGGTGGGGGCCAGAGCAACTTCCTGGTCCCCAACGGCACCTTCTTCGCCGTGCTGATCATTTTCCTGATCACACTTGCTGTGATCGCGAAATGGGTTGTGCCACCGGTCGGCAAGGTACTGGCAGAGCGCGAAGCGATGCTGGCGAAGACCGCCGCCGACAACCGGAAGTCGGCCGAGCAGGTGGCCGCGGCACAGGCCGACTACAACGAGGCGATGGCCGGGGCTCGTACCCAGGCATCGGCAATCCGTGACGAGGCCCGCGCCGCGGGTCGCGAGGTGGTCGACGCCAAGCGTGCCGAGGCGAGCACCGAAGTGGCCGAAACTGTGCGCCAGGCCGATGAGCAGCTTGCTGCCCAGGGTGCCGGTGTGCGGTCGGGTCTGGAGTCTTCGGTGGACGGACTCTCGCAGACCCTGGCCAGCCGAATTTTGGGCGTCGACGTGAAATCAGGTGGGACGCAGTAGATGTCGATATTTATCGGACAGCTGATCGGCTTTGCCGTCATCGCATTCATCATCATCAAGTGGGTTGTGCCGCCGGTGCGGAGCCTGATGCAGAAGCAGCAGGAAGCCGTGCGGGTCGCGCTCGCCGAGAGCGCGGACGCGGCCAAGAAGCTCGCCGACGCCGATGACATGCATGCCAAGGCACTCGCCGACGCCAAGGCCGAATCGACCAAGGTGACCGACGAGGCCTCGCAGGACTCGGAGCGGATCACCGCCCAGCTGGCCGAGCAGGCCGGTACCGAGGCCGAGCGGATCAAGGCCCAAGGCGCTCAGCAGGTTCAGCTGATGCGCCAGCAGCTCATCCGCCAGCTGCGCACCGGTCTCGGATCGGAGTCGGTGGCCAAGGCCGACGCACTGGTCCGGGCACACGTGGCCGACCCGGCCGCGCAGGCGGCCACCGTGGACCGGTTCCTCGCCGAGCTGGACCAGATGGCGCCGTCGGCCGTGGTGATCGACACCGCCGCCACGTCCAAGCTGCGCGCGGCCAGCCGCGAGTCGCTGGCTGTGGTGGTCGGGAAGTTCGACTCCGTCGCCGACGGTCTGGACGCCGACGGGCTGACCACGCTGGCCGAGGAATTGGCCTCTGTCGCCAGGCTGCTGCTTTCGGAGTCGACGCTGAACCGGCACCTGGCCGAGCCGACCGACGAGAATGGCGCCAAGGCCGAGCTGGTCGACCGTCTGCTGTCGGGCAAGGTCGGCAACACCACGCTGGACGTGCTGCGGACCGCGGTCTCGCAGCGCTGGTCGACCGAAGCGAACCTGGTCGACGCCATCGAACACACCGCGCGTCTGGCGCTGCTCAGGCGCGCCGAGATCGCCGGTGAGGTCGACGAGGTGGAGGACCAGCTGTTCCGGTTCGGCCGCCTGCTCGACGCCGAGCCCAAACTCTCGGCCCTGCTCAGTGACTACACCGCTCCGGTCGACGGACGAGTCGCCCTGCTGGACAAGGTGCTCGGCGGTAACGCGAGTGGGAACGGGACGGCAGCGGCGCTGCTGGCCCAGACTGTGGGACTGCTGCGCGGTGAGCGTGCCGACGAGGCCGTCATCGATCTCGCCGAACTCGCAGTCGCCCGCCGCGGCGAAGTGGTTGCTCACGTGACCGCCGCGGCTGACCTGACCGATGCTCAGCGGACCCGGCTGTCCGAGGTGCTCACCCGCATCTACGGACATCCGGTGTCAGTGCAGCTGCACGTCGACCCGGAACTGCTCGGTGGTCTGTCGATCACCGTCGGTGACGAAGTGATCGACGGCTCGATCTCGTCCCGACTGGCCGCAGCGGCCACCCAGCTGCCGGACTGACGAGCGCTTGCGCGAGGAAGCGACAGTCCAGCCCCGGCACGAACCCAGAACCACCCCAAGAACAAGGTAGGAAGACGAAAAACCATGGCAGAGTTGACAATCTCGGCTGCTGATATTGAAGGTGCCATCGAGGACTACGTATCCTCGTTTTCCGCCGACACCGAGCGTGAAGAGATCGGCACCGTCGTCGATGCCGGTGACGGCATCGCTCACGTCGAGGGCCTGCCCTCGGTCATGACCCAGGAGCTCCTCGAGTTCCCGGGCGGTGTGTTGGGTGTGGCGCTGAACCTCGACGAGCACAGCGTCGGCGCCGTGATCCTGGGTGAGTTCGAGAAGATCGAAGAGGGCCAGCAGGTCAAGCGCACCGGCGAGGTGCTCTCGGTGCCGGTCGGCGACGCCTTCCTCGGTCGCGTCGTCAACCCGCTCGGCCAGCCGATCGACGGCCAGGGCGACATCGAGTCCGAGACCCGCCGTGCACTCGAGCTGCAGGCCCCTTCGGTGGTGCAGCGCCAGGGCGTGTCCGAGCCGCTGCAGACCGGTATCAAGGCCATCGACGCCATGACCCCGATCGGCCGTGGCCAGCGTCAGCTGATCATCGGTGACCGCAAGACCGGCAAGACCGCGGTCTGCGTCGACACCATCCTCAACCAGCGTGAGGCCTGGGAGACCGGCGACCCCAAGCAGCAGGTGCGCTGCGTGTACGTCGCCATCGGTCAGAAGGGCACCACCATCGCCAGCGTGAAGCGCGCGCTGGAAGAGGGCGGCGCGATGGAGTACACCACCATCGTCGCGGCCCCCGCCTCTGACCCGGCCGGCTTCAAGTGGCTGGCGCCCTACACCGGTTCGGCCATCGGCCAGCACTGGATGTACGACGGCAAGCACGTGCTGATCGTCTTCGACGACCTCTCCAAGCAGGCCGACGCCTACCGCGCCATCTCGCTGCTGCTGCGCCGCCCGCCGGGCCGCGAGGCGTTCCCCGGCGACGTCTTCTACCTTCACTCCCGTCTGCTGGAGCGTTGCGCCAAGCTGTCCGACGAACTCGGCGGTGGTTCGATGACGGGTCTGCCGATCATCGAGACCAAGGCCAACGACATCTCGGCGTTCATCCCGACCAACGTCATCTCGATCACCGACGGCCAGTGCTTCCTGGAGTCCGACCTGTTCAACCAGGGTGTGCGACCGGCCGTCAACGTCGGTGTGTCGGTGTCCCGCGTCGGTGGCGCCGCGCAGATCAAGGCCATGAAAGAGGTCGCGGGTTCGCTGCGTCTGGATCTCTCGCAGTACCGCGAGCTGGAGGCCTTCGCGGCCTTCGCCTCCGACCTGGATGCGGCTTCCAAGGCCCAGCTGGATCGTGGTGTCCGCCTGGTCGAGCTGCTCAAGCAGGCGCAGTACAGCCCGTTGGCAGTCGAGGATCAGGTCGTCTCGATCTTCCTCGGTACTCAGGGCCACCTGGATTCGGTTCCGGCCGAGGACGTCACCCGCTTCGTCGACGAGCTGCTGGAGCATGTCAAGGCCAGCCACTCCGACATCCTCAAGAGCATCAAGGAGACCAAGAAGCTCTCCGAGGAGGCTGAGGAGAAGCTGGTCTCGGTCATCAACGAGTTCAAGAAGGGCTTCGCCGCCACCGACGGCAGCTCCGTGGTCGTGAAGGACGCCGAGGCCGAAGCCTTGAATCCCGAGGACCTGGAGAAGGAATCGGTCAAGGTCCGCAAGCCGGCTCCGAAGAAGGCCTAGGTAACCAATGGCAGCCACACTTCGCGAGCTACGCGGGCGTATCCGCTCCGCTTCGTCGATCAAGAAGATCACGAAGGCACAGGAGCTGATCGCCACGTCGCGGATCGCCAAGGCGCAGGCCCGGGTCGATGCGGCCCGGCCCTACTCCACCGAGATCACCAACATGCTCACCGAGCTTGCCGGTGCCAGCGCGCTGGACCACCCGCTGCTCGTTCAGCGGGAGAACCCCAAGCGGGCCGGTGTGCTCGTGGTGTCCTCGGACCGCGGTCTCTGCGGCGGTTACAACGCCAACGTGCTGCGCCGGGCCGAAGAACTCTTCTCGCTGCTGCGGGAAGAGGGCAAGGAGCCGGTGCTCTACGTCGTCGGTCGAAAGGCCTTGGGCTACTACAGCTTCCGTCAGCGTGCGGTCGTCGAATCCTGGACCGGCTTCTCGGAGCGTCCCGAGTACACCAACGCCAGGGAGATCGCCGACACCCTGGTGACGGCGTTCATGTCCGGTGCCGACGACGAAGGCGACGACGCCGGAGCGGACGGCATCCTGGGCGTCGACGAACTGCACATCGTGTCCACCGAGTTCCGGTCGATGCTCTCGCAGACCGCAGTGGCGCATCGGATTGCACCGCTGGTCGTCGAGTACGTCGGCGAGCCGGAAGCCGGTCCGCACACGCTGTATTCGTTCGAGCCGAATGCCGAGGACCTGTTCGACGCGCTGCTGCCGCGCTACATCGCAACCCGCGTGTACGCGGCACTGCTGGAGGCGGCGGCCTCGGAGTCGGCTTCGCGCCGGCGCGCCATGAAGTCGGCCACCGACAACGCCGACGATCTGATCAAGGCACTCACGCTCGCGGCCAACCGCGAACGTCAGGCGCAGATCACCCAGGAAATCAGCGAGATCGTGGGCGGCGCGAACGCGCTGGCCGACGCGCGCTAGCCGGACCAAAGACGAAAGCCTCGTAGGAAAGCGAAGAGAGAATGACTGCTACTGCAGAGAAGACCGCGGGCCGCGTAGTCCGCATCACCGGCCCGGTGGTGGATATTGAATTCCCGCGCGGTGCCGTGCCCGAGCTGTTCAACGCGCTGCACGCCGACATCACCTACGGCGCGCTCGCCAAGACCCTGACGCTCGAGGTTGCCCAGCACCTCGGCGACAACCTGGTGCGCTGCATCTCGATGCAGCCCACCGATGGCCTGGTGCGTGGCACCGACGTCCGCGACACCGGCGCCTCGATCTCCGTGCCGGTCGGCGACGGCGTCAAGGGCCACGTGTTCAACGCCCTCGGTGACTGCCTCGATGAGCCCGGCTACGGCAAGGACTTCGATCACTGGTCGATCCACCGCAAGCCGCCGGCCTTCGCCGACCTGGAGCCCCGCACCGAGATGCTGGAGACCGGTCTGAAGGTCGTCGACCTGCTCACGCCGTACGTGCGTGGCGGCAAGATCGCCCTGTTCGGTGGCGCCGGTGTGGGTAAGACGGTTCTGATCCAGGAGATGATCAACCGTATCGCCCGCAACTTCGGTGGTACCTCGGTGTTCGCCGGCGTGGGTGAGCGCACCCGTGAGGGCAACGACCTGTGGGTCGAGCTCGCCGACGCCAACGTGCTGAAGGACACCGCGTTGGTGTTCGGTCAGATGGACGAGCCGCCAGGCACCCGTATGCGCGTCGCCCTGTCGGCCCTGACCATGGCCGAGTACTTCCGTGACGAGCAGAACCAGGACGTGCTGCTCTTCATCGACAACATCTTCCGGTTCACCCAGGCCGGTTCCGAGGTTTCGACCCTGCTGGGTCGTATGCCTTCGGCCGTGGGTTACCAGCCGACGCTGGCCGACGAGATGGGTGAGCTGCAGGAGCGCATCACCTCGACCCGTGGTCGCTCCATCACCTCGATGCAGGCCGTGTACGTGCCCGCCGACGACTACACCGACCCGGCGCCTGCCACCACGTTCGCCCACCTGGATGCCACCACCGAGCTTTCGCGTGCGGTGTTCTCCAAGGGCATCTTCCCCGCTGTGGACCCGCTGGCCTCGTCCTCGACGATCCTGCACCCCAGCGTCGTCGGCGACGAGCACTACCGCGTCGCCCAGGAAGTCATCCGCATCCTGCAGCGCTACAAGGATCTTCAGGACATCATCGCCATCCTCGGTATCGACGAGCTGTCGGAAGAGGACAAGGTGCTGGTGTACCGCGCCCGTAAGATCGAGCGCTTCCTGAGCCAGAACATGATGGCGGCCGAGCAGTTCACCGGCCAGCCGGGTTCGACCGTGCCGCTCAAGGAGACCATCGAGGCCTTCGACAAGCTGGCCAAGGGCGAGTTCGATCACCTGCCCGAGCAGGCGTTCTTCCTCATCGGTGGTCTGGATGACCTGGCGAAGAAGGCCGAAAGCCTCGGCGCCAAGCTGTGATGAGCGCTTGCGCGAAGAACCAATGGGTTGAGTTGAGCCTTCCTATTCGAGAGGTGGTGTGACATGGCTGATTTGAACGTCGAGATCGTTGCCGTCGAGCGTGAGCTCTGGTCCGGCACCGCTACGTTCGTCTTCACCCGGACCACCGCTGGTGAGATCGGCATCCTGCCGCGGCACATCCCGTTGGTCGCTGAGCTCGTCGACGACGCCATGGTGCGGGTCGAGCGTGAAGGCGAAGACGATCTGCGGATCGCCGTCGACGGCGGTTTCCTGTCGGTGACGGAGGAGACGGTTCGCATCCTGGTGGAGAACGCTGAGTTCGAATCCGAGATCGACGCGGACTCCGCCAAGCGGGATGCGGAGTCCGACGACGAGCAGACAGCGGCATGGGGTCGGGCGCGCCTGCGCGCTCTCGGCCAGATCGACTGACGACAGAGACGACAGATGAGCGCGCCCATGATTGTCATGGTCGCGCTCGTCTGCGTTCTGCTACTGGCAGTCGGAGCGCTGAGCTACCGATTGTGGAAGCTGCGTCAGGTTGGCGGAACCGCAGCCATCCTGCGTGACTTTCCCGCCGAGGGCGGTAGTGGCTGGCGCCACGGAGTGATGCGCTACCGCGGTGGGGAGGCCGGGTTCTACCGGCTGTCCAGCATGCGGTGGTGGCCTGATCGACGGTTGAGCCGGCGCGGCCTGGAAGTGGTGTCGCGCCGACTCCCACGTGGCGATGAGTTCGACATCATGACCGATCAGATCGCGATTCTGGAACTGCGCGATACCAGCCCCGAACGCCGCCAAGGCTATGAGATCGCCCTGGACCGGGGCGCGCTCACGGCGTTCACCTCTTGGCTTGAGTCGCGGCCGTCACCGCGAGCTCGCCGCCGCAATTACTGAAGCTATTTCTCGGTTCCGCCGCCCGGCTTCCACAGGACATCCCCCTCCGGGTTCGCGACCCGCGACAGGATGAACAACAGATCCGACAGCCGGTTGAGGTACTTCGCAGGCAGCACGCTGACCGACTCACCGTGCTCATCCACCGCGATCCATGCCGACCGTTCAGCTCGGCGAGCCACTGTCCGGGCGACATGCAGCAGGGCGGACAGGGGACTGCCGCCGGGCAGGATGAACGAGTTCAGGGCAGGCAGCGCCTCGTTGAACTCGTCGCACCACTTCTCCAGGCGGTCGATGTAGGCCTGGGCGATCCGTAACGGTGGGTACTCGGGGTTCTCGACGACGGGGGTGGACAGATCAGCGCCCGCGTCGAACAGGTCGTTCTGAATCTGGCGCAATACCGGCAGGATTTGCTGATCGGGGTCGCCCAGGGCCACTGCGACGCCGATGGAGGCGTTGACTTCGTCACAGTCGGCGTAGGCCGCCAACCTCGAATCATTCTTGGAAACCCTGCTGAAATCACTCAGCCCGGTCGTGCCGTCGTCGCCGGTGCGGGTATAGATACGGGTGAGATGAACAGCCATAGCTGAACCGTACCGGGATTGAGGACGAGCCCGCCGGGCTCGGCGGATCTGTCCGAGCAGGCGGAAACTCGACGGCAGGCTGTCTACACTGACCGGCGTGAGCGAGCGTTTCTTGGTGACCGGAGGAAACCGGTTATCAGGCGAAGTTGCTGTCGGTGGGGCAAAGAACAGTGTGCTGAAACTGATGGCGGCCTCATTGCTGGCCGAGGGCACCAGCACGATCACCAATTGCCCCGACATCCTGGACGTGCCGCTGATGGCGGAGGTGCTGCGGGGGTTGGGTGCGACGGTCGAGCTGGACGGTGACACCGTCCGGATCACGTCGCCCGACGAACCGAAGTACGACGCCGACTTCGCGGCGGTCCGCCAGTTCCGCGCCTCGGTCTGCGTGCTGGGACCACTGGTCGGACGCTGCAAGAAAGCGAAGGTCGCGCTGCCAGGCGGTGACGCGATCGGGTCGCGGCCGCTGGATATGCACCAGGCCGGGTTACGTCAGCTGGGCGCGACCTGCAACATCGAGCACGGCTGTGTGGTGGCAGAGGCCGATCATCTGCGGGGCGCCGAGATCCAGCTGGAGTTCCCGTCAGTGGGGGCGACCGAGAACATCCTGATGGCCGCGGTGCTGGCTGAAGGTGTCACCACGATCCACAATGCGGCGCGCGAACCCGACATCGTCGACATCTGCGCGATGCTCAACCAGATGGGCGCCAAGGTCAGCGGAGCCGGGACGTCGACGCTGACGATCACCGGTGTCGACCGGCTCTACCCCACGCAACACCGGGTGATCGGTGACCGGATCGTGGCAGCCACGTGGGGGATAGCGGCGGCGATGACGCGCGGGGACATCTCGGTGACCGGCGTGGACCCCCAGCACCTGCAGCTGGTCCTGCACAAGCTGCACGACGCCGGCGCCACCGTGACCCAGAACGACGACGGTTTCCGGGTGGTCCAGTACGAGCGTCCCAAAGCGGTGAACGTGGCGACGCTGCCGTTCCCGGGTTTCCCGACCGACCTGCAGCCGATGGCCATCGGCTTGGCCGCGGTGGCCGACGGCACATCGATGATCACCGAGAACGTGTTCGAAGCGCGCTTCCGGTTCGTCGAGGAGATGATCCGGTTGGGCGCCGACGCGCGGACCGACGGGCACCATGCGGTGGTGCGGGGGATCCCGCAGCTGTCGAGCGCTCCCGTGTGGTCCTCGGATATCCGGGCCGGCGCCGGCCTGGTGCTCGCCGGCTTGGTCGCCGACGGCGAAACCGAGGTTCACGACGTGTTCCACATCGACCGCGGATATCCGTTGTTCGTGGAAAACCTGTTGAGCCTCGGGGCCGAGATCGAAAGAGTAGGCTCCTAAGCAGCACGTCCGAGCCTGTCTTTCAGCCTCGAAATCGTGCTGACCAGCCGATTTGACCTTGAAGGCAGGCGCGCGCTAATCTTTTGAAGTCGCCGCGGAGCGGGTGAAACACCCCGGGCCAGAGCGACTTGACAAGCCAGCCGAGATCGTACTAAGCTGGCGAGGTTGCCTCAGACCGGATGAAATAAGCCAAAATGAAGCAATTTGACTTGCCGGCAAGATTCAGATTAAGCTGGTGGGGTTGCCCCAAAACAGGGTGACAAAGCAGAAAAGCCTGTTGTTTGAGAACTCAATAGTGTGTTTGGTGGTTTTTGTTTGTTGTTTTTGGCCACGCTCTTTTTCCCG
>NZ_JBZTYL010000038.1:0-25945 GCF_058536225.1 Mycolicibacterium arcueilense
ACACCACCGGAGGGGCCTCTACCGATTCTTGAGGTACGAGGGCGGGCTCTAGGCGATCAACCAGTAGGTTGACCTAGTAAACCTACTGGTCTATTTTCACCTCGAGTGCCCCAATCGCGTCCAACCGGGGTAGCGCCCCACCCTTCAAAGGAGAAGTCATGGCTGAAGCCGTCATCGTCGAGGCCGTCCGGTCACCAGTCGGGAAGCGCAACGGCGCCCTGTCCGGTGTGCATCCGTCGGAGCTGTCGGCCCAGGTGCTCAACGGTCTGGTGCAGCGCGCCGGCATCGACCCCGCCCTCGTCGACGACGTCATCTGGGGCTGCGTCATGCAGGCCGGTGAGCAGGCCCTCGACATCGCCCGCACCGCCCTGCTCACCGCCGGGTGGCCCGAGACCGTTCCCGGCGTGACCGTCGACCGCCAGTGCGGTTCCAGCCAGCAGTCGCTGCACTTCGCCGTCGCCGGTGTGATCGCCGGGCACTACGACGTCGTCGTCGCCGGTGGCGTCGAGTCGATGTCCCGCACCCCGATGGGCTCCTCGCTGGCCAGCGGCGGCCACCCCTACCCGGAGGCCTTCCGGGAGCGCTACAACGGGCAGACCCCCAACCAGGGTGTCGGCGCCGAGATGATCGCCGAGCAGTGGGGCCTGTCGCGTACCCAGCTCGACGAATTCTCCCTGCGGTCGCACGAGAAGGCCGCGGCCGCACAGGATGCCGGCGCGTTCAAGGACCAGATCGTCGGCATCAAGGACCAGGATGGCAACGTCGTGCTGGAAGACGGTGGCATCCGCCGCGGCGGCACCGTCGAATCCATGGCCGCCATCAAGCCGGCCTTCAAAGAGGACGGCGTGATCCATGCCGGTAACTCCAGCCAGATCTCCGACGGCTCGGCCGCGCTGCTGGTCATGTCGGCCGATAAGGCAAAAGACCTGGGGCTCAAGCCACTTGCCAAGGTGCACACCGCGGTGCTCGCCGGTGCCGACCCGGTCATCATGCTGACCGCGCCGATCCCGGCCACCCAGAAGGCACTGGCCAAGTCCGGCCTGAGCGTCGACCAGATCGGTGCGTTCGAGGTCAACGAGGCCTTCGCTCCGGTTCCGATGGCCTGGCTCAAGGACATCGGCGCCGACGAGGAGCGCCTCAACCCCAACGGCGGCGCCATCGCGCTCGGCCACCCTCTCGGCGGCTCCGGTGCGCGCATCCTGACCACGCTGCTGTACCACATGCGGGACAACAACATTCAGTACGGCCTGCAGACCATGTGCGAGGGTGGCGGCCAGGCCAACGCGACCATCCTGGAGCTCCTGTGACCGACACCGACACCCAGCCCGGCGCGCTTGTCGAGAAGCGCGGCAACGTACTGCTCATCACGATCAACCGGCCCGAGGCGCGCAACGCGATCAACGGCTCGGTCAGCATCGCCGTAGGCGACGGGTTGGAGCAGGCGCAGAACGATCCCGAGATCCGCGCCGTCGTCATCACCGGATCCGGGGACAAGTCGTTCTGTGCCGGCGCCGATCTGAAGGCGATCTCCCGGGGCGAGAACCTCTTCCACCCCGAGCATCCCGAATACGGATTCGCCGGCTACGTCAGCCATTTCATCGACAAGCCGACCATCGCCGCGGTCAACGGCACCGCCCTGGGCGGCGGCACCGAACTGGCGTTGGCCAGTGATCTGATCGTCGCCGAAGAGAGCGCCAAATTCGGTCTGCCCGAGGTGAAGCGGGGCCTGATCGCCGGTGCCGGCGGTGTGTTCCGCATCGCCGAGCAGCTGCCCCGCAAGGTGGCCAACGAACTGCTGTTCACGGGTGAGCCGATGTCGTCGGCCGACGCGTTGCGGTGGGGCCTGATCAACCAGGTCGTGCCGGACGGCACCGTCGTCGACGCCGCACTCAAGCTGGCCGAACGGATCACGGGCAACGCGCCACTGGCCGTGCAGGCGAGCAAGCGTGTCGCCTACGGCGTCGACGAGGGCGTCATCACCGGCGACAAGGACGGCTGGAAGCGCACCAACCGCGAATTCAGCACCCTGTTGCAGACCGAAGACGCCAAGGAAGGGCCGATGGCCTTCGCGCAGAAGCGCGAACCTGTTTGGAAGGCAAAGTAAGCCATGAAGCGACAGATCTATACCTCGGAGCACGAGGCATTCCGGGAGACGGTCAAGGAATACATCGAGCGTGAGCTCGTCCCCAATTCCGAGAAGTGGGAGACCGAGCGCATCGTCGACCGGTCGGCGTACACCGCCGCGGGCAAGTACGGCGTCATCGGGTTCAACATGCCCGAGGAGTTCGGCGGCGGCGGTTCGGATGACTTCCGGTTCAACGCGATCATCGACGAGGAGATCGCCAGGGCCGGTGTGCACGGCCCGGCGCTGAGCCTGCACAACGACGTCGTCGGCCCGTACTTCAAGGACCTCACCAACGACGAGCAGAAGCAGCGCTGGCTGCCCGGCATCGCCAGCGGCGAGACCATCATCGCGGTTGCGATGACCGAACCGGGCGCAGGCAGCGACCTGGCCGGCATTCGCACCTCGGCGGTACGTGACGGTGACGACTGGATCATCAACGGCTCCAAGACGTTCATCTCCTCGGGCATCAACTGCGACCTGTGTGTCGTGGTGGCGCGCACCGACCCCGAGGCCGGCCACAAGGGCTTCACGCTGTTCGTGGTGGAGCGCGGCATGGAGGGCTTCACGCGCGGCCGCAAGCTCGACAAGATGGGCCTGCACAGCCAGGACACGTCCGAGCTGCACTTCGAGAACGTGCGGGTGCCGAACGCCAACCTGCTCGGCAAGGAAGGTCGCGGGTTCTACCACCTGATGACCAACCTGCCCTCGGAGCGGCTCTCGATCGCCATCTCGGCGATCTACGGCGCGCGTGCGGTCTTCCAGGAGACGCTGCAGTATGCCAAGGACCGCAAGGCTTTTGGCCAGCCGATCGGCAGCTTCCAGCACAACCGGTTCCTGCTCGCCGAGATGGACACCGAGCTGGAGGTCACCGAGAACTACCTCGACCGCTGCCTCCAGGGCGTGGTCGACGGTGAGCTGACCGCGGTCGAGGCAGCCAAGGCCAAGTGGTGGGCTACCGAGGTCGCCAAGAAGGTCATCGACAACTGCGTGCAGCTGCACGGCGGCTACGGCTACATGATGGAGTACCGCGTCGCGCGGGCCTACGTCGACGGACGGATCCAGACGATCTTCGGTGGCACCACCGAGATCATGAAGGAGATCATCGGACGCGAGCTCGGCGTCTAGTTTTTTCGGCGACCAGACACAAAACTGCCCATTTCCACGCGGAAATGGGCAGTTTTGCTGGGGGCTCCACCCGCTTGCGCGGGACTGCTCGCGCTGAGAAAAGAAATCAGCCGATCGGGGCGTCAGCGGCCGGGGTCTCCGGGGCCTTCGTCGTGGTCGTGGTGCTGGAGCCCGTCGGCACGATGGCCTCCGGCGGGCTGTTGGGATCGAGCACGGTGTCGATCAGGTAGATTCTGGCGTTGGCCGACTGGATAGGACCGCAGACCAACTTGGCGGTGTCGTTGACCTTGATGTCGCCACCCTTGCCGGTCACCTTGACCTCGGCGCCCTGCTGGGTGGGCCGCTGGCCCTTGACGTCATCGGGGCCGAGCAGGCCCAGGAACGCGTGGTAGTAGTCCAGGCTGGTGAGCGCGGCCGGATCGGCCTTGAGGGCATCGAGCTTGCCGGGCTCCATGGCGGCGAATGCGTCATTGGTCGGCGCGAAGATCACGTACGGACCGTTGTCGAGCACCGGCACGATGTTGACGTCAGGGTTCAGGCCGCCGGAGATCGCGGCGTTGAACGTGCTGATGTCCGGGATGCTGGCCAGCACCTTGCCGGTCGGCAGATCCGCGAAGCTCTTCCAGTCCGGCATCGCCTTCTTGAAGTTGTCGCAGCCAGAGCCCTGCGGGTCGGGGATTTCGACGACCGGGGCAGTGGTGGTCGTCGGCGCCGGGTCGGCGTAGGCGGTGGCTGCCAGCGGCAGCGACGCCGTGATCGCGGCGACGGCCGCAGCAACGCCCAGTGTCTTGGTGCGAGTCTTCATTTGGTGGGTTTTCCTCCCGCTCATGCCTAGCCTGGTATTCGTCGGCTGTCGGTGACGCGTTACGCGGTTCTCCGCGCGACTATGGCGAGCGACCACGAGCATGACAGCCTCAGCGTTCCCCGCGGCGCCGCATCGGATGGTAAGGGTTACGAAGCGGTTACGGCAAAGCCGAAGTGCCAATTGTGACCAGGTCGGGGTTGGTGACCTGCGCTTTTCGGATGCTGAGACAAAGTGCCGCGGCGACGAAACAGAGTCCGGCGGCCAGCTGGAAGGCCAGGTCGTAATTGCCGTTCAGATCCCGCAGCCATCCCGCACCCGCGGCGGCGATGGCCGCGCCGACCTGGTGCGAGGCGAACACCCAACCGAACACCACCGGCGAACGATCTCCGAAGTAGTCCCGGCACAGCACGATGGTCGGCGGCACGGTGGCCACCCAGTCCAGTCCGTAGAAGATGACGAACACCCACGTGCTCGGTTCGGCGTGGGGGGACAGCAGGGACGGCAGCAGCATCAGTGACAGGCCACGTCCCGCGTAGTAGACGAGCAGCAACAGTCGGGGGTCGACCCGGTCGGTGAGCCAGCCGGAGAACACGGTGCCCGCGACGTCGAGGATGCCGATGGTGGCGAGCAGGCCTGCGGCGACCGTGGTGGGCATGCCGTGGTCGTTGGCGGCCGGAATGAAGTGGGTGCCGATCAGACCGTTGGTGGTCATGCCGCAGATCGCGAAGCTCGCGGCCAGCAGCCAGAACACGCGGGTCCGTGCGCCGAGGCGCAGGCCGTCGAAAGCGGCCGCAAATCCTCCGGTCGGAGCCGACCCGCCCGGGACTGGCTCAGTGGCTCCGTAGGGAGCCAAACCGACGTCGGCGGGGCGGTTGCGCATGAATACCGCGACGAGCGGGACGACGGCCAGCGAGGCCGCCGCGACGATCAAAGAAGCCCAGCGCCAACCGTATTGGGTGGTGACGGCTGCGACGATCGGCAGGAAGACCAGTTGTCCCGTCGCGCTGGCCGCGGTGAGCACACCGGTGACCAGCCCGCGGCGCTGTTCGAACCAACGGGTCGCGATGGTCGCCACGAACCCCATCGAGATCGACCCGGTGCCGATGCCGACGAGCACGCCCCACAGCAGCACCAGCTGCCAGCTCGCGGTCATCAACGTGCTGACTGCCGAACCCGTCGCGATCAGCAGCAGCGACACCGTCAGCACCGGGCGGACCCCGAAGCGGTCCATGAGTGCCGCGGCGAACGGCGCGGTGAGCCCGTACAACATCATGTTGACCGACATCGCCAGGCCGACGGTGCCGTGCGACCAACCGAATTCGTGGTGCAGCGGGTTCATCATCACGCCCGGGATGGATCGGAACCCGGCTGCGCCGAGGATGGCCACGAAGCTCACGGCGGCGACCACCCAGGCCCAGTGGAGGTTTCGAGTCACCCGATCACTGTTGCCGAGGACGGCCGCCGCGACCAGTGGCATAAACGACAGCAATCATCAAAAACGTGCCACAATTGGCGTCGTGCTCCGTGTTGCCGTCCTCCTGCTGGCGCCGGTGGTCGGGTTCGACGCGGCCATCGCGCCGACGTTGTTCTCCAACGCCGTCGACAGCGATGGCAATCCGGTCTACGAGGTGGTGACGTGCGGGCTCACCACTGACCCGGTGCCGTCGACGACCGGGTTTGCCATGGTGCCCGGCGCGGCAGCCGAGGCGCTGGAATCGGCCGACACCGTCGTGATCCCCGGCACCAGGTACGCGCCGGCACGCGTCGACGGTGCGTTGGGCGCCGAGGTGAGGGAAGCCCTCTCGCGGATCCGCCCCGGCACCCGGCTGGTTTCGATCTGCACCGGAGCTTTCGTACTGGCCGCCGCCGGCCTGCTGGACGGCAGACCCGCTACCACCCACTGGCGCTTCGCCGCGGACATGCGCCGGCTGTACCCCGAGGTCCGCCTCGACGAGGACGTACTGTTCGTCGACGACGGCGACGTGCTCACCTCCGCCGGTCTGGCCGCGGGAATCGATTTGTGCCTGCACATCATTCGCTCCGATCACGGCGCGCAGGTGGCCAACATGGTGGCCCGCTACTGCGTGGTGCCGCCGTGGCGGGAGGGCGGGCAGGCGCAGTTCATCGATCACGGGCTCACGGTCGACGACCATGCCTCGACCGCCGCCACCCGCGAGTGGGCGCTGCAGCACCTCGACGAGGAACTCACCGTGACGCGACTGGCTGCGCATGCCCACATGAGTGCCCGCACGTTCAATCGGAGGTTCCGCGAGGAGACCGGGCAGGCTCCCGCCACCTGGGTTCGCAGTCGCAGGCTGGACCTGGCGCGCGAACTGCTGGAATCGGGGGACCTGTCGGTGGACGAGGTGGCCAGGCGGTCAGGTCTGGGTACGTCGGGCAATCTGCGTCACCACCTGCGCCGCGGGCTCGGAATATCCCCGTCGAGCTACCGCAAGGTGTACCAGGGCGCGTGAGCCGGCCGGTCGGCTGTCTACCATGACCGGCATGCCTGAGCCGCTGATCGTCTCCGTCGCTGGTCATACCCCGCAGATCGACCCGGAAGCCTGGGTTGCCCCCAATGCCAGTGTGATCGGCCAGGTTTCGCTGGCCGCCGGTGCCAGCGTCTGGTACGGCGCCACACTGCGCGCCGAGGTCGAGCCCATCGAGATCGGCGAGGGCAGCAACATCCAGGACGGGGTGACCGTCCACGTTGACCCCGGGTTCCCGTGCCTGGTCGCCACCGGCGTCACCGTCGGGCACAACGTGGTGTTGCATGGCTGCACTGTCGAGCAGGACAGCCTGGTCGGGATGGGTGCGGTGGTGCTCAATGGTGCAGTGATCGGCGCCGGTTCGCTGGTCGCGGCCGGTGCGGTGGTGCCACAGGGCATGGTGGTGCCGCCGCGCTCACTGGTGGCCGGTGTGCCCGCCAAGGTGCGCCGCGAGCTCAGCGATGACGAGGTCGGCCACAACCAGCTCAACGCGGCGGCCTACACGCACCTGACCGGACTGCACAAAGACGCGGAGTAGCCACCTAGCGCAGCGGGTGCGCCAGCTCGTCGCGTGGCATCCGCGCCGCGGTCACGGCCACCACGGCCAGCACGGCGGGCAGCAGCCCGGCCACCAGGAAGATGGACTCCATCGAGACCACCTTCGACAGCGGGCCGACGATCGCGAACGACAGCGGCATGAACGCCAGTGACACGAAGAAGTCCAGGCTCGACACCCGGCCCAACATCTCCGTCGGCACCCGTCGCTGTAGCAGCGTTCCCCAGATCACCATGCCCGCCCCGTCGGTGACGCCGATACAGAACGTGGCCAACGCCATCAACGGGAATGACGAAGTGACGCCGACGACCACCAGCGGCACCGAGCCCAGGCCCCACATCAGCATCATCGTGGTCAGGTAGCGCCGCGGCATCCGGCGTGAGGACACCGTCAACGCCCCCAGTGCGCTGCCGAATCCGAAGAACGCCAGGATGAATCCGTACGCCCTGGCGCCGTCGGCGAACCGGTCCTGGGCGATGAACGGCAGCAACACCTCGATCGGCCCGAGGACGACGAGCACGAACATGCTCGCGAACAGCAGCGTCGCCAGCAGCCATGGTGTTCGCACCATGAACGCGAAACCGTCACGCAGATCACGTAATACGTGCGGGCGCTCACCACCGTCCTGTGCCGCAACCGAAGTCACGGTGGGACGGGTGGCGACCAGCAGGACCAGGCCCGCGCCGAACAACACCGCCACCACGACCGCGCCCAGGGACGGGAAGGTCGCGGCGATCACCATGCCTGCCACCGCGGGCCCGACGGAACGCTGGAAGACAGGGCGCACCACGCCCTCTACGCCGTTGGCCGCCAACAGTTGTTCGGGCGGCAGGATGCGGGGCAGCAGTGCGCTGTAGGCCGGGAAGAAGAATGCCGCGGCGATACCGAGAATGCCTGCGGCGACGGCCAGATGCCAGATCTTGAGCAGGTCGAGCAGGCCCAGCGCCGCGACGGTCGTCACCGTCACCAGGTTGACGGTCTCCACCGCGATGATGATCGCGCGCTGGTTGATCCGGTCGGCGGTGATCCCGCCGACGAGAACGAAGCCAACCAGGCCGACACCCATGCAGGTGGCCACCAGCGACAGTGAGGTCGGATTGTTGTCGATCGCGATGACCTGCAACGCCATCACCACCGACCACATGCCCTCGGCGAAGATCGACAACGTGACCGCGGCGATCAGCAACCGGTATTCGCGGATGCGGAAGGGTGCGAGCACACGCCAGCCGCCGGTCTGATCAACCGGTGTCTGGATGTCGTGCTGCATGCTCACAACATCCGATGGTGCCTACCCGGAGTGGGTTGCGTCCAACGATTTTTGGGCGCGCGGAGCTTACTGCTGGGTGAACTCCGGGCGCCGGTTCTGCTGGAACGCCTTGGTGCCCTCGCGGAAATCGTCGGACACCAGCAGCTGGAGCTGGCCCTTGCGCTCGCGGGCGAAGGCGCCCTCGAGCTCGGTGAGCGTCGCCGCGTTGACGGCCTGCTTGGTCTCGCGCAGCGCGACCGCCGGGCCGGAGCGCAGCTTGGCGATGATCTTGTCCACCGCGGCGTCGAACTCGTCGGCCGGGTACACGGCACTGATCAGGCCCCAGTCGAAGGCGTCGGCGGCGGTGAGGCGGTCGGCCAGCAGCGCCAGCCGCATGGCCCGGATGCGGCCGATGTTCGCGGCGACCAGAGCAGAGGCACCGCCGTCGGGCATCAACCCGATCTTGGTGAAAGCGAGCAGGAAGAAGGCCGACTCCGAGGCCAGCACGACGTCGCATGCCAGTGCCAGCGATACCCCGACGCCGGCAGCGGGGCCCTGCACCGCGGCAACGACGGGCTTGGGCAGCGCCACGATCGATGCGACGGCGCGGTTGGCGGCGTCCAGCACGCCTTCGGCGTCGTGGCTCTTGGCGTTCTGATCGTCCTCGCTGATGCCGGCGCCGGAGCTGAATCCGCGGCCCGCGCCGCCGAGGCGTACCACGCGCACCTCGGAGTCGGTGGCGGCCAGATCCATGGCGTCGGCGATCGCCACGAGCATGTCCTGCGTCAGCGAATTGAGGCTGTCGGGCCGGTTCAGCGTCACCGACAGCACACCGCCCTCGAGGGATACGGTCACGTCTTTGACGTCGGGGTACTCGCGGGTCACGGTCATCTATGCACCTTAGGTCTGGCGGGCCTGTGGCCCGCTCCGGGCGGGGGCGGCTATGGCCATACCGGCTCGAGAAGGTTATACAAGTAAGCTATGTCACCGGTCAACCGAGACCCACACGCGAAGGGGCGAAAAGAGCATGGCTGGACCACTGCAAGGTTTGCGCGTTGTTGAGCTGGCGGGCATCGGCCCCGGCCCGCACGCGGCAATGATCCTCGGCGATCTGGGTGCCGACGTGGTGCGCATCGAACGGCCGGGCAAGGGCACCGGTACGCCCAGCGGCGACACCATGCTGCGTAACCGCCGGTCGGTGGCGGCGGACATGAAGAGCGACGAGGGCCGCGCACTGGTGCTCAAACTCGTCGAGAAGGCCGACGTACTGATCGAGGGTTTCCGCCCCGGTGTCACCGAGCGTCTGGGGCTGGGGCCCGACGACTGCGCCAAGGTCAACGAACGGCTGATCTACGCCCGGATGACGGGCTGGGGCCAGGAAGGCCCGCGGGCCCTGCAGGCCGGCCACGACATCAACTACATCTCGCTCAACGGCCTGCTGCACGCGGTCGGGCGCAAGGGGGAGCGTCCTGTGCCGCCGCTGAACCTCGCCGGTGATTTCGGTGGCGGGTCGATGTTCCTGCTCGTCGGCATCCTTTCGGCCCTGTTCGAGCGGCAGACCTCGGGCAAGGGCCAGGTGATCGATGCCGCGATGATCGACGGGTCCAGCGTGCTGATGCAGATGATGTGGAGCTTCCGTAGCCAGGGTCTCTGGTCTGACGAGCGCGGCACCAACATGCTCGACACCGGTGCCCCGTACTACGACACCTATGAGACCTCCGACGGCCGCTACATGTCGATCGGGGCGATCGAGCCGCAGTTCTACGCCGAGCTGCTCAAGGGTCTGGGGCTGGATGACGCCGATCTTCCGGATCAGAACGACATGGCGCGCTGGCCCGAGCTGCGCGAGGCGTTCACCAAGGCATTCGCCGCGCACGACCGGGACCACTGGGCCGAGGTGTTCGCCGGTACCGACGCGTGTGCGGCTCCGGTGCTGTCCTTCGCCGAGGTGCTCACCGAACCGCACATCGCCGAGCGCAACACGTTCTTCGACGAAGGCGGCAATCTGCAGCCGATGCCGGCGCCACGGTTCTCCCGCAGCGTCCCTGCGGTGCCGACGCCGCCGGGCCCGCGCGGGGCTGACACGGAAGCCGTTCTGCGGGACTGGGTTTAGTTCCACCACTGTTTGGTTCGACCAGGGGTCGGCGGGGACGCCGGCCGGAAAGGAATGCGGTACATGGAGATCAAGGACGCGGTAGCCGTCGTCACCGGCGGTGCCTCCGGCCTGGGTTTGGCCACCACCAAGCGCCTGCTGGATGCGGGTGCCCAGGTGGTCGTGATCGACCTCAAGGGTGAAGAGGTCGTGGCCGAACTGGGTGATCGGGCCAAGTTCGTCGCCACCGACGTCACCGACGAGGTGGGCGTGACCGAGGCGCTCGACGTCGCGGAATCGCTTGGCCCGGTGCGGATCAACGTCAACTGCGCCGGCATCGGCAACGCGATCAAGACCCTGAGCAAGAACGGTGCGTTCCCGCTCGACGGCTTCCGCAAGGTGGTCGAGGTCAACCTGATCGGCACGTTCAACGTGATCCGGCTCAGTGCTGAGCGCATCGCCAAGACCGAGCCGCTCAAGAACGAGGAGCGCGGCGTCATCATCAACACCGCCTCGGTCGCGGCGTTCGACGGCCAGATCGGGCAGGCCGCCTACTCGGCGTCCAAGGGCGGCGTGGTCGGCATGACCCTGCCCATCGCGCGTGACCTCTCGCGTGAGCTGATCCGGGTGTGCACCATCGCGCCGGGGCTGTTCAAGACCCCGCTGCTGGGCTCGCTGCCGGAAGAGGCGCAGAAGTCGCTGGGCCAGCAGGTGCCGCACCCGGCCCGGCTGGGCGATCCCGACGAGTACGGCGCCCTGGCCGTGCACATCATCGAGAACCCGATGCTCAACGGCGAGGTGATCCGCCTCGACGGCGCTATCCGTATGGCCCCCAGGTAATTAAGGACTGATATGGCATTGAAGACGAAGTTCACCGAGACGTTCGGGGTCGAGCACCCCATCGTGCAGGGTGGCATGCAGTGGGTCGGCCGTGCCGAACTCGTTGCGGCCGTGGCCAATGCGGGTGCGTTGGGTTTCATCACCGCGCTCACGCAGCCGACCCCGGCGGATCTGGCCAAGGAGATCGAGCGGTGTCGTGAGCTCACCGACAAGCCGTTCGGTGTGAACCTGACGATCCTGCCGACGATCAACCCGCCGCCATACGACGAGTACCGCCAGGTGATCGTCGACTCCGGCATCAAGATCGTCGAGACCGCGGGCTCCAACCCGGCGCCGCATCTGCCGATGTTCCACGACAACGGCATCAAGGTGCTGCACAAGTGCACCTCGGTGCGCCACGCGGTCAAGGCACAGAGCCTGGGTGTGGACGGCATCAGCATCGACGGGTTCGAGTGCGCCGGTCACCCCGGCGAGGACGACATCCCGGGCCTGGTCCTGATCCCGGCCGCGTCGGCCAAGATCGACATCCCGATGATCGCTTCGGGCGGTTTCGCCGATGCGCGTGGTCTGGTGGCTGCACTGGCGCTGGGTGCCGACGGCATCAACATGGGTTCGCGGTTCATGTGCACCGCGGAGTCGGCGATCCATCAGAAGGTCAAGGAAGCGATCGTGGCGGGCACCGAGCTCGACACCGAGCTGATCTTCCGCAGCCTGGGCAACACCGCGCGGGTGGCGAGCAATACGGTCTCGCGTGAGGTGGTGCAGATCCTCAAAGACGGCGGCCAGTTCGAGGACGTCAAGGATCTGGTGGCCGGCAAACGCGGCGTGAAGGTCTATGAGATCGGTGATCTTGACGCGGGCATCTGGTCGGTCGGAACCTCGATGGGGCTGATCAACGACATCCCCACCTGCGGCGAACTCGTCTCGCGGATGGTGTCGGAGGCCGAGGAGCTGATCAGTGGGCGCCTGGCGAACATGATCGGCGCGGACGAAGCCGAGCCGGAGAAAGAAGCAGTCCTCGCCTGAGCGAGGACTGCGGCCCTTGAAGGGGCAAACTACGGCAAACTGAAGATGGGAAACGCGCGCCGCGAGGCGCGCGTTTTCTCATACTGCGGTGGGCAGTTCTTGGTAGTCGTCAAACTGCTCGGAGGTTTCCCCCTCGACCAGGACATCGCCGTGGTAGAGAGCCTCGAAGTCAACCTTGATGACATCGGCACTGGTGTCGTCGATCCACATGACACTGAGCGTATGGGTCACCATTAAGGAATCTTTGAGTCACGGTTCGGAAAATGGTGGCAATCCTACTTTTGGGTAGGTTTCTGGCGAGTAGCCCCGATGCGGGGCGTGGGTGCGTGGCGGCTGCGCCGATTTCTACCGCCGGGTCGCTTGAGCGCGCTGGGCGCAGCCCTTGCGTGGAAATCGACGAGCTGGCTGGGGTCTCAGGCGCCCGGCTTGGTGAAGTGGATCGGATTGCTCGGGTTCAGCGCGATCCAGGTCACCACGGCGGCGACGACGCCGATCACCACGAGACCCACGGACGCCCGGGCCGACACCCGGGAGCGGCCGAATACCCGGTGATCGACCGAGAACGCGCCGGCACCGGTGAACAGCAGCGCTACGGCGGCGAATGCGGCCAGGAACGGGACGTTGAACGGCTGGGACCAGAAGGCGTCGGCCGAGACGTTCACGGCCCAGGCGTCGACCATCGCACCGATCACCGCGCAGGCGGCCAACGGGGTGAGGATGCCCAGCAGCAGGCCGATGCCGCCGAGGGTTTCGGCCGCCGTGACCATGAACGCGCCGAATGCGGGTAGCCGCCAACCGGTGGATTCCATGAATTCGACGGCAGTGCCGAAGTCGAATGCCTTGATCAGACCGGCCTGCAGCATGGTCGCGCCGGTGGCGATGCGCAGGATGAGCAATCCGGTGTCGGTCATGTCGGTAGTCGTGGTTCCGGGGTCGCTGGTGATCGTCATGCCCTATTAGACGCACGGAAGCCACCGAATTCATCGCGTACGTGGGAGTTGAACCCTTTCGGGCCGGTCGCCGTGTGTAGAGCGAGACCCACGTTGACGCTGGAAACTTACCGTTGTTAACTTAACGGCGGTATTCATCGGGGGAAGGACACTCAGTGCTGCACCGAATCGCCCATCTGGCCCTCGCCGCGCCGCGGCGGGTTCTCATCGTGGCCGCACTGGCGATGGTCGCCGCGGGCATCTTCGGCATCCCGGTCGCCAAGAGCCTGTCAGCCGGCGGATTCCAGGACCCGACGTCGGAATCGGCACGGGCCACGCAGCTGCTGTCGGACAAGTTCGCCCGCGGCGACATGCAGTTGGTCATCAGCGTCACCGACGACAACGCCGGCGCCCAGAGCCCGGCCGCACGAGCCGCAGGCGCCGACATCGCCGCCCAGATCAAAGCATCGCCATTCGTGACCGAGGTCAGCTCGGCGTGGACTGTGCCCGCACCCGCGGCGGCCACGCTGATCAGCAGGGACGGCAAGACCGGGCTGATCCTGGCCGGCATCACCGGCGGGGAGAGCGGCGCACAGAAACACGCCAAGGAGCTCACCGATCGACTCGTGCACGACCGCGACGGCGTGACCGTGCGCGCCGGCGGCGAGGCGATGATCTATGTCCAGATCAACGGGCAGAGCGAAAAAGACCTCCTGATGATGGAATCCATCGCGATCCCGTTGAGCTTCCTGGTCCTGGTGTGGGTGTTCGGTGGATTGCTCGCCGCGGCATTGCCGCTGGCAGTCGGCGGCTTCGCCATCCTGGGATCGCTGGCGGTGCTGCGCGGATTCACCATGGTCACCGACGTCTCGATCTTCGCGCTCAACCTCACCGTCGCCATGGGCCTGGCGTTGGCCATCGACTACACCCTGCTGATCGTCAGCCGCTACCGCGACGAACTCGCCGAGGGCGTCGACCCGGACCGGGCGTTGGTGCGCACGATGGTGACGGCCGGGCGCACGGTGCTGTTCTCGGCGATGACGGTGGCGTTGTCGATGGTGGCGATGGTGCTGTTCCCGATGTACTTCCTCAAGTCTTTCGCGTACGCGGGCATCGCGGTGGTGGCGCTCGCGGCATTCGCGGCCATCGTGGTGGCGCCGGCCGCCATCGCGCTGCTGGGCGACCGATTGGACGCCTACGACGTACGCCGGTTCATCCGCCGCGTCCTGGGCCGGCCCGAGCCCGTGCGTAAGTCCGTGGAGCAGACGTTCTGGTACCGCATGACCAAGCGCGTGATGCGCCGGTCGGTCCTCGTCGGATTCGCCGTGATCGCGCTGCTGCTCATGCTGGGCGCCCCGTTCCTCGGCATCAAATGGGGATTCCCCGACGACCGGGTGCTGCCGTCGTCGGCATCGTCCCGTCAAGTCGGCGACGAACTGCGCAACGACTTCGCCGTCGACTCGTCCACCGCCGTCACCGTGGTGTTGCCCGACGTGACTCGCCTGACGCCCACCGAGCTCGACCGCTATGCCGGCGATCTGTCCCGCGCCGCCGACGGGGTTTCCGTGTCCGCGCCAGGGGGCACCTTCGTCGACGGGCGCCGGGTCGGACCGCCGACGTCAGGAACCGGAATGGCCGACGGCAGTGCGTATCTCACCGTCGGCAGCCATGTCCCGCTGTTCAGCGACGCCTCTGAGGCCCAGCTCGACGCATTGCACGCCGTGCCTGCGCCGGCCGAGGTGCAGTTCACCGGGCTCGCGCAGGTCAACCGAGACAGCTCGCATGCGATCACCTCCCGGTTGCCGCTGGTCCTCGGCATCATCGCCGCGATCACATTCGTGTTGCTGTTCCTGCTCACCGGCAGCGTGGTGCTCCCGCTGAAAGCGTTGGTGCTCAACGTGTTGTCGCTGTCGGCGGCGTTCGGTGCGCTGGTGTGGATCTTCCAGGACGGGCACCTGGGCGCGCTCGGCACCACATCGACGGGCACCTTGGTGGCCAACCTGCCGGTGTTGTTGTTCTGCATCGCATTCGGGTTGTCGATGGACTACGAGGTGTTCCTGGTCTCGCGGATCCGCGAATACTGGCTCGAATCCGGCCAGACCCGCGAGGATAACGACGAGAGCGTCGCGCTCGGCCTGGCCCGCACCGGTCGGGTGGTGACAGCCGCGGCACTGCTGATGTCGATCTCGTTCGCAGCGCTGATCGCCGCTCAGGTCGCCTTCATGCGGATGTTCGGCCTCGGCCTGACCATCGCGGTGCTCGTCGACGCCACATTGGTGCGCATGTTGTTGGTGCCGGCCTTCATGCACCTGATGGGGCAGTGGAACTGGTGGGCGCCCGCACCGTTGGCCCGACTGCACAAGCGAATCGGGATCAGTGAGTCAGGTCCGGATGAGCGAGACCCCATCGGAGCCGGTGAGGCTCCCACGGACCGGGACAAGCGTGAGCCGGCCGATGCCTGTGTGAAGGACGCTGGTTAGCGTGGTCATTCAATCGCGCAAGCGGCGCCGCGCCCCTCGTGGCTCCGGGGAGCTGCTGCGCGATGAGATCCTCGACGCCACAACCGAACTACTGCTGGAAACCGGTCATGCCAAGGCGGTCTCGATCAGGTCGGTGGCTCAGCGGGTCGGGGTCACACCGCCGTCGATCTACCTCCACTTCGAGGACAAGGACACGCTGCTGGATGCGGTGTGCTCGCGGTATTTCGAGAAACTCGACGAGGAGATGCAGCGCGCCGCCTCCGATCACACCTCGACCATCGAGGTGCTGCGTGCGCAGGGACACGCCTACGTGAACTTCGCCCGACGCACACCCGAGTTGTACCGGCTGGCGACCATGGGTGAGGGCAGGCCCGGCAGTGACGTCGACGTCGCGCTCAACAGCTCTGCGTTCCAACACATGCGCGCTGCCATGGAGGCGCTGATCGCCGAGGGCGTGTATCCGCCCGGCGACGCCACGATGCTGGCGTTGGAACTGTGGACCGCGGCGCACGGGGTTGCCGCGATCCTGATCTCCAAGCCGTATCTGCCCTGGGGAGATGTCGAGGCGTTCACCGACCGCGTGCTGCGTGCGGTGTCGACCGGTCAGATCGTCTCGGGGATCATCGGAACCGACCTCGCACCTGCCGAGGCAATCGCGCGGTTGCAGGGCTTGGCCAGTGAACACGCCGACGAAGGCGCCGAAGAAGGGTAGAAGCCGTGACTGACAAGACCGTCGACAATCCGTTCTTCGCCCGAGTGTGGAAGACGCTGTCGAGTTCGGAGCCCAAGGCACTGCGCCGACTGCGCGGTGACAACCTCGCCGGACTGAGCGGGCGGGTGCTGGAGATCGGTGCAGGCACCGGGACCAACTTCGCCTTCTATCCGCCGACGGTGACCGAGGTGGTCGCCATCGAGCCCGAACGTCACCTTGCCGAAGTGGCCCGCAGCGCGGCGACGCAGGCCGCGGTGCCGGTGACCGTCACCAGCGACACCGCCGAGAAGTTCAGCAGCGCAGAGCCGTTCGACGCGGTGGTGTGCTCACTGGTTCTGTGCTCGATCGATCAGCCCGATACGGTGCTGTGCCAGTTGTTTTCGATTGTCCGGCCGGGCGGCGAACTGCGGTACCTGGAGCATGTCGCCGGTCACGGCTGGCGGGCCGGGATGCAGCGCGTGGCGGATGCCACCGTGTGGCCACGGTTGTTCGGCAATTGCCACACCCATCGGGACACCGAGCGGGCGATCGCGGACAGTGGATTCCACGTTGAGACGGCGCACCGTGAGATGGCGATGCCGGCCTGGGTGCCGCTGCCGGTGACGGAGTTCGCGATCGGGCGGGCGGTCAGGCCGGCCTAGCCGACGTCGCGACTACCGAGGAGCGTGGGTAACCGCTGCAGCAGGTTCGGCAGGGAACCGGCCGCGGTCTCGCGCAGCGAGAGTGTCGCACTGTCCGACAGCGGGGTGCGTTCCGGATTGACCTCGACCACCACGGTGCCTGCGGCGACGGCGGCTTCGGCGAGGCCCGCCGCCGGATAGACGATCGAACTGGTGCCCACCACGATCACCACATCGGCGTTGCTGACCGCAAGTACCGACCGTTGCCAGGCGTCGTCGGGCAGCGGCTCGCCGAACCACACCACGCTCGGCCGGATCAGGCCGCCGCACGGGCAGACCGGAGGTTCGATCGTCTCGACCGGCTCCGGCATCTCGGGCAGGTTGCCCTCGAACTTCGAACCACATGCATCGCAACGGAACTCGAACAAATTGCCGTGCAGGTGGTAGACGTTCGTACTGCCGGCGCGCTCGTGCAGGTTGTCGACGTTCTGGGTGATGACGTGGACGTCGGCGAAGTCCTGCCAGGCGGCCACGGCCCGATGTCCGTCGTTGGGCTGCACGTGGGACATCATGTAGTGCCGCCACAGATACCAGGCCCAGACTTTCTCCGGGTGCCGCTGCCAGCCTTCGATGCTGGAGATCTCGTAGGGGTCCACCTTTGCCCACAGGCCCGTCTCGACGTCGCGGAACGTAGGTACACCGCTCTCCGCCGAGATTCCGGCACCACTGAGGACAGTCACTTGCACATCACCAACGTAGTCGGTTTGGGTGATACTTGAGGATGTGGTCGAGTTGGGGGAATGGGTTCTGATTGATTCGAGCGCGGAAAAACCGTTGTTCGATCAACTCCGGATCCAGATTATCGAGGGGATTCGGCAGGGGCGCCTGTCGCCGGGTACCCGGTTGCCGACGGTGCGTGAGCTGGCCGGGAAGGTCGGGCTTGCGGTGAACACCGTGGCCAGGGCCTATCGCGAGTTGGAATCGGCGGGGGTGTTGGAGACCCGGGGTCGGTACGGCACTTTCGTGGCACGGGCCGATCCGGCCGATGCCGCGATGGCCGCTGCCGCGCATTCGTTCGCCGAGGCCGCCCATGCGCTGGGGATCGGCAAGGCCGACGCCCTGCGTTATCTGGACAGCGCTTTCGACTGACCGGGCTGGGTCAGCCGGTCCGGTTGCCGTGCCAGCGGCGCATATCCAGGGCGACGGCTACCGCGACACTGTTTTCGGCAAGCGGGCGGGGCAGGAGATCGTCGGCGCGGACCAGTCGTCGCAGCAGCGTGTTGCGGTGGAGGTACAGCCGTGCCGCGGCGCGTGAGGCGTTGCACTGTTCGTTGACGAATACCCTTACCGTTTCCAGTAATTCAGGGTCGGCGGTCTCGAGATCGCCGAGATTGCGGCTGACGAACTCGGCGGCACGGTCGGGGTCGGCGGTGGCCAGTGCGACGAGTTCGACGTCGGCGAACCTTGCGATCTGCTGTGTGGAGTGCAGCCGGGCCATCATCTGTTGCGTGGTGATCGCATCGAAGTGGCTGCGCCGGAACCCATCCAGACCGTCGGCCGGCGGGCCGATGGCGATCCGGATGCCGGCCAACTCTGCGGCGGCGCTCGTCAGTGCCTGGAAGTCGTGCTGGATGTCGGCGCCACCTGCGGCCCACACCCACCGGGTGGCGGTGCTGGCCAGCACGCTCAACGGCCGAGGATCGCCGCAGTCCTGGCCGAATGCCTCGGCGGCCCGGTCCAATCCGGACAGGTCGCTCGCCGGGTCCTCGCTCCAGATCACCGCTGCGGTGTGCGTTCCGGTGAGCGCGTGACCCAGACGGGCCTCGGCGCGCTGCCGGGGGATCGGGGCGCCCTCCAGCAGGAGCGCGACGGTCTCGCGCCGCTCGGCGTGGGTGCCGCGGGTCAGGTCGTCGCGTTCCAGGTCGATCTGGGCGGCGATCCCGGCCAGCGTGGCGTCGACGAACGCACTGATGGACTGGGAGCACACGTCGAGCATCTCGTGTAGCTCGCCAGGGTCGGACGTGAGCTCGAAGGCGATCTCCATGAGCCGGCGCCAGGCCACCCCCTCACCGACCCGGTACGCATCGAGCGGGAACTCGCTGACGCCGCGGCGCACCAGTTCCCGCGCGATGCTGAGCGGCTCCGGACCGGTATTCGGCGGCACCGGAGCGCCCGGGTCGCGCACATTCGCCGTGCCCCAGAAGAACAGGTTGGCGTGGTTACTGCGGACGACCGCTCCGGCGAGCTCGGGGTCGGATGAGATTGCCGGGCTGGCGGCCAGGACTGCGGCATCGAATTCTTCGAGCCATTCCTGGCGGGGGTTGAGCACAATCTGTGCGCATTGCCGGATCAGGTCCTGCACCCGCGGTGACGGTGGCTTCCACGCCATCCCTCCAGCCTAGATCGATGGTGCAAAGTGCACCATCAGATGGCTGAGATTTGGTATTTCCGACCTTGGGTGACAGTCGGCCGACCGCAACCATTGAGACATGAACCACACCGAACACGTCGACGTACTGATCATCGGCGCCGGAATCTCCGGCATCGGTGCCGCCTACTACCTGCAGCGTGAACACCCGGGCCGCAGCTACACGATCCTGGAGGCCCGCGGCGCCACCGGCGGCACGTGGGACCTGTTCCGTTACCCGGGCATTCGGTCGGACTCCGACCTGCACACCTTCGGGTACGAATTCAAACCGTGGCGCGACGAGCACGCCATCGCGACCGCCGACAAGATCCTGGCCTACCTGCGCGAGACGGTGTCGGAGAACGGCATCGACCGCCACATCCGGTTCCACCACAAGGTGCTCGGCGCGGCCTGGGACTCCGCGACGGCGTCCTGGACCGTCGACATCGAGCGGACCGGCAGTGACTGCGCGGATCCCGAACTCGTGCAGATCTCGGCGAACTGGTTGTTCTGCGGCGGCGGGTACTACCGCTACGACCAGGGCTACACCCCGAACTTCGAAGGTCAGGACCGGTTCACCGGACGCATCGTGCATCCGCAGCACTGGCCCGAGGACCTCGACTACGCCGGCAAGAAGGTCGTCGTGATCGGCAGCGGTGCCACCGCGGTGACGCTGGTGCCGTCGATGGCGCCGACCGCCGGGCACGTCACGATGCTGCAGCGCTCACCCACCTACGTGCTTCCCGTCCCGGCCAAGGACGCCTTCGCCAACACCGCCAGGCGGCTGCTGGGCGACCGCCTCGGGTATGCCGCGGCCCGGCGCAAGAACATCATCAAGCAACGCTCCGTCTACGTGCTGTGCCAGAAGTACCCGACCGCGGCCCGGTGGCTGATCCAGAAGGTCAATGCCGCCAAGCTGCCCAAGGGGTACCCCGTCGACGAGCACTTCGCGCCCCACTACAACCCGTGGGACCAGCGGCTGTGCGCCGTGCCCGACGGCGACTTGTTCAAGGCCATCAGCAACGGCAGCGCCTCGGTGGTCACCGACCGCATCGCGACGTTCACCGAGAACGGAATCCTGCTGGAGTCCGGTCGCGAGCTCGACGCCGACATCATCGTCACCGCAACGGGTCTCAACATCCAGCTGTTCGGCGGGATGTCGCTGACCGTAGATGGTCAGGCGGCGAATCTTTCCGACACGGTCGCCTACAAGGGCATCATGCTCTCGGGCGTGCCGAACTTCGCCTTCGCCTTCGGCTACACCAACTCGTCATGGACACTCAAGGTCGGGTTGCTCTGCGAGCACTTCTGCCGGTTGTTGAAGCACATGGACGACAACGGTTTCGACGTCGTCCAACCGGAGTTCGCCGGTGGTCAGACCCGCCCGCTCCTGGACTTCGGGGCCGGATACGTGCAGCGTGCCATCGACGAGATCCCCCGCCAGGGCGTCGACGGACCGTGGCAGATGACCATGAACTACACGGTGGATGCCGAGACGTTGCGCAACGGGCCCGTCGAGGATCCTCACCTGAGGTTCGAAAAGTCCTTGGTGGCCGTCTAGTTCGGCGGGCCTAGCCGAACTCCAGTAGTCCCATCACCGGGCGGACGGGGTCGAACAGCGGCAGGTGATAGGTCTGCAGCAGGAGGTTGAAGATCCTGCCGCGTCCCGGCGGCATCGGCAGATCGCGTACCGTCCGCACCCCGGGGACGGTGTTGACCAGATCGGCGAGCTCGTCCGGCGACAGGCTGAACGGCATGGGTGGCACCCGATAGCGCATCGAGGTCGGCATCCCCTTGCGGGTGAGAAACGCGAAGAACGCCGGAGGCAGGTCGAACATCATCTGCCCACCCGGAAAGCGTTGCGCGCAGGCACGGATCAGTGACATGGACTGCTCTGGCTGTAGATACATCAGCAGGCCCTCGGCGGTGATGAACACGCCGTGATCGGTGTCGACGTGGTCCATCCAGCTGAAGTCCAGTGCCGACTGGGCGCACTGCGTGACCCGGTCGGGCTTGGGTAGCAGCTTGTTGCGGAGCTCGATCATCGGCTCCAAATCGACTGACAACCAGCGGAAGTCATGCCCCAGGCCGGCGGCGTCCAGGCGGTAGAAGCTGGTCTGCAGCCCCTCGGCCAACGCCACCACGGTGGCCTTCGGATGCTCGCGAAGATAGTCGCCGGTGATCCGGTCGAACAATAGTGAGCGCAGGGCCATGTCCTGGCGGCGGGTATAGCCGAACTTGGCGAAATCGAAATCGATCGAGTCGACCAGTTGCACCGCCACCGGATCGTCGATCAGACCGTCCGGGCGGCGCGCCTCGTGCGCGCGCACCTGCAAGGTCAGCAGTGCCGTCTCGGAGACACCGGTGAGCGCGCTGCCGCTGACCTTCTCTGAGCCACCCGTCATGGCGCGAATGTACCCGCGTTCCGGCGGCCGGTGCCAACCCCGTCGACCGCACGCGCAAAGATGACCTCGACCGGTGATTCGGTTCAGCTGGAAGGAGTCCGCCGTGCCACGCTTCGCGGCCAATCTCTCCATGATGTACCCCGAACACGCCTTCCTCGACCGATTCGCCGCCGCGGCGGCCGACGGGTTCACCGCGGTCGAGTTCCTCTTCCCGTACGAGTACCCGGCCGCGCAGCTGCGCGGCCGTCTCGATGCCTGCGGACTGGAGCAGGCGTTGTTCAACGCTCCTCCCGGCGATTTCGGGGCCGGGGAACGCGGCACCGCCTCCCTGCCCGGCCGCGAGGCCGAGTTCCGGGATGGATTCGTCCGCGCACTGGGCTATGCCGAGGCGCTGAATTGCCCACGGGTGCACGTGATGGCCGGCCTGGTCCCAACCGGTGCCGAGCGCGAGGAGCGGCTGGCGCTGTACCGCGACAACCTCACCTGGGCCGCCGATCAGGCCGCAGGCCGTGGCGTCGACGTAATGATCGAACCGATCAACCAGCGCGACATGCCCGGCTATCTGTTGAGCAGGCAGGACGACGCGCACCGCATCGTGTGCGATATCGGGGCGCCGAACCTCAAGGTGCAACTGGACCTGTACCACTGCCAGATCACCGAGGGCGACGTGACGGTCCGGCTGCGGTCGGACATTCCGACCGGTCGCGTCGGGCACCTGCAGATCGCCGGAGTCCCCGATCGGCACGAACCGGACAGCGGAGAACTGGCGATCGACTACCTGCTCGCCGTCATCGACGAGACCGGTTACGAGGGTTGGGTGGGCTGTGAGTACCGGCCCGCCGCCGGCACGAGCGCAGGATTGCGGTGGATGCGAAGAGCGCGCGGGTGACGCCTCAGCGCAGCACCTTTTCCAGGGTCCGCAGATTTCTGGTGGTGGTGCAGGATTTGTAGCGCTTCTTGCCCATGGTCTTGCCGATCGTGCTGCCGAGTGTCGCGGCTCGTGGCACCTGCCAATAGAGCACCCCGTCGCCCCGCTCCACCTTTTCGTCGTCCCCCGGGGGCAGCGCCGCGAGCTCGTCGAGCAGGGCGTCGTCACTCACGAACGTGACATAGGAGTGGTGGTCGGGGACTTCCCGCTCGAACGGATAACCGGCGGAGATCTCCTGCAGCGTGGGGATGTCGTACACCAATACCCAGGCCTCGTAGCCGAAAGCGTCGCGCAATGCCTTCTCAGCCGTGGTGCGGACCTTCGGGGCCTTGGAAGTGCTGTCCAGCAAGACATTTCCGCTTGCCAGAATCGTCTTGACCTCGGTGAATCCGGCCGCCTCCATGGCTTTCGCCACGTCGGCCATCTTGAGATTCACCCCTCCCACGTTGATGCCGCGCAGGAACGCAATGTAGCGGGTCACCGCTCCAGCCTAACCAGTCACTTCACCGGCAGCTGGTCCAATTCGGCCTTCGAGGTGGCGGTGATGAGGTGGAGCACCCGCCGGAAGATGGGGGAGTGCGTCGACACGATCGACGTGTGATTCTCACCCGGGAGCAATTCGACGCTGGCCCGACCGCCGCGCTTCTTGAGCGCTGCGACGTAGCGCTGCGAATTGGCCGGTGCCACAACAGTGTCGAGAGTTCCGTGCACCGCGATCACCGGCACGCTCGGGTCGAGGTTCTGGATCGGGTCGACCGAGGCGTACCGCTGCGGCACCTGTGCCGGGCGGCCGCCGAGCACCGCGACGATGCGTTTGTCGCCGTGGTCGGCGGCGTAGACCATGTCGAGCGGACCGGCCAGAGAGATGACCCTGGTCGGCCGGAACCGCGGCCGGGATCCGACCTCGTCACCGCGCAGGTCCTGGCGGGTGCTGGCCCATACCGCCAACTGGGCTCCCGCACTGTGCCCCACGACGAGCGCGTCGTCGATGGCCAGCTGCGGATACTGCAGGGCCACCTCGGCGACATAGTCCATGGCGCCGGCCACGTCGTCGAATGTGGTCGGCCACCCACCGCCCGACCCCATCCTGCGGTACTCGATGTTGTAGACGGCCATGCCGCGGCTGCTGACCTCTCGGGCCAGTCCCTGGAACACCCCCGCGCCCATCGTGCTCTGCCAGCCGCCGCCGTGGATGAGCACCACCAGCGGGACCGAATTGAACGCATGCCTACCGGCGGGCAGGTAGAGATCGGCCCAGTTCTGGTCGGGGTACCGGTCGGTGGGGCCGGCGTCGGACCGGTAGTGGACGCGGGTGACAGTCACGTCGTGCAAAGTGAGGGCCTCGGGAACCACCGCGACCGCAGCGGACCTCTTTTCCGTTTTCGCCTCGGTCGCGCAGGACGGCGTGACACCGACGACGAGCAAAGCGGTGAGCGCGATCAGCGCCCGCCGATACCGCCGGCGATGCAGTCCTGGAATCAGCACAGTCGTCTCTTTCTCGATCCTTCGGGTCAGAAGTCCAATGCCGTGATGGACGGCCTGATGCGGTGGATCGCGCCGATCCGGTCCAGCCACGGCTCGGCGGCCAGCTTGAACAGGCCGCGCCCGGCCTGCATGGGCACGTCCCGGGCTGATCTCACCCCGGCGATGGCTCCCGGTCCCGTCCCGGCCATGGCCAGGCCCTCTTCGGCGGTCAGCGCGAACGGCATCGGCGGCGCGATGTAGCGGTCGGACAGGTGCAGACCCTTGATGGTGCGCCGGCTCACCCAGTGGGGGATCGAGTCGAAGACCATCCGCCCGCCGGGGAACCGTGCCGCGCAGTCGGCGATCAGGCTGCGCACGTCGTCGGGTTCCAGGTACATCAGGAGGCCCTCGGCGGTGATGAACACACCGTCTCCTGCGTCGACATGGTCCATCCAACTGCGGTCGAGTGCCGACTGGGCCAGGGCGACGATGCGGTCGTCATGAGGCAATAGTTTGTCCCGGATCGCGATCACCGGCGGTAGATCGACTGAATACCAGGTCAATTCGTCGGCCACCCCGGCCTGGTCGAGTCGCCAGAAGCTGGTCTGCAGACCCTCGGCCAATGCCACCACCGCGGCCTTGGGATGCGTCGAGAGGTAGTCGCGGGTCTCGACGTCGAAGGTGCGGGCCCGCAGCGCATGGGCCTGGGTGGGCCTGCCGAACTTGCGGTAGTCGTAGTCGATCGAGTCACGCAGGGCCACGGCCCACGGGTCACGGATCACGCCGTCGGAACGTCTGGCCTCGAGACCGCGGTTGCCCAGGGTCCACAGCGACGTCGCCGAGACGCCGTCGAGGGTGTTGCCGTCAATCACACTCATCGAACCGATGGTAAAGACGTACGCTCGTCACATGGGGCGCCAGGTTTTCGACGACAAGCTTTTGGCCTTGATCGGCGGCAACTCGATGGGAGTTCTCGCGACGATCAAGCAGGACGGTCGTCCGCAACTGTCGAATGTCTCCTACTACTTCGACCCGCGGGCAGTGCAGATCCAGGTGTCCATCACCGAGCCGCGGGCCAAGACCCGCAACCTGCGGCGGGATCCCCGGGCATCCATTCATGTCAGCTCCGACGATGGTTGGGCGTATGCGGTTGCCGAGGGGGATGCGATTCTCACCCCGCCCGCAGCGTCGCCCGACGACGATACGGTCGAGGGGCTGATTGCCTTGTACCGCAACATTGCCGGAGAGCATCCGGACTGGGACGATTACCGGCGCGCCATGGTCGACGATCGCCGCGTGTTGCTGACCCTGCCGATCACGCACGTGTACGGGATGCCGCCGGGCCGACGCTAATGGCGCCGCCGGAGGCGGCAATCAAACCTGATGACTATGGCGGTGTTCGCAGGCTACGCTGCCGCGTATGGCTGACGACACTCCGGAAGACGACAACAAGCGCAAATTCCGGGAGGCCCTGGAGCGCAAGAAGGCGCAGTCGTCTGGCGGCGCTGCGCACAAGGACGGCGGGCGTGACAAATCGCGGGCACATGGCCCGGTCGAGAACCGGCGGGAATTCCGTCGCAAGAGCGGGTAGACCGGCCTGTGATCATCAGCGCGGCGGATCGCAGCCACTATGTGGCTGTTGCAGAATCGCCTGCCCGGGTGCGTGACTAGGCGGTCTGTTCTCGAGACACTCGGG
>NZ_JBZTYL010000039.1:0-5356 GCF_058536225.1 Mycolicibacterium arcueilense
GTTTAGGGTGTGGCTTTGTTTTTTTGATGCCAGTTTGTTGGTGTCTTTTGTTTGGTCGAATTTTTCTGATTCGAATTCTTTCGGGTTTGTCCCGAGGTTTTTGTTTGGAGAGTTTGATTCTGGCTCAGGACGAACGCTGGCGGCGTGCTTAACACATGCAAGTCGAACGGAAAGGCCCTTCGGGGTACTCGAGTGGCGAACGGGTGAGTAACACGTGGGTGATCTGCCCTGCACTTTGGGATAAGCCTGGGAAACTGGGTCTAATACCGAATATGACCGCGCACTTCCTGGTGTGTGGTGGAAAGCTTTTGCGGTGTGGGATGGGCCCGCGGCCTATCAGCTTGTTGGTGGGGTAATGGCCTACCAAGGCGACGACGGGTAGCCGGCCTGAGAGGGTGACCGGCCACACTGGGACTGAGATACGGCCCAGACTCCTACGGGAGGCAGCAGTGGGGAATATTGCACAATGGGCGCAAGCCTGATGCAGCGACGCCGCGTGAGGGATGACGGCCTTCGGGTTGTAAACCTCTTTCAATAGGGACGAAGCGCAAGTGACGGTACCTATAGAAGAAGGACCGGCCAACTACGTGCCAGCAGCCGCGGTAATACGTAGGGTCCGAGCGTTGTCCGGAATTACTGGGCGTAAAGAGCTCGTAGGTGGTTTGTCGCGTTGTTCGTGAAAACTCACAGCTTAACTGTGGGCGTGCGGGCGATACGGGCAGACTAGAGTACTGCAGGGGAGACTGGAATTCCTGGTGTAGCGGTGGAATGCGCAGATATCAGGAGGAACACCGGTGGCGAAGGCGGGTCTCTGGGCAGTAACTGACGCTGAGGAGCGAAAGCGTGGGGAGCGAACAGGATTAGATACCCTGGTAGTCCACGCCGTAAACGGTGGGTACTAGGTGTGGGTTTCCTTCCTTGGGATCCGTGCCGTAGCTAACGCATTAAGTACCCCGCCTGGGGAGTACGGCCGCAAGGCTAAAACTCAAAGAAATTGACGGGGGCCCGCACAAGCGGCGGAGCATGTGGATTAATTCGATGCAACGCGAAGAACCTTACCTGGGTTTGACATGCACAGGACGCCAGTAGAGATATTGGTTCCCTTGTGGCCTGTGTGCAGGTGGTGCATGGCTGTCGTCAGCTCGTGTCGTGAGATGTTGGGTTAAGTCCCGCAACGAGCGCAACCCTTATCTTATGTTGCCAGCGCGTAATGGCGGGGACTCGTGAGAGACTGCCGGGGTCAACTCGGAGGAAGGTGGGGATGACGTCAAGTCATCATGCCCCTTATGTCCAGGGCTTCACACATGCTACAATGGCCGGTACAAAGGGCTGCGATGCCGTGAGGTGGAGCGAATCCTTTCAAAGCCGGTCTCAGTTCGGATCGGGGTCTGCAACTCGACCCCGTGAAGTCGGAGTCGCTAGTAATCGCAGATCAGCAACGCTGCGGTGAATACGTTCCCGGGCCTTGTACACACCGCCCGTCACGTCATGAAAGTCGGTAACACCCGAAGCCGGTGGCCTAACCCTTGTGGAGGGAGCCGTCGAAGGTGGGATCGGCGATTGGGACGAAGTCGTAACAAGGTAGCCGTACCGGAAGGTGCGGCTGGATCACCTCCTTTCTAAGGAGCACCACGAGACCTGGGCCGGCCCCGCAGATCGCGGGATCAGCTGAGCTTTCAGGCGATTCGTTGGATGGCCTCGCACCTGTAGTGGGTGGGGGTCTGGTGCACTCAACAAACTTGGCGTGGGATGCGGGAAAGCATCTGCGGAAAATCATCAGACACACTATTGGGCTTTGAGACAACAGGCCCGTGCCCCTTTTTGGGGGGTGGCTCCCGCGTTGGTGGGTGTCGGCGTGTTGTTGCCTCACTTTGGTGGTGGGGTGTGGTGTTTGATTTGTGGATAGTGGTTGCGAGCATCTAGCGCGCAGAATGTGTGGTCTCACTCCTTGTGGGTGGGGCCTGGTTTTGTGTGCATATTGATGTGCAATTTCTTTTGAAACTCATTTTTTGGTTTTTGTGTTGTAAGTGTTTAAGGGCGCATGGTGGATGCCTTGGCACTGGGAGCCGATGAAGGACGTTGGAGGCTGCGATATGCCTCGGGGAGCTGCCAACCGAGCGTTGATCCGAGGATGTCCGAATGGGGAAACCCAGCACGAGTGATGTCGTGTTACCCACTACTGAATACATAGGTAGTGGGAGGGAACGCGGGGAAGTGAAACATCTCAGTACCCGTAGGAAGAGAAAACAAAAGTGATTCCGTGAGTAGTGGCGAGCGAAAGCGGAGGATGGCTAAACCGTATGCATGTGATACCGGGTAGGGGTTGTGTGTGCGGGGTTGTGGGACCTGTTTTTCCAGCTCTACCTGGCTGGAGGGTAGTGAGAAAATGTCGTGGTTAACGGAAATGGTTTGGGATGACCTGCCGTAGACGGTGAGAGCCCGGTACGTGAAAGCCTGACATCTGCCTTGAACAGTGTTCCCGAGTAGCAGCGGGCCCGTGAAATCTGCTGTGAATCTGCCGGGACCACCCGGTAAGCCTGAATACTTCCCAGTGACCGATAGCGGATTAGTACCGTGAGGGAATGGTGAAAAGTACCCCGGGAGGGGAGTGAAATAGTACCTGAAACCGTGCGCTTACAATCCGTCAGAGCCTTCGACTTTGTCGTGGGGTGATGGCGTGCCTTTTGAAGAATGAGCCTGCGAGTCAGGGACATGTCGCGAGGTTAACCCGTGTGGGGTAGCCGCAGCGAAAGCGAGTCTGAATAGGGCGTATCCACACAACAGTGTGTGGTGTAGTGGTGTGTTCTGGACCCGAAGCGGAGTGATCTACCCATGGCCAGGGTGAAGCGCGGGTAAGACCGCGTGGAGGCCCGAACCCACTTAGGTTGAAGACTGAGGGGATGAGCTGTGGGTAGGGGTGAAAGGCCAATCAAACTCCGTGATAGCTGGTTCTCCCCGAAATGCATTTAGGTGCAGCGTCACATGTTTCTTGTTGGAGGTAGAGCTACTGGATGGCCGATGGGCCCCACAGGGTTACTGACGTCAGCCAAACTCCGAATGCCGACAAGTCCAAGAATGTGGCAGTGAGACGGCGGGGGATAAGCTCCGTGCGTCGAGAGGGAAACAGCCCAGATCGCCGGCTAAGGCCCCTAAGCGTGTACTAAGTGGAAAAGGATGTGCAGTCGCGAAGACAACCAGGAGGTTGGCTTAGAAGCAGCCACCCTTGAAAGAGTGCGTAATAGCTCACTGGTCAAGTGATTGTGCGCCGATAATGTAGCGGGGCTCAAGTACACCGCCGAAGCCGCGGCAACGAACCTTTGGTTCGTTGGGTAGGGGAGCGTCCTGCATCCGGTGAAGCAGCAGAGTGATCTAGCTGTGGAGGGTGTGGGAGTGAGAATGCAGGCATGAGTAGCGAATAGGCAAGTGAGAACCTTGCCCGCCGAAAGACCAAGGGTTCCTGGGCCAGGCCAGTCCTCCCAGGGTGAGTCGGGACCTAAGGCGAGGCCGACAGGCGTAGTCGATGGACAACGGGTTGATATTCCCGTACCCGTGTATGTGCGTCCATGATGAATCCATTGTGCTAACCATCCAAAACCGTCGTGACCGATCCCTTCGGGGTGAGGCGTTGACGGGGCTGCGTGGGACCCCGGTGGGTAGTAGTCAAGCGATGGGGTGACGCAGGAAGGTAGCCGTACCAGTCAGTGGTTGTACTGGGGTAAGCCGGTAGGGAGAAACGTAGGCAAATCCGCGTTTCATTAATCCTGAGAGGTGATGCATAGCCGTTTGAGGCGAATTCGGTGATCCTATGCTGCCAAGAAAAGCCTCTAGCGAGGACATACACGGCCCGTACCCCAAACCAACACAGGTGGTCAGGTAGAGAATACTAAGGCGTACGAGTGAACTATGGTTAAGGAACTCGGCAAAATGCCCCCGTAACTTCGGGAGAAGGGGGACCCCCATATCGTCAAGGCTTTTGCGGCCGGCAGCGGGAGGGGGTGGCACAAACCAGTGAGAAGCGACTGTTTACTAAAAACACAGGTCCGTGCGAAGTCGCAAGACGATGTATACGGACTGACGCCTGCCCGGTGCTGGAAGGTTAAGAGGACCTGTTAACCCTTCGGGGTGAAGCAGAGAATTTAAGCCCCAGTAAACGGCGGTGGTAACTATAACCATCCTAAGGTAGCGAAATTCCTTGTCGGGTAAGTTCCGACCTGCACGAATGGCGTAACGACTTCTCAACTGTCTCAACCATAGACTCGGCGAAATTGCACTACGAGTAAAGATGCTCGTTACGCGCGGCAGGACGAAAAGACCCCGGGACCTTCACTACAACTTGGTATTGGTGCTCGATACGGTTTGTGTAGGATAGGTGGGAGACTGTGAAATTCACACGCCAGTGTGGGTGGAGTCGTTGTTGAAATACCACTCTGATCGTATTGGGCCTCTAACCTCGGACCGTATATCCGGTTCAGGGACAGTGCCTGGTGGGTAGTTTAACTGGGGCGGTTGCCTCCCAAAATGTAACGGAGGCGCCCAAAGGTTCCCTCAACCTGGACGGCAATCAGGTGTTGAGTGTAAGTGCACAAGGGAGCTTGACTGCGAGACGTACATGTCGAGCAGGGACGAAAGTCGGGACTAGTGATCCGGCACCTCTGAGTGGAAGGGGTGTCGCTCAACGGATAAAAGGTACCCCGGGGATAACAGGCTGATCTTCCCCAAGAGTCCATATCGACGGGATGGTTTGGCACCTCGATGTCGGCTCGTCGCATCCTGGGGCTGGAGCAGGTCCCAAGGGTTGGGCTGTTCGCCCATTAAAGCGGCACGCGAGCTGGGTTTAGAACGTCGTGAGACAGTTCGGTCTCTATCCGCCGCGCGCGTCAGAAGCTTGAGGAAATCTGTCCCTAGTACGAGAGGACCGGGACGGACGAACCTCTGGTGTACCAGTTGTTCCACCAGGAGCACGGCTGGATAGCCACGTTCGGACAGGATAACCGCTGAAAGCATCTAAGCGGGAAACCCCCTCCAAGACCAGGCTTCTCACCCTTTTAGAGGGATAAGGCCCCCCGCAGACCACGGGATTGATAGGCCAGACCTGGAAGCCCAGTAATGGGTGAAGGGAACTGGCACTAACCGGCCGAAAACTTACAACAACCAACAAACACCAAACGTTTGATGAGTTTTCAGTAAGACGCACAACAAGCCTCGCAACCACACCACAAACACCCACACCTCGTGTGAACGGGTGCACCGCACCCCACCACCAAAACACAAGGTTTACACCCAGAAACGGGTGAATAGAGTTACGGCGGTCCATAGCGGCAGGGAAACGCCCGGTCCCATCCCGAACCCGGAAGCT
>NZ_JBZTYL010000040.1:0-725 GCF_058536225.1 Mycolicibacterium arcueilense
GCTCTTCCGATCTGGCTGTGTTTTGTAGACGGCTGCGCCGTCTCCAAGATCAGCGACCGGGCAAGCCCGGTCGAAAGGGGTTGCACCCCAACCGCTTACGCGGTTGGTCCGAATCGCGTTGCTTCGGTTCGCCTTTCGAGAATGGCACCGCTGACGCGGCGCTGTTGGTGGTGACGTTATGCGCTTGCATACGGTTATCCATTGCGCTGCAACCGCTTACGCGGTTTACGCCACCGCTCACGCGGTTTACGCCACCGCTCACGCGGTGATTCTTAATCACCTTGCCTGCCAACGTCATACCCACATACTACACCACATTGTCGAAACATGCTTCCCACCAACACCATTGCCAACCACCCAAAGCAACGGCGCTGACGCGCCGAACCACAGGGCCGAACACAGCGGTGCCCGCAGACCCGGGAGAAGGCCTACGGGCACCCCTGCCACCACCCAGACACACACTCACGCTCACGCGCGAGCACCCCCGGGGACTACCCCCTCAACACCCCAGCACCATCGACATCACCGGCCTGACCGCCGGCGCCCGGGCCACCCACCAGCTCCACCGCCGGCGCCGGCGCCGGCGGATAACGCGGCGGGTCGAAGAACTCAGCCCCCGGATCCGCCGCCACCTCACACACCCCCGTCACCGACCGCTCCACAAACTCAAACCCATCATCAACCAACTCCGCCACACCGTTCTCCAAATCACACCCCCCAGCATC
>NZ_JBZTYL010000041.1:0-56253 GCF_058536225.1 Mycolicibacterium arcueilense
TCCAGAAATCATGATCGATCATAAGAATCTGCTGAGTCGACCGGACGCGTCTGCGGCTGCCAGCCACCCTCGCGGAGTTCGCCAGCTGCACGGTGGTCACGATGACGCCTATCGGTCGGCAGGTTTCCTGGCTCGACGTCCAGCGAATCGAGTGCGCGATACGCGTCAGGTGTTGCTAGTTAAGAACTCTCTGGATTGGCAGCGGACGTCAATTCGCTCGATCTACGTTCTCCAAACCATTACTGGCACAACGTTTTTGACGAACACGAAAGGTGGGCAACCATGAACCAAAGGGCTGATCAGTGGGACGAACTGATCGCGGGATACGTCGGGTATCTCGTGGCCATCGGCCGTCCGAAAACCACACGGCGGCTGCGGCGGTGGCAGATCGAGTACCTGCAACGGTCGCTGAATCTGCCGGTCGACCGTGTCACAGTGGACGACCTGCTCGGATGGTTCGAGATCCACGAGGAGTGGAAACCCGAGACCCGGCGCAGCTACCGGGCCGGCGTGCGGGGGTTCTTCACGTGGGCGCACAAGAACGGTTTGATACCCGAGAACCCCGCGCTCGAACTGCCGCAGGTCAAGGTCCCGCGTGCGATCCCGCAGCCGGTGCCCGACGAGGTGTTCGCCGAATCGGTCGCCGCGGCGTGCGCGCGCACGGCGCTGATGCTGCGCCTGGCCGGCGAGGTCGGTTTGCGACGGGCCGAGGTCGCCAAGGTCCACACCCGCGACCTGCGATATAGCTCCGGTGGAGCACAGCTACTTGTGCACGGCAAAGGTTCACGCGAGCGGCTCGTCCCGATCAGCACCGACCTGGCCGCCAAGATCGCCGCCGGCCCGGCCGGGTACGGGGCCGTGGGCTATCCCGCCTCGGGCTGGCTGTTCCCGAGCCCGCACGGTGGCCACGTCACCGCGCAGTGGGTCGGCATCCTGTGCTCCGACGCGATCGACGGCGTGTGGACGATGCACAAGGCTCGGCACCGCTTCGCCAGCAAGGCATACCGAGGCACCCGCAACATTCGTGCGGTGCAAGAACTGCTGGGCCATTCCAACCTGGCGATCACCGAGCGCTACACCGCGGTCGACGACGACGAGATGCGGGCGGCGATGATGGCTGCCGCTGCCTGATTCAGCGCTGACCGACGACGGGGGCCGGGCGATCACACGATCGCCCGGCCCTCGTCGTTTCCACGCCACGGTGTGAGCTGTGCGGTTTACGCTGCCGCCCATGAGCGATGAGCAGCAGTTGCCGCCACCGGGCTGGTATGCCGACCCGGCGGGCGGGAGAAGTCAGAAGTATTGGGACGGCCAGGAGTGGAGCGACACCGGCCCGGCCAAGCAGCGCAAGCCGATGAGCCGCCTCGCCAAGGTCGGCATCGGCATCGCGGTGGCGTTCGTCGTCCTGGTGATCATCGGCAGCCTCGTCGACAAGCCGCCGGCCGACGAGCAGACGGCCGAGCCGACGTCGAGCTCGACGCCCGAGCCCACGACCGCCGCGCCGACCGCCGCGCCGACCGAGGAGCCCAGCAGCGAGCCGGCCCCGGCCGCGCCCACCACCCCACAGGCACCGACGCCGCCGAGCGGAGTCACCGCACGCGTGGGCTCGGGCCCCAACGGCGAGGTGGTGGTGACCGAGTTCGACATTCACGACGCGTTCACCAAGGGCATGATCGCCCGCCAGGCTCAGCGCGACACCGTCAAGATCCTCAAGTGGGCCGACGAGGCTTACCCGCAGGCCGTCGAGGTGACCGTGCAGGGCCGGTTCCCGATGAAAGACGCCTACGGCAACACCTCGAACATGACGATCCTCGACGTCACCTATTCGCGGGCGACGCTGGACAAGGTCAATTTCGACGGCATCGACAGCGACCGCATCTGGGAGATCCGCGACTACGGCACGGTGCACGCCGAGCTGCAGCAGTAACACCCGACCCCAACCCCGTTCAGGGCCCCGAGCGATGTCTCGGGGCCCTCTTTTTGTCTCACCGAACTGTTGCGGACACTACCAAAAACAGTTGCGTACGCTACCGCTACTTGGTAGCGTCCACTACACATTATTGGTAGCTCACACAACAGGCGGTGCCCGATGATCACGCCAGTCAAGTTCGAGATCCGCTGCGCGGCCTGGGAGTGCAACCCCGACCGCTACCCGTACGCGCGGGTCGTATCGAAACCTCTTGTCGTCGACGCCCGTTCGAGGCGCGAAGCTGCAGCCCGGGCCCACAAAGCGGGGTGGCGGCGCACACCCGGCCGAGTCATGGATTTCTGGTGCCCGACGCACTCCGCAGCCGGGTACCGGCCGGCATAGATCGGCATCAGCACCCCGACCTTGTCCCACGCCCTTTGTAGCGTCCGCAACATCACAGCGGATTCACCAACCACCACCCGAAAGAGGTGCACCGTGCCCGCTCTGACCTGGGAACCCGACGCCGCGCACGTGCGGCTCGCGCGCTGGCAGGTGCGCGTGCTCGAACGGTGGGCCGACGAGGACGACGCCGAGGAGACCGCACGTGCCTGAGACCGTCACCGACCGCCTCGTTGCGCTCGCGCAACAGAACGGCTGGAAAGTCGACGACCGCCGGCACATCGGCCTCGTGTGGTTCCACCGCGGCCCCGTCGAGTGGGCACACCTCGGCACCGACGCCGAGGGCGACCGCGTCCTGTCGGCCTCGGGCGGGATCAAGGGCCGACCCACCCGCTACTGGGTTTCCGGCCGCACCAACGCGATTGGCGCGAACCACACCGACCGGGCCGCCGTGCTCGCCGAGCGCCTGGCCGCCGAGCCCTACCGATTCACCGACTGACTTCGCCGTCGAACGCCAGCCGACGGCACCACACCAATCGACCCCCTTGCTGGCAACGAGAGAGAGCATCCTGATGATCACCACACCCACCCGGCCGGGAGCATCGAAACGCGCCGTGCGCCGGTTCCTCGCCGCGATGGCATCCGCCGCAGTGCTGGTCGGCTGCGGCACCCTCTGGCTCGCCGTTGAGGCCAAGGCCGCGCCGGGCGTCGGCTGCGAAACGATCCGCTGGGGATTCCTCGGCGCGCAACGCCGCACCGTCTGCGACACCCCACGCCGCCCCGACGGGTCATGGACACGCGCCCGCGAGGTCTGGGTGCCGGCGGGCTGGGTCCGGGGCTACTGCTCGTTCGGCAGCTACTACAGCAGCTGCTCAGATGGCTACTACCAGCCCCGCGGCACTGTGGCCTACGAGGAGTACCCCGTCACCGACGGCACGGTGCTGGGTGATGAGCCCGGTTGGTTGCCAACAGGATCGGTGGTCATCCGATGAGCGCGTTTGAGCCGACACGGCCCGAGGGTGCGGAATTCCACCAGTGCGAGACGTGCTCGGGATCGGGATACGTCAACGACGAGGAATGCACCGACTGCAGCGGCACCGGGGAGTGGTTCGAGTGAGCCTCTACGACTACCGCGCGGCTCAGGAGATCGTGAAGGCTGACCCGCCGTTCTACGCGCTGATCATGGCCGCGATGCGCAAGGCCGACACCGTCAACCTGGCCAAGCTGCGGGCATCGTTCCCCGAGACCTACCGCGAGGTCGAGGCCCGATACCACGCACCAGGCGCGATCCTGCCCGAGGACGGTGCGTGATGGCGGCCGGGGAACGTCCCAGCGACGTGCGAATCGTCGACAAGATCACCGGCGAGGTGACGCCGTGCGAGCTGACCTACGAGGGCATCGACGAGAACGGTGTGGGCGTGTGGCTGGTGTCCGAGCACAACAAGTTCGACCCGCTGCGGCAGCTGGTGCGCGTCGGCCGACTGCCCGGCAAGACGGCCATCATGTTCCCGACCCAGCCGGGCGCGGGGGGTAAGGGATGACGCACCTGCTGACTTGCCCGGCCTGCGGCCCGTTCGGCATTCGCGCGCGTCGACGCAACCGCCGAGCCGCCGACGCCGGGCTCGTCCGGTTCTGGGCGCAGCTGGCCGACGAGGTCCGCGCCGAACGCGCGGAAGCTCGACGCGAGCGGCTACGCACCGTGTTCGCGCCGGCCGATCCGCTGCGTGAGCTGATCGCGCGGGCCGGCGTGGTGGCGCTGCATTCCCACACCGCCGACGAGCCGTGTGACGACACGTGCAGCGTCTACGAGCGGCCGAGCGCATGACGCCGCGGCTGCTCTGGGTGATCGCCGCGGTAGCGCTGGGCGTGGCGACCGGGGCACTGATCGCAGGCACCGCAACGATGTTCGGCACCGCGCTGGCTACCGCGATGGGTTTCGGTATCGCCGCCGATCTGCTGCGCGAGGACTCCACCACCTGGGCGGCACAATCCGACCCAGACCACCCGGAGAAAGGATGAGGCTGTTGCCTGATTTCAATCGACGTCAGCGCTCGGCGACGTGCCGGACCTGCGAGGGCAAGCTGCGGTTCTACCCAAAGCCCCTCGACGAGGCTGCGATGATCGCCGAGGACGAGACTGAGGGGGCCTGGGCGCACCTGAACGTCAACGACTGGATAAACAACCCGCACCCACCCGACCCGCAGGAGAACCCCGCACCGTGAGAATCACGACCCAACGCACCGAGCTCCTCACCGAGGTATACGAACTACCCGACGAGCTGCGGACCGGCACCGACGCTGAGCTCCTGGCCGAGGCTGAGCGTCGCGTGCCGGTCGAGGGCCGGCGGGAGCTGCAAGACGATTGGGTCGTCGTCGATCGGGGCCAGGACGATATCGAGGCCGCAGCCGAGGCCTACCGCAGCATCGCCGCCGAGGCCAAGCGCGCCGAGGAACGGGTCAAAGCACTGGTGCTCGCCGTGCCCGACGACCGGAGCGACCCCAACTACCGCAGCGAGCACAAGCTCGCGGTCATGCTCGGCATCGACCGCACCACTATCCGCCGTTGGCGTGGCAAGGTCTGACGGCATGAGCAGCGAGCGAATCGACCTCGGCGAGCTGTTTTCAATCACCACGAACGAGAAGATCCCGCCGGGCGACGTGTGGATCGGACCAGCCGGCGACGGCCCGTCATCCCGCCTACTCGACGCATTCGCGCGAGGCGAAGTCACCGAGGGCGGCCTTGCCGAGGCCGGCTGGCGGGTCCTGGGCAAGGTTGTCGACGACGGCCCCACCTTCGAGCCCCGGCCAGCTCTGGGCCAGCCAGACGCATCCGAGGATGACCGCCAGCACGGCCGCTGAGGCGAGCACAGTGGTACCGATCACGAGGGCGGCGAGCTGGCCGGCGCTCCACACCTCGCATACCTCGGTCACGGGGCCGGCACAAACCTTCCCACGGTCGTGAGATCCACCTCCGGTGGCACCCACTCGTCGTCCTCCGGGTCGTACCCGGTGACGGTTGGGCTGAGGAAATAGAACCCGGCGAACCGGTACGAGGTGCCGAGGATCGTCATGGGCCCGAACTCGACGCGCCACGCGAGGCGGCTGTCGCCGAGTTCGAGGGTGTCGCCGTCGTCGTTGGCGATGAGTGGGACGCCCTCAGCGGCTTGCTGCTCGTCGATCTCGCCCTGTGTGGGGGGATCGGTTTCACCGGCCGGTGCGTTGAGCCTGGGCAGCCGCAGAACGCCAGTTTCGATGCGCGCCTTGGTCGGCAGCAGCAGCACGGTGACCGGCGGTGTGAGCCCGGCCAGCCGGCGCTCGACCTCGCCGGTGACGATGCGGTTGTCGGTGCCCACCAGGTGTGGCGTCAGGGTGACCTCGGCCCACGGCCGATATTGGTCGGGGCGGATACCGACGTCGAGGGTGTCGGGCACGATGCCGCGGTAGTTGCCCTTGCACAAGAACCACGGCAGCTCGGATAGATCAGCCATCGCCTGTGGGTCCTCCACTTCCGTCGTCGACGAGGTTGCCGGCGTCGTCGAACGGCCGCCACCCCGATTTCCATTTCTGCTCGAACGCCTCGATCGGCATCCGGTGCGCCGGCCGACGACCGCGACGGACCTCGTCGAGATCGTCGTGAAAATGCCAGAGCTCGTCATAGATGACATAGGCGCGGAGCATGGCCTCGGCGTCCTCGACGACGTCGAGCTTGTCAGCGAGCCGCCGCAGGCCCGCCTCCATGCGGCGCACATCGGGCGGTGTCATCTCGCGCATCGCCGCGGCGGCCAGCTTGCGGGCCTCCTCCATCGCGGCGTCTCGACGTTGTTTTTCGAGGCGCTCGGCCTTCTCTTTCCACCGCCGCGATAGGCCGGTCCACCGGATGAACCGGCCGATGATAGTGAACCGCTCGGCCAGCTGGGGCAGGCTCAGCCAGATAATGATGCCCAACAGGACGATGACCGGCAGGTTATCGACCAGGTCCACGAGGAGCTGGTCGACGGGGACCGCGGCAGCGGCACTCATATGGGTTGTCCGATGCGACGAATGAACTGAAAGTTGGCGTAGGCGAACCCGCCCCACATCAGCGCGGTGCGCCAGCCGTACCAGCCGCCACCCTCAAGGCCGCGGCCGATGATGTCGAACAGCGACGACGAGGCCAGCACCACGAACGCCGCGAAGATCACGGTGTGCGCGGTGTTGGACACCCAGCCCCATTTCCACCGTTTCGACGTCGCCAGCAGTGGGTGCTCGTCGCCGAGGATGAGCCACTCGACGAGGAACCCGGCCAGGCCCGCGCCGATGATCGTCGCGCCCCACACCCACAGCGGCAGGAACCCGCGCTCGACGAACGTCAGCGCGGTCGACGAGCCGGGCGGGGTGAACAGGTAATCGAGCCCGAACCCCATCGCGATGATGAACGCCGCGAGCTGAATTCGGCGCGCGAAATGCGGTGCGACGAGCCGCCACGTCACGAGCTGCCAGCCCTGTCCTTGTCTGCATTCGCGACCCGGTAGACCAGCCACGTGCCGCCGATCGTGGTGATGGCGAACGCGATCCAGTCCTTGCCGGTCTCCGGTAGCGGTTCCTTGTTGGTCACCCAGCGGGTGGCAACGTTGGTCGCCAGCAGCGACAGGAACGCGAGAATCGATTTCCAATAGTGTTGCCAGTTCACGATGCAGCCCCTTCTCTGTCGGTGTTCTCAAGTGAGGACCGGAACCTTGGTGGCCCAGTCGCGGACGTGTTGGCAGGCCAGCCCGAGGTAGGTCATGCCGGGCCAGACCTCGGCGAATTCGTAGGTGATGTGCGGCTTGGTCGGCGGCTGGTCGAGCGCGAACGTGAGACCGATCCGCGCTGCAGCTGCCGCGGCCGCGGTGCCGGTGAGGTTGTCGGGATTGCCGACACCGATCAGGCCGCCGAGCGCGCCGATGAGCAGCGGCAGGCCCCACATGGTGAGGCCGGGGATGCCGTTGGACAGCGCGCCGAGCGCATCCGGTACGGCAATGCCTGCGTCGGCGGCGATCTCGGGCACCACGGTCACGAAATTGCGTGCCGTGGTGGCCAGGTCGCCGAACTCGGTGTGCGTGACGAGGTCGAACGCGCCCTGCATGATCTCGCCTGTCTTGCCGCGGGGAATGCGGCCGTACATGTCGGGGCGGTTCGGGTCGGACACGTTGGTCAGCCAGCAGTGCCGCCAGTCGGTGACGTCGCCGTACTGCCACGAGGAGATGCCTTGGCCGTCACGGTTGGCCAGCGGTGCGTTGTAGAACGCGCCACCCTCGGGCCGGGTCGGGTCGCCGAGGGAGAACGAGCACAGGTAGTTGTCGGGGTAGCGCTCGAGTACCCATTGCCGGCACAGTGCAGCGACCACGCCGCCGGCCGAGTAGCCGCCGATGATGGCCTTGAGCTGAGGGTCGATCGCGAGTCGGCGCGCGAACTCGACCTTGAACGCGGCGAACGCTTCTCGCACCGCGCGCCACATGCTCGGGTCGGTGCGCACGTTGCCCGCGGTGCCCACCGGTATGCCGCCCATCGTCGCGGCCCACGGCGTGTTGATCTCCTCGACGAGGTCGGCGTTGGCCTGGCAGACCCGGCTGACGTAGTCGAGGCCGATGACACCACCGGTGCCGCGGAACACGAACGCCGGGTGCCGTTTCCGGGCCGGGACCGGCGGGGCGGGGTCGAGCATCCCGAGCTGTTTCTTGGTGGCCCAATCGAGCACGCCGACGGTGTTGACGTCGGGGCCCTTGCGGGTACCGGCCAGCACCTCGGAGTGCACGATCGTCTGAAACTTGACCAGCGCAACACCGAACTCCTCGGTGTACTCGTCCGAGGAGCCCAGGCCCTTGCCGTAGCTGTATCGCGCGAGCTTGGACTTGGCGACCGCGATCGCAGGATCTCGGTCGCCGACCTTGCTCGGCGGTGCCCAGCCCATTACCGGGCCTCTACTGCGGCGATCAGCTTGTCGAGCTTGCCGCCGACCGTGGCGAGGTAGTCGACGACCGTGAGGTCATCGAGCTGCCGCCAGCCGACCAGTTCGGGCCCGCGCTGCTGCTTGAGGATCTCCTCCCACAGCGCGCGGTCGCTCCACCCGGTGAGCGGCTGCGGCAGGATCGGCGGGTCGACCGGTGGGACCACGACGGGCGGGGCGACCGGGTCGAACACGCCACGCATGTCCTTGTCGATCTCGCCCTGAAACCACTTGGTGTCGAGGTTGCCGGGGTCCCACTTGCCTTGGGCGGCACCGGCGTAGTCCTTGTGCCCGATGTTGTGGTCGGCACCGACGCCGAGCTTGAGCGAGAGCGCCGCGGCGGTGTCGCGCATCGAGATGATCTGGGCGTCGGGCCACCGCTCTGCGGGGTCGTAGCCCTTGGGCAGGTCGGGCCGTGGTGTGGGCCAGGCGCATTCGACGCCGATCATGTGCCAGTTCGCGTTGTTGGTGGGCAGCCACGGGTAGGAGCCGGCCCCGGCGTGCCAGCACACACCGACGGCGACGATCGTCACGATGCCGTTGGGGGCGATGTGGATATTGGCCAGGGGGCCGGCCAGGTCGGGGCGGCCCTTGGCGATGCTCTCGGCGGCCTCGTTCGAGTTGCCGGTGTGGTGCCACATGACACCGCGAATGTCCTTGAAATCGCCGTGCCCTCGGTTCTGCCAGCCGGGCAGGGTGCGCAGCCGGTCGCCGAGCGCCGGGCGCAATACGTCCTCAAGCCAGACGGGGTCGCCTGTCCATCCCACTGTGGGTACCTCCGGTGTCGTTGGTGGTTGATCAGCCAGGGCGCGGCGCAGCACTGTCCATGCCTCGTCCCACTTCTGGGCGTACCGATCCGGGAACGCGGACTTTTGGACGCGCTGGGCGAGCTGGCCTGCCAGCGCCGGGTTTCCGGCCGCGCGTGTGTAGTCGTCGGGCAGCGCGGCCAGGAACATGTCAGCCGCGGTGGCCAGGGTCATGCGCTTGCGGCCGCCCTCGCGGTCGCCCCACAGGCCGCCCCATCCCCACGGCGGCGTCACGCCGGGGCCGGATATCTGTTGCTGCAGGTAGCCACTCGAATATCCGTCGTCGCTTTCCGAATCATGGTCGAACGGAACGCTTGTGGGGTCCTTGCGGTTGATCGGACACCACCACTGGCGGTTGCCGTCCTGGTCGTCGGCCCCGACCTCGGTGGAGATGCCCATCAGGCAGATCACGGTGGCCAGCTCGTCGAGTCCGCGCGCCAGCGAAATCGCGTGGACCTCGCGGGCGACCTGCTCGCGGGTGCGCAACGGCTTATCGGCGAACCAAGTGAAGCTCATAGGCGCTGTCCTCGCGTGATCGAACATATGGGCGGTTCGCGGCTCACGTTAGGACTGCGCACGCTGAGTTGCACGACGCGCCAGCGCAACTAGTGCTGAGGTCAGACCGGCTCAGCGTTGGTGATCGGGTCGATATCGACGAACGTCGCCTCGCGGTACAGCAACGGCTCGGGCAGTGGCGCATAGCCGCACGGCTCACCGGCCGGGGCGTACGCGTAGACGATGCGGTGAAACGGGATGCCGCCGGGCACGAAAACACGGCCGGCCCCGATGATCTGGCCGTCGACTTGCCGCCAGAAGATCTGCCCGCGGCGGTATTCGAGGCTGGCCAGCGGCTCGACCGGCATACCGAGCACCTCCTCGCACAGGCCGACCCACGCGGGCCACACCGTGAACCCGAGAGTGACGTCGGTGCCGAGCGGTGCGGTCATCAGTTCACGATGAGTTTCGGCGTGATGACGACCTGGCCAGCCGCGTTGAGCACGATGCTCGGCGTCAGTGTCCCCCAGGCGATCTGATTCGCGCCGGTCGCCCCCGAGCATTGCGTGCCGTGCGTGTAGGTTCCGGCCGGCGCGTTCAGCACGACCGCGGTGCCGTCGACCGTGCCGTCAGTGTTCGAGGAGAACGTCGAGGCGACACGGTTACCCGAGGTGTAGGCCGCCTCGTTCGCCGGGGTGGTGGTATCACCAGGCGCGCCGGTGCACACCCCGAAATACGCGCCGTAGCCTTTCCACACGTCGGCGAGTGCCTGCTTGCGGGCGGTGATGAGTCCCATCGTCGTAGTGTCCCTTCATCGTTGCTGTTTTGCTGCGCTGCTCACTGGTAGGCCCGAATCCACACCTGGCCGCGACCGCCGGCCGCGGCCCCGGAACCGAAGAACCCACCGCCGAATCCGCCAGAGCCGGGAACTTGGACGGTGGAGCTGGTGCCCGCTGCGCCACCGGGGTACAACTTGCCGTTGAACACGAAATCCCCAGGGCTCTCGCCGGGTTGAGCACCGAAAGCGGTTCCGCTGTTGCCGCCGGGGCCTGAGATGCCGGCCGCCGAGCTGGCCCCACCGGAACTCGCGTTCGATGCCGTTGTGACCGAGCCACCCCCACCGATCACGCACGCGATGAGCAGCTGGGTCCAAGCAATGTCGACGCCGCGGACGAGCGTAATGCCATTCCACGAGCCCTTTTTGCCGCCCGCGCCGTTGCCGAACGCCCCTTGCAGTGCTCCACCACCACCACCGAGCACGATGACGTCGAGATAGCGGCACCACCACGGGATCGTGTAGTTACCCGACGCAATGATCGGCGTCGTGACCTCGGCGACCGTGGGGAACCCGGCCGCCAGGCTCAGCGTCGCCGACGTCGACAGGTTGAGTGCGCCGGCCATCCGGGCGAACGCGGCCAGCGTGAGAGAGCCTGCGGCGCTGAGACTGAGATTGCGCAGCTGCCGCTGATAGGCCGGCAGGCTCAGCGTGGCCGCAGCGTTGAGGCCGAGCGTGGCGGCCATGCGCGCCACTGCGGGCAGGCTCAGCGTGCCCGAGGCGGCCAACTGCAGCGCGGCCTGGTAGCGCGCCGCGGCCTGCAGGCTCAGTGCCGCAGCGGCCGCGAGGTTGAGCCCGCGCGGCTCGATCTGGCTGGCCGACAGCTGCATGTCGGTGCTGCCGAGCAGGAACAGCTCACGCGGCTCGATCTGGCTGGCCCCCAGGTGCAGCGCGCCGGCCGCGGCGAGGTCGAGCTCGGTGGCCCGGCGCGCGAACGCCTGCAGGTCGAGCGTGCCGGCCGCGTTGATGCGTAGCGACCGGTTCGGCTGCTCGAACCACCCCGGCGAGTAATCGGGCTCGGCGGCCGGGATCTCGCTGAACCATCCCGGTATCCGTTTCGGCGGGTCGGGCGGGAGCTCGGACTGCCAGGGCATCAGGCCGCCAGGTCTGCGGCTTTGAACGCGTCGATGTGGGCGGGCTCGAAATGCGCGTAGCCGTTGGTGCAGCGCGAGCCGGACCCGAACGCGGTGCGACGCCACGCTTTACCGATGGGCACCACGTTGCCGCTGTCGGTCCACGTCGCGCCGGGGATCGGCTCGTCGTTGCGGTACGCCTGGTACACGTTGCCGACTGCCCGGATGCTGAACCGGTCACCCACGGCGTAGGCAATCCCGGAGACGGTGGCGCGCACCGTGCCGATCGACGTCAGGTTCGTGATGGTGGCGATACGCACCCGCACCGCGCCGCCGGTGGCGTCGACGTGCAGGCACACCCCCGAGGTGCCCGCCGAGTTGCACCGCACGTAGGCGCGGTCGGTGGCGTAGCCGTAGGCATCGTCGTCCCAGCCGGTTCCGAGGGTGATCTCGGCCATGTGGTCGTTGGTGTGCACCGGGGTGAGGCACAGCGCCGAACGCACATAGGACACATCGCCGAACAGCACCGTCGGCCCGCCACCGTAAATGTTGCCGTCCTTGACGGTGAAATTGCTGCTGGCGTTGCCGTACTGCTGGAAACTCGGCGAGGACCAGGCCGACGTGTTCGACACGTTGAACGTCATCGTCAGCGTGACCGGGCTGTTGTCCTCGGGGATCGACTCGACGGCCTGGCCGAGGCTGACCCAGATACGGTGCGTCGCTGTGTGGTTCATCGAACTGTTGTCGACGGTGGCCGGCAGGCTGCTCTGCCCGGAGACCAGCTCGGTGGCAGCCACCGGGTAGATCACCGAGGCGGTCACGATGGGCTGACGGCGCACACCGGCGACCGCGAACGAGCCGCCGACCGGCAGGATTCCGACGGCAAACATTGCTCCCGCGTCGGCCAGCATGTCGGCGGGCAGGTTCAGCGCCGTCTCGTAGAGGTCCGCGCCGGTGTTGATGTTGCCCTTTTGGTCGCCGTAGTCGTAGACCAGCGTCATGGTCCCGGTCGCCGGGTCGATCGCGTAGAGCCCGATATACAGAGCGGTGCTCGGTGGAGTTCCGCCACCAGCGAGGAACCGGGACACGTTGACGAGCCGGTCCTGCGTCATGGTGATTGCGGTCAGCGCCAGCGTGCCGTCCGGGATCGTGAATGTCGGCTTGACGTAGGACAGCGCGTGGCTGTGACTCGGAGTGCTGTGGGTGTGCGCCTTGACCGCGTCGCGTTCCTCGGCATTCCAGTTCGCATCGAGCACGGTGAGGCCCGAGCCGATACCCGTCGTGCCGCTCCCACCGGAGCCGATAGAGGGCACCGGCTGCAGCAGCGCCCGCGGGAACGAGACCTCCTCGAATCGGTTGGGCGACACCCAAAACGGAACGTTGCGCGGCGCGTTGGCCTGGTTGGCGAGCGTGATGGTCGACTCCTGGGCGACCAGGATCTCTTGGCCGACTGAGATCATCACCTCCTCGACGTCGGTGCTGGTCTGCCCGGTCACGGTGGTGCGCCGGTAGCCGCCGACCACCTTGTTCCACGTGTCGCGCACGTCATCCCACACGTCGGCGATGGCGTCGCCCGCGTCGGCGAGGTCGTCCTCAAGCCCATTGATGAGGTGCTGCGGAATGTTCAGTAGCGCGGCGATCACGTCGCCCGTGCTGTGCCCGGTGCCGCTGCCGCCGGTGATCGCGTTCACGATCGCGTCTCGAATGTCCTGGCCGGCCGAGGCGAGCGCCGCGGCGAGGCCGGCGACGTTGGCCTGCGGAATGTTCTGCAGCGCGGCCTTGAGGTCGTCGACCGTCTTATCGACGGCTGCGGGCAGACCGGTGAGGGCCTCCCAGCCCTTGTTGAGCGTCGCCTGAATCTTGGCGGCGTGCGCGGCCAGGTCCGCGAGGAGCCCCTCGACGTATTCCTTGGGCAGCAGGCCGGCGCGCTTGCGTGAGCCGTCGTCGAAATGCACCGTGCCGCTGAGGCAGTCCTCGGTGACCTGCACCTTGTTGACGACCCGGTCGACACCGGCGGGCACCGTGTAGGACCCGACGATCTTGACCCAGCCGCCGACGTTGCCCGCGACTGCTGACGAATTGCCGGCCGGGGACGCGATGGAGGGAGCAGGGATCAGGGTGTCGGCCACCCACACCGGTGGGCCGCCGTCGATCACGGGCGCGTCGAACGCCGCCACCGACAACCGAATCGGTGTGGTGCCCGGATTCGCCGTGACACCCACGTAGTAAGTCCAGATCTCGACGTTGACCGTTCGGCTTGCCACCACCCGCAACGGATTCGAGATCGCCGTGTGCGTGGTGCCGTCGGCAATGATCTTCATTGAGCCCGGCCGGGTGCGGCCGAATGTGCCGTCCCACTCGACCTCCTCGTTGTCCCGGATCGAGGCGTCGGTGTCGAAACCGGGGTTGTCGAGCGTCTCGGGGTTGAGGTTGTCGATCGCGGCCGCCGAGATCTGGCCGAGCCGACCGGGATTGATCTGCCCGAATAGCCCCTGTTGGAACAGCTCGCCGAGCTCGTTGAGCGCACCGTTCGCGCCGGTGATCACCTGGTAGAGCTGCGGCCAGTTCGCCAGCAGGCCCGTCGGATTGAGGATGCTGTTGATGAACTGCGTTGCCGCAGCGGCCGGGTCGAACGACGACGGGTCGACGCCCGGCAGGAACGGTAGGAACTGGCCGAGCACGCTGAGGACGTCGCCGAGGCCGACCGAGCCGAGGCTGTCCAGCGGTGAGGTGAGCAGCTGGTTGAGCAGGTTCACGATTGACGACAGGTCGATACCGGTGAGGTCGTAGATCTCTTGCACGGCCCCGTCGAGCACGCCCTCGATCACGCCGCGGATCTTGTCGCCGGCATCCTGCGCGGTCTCGGCCAGGCTTGACTGCCAATCCAAGTTGGATCGGTTGGGGCTGTTCAGCGATGTCTCACCGGCCCCGCGAGCCAGATTCGCGTCACCGAGTGCGTATTGCCCTCGGCGTGTCACCACGGTCACGCCAAGGCCCCTCTCAGCTCACCGGGAATAGCTTCACGTCGAGGTGCGACCCCGAGACGTTGTATGCGATCGAGCCCGACCCGCCGATCTTGACCAGCAGCGTGTAATAGACCATCGCCTGGCCGGCCGGGACGCGACCGGTCGCGCTGTCGGGAGCGACCGCGCGGCTCGGATCGCTGGTGTCCGACCAGTGTTCGCGGACGTGCGCGATCGTCTCGGCGTCGAGCGTCGACGGATCGTAGAGCGCACGCGCGACCAGCTGGCCGGTCTCGGGGGCGTTCGGCGAACCCTGCGGCAGAGCACGCACCTGCACCTCGACCTGAGCCGTGTTGAACAAACCGCTTCGCTTCCAACGGGCATGGCCGTTGAATGACGGGTAATAGGCGAGCTCCTGGCCGGGGACGATCAATGTGTTGATCAGGTTGTAGGTCTGCCCGAACGTCTGCGACGGCCCGAATGCGCTCTCGGGCACCGAGAACAGTTTGGCCGCCCACGGCGAGCTGTCCGAGGGCCGGAACCCCGGATGCCCGACACCGCCGGCCATTGCCGAGTAGGCGATGGTCTGGCCCTCTTGGAATGGGCCGTAGACGTCGGGTGCGCCGAGCATCGAGGTCGACGGGCCCGGCGGTCCCTCGATCAGTGGCACGTCGACGGTGAAAACAGGCTCGAGCGTTGTTCCGCCCTCGGCCACGTTCAGCGTGAGCGGGTAGGTGATGCCGCCCGCGGGCGGCTCGACACCGCGGAACACGAACGACATATCCGGGGTGGGCCCCGGCGGGCCGGGGATCGCGCCGAGGATCACCCGGTAGCCGGTACCGGTCCAAATGTGCCAGTACCCATCGATATACCAGGCGCGGCCGGCGTCGCCGGGCCCGAGCGCGCCGGGCCCCGAGCTCGGCGGCAGATCACCGACCGTGGTGACCGTCGAGTTCCACTCGGGCCGCCAGAACGGTGCCGCGTCGCCCTTGTCGCCCTTGTCGCCCTTGATCGCGTCGAGCACGATGTTGTCCTCGCCGGGCATCAGGGTGAACGTGCCGACGATCGTTTGCGGGTCACCGGGATTGCGCGGCGCGATGTAGAACAGGACACGGATGAACCGCTCGCCGACGAACAGCGGTTCGGTCGGAATGACGCTCAGCGTTGGGGCCGTCACGGTTGGCTCCTATCTCGGTCGAGTTTCTCGGACCACGGTTCTGGGTCGACTGCCGCTGTCTTTTGCTCCTCGGCCCACTCGGTGCCGGCCGCGAACATCTCGGTCATAGCTTCGCGCACCTCGTCACTGACTCCGCGCATAGCGTTTTCCTGCATCGCCTTGATACGAGCCTTGGCCTCGGCCTTGGCGTCTCGCGTGCGATCACCGGGCTTGTCGTGCTTGGTGAGCACCCACTTGATCGAGTCGGTGTGCAGACCGTCGGGGTTGCGCACGGGCCGGATGAACGCACCGCGCCCGGTTGCTGGGTCGAACGGCGGATAGTTCGAGTCGGCGTCGGCCCCGGCGAGGGCCTGGTGTAACGCCAACTGCTGCAACAGGTCCTCGGGCACCGACATACCCCAGCCCTGCGGGCCGACCGCGTCGCGCAACGTTTCCTTGAGCCGGTCCCAGCGCGCGAACAGCTCGTCGAGCTCGGCCTGGGTGAACTCACGTTCGTACGGAAACCCTGGGAACACCAGCTTTCCGCGGGTTTTCTTGCGGCGCAGCCGCGCGGCCTTACTCAAAGTGGTTGACCTCCTAGAACAGATCGCCGGACCCGGCGAGCAGGGCAGCGAAATTGGCGATGTTGCTCATGGTTCGGAACCCGCGGGCGACCGGGTCCTCCTCGCGGGTGTCGTCACCGAAGCTGATCACCGGCCGGCCCACGCTGGTGCGCGAGCCCTCGGCGCGGATCGCCCACACGTTCTCGGTGTAGGTGACGCCGCGGATCTCGGCGGCCACCCGATCGCCGAGCCAGTAGTCCTCGCCCAAGATGTAGGGCTGGCCATCGCCCACGTCGAACTTCTGCGACCGGTAGGCCTTCATCGCGGCGTCGCCGGCCGCGAGGTCCTGAATCGCGTTCACGGTGTACGCGGAGCCGTGACCCTGGTGGAAATACTCGCGGAACGCGTAACTACCAGCTTTGCTAGAGCGCAGCGGATTCACATATCTCTGGAAAGCAATAAACACGTCATCGAGCTGGCCCTGATAAAGGTTGTCAAGGCCCTCAACGCCATATGCCTCCTGGCCTAAAACGACCTGGGCCAGCTGCGATATCCCATATCTAATGGCGAATGTGATCGCCTGATTCACCCATTGAGGCGATTTACCGCCGACAATAATGTCGGTTGCTTGCTGTTTATGAATTACGAATTTCGATTTGCGGACATTGCCGTAACCGACGTCGCGATAAACGAACGGCGTCGGTTTCGGTGCGACGAGGAACAGCTTGCGAATCAGCGGGTCGGTCTCGCCGTCGCGGTCGCTGTCGATCGGGATGAACGTCTCGGTGATCAGGTCGTCGAGCGTCGCCGCGAACAGGTTGAGCGCGCCGTCGACGAGGGTGCCCGTCGGGCCCGTGACGCCGCTGACGTTCTCGAACGACAGGATCACGCACGCACGCGTGGGCTTGAGCAGCTCGGCCAGCTCGGGCCCGAACATCGTGTACGGGGCGGGATCTCCGGGCAGCCAGGTGTAGGCCCGGCAGATCACGTTCGCGTCCTTCATCGGCGGCGACAGCACGGTGTGCGCGTCTTTCCACCGAGCGCCGATAGTGCACCAACGCGATTGGTCGAGAATCGGGTTGATCGGCATCACCTGCACCGGCCAGTTCAGCGGTGAGATGTTCTGCAGCCAGGTTTCCGGGGCGAACAGGTTGCGCGGGATCGGGTAGAACCCGTTGAGCGAGAACAGCCGGAAACAGTTGATGAACGTGCTGATCGCGCACGTCGAGGCGGTCGGGCCACCCCACAGGAACATCTTCGGCAGCTGCACCTCCATTGGGGTGATGGGGTTGGCTGCCAGGTAGATTCCCTTGAGGTGGCGGCGATTTGAGATGCAGTTCAGCGTCGTAATGGACGCTTCGCCGGGGTTGTCCTCGCCCTCGATCGTGGAGACCTTGCCGCCCCAACGCATCCGCCAGTCGTGCGGCTTGTCGGGGTCCGGGTCGATGGTGAGGTGAATGTCCTCGTCGTCACCGATCTGGTAGGTGAGGATCTCGCGCAGCCACTCCATGTCCTTGCCCGAGAACGTGATATGCGCCTCGCCGTCGTCGGTGGCGAGTTCCTCCCAGTCCCATTTGTCGAGGTTCTCGACGCGGGCAATAAAGTTGAATTCCTTGTCCCACACCCGGATGAGCGGGGCTTTGGTGCGCCGATTCATGTAGGCGAACCGGCGCTCTAGCAGGTGCATCCGCAGCTCGGGGGAGAACTCGCCGGCCTCGGTGCGCGGGTCGAGCGCCCCGCCGATCGCGGAGACGACGCGGTCGAGAATCGCGGTCACGGGTGCCGCCCAACGTCAAACCACCACGCGAGCGCCAGGCCGACACCGGCGCACCACACGCCGGCCAGCGCCCACAGGATCGCCGCGCTCGGGCCGTTCATGCGAGAGCGCTTTCAAATCGTTGCGGCAGCTGGCACCAGATCTTGCCGCCCGCGTGCTCGTGCACGACCGGCAGCGTGGCCACGCTCTTGGGTGGGATCGGCACCGAGAACCCCTGGCCCTTGAACCGTTGCAGCAGAGGCAAACCGCTGTCGCCGTACTCACCCACCAGCCAGTCGAGCAGCTCGCTCTTGCGGATGAATTTCTTGAGCAGGTTGTCGACGGGGTCCTTGGTGGTGATCGCGATGCGGTGCGTCGGGTCGGTGTCGATGATCGCGTGCTCGCCATCTTCGAGCTCGGGGATCTCGATCATGTTGGCGTCGCGGGTGCGGGTGAACGTGCCGAGGATCTCGTCGACGAACGGGATGCCGAACAGGTTGCCGATGCGCGGCCAGTCGTCGAGCGGGTTGCGCTCGCCGCTGGTGAATGCGTTGGGGCCGTCGGGCAGCCAGATCTTGCCCGGCGCGGACACAAAGAAGATCGGCCACGACGGTTCGGTGCCGCGGTTGGCGATGCGGATCTTGCCGACGTTGGGCCCGCCGGCCGGACGGACGAACGGGGGCGGGGACGCGTCGGGTCGTCGCCATCGCGGCTCGCCGTCGGCGGCCAGGATGATCTCGTGCAGCGAGACCCGTTGGTAGGCAGGGTCGTCGGGCAGTGCGCACTTGGGCGCTTCGAGCAGCTGCATCGGTATCCACAGCTGGCCGTGGCGGCGTGTGGTGACCGAGAAGTAGCCGGTGGCGTCCTTGCGGCAGCCGGCCCAGAACCGAGACTCGGTGTCGTACCAGCCGAGCCGGGTGCTCGACATGAGCCCGAGGGTGAACGAGATCTCGCGGCGGCCGTCGACGGTGCGCTCGAATTTCGGTGGCCCGTAGGCCGGTGTGGTCCACACGCCCTCGAATGGCACGTGCACCATGCCGTCGATCGCGCCGGTGACGAACGCGCCCTCGGTGCCGGCCATCGTGCCGGTGAGGGGCCAGTAGCGGCCGTCTGAGCCGATCCACGCGCACGAAACACCTTCGGCGCGTGCGGCCTCGGACAGCTGCGACCACGGCACCACGCGGCGGTCTCCGCTGATGGCCGGCGGCATCTCGATGGTGGTCACTTGCCCATCACCCCCGGATTGGCGGTGTAGGTGCCGTATCGCGGGGTGTTGAGCAGGGTCCGGCGGATGCGTTGCTCGTTCGCCTCGGGTGTGCCCTGCGGGTTGTTCACCGTGACGTGCGTGCTCTGGTCGACCGGTCCGGGAGCGACGCCCCCGCCCTGGTGCTGCTGCTGCGCGCCGGGCATACCGAGGTCGGGCAGCACCGAGGAGACGCCGGGGATCATGCCCAGCGGCAGCTGACCACCGCCCCCACCGCCACCGCCCCCACCGCCGAACAGGTCATCGAGCGGGCTGGCCGGGCTGCCCGACCACGGGGTGCCATCGCCGTTGGCGTATCCGGTCTGCCACGGGAACCCCTTGCCCTGCGGGGTGTACTTGATGCCGAGCAACGACTGAGCGAGCTTCACGATGCCCAGCTGGCTCGGATCGGGGAACAGGTCGCCGAGACCGAATGTGTCCTTGAGGAACTGGGAGCCGATCGAGCCGAGCTCGCCGAGCTGGCTGTCGCCGCCGTCCTTGCCGCCGGCCGGGCCCTTGCGGGGCTTGCCGCGGCGCGTCTCGTCCAGATCGTCCTTGGCCTGGTCGCGCTCACGCTCGGCCCGCATGAGGTCGTCCTTGGCGTTGTCGAGCTGGCGCTGCATCGAGTCGCGCTGCGCCGGCTTGGCGCTGTCGAGCTTGCGTTGCCGCTCGTCGACGAGGGCCTGTTTCTCGACGACGGTGCGCTCGCGGTCAGAGACCCGATCCTCGGCCTCGCGCAACTGTTTCGGTGAGGCCGGCTCGTATCCGTAGCTGCCGCCCGCGTCGGCCATGCCGCCCCCGACGCTGCCGTAGCTGCCGCCACCGAAACCGCCGAAACTGCCGCCCGAGCTTGAGCCCTCGCCGTAGATGTTCTCGATGGGCAGGTACATGTGCTGGTCGAAACCGGGGTCGTCGCCGCCCTTGGCGTTCGCGCCGATGGTGAAAACACCGTTGCGGCCGCCTGCCTCGGCGTTCTGGCCGTTGCTCAGCGTCATCGCCATGTGGCCGTCATTGGGGGCCGGGCCGCGGTCGTACCAGCCGACGGTGATCGCGCCCGGACCGCCGGTGCCCGTGCGGAACCCGAGCTTGCTCAACCACTGCTCGGCGTTCTTGGTGGACATCAGGCCGCCGCTGTTGTCCATCCCGAGGGCCTTGAGGATGACGCGGGCGACCATGCCCGAGCAGTCGGTGCGGTTGCCCTGGCTGTAGGCGGTGCCGAGCATCGACATGGCGGCCCGCACGTCGGGGCCGTCGACCACGCCGCCGGTGCGGTAGCCGGGGATCATCGCGTGCAGCAGTTCGGGGCTGGGCACCCATCCCGAGTTGAGCGCGGCGACCACGGGGGCCCCGCCCTTGTCCATCGCTTTCGCGGTCACCACGCCCTCGCCAGCGGACACGAGAGCGGTCGGGCGGCCCTTGGTGTCGACGCCGATGATTGAGTCGCTGGTGCCGCTACCAGGCCCCCAGAGCAGGCCCTTGGGCGTGCGGCCTGCCACGCCACCGGACGCCAGGCCGGTGAGCACGTTGCCGAGGTCCTTGGCGGCCTGAGCACCGGGGATCTCGACGGGCCCGATGGACAGCGGAACCCGTTGTAGGACACCGCCGAGCCACCGCAGCGGGGCCTTGACTGCGTTGATCACCGCGTCGAGGGCCGACTTGACGATGTTGCCCAAGCCAGACCATGCGGTCGACACGAAATCGGAGACGCTCTTGAACGCGTTCTTGAGCTGCTCGAATATCGGCGAGATCGCCGCCCACCCGGCCGACATGGCGGCCTTGATGCCTTCCCAGGTCGGCACGATCGCGTTTTTCCACAACCACGTTGCGGCGTCACCGATCGTCGAGAACCCCGCCTTGATGCCGTCCCAGATCGGGGAGAGCACCGCGGCCGCGCCGCTGGCGGCCAGCTGAAAGTTGTGCCACATCGGGACGAGGACGGTGTCGAACACGTAGCCGGCGGCCTGGCCGAGCGCGGAGAACGCACCCTTGAAAAAGTCGAACACCGGTGAGATCACCGACCAGGCAGCCGATATCGCCGTCTTGGCGAGGTTCCACGCGCCGACGAACACGCCGCCGATCACCTTGGCAACCTCGGTGAGGACCGTCGCGCCTATCTTGATCGCCTGGAATACGCGCTGCGCCACGGCCTGGCTGGCGGTGAACGCCCGAATCATGATCGGCACCGTGATCGAAACGACCTTGATCGCGCCGACCAGCACACCGCCGAGGACCATGCCGACTGCCTTGAGGATCGGCAACGCCTCGCGGAACGTCGCGCCGACCTGGCGGCCGAGGTCGGCCAGCGGGCCCTTGAGCTTGTCCATGTACTCGGTGAGCGCCGGCATGACGTACTGCCGGAACGCATCTCCGAGCGAGCTGAGCACCTCTTTGACCGGCCCGATCGAGTCGCCGATACCGGCGAACACCGACTTGAAATTCTCGGCGTACTGCTGCAGCGGCCCGGTGCCCTCGCCGCTGATCACGTCGGTAAACCAGTTGCCGATCGTGATGAGCGGGCCGTCAATGACGTCGAACAGCTTGAGTTTGAACGCCTCCCACGAGTTCGACAGCGCCTCGACCACACCGGGTAGGCCCTGCATCTGCGCGCTGGCCATATCGGCGGCCGCGCCCTGGCGGCGAACCGCGGCGGCCGAGTCGTCCCACGCTTGGGCCCCGCCCTTGGCGGCAACCATGCTGGCCCGCATCGCATCCGAGCCGAACAGCACGGCGGTCGCCGCCTGAAACTCCTCTTGGCTCATGCGTTTGGACGCCTCGGCGACCTGTTTCATCATCGACTCGACGCCGACGAACTGCTTGTTTGCGTCGTAGAGCTTGAGGCCGAGTTGCTCGATCGCCGCCTGCGCAGGGTTGCCCTGGTCGGTGATCGCCAGCATGGACGTCTTGAGCATGGTGCCCGCGTCGGAGCCGTTGATGCCCATGCGGGAGAACATCGTTAGCGCTGTGAGGGTGTCCTCGATCGAGACACCGAACCCGGCGGCGACTGCGCCGCCCTGCTGCAGCGCGAGGCCGAGATCGCTGACGTCGGCCGAGCTGGCGTTCGCCGCGGCAGCGAGCAGGTCGGCGACGCGTGTCGCGTCGGTTGCCTTGAGCGAGAACGTGTTGATCGCCGCGGATTGGATCTTGGCGGCCTCGGCGGCGTCGATCTGGCCCGCGGTGGCCAGCTGCAGCGTGCCGCGTGCGGCCTGCATCGCCTGATCGGCAGTCATGCCGCCCTTGGCTAGTTCGAGCATGGCGTTACCGGCGTCGCGCGCCGAGACGCCGGCCAGCTGGGTGTCTGCGCCGAGCGCGCGGGCCGCGTCGCGCATCTTGCCCATGCGCAGCGTGTTCGTCTCGGCGGTGTCGCCGAGTTGCGCAGTGACACCTGAGAACGCGTTGACGGTGCGCTCGAAATCGATGCCCGTGTCGAGTGCGCTCTTGAAGATCGCGCCGACCGCGGCCGCGCTGACCACCCCGGCCAGTGCGCCCATGAACGCGCCGCCGATCTTGCCGCCGATGCCGCCGGCCATGCTCGCCAGACCCGAGCCCTCGGACTGCAGCGACGAGCGCAGCCCGCCGAACAGGCCACCCCGACCGGTCGAGGTCGCGTTGGTGCGTCGACGCGCATCGGCGAGTTCGCGCTCGGCCGTTTGTGCTTCGCGGGTGGCGGCCGCCTCAGCGCGGCGAGTGGACGCGACGCGCTGCTCGATCGTCGTTACCTGAGCGGCAGCGTTGCGGGCCCGCTCACGAGCTGAGGATGCCTGCCGCTCAGCGGTAGCCAGCTGGTTGGCGGTGGCCTTTCCCTCGTTGCGCAGATCGGCGAGCCGACGCTCGGCAGTACCTACGGCCTGAGCGCGAGATGCGGCGTTGCTGCGGGCCGCGTCGAGCTTGGCCTGCTCGGAACGAACCTTGCCGGTCGCGTCGGCGACCTTCTCCAACGCCTGGGTATGGGACTTGGCCGCTGATTGCACCGCCGAGGCGCTGGACTTGAGGCCCTGGCCGACATTGTCGCCGAAATCCTTGCCGAGCTTTTTGCCGAACCCGCCGAACGTCTTCTGCATCTGCGAGTTGACCTGGCGGTCCATGCCCTGAAACGAGGGGATGACCGGCAACGCGTAATAGCCGACCTCGTCGATCGCCACCAGTCACCGCCCAACGTGCGCGCGTGCCTGTTCTCGTGGGTGATGCCGGGTCGAGGAGAGAGTGAGGTGTGGTGAGTGAGCGGGGAATTACTGGGGCGGTGCTGGTTACGGGATGCAGTCGCTTTGGATCTTCGCGCCGGCGTAGTCGGCGAATTCGTTCATGTCGTCGACGACCGGGCAGAGCTCCTCGAGTCGCTGGTATGCGTCCTCGCCGACGAGCGCGATGATCGCCTCAAGGTAGTTCTCCCTGGCGAATTCGCGTGCCGCGCGGGTGGGCCAGCGGCCGCGGCGCTTGGGCAGCGTGAACGTCTGGTCTTTCCATTCGAGAGTGATGGTTGCGGCGTTGAGGTCCTCGATCGTCTCGTCGTCGGAGTCGGGGACTGCCTTAACCGCGGTGTTGCTCTTGGACATTGGGGGTCGCTCCTAGTTCTCTCTCTCGGTTGGCGATTGCTTCCTGCATCGCTGCGGGTAGGCCCGGAGCGGTCACCGGTGCGGCCGGTGGCGCGTAGTGGGCCTGCCTCTCCCGCAATTTATCGACATGCTCGGCTTTTGCCTGCATAGCTTCGAGCGCCTTGGTGCGCTCCTCGGGCTTGAGCGGCCGGCCAGGATAGATCTCGCCGGTGAGTGCCTGGTAGACGCTGGCGGCGATGTAGTCGGGCTCGGTCCACACGTGGCGGCCGTCGTTGTCGGCCAAGGCGATTGCCGAGGTTGGCTGAGACCGCCGCACACACACCCACACCTGCCGCAATGTGAGCGTGCCGCGGAACCGGTCGAGGTAGTCGACACCCACGCGGCGCAGATCGAGCTCGACGTCCTCCTCGTAGTGGTCGAGCAGCCGCAACAGTGTGGGGATGCCGCCGAACCACTGATCGGGGGTCGGTGGGGTTTCCGGGAGCCGGCCGACGCCGACCGCGCGGGCCATCAGCTCAGAGACGTTGCGGTAGTCATCGATGACCGGGTCGGGGATGCCGATCGATTGCCCGGCGAGGAGCACGTCGACCGCTTCAACCCACCGCGCCTCGCGGATGAGTTGAAGCGGCCAACGTTCGAGCGCCAACGGCACCACGACCTTTTGCCCACCGAACGCAACGTCTGCCTCGGTAGCGCCGGTCGCCTCTAGCCGAGCCGCATCACTCGGCACGTGCCCTACAGTCCGAGCTTGGCGACGAGCTCGGGCTTGCTCAGCGATTCGAGTTCGGCCTCGCTGTAGACGTTGCCGGTCTCGTCGGCCAGGCCTTGGCGCGCTGCGTACGCGACGAGGTCGGCCTTGTTCGAGGCCTTGGTCGGCTGGCCCAGCTCGGACGGCAGCTCGGTGTGGGTGACACCGTCGCCGTCGACGACCTCGCCGCGCGCCGGCTGCTCGGGGTAGTCAGCCTCGGCGACCTGGGTCACCGATGCACCCGAGCGGGCCGTCGACCGGACGAACAGGCCGCCCGATTCTGGGGTGTCCTCGACGAATTCGACGTCGCCGCGTTCCTTCATGACCTTGGCCGAGCTCTCGTCGACCGAGAACACCGCGCCCTCGTGGCGGCCGGGCAGGGCCTTGAGTGCCTTGACAGTTTGCACCGCTTCTCTCCTTTACGTTTTCGCTACGAGATTCTCGTAATGCGCTGGTCAGGCGGCCTTTTGAGCCTGGTACAGCTCCTTGGCCGAGTTCGGGAAGATCCGAGCCTCGATCTCGCGGGGCTGCGCGCCGCCCTCGTTGTCGGAGATGGTTTCGCACCAGAACCGTGCCGGCATCTTGGAGATGAGCCGGTTCACACCGCCTGCCGCGGTGCGCTTCTCGACGGCCATCCACGCGTGCAGCGCGTGCGGCACCACGATGGTCGTCTCGGTCGAACCGGGCCACAGGATCTCCTGCACCGTCGGGTTGTCCTCCAATGCGGACACCTTGGTGGTGTGCGAAAAATCCTTGTCGGCAACGATGATCGTGCCGTAGCCCCACGCGGGAATGTCGGTGCTGTCCCACTGGCGGCTCTGTTCGATACCGGCATCGCCGACGAGCAGCCCGAGGAACTCCCACTTACCGACCGTGGTGACGAACGGGTCGGCGACGGCGTCGGGGATATCGTCGACGGGCAGCGTGGCCGCCTTGTAAATGAGGACGTCAGCCTCGGCGAACAGCCGCGAGGACACATTTGCTGGATTGCCGGCCATTGGCGTTGCTCCTGTCTAGTAATCGATCATCGGGACAACCGCCGGCAAGGTGAACGAGGCCAGGTCTGCACCCGTGTCCGAGTCCCGTGTTGCCACGAACGCCGAGCCACCGCGCCGGATAGTTGCCATTCCATCGGGTAGGTGCGCGCGAAGATAGCCGTCTGAGACAGCGGCAACCCTCTTGGCGAGTCGAGACCCGCGGGCACGCACGAGAATCCGAATGGTTGGGTCGCGTTTGATGGGATATTGCACGGGCCCCCCGTCATCGCTCACGGTGATCAGGGGCGGGTCGGTTCGTAGGTTCCAATTCGGGGGTATCCCGTCCTCGGCGTCCTCGACGCGGCACGCGGCCCCGAACTCGGCCACCTGGGACGGAAGTATGAAAAACGCCCGCAGCGAGGTGATTACGGCGGGGACCGGGTCGGCGTGCACTCTCATCGGATAGGCCACCCGAGCTCGCCGGCCGCCTTGGTCGCTTTGCCGTCCTTGGCCTGGTCCTCAGCACCGACCACGACGGCAGACACCGAGCGGTCGGTGACGTAGTCCTCTACGTGGCCACCGGCCCGCGCTGCGCCCTGCTCAGCGGTGTCGTGGATGAACGCCTTGAGCCCGCGGTCGTTCTTGGCGATTCGACCGATTGCCTTGGCGTCGCGGTGGAAACCGGGCTTCATGTTGCGTCGGGCCATCAGCTGCGTGCACCCCCTCGGAACTCGGCGAGCACCACCAGCTGGCGACGCTGCACCCATTGGGACTCTTGCCGTTTGACCAGCGCACGGCACTCGCGGCCCCGCACGATGAGCCAGTCGCCGTCGCTGATCGGCGCGTCGAGGTCGAGCACCACGGTGTAGTCGACCGCGAGAGCGGCCTCGGCAGAACCGAATTTGATTCGCGCATCACCGGGCAGGACGCCGCGCGCGGTGAGCGGTACCGGCTCGCCGTCGGGGTCAACGATGCCGTCGTGCCGCAGCCCGGCGGGCACCACGATGACCTGCTCGCCGAGGCTGACGTCGGCGGCCCAACGGCCGAACACGCGAACGTGGCTGGCGCGGTTGAAATCGTCGTAGTGCGTGACGCCCGGCGTGGTCAGCTCGAACAGTCGGCCACCGTGGCGCACCGCGGCGGTCGACTGCAGCGCCGCGGTGTCGTCGTCGACCGGCAGCGCGCCGCGGGCCTCCAACGTGGCGATGGTGGCCCCGCCGAGTTCCTCAGTGCCGCCGGTGACTTGCCAGGACGCACCGGTCTTGGTCACGGTGCGCTCGGTCATCTCCGGGCGGCCCCACGCGTCGAGAGCTGGGGGATCGGCGGGCTCGCGGATGACCAGCTCGACGGTGTCGGGGCCGAGGGTGGAAAGAAGTTGGCCGGCGGACAGCATGATTTACCACTGCCTCGGGCCGGGATCGCTGAACGCGTCGACGAACGCGCCGGGCCCGCCGTATTCGCCGGTGTGGTCGGTGCCGTAGAACGCCTGCGGCAGCGCAGAAGTGGACAGGCCGAGCATGATCAGGTGCCGGTCGTCGAATTCGAGGAGCTTGGCCGCCTCGGCGTAGGTGATCGAGGTGGTGCGGCTGTCGGTCTGCGTCATCACCTGGCGCACACGCGGGTCGTCGAGACCGGCGGGGGACAGGACCGACGAGACGACGTCGTAGGTGATCAGTTTCGCCTGGGTGACGAGCGGGTCGTTCCCAGACAGGCCAGGCCGGCGGTTCGGGTCGCGAATCCAGTCGGCCGCGGCCTGCACGAGGAGCCCGACGAGTGCACGCTCGCCGGCCGACAGAACCCGAGGCGCAATCATCGCCTCGAATTCGTCGACCGTCAGGAACGGCGTGGTGGGGTCCACTCGTCGAGCTCCTCGTTATCGGTTAGCGCTATCCGCCGACCTTGCGGGCGACGGCCTCCTGCAGTGCGGCCTTGGTCATCGCGCCGGACTCCTCTTCGGTGACCGCCTCGACCTGCACGGCGTAGGCCTTCCAGACCTCGACCGTGGCGCTCTTGGCGGGCCGACCATCACCGGTGGGCGGGCCCTCGGGTGCGCCGTCGGTGGTGGGGATCGTCGTGCTCTCGCCGAGACCGTCCGGTCCGGTGTTGAGCCCCGTATTGGCTTCGGCCTGCAGCTGATTGGCCTCGCTCTCGCGGTTGACCGCCCCGTCCGGCGCGGTCGCGAGATCGTGGCCCGGCTCGACCTCGACGCTGGCCTTGACGAACGCCGCCGCGGCAAGACGGCTGGCCACGGTGAGGCGGGCCGCCTCAGCCTTGGACAGCTCGACCTTGTCGCCGCGCTTGTACCGGCGACGCACCCGCTCGTCGCCCTCACCCTCGACGCGGTAGAACGCCGAGGCCGCCAAGACGTAGGTGCCGGCCTTGGCCGCACTCACGGGGTCACCAGATCCGTCAGCCACAGAGCGGCCTTCGGCTGGTCGAGGGCCATCGCCCGCTTGTGGGTCATATCCGAGCGCCAGGTCTCGGTGGGCCCACCGTTGGGGCCGTTGCCCTCGGGGTAGACGCCGGTGAATTCCAGCGGCCGGGTGTCGGAGTAGAACCCGAGCGTGCCGCGCTCGCACACCAAGATCCGATCCTCGGGGAACGACAGCGAGCCGATGATGGTGCGGCCCATGATCGTTCCGGGCAGCTGACCGGTCAGCAGCGGGGTGTCGCCTGCGATGTTGCCCTGGTAGACCTTGAGAAACTTCTCGTTGTCCAGCAGGACGGGCAGGATTCCGGGGTTGAGGACGATGGTGTCGGGCTCGAACCCGGCCCATTCCTCGTCGGATGCCACGTCGCCGCTGGGGGTGGCGAACGTGATTTCCTTGATGGCCAGCGCGAAATCGAGCCGGGGGTTGCCGTTGGCGGTGTCCCAGGCGTTGTCGACGGGCATCGTCGGCACCGCGTTGGACAGCAGCAGGGCCCGGATTGCGCGGTCGTCGGCACGCTTGAACGTGTTGCGCAGCTGGGTCATCTGCTTGTTGACCGCGCCAACGCGGTTCTCGTCGCGCATCTCTCGGGAGATCCGCACGCCGAGGCCCCGCTTGTTGGCGACCGCCACCCGCGGCACGCCCATCTCCCCGTAGGTCACCGGGATCTGGGCGAACTCGGCGACGTCCTCGACGTCACCGACGAGGAACGTGGGGTCCCCCTCGGTGTAGCCGACGAGGCCCGACGGGTTGGCCCCGGCGTTCCGCAGCAGGCTCTCGCTGATGAAAATGTTCGTCATCAGCTCTTTCATCTTGGTCGGAACCATCATCGGCGACCCGATCAGATCGGCGACGGTGATGCTGGGCCCGTCCGAGATGCTCACGACTCCTGTCTTGGGCATTGCTCTCTATCTCCTTGTCTCGACCGAGGTCGCTAGATCCCGAGCCGGACGAGGCCGACGGGGTTGGTGGCAACGACGACACCGCCGGGCTGCGTGCAGCGGCCGACGATGGTGCGGGCGTCGGGCGTGGCCCCGGCCGGGGTCACGGTGCCGTTGGCCGCGGCGACCAGCAGATCGCCCTGATTGGCGTTGGCCGCGTACGTCATCGGCACCTCGTCACCGCCGTAGGCCACGGCGACGGTCTGCGGCAGCACCACGGTGTTGACCACGGGGCGGCCGTTGACGGTGGTGGCCTGAGTGTTGACGTCCTCCGGTGCGATCGCATCGGTGAGCGCGACGCCGGCCGCGCGGAACGTGCCTGCGGCCCATTCCTGAATGCGGCCGTTGGCGGCGAATTCGACGCCACGACCACCGCGCACGGTCTTGGTGGCCGCTGGGGTGTAGGTCCGCGGCCCCGAGGCCTTGGTGACCTGAACTGTTCCGGGCATTGTGCTGTGTCCTCCTCAGAATTCCGGTGCGTGGGCCGCTACTCGACCGACCACGCCTTGTACGTGGGGTTCTCGGTGACGTCGCCGCCCTGGTCCCCACCGGCGAATGCCGTCGGTTCGAGGGCGTGCCCGAGCTCGTTCATCGGCACCGCGGTGTATGCCGGGATGCCAGCGAGCAGCTGGGTGGTTCCGACCTCGTCGGCCCGCATGAGCGTCACGAAATGCTCTTTGCGGGCTGGCGTGATCTTGCCGAGGCTGATCGCGGCGTCGACCGCGGCGGTGATGCGCTGAGTTTCCATCTGCGCGTGCGCCTTTGCGCCGAGCGACGAGTTGCGCTGCATCTCGGCGAGCGTGCCGGGATCGATCACGCTCAGGCCGAGCTTGGCGGCCGCGGCAGCCAGCTCTGCGACCTGGCCCTCGTCGACGTTGTCGGGCGTACCGTCGCCGTCGCTACCGTCGCCGTCGTCGCCGTCACCACCGTCGGTTTCGACTTCGCCGAGCTTGGCGAGAACTTCCTCCTCGGTCGCGTCCTCCCCGAGCCCGAGGCGCTCGGCGACCTTCTTGCTGATTGCAGGCACTTTGGCCTCCTCCTTGGGTTCGGGGTCTAACGACCCGTCCTCTACCCGCGCCGATGGCGACGGGGCGGCCTGACGGCCCGCGTACTTGAACATCGCGGAGGCCTTGGCGATCGACGCGGCTGCGGCGGCCTCGACCTCCTCGCGCTTACCGCTTTCGTCGATCTCGGTGGCGAGGCCGGCCGATTTCGCCTCCTCGGCCGAATACCAGGTCTCGCGCTTCATGGCGCGCGCCCATTCGGTCGACTCGCCGCCGGCGCGGTCGGCGTAGAACTCGGCCATCGAGCCGTTGAGCTTCTGCAGCGTCTTGCCGGCGTCGATCAGCTCCTCGGCGGTCGCGCTGTAGAGACCGCCTCGAGCGTTGTGCAGCATCATCTGGCCGTACTTGCTGATCACGACGTCGTCACCGGCCAACGCGATCAGCGAGGCCGCGCTGGCGGCCAGGCCGTCGACGTGGGTGGTCGTCTTGCCCGGATGCCGCATGATCGCGTTCGCCAGCGTCAGCCCGTCCCACGCGGCACCGCCGGGGCTGTTGATCCGCACGTCGAGCTCGGCGTCGTCGTCGAGCGCCTCGATCTCGTGCACCAGCTCGTTGACGTCGACCCCGCCGAAAAACAGGTCCGCGCCGATCACGTCGTAGATGTGCAGCGTGGTGCGCTTGGTTTCCTTGTCGCCGTCGGCTTTTGCGGCGACGAGCTTGTACCACTGGCGCTTGCTGTCAGCCATCGCTGTCCTCCTCGTTGTCGTCGGTGACCGGCGCGCTGGACTGCGACGGCCCGGCCGGCAACGCTGCGGGCTTGTCGACCGGCGGCTCGGCGTCCGGGTCGTCCTCGTCGGGCTTGGCGGGCAGGTCGAGCAGCTGGCGCAGCGCCCGCTCGATCCGCAGATCGGGGGCCAGCAGACCGGCCTCGACGAGCATCTTGAGCGAGGCCGCGGTGGCGTCCTGCTGAGATCCGATCGGCGAGAACACGATCCGCGGGCAACGCGTGTCGGGCCCAAAGTTGATATCGATCAGGTCCTCGATGATGTGGGCCTGCACGACCTCGGCGTAAGACAGCGCCGCAGCGTTGAGCGCCTGGACGAACGGCCGCTCTTGCACCGAGGCGAGCGCGAAACTGCCGCCTCGGTCGAGGTTGAGGAAATGCGCCAGGCCCGACAGCGCGATGGCCTTGTCGTGGTACTCGATCGAGGCCCGGATATCGGGCAGGTTGCCCTGCACGCCGAGCAGGGTGAGCGATTGGCCGGCGGCCAGGCCGACACCGGAGTGCAGGCCGCCGCGGAACCCGCTCGCGATCCGCTGCATGGCCTTGACCTCGGCCGGGTCGTTCGGCTTGCTGGCGGTACCGACCGGCACACCCATACCGTTGCGCCGGGCCACCGCGACCTCGATGCGGAGCAGCTCGTTCTTAAGCAGCCAGTGCTTGTAGCTCGACCGCAGCACCGACCGGCCCTGCCAGAATCCGGGCCGCTTGTTGCGGGAGTACACCACGAGCCGGTTGATCGGAATGTCGAGCGGGCTGATGCCGTACACGACCTTTTTCGTTGCGGCCGGCGCGAACTGGGTGATCGAGTCGAGCCCACCGTCGAGGGCGACGTTGAAATTCTGGATCGTCCACTGCGGCCGCGGCCCGAGCTTGCGCAGCACCACCCGGCCGTCGGCCTCGCGGCGATAGACCTGCTCGAACACCGCGTGCCCGAACTGGGGGACCGGGCTGGCCACCTCCCGCAGGTGCGCCAGGAACGAGAACCGGCCCTTGCTGCGGCCGCCGTCGTCGACGTTGTCCTCGCCGACCACCGGAACCCGCAGGCACCGCGAGATCAGCTGCACTGCCGCGGTTGGCGCACCGTTGGGGTCGATGCGCCACTTTGCCGAAACGATCGGCAGCGACATCGATTCGAGCAGCGACGTGACCCGCGAATCGTCGTTGTCCATATCGAGGAACACCGACACGGCCTCGGGCCACTGCAGCTGGGGCACCTGCTCGAACGGGTCCCACGCAAGCCACGCGTTGCTGCTGCTCGACCCGTTGACGTAGCCCCGCTCGCCAAGGGGCATCGCGGTTTCCACGCGGGCCGTGTTCGTTGGCCGGCGCAATCCGGGAGTGGAGTGCCCGGCCAGCCGCCGAGCGGTAACCGCCCGCGGCTGAATTACAACCGTGTCATTCGCACCCATCGGTGCTTAGGTTGTCAGGTCCCAATCCGCAAAGTGGCTACTTGTCGCCTCGAATTGTTCGAGGTAACCACTGTGGTCTGACACCAGTTCGTCGACGTCACTGCCGTCAGCACCCACCGGGAGCGCCGCCGGGGTGTCCTCCTCGGCAAATTCGAGCACACCCCACAGCGCCAACATGAACGCGACGACCTGGGCGACCGAGCCCTCTTTGGTGTCGATCACCCGGTCACCGCGCGGCAGCTCACGCATCGCGAACTGCTCAAGTCCCTCGCGGATGATCGGCTGATCGGTGTGGCAGATATCGCCGGAAAATGCGTGGTCGATGAACGACGACGACGCGATCGAGAACTCGTTGAGCGAGGTGACCCGCAGGTCGAACCCGAGTCGGCGCATCACCGGCACGAGATCGACACCGGGATCGTGGCCCTCGATGATGATCTCGACCGGGTCGAACTTCTGAATGCAGGTCAGCAGGTAGCGGGCGGCCTGGCCGATGTTCATCTCGGCGTACTTGCCGAGCTCTAGTGCCACCTCGCCGTGAATCGTGCGCTGGCCGGCGGCGAACGCCCACCGCTTGAGGTCCTGGGTGCGCGACACCGCGATCACGATCTGCCCGGCGAGGACAGCATCGGTGCGTGTGAGCGGCACCCAAACCTCCTCGATCGGGATGATCGGCTCGCGGCTCGTCTCGGTTGCCGGCCATTCGCCCCACCCGAGGTAATCCGCCTCCCACAGTGCGATGCCCGCCGCGTTGATGCACAGCACCTTGCGAATCGAGTCAATATCGCGGTCCTTCGAGATGACACCATGCGACGGCGACGCCAGCCGCCACATCTCCCGGTCGAGGCGCAGCTCGGCGCGCTTGCGCTCATCCTTCGGTGGGTCGGGTGCGGAGAACTCACTGAACAGCAGCTCGGGATCACCGACCTCGGGATTCTTGTGGCCCTTGAGCCCGAGCTCGCGGACACCAGCGAATATCGAGCAGAACGCGTGAATCGAGGCCACCGGCGCGGTCGAGGTGTAGATCGTCTGAGCGTTCGGGCTGGCGATCTGCGCACCGGTGAGCGCGGCGACCTCGGCCTCGGTGAGGTTGTAGGCCTCGTCGAACACGACCAGGTCGATCTGATCGAGACCACGACCGAGATCGGTTGAGCGGACACCACACCGCAGGTGGGCAATCTTGCCGTTGCGGGCCCGCACGGTGATATCGCCGCGGCCCTGCTTGCCGCCAGTCTTGGAGATGAGCCGCGCGGCCAGGCTCGGCCGGCTCTCGATGATCGAGACCACGCGGGCGAACACCGCATCGGCGGTCTGTCCTCGCTGCGCCGAATAGACGGCGGTCTCGCCGAGGTAGAACAGGCCGTACAGAATCCGCGCGACCATGATCCACGTCTTGCCCTGCTGGCGAGTGCAGACCAGGCAGACGAGGCGGTGCAGCCACAGCCCGTCCTCGTTGCGCAACATGGTGTCGCGCAAGCTGTCCCACTGCCACGGCAAACAGCGCGAGGCCGTGACGCGACTGGTGAACTTCGCGGCCTTGATCGAGTCGGTGTCGTCGGCGACGTCACGCTCGGGGTGGGCCCAGTAGAACCGCGGTGCCTGCGGCCCGTCGAGCCTCGGCCACTCGCCGACCCACGGTGGCGGCCCGGTCTGATCGTTGCGATTGGCCGGCGCGCCGCGACCAGCGGTTTTACTCGTTTTGCCCGGTCCGGACGAGGCCTTGCGCTCGGCGACCTGCGGTTTCTTGCGTGCCCGGCGCGGGGCGGCATCAGTCGTCACGGTGGCACCTCTCGGTGTGCCGGGACAGCCCGCGGACCGCCGTGGCAAACCGTTTCACGTACCGACCCGACTCCGGGCACGTCACAACGGGGCAATGCCACTTGAACTCGACCCCACTGCGGAACGTGTACCGCGTGATGGTGCCGGGAAACGCGACGACGTTGCCCTCGCCTGGTCTCGGGACAATGCGCGGCGCGCGTGAGTCAGAGGTTGAGGTCGTCATCGTCGTCTGAACCTTCGCCGGGTGGTGGAGGTGGGAGCGTGGCGCGCTGTCGAGCGATATCGGACAGCAGCGAACCGAACAGTTTCGCCTGCTGGCGCTCCTCGCCGACGGTGTCGCGCAGCGTCAGCGAGACCTCGACGTAGAACGCCTTGCGATCACCGCTCGGCGTCTCCTGGGCCAAGATCCGGCCGAGGTCGAGCGTCGCCAGGGCGTCAGCGTCGCCGCGGTTGATCCGGTCGAGCGTTTCGAGGCGATCGGCCACTCGGCACACCTGCTCGACGAGCAGCTTGATCCCGCCGGGGTCCGTATCGCGCCACAGATCGGCCCTCAGATGCGCGCCAGCGGTCGGTTTCCACCGCTTTGCTGCCCGTGCGCGGCTGTTGGTGGCCGAAACACGCCCTCGCGCAACCGATTTCGCCGCCTTTTTGACCGGTGTTTTCCCTTGCGCAGCAACGGTTTTCGCGGCGGGTGGACTGCTCGCGCTCGACTTGGCCGCCAACTAGGCCACCTCCCTCTGGACGAAAAACGAGGTCGGCTCGAAAAAAAAACTGACTACCGCGCCGGCAGTCAGGCCACCCCGCCCCCGGAACTTTTCGGGGGGTGGGGGGCTCGTCGCCGCGTCGCCGCAGGTCAGAGGCATTGAGACGGTGAACGTGCAGGTCAGGGGCTCACTCTGTGGCACGGTTCGCCGACCTCCTGGTCCGTCCACTCGACGTTGCCCTCGTCGTCGAGCAGCACAGGCTCGTGAGCACCGAGGTAGCGCGACCACCGCAGCACGGGCACGTCGCTGGGCTCGACGCCACGTCGAATCGAGTAGCCGTTCGCTTTGGCCCAACGAGGATGGATGGTGATGCGACCGTGACAGCCCGTTGTGCCCGAGCCGCACACCAGCAGCAGGTTGGCCAGTGTTCCTCTGCCGCCTTGGCTTGCGTTCACTCGATGGTGTGCGTTGTTCGCACCGTGCTTGCCGCATACCTCGCAACAGTGCATTGCTCGCTCGTGTAGGTCACGCCGCACCGATGGTGATACCTGAGTGAGGGTCACGGTGTGAGGCGCTCCCGGATGCGTAACCAGGCAGGGCTGTGGTGCACGCACACTGGGCTGGTCTGGCCTCGCTTACAGCTGCATGGTGGAACGTCGGTCATCAGCCCTGCGTCCACCAGGACGCTCGGCCCCGTAGTCACTGGTCCCTCGCGAGGGGGTCGGTATCCAGTGCTCGTAGGACTCGTTGAGCTGTTGCTTTCGCGCTCGTGTATCGACCACGGTCGGCTGTGGCTACTACCTCATCTGCGACGGCTCGGGCCTGGTTGAGCGCCTCCTGTAGCGCACCTGCCTGGATAGCGAGACGCACTGATACCTGGGCGCGGAGCTCGGTCTGCGCGCGCCACTTCTCCACCTCGCCTTGGAGATGCTCGACGAAGCGCAGCAGTGCGGGCACGTCGTCGTGGGCGAGATCGTGCAGCGCGTTGCTGTGCGGCAGTTCATCGCAATCGCACTCGGTGGCGTCGATGTCCTCTAGTCGGTCCCGTATCTGTTGCAGCGATTCGGGGCCGAACAGGCTGTAGTCACTGCACGCGTGTAGCTCGTCGTCGTGGTCACTCACGTTGTGGTTCCTGGTAGCTGGGTTGGGCACAGGCTGGTGTGGCCACCGCCGTAGCTCATGCACTGCGGACACACCTCGGTCTTGGTTGCTGCGCACTCGGGGCAGATATCGGCCCCATTGGGGCGTAGGCGTATCCAGCCGAGGTGGTCGAGGTGGGCGGTGAGTAGGCGGTTGCGGGCCTGGGTGGACAGCAGTGTGTCGGCGAGCAGCTTGAGGCGCAGTGTGGTGACGGTGCAGGCTGCGCAGGTGATCGTCACTCGGTGGGAGAACTGGGCTTTGAGCACCAGGCCTGAGCCGAGCGTGTAGGCGTCGGGGTCGTCAGCGTCGACGAATCGGGGCAGGCTCACCGTCGCCGCCCGTATGCCTCGATGAACTCCTCGATCAGGTCGGTGCGTCGATCCCCCTCGCGATGAGTGTCGACGCAGCCGCGTACCCACTTGTCGGCCTGGCGGGTCCAGCGGCATACGCCCGGTCTGTTGCCCGAGATGCTCACCACCTGGCCGCAGTGTGCGCATTGACCGCCGTTGAGCAGCTTGCGTGCCAACGCCTCAGCGGCCTCGACGGGGCCGGCGCGGTGCTCGACCATGACCTTGCTGCCTCGGTACTCCGCGATTGCATACCAGTCGGCTTGGTCGGCCGGTACGCCCTCCCGGAGGTAGCCGACCTCGAACGCGTGTGCACCAGCTCGTTCGATCAGGTCCAGCGAGGCGTTGAGTGCGTCCTGGTCCCACCAATCGGGTGCGTTGATATCGACGTCAGGCAACGTGGCACCCCCGGTCGGCGATGTAGGCCGCGTGGTCGTGGTACCAGCCGACGATCGCGTTGTGCACGGTGTCGATGCGGCCGGCCTCGGTGGCGCGGTTGATGACGGTGCGGCGGCCGGGGTCGACGACCAGGATGCGTGCGCCCTGGGCGAGGTAGCGGTCGACCTGGTTGCGGTTGGGTACCGCGTGGATCACGTAGGCGTCGAGCTCGGTTGCGACGCCGTTGATGTTCTCGACGACGTAGCGGCTCTGACGGTCGAGGACCTTGCGCACCGCGGCGTCGCGGGCGGCCATCGCGGTGCGCCAGATCAGCGACGACGGCGCGGTGTGGCTGGCGTCGGAGTTGGTCATCGCGGCGACCAGGGCGTCCATGTCCACGATCACGTCCGCTGGATCGGCGTTCGCCTGCACCCACGTCGTTTTGCCGGCGCACGGTGGCCCGGTCACGATGAACACCGTCATCAGATGGTGACCTCGCGCGTTGGTTTCTCGACGGAGATCTCGCCGTCGGTGTCGACGTCGGCGGCAACGAACGTGAGCTCGATCGTGGGCTCCCCGCGCTCGTCGAGCGTGTAGATGAGCGGGCCTGTGATCGCCCACGGGAACGGTCGGTCGCCGAGCCTGGGCGCGGCCCGCATCGGCCAGTCGTGCGAGAACGGCTCGGGGGCGTTGTTGGCGCGGAGGAACGGCACGATGCGCACCGCGATGAGGTAGAGCCCGTTCTCGGTTCGGTGGAACGTGGCACCGTCCTCGGTGATGTGCCAGGGGAACGGTTCACCGTCGACGTCGAACCGGTGCTCGGGCTCATCGCCGGGTGCAAGGGGCCGGCTCGCGGTCGGGCAGTCGCACGGGTGGCGATAGACGACGGTGCGGGCGATCTGAGTCACGGTGTTGCCTCCTGGCAATGCTGGGCGGTGTGGTCGGGCGATGGCCCGCCGGGTGCGTTGCAGGCGTCGCAATCGGGGTCGTAGCCGGTCTCTTTGACCTGCTGCGGTTCCGGTTTTGCGCACGAATTCGAGGGTTGCCGGTCGAGCTCGGCGAGCACGTCGCGGCCGCGCTCGGTGAGCGCGGTCGGGCCTGGCCGTCGTGGTCGATCCACACGTCGTAGGGCGGGGTGCTCATGCGTCGGCCCACCAGGCGAGGCCGTCACGCTCGGCGATCCTGAGCAGGTTGTCGGCGAGGATCACCGCGAGCACCAAGCGGTTCGGGCCGGGCCACGGGCCGGCTAGGTTGCGCGCGACGAGTTCGAGGGCCTTGTCGCGTGTGGGCGGCCGGTAGAGCTCGGACCACGGGATCTCATTGGTGGGGGCGGTCATTGGTAGCGCCTGGTGAGGTAGCGCGGCAGTGGCACCGCCTTGCCGTTCTGGTCGAACAGGTAGGCCGGTTCGCCGAGGCGCACCAGCTCGTCGAACTGGAATAGGCGCAGATCCGTGGTCGGGTCGCTGGTGATCGTGGTGGCGTCGACGTCGCGCACACCCGCGGCGGTTTGTGTCCAGTAGGCGCGGTCGGCGAGGCAGTAGTGCCAGCCACCGGCGTCCTGCCCGAACCACGCGTAGAACGCGCGCCAGTGCGGTCCGTCGCAGTGCCAGATCGCGGTGCGCTCGTCCGGCCCGAGCCGACGCACCCGGCGCGGCTCGATCGCGTCAGGCAGGCCAGGCGAAGTAGACGAGATCGCCGAGGACGTCTCGGGTTTCAGCGTGGGCGTCGAGTGCGGCCTGGCGGGTTGGGTCAAGTGCGGGCCGTTGGTCATCGCGAGATCCGTCTCCTCGTTGCTTGTTGCAGGTGTCGTGCAGGAGACGGTCAGCCGGGTTGCCGCTGGTGCCGTGCGTGGCACGTGAGCGGCTGTGGTCGGCGTGCAGCGGCTTACCGTCCCAGTTCCGCGTGGGATCGCGGAACATCTTGCGGCCGCACCACCAGCACAGGGTGCCGTCAACGTGCCTGAGCAGCAGGCGATCTCGGTGCAGCTGGTGATCCCAGCCGAGACCCTTTTGCGTGGTCGTCTTGGGCGGCCTCGGGGTGGTGTTGGGCACGTAGTGAGTGTGGTGACCCCGACAGACAAGGTGAGGTGGTCGGCACCGATCGTGTAAATGACCCATTGACACGATGGGCGTGTAAACGTATCATTTACGTATGCAGATCGAAGACAGCGCCCGCAAGCACGGCATCAGCGACGACGCCATGCTCCACGCGGTTGCCAACGCGATCCGCGTTATCGAGCAGGAGTACCACGGTGAGATCCGTCAGCTCGTCATCGGTGCCGACTACACCGCGCGCCTGCTCGAAATCGTCGTCGTGACCGATGAGCCCGTGCGCATCATCCACGCCGACGTCCTCCGTCCGAAGTTCTACGACTACCTGTGAAGGGGTGATTACCTATGGCTACCAAGCACACCGATAAGACCGACGTCGAAAACTGGCTCGACAACCTCGAAGTCGACCCGGCCGACGCCCGCGACGCGCGCCACATGCGCCGAATCGCCGCGGCGGCAACCGCACTCACCAACGCCGAGGCCGAACTCAACGCCGCCGTTGCCGAGGCACGCGCGGCCGGCGACACCTGGGCGATGGTCGGCACCGCGCTCGGCGTCAGCCGCCAGGCGGCATACCAGCGATTCGGCAAGGTCGCACCGTGAAACGTGTTGACCTTGCCGATATCGGCGGCGCAGATCTCGGGACCATCATGCGACAGCAGGCCGAGGCGCAGGACGCGGCCAAGTCCGAGGTACTCGTCTACGTGATGAGCGTCGAAATCCCCGCCGAGGGCATCGGATACACCTCGGTTCACCGAACCATCGAGGGCGCACGGCGGAAGCTCGAAACAGTGGTCGATCAGTGGGGGATGCGCGCCGAATACGAGGAGATCACCGCCGGGGCTGTGAGTGACGACGCGTGCATTGCGGCCGGCGAGGAGGGCGACCCCGTCGTGTGGGGAATCAGCAAGCTACCGGTCGAGGAGTGATCTACCGGAGGCCCGCGCTGCTACTGGCGGCCGGGATCAGGAACCGCGGTTCCTCGGCGTCGTGCATCCCGCAGCCGCGCTTGCCTATGTGGGTCCACAGGTCAGCCTCGTGCACGCCGTAGACGACGTGATCGACCTCGAACCGGCGCAGCACGATCGCGTAGTGGCAGACCGCGCAGAGCGTGATCATGCCGAGGCTCAGCCCGTCGTTCACGAGCCGAATGCCGTTCGGCGCAGCTCGATGTACTCGCGCAGCGAGCCGACCTCGTCGAGGCCGACTGAGTGATCGCGGCAGACCGCGTAGCCGGACACGATCGTCTCGGCCTTGCGGGTCTGGTCGCCGATGTTGACGCACACACAGCAGTGCACCGGGTTGAGTTCGCGTGTATCGATCCCTGGCAGTTTCACGATGCCGCCTCGATCACCTGGGCGATGTGAGCGGCGTACTCTTCCCATCCCCACCCGCTGGCGTTGCAATCGTTGGCACCGCAGTCCCATTGGGGACCGCCCCACTCGTAGCTGCATTCGTGCTCGGAGATGATCGCGAGGACGCTAGGAATCACGCTGTGACCTCCTTCTCGACGCGCGCGAGTTCGTCGGGCCTGTAGCTGCGGAACTCGTCGGGCACGCGCTTGGCGGCGTCCGGGTGTTTCGCGTCGGCCTCGACCTTGACCTCGCCGGTGGGGAACACATGGCGCACGCGGTAGACCCGCTTGCCGCGGCCGATGCGCACCAGATCACCGATGCGGTAGCGCTGGCTCATGCCTGCGGCTCGTCTCGGATAGGTCGACGCACGATCGCGTCGGGATCGCCATGTATCCGGCAGCCTGGCGCGGTGTTGGTGCGGGCCATCGAGGCACCCATACCGCGCGGGCATGAGCAACCGGCCTCCATGTCGCGGTGGTTGGCGTGCTCAGCTCGCGCATAGAGGCCCTCGCCGGGCCGATCGCGGAACACGATATGGCACTTGCACTCGACGGTCTCGCCCTCGCCTGCGGTGATCGTCGTTTGGTAGATACCGTGCGGCCCTTGGCTCTCGCCGACCAGCTCGTCGAGGTCGCTCGTATCCGGTGCGGCGTGGCGGCCGGCTGCCTGCTCGGTACTGCTCGGCTTGACGGCCCACGCGTAGCCGCCACCTTGAATGGCGATGCGCTGCAGCGATTCGACGGGCACACCGAGTTCGGCGGCCAGCTCCTCGGGCATCACGTCGGCGTTGTGCACGGTGCCGCCGATCGCCTCGGGTTCCTTGCCGAGCTCCTGGGCGACCTCGGCGCGGGTCTGGCCGGGCAGCATGTCGACGAGCTCCTCGCGGGTGAACTCCTGGCCATAGGCCACCCAATCGCGGCCGTACAGCTGCGGTGGCCCGTCCGGGATCTCGGCCTTGCCGTTGGCCGGCGGCAGCGTGAACCCGTTGCGGGCCTCAGCGCGGGCCCGCATCTCCCGCACCGCGGCGAGCTCCTCCGGTGTGGCGACACGTGCCGGGCCGGTGTAGTCGACCGGCGCATCGGGCCGCGGCTCGAACATGCAGCCGTCGACGTGCGGGGCGGTGATCGGTGTGCCGCAGCACCACTCACGGATTGCAACATCAGGCGTAGAACTTTTACCGCGAATGTTGCAATCGTCGGTCGAGCGTTGCCGCACGACCTCGCGGGCCATGCGGTGAATCCTGGTCACACCGTCTGGTGTCGTGGTGGTGACGCGGGCACCCTCGCGAGCCGTCTGCAGCGCCGATTCGGCCAGCTGATCGTCTGAAAACCATGCGCTGCCAGGCTTGCCGGCAGGTTGAGCCAGGGTGAGCGTGATGCGGGCGTGTGCGCTGAGGGCACCGCGTATCTGGCGGAGCACCTCGACGAGGTAGAGCAGCTGTTGATCGTCGGCCTTGAACGTGGTTTGCGTGCAGAGTTTCTGGCCGAGGGGCTCGTCGTCGAGGGGGATCTCGAACTGGCCGACGTAGAAGCGGCCGGGCCGATTGAGGAATTCGGCGTATTGCTCGGCGTGGGTGACGTCGGGGGTGTCGAGGTTGGCGAGGTCGACGCGTCGGGTTGCGATGTGCGCGCCGGCCTCTCGCCGTTGAGCAGCCTCGAGCGCTCTGGTCGCCTCTGCGACGGTGGGTGGGCGTTTCCGCTTGTCACGCTTGCTTTTTGGCACGTTGGACTCCTGTCGGGTCGTGATCGGGTGGGGTGAGAGTGGAGCGGTGGGCGCAGTAGCGGCCTCGCCTCGACCCGAGGGTCATGGGCCGAACTTGCCGGGCGAGAACAGGCACCGAGGTACATGGGGGTCCGGTTTGACGCCCACCGCGCTACTGACCGTATGCACCGGGCTCACCGGTAGATAGCTGCTCGTCGATCGGCTCGAATTGCGGGCAGCTGCAATACACGTGGCGTTCGTGCACCTCGACGACAGCCACGCACACCGGCTGGTGCTCATCGCGGGAATGACCGCACACGCAGACGCTCATTGCGGGGGCAGCTTGAGGAAGTGCGCCAGGCCGGGATTCGCATAGGCCTGGCCGAGCTCGGAGCGCATCCGTTCGAGGTCGCTGAGCGTGTACCCCGACGGTCGCAGGTAGCCGTTGCCGTGGTCGGCGACCGACCGCAACCACCGCGCTACCTCGACGCGCGGGTTCGGGCCGGCCTCAAGAATGTTGGCGGCCTCGCGCAGCATCTTCGCTGTCGTTTGTGGCCAGCCGATGACCTTGAACCGCACCACGCGGCGGTAATCGGGGTCACGCAGTTTTGCCTCGCGGACCAGCGTCCGCACGGGGTGACGCAAGTCGTAGAACAGGTCTCGGAGTCTGATCACGGGTGGTTTCCTCACTCGGGTCGAATTCGGTGCAGTCGCAACGGGTCATCACGTGGGGCTGAGCGCCTGGCGCGCAGCTGATGCACGCCAGGCACGCACTGCCGGGGCCCCACACTGAGTGTTGCTCGCGCGTATGACCGCATCGGCACAGCTGACCTGTCATTGCGACCAGGCCGCGACGACGGCCGCGGCGAGCCAGCACACGGCGGCCAGCAGCGCCCACACCCGCCAGTCGACCTGCTTGAGCCAGCTGAGGATTGGGTGGAGTGGCTCGATGGTGCTGACGAGCACCGCCTCTTGCTCCCACCACTGTTCCTCGCGGTCGGGGTCGACCCTGATATCGAACGACAGTTCTCGGCCACGGCTTGCCGGGTTGGTTATCCGCGTGTTGTGGAACGTCCCGACTCGAACCATGCCGCGGTGTGGATCGAACCGCCACAGCTGAACTTTGGGTGCCCACAGCGGGATGGTGACGCTGTAGCCGGGCGGCCGTGGACCTCGGGCCAGCGTGAGTATCCGACGGGCGACGAACATCTCGCGTTGGCCGGGGTGCGGCATGATCTCGGGCCAGCACGCACACGACGGCAGCCCGTCGGCCAGGTGCCCGAGATCCATGCAGCCGCAGGGGCCGTCGCCGTGCTCGCGATGACCGCACAGGCCGCAGCGACGGATATCGATCTCGGTCGCATCGCTGGCCTCGCGGTACCGCTGAACGCTGGCGTACGGCCACGGGTGAGTAGCGCAATGGCAGCCGCACAGTTCGCAGATCCCGAACCAATCGTGCGCGCGGCGTTGACTGTGCGAGCACACCGGGCAGTCGCCGCCGAACACCCGCTCGAAACGATCGCTCATCGCGCCACCCGGCCTGTGCCCTGGCAGACCGGGCAGGACAGCCCGTGCGATGCACTGCCACCGAACGGGCCCTCGACGCGGCCGTAGCCGCCGCAGCGCACGCACCGCTCAGCCGGGTCGGGTAGCAGGATCTCGCCGGTTTCAGCGTCGATACCGCCGAGCCTGAGAATGTCCTCGTCGAGGCGCTGGCTGAGCCGGAACCACGACACCAGTGGCACGCATTCGATGGTCCACAGGTCGACGAGCTCGTTGCGGTGCGCGGCAACTGGCAGCCAGAGCAGCTCGGTGGTGCGTTCGATCTTGAGGACCTGGCGGCCAACCATCATCGCGATCGGCTCGATGGACAGGTGGCCCTCTTTGCCGCCCTCGCCGATGAGCGCCAGGCCGCCGAGGGTGGCCTCGGTCGGTGGGGACTCGGGGCCGCCTACGCGGGTGCGGAACGTGACAGGCCGCGAGATCACCTCGGAGGCGATCGTGTAGCCGACCTCCTCCCACGAACCGTTGTTGTTGATGATGCGCACCAGCACGCGGCGCATGTTGCCGTCGCTCACCACGTGACCCCGCAATCGCACTCGTGGACCTGCAGGCCGAGGTGCCCGTCGGGTAGCACGCACACGTGCAGATCACCGCTCTGTTCGCACCAGTCCTCGCCGGGGTCGAACACGTCGTTGGCGACGTCGCCACACTTGCTCTCTGTCACGGTGTTGATCCTCTCCGGTTCTGCCTCTTGCTGGCGCGATCGATCTTGCGTATCGCGGCCTCGAACTTTCGGTCCTGATTGCGCAGGTGGTGCCACGAGCGTTTGCGCTTGAGGTGCTTGCCTTTTTGTCGTCGGCCCATCTACCGCTCGTCTCGCTTCCGGCCACGCTCGCGGGCCGTCAGGCCGCCCCATATGCCGTTGTAGTCGCCGAGGGCGTCGGCGAACGCCAGGCACTCGTCACGCACCGGGCAGCGCCGGCACACGCTCTTGGCCTCGGCGACGATGATGCGTCGACGTCGCTCGGATTGGGACCGTTTGATATCAGCGTCCGCTCGGGCCGGGGGCGGGTAGAAGATGTCCGGTCGCGGATGCCCGCGACACGCGGCCCGGAATTTCCACGACTGAGGCAGCTCGCCGAGGATGATCCGCACGAGGCGCGCGCGAGCACCGCCGGACTTGGCAAGCGCGGGCGGGCGTGCGTGCGTGGTCTGTCCCACTAGGCGGGTACCTCCTCGAACAGGGTGAGTTGTGCACCGATCGGTGCTGGGGCGGTGTGGCATTCGCAGGGGCAGCGGTACACGTGCGAGGGCCGAATGACCGCGAGGCTGTACGGCACCAGGCAATGCTCGATGCCGTCGGGGATCGGGTCGGTGCCCTTGTGTCCGCGCTTGGGCGGGATCGTGACGTAGCACTCGGGCATCCAGATGCCGCGCGCACTCGGGCCACCGGCCCGGTGGTTGCAGTTCTGGTGCCTGCCCATCACGCACCAGTGCGTGGGCCCGTACTCGCACCCCGCGGGCCCGGTCACGGTGGTGTTTCCTCGGCGGTGCGGCTGTCAGCGGCGCGCATCTCGTTGAATGCCTCGTCGAGCCGGTCGAGGGCATCGCGCGTGTTTCCGATCGGGTCGTTCCACCCTTGGGTGAACCACAGCACCGCCTTTTGGACGCTGCCGAGTGCCCGTACCGCGCCGGCCATCTCGGCGATCTGGTCGAGGCTGACATGCCCGTACAGGGGCAGATTGCTTTCGCGCTTGCTCCAATCGATCGGAGCGCCGAGCGCCTCCTCGACGGACTTGAGCCGGGCGGCCAGCTCGGCGGCGTCCGGCTGATCACGCACCTGCAGGGCGACGAGCCGCTCAACCCGCTCGTTGATCGTCTCCTGGGCGTCCTTGGTCGCCTTCGCGCGGGCAGCGAGGATCGTCTCGGCCCGGAGCGTGTCGTGGCGGGCGATGATCGAACGCACCGAATCCCACGAGGGTTGGTGAGTCCGCGGGTCCTTGCGTTCGGCCGGCGTGTGCACTTGCATCCGAGTCTTGCTGCGGCCGGGATACATCAGGCCCCACCCGGCGGGCAGCTCGCCCTCGTGCACGATCGCCGGATTCGGCACGACCAGCCACCACTCGTGGCACTGGTCTGCCCATTGGTCAGCTTTGCCGGGTTTGTTGAGCTCGTTGAGCCAGTCGGCGCGGCTCACTTTCAGCTCGTGGCCGACCAGCATCCGGCCGCTGCTTGAGGTGAACCCGACATAGATTGCGTCGCAACGGCTGCCAGCACCCCAGCTGCCGTTTTGGCCGACCTCGGGCAGGAACACACCGCCGGGGAGATCCTGGCCGGGCTTGATGTAGTGCCGTTTCAGCAGCGCCAACAGGGCCTCGGTGTTGCTCTCGGTCACAGGATCACCGCCGGCCACGTGGTGAGGGCGACGTTCTCGACGTGCCGGCGGCCCTTGCGCCAGGGCGTCGGCCAGCCGAGCTGAACCACACCCATATCGGCGAGGCCGAGCGCGTCGGCCTGGTCGGCGTTGAGCCGGGTCATCATGCGGGCCACCACTGCGCCGTGATCGGTTCCGCGTCCGCTGTCGACCTTGAACCGCGATCGAGTCTCATCGCAGACAAGTCGCTTCGCGCGGTCGCGATCCTTGCCCATCGGCGGCTTGACGCCACAGATGAACTTGGCGCGGTGGTCGGGGGTGACGACCGCGAACGGGATACCGCGAGCCTGCAGTGACGTGATGACCGACCACCACAGGCCTGCACGGTCGTAGTAGCTGGGCATCGAGCTCTGCCCGTAGCTCGGGCCCTCGACCACACCGAGCCGGATATCGGCTCCCGCCCGGCGCGCAGCGTCGACGATCCTCATGATGGCTTTCGCCTGGCGCACGAGCCGCTGGCCGCGTTCGTCGTAGGTGGCGTTCTGGTGGCCGGCCTCGCCGCAGTGGGTGAGCAGCGACGGCCACGCGGTGCCCTGGCCACCGTCGGGCACGAGCGTCTCGATCGCGATACCCGCACGGGTGAGCGACAGGTCGAGGCCGAGCACCGAGGGCCGCAGCGCGTCGTGCGCCCGGCGGGCGTGATCGCGGGCCCACGCACTGAGCTCGGCGCGTGGGCCGTCGTTCCATTCGCCGCACAGCTCGCACTTCGCCGAGTTGTCGAGGATGGAGATCCCGCCCGCGTCACCGAGCTCGACAGCGCCGGGTGCGATCGGGTCAACGAGAGCAGTGGTCATCGGGCGGCCTCGATTCGGGCCTTGAGCGCGTTGAGTTGCTCTGTCGCGGTCATGATCTCGTCGGCGGCCTTGCGCGCATTGCGCTGAGCCACGTACAGCTGCTCGACGAGGTAGGCGATCAGGCCGTACGCGATCGGCTGATCAAGCGTGTCCTCGAACTTCGTGACCGCGAGGGTTTCCGGGTCGACCTTGATACCCATGTAGCCGATCACCAGCATGGATTGCGCGCAGTGCGACGGCTCGCCGCCGTGATCCTGCTCGACATGCTCGCGGTACTCGGTCAGCGCGGTGTTGGCGAGGTTGCGCAGATGCGCGTCTTGCTGGTCGATGTGGCCGATGAGCTCCGGGGGAATGTTGTCGGTCATTACTCGCTCACCTCCACAACCTCGGGCACCACGGGCAGGCCCATAGCTCGGCGAATGTCGTTCTCGTGAACCACGGGGGCCTGCACGCGCGCCAGGAGTGTCTCGACGCCGGCCATGTGCCGGGCCAGGGTGAGCGCCGAGGTCCTCGAATGCGATGAGTGCACGACGTGCCCGCGCGGCGAGGTGATCAGCCACGGCCAGATCGTCAGCAGCGCCGAGCTATCCGGGTCGAGCGGCCGAAACGTGACGCGCCACGGGACCGGCCGCGTCCGAAACCGGCCGCAGTCGCAGGCATCCCGACCGCACGGGTGATACACCGGCGCGCCCGTGGTCTCGTGGTAGGCCAGCACGGGGTGCGCGTCGAGCGAGTGCCCGCACACGCACCGGATGAGTCGACGGTCCACCTCGGGGGCGGTGTCGACCAGCGCGGCGTCCGCGCGGGCCTGGGCCTCGGTTGTTCTCATAGCTGCTTGGGTCCTCTCTTTGCATCCGACTCCCGAACCGGGTGGCACGGAAGGTTTTCCAACGGGGGCCGACCAGGTAGGTCGGGATGAACACACGCCTCGTCGACCGGTTGGTGGCAGTGCCGGCACGCGACGGTCAGCGCGGTGCGGTGCAGGTGAACCATCTCCGGGTCGTTGCGCCAGTTGCGGGGCCGGTGCCGGTAATCGCCTCTGGACATTCACCACCACCTCGAATCGCTACTCGGGCAAGGGACGGGGGTTGTGTGACGGATAGTGCGCGGACTAAAGGCGGGGCTTGCTGTGACCTCCCAGGGCCTGACCTCCCATTGACCGCTCACCCTCGTCACACCAGGCCTCATGGCCCCTCGTCTTTGTGCAGACGAGGAGCTATGAGATTCACCAACAACGCGACTCGCGATTTCCTCGTCGTTGGTCGCCGCCCGGATCGGCAGTTGCAGTGAGCACGACGCCGACAGCCGTATGAGGTACTGAGGACGCAACCGGGGGCAGGCTGGTTTACGGCGGGCTCTGCCACATAACGCCGTGGAACGTGGGCTAGCTGGCGGTGACCACCACCAGCCGAGTACCTGTGAGATCGTCGCCGTCATGTTCGGTGCCGAACTGGGCGTAAGCGCTGGTGAGGCAGTGTGATTCGCCGGTGCTCGCGGTGCCCGCGAGTGAACGACGGAGGCTGTCCGTCAACGTCGGTAACATCACTACTGCTCCTGATCGTCCAAGGTGATGAGCATCCGAGGCCCTCGCGCTGGCAGGCGTGGGGGCCTCTCTCATAGATGTAGGGGGCCGAGCGGACAAGGTCGGGGGTCGCACTCGGCAATGACCGGAGCGAATCGCCTTGACCTGCACGGATTGTCATGCGGCGGCCCACACGATCGCGTTGCGGCCGCTGGCGAGCTTGGCCCGCTCACCGGTGTCGACGACCTCGCCGGCCTCGACGAGCTCGTGGCGGCGCGACCGGATGCCCGAGGGCGACTGGCGCGGCTCGAACCCGAGATCGGCTGCGGTGGTGTAGCGGTCGACGAGCTCGGTGTCGGTCATGCCGACCTTGCCGACGCGGGCGAGTATCCGTAAGACGGCCTCCTGTGAGGCCATGAGACGCTCACCAGCGATGCTCGCGGCAGCCTGGCGGGAAGTGATCGGGTCGGTGGCCCGCGCGGTCGCTGTGGGCTCGCCAGCGGCATCGAATAGGGCGTATTCGTCGACGGTCATAGGTAGACGCCTTTCGCCGGGGTGGTCCGAATTCGGTGAGTGCTGGGCCGATAACCGCGGGATTGGTTGACCGGCCGGCACATATCGCCGAGCGGCATGTCGACGCCGAGCTCGGCCAGCTCGTTGAGTGCGTCGATCAGGCGGCCGTCGATCAGGCACGGGCCGTTGAGGTAGCAGAGTTGGGGGCACCCTTCGACGCGGCAGCCGTAGAGCTCGTAGTCCTCGCAGTGCGTGCCGATTCGGTCTGCGCGCGGCGTCGGGTGCGGGATCACTGCGGGGTGACCTTGTCGGGGATGCGTTCGCGCACCGGTGGCGGGCCCGCGTCGGGGTCGATCGACCCGTAGTAGCGGAGGTTTTCGCCCGGCGGGGCCATCTGCACGATCTCGGCCTCGACGTAGGTGTAGCCCTCCTCTTCGTCGAACCACGCATCGGTGACCTGGCGGTAGAGCCCGTCAGCGCCGGGCCCCATCACCTCGCCGACGCGGATCGAATCAGCCTTGTCTCCCTTGAATCTCATGACAGATGCACCGGTGACCCGTAGTGATCTGACAGTCGTTCCTCGTAGGTCTTGACCTCCTGCTCCATCGCGTTAGCGAGCGCGGTGAACCACTCGGGCTCGGTGATCACGCCCTTGTCGATGAGCAAGCGCACCAGTGCGCTATGGCTGACGAGCGCCGAGTTCACGCCTACCCGCAGGTGTTTCGGGTTGGACGGGGTCGGGTCGAGCTGCATCTCTGCGGCGACACCGGACTGCATCGCGTGCAGTGCGGCCATGTACCGCTGTTGGGCTTGGGCGACGGTCTCGCTCACGAGGGCTCCTCGAGTGGGGTGAGTGTGAGCTCGCTGCCGTACTGGCGTTCCTGGTGGGACAGCCACGACAACACCGCGGTATCAGGGGCGTTGAGCGGTGGTGGGATCTCGGCGGCCAGCTCGGGGTAGGCCTGCCGCACCGCGGGCCGGCACTGCTCGATCGCGTCGGGGATATCGTCGGCGGCCGGGACGTCGCCGAGCATGTAGCCGAGCACGTCGAGCAGATCGCCGTAGCTGCAGAACGATTGCTGCTCGTCGGTGTGTGCGCACGCGAGGGTGAGCACTTGGCCGATGGCGAACGAGCGGGGGGACGCCGGGGTGGCCGGCGTCCCCTGCTCGGGCTCGGCGCTCAGTGGCCGATCGTTCATTTACGCGGCCCCCGTTACTGCCGTGGGGTCCCACAGGGTTTCGCGGCGCATCACCTTGCCCGCGGCGCTGCGGATGACCAGCTCGACCGCCTCGTCACCGCGGGGTGCGATGCGGCGGGCCAGCTCCTCGGCGCGCGAGAGTCGGTCGTAGCCCTGGCTGGTCGAGCTGAGCAGCGTTCGACCGTTGCGGCCGTCGGCCATGCGCACGACCAGTTTTTCGTTGCGGTCTGGCTCGATGAATATGCGGATCACTGGTATCTCCTCGGTAATTCGTTGTGGGGGTTAGGCCGCGCTGTGGTGGCGGGCCTTGTTTCGTTTGACGCGAGCGCGCCGGCTGGCCCGGCGGGAACGATTCGCGTCTCGGTTGCGCAGCCGTCGGCGCTCTACCTCGTCGTCGGGCACGGTGCCCTTGATGTAGACCGGCTTGAGCTGCAGCCCGGCGAGGACACCGCGTGCGAACTCGGTGTCGTACGGGTTGCCGTCGACCCGCCGGCCACGACGCGGGGCCGCGGTCTGCTGCGGCTCCTCCTCGGGCTCGGTGAGTGGATCGTCGAACAGCGGTGCGTCGGCGAGCTCCTCGGCGAGACCGTCGTCGGCGACCAGGTCCTCGAACACGTCGTCGAGGATCGGTTCGCCGGCATACCAGTCGGGCGGGGTAGCTTCGCCGCGGCCGCCACCGCACCGAATTCGCTTGGTGGCGTGGTGCTGCCACGCGTCGAGCTCGCTCGAATACTCGATCGCCTGGCCGCAGCCGTCGACAGCGCACGGGATGCCCTCGAATGCGCCGGCCTCGTCGAGCTCGACGGCAGCGTTGAGGTCGAGGCCGTGCAGGTGCGCGTGCACCTTGACCTCGCCGCGCGGCTGCTCGGCCTGGCGATGACGCTGATACTCGGTCATCCGCGTCGGCTGACGGTTACCGAACCGGGCTGCTCGGCGGTGCCGACGGCCGGGGTTGCTGCTCATGCTCTACTCCTCAATTTCGTGTTGAAAACCGGAACTTCCGCAGGTAGCGGGCTACTTGGCTTTGCCGTCCGAGAACGCGACGACGTTCTCGGGCCCGTCCTCGTCCTCGCCCTTGGTGTCGATGAGCTCGCCGGACTCCTCGGCCTCGCCGGCCGCCTCGGCGGTGACCTTGCCGTCGTGGTCGACCATCGCGGGCTGGTTGGCGGCGTCCGGTCGCCTGCTGCCCTTGGGCCACGCCGCCTCCACGTCGACGCTGACGGTGGTTCGGGTTTCGCCGTCGTCGCGGATCGCCTCGGCAACCTTGCTGACCGTGCCGAAAATCGTGTACTCGACCTGCTGCCCGAGGGCGGGCTCGTCGACACCGGTCTGTCCGTGGTTGCCGCCGAACGCCACGTAGAAGTCGGCCGGCTGATTCTGTCGCGCCATGTGTTGTGTGTGCTCCTATCGGGTTGTGCGGGTTACCTACCGGCGTTGTCGTCGGCGGGGGCTTTGTAGTCGGTGATTTCGAGGACCACGTCGACGCGGGCGTTGGGGCCGTAGCCGAGATTTCGGCAGCGGTCGATCATGTCGGCGAGCTGGCCGAGGGTGAGCCGGCCGACGCGAAACTTGCCGCTCCTAGCCATCGCTGACCTCGTCACCGGCAGCCGCCGGGTGGTCGGCGGGCGCAGCCTCGATCGGCGCGGCGAGCAGGATGCGGGCGGCCTCGTCGATCGCGTGGGCCGTGTCCCGCAGGGCCGCAGCGATTTCCGGCTGGTCCTGGTCGAGGTAGTCGCGGGCCGCCGCGGCGATGCCCTCGATGGCGAACTCGACACCGATGCGCACCCCGTGCCGGGTGCTCTTGCGCACCGCGCCGACCAGCGCCGGGGCGACCATCTTGCGCAGCTGCTCGTCGTTGACGGTCACTGGTCGTCCTTGCTGCTGTTGACCCAGCTCGCGAGCACGTCAGTCATGGCCTCGCTCATGGCCTTTGTCGGGTTGTCGGTCTCGTGCGCGGACTTGGCGAGGTGGGCGAGCTTGGTCACGATGCGATGCAGGGTCGCGTCGTCGATCCCGTCTCGGTGATCAGGCAGCACGTCGAGGCCGCCGAGTTCGGCGATCACGCGCAGCTGGTCGTCGCGCTGGGTGATCTGGCCCTGGTCGAGGAACCCGAACATCGAGTCCAAGAACTGACGGCGCTTCTGCTCGCTCATCGGTGGCGGCGTGTCGGATTGCTCAGTGTCGGGCTCGGATTGAGCACGGGCGGCGCGCTGACGGTTGCGGGCCGCCCCGGATGCCTTGCGCGGCGCGGACTTCTCGGTGGCCACCGGCGCGCCGGCCTCGACTACTTCGCCGTCGATCACCTCGTGGGGCTGGGCGGCGTCCTCGAACACGATGCCCGAGTAGTCGGCCGGGAATGCCTTGCGCCAGGCCAGCGCCTCGCCGCACTTGGCGAGCTGGTTGCCCGGCATCTTTTTCCACATCGAGTTGGGCTGCCATTGGCCATCTCGCTGCACCAGCTGCACGTACTCGGAGTAGGCGACGGTCGCTGAGATGCTGACCCCGTTGACGCTGAGGGTGTACTTGCACGCGACCGGGGTGCCGTCGTCGTTGTCCCAATAGTCCTGCCAGCCGGTGCCTTTGCCGCGATAGAGGACATCCTCGTGGCCGACCCGGACGCCTTCGCGCCGCGCTGCGCGGGTGCCGATCACGCGCCACCCGTCGATGCCGACCTGGGCGGTGAACTTGTCGACGTCGCGCTCCTCGACGCGCGTGTTGCCCGTGTCGGGGTTGGTAACGCGCACCTTGACTTTCGTCTTGCGCGACACCAGATAGACCTGCTTGGTGAACGGGTCGAGGCCGGTGCGGGCGGCGTAGTGGTAGAGCAACCGGAGGTCGGCCTCGGTGGCGTGTTCGAGACCCATCGAGCGCAGCTGGGTGCGCTGGTCCTCGGTCCAATCGCCTTGCCCGGCGCGCAGTGCGAGCGCGCTCGACGCGGCGGTGGCCGGCGGTTGCGCCCGGTTCGGGTCGGCTCCGAGGTTGACGCCGATCTCGGCCTCGGTGGTCTCTGGCATGTGTTCCTCTCTCAGGCGATTCGTGGCAGGTCTGCTGGGCCGACGGATTTGACGGGGTAGAACGCGGGGCCTTTGTTCGCGCCTTGCGAGCGGCGTTCGGCGATGCGGATCGGGTCGGCGTCGCCGTCCTCGACGACCGCGTATTGCGCCCGCTCCATGCGCTTGAGCAGGAGGTTCTTGTGGTAGGCGAATGTGTCGGTGGCCTGGCCGAGACGCTCACGGGCCGCGGCGAATTCGTGTGCCTCGTCGAGCGGGATGACGGCGTTGACGCCGCGATCGATCTCGGGGTGCAGCGCGCGCAAGCACTGGTAGGTCGCCGTGGTGTTGTCGAGCGGGGGCGGCTCGTCACCGGCCAGCGATTCGTAGAACCGCCGGCACTTCTGGATGATCCACGCGGCGAACTGCCGGTCGTAGTCGACGGTGTAGATGCGGTGCTGCAGGTAGGGCCCGACGACGAGCAGCTCGCCGGCCAGCTCGGTCCACCCCGTGAACAGCATGAGCGCGGTCACCTGGGCGTGGTAATCGTCGGGGAGCTCGCCGTTGAGGTCGTCGCCCCACACCTCAATGTCGTCAAGGTTGCGGGCCAGCTTGAACTCGACGACGCGGCGGCTGGCCCCGCGAACACCGCGGCGGTCGAGCGTGGCCACGACGGGAAACCCGAACTTCTCGGGGTCGACGTGCGCCTGCACCTCGTCGGGGGAGAGCAGCCAGTCGGAGCGGTCGCGCCGGTAGCGGGCCGCGGCCAGGTGCTCGACGTCATGCCCAAGCGCGAACGCGTCTTTCGGCTCCTCGGGCGGCACAAGGCCCTTCATGCGATGCCAGAGACGGAACGGGCTCTCGTAGCGGCTGACCGGGTCGCCCGGTTCGCCGAGGATCGCTGCGACCTTGCTCGGCGTGATGACACCGCGCCAGGCGTCGGTGCCCGGCTCGATGAACTGGGGATCTCGGCGGGTGTAGAACCGCACGCCCTCGGGGTGCCGCCTCATCGCCCGGCCTCGTCGTTGCGCTTGTCGACCAGGCAGGTCCGCTGGGCGATATCGACGCGGGCCACCTCGGCGGTCATGAGCTCTTGGCGGATAGCCTCGGGCCACTCGGCGATCGGCACACCGGCGAACGCGGATTCGTTGATCGTGACGGCGATTTGGACCCGCACGATCCCGCGGTCTGCGCGGCAATCCGCGATCTTCATGTAGTTGATGACCGGGTTGCTCATGATGCGACCCCGGACATACGTCGCACCGCGCCCGAGTGCGCCGCGGACATGCGGATCGCGTAGCGGGCCCCGTAGAGCGGGCGGATCATCGCGTGGTTGCCGTCGCCGCGGCGACGCTCAGACAGGCCCGCGCGGTGCAGCCGCTTGGCGAATGTGTTGAGCGAGATATCCAGCGCGGTGGCGATCTCCTCGTCGAAATGCCCGAGATCCCGATGGTCCGCAACGATCTCGGTGAAGTCGGCGGGCACCTGCCGCCAGCGGCGACGATCAGGCCGCTCGACACCGACCGGCTGCGCAGTGGGGTCGTCGATCGACCCGGCGACGTCGTCCTCGTCGACAGCCCACGCGAGCGGCGCGGCGAACCCGTGCTCGCGGCCGAGCTCGCGGGCCTCGATGCTGGTGCCGGGCACCAGGTGCCAGTGCTCGTAGAGCTCGGCGAGCGCGGCGGCGAGCTCCGAGTCGACGATCTCGGGGCGGCCGAGCGCGATCTCGGCGAGGACCTTGCCGGTGTAGCCGTGCCCGACGGCCGCGGCGATCTCGTAGAACGGGTGCCCGATGCGCACGAGGGCCTGCAGTCGACGCACAGGGCCGACGGCGCACACGAACAGGCCGTCGGGGATCGGGACGGCGAGGATGCGTTCGGCGACCGGCCGGGCGATGCGGTGCTCGTAGCCAGGGCGGCGCGATTCGCCGCGCTCGGTGTGCTCGCTCAGCAGGATCGTGATGCGCCGGGTTTCCAGCCCCGCGGCGCGGGCGATGGTGCGCGGAGTGTGCCCGGCATCGATGAGCGCCAGCACGTGAGCGCGCGCCGGTCCGGCCGGAATACGTTGAGAGTTGCGGTTGCTATCGTTCGTCTCGAACACGGGTTGTTGGTTCCTCTCGTGATCACTTGAGCGCCGGCCGGCGGCAATCCGGCCGGCGTTTCCTATTGCTCGGGGTGCTCCGCTGGCGGGTCCTGGTCACCGCCAGCGGCCCCGTCCTGGACCTCGGCGCGGTCCGAGGGCGTCTCGTCGTCGCGGTGAGCGACCCACTTGAGCGCGGCATCAATCGCGACCTCGGCGTAGTGCTCGACCGTGCTCGTCGGTGTCGCCGGTGCGGCTGCCGCGATTGCGCCTGCCGCGACGGTGATCGCCTCGCTAAGGTCGTCGGGTGTGGCATCGAGCAGCTCGCTCAGCCCGCAGACCTGGCAGACCGTCGCGTCGAGGGCGTCGCGGTCAACGAGGTTCGTGACGTTGGTGACCGGCACACCGGCCAGCGGCCGGACGTCGAGGATCGGGTAGTTGGGCCCGGTCACCAACGAGCCCTCGGGCAGCAGGGCGAGCAGCCGATGCCGATGCTCGGCCTCGATCTCCGGGGCGAGCGTCACCAGCAGCGGGCCGGGGTCCGGCGACTGCACGGCGTCGCGAATGTCCTCAAGGACGCCGAGCAGCTTGCGCTCGAACGGCTTGAGCGAGGCGGTCGCCTGGGCGTCGAGCCGACGGCGAATCGCGGCCTCGGCCTCGGCCTGGGCCTCCTCGGCGGCGCGCTGCGCAGCGGGGTCGGGTCCGTAGGCCATCAGATGACGTCCTGCTGCGAGCCGCCGGTCTCGTCCTCGGCGTTCGGCACGTTGGCGAACACGACGCGGCGCAGATCGTCGGCGGTCGCCGCGAGCTCGCGCAGCGTCTTGACCAGCGCCACGGTGGCCTGGGCCTGCGCGTAGGCGATCTCCTCGGTGACGGACCCCAGGTCGTCGCCGTCGATCTCGTTGAGGAAATGCTCGGCGGTGGCGAGGTTGTCAGTTTCCACGGTGGTGTCCTCTCGGTTCGGGGTTGCGATGCCGCCGCAGTTCGGCGGGCGTCATGCGGGTCGAGGCGATGCCGGGGAAGGGCGTCGGGCACCGCTGGCTAACAAGCAGGTGCACCGCCAACCGCCAGGGACCCCACCGCAGGCTGGGCTTGGCGAGGGTGACGAACCCACAGCCGCGGGGGCATTCGAGGAGATCTGCGGGTGCCTCTTGTGGGCATTGCTTGGCGATCACGCGCAGTCCTTCTCGCCGATGAGCGTGGAAACCGGGACGCCGAGGACCTCGGCGATTGCCACCAGCTCGTTGACATCGAACGGTGTGCGGCCCAACAGGCGAGCACTGACTGCAGGTTGCGAAATCCCAAGCCGCTCAGCGATTTGCGTCTGAGACATGGAACGGCGCGCCATCTCAGCTCTGACGTTTGCGCCTACTGCTGCGCTCGGATTAGTAGCCACGAGCACAGTTGTAGCAGATGAACTGCTAGCAGGTCACCTACTAACGAACGGTTCGGCGTGTCGCTTCATCAGCTCATCTTGTAACGCAGTTGTCGAGCGCATATATTCGTTGCCATGACAACAGTGATTCAGTTCCCGGAGCGGGCGAGTCGGCCCTTGGTCGCGATCGTCAGCAATGAGGTGCGCGCCCTGTTGGGTAGGTATGACGTGTCGCAGACCGAGCTCGCGAAGTGGCTGGGGCTCACCCAGCCGGCCGTGAGCGCGCGCCTGCGTAGCGCTACGGAGTGGAAAGTCGCCGAAATCGAGCGCATCGCCGAGGGGTTCAGCGTTCACCCGGCGGTGCTCATGGGTGGTTACGCACCCA
>NZ_JBZTYL010000042.1:0-1376 GCF_058536225.1 Mycolicibacterium arcueilense
GCTGGTCGGTGAGCACTGTGTGCGCCTGGAGTGTTGGTCGATTCCTAGCGCTAGATCGTGCCCCGGCCGGTTGGTGAGGTCACCTATAGCGCTGATGGGGTGTCGTGCCGTTCGAGCACTGATCCATTAGGTTGCCGCCGGGTGTCCTTCGGCTCGAACAGGTTTCACCCAACATCGAGCAGGGAGGCAAGGTGACGATTTTCGTTGGAGACGATTGGGCCGAAGATCACCACGACATTCATGTGATGGACGCCGAGGGGACCAAACTAGCGTCGAGGCGGCTTCCTGAGGGACTTGCCGGGATCGGCGGGTTCCACGAACTGGTGGCCGCCCACGCCGACGGGCCCGATCAGGTGATCATCGGCATCGAAACCGACCGCGGTCTGTGGGTGCAAGCGCTGGCCGCCGCCGGCTATGAGGTGTTCGCGGTCAACCCGCTCGCGGTGGCCCGTTACCGCGACCGCCACCAGGTCTCAGGCGCCAAATCCGACGCCGCCGACGCCAAACTGCTCGCCGATCTGGTGCGCACCGACCGGCACAACCACCGCCTGCTCGCCGGGGACACCGCAGATGGTGAGGCAGTCAAGGTGCTCGCGCGGGCGCATCAGAACCTGATCTGGGCGCGCACCCGCAACACCAACGCACTGCGCAGCGCGTTGCGGGAGTACTACCCGGGCGCGTTGGAGGCCTTCGACTCGCTGTCCGACCGCGATGCCCTGGCCATCCTGGGCCGCGCCCCCACCCCCAGCGACGCAGCCCGACTGAGTGTCTCCAAGATCCGATCAGCACTCAAAGCCGCAGGGCGACAACGCAACCTCGATACCAGAGCACTCGAAATTCAGACCGCGCTGCGCACCGAGCAGCTCGCCGCCCCACCCGCCGTCGCTGCCGCGTTCGGGGCGAGCACCCGCGCTCTGGTCGCCATCATCGCCGAGCTCAACCATCAGATCGCCGACCTGGAGGCCGAGTTGGCGACACATTTTGAGACACACCCGGACGCCGACATCTACCTCTCCCTGCCAGGACTTGGTGTCATCCTCGGCGCCCGGGTGCTTGGTGAGTTCGGGGACGACCCGAACCGTTACACCACCGCCAAGTCTCGCAAGAACTACGCCGGAACCTCACCATTGACCATCGCCTCAGGCAAGAAACGTGCCGTGCTGGCCCGCCACGTACGCAACCGCCGCCTCTACGACGCGATCGACCAATGGGCCTTCTGCGCGCTGAGCAACAGTCCCGGCGCCCGCGCCTTCTACGACCAGCACCGCGCCGCCGGCGACACCCACCACCAAGCACTACGCGCCCTGGGCAATCGCCTCGTCGGCATCCTGCACGGCTGCCTACGCCACCACACCACCTATGACGAACACAAAGCC
>NZ_JBZTYL010000043.1:0-11720 GCF_058536225.1 Mycolicibacterium arcueilense
TGGGCGACATGCTTATCTGTAGTGCTGTACTCGATGATCTGCGCTCTGCGGGGCGGGTTTTGGCGGATCGGTGTGAATCGGGAATGCCGCGTGTGACTGTGGTTGAAATTTCTTAGCGCTGTCAGGTTGTGGCGGTGGCTGGTTGTGGTGTTGGTGTGGGGTGTGTTGTGGGTGTGGTGGGGCGTTGTGGCCACCAGCTGGCTTGGCGGAGCAGGGTGGCGATGGCTGGGACGGTGAGGGTGCGTACGAGGAAGGTGTCCAGCAGTAGTCCGCAGCCGATGATGAGTCCGGTTTGGATCATGATGGCTACCGATCCGATCATCAGGCCGAACATGCTGGCTGCGAAGATGAGGCCGGCGGAGGTGATGACTGAGCCGGTGGTGGCTACGGTGCGCAGCACGCCGACGCGGATGTTGTGGGTGGATTCTTCGCGGAGTCGGGATACGAGCAGCATGTTGTAGTCGGCGCCGACGGCGACGAGGATGATGAACGCTAGTAGTGGTACGGGCCAAGCGATTTGGTGGCCGAGGATCCATTGGAAGACGATGACTCCGATACCGAGTGAGGCCAGGTAGTTCAGCACGACGGTGCCCAGCAGATATAGCGGGGCGATCAGGGCGCGTAGCAGGGCGATGAGGATGAGTCCGACAATGACCAGGGTGGCGATGGCCAGTTGGGTGAAGTCGGATGAGAGCAGGCGTTGGATGTCGGAGTTGACGGCGGGGAATCCGGCGACCGAGACGGTGGCGTGGTCCAGGGAGGTGTTGGGGCGTGCGGTGTTGGCGACGTCGGTGATCTGGCGGGCCAGGTTCATCGCCTCGCCGCTGTAGGGGTCGGTGTTGGTGTCGATGGCGAAGCGGGCGGTTTTGCCGTCGGGTGAGAGGAAGTGTTTGGCGACGTCGGCGAATTGGCGGTTGTCGAAGGCTTCGGGGGGCAGGTAGAAGCCGGTGGCGGCATCGGATCCGGCGGTGGCGCGGGCGGAGTTTTGCAGTTGGGCCGCGATTTGACTCATCCCGGACAGCATTTGGATGTTGCTGTCGGCCAGGGTGTGCACGCCGGTGGCCAGGGCGCGTGCGCCGGAGGCCAGTTGGCTGATGCCGTGTTGGAGTCGGCCGATGTTGGCGGTCAGGTTTTCGGGGTTGCCGAGGGTTTTGAAGGCGTTGTTCATGGTGGCCACGGTGTGTTGCACTTCGGTGAGGGTGCCGGTGACGGTGGCGTTGGTGGCCGGGTTGTACTGGTCGCCCAGGGTGGCGAGTTGGGTGAAGAATCCGTTGTCGCGCAGGGTGGTCAGGATACTGACCTGGTCGCGGATCTGGGTGCATTGCGGGGTGGTGATACACCACGGTGAGGTGTTGAGTGCGGTGACGAGCGGGTCGAGGGCGGCGATGGCGGTCTGGGCGCGTTCGGCCAGGGGTCGGATGCCGGGGCCGGCTTGGATGGCGGTGTCGACCTCGGGTGCGGTGGCTGAGAGTTGTTGCAGCAGCGGGCCGAAGCGCTGCATGTTCTCACCGGCGGCGCCGGCTTGGGTGAGTACACCGCCGAGGGGGGTGAGCGCGGTGCGCACGGTGGTGTCGAGTTGGGCCAGGCCGTCGGCGAGTTGGTCGGCGCCGTGGGTGAGCTTGTCCAGGTCGGTGCGCCGGTCGTTGCCCTGGGCGACCGAGTCGGCCATCTTGTCGCCGATTTGTCCGTTCTGCCAGGACAGTTGGGCTTGGTCGAGGCGTTGCCCGGCCGGTCGGGTGATCCCGGAAACACGTGTCACGGCCGGGATTTGGGCGATGCGTGAGGCCATCTCGTCGAGGTCGGCCAGGCCTTTGCCGGTGCGCATGTCGGTCGGGTTTTCCACGACGAGGAATTCGGTGATGACGACGTCTTTGGGGAAATGGCGGTCCAGCAGCTGATAGCCCTGGTTGCTGGCGGTGGTGGGGGGTTGTCCTTGGCGGTCGTCGTAGCTGATGGTCATGGTCGCCGCGGCCGCTGACAGTGCCACCAGGATGGTCAGGCTGATGACCAGCAGCGGCACCGGGCGACGCACCACGGCCACGGCCACGCTGTTCCAGTAGCGGCGGGTGCGGTCGGGTTTGGGTTCGCCGATGCCGCGGGTGGCCGCCAGCGCCAGCACCGGCGGCAGCAGGGTCACGGTGGCGGCGAATCCGACTGCCACGGCGACCGCGCAGGCCGGACCGAGGCCGGCGAACACACTCAAGGTGGCGAACACCATGGCCAGAAAGGCCAGGGCCACGGTGCCCGCCGAGGCCAGGATGACTCGGCCGATGCTGGCGGTGGCCGCGATGACCGCCTGCTCGGCGGGCACCTGGGCGCGGCGTTGTTCGTGGTAGCGGCTGATCAGAAACACGGTGTAGTCGGTGCCGGCGCCGAGCAGGATCGCGGTCATGAACGCCACGGTGAACTGCGAGACCGGCATGCCGATTTCCCCCAGGGCAGAGAGCACCCCACGCCCGACGGCCAGGCTGATCCCGATCACCAGCAGCGGCAGCAGCGCGGTGAACACCGACCGGTACACGATCAGCAGGATCAGCGCGATCAGCCCGGCGGTGGCGATCGAAATGAACACCAGGTCGTGCTCGGCTGAGGCGATCTGATCGGCGAACGTGGCCGGTGGCCCTGTCACATAGGCCGTGGTGGACGTGTTGGCGAATGCCGTGTCGGTGAGATCGCGCACGGCTTGCACGGATTCGGCCGCGGTGGGATCACCGAGCGTGCCGGCCACCCCGACCGGCAGATACCAGGCCTTGCCGTCACCGCTGACCGCCTGGGTTCTGGTGACCGGGTCGGCCAGCAGATCCTGGACCAGCAGGACATGGTCGTGATCGGCGCGCAACCGCCCCACCAGATCCTGATAGCGCAGCTGATTATCGGGGGTCAGACCGGCCGGGTCTTGCATCGCGACGAACAGCATCGTCTTGGAGCCCTGCTCACCGAACGCCTCACTCATGCGGTCCACGGTCTGAAACGAGGGCACATCACGCGGGATCAGATCGACCGACTGTTGGCGCACCACCGTCTCCAGCTGCGGGAACAGCAGCGCCAGCACCACCGCGGCCGCGATCCATCCACCGATCACCAATGCCTTGTGGCCCACCGTGAACGCCGCGAGCCGACCCAACCGGGCGCTGTATTCCGAAGATCCGGACAGATCGACGCCGCGCCGGCCACGGGAAGGCCCAGCATCTCCGGTTCGATCGCCCATCCCCACGCCTCCCAAGAAACGAAACTATCGGTATCGCTACGATACTAATAGTCCCACACGAGGATCGGAAGGGCCGCGCCGACCTTTCGGGCCATGGTTGCGGCTGGGCGCGGTGGGGGGTGAATTAACTTGCGGTGTCCTCAGATTCGTCGTCGGGCAGGTCGTGGCGCACCACCCGCACCCGCCCGCGGGGCAGGCATGCCATGTAGCCGTGGCGTTTGCCGTAGAGCTCCCAGGAGGTCGCGGCCTCCTGGGGGGCGACATCGATGCGATGCCCGCGGGAAAAACCCAGGTGCAACCCGCCGCCCTCGTCGCACCACGCCCCCGTGCACACCGCGCCGGCCAGGTCCAGCAACGGACGCTGCTGGACCGAGACGTTGCCCGGGTCGATGAGGACCTGCTCTTCGGGATAAGACGATCCGATCGGCGGCAGGGTCAGCCGGATCGGGGTGGCGATCACCAATTCGTTGTAATCGTCGAGGTCGAGCACCAATCCGTCGCGCAACGAGACACGCTGAACGGTGCACCGCTCGATCCAGGGGGTATGCATGCCCGGCTCCCTTCGACACGTCGTTGTGTCGCTTTATGGTACTGGGAGTAGCGCAGCGATACTACTAGTATCGCTAAGTGGTGGTGTGGGTGCCGTGCACCAGCTGTCGGGTTGTGCGGTCGATGCGTTCGCGGGCCAGGTCCGCATCGATCCGGCCGCCGATGACGGCGATCAGGTTGGCCAGCCACACGTCGGCGATCAGGCTGGCCACGTCCCGGTCATGTGCGCTGGGTGTGGGCCCGCCCAGGGCGCGGGCCAGCATGTCCTCGATCACCGCGACAGCGTGCTCGATCGCGCTGGTGGCCTCGGTGTCGGCCACGACGAACGCACGCACCATCGCCTCGGTCAGGTGCGGGTTGGCCTGCCAGGCTGTGTGCAGGTGGGTGGTCAACCGCCCCAGCCGGGCCTGCGGCGCCAGTTCACCGGTACTCCAGACGAATTCGGTGTCGAGACGTTCGAATTCGCGGGCCAGCACCGTCACCAGCAGATGGCTTTTGGATCGGAAATGCCGATACAGCGAGCTGGCGGCAATGCCGGCCTGCGCGGCCACCGCACGCATCTGCACACCGTCAAAACCGTGTGCTGAGGCCACCGTCCACGCGGCATCCAGGATCGCCTCGCGACGCGCCCACACCGAGGCCGCCGGCCGGCGCGGGCGCCGCACCCGGTCCCGGGGTGCGGCGGTGGGCGCGCTCACCGCGACCCCGCGTCGGGGCCGGCGCCACCGTAGCGGGCCAGCTCGGCGAACAACTCCCCGAAACCGCTGATGTCACCGTGGGCGGCGAAATGGGCCGCATCCACCGTGATGAACACCGCCGAGGCGGTGAACCGGGTGACACCGTCCACGCCGACCCCCACCCCGTCCACATGCAACGCCCGGCCCTCGCGGGTGGCGATCCGCGCGGTCAGCCGATGCGTACATCCCAACGGCACCGGCTGCAGATAGTCCACCGTCAAACGGCGCGTCACCGCCGGGGTGGCCGCGATCCACAACGAAAACCCCAGCACGTCATCACAGGCCGCGGCGATCGCGCCACCGTGTGCGAGCCCCGGCGCACCGATATGACGCTCATCGAACACCAGATCAGCGAACACCTCATCGCCGCACCGAAACACCTCCAGCTGCAAACCGTGCGGATTGTCCGGCCCGCAGCCCATGCAGGTCGGCGTGTGTGACGGCAACCGCTGCGGCTGATCAGCACCCATCACGGCCTCCTCACACCCGGGCAGCCCCGCCACCGCGTCCCGACCCGGGACCGCCGGTACTAGCAGTTTCGCTGCGCTACTATCGGTACCATAACCGGGAGAGCGGGGGCAACGCACCGGCGATCGGAACACCAGGAGGTCAGGTGGGGACAGAACCCGCGGCGGCACCCGACGACGAGGACGACGTCGACCCGCGCCGCACCCGATCGCGCACCCGACTGCTCGACGCCGCGGCCAACCTGCTCAAAACCGGTGGGATCGAAGCCGTCACCATCGACGCGGTCACTAAAGCCTCCAAGGTCGCCCGCACCACCCTCTACCGCCACTTCAACAGTTCCTCACAACTGCTCGCGGCCACCTTCGAACGCCTTCTGCCCCAAGTCATCCCGCCCGCCCCGACCAGCGGCACCCTGCGTGAGCGGCTCATCGAACTGCTCTCGCGCCAAGCCGACCTGTTCGCCGAAGCGCCGCTGCACGTCACCACCTTGGCCTGGGCCGCGTTGGGCCCCACCGAAACGCACGACAGCGACAGCGATACCGGCCAACACGCCACCGCCAGCATGCTGCGCACCCGGGTGATCGAGCAGTACCGGCGGCCTTTCGACGAAATCCTGCACAGCCCCGAAACCTTCGACCAACTCGGCGAACTCGACATCGAACTGGCACTGTGCCAACTGGTCGGCCCCCTGGTCTTCGCCAGAATGACCGGCCTACGCGCCATCGGCCACCACGACTGCACCCGCATCGTCGACGACTTCATCACCGCGCAAACCACGCAGCGACCCGCACAACCAGCCAGCTAGGAGTTGGTGTCCGGGTGGGGTTTGCCGGCCAGTTGCCCGTGCAGGGTCGCGATGATGTGGTCGCGTTCGCGCAGTTGGGCTTTCAGGTCGGCGATCTGGGCGTCTCGTGCCTTCAGGCGGGTCCGTAGCGCGGTGATGATGCTGCTCTCGGTGTCGGTAGCCGGTGGTGGCGGTGGATCGGGGGCGGCGGCCAGCGGCTGGGTGGTGCGGATCTGTTCTCGCAGTTGGGGGCGGCGGTGGATGACGCTGCGTGACACTCCGGCGTGGCGGGCCAGGCTGCTGACGTTGATGTCGAGGCCCTGCTTGCGCATCTTCTTCAGGGCCCGATCGATACGGGCCTCGACGTCGGCGCTGCGTTTGCGGGCGCTGGCCTCAAGGGCGGTGAGGGAGGCGGGGGTGACGGTCATGCGGGTGTGTGAGGATCGGCTTTGCGCAGTGCTGAATCGTGCGCACCGCGGGTGGCCACAGGTTGCAGCGGGATGCGGTTGGCCGTCCCGGCCCCGGCGATCGCCTCCTGATGGGTGCGTTGATCTGCGGTCAGGCGGTCCAGGATGGCTTGCAGGGAATGCAATTCGCGCAGGCGTTGGGCGACCCATACGTTGTCATCGGTGAGTTCGCGGCCGGTGCGCTGGCGGTACTGCTGACGTCTGATCTCGACCAGCGCCGTGGTCTTGGCGTGCTGATCTTTGAGTTCGTCGAGGTGGGTGGCGTCGGTGGCGAAATGCCCGCACGACAGACAGGCGTTGCCCTTGTCGCAGGTTTTCAGTGGCGGCAGCAGGCACACCCCGTTGGGCAAGACCCGGTCGGTGCGCACTGAGAGCTGGGTCATGTCCAACATGTCAGACGGGCTGATTCCGATGTCGGTGCCGTGAGCGCCGATCTTCTTGTGTTTGAGGAACTCCGCTTCGGCGGTCGCGGCCAGTGTCGCGGCATAACGCATGGTCATCTCGGGGCTCTTGTGGCCCAGGTAGCGCTGGACGACGTGGATCGGCACGCCGTCGTTGAGCAGTTCGGTGGCCCGGGTGTGGCGCAGCCGATGCGTTTGGGTGAACCGCAACGGGTTTCCCGCAGCATCGCTGAGACCATGGATGGCATCGAGCTTGTCCAGGGAGGCCCGATACGTTGCATACGGGCGGGGCCGGCGCCCGGCCAGGTTTTGTTTGACCGCGATGAACAGGTATTTCGGGGTGAGGCTGGGGTGGGTGTCGGCGAGCCAGCGCTGTTGCTCGGCGATGACGTTGACCACGGCCTGCTCGACCAGGATGGTGGGGATGACCCCGTCGACTTTGGTCTGTTGGTAGCGCAGTTTGGCCACGAACACATCGGGGTCATCGGTGGCGGTGGGCCGCGCCGCGCCGGGGATCGCTTCGAGCGGGTGGTGATCGAGCATGAGAATTTCTGAGGCCCGCCGCCCAGTCAGTGCTTGCAGCAGCCAGATCCGGGCGGCCTGGGGGTCGCCGAGGCCTTTGATCAGCGACACGGTGCCATCGGGATGGGTCACCGACACCAGGGCGCCCCGTTGGGCGGCGAGCACGTCGAGGTAGGCCAGCATCTGCTGCAGTTCTCCAGTGGAGTACCAGGTCAATTCCCGGGTGCGGTGGGCGCGGCGGGTGCGAAACGCCGGCCCCCACAACCGGGTGTGCGCCGCGGACAGGTTCTCCCAACGCGCATCGCCGGTGGCTGCCGCGGCCTCGGGTGCATGGTCGAGCATGAACGTGTAGAAGCTCTGGATCTGAGATTGGCTGTCGCCGATCGCCGTGGCAGACAACGGCTTGTCAGGTCGGGCAGCCGCGGCTGGGGAGCGCAGGTATTCGTTGTAGGTAGTGAAAATCAGGCGTAGCTGCGCCGGGTCATCGGATAAGACGGGATCGGTGTAGCCACGCGCGATCACGAATTCACCGAAATGGCGCGCCATCTCGCGGGCACGATCGACTGCCGATGACCAGCGCAGCAACTCCGCATCCAGGCAGGTGCGCAGCCAAAACCGCACCCCTTCGCGCAGCCACGCTGGTTCGATCGCGCCGATGCGCACCGTCTTCTCGTGGCACGGTTCGTGTTCGCGTTGCGGGATCCGTGGATCGGCCCGCAGATCCCAGGTGTCATAGGCCCACCAGTCGATGGCGCTGGCCCGCACCGACACAAACAGGTGCAGATGCTCGATCAGGCCCACAATATTGCGGCGTGTGCCGCCGGCGGGCAGCCGCGCATTGCGCCGCTCGAACACCACGACCGCGTGGCGCACCATGTCGTTGACCGCCAGGTCGGTGATGCTCACCGGGTGGCGGCCGTGCGCACTGCGGTACTCGGCCGCGGCGGCGCTGATGGCCTGGGTGGCCCAGCGCAGCAGGGAATGCTCGATCTTGCGCAGCCCCTCGTGGTAGCACACCCACACCCACCAGGCGATCTCGTCGGCGAACCGCGCCGGTGTGGCCTGCGGGGTGAAGTCGTACACCCCAGCGGTCGCAGCGGGCGGCAGATCGTTCTTGCGGGACAGGAACACCCGATCTGCCGGGGGCAGATGCACCTGATAGGCCGGGCGGCGCCATTCGGCGGGTACCTGGGCCCACTGCGCCTGCCACGCCACCGCACCGAGGTCGCCTACCGGTGTGGTCAGGCGGCCCTCATTGCTGGCCATCGTGAAGTCCTTTCCATCCGGCGACATAGTTTTTCCACTCGGCCAGTGAACGCATCGCCGCGTCCTGGGTGACCCAGCCGTAGGTGGACAGAGTGGTCTGCACATCGGCGTGGCCCAGACGCCGCATCACCACATGCTCAGGCACCCCCGCCAGCAGCAACGCGGTGGCGTGAGTGTGGCGCAGCCAGTGCGGTGACCAATCCGGCGGCAGACTCCGATGCGCTGTGCGCAGCCCGCGCACCTTCTCGTAGATGTTCTCCTGGCGCATCGGCGAAAAACGCGGTCCCCGTTGCAGATTGACGAACACGAAATGATTCGACAGATCATCGACCACCTGGTCGGCGTTCATCGCGACCAACTGCCACACATACTCTGAATACAGTGCCTCCAGGTCATCACCGACATAGATCCGCCGCGGCCCGGTCTTGACCCGAGCACCATGGGGATGATCTTGGCGCTCCACAATGTCGATCCACGGGGTCGCACCGGCGCCGATATGAAAATCGTTGTGCCGCAGTGATAAGGCCTCGCCCAGACGCATTCCCGTTTCGGCCAGTACTGCGAAAAACAATCGGTTGCGCACCGCGGCGGCCCCGCCGGTCCAGTCCCCGTCGCGCTGCACCGAGCAGCCATCGAGGATCGTGGCCACCTGGGCAGGCGACAAGACAGGGGTAGCCGATCGCCGCGGGGTGCGCACCGGGTAGATCGGGTGCTCGCCGTCGCGGTGGGGCCCGACGCCGTCGAGGAACCCGACGTAGCGGTTGTGGCGCCGCCAGCTGCCCCGCTGAGTGACCAAACGCCGATAAGGCACCTCGGTGGTGCCGGCATCAGCGTGATAGCGATACATCGACAACACCGCAGCCGCCCGCGGCTGCAAAGAACTGGTCACCATCTTGGTCTCGGGGGCACCCAGGCGCGGTGTCCCGGGCAGATCCCCAGTCCGCAGATACTGCAAGTACTGCCCGAACAGGGTGGTGGGGAAGTCATCCCAGCGATGGCCGGTGTGCTCGAGCATCGTGAACCACCGCGCCAACCCCGCGGCGTAGCCACGCACCGTGTGCGGGGACGCGCCCCCCTCACGCAGAAACCTCAGATACTCCGCAGCCGGGGCCACCGGCAGATGATCGGCGCCAACGACCGTGTAGGTGACAGGCTGGTCGGCAAAGATCACCCGCTGCACTCGCGCCACCGGCCCCCCTTGTGTTCTAGCCGCGCCGGCTTCGCTGCCGCAACGGAATCACATTGCTGCCCGTACTGGGCGCCGATGACCCGGGTCCGACCGTCGCTCTGCCGCTGCCGGCGGCCACCCGCACCGCCGCCGCGCCCGGGGCGGCCCGCTGCCCGGCCATGAAGTCCTCCAGCAGATCCTGCGGCCACACCAAGTCATAGGGGGCCAGCATCGCCGCCGAACGCGCCGAAAACGCCATCTCCAGCCACTTGCTGATCAATCGTGGCCGCTCCACCTCACGGTCATTCCAGCCCGGCTCCACCCGACCCCACGTCGTATCGGTATCCGGATTGACCCGGGTGTAGAGCTGGCGGCGCAACGCCTCAAACCGCGCCCCAGTCAACAACTGCGAGGTATGCAGATGCTTGATCAACGCCCCCAGCGACACACCCCACTTTGCTTTCACCGGCAACAACTCCGCCAGCGACGGAGCCCGCGACACGTCCTTGGCCAGCACCGCCGCCGGCGCCAACAACTCCGAGGCGAACTGCGACGCCTGCTCCTCGCAGGCCTCGGTGACGCTGCCCGAGGCATGCAACACCAGATGACCCACCTCATGAGCCAGCGTCCAGCGGGTCCGTTCCCACGAATTCGATTGCCGCACAACGATCAACGGCCGGGTATTGAACTCCCCGACACGCACCGAATAACCCAAATGCTTGTCGATCTTGCCGGTGGAATCCCCGTCACCCAGGATCCGCCGTGACGAGGAGGTCAGCAAGCGGCGCACCACGACCACCACACCGCTGCGCTCGATCTCATGCGTCAGGTACTCGATCGGCTGATCGTGCTCCAACCCCCAACTGGCACGCACCGCCGCAGCGGCCTGGGTCACTGCGGTGTCGATCGGAAGTATCGGCAACTTCACCGCAGGTAACTGAGTGCGGCCATTGAGCTCGTCGAGAAACTCCCCAGCCAATGCCGCGAACTGCGCCAAATACTCCCGCTCGGTCGCCGTGATCGACCGCGGCGCACGGAACAACAGATCCGACTGGTGCACCCGCGACGTCGGAGCGGTGGTGAAAAATTTCGCCGGGAACCGCAACACCGCCACCAGCCGGTCGAAATCCTTGATCGGCAACGCCGTCGTGGTCGACTTCTCCAACCGGTTCAGCCGAGAATGCTTCCAGCCCAACGCTTCCATCACCGCAGTGGCAGTCATCGCGCGCATGACCCGGGCCTGGTTGACCCGCAACCCATACACGTCCACGGTCGTCGTCATTGCGACCTCGATTCAACAGCCACCCGCCGACATTCGCATCGACCCCCGACACCACGACCCCTTAAGCCGGCTCCTCGGGATCCTCGCCCGTCCCCAGCGCCGGCGGCTCGTACTCGCCGAAGTCGTCCCTGGGCCCCTGACCCTGCGCCGACGGAGTCACCAGCGGAGAGTCGGTGACTGGAGGCAGCGGCTCGGTTGCCAAAATCTGCACCCGCGACGCATTGTCCACATCCACCACGAACGCCAACACCGCCTCCGACAATCCCCACCCATCGTCGGTCGGCCACCACAGGGCGAAGATATCCGGTGTACCGGCCGGAGTCACAATCGGCGACGGAAACAACTGCGCCGGCTCGTCCTCGTCCAACAACATCTGCTCGTCGACCTGAGCCTTCGGCGGCCGCAGCACCCGAAGATCGCCGCCCGTCGGATGCGTCACCACCCGAACTCGCTCCCCGTGCAACACCTTCGACGGCCACCGTCGCGCACGAAAATCCATCCCCCGCGAATCGGCGATCTGCACCGACAACCCACTGCCACGAGAAGTCAACAACGTGTCCCCAGGGATCGGCTTGCGAAGCTCGCGCATCCTCAACACCATCTGGCGCACACACGTACAAAACGCCTGACCATGAATATCCAACGGATCCTCGAACAACGGCTGCCACATCTGGCCAACCTTGGGGATCACCACCTCCAAGTCGTAACGCAGAGTCGCCAACGACGGCCCATGATCCGACACCGCCTTGCGCAACCGCTCTTGTAGGTTCACACGGCGAATTTCGCACACAAAAACAGAGAGCGCAAGCAACACGCCGCATCGGCGTGGCGAGAGGGTTGATATTGCTACGCACACTCTTAGAGTACA
>NZ_JBZTYL010000044.1:0-1111 GCF_058536225.1 Mycolicibacterium arcueilense
GCGAACTCGGCTGGGGTGAGCCCGTGGTGGGCGGAGTGGGGCCTGTTGGCGTTGTAGTCGATCCTCCAGTCTTCGATGATGACGCGGGCTTCCCGTAGTGAGTCGAAGCGCCAGGAGTTGAGCAGTTCATCGCGCAGCCGGCCGTTGAACGACTCGATCCAGGCGTTCTGCCACGGGGAGCCGGGATCGATGAACAGCGAGCCGGTGCCGTTGAACCGGCACCAGTCGTTGACCGCGTGGGCGATGAACTCGGGTCCGTTGTCGAACCGCACGTAGGCCGGTGCCCCATGCATCAGGGCCAGACGGTCGAGGACGTCAACAACGCCGTCGGCGTTGATGCACCGGTTGACCTCGATCGCCAGGGCCTCGTGGGTGAACTCGTCAATCACGTTGAGCATCTTCAACGTTCGCCCGTCGGCGGTGGTGTCGAACTGGAAGTCCATCACCCAGATCACGTTCGGCCGGATCGGACACATCGTCCCGACCGGCGCACCGATGCCGGTCAAGCGTTTCTTCTTGCGGCGCTGTGGAACTCGCAGGCCTTCCTCGCGCCATAGGCGGCGGACGCGCTTGTTGTTGACCTGCCAGCCAGCTCGCCGGGCCGCGATCGCGGCCTGGCGCCATCCCCAGCGGGGACGCTCGGTGGAAAACGTGCGCAGCCACGCCCGCAGCTCGGATTCCTCATCGCTGATCGGCGCGGGTGTCAGGCGCATCGTGGAGCGGTGGAGGCCCACCACCGCACACGCTCGGCGCTCAGAGACCCCGAACCGCTCGCGCAGCATCAGTGCGGCGCTGCGCTTGCGGTTCGGGGTCAGAAGTTTCCCGACGAAATCTCCTTGAGCATGTCGATGTCGAGGGCCTGGTTGGCGACCAGCTTCTTCAGGCGGGCATTCTCGGCCTCCAACTCTTTGAGGCGTTTGGCGTCGTTGGCTTTCATCCCGCCGTACTGGGCAACCCAGCGATGCCACGTCGACTCGGTGATCTGCAGGTGTCGACACACCTCGGCCAGTTCCTGCCCGGTTCCGAGGAGCTTGTTGCCCTCGGCGAGCTTGCGGATGATCTGATCCGGCGTATGCCGCCGGCGCTTGTTCGCTGCCATGTCGTCGTCGAT
>NZ_JBZTYL010000045.1:0-1148 GCF_058536225.1 Mycolicibacterium arcueilense
TCGCAGGCCACCGGGGTGTGGGTGCACCTGCAGGCCGCAGCGTACTCGGCCGGCGTCTGGTAGCCCAGGGCCGAGTGGCGATGGCGGTGGTTGTGCTCGTGTTTGAAGTCGCCGATGACCACGCGGGCCTCCAGCAGACTGTTCCAGTGGTTGCGGTTGAGGCATTCCTTGCGTAGGCGGTTGTTGAATGATTCGATGAAGCCGTTGTTCCACGGCGTGCCCGGCGGGATGTAGGACAGGCCGAGCTGTCCGTCGCAGAACTGTTGTAGCGCTTGAGAAATCATTTCCGGCCCGTTGTCGAGCCGCAGCACTTTCGGTGGTCCACCGGTAGCGGCGAACACCTTTGTGAGCTCGTCGACGAGCCGATCGCCGGTGATTGACCGCTCCACGACGTTCAGCAGTGACTCGCGGGTGTGCTCGTCGACCATCGAGGCGATCTTGATGGCCTTACCATCGACGGTGGAATCAAACTGGAAATCGATCGCCCACACCACCTTCGGTGCATCTGCCACCACCGGCGCCACCGACGAGATTCCGGCCCGCTTGCGGGGACTACGGACCCGCACCTGCAAGCCCTCCTCACGCCACAGCCGGCCGATCTTCTTCTTGTTGACCTGGCGGCCTTCGTCGTAGCGCAACGCCGCCCAAGCGCGCCGGAACCCATGGCAGGGATGTTTGGTGGCGTACGTGCGCAACCAGGCCCTCATCTGGGCGTCCGGATCATCGGTGGTCTGCGCCTGCGGGAGCCGGCGGTAGGTGGAGCGGGCGAGCCCAACGGCCTTGCACGCCAACCGTTCCGACATGCTCAACGTATCCTTGAGCATGTCCACGGCGCGGCGCTTGGCAGCTGGGCTCAGAATTTTCCCTTCGCGACCTCCCGCAAGGCGTCCTTTTCCAGCTCGGCCTCGGCCAGCAGCCGCTTTAGCCGGGCGTTCTGATCGCGCAGTTCCTTGAGCTCCTTGGCGGCGTCGGTGTCCATCCCGCCGTAGCCGCGGCGCCAGTTGTACAGCGTTGCCGGCGACACCTCCAGCTCGGCAGCAACCTCCTCACCGGTCTTGCCTTCGGCAGCCAGCTCATCGGCGCGGCGCAGCTTGCGCACGATGTCCTCCGCGGAATGCCGCTTACGACCAGCCATGCGTGTCATCGTC
>NZ_JBZTYL010000046.1:0-1375 GCF_058536225.1 Mycolicibacterium arcueilense
TGAGCAGACCGGCCTGCCGAATCTGTTGGCTGACAAGATCTTCATCCCCGCGCCGAAGATCAAATCCGGGTCAGCGAATCCGGCACCGAAGCTGGCCACGGTGATCGCCGGGATGTGCGCCGGCGCCGACAGCATTGATGACCTCAACATCGTCCGGGCCGGGGGCATGAAAACACTCTTCGGCGATGTGTACGCACCATCAACCATCGGAACCCTGTTGCGGGAGTTCACCTTCGGACACGCACGCCAACTCGAATCAGTCCTGCGCGAACACTTGGCCGCCCTCTGCCGGCGCGTTGAGTTGCTACCCGGATCCGACAGCGGTGTGTTCATCGACATCGACTCCCTGCTACGACCGGTCTACGGCCATGCCAAACAAGGCGCCTCCTACGGACACACCAAAATCGCTGGCAAGCAGGTCCTGCGCAAAGGACTCTCGCCGTTGGCGACCACGATCAGCACCCCCGGTGCGGCGCCGGTGATCGCCGGGATGCGGCTGCGGGCCGGCAAGACCGGCTCCGGTAAAGGAGCCGGTCGAATGGTCGCCCAGGCCATCACCACGGCCCGAGCGGCCGGGGTCACCGGCCAGATCCTGGTCCGCGGCGATTCGTCCTACGGCACCCGCGCCGTCGTCGGCGCCTGCCGACGCCATGGTGCGCAATTCTCGGTGGTCATGGGCCGCAACAGCGCGATCAACCGGGCCATCAACGCCATCGACGACGCGGCGTGGACACCGGTGAAATACCCGGGCGCGGTGCGTGATCCCGACACCGGAGAGTGGATCTCTGATGCCGAAGTCGCCGAAATCAGCTACACCGCATTCGCGGCCACCACAGACCGCTTCACCGCCCGACTGGTGGTACGTCGGGTCAAAGATGCGCGCTTCCGCGACGCCCTGTTCCCGGTCTGGCGGTATCACCCGTTCTTCACCAACACCGACCTACCAACCGCCGACGCCGACATCACCCACCGTCAACACGCGATCATCGAAACTGTCTTCGCCGACCTGATCGCCGGCCCCTTGGCCCACATGCCCTCCGGGCAATTCGGCGCCAACTCCGCGTGGGTGCTCTGCGGGGCCATCGCCCACAATCTGCTGCGCGCCGCCGGTGTGCTTGCCGGTGGAGCGCACGCAGTGGCCCGGGGAGCCACCTTGCGACGCACGATCATCACCGTCCCGGCACGGCTGGCCCGACCGCAACGCCGACCCATCCTGCACCTACCCAGCCACTGGCCCTGGACCGAGCACTGGCTCACCCTGTGGCGCAACACCATCGGCTACAGCCCACCCGCTACCGCAACCGTCTAACCGTCGCCGAACAGGCCCCACCGAAGCACACAGGAAAAGCTGGGCAGACCAGCGGCTACATCCTGC
>NZ_JBZTYL010000047.1:0-613 GCF_058536225.1 Mycolicibacterium arcueilense
TGGCTTTCCGGGTGCTGTGCGCCCAGGACGCCCCCGATCACACGTCGATCGCCCGGTTCCGCGCCGCCCATCACGACGCGTTCACCGGGCTGTTCGCCCAAGTCCTGGCATTGTGTTCAGCGGCGGGGATGGTCAAAGTCGGGGTGGTGGCCATCGACGGCAGCAAGATCGCGGCCAACGCATCCCGGGGAGCCAACCGGTCACCGGAATCGGTGGGGCGCGAGGTCGAGCGGATCAGCCGCGAGATCGCGCAGACCGTTGTGTCCGAAGCGGTGGCCACCGACGCGGCCGAAGACGCTGAAGACGATCGGCCAGGTGGCCGCGGGCAGGGCGGCGATGGGTTACCCGAGCAGTTCGCCCGTCACAGTGGCCGGGCGGCCAACATCGCCAAAGCCGTTGGGGAACTCAACCGCCGCCGCGACGCCGACGCGCAAGCCGACGCCGCCGATCGCCAGGACGCCGAGGACTACCTGGCTCAGGTCCGCGCCGGTGGTCCGGTCGGTCGACCACCGGAAAACGTCGATCCGGTGCGCTATCACCAAGCCCGAATTGAGCGCGCCCGCAACTGTATTGAGTCCGTCGAAGGCATCAAAGGCGCTGCCGCGAGTAGAAC
>NZ_JBZTYL010000048.1:0-1380 GCF_058536225.1 Mycolicibacterium arcueilense
CGCGCACTGACTGACGACCTGCTGGTTTGTCTTCGACTTGATTTGTCTCACCAGCGACGTGCAAGCAAGCACCGCCGAGGATCCGGCGGGGCGGACATGACCTAATCAGGAGCCTGGCCGTTCCTCATCAATGTCTTGTCTGCCCGCCCCACCGGGTTGTCACCCGCCGCACGGTTCATCACCACGGAGAGGACACCATCCATCGTGACATCCCCACGCCGAGTCGTCATCGGCGCCGACACCCATCTGGACACCATCCACCTCGCCGCCATCACCGACACCGGCCAACTCCTCGGCGACGCCGAATTCCGCACCAACCCCACCGGTTACTGGGCCGCGATCTGCTGGGCCCGCAGCCTTGGTGACATCGTGAGCGTTGGAGTCGAGGGCACCAGCAGCTACGGCGCTGGGCTCACACAAGCATTGCAAGCCAACGATATTCACGTCGTTGAAGTCAACCGACCCGACCGAGCAGCCAGGCGCCGGCAAGGAAAATCCGACCCGCTCGACGCCCACAGTGCGGCCCGTGCGGTGCTGGCCGGCGAGGGCCTGGCCGTACCCAAAGACCCCCACACCAATGCACTCAAAGCCCTGCTGACCGCCCGCCGCGGCGCCGTGAAAGCCCGCACCGCAGCCATCCAACAGATCAAAGACCTGCTCGTCACCGCCCCCGCCGAGCTACGCGAGCGCTACCGCCGCTACACCACCACACTGACGCTGGTGACCGCCCTATCCGGATGCCGGCCCGCCACGCACAAAGACCCCGTGGCGGTCTCGGTACTGATCGCCTGCAAAGCACTGGCCCACCGCGTCACCTTCCTGCAAGGTCAGGCCGACGAACTCACTGCTGAGCTCGATACCCTCACTGCCACCATCAATCCCGCACTCCGGGCCGCCTACGGCGTCGGCCCCGACACCGCCGCTCAACTGATCATCACTGCCGGCACCAACCCCCAGCGGCTCCGCAGCGAAGCCTCCTTCGCGATGCTCGCCGGTGTCGCTCCCATCCCGGCCTCGTCGGGGAAAACCACCCGACATCGGCTCTCCCGCGGCGGTGACCGCGCCGCCAACAACGCCCTCTACCGCATCGCCCTGGTCCGCATGTCACACGACCAACGGACCCGCGACTACGTCACCCGCCAGACCGCTGCCGGCCGGTCCAAAAAAGAGGTCCTGCGGCTGCTCAAACGCGCCATCGCCCGCGAGATGTTCACACACCTCACCGCGCCCTGCCCGATCGACGACTACAGCGACCTACGGCCGACCCGTCAAGCCCAAAACATCACCCTGACCGCCGCCGCTACCCACTTCGGCCTCTGGCCCACCCAAATCTCCCGCCTCGAACGCGGCCTCAAACGCGACGACACCCTCGTCGCCAAC
>NZ_JBZTYL010000049.1:0-1344 GCF_058536225.1 Mycolicibacterium arcueilense
TGATCATCACGGAATCAGGTATTCGATCAAGACCGGCGTTGGCGCGCTGGTTGGGAAGGTACGCCCATGCTCACCGTAGTTCACGATGCCGAGGAGGCCAACGGCGGCGAGGCCGGCCGGTCGTTGTTGGACGAGATCGTCCGCGACGGAGCCCGGCAGATGTTGGCCGCTGCCCTGCAGGCCGAGGTCGCCGCGTACGTGGCCGCATTCGCTGATCAGCTCGACGAGAACGGTCACCGACTGGTGGTCCGCAACGGCTATCACCAGCCGCGTGAGGTGCTGACCGCGGCCGGTGCCGTGCAGGTGAAGGCGCCGCGGGTCAACGATCGCCGTGTCGACCCCGATTCTGGTGAGCGGCAGCGGTTTTCCTCGGCGATCCTGCCGGCCTGGGCACGCAAGTCCCCGCAGATGAGTGAGGTGCTGCCGCTGCTGTATCTGCACGGCCTATCGACCAGCGACTTCGGGCCCGCACTCGAGCAGTTCCTCGGCTCGGGTGCCGGGTTGTCGGCCACCACGATCACCCGTCTGACCGCGCAGTGGCAAGACGAAGCCCGTACGTTCGCTGCCCGGGACCTGTCCGGCAGCGACTACGTCTACCTGTGGGTCGACGGCATTCACCTCAAGGTCCGCCTGGACCAGGAGAAGCTGTGCCTGCTGGTGATGCTCGGCGTGCGCGCTGACGGCCGCAAAGAGCTCGTGGCGATCACCGACGGCTATCGGGAGTCATGCGAGTCGTGGGCGGATCTGCTGCGCGACTGCAAACGACGCGGCATGACCGCCCCAGTGCTGGCCGTCGGCGATGGCGCGCTCGGGTTCTGGAAGGCGGTGCGGGAGGTATTCCCGAAGACCCGAGAGCAGCGCTGCTGGTTCCACAAGCAGGCCAACGTCCTTTCCGCACTGCCGAAGTCAGCGCATCCGGCCGCGCTGGCGGCCATCAAGGACATCTACAACGCCGAAGACATCGACAAAGCTCAGGTCGCGGTCAAGGCCTTCGCGGTTGCCTTCGGCGCGAAGTACCCGAAAGTGGTCGCCAAGATCGTCGACGACCTCGATGTCCTGCTGGAGTTCTACCACTACCCCGCCGAGCACTGGATCCATCTGCGTACCACGAATCCGATCGAATCCACCTTCGCCACAGTGCGTTTGAGAACGAAGGTCACCAAGGGTCCGGGATCGCGGGCCGCTGGATTGGCCATGGCCTACAAGCTGATCGACGCCGCCCAAGCCCGTTGGCGGGCCGTCAACGCCCCACATCTGGTCGCCCTCGTCCGCGCCGGAGCGGTCTTCCACAAAGGCAAACTGCTCGAACGGCCCACCGACATCACCCCACCGACACCACCGTCA